>CASDOZ010000005.1 GCA_949282265.1 uncultured Bacteroidales bacterium | reverse complement strand
GTCGTCAAGGGTAACAGATACCCTTGATGGCAGGTATCCGTTACTGTCCTGTATGCTGTACGGGCGCGTCCGTTTTGCGGTCTTTACCAGGGGGCGCACTGTTGCCAGTTGTGTGTTATGATATTTTAACGGGGGGGGGGGGTAAAATTAACTACACATAACATGTTCGGGCTATTTGGCAGCCTCAAATAGGGGTTGTATGTGTTGTTAATTCTCATGTATGTTTTGTTATCGCTGCAAATGTAAGGATATTTTTTTAGAAATTCAAGGTTTTTAGGAGGATTATTTTGTGCTGGTGGTGGAATATCCGCTGGAGAGGCTGTCTGGGGCAACTCTGCCAACTGCGTTATCGT
The DNA here is from genome assembly GCA_949282265.1 of uncultured Bacteroidales bacterium. GTDB lineage: Bacteria > Bacteroidota > Bacteroidia > Bacteroidales > Paludibacteraceae > CALUNA01. The sequence goes on along the minus strand of CASDOZ010000005.1, from coordinate 244,564 downwards.
TGGAAACGCCGGTATTGGATTTCCATTTGTGTTTGTATATTCTTTCTTTTATCTTTGCCAACAATAAAATGGAATCGTATGAAACAAATATTGTCTTTCTTTTTGGGATTTGCCCTTGGGGCTATGGCGGTATATCTTATTGTGGAAAATAGGAAAGCACGTGAAGAGAGGGCTTTCGAATACATGGACAGGTTTACAGATTGGGCGCTTGATAAGGCGGAGGAAATAGAGGCGGAAGAAATAGAGGCGGAAGTGTATGAAGCGGAGGAAGCCAGCTATTTCCGAATGTTCGACAAACCGGGTGACTGCGTGGACGGCTCTTATTTCCAGGTGGAAAAAGTGTTGGACGAGCATTATGCCATTGCCCGGGAGCAGGAGTACTATGCAGCGGCAGACAAATATCTTAATAAGGATTTATATGTCTTGTTTTATAGCGAGGAAGAAAACAAGTTTTATGATGACCTTATCATAAAAATTCCGAAAGGGAAATGTGCTCGGCAAATTGGGCTGTATGATTGGAAAGAAGATATATTCTCGTCCAAGACGATACCGATTGTACGGATAATGAAATAAGGGAAAGAATTACGTCTGTGTGACAATAATTTGCCGGCCGCATTCCTGAGAGGGGAGTGCGGCCGGCTTGTTTTATGCCCATCGGGTTGCCTGCGTTCAGAGGCGTGTGGCCATTTGCTCGCCGAGCTGGAGGCATTGTTCGTATTCGGCGGGTTGCATGGCTTGCTTTTCTTCGGGCGAGGGGCATACGGTTTCCCAGTGCATCTGTTCGGCGAAAGCCGTGAGGCGTTTTACGGCAACGCCTGCCCACGAATAGGAACCGAAGCATCCGAACAGGCGGTTTTTGATGCCGCGTATCTCTATTTTCTTCAGCAGTGCGTCCACGGCCGGATAAAGTTCGTTGGAGTAGGTGGGGCATCCGATAACGAGGCCTTTGTACTTGAATATGTCTCGCAGTATGTCCGAAGCGTCGGAAGTGGAAACGTTGTGCATGACAATGTGGCGTTGTCCGGCTTCGGCCAGCCCTTGCGCCACGGTTTCGGCCATTTGCTCGGTGTGGCCGTACATGGAGCCGTACACAATGACGACGCCTTGGTGCAGGGGCTCGTAGCGGCTGAGTTTGTCGTACATGTCCACCACGCGGGCCATGCGTTTGCGCCATACGGGGCCGTGCGTGCTGCAAATGGTCTGTATGGGCAGCCCGCTGAGTTTTTGCAGGGCTTTCTGCACGGGCATTCCGTATTTGCCTACGATGTTGGCGTAGTAGCGCACCATCTCGTCCCAGTATTTTTCTGTGTCCATTTGCTCGTCGGTGATGCCGCCGTCCAGCGTGCCGAAGCATCCGAAGCCGTCGCCGGCAAAGAGGACGTGGTCGGTCTGGTCGAAGGTCATCATGGTTTCCGGCCAGTGCACCATGGGCGTGAGGTGGAATTGCAGGGTGTGCCTGTCCAGCGTGAGCGTGTCGCCATCTTTCACTTCCAGCGTGTTGTCGCAAATGCCGTAGTAGCCTTTGACCATGTCGAGCGTTTTGTTGTTCCCCACCAGGGTGATATGCGGGAAATAGCTCCGCAGCAGCCGTATGGAGCCGGAATGGTCGGGTTCCATGTGGTTGATGATGAGGTAATCGACGGGGCGCGTGCCCGCAATGCTTCTGATTTTGTCAATGAACAGGTCGCCGAAGCAGCTGTCCACCGAGTCGATAATGGCTATTTTTTCGTCCTCAACCAGGTAGGAGTTGTAGGATACGCCGTGCGGCAGCGGCAACATGTTTTCAAATTTGTGTTTCTGCCGGTCGTTCACGCCGATATAGAAAATGGAGTCTGTTATGGGTCTTTTTTTCAACATGACAGTCTGTGTTTGATTATTATTGGTTTAACAAGAATTGTTTGAATGTACCGAAATCGTTCGGCATGGGCACGCTTTGTTTGGTGCCTTGCATGAATGCCTGCAACTTGGCGGGTATCTGTACTTTTTCGCCGATAATGCTTTCCACCGTGGCCAGGAACTTGGCCGGATGGGCGGTTTCCAGGAAAATGCCGGTCTCGCCGTCGCGCAATCCGTCTTTCAGGGCTTGGTAGCCACATGCCCCGTGCGGGTCGAGCAGGTAACGGTTTTCACGGTAGCAGTTCCGGACTGTGTCGGCAATCTGCCCGTCCGTGTATGCGAACCCGCTGATGTCGGCGCAAATGGCCTGGTGGCTGTTGCCGTACAGGTCCAGGATGCGTGCGAAGTTGCTCGGGTCGCCCACGTCCATGGCGTTGGCGATGGTGGCTATGGATGGGCGCGGTGTGTAGATGCCCGTGTTCAGGTATTGCAGGAAAATGTCGTTGCGGTTGTTGGCCGCGATAAAGCGTTTCACGGGCAAGCCCATCCGCTTGCCGAACAGACCGGCGGTTATGTTGCCGAAATTGCCGCTCGGCACACATATAACGGGGTCGGTGATGCCTGTCATACGTTTCAGCTGGGCGCAAGCGTAAAAATAATAGAAGGCTTGCGGCAGGAAACGCGCCACGTTGATGGAGTTGGCCGAGGTCAGTTGCATGTGGCGGTTCAGCTCCCCGTCCATGAAGGCTGCCTTTACCAGCCGTTGGCAGTCGTCGAACACGCCGTCTATTTCCACGGCGGTGATGTTTTGCCCCAGGGTCGTGAACTGGCATTCCTGTATCGGGCTGACTTTCCCTTTCGGGTAGAGCACGTAAACGTGTATGCCTTCCACGCCGAGGAACCCGTTAGCGACGGCGCTGCCCGTATCGCCGGAGGTGGCCACCAGCACGTTCACGCGGTGTTGGCCCTGCTTGCGGATAAAATAGCCGAGCAGCCGCGACATGAAACGTGCGCCCACGTCCTTGAATGCGAGTGTGGGGCCGTGGTAGAGTTCCAGGCTGTAGATGCGGTCGGTTACCGGCACGAGCGGCGTGTCAAAGTCGAGCGCGTTGCAAACAATGTTCTTCAGCGCGCCGGCTTCCACATCCTCGCCGAAAAAGGCATCGGCCACGGCGCAGGCAATCTCCTGGAAGGACATTTTGTCCATATTGGCGTAGAAATCGGCGGGCAATTGCTTGATTTTGTTCGGCATGAACAGGCCGCGGTCGTCCGCAAGGCCTTTCACGACAGCCTCTTGCAGGCTGACGCCGGAAACTTGTTTGTTGGTGCTGTAATAAAGCATATACGGTGTTTGTTTTATGTTTCGTCGTTTGTTTTCGGTTATGGCCGGATAAAGGCCTGCATGAACTCATCGCCTTTCAGCAGCCCGAAACTTCCGGCCCGGCAACTGCTTTCATCGTAGGTCTGCACGCTGTCCGGCTCCGTCCCCGGTTTGTATATGATGAACGGGATGGGCTTGTCGGTATGCGTGCGTACGGCACAGGGCGTCGGGTGATCGGGCAGCACGGCTATGGCCACTGGCTCGTCCCAGCCGGCCACGGCTTCCATTATCGGCTTGATGATGCGGCTGTCCAAATATTCGATGGTCTTGATTTTCAATGCCACGTCGCCTTCGTGCCCGGCTTCGTCGCTTGCCTCGACATGCAGGTAAACGAAATCCTGATGCCGGAGCGCATCGATGGCGGCCTGGGCCTTGCCCTCGTAGTTGGTGTCGTACAAGCCGGTGGCGCCTTCCACATGGACGACATCCAGGCCGGCGTAAACGCCGATGCCGCGGATTAAATCGACAGCCGAAATGACGGAGCCGCTCCCGATGCCGTATGTTTCGTGCAGGGTTTTCATTTGCGGCTTGTAGCCGGGTGACCACGGCCAGATGCTGTTGGCTTTGTCCTTGCCGGCGGCAGCTCGGCGCAGATTGACCGGATGGTTTTCCAGCAGTTGCTGCGACTTCAAAATCAAGTTGTTCAACAGGTCGGCCGTCGGTTGTGCGTCAGGTGTTTCCGCCTGTATCATGACATCGCGGAAAGGCGTTCCCGGCACGTCGTGCGGCGGCGTGCAACGCAGGTTCTTGTTGCCGCCCCTGATTTTCAGCAGGTGTCGGTACGATACGCCTGGGAAGAATGAAACCTGTCCGTCGCCCAGTTCCTGTTGCAGGAAATGAATCAACTCGGTCGCTTCCTCGTTGGTGATGTGTCCGGCCGAGTGGTTTTTTATTTTGCCGTCCTCGATGCAAATCAGGTTGCAGCGCATGGCCATTTCATCGGGCTCGATGGTGATGCCCATGCTGGCGGCTTCGAGCGAGCCGCGCCCCTCGAACACACGCGCGACATCGTAGCCCAGCACGCTCAGGTTGGCTATCTCGCTGCCGGGATGGAACCCGGCGGGCACGGTGGCCAACATGCCGCAGCGGCCTTTGGCTGCCAGCGTGTCCATGCAGGGTTTGGCTGCCACTTGCAACGGCGTTTTGTTGCCGAGCGCGGGAATGGGCTCGTCGGCCATGCCGTCTCCGAGTATGATGATATGTTTCATTTCAGTGCGGTTTTAAAAATATTTCGGTAGTGCGTTCTCGAACTTCTCGATGGTTTCGTCCAAAGTGGCATAACTTTCGCCGCCGGCGGCATTCAGGTGCCCGCCTCCGTTGAACAGTTCGGCCGCCACTTTGTTGGCCGGAAAGTCGCCTTGTGAACGCAGCGATATTTTGATTTTGTCTTTGTCCTCGCGCATGAACACGGAAAAATAGACGCCTTCGATGGAAAGCGGCATGTTCACGAATCCTTCCGCATCGCCCGGCTGGTAGTTAAAACGGAACAGCTCCTTGCCGCGGATGGCGATAAGCGCCGTGTGGTATTCGGGATAGACCTTCATTTTCCGGTAGAGGCAATAGCCCATGAATCGCATCCGGTCTTCCGAATAGGTGTTGTTTACGTTCCGGTATATGGCGTCTTTGTCAATGCCTTTTTTCAGCAATTCGGATATGATGTTGTAGATTTCCGAGTCGTTGGAATTGTATGAAAAATTGCCCGTGTCGGTCATCATGCCGGTGTAGATACATTCCGCGCATTGTTTGGATATGTGTTTGAACATGCCCATGCGGCAAATCAGGCGGAACACGATTTCACTGGCCGAGCTTATTTGCGGGTACGAAATGGTTACGTCCGCAAAGTTGTCGGGATAGAGGTGATGGTCGAGCAGTATCTTTTTGGCCGGCGCGTTTTTGACCGCGTCCTGCATTTTTTCCAACCGGCTCAACTGGTTGAAGTCTATGCCGATAATCAGGTCGGCGGCACTCAGGAAGGCATCGGCTTCGCCGGTGTTGTCATCGTATGCCAGAATAGTTTCCGACAGCGGCATCCAGTCCAGGAAATGCGGAAAACGGTTTGGCACGATTACGCGGACATGTTGTTTGCCGGTGTCGCGCAGGAAATGCAACATTCCCAGGCTTGAACCGATGGCATCGCCATCCGGGCTTGTGTGGGTTACAATCGCGATTTTCTGGACAGGCTCTATCAGTACTTTTGCCTGCGAAATCAAATCTTGGTCTATTATATTCGTAATCATATCACAATGAATTTCTAACAGGGTTTGACATACATTTGCCCCATTTCATAGCGGGTTACGACAACCGGCGTCCCTGCTTCGATAAATGCTCCTTCGGACATGGCATCGTAGTAAGTGCTGCCGATTTTTATTTTGCCGGCCGGCCTCAATATGGTTACCGCCTGGCCTTTCTGCCCGACAATGTTCTTGTCGGCTTCCGGCACGCTCATGTAGCCGTCTTGTTTGTCCATGGATGTTTCCAGCGCAATGCGCCTGAACAACCCGTGGCTGCCGATTTTGCTGCACAAATAGACAATCAGCACGACGCCAAGCACCAAGCCGGACATGACAGTGAGCAGTGCTTTGCCGATGCCGCCCGTCTCCACTTGCCGGAAGTCGAATGCTACGTTGTCAATCAGGCTCAACGTAAGTCCGAGAATCACTAAAATGATGCCCGTTATGCCGGTTATCCCGAATCCGGGTATTGCAAACACCTCAATGCCGATAAGCAGCAGGCCTATGAAGAAAAGCAGGATTTCCCAATAGGCGGCCAGGCCATCAATGTGGAGCGGCGCGAAGTAGAGCAGGGCAGCCAGCACGGCCACCGCCAAGGGAAAACCGACTCCTGGCGTCTGCAATTCGAAGTAGATGGCGCCGATAATGAGCATAATCAGCAGGCTTTGCAGGATGGAACTGGTCAAGAAACCTTTGATTTTATCGTAGCCGGTCGGCTTGTATTGCTGCAAAGTGTATTCGGAATGTCCCAGGCAATGTTGTATCAATTCGTCCGTGTTTTCGACAATACCGTCGCAATAGCCGTATTTGGCGGCTTCTTCCGCCGTGAAAGTCAGTGTCCGGGTGGAGTCTATCAGCCCAGGGACGACAGTGCGTGAATCGACCATCGCTTCAGCAATGAGCGGGTCGCGGCGCCAGCGGTAGGTGGTGTCCTTGCCGTTCACGATGGTGTCTTTGCCTTGCGCTTCGGCTGTGGCCCGCATGGTAGCCCGCATGTACGACTGGTATTTGTCGGGCATGGCCTCGCCGGTCTGGTTCACAACGGTTGTCGCGCCAATGGTCGCGCCGGGACGCATGTAGATTTTGTCGCATGCAATGGAAATCAGCGCGCCTGCCGATGCGGCGTTGTTGTCAATAAAGACATAGACCGGCAGACCGGCATTGAGTATCTTGGTGCGGATGGAATCCGCATATTTCACTTCGCCGCCATAGGTGTTCATGTTAATCAGAACGCAGTCGGCATCGGACTTTTGTGCCAACTCAAAGCCGCGTTGCGTGTAAATCCATGTCGTGCTGTTTATGTCTTGCCTGATGTCTATTTGGTAAACATGCAGCTCGTTTGTGTTGGCTGCTTGCATGTACGTTATGAACGGCAGGATGCAGAACATATGCAACAGGATTCTTATGTTTTTAATGTCCGGCATTTTGTTTTTCATTTTTATTGCCGCAAAGATAGCGATAAAAAATGAGATGGCACGCAAGCGATTGTAATAAGCGGTAGAACATATTTTATTTATGAAAGTTAGAAAATGGAGCCATGTTGATTTTGTTTATAAGTAGATTATTTTGTTTTGTTTTATAAGTACTTGTTGATTTTGTCGTCCGTTTTACATATTTTTGCAACGGCTTTGTGTTTATTTTATCGGTCAAAGGTGCCTTGTGTATTGTTAATGAGTCACGTTTGTTTGTGTTGATTGATTGTGAAACGCAAAGGATAGATGGAATGCGTCATTAAATTGCAGCTCTCACGCATTTTGTTTTTTGAATTTATCCGCGCAGGGAGCGGGCGGCATTATCGGCAAAAATGAAAAAGAGTTTTATGTTTTTGGTTGCAGCATTTGCAAGTATGGTTTGCATACAAGCGCAAGATGTGATTACCAAACGCAATGGCGATGAAATTCTGGCAAAAATACTGGAAGTGAATCCGACAGAAATCAAGTATAAGCGTTATGATAATCCGGATGGCCCTCTCTATGTTATTCTGAAAAACGATGTGCTGTTCGTGAAATATGAGAATGGTACCAATGAGGTTTTCGATCAGGAATCGGTTTCTTCATACGATAGTTCCAGTGCCCAGATAAGTACGGATTACGGGACAACAGGCAAGGTCTATCCCGGGATGCGCTATAACGAATATAAAAATCTTTATGTGCCTTCGGCCTATATTTATCAGCCCGGCGACCGGTATGTTCCGGCGGTGGGCGGTGTTTGTTCATGGCTTATTCCAGGCTTGGGTCAAATGATTTGCGGTGAAGTGGGGCGTGGTTTTGCTTATTTAGGTGGCGCAATTGGCAGCAGCGTCGTCATGAGCGTCGGGATAGGGGTTTTCGGCACGTCATTTTATTACATTGATGGGAACTACAACCGTAACCAGGCGCAAGCTGTGTTTGGCTTGATAATGACGATGGCGGGTTCCATCGCGTTGCTGACGGTAGATATATGCGCTATTGTGGATGGAGTACGTGTTGCCAAAGTGAAAAACATGTACGAACAGGATATCCGTAAAATGTCTTCTTCGATAAATTTGGAGGTGTCTCCTTACTTGTCAACGGAATCGGTCGGCTCATCCTGCTTCCCGGTTGCTGGCCTTTCCGTGGCATTGAACTTTTGATGTCTGGTTTGGAGGACGTGTGTGCAAAAAATAACATCATGGAAAACACCCGCATAGAACAGGAATTGTTGAAATTGAAAGAATATATGTACAATTTCGCATTTTCGCTTACGCTGAACAAGTCGGATGCAGAAGATTTGTTGCAGGAAACCTTTCTGAAAGTGTTGGACAATCAGGAAAAATTTACACAAGATGTGAATTTCAAGGGTTGGGTGACGACCATTATGAAAAATTTGTTTATCAACAACTACCGCCGCGTTTTGCAGGAACAGTCCATTTTGGATACTCCCGAAGATCGCGATGGGATGGAATATCTTCGTGAAATGCCCTTGGGCGGTGATGGTATTTTGGCGGAAAAAGAAATATCCAGAAGCATAGCGGCTTTGCCGGAAGAATATGAAAAACCCTTCCGTATGCATTTGGAAGGGTTTAAATATGAAGAAATCGCCCAAGAGTTGGCTCTTCCGGTCGGGACGGTCAAAAGCCGGATTTTTGCAGCGCGGAAACGCTTGCAAAACCAATATCAGCAGGATTACCGTGGTTAAAACCCGCCGGCTTTCAAGTTCAGACCGGCCTTCTCGTCCAATCCGAAAATCAAATTCATGTTTTGCACGGCTTGTCCCGATGCGCCTTTCAGCAGGTTATCAATCATGGAAACAAGGAGCAGCTTGTCGCCGTGCTTTTCTGTATAAACGATAGCCTTGTTTGTGTTCACGACTTGTTTCAAGTCGGGATTTCGGTGTGCCACGAACGTGAAAGCGGCATCAGCGTAGAAATTCTTGTACAGTTGCCGCGCTTCTTCGTCTTGCAGGTCGCATTTGGTGTAGGCGGTTACGAAAATGCCGCGTGTGAAATCGCCGCGCACCGGAATGAAATTGATGTTGTGGGCGAAGTCCGCTTGCAGTTGCCGGATGGATTGCCCGATTTCTTTTAAATGCTGGTGTTCGAAAGCCTTGTAGATGGAAATATTGTTGTTCCGCCAGCTGAAATGGCTTGTCGCACTTGGCTTGACGCCTGCGCCGGTCGAGCCGGTGATGGCATTGACGTGCACGTCATCTTTCAACAGGCCGGCAGAGGCAAGGGGCAGCAGTGCAATCTGAATGGCTGTCGCGAAGCACCCCGGATTGGCTATCTTGCTGGAAGTCTGGATGCGTTTCCGGTTCAACTCAGGCAGTCCGTACACAAATCCGTCGCTTTCGTCCCGGAAATCCTGTGCGAGGTCGATGGTTTTTACGTTTGCCGGAATTTGATGCGCTTCTAAGAATTTCCGGCTGTCGCCGTGGGCGGAACACAGGAACAGCACGTCTATGTCGTTGAGCGGCAGTTCCGATGTGAATTGCAGTTCGGTTTCGCCGATCAAGCCTTCGTGTATGTCCGCAATCGGGTTTCCGGCATTGCTGCTGCTGTTTACGAATGTGATTTCCGCATTCGGATGATGGATAAGGATGCGCAGCAGCTCACCGGCCGTATATCCAGCACCCCCGACGATTCCTACTCGAATTTTTGTGTCCATAACGTTATATGTTTATTGTTAAATTGTTTTATGCCAATATGTGAACGATGCCCAGCCAATCAGGCACAACCAACCGGCCAGAATCAAATAAGTCGGAACGTAGTAGCGCGGTTTTTTGTTCTTGTGCCGGATTAGATACATCATCGGAACAATGGCAAACACGCTGCCCAATGCTTCCGTCAGATGCAGCCGGCTTTCCTTGATTCGCCGTCGTGCATGTGTGGCGGCATATTTGTCGTAGCCGAACAGGCAACAGCCGTACAGGTTGATACAGGCGAAGTATGCCGCAATCATGTATGTCGCTATGTGTCCCTGCATGTCATTTCAGTAAATCCGGCCGGAGCCGCTGTGTCCGTTCTATGGATTGTTGGTGCAGCCATTCTTCTATTTTTGCCTGGTGTCCGGACAGCAGGATGTCCGGCACTTTCCAACCTTTGTATTTCGCGGGTCGCGTATAAACCGGCGGTGCGAGCAGATTGTCTTGGAACGAATCGGAGAGGGCGGACGTCTCGTCGCTGATGGCACCCGGAATCAGCCGGACGATGGCATCTGTCATGATGGCCGCGGGCAGTTCGCCGCCGGTCAGCACATAGTCGCCGATGGTGATTTCGCGTGTGATGAGATGTTCGCGAATCCGGTGGTCGATGCCTTTGTAATGCCCGCAAAGTATCATGAGATTTTCGGCCATCGAGTAGTTGTTCGCCATTTTTTGCGTGAAAGGTTCCCCGTCGGGCGACGTATAGATGATTTCGTCGTATTCCCGTTCGCTTTTGAGTTTGGAAATCACCCTGTCCACCGGCTCTATTTGCAGGACCATTCCAGCACCGAAGCCGAACGCATAATCGTCCACGCGCCTGTGCTTGTCAAGCGTGTAGTCGCGCAGGTTGTGCACATGTATTTCGGCAATGCCCTTATCGCGCGCCCGTTTCACAATGGAATGGTTCAGCGGGCTTTCCAAAAGTTCCGGTACTGCACTGATAATGTCTATTCTCATACGTCTTTTCGGTAAATCGGTTCTACTTTTTTTGTCTTACGGTACGGGATCGTAACCGCTTCCGCCCCAGGGATGGCAACGGGCAATCCGTTTCAGACCTAACCATACGCCTTTGAATATGCCGTGTTTTTGTACGGCTTCAACCATGTATTGTGAACAGGTCGGCGTGTAACGGCAGCTTGCAGGTAGCAGCGGTGAAATGCACCAGCGGTAAAAATAGACCGGCGCGAGTACGATTGCCTGTATGATTTTTTGCAGGCATGCCGTAAAGTTTTCCTTATTCGGTTTCTTGTCCATGTTGTCCATTTTCTTTTCCTGTTTGCGCACTCTGTGTGCGTTGCGCTATGTGTTGCAATCCTTTGACCATGGCCTGTTCCACCGTAGCGAAATCAATTCCAGCCTGCCCGATGTAGCAGCACACGATGTTCATGCCAGCTTCATTCCTGGCTTGTCCTCCGTGCAGGTTGTGCCGGTTCAGGCGGTAGGCTTCGCGCATAAGCCGTTTGAGTCGGTTGCGCACGACAGCCCGCTTGAAGCGTTTTTTCGGAGCGCTCACCATAATGCGCGTTTCCGATGAGTCCACAGGCAAATAGCGGAACTGCAACGGATAGGACATAAGTGTTTTTCCTTGCGTGAAAACTTGTTTGATGCTGTCCCTGCTGCATAGCTTTTCGGCTTTTGGAAACTTGAATTGCGGCATTATGTGTATGCTTTCTTTTTTTATGACATTTTCGGCTTAAAAAAACAATCCCAAAAGTAGCAAAAATTGCACCTTTGAGATTGTCCTGTATGATTGTGGCTGTTATGCCTTGTTTTTTAGTGCTATTTGCGTGCCTTTTTATGGTTTTCCTTGATGTACGCATCCAGCGCCATGGTCATGGATGGATATTGCGGTGAAGGTACTTCTATGTCCAAGCGCAGATTGGCATCGCGGACAGCCTGTGCGGTAGCATTTCCCAAACATGCAATGACAGTTTCGCCTTGTTCGTAGTTCGGGAAGTTCTTTAACAGCGAAGCTATTCCCGAGGGACTGAAAAACACCAGCATATCATAGTCAAATGGTTCGTCTTGTGCAAAATCGTTGCTTACGGTACGATACATGATAGCCCTGTCAATGTTGATGTTGTGTCGGTGAAACATATCCATCATTTCTTGTTGGTGTACGTCTGAGACAACAATCAGGTATTTTTCGCAGCTGTGTTTGGCCATGATAGGTACCAAATCCGGCATTTTTCCGCTTGGCCCGTAAAAGACCTTGCGTTTCCTATACTGTATGTATTTTTGCAGGTAAAGTGCGATTGACTCGGATACACAAAAATACTTCATACTTTCCGGAACGGTCAGGCGCATTTCTTCACACAGGCGGAAAAAATGGTCAATACCGTGGCGCGCGTTGAAAACGATAGCCGTGTGGTCCAGTATCGATACTTTTTGTTGACGGAATTCTTTGGCGCAAATAGGTTCTACCTTGATAAAAGGACGGAAGTCTATTTTGACGTTGTACTTGTCGATAATGTCGAAGTAAGGAGATTTTTCGGAACTCGGCTTCGGCTGCGATACTAAGATTTTTTTTATTTTCAAAACGTAAGACTTTTATTTGTAGAATTTTATGTACTTATCTTTAACAAAGAAATTAACCCCAGAACGGGAAAAATTTCGAGCGTGCAAAGATACAACAATAAGTAAAATAAAGCCAATGTTTTTTGAAAAAAAAGCTGAAAAAGTTTCACTATCAGGATGACAATGACTGCCAAAGTGTTGGCAATTAGTAGAATAACTGGAATAATTGTGTATTTTTCAGGTATAAATATATACAAAAATAGTACAGGGAACAGTATAAAACAGTAGGCCCCAATACACTGGAAATATGTTTTTATCCATAGTGCAGCATTGGAGCTTTTGTTGAAAAATACGAAAGCCAATAGTTTTAAAACTAGAAATTTAAGCAGGAAAAACAGACCGATAAACAATAAACATCGGAGCGTGTCTATAAATTGGAAAGGTGCGTTTTCCTGTTGCAGGAAGACTTGGGCGCCCAAGGCAAGAATACTTAATTGAAACACAAAGAACAAACTTTGTGCCCATGGGTTTTGCAGGGTCGTTTTTGTGAAAATGCTACTTCGCTCCTTGACTTTGAATGAAATGTTGAAACATTCCGGAATGGTGTAACTGTCGATGAAATGTGTCAGTAGCAATAGGATTGCCAAACCGACGAACAACCAGCTAACCCACAGCTCCGTTGAGGGAAGCGATGGTATGGGGATGCCGGAGAAACCGCTGCCGGAATGTGTTTGCACGTTTGTAAATGTGATTGCCGGTATATATGTCAAGGTTGGGAATATCATATCGGTAAATTATATGGCGGCAAATTTTTTCTGGTTTTTGTCCCATTCCGGGGCATTCAGAATGGCTTCCAGCACATCGTCTGCGCAGGTTACGACCGTCCACATGTTTTCGTGCACGGGGCGCATGAATTTTTCCTGCACAGCTTGTTTGAGCATGGCCAACAATGGGTCATAATAGCCGTCTATATTGACAATGACAATGGGTTTCGTGGTCAGCCCAAGTTGTTTCCAAGTAAGGATTTCCAGCATTTCTTCCAACGTGCCTATGCCTCCTGGCAGTGCCACTGCCGCATCCGACAGTTCAGCCATGGTGGATTTGCGCTCATGCATGTCGGCCGTTACAATGGTCTTGTCCAAATGCTCGTTGTGCCAGCCGGCTTCCACCATGAAGCGGGGAATGACGCCGGTTACATGGCCGCCGTTCTGTTGCACGGCATCGGCTATCGCGTTCATGATACCTATGCCGCCGGCACCGTAAATCAATTCTATATTGTTTTGTGCCAACAGTTTGCCTAATTTCTCTGCTTCGTCGAAAAAACGCCGGTTCACTTGCGAGCTTGAACCACAATAGACGCATACGCTTTTAGGGTATTTTGCTTCACTCATAGAGTCTCGAAAAAAATATTGTGCAAAAATACATTTTTATTTTGATGAACAGAAAAAAAATACTACTTTTGCAGCCGATTTGAATCACATTCTGCTTGTCTCATGGTGTAATGGTAGCACTACAGTTTTTGGTACTGTCTGTCGAGGTTCGAATCCTCGTGAGACAACAGGTTTGAAAAGCCGGCTTCGATTTTCGATGCCGGTTTTCTTTTTTTGTTGCCGCCCGTTTCGGTTTTTGCGGAATATCTCTATTTTTGTACCGATTTATCTATAATCCATGTCGCACATGTCCAAGACACTTTATATCGAACCGCTTTCCATGCCGCTCTACCTGATGGCTAAACCGGCTGGCGCGGCCTGCAACCTGAATTGCGCTTATTGTTATTATTTGGAGAAGGACAAACTTTATCCGAACAGGAAGCATCATCAAATGTCGGATGAGTTGTTGGAATATTTTGTCCGGAATTATATCCAGTGCCAGCCGACGCCGCATGTGCTTTTCACGTGGCATGGCGGGGAAACGCTGTTGCGCGACATTTCGTTTTACCGGAAAGCCTTGATGTACCAGCAAAAATATGGCCGCGGCAGGCAGATAGAAAATGTCTTGCAGACAAATGGGACATTGCTGACTGATGAGTGGTGCCGTTTCTTCAAGGATAATAATTTTTTGATAGGCATTTCGATTGACGGGCCCGAGCACTGCCACGATGTTTATCGCAAGAACAAGGGCGGCAGGCCTACGTTCCGGCAGGTGATGCGCGGCATAGAGCTGTTGCAGAAACACGGTGTCGAGTTCAACACGCTTTCGGTGATAAACGACTACAATGCACGTTATGCGCTTGATGTCTATCATTTTATGAAAGACATTGGCAGCCATTACATGCAGTTTTCGCCGATAGTGGAGCGTCTTTCCGATGAACGGCCTGACCATTTGCGGCTGTTGCCGCCTGAGGAGCGCATTACGGCCGACTTGGCTCCGTGGACGGTGAACCCGGATGCGTTCGGACAATTTTACATCGATATTTTCGAGGAATGGGTCAGGCAGGATGTGGGTGAATATTACGTGCAGCTTTTTGATGCCGCGCTAGCGAATTACGTGGGCGCAATGCCTGGTGTGTGCGTGTTCGCGCCTACGTGCGGTCATGCGGCAGCCATGGAGTTCAATGGCGATGTGTATGCCTGCGACCATTTTGTGTTCCCGGAATTCAAGTTGGGGAATATCAAGACGAAATCATTTATGGAAATGATGATGGATCCTGGACAAATCCGTTTCGGGCAGGACAAGCACGACAAGTTGCCCACGCAGTGCAGGCAGTGCAAATATTTGAAACTCTGCAACGGCGAATGTCCGAAAAACCGCATTGATGCCGATGTGAATGGCGAGGAGGGCTTGAATTTCCTGTGCCGCGGCTATTACCGTTTCTTTGCCTATGCCGAACCTTATTTGGAATTTATGGCACTGGAGCTTGCCAACAAGCGTCCGCCTGCCAATGTGATGCGTTGGCAGCCCAAGCAGGGATAGTGCAGCATGTATTCCTTGCCCGGGCCAACTAATGCGACGGATGGCAAATAATTGCTTCTAAACCGACAAATTTTGCACATGCCATTGTACGTGTGTCCGTACTTTTGCGCCCGAAAAACATAATACACAATGATATGAAAACACAGATTTACTTGAAAACACGTTTTTGCCTGTGTCTGGCGGCAGCCATGTTCGGTACATTCGCGACGACGACTGCTGCTCCAAAAGTGCAGGTGTGGGATTTCGGTGCGGAACTGTTGGATACACAAACGTATGAAAACATGCTGAGTGTCGATGAAATCAACAGCTGGTTTCCGGATGAGACTCCCGGTACATCGGGGGTGCAAATGGGGGCATGGACGGCAAGCGACAGCTGCAATATCCGTTTTTATGATGGCGGAAAAGCGCATCACCGTTATCGGACTACGAACACAGCCCTGACGCGCTATGACAACAAATCTTTGAAAGACGCTGCCAAAAACGAATATACAGGTTATCTCTATTCCAATTCCAGCAGTACATCAAACGTGTACCTGGCATCCACTTATGAACCGAACGACAAAGTTGAGTTCTGGGTCGGCTCCAATACGAGTGCGGCCACTTACGAGTTTGCATCGCCGGGCGGCAAAATCCAGACGGGAGAATTTACAAACGCAGCCAAGGCGGAAAAACTGACATTCTACGTAAGCGAAGCCGGTGAACATAAAATCTATTGCATAAACGAAAAATTGGTGATAGCACGTGTGCTCCGTTATCCGGCGCAGCCGGTTGCAGTCAGCGGAACGGTAACTGCACCGACCGATATCCCCGCAGGATACCAGTTGCAGTTCACCAACCGGACGACCGGCTGGAGCGCCACGGCAACACCGGCTGATGGCGCGTACAGCGTCGAGCTGGCGGCCGGCTACGATTATGAGGTCGGTTTGCTGAATGCCAACGGCTATGTGGTTACGGAAGATTTGTGCTCCCTGGCCGATGGTATCGAATCCTTTACACATAATATTACCATTACCGGCGTTGATTTGGTCACTGTGTCCGGCAATGTCAGCGGACTGCCGGCCGAACAGTTGGCCAAGGTCGAATTCGTGTTCAGCAAACCGGACGACAAGACCTATATGCCGGAAATTGAACTGGACCGTACTGCCGGAACTTTCTCCCTGCAGTTGGAAAACGGGGTGGAATATGGCGTAGCCGCCCTGAACGTGAATGATTATAATTTGGATAAAACTACGCTTTCGGCAACAGCCGATGGCACGCTGGACTTGCCTTTCACGGCCAAGCCGGTTTACACCGTGACCATCAACCCGACCGGCGCGTCGCTGGAAGATTTGGCGGCGGCCACCTTCATATTCACCAACTTGAACGAGGAAGGTTATGTGTACACCTTTACCGGTCCGGATGCGATTGCCCTGCGCGATGGCGTGTATAGTGTCAAGGTGGAAAACAGCGGTGCATTCACGCAAATGCTTACTTCCAACCTGCACGTGGATGGTGCGGCGGTTACAAAAACCATCGATTTCACCACCGCCATAACGAGCTGGGACTTCAAGGACACGAATAATTACGATGCGTCGAACAATGTCAAGAACCCGTGTTCGGGGTTGGTTTATACGCTTGCCGAAGGCGGCAAATTCAAATACCACGGTAGCAGTTACGGCAGCCAGGCAGCCAACCTGACTATTTCCGTACCCGTTTCGGGGCCGGGCATTATCAAAGTCGCGGTGGGCTATTCGTGGGACATAACCTTCAACGGGGAACAGTACTTGCGGGAACCTGACGGTAAAAATCAGACCCTGTCTTTGTCGTATTCGGGTGCGGCAGGCTATGCCGACATAACGGTAGGCGGCGCGACGACCACTTATATAGCCTCCATAGAGTTTGTGGAAGTGTTGCCCTATGCCCCGACGGTTACCGTGGGTGCGGACAAGGACTACCAGACCATCAACGATGCGCTTGCGGCTATCCGCAAGATGGAGCGGCCGAATAACGAGAGCGTTACCATCATGATAGATCCGGGCAACTACGAGGAAATGCTGGTCATCGATATGGACAGCATCCGCATGGTGAATGCATCGGCCACGCCGTCAATTGCCATTAAAAACGCAGGCGTGGACATTGACGAAAACGCCGTCCGCATTACAAGCTATTACGGCCACGGCTACAACTACGCCAGTATGGGCAGCGACTACAAATGGGATGCGCGCACCTTGCAGGTGAACAAGGAAAACGGCTATGCAAGTGTCGTGAACGGCGGTGGCTCCGGCACGACTTATTGGAACGCGACTGTGGTCATCGAAGGCAAGGATTTTTATGCGGAGAATATCATATTTGAAAATTCCTACAACCAGTATATTTCGGCCAAGGAGGCCGCCGACGTCGTATATGAAGCCGATGGAAGCAAGGGCGCACGTCCTGTTACGGTTGGCAACACGGAAGTGCAGCAACGTTCGTACCGCGAGCGCGCGGCGGCATTCGCCACGGCCAAGACGGCCGACCGCACTTTCCTGAACAACTGCCGCGTCATTGGCCGCCAGGATTCGTTCTACGGGGCAGAAGGC
Organism: uncultured Bacteroidales bacterium; assembly: GCA_949282265.1. Classification (GTDB taxonomy): domain Bacteria; phylum Bacteroidota; class Bacteroidia; order Bacteroidales; family Paludibacteraceae; genus CALUNA01. The sequence goes on along the minus strand of CASDOZ010000005.1, from coordinate 226,967 downwards.
CGCGTGGCATGTTACAAAGGTGCGCTGATGGGTGCGTGCGACTACCTGTTCGGTGAAATGAACCTGGCTTGTTACCAGACCGACCTTGTGCTCAACACGGCGGACGACAAAGATGATGTGGCTTACATTACCGCGCCGAAAACAAATGCGGGCGCGCGCGGCATGTTCTTCTATGAATGCAGCGTTATTTCCGCTGTACCGGAGATAGAGACTGCTTCAGTCAACGGTTCTAAACCTGCTTTGTGGGGACGTCCGTGGGCGGCCAATACAGCAGAAGCCATCTTTGCCGCTTGTTATGTGGATACTTCTGCTTACAATGGTGTTGCTGGCGATTATCGTGGAGAGAGCTTGATTGCCGCAGCAGGCTGGAACAGCGGATTGAGCGGCGAGAGTGCACGTTGCGGTGAGTATGATTGCGACACTCCCATTGCGGGACGTGTGGCCTGGGCCACTGTTTTCACCGAGCCGCGCACGGCCGATGGCGTTGATTTCACCTTGTCCAACTGGACAAAAGGAACGGATGGCTGGGACCCCTTTGCCGAATATGGCGTGGATACGGATGCTTTGCCCGATTTGCAGCATGTAACCGCCTTGCCGCAAAGTTTTTTTACGGCGGCCGGTCTGGAAATAGTTGCGGGGGCAGGGCACATCAAGGTGCGCGGCGTTGAGGAAGGCACGCGCGTGGAAGTATGGGGCGCGGATGGCCGTCTGCTGGCAGCCCGCACCATAAGTGCCGATACGGAAATCCGGATGCCCGGCCAGGGAGTTTACATTGTCCGCGCTACGACCCTTTCCGGCCAGGCGGCGACCCGTAAAATCTGCTTGTAACCAGCCAGTCCGGCGTTGCAGCCGAACAAAATGTAAAAAATCCGCAAGGACAAAATGCTGTCCTCGCGGATTTTGTTTTTTTTATACATTCCTTATATTTCTGCCGTTTCCACCGTTTCGGTGGTGTTTGGTGTGCTGTCCTGTGGCCTGCTGTCCGGTTCTTCCGCGGTAGCGGCTTGTGCCTTGCGCAGGTTGTAGCGTGCTTTGGTTTCGGCTATGGTGGCGTTCAGGTCGCGCACAAAGGCGGCCGTTTCTGCCGTGGGGTGGAGCAGGTTGGTGGCGAAGGCTATCTGTGCGAGCGTGTCATATTCGAGGTTGATGCGCGGCCGTGCCGATGGGCTGCTTTCGAGCCGGCTGGCGGCTTCGGTGGCTGTGCGCCGGTCGGTCATCGTGGCATACAAGTCGTTGGTTTGCTGCAAGTGCTCTGCCATGTCGGACAGCCCGAGCGTTTCCATGTGGGTTGCCATGTCGCCGCCCAGGTCGCGGAGCAGGCTGTTGATTTGTGCCGTCCGTTGCTGCGCGGGTTGCCGCGCGATGCCCACGTAGGGCTTCAAGGGCAGTTTCAATGCTTGTCCGGCCTGCCGCATGGACTTCATGGGTAGCTGTGCGCTGTTCCGGATGGTGCCGGCTATGTAGGTCATCATGCTTTTGCGCTGCCGGTCAAGTTGCCTGAGCTGGATGGTCAGCTCGTTGGCCTGCGACTGTTTCAGCAGTTTGTTGAGCAGTTCCACATCGGTCTGGAAGGCCGCGAGTTCGTCCGTGGCAATGCCAAGTTTGTCTGCACCGCTTGCGTTTACCAGTGCCAGCACGCGGTTCATGAAGTTGGTGTATTCGCTCAGGTTCAAATGCCCCAAGTCGATTTTTCGGATGTTTGTGACAGTTCTCATGGCTGTTTGGTTGTTAAGGATGGGCAAATCCTGTTTGGCATATAATGTTTTCCCTGCAAATATATGAATTTTAATTTTATATACGCATGATTTAAGCTGCAAACAATAAATTATATCCGGATTATGTAAAAAGTAAATTGTTTATGCATATACTATAAGCATATAAGCATAAGTTGGCTTTGTTTTTCTATAAAATATACTTGCGCAGACACAATAGGACATTGTTTGCAGATAAATGCTGCTTGCGCAAGCACAATATGACATTGTTTATAGATAAATACTGCTTGCGTGCACGCAATAGGACATTGTTTTCGGATAAATACTACTTGCGTACACGCAATAGGATATTGTTTATAGATAAATACTACTTGCGTACACGCAATATGATATTGTTTATAGATAAATACTACTTGCGTATGTGCAATATCATATTGTTTATGGATAAATAACAATTGTGTATATCCAAATAAGCTATGAATAAATATAATGTCTGAAAGGTTCAAAATAAACCATGTTCTCCGTTATTTGGTTTTTCGGTCTGGACTTTCCCTTATGGATTTCCTGCCTTAGGTCGCTGTGCCTTTGTTCTGGTTCTGGGCTTCCGGTTCTTGCTGCTTTATTTACTGCCGCTTTCTTTCCGCGTGCCCATGAGCCATCTGGCCTTGAGTGGCTTCTCGCCCGTTTTGTCTGCTTTGCCGTGGCGGCGTGGCGGCATTGCCGGGCGGAATTATCACAAAGGGACATCGGAATGCTTCGTGCTCGGAAAAAAATGATTATTTTTGCGCCTGAATTGTAAAAAGTACATGAAAACTATGATGTTGGAAATACGAAACCTGCATGCCGCCATCAACGGCAAGGAGATATTGAAGGGCGTGAACCTGACCGTGAACGCGGGCGAGGTACATGCCATAATGGGCCCGAACGGCGCCGGCAAATCGACTTTGTCGTCGGTGCTGACCGGCCATCCGGCTTTCACCGTTACGGAAGGAAGCGTTACGTTCAACGGCAAGAACCTGCTGGACATGCCGCCCGAGGTGCGTGCCCGCGAAGGCATATTCCTGAGTTTTCAATACCCGGTGGAGATACCCGGCGTCAGCATGGTCAATTTCATGCGGGCGGCCGTGAACGAACACCGCAAGCACAACAACCTGCCGCCGTTGTCGGCTTCCGATTTCCTGCGGCTGATGCGCGAGAAAAAGGAACTGGTCGAAATGGACAACAAGCTGACCAACCGCTCGGTGAACGAGGGCTTTTCCGGCGGCGAGAAAAAACGCAACGAGATATTCCAAATGGCCATGCTCGAGCCGAAGCTGTCCATCCTGGACGAGACGGACTCCGGCCTCGACATCGATGCGTTGCGTATCGTGGCCAACGGCGTGAACAAGCTGAAGACGCCCGACAACGCAAGCATTGTCATTACGCACTACCAGCGCCTGCTGGATTATATTGTTCCTGATTTCGTGCATATCCTGTACGATGGGCGCATCGTCAAGACGGGCACCAAGGAGCTGGCACTCGAACTGGAAGAAAAAGGCTACGACTGGATTAAGCAGGAAACGGTATGAATGAGCAGACTTACATAGACCTGTACGGACAATACGCGGAAACGCTGAAAAACAATGCTGCGCCGGCGCTCAATGCCGCCCGCGACATGTTCTTTGAACGTTTTTGCCGCAGCGGTTTCCCGACGCGCCGCACGGAAAGCTACCGCCATACGGATTTCGGTGATGTGTTTGCCGTGGACTACGGCCTGAACCTGAACCGCCTGGCGTTTCCGGTCAATCCGTATGAGGTGTTCCATTGCGATGTGCCGGGCATACAGTCCTACATGTATTTTGTCGTGAACGACATGTTCTATTCCGATGCACGGACAGCCGCCCAGCAGTTGCCCGCCGGAGTGATCATTGGCAGCCTCAAACAGGTTTCCGAAGAACGTCCCGAACTGGTGGAACCCTACCTGTCCAGGCTCGCGGAGCGCAAGGACGACCCGTTTGTCGCGTTTAACGGCGCGTTTGCGCAGGATGGCTTCTTCATGTACGTGCCTGCCGGTGTAACGCTCGACCGGCCGGTGCAGCTGGTCAACATCATGCGTTCCGATGCCGACCTTATGGCGAACAGCCACAACCTGATTGTGCTGGAAGAGGGTGCGTCCGCCAAGCTGCTGGTGTGCGACCACGCAATGGGAGGCGCGCGCTTCTGCTCGACGCGCACCACGGAGGTTTTCCTCGGGGCACATGCCAACTATGAACACTACAAGCTGGAAAGCACGTCGGAAAACATGTGCAATATTTGTTCGCTGCTCGTGCAGCAACAGGCCGGCTCCAACCTGTTGGCCAATATCATCACCCTGCACAACGGCATTACGCGCAACACGGTCCAGATTGACCTGGACGGCGAAGATTGCGACACAATGCTGTGCGGCATGACCGTAGGCGGCCGCCACCAGCTGATAGACAACACGACGGCCATTATGCACAACCGGCCCGGTTGCCGCAGCAACGAGTTGTTCAAATATATTCTGGAAGAAAATTCGATGGGCGTGTTCAACGGCCTGCTCAAGGTGGCACCAGATGCTCAGAAAACGGCTGCCTACCAGACCAACCGCAATATCCTGCTGTCGCCGACCGCCCGTATCCGCACCAAGCCGCAGTTGGAAATCTATGCCGATGACGTGAAGTGCTCGCACGGAGCCACTACCGGCCAGCTGGACGAATCGGCTTTGTTCTACATGCGCCAACGCGGCATTTCGGAGCAGGAAGCCAGGCTGCTGCTGATGTTCGCCTTCGTGCACGATGTCATTGAGAATATCCGCGTCGATGTGCTGAAAGAACGCATCCGCCTGCTGGTGGAGAAACGTCTGCGCGGCGAAGGCAGCAAGTGCGACAGTTGCAGTTTCTGCAAATGATTTCCAGCCAGGGGAAACCGCTTTCTTATAGGCGGTCGCGCTTATTTTCCCGATTTCCGGCGGTTGCAGTCGCGGCAGAGCATTTGGCAGTTCCCGGCTATGGTTTTGCCGCCGGCATGCCAAGGCGTTATGTGGTCGGCCTCCATGGCTGAAAGCTCAAAATGCCCGTTGCACAACGGGCATTTTCCTTGTTGCCGTTCATAGGCTTCGCGTTTCATGTTGTCCGTAAAAGCGCGGATGTTCAAGGCGCGTTCGTTGCCGGTGAGTACATATTCGTAGATGCCTGATTTTTTTGTTACATCGTCGTCACTCATTAGTTTGGCTACCTGCTGTTCCAAAGAATTGGCATCAAATGGCTTGGATTTTAGTTTGTTGTATAGGAATCCCCATTGGACGCTCTGCATCTCGCGCCGGTATTTTGGAAAAAGTATTTTCACCCAATTAATGACAGATGTAAAATAAAGCCATAGTTCATTGGCGTTTGCATCGTGTTGGTGGTTGGCCATATACACTTCTATGTTTCCGCCAGAGAGCCAGTCGATGGCCGTTTCCAGATAGTCTTGGCGGATAGGGGAACCGCTCATGTATTTGCTTGCCATGCCGTATGCCGCGCAACCGTTCTTGCTGAAATAGCGTTTGGCATCGCTCACCCACGGGCCGGAATATACGGCGTTGCGCAATTCTTGTTCGGTAAGTTTTTCCCCGGCAATGTTGATGGTTCTGAACCATTGCAGCTTTTCGCTGTCGGAACCGCTGCAAACGTAAACCATCAGTTCATAGTCCAGAATTTGTTCCTGTTCATCGGTTTGCAGGTTGTGGAAGTAGCGCATGTCGAAGGCAAAGTCGCCATTGACATATTGGCAAATGCTGATGGTGCGCTGTTGGCCATCAATGACCTCGAACGTGCCGTCCTCACGTGTTGCCCAATACATGACGTTGAGCGGGAAGTCCTGCACGACCGTGTCGATAACAGCATTGCGCTGTTTTTCCTTGTAGATAAATTCACGTTGGTAAGGCGGGCGGATGTCCAATTTCCCGCCATAGCCGAATACGCCGTTCTCGGCATTGTCCGTATAACCGGCCGTCAGGTCGCGAACGGTGATTTTCTTGAGTTCTATTTGCATGGTTGTTTATTTTTTGATTTTACGGATTAAAATGCGGGCGTAAATTTCTTTATTGTTGATTTTAAATCTATGACCGTAATGTGGATTGTCTTTTATATATCTATCTATTCCCAATATCTCAAACTGTTCCGGGTTGTATTTGTCCAGAAACGTTATCGGTACGCCCATTGCGCCATCATAGTCCATGGGAATGTCGGCGGTCTTGTCCACGTTTATGGCATCGTAGTTGTCGTATTTCGGGTACTCATCGGGATTGTAGTTTTTATAAAGGATCAGGTTCTCGTGGCGTTCGGGGTAATCCAGATTTGTAAACCATCGCACTCCTTTAACACGAATATATTTCTTGCCGTTTTCATCGATGCGGCAACTGGCAGCATTAAGCGGATAATCGTCAGGGATGCCAAATTCACGGTCGCCACTGTGAATGCTTGCCCCCATCCATAGTTGATTTTCTTTGATGAGTTTGAATGTTTCTTTGTAGGTAATTGCATTGACGTTTCCGATAATCAGAAACTTCTTTTTGTATTCCATCAATTGCGCCACATATTCCCGGAATAGTGAAAACGGCGGGTTGGTAACAACAATGTCGGCCTGTTTGAGCAGTTCTATGCATTCCGCGCTGCGGAAATCGCCGTCGCCTTTCAGTCTTTTCACGCCTATTTCTTCGGGATTGGGCACACGGTCGCCGTCCTTGTCGCCATAATATTCCAGATAAATGGCCTGCTCGCTGTCGTTTTGCGAGAACAGATCACGGTTTTGGTTTTTGTAACAAGTGGTTATCAGTTTTTTCAGCCCCAAACGTTCAAAGTTGTAGGAGAAATAGTGGAAAAAATTGCTGACACGCGGGTCATCGCAATTGCAGAGCACGGTTTTGCCTTGGAAATGCTCTTTGTAGTGTTTTAGTTCGCTTTCAATGTCGGCAAGCTGCGTATAGAACTCGTCTTTTTTGGCTTTCCGGGCGGCTTGGAGGTTTTCGTTTGCCATGATGATTGATAGTTTTTGTGCATGTGCTATCAATCACAACAGATCGAAATAAAAATAGGTGCGAGCCTTTTCACCGCATTCACGAGGAGCGTCGGAGAACCCCGTTGCACAATTGAAAATACTCGCACCAGAGCGCGAGCATTAACTTTTACATTGTGCAACGGAAATGACACTTTCCGTGAATGATGCTTTATCCGATTTATATCAAACCAAGAGTTTCCGACGCTTTTGTTTTGAATGCGAATAATAGCTAATGCTTAATTAATATGTCGTTATAAATTCTTTTTTCTGTTAGTCGTCTATAATTTGAAAATGAAATTTTTGTATGATTTATCGCTGCAAATTTAGCAAAAAATACCAGTTGCAGGCATGCAAAATATGAAAAAACTGTCAATACGCTTTGGCATCCAACGCATGGAAAATACCGTTGTCGTCTTTTTTACATAAGCTGGTCAATAAAGATAGCCAGAATGGCCAGCGGCGTAATGTATTTCAGCAGGAAAGCAAACGCTTTCAGGTATTTTAGCTTGAGTTTTCCCCCGTTCGACAGCTCCGCTTCCATGCGTTTCCTGTCGAGTACCCAGCCGCAGAAAACGGCAATGGCCAGTCCGCCTATCGGCATCAGGAATTTGGCCGTGAAGTTGTCGAGCAGGTCGAAAAAGTTCATGCCTGCTATCGTATAGTCTTTCAGCAGGCCGAGCGACAGCGAAGCGAGCACGCCGAGCACGGCAATGATGCAACTGGCGATAATGGCCGCTTTCCGGCGCGGCAATTTCCATTCTTCGTTCATAAAAGCCGTGATGACTTCCAGCAACGAAATGGTCGAGGTGAGCGCGGCTATGCTCAGCAGCACGAAAAAGGCGATGGTCCAAATGTAGCCTCCCGGAATGTGCGCGAATACGTTCGGCAAGGTGATGAACACCAGCTCGGGGCCTTGTGCGGGATTGATGCCCAGCGCGAACACGGCCGGAAAAATCGCAATGGCGGCCAAAACGGCTACCAATGTGTCTAATCCGGTAACTTGCAAGGCTGTGTGTTCCAGGTTGTTTTTCTTGTCTATGTAGGAACCGTAGGTAATCATGCAGCCCATGCCGAGGCTGAGCGAGAAAAATGCCTGTCCCATGGCACTCAACACCACTTCCGGCGTTATCTTGCTGAAATCGGGCTGAAAAAGGAAGGCCACTCCTTCCAGACCTCCGGGCAGGGTCAGTGAGCGCAGGCAGAGCACGAGCAGCAGCACGAACAGGACCGGCATCAGGATTTTCGCACTTTTTTCAATGCCGTTTTGTACGCCGGCGAGTACGACATAACACGTTATGCCCACAAACAAAACCATCCAGATAATGGGGCGTATGGGGCGCGTGCTGAAATCGGCGAATGCCGCCGCCAGGTCGGCCGTCGATTTGTCGGCAAACTGGTTGGTGATGGCCTGCCAGATATATTCAATGGTCCAGCCGGCCACGACGCAATAGAAACCCATAATCAGGAACGAGCACAGCACGCCGGCATAGCCGATAAACCGCCAGCGCGGATGTCCGATGCTGCGGAAGGCACCCGTTACGTTATGCTGTCCCATGCGTCCTATCAGCAGTTCCGCCAGCATGATGGGTAATCCCAACAACAACACACACAATATATAGACCAGCAGGAATGCACCGCCGCCCTGCTGTCCGAGTTCATACGGGAAACGCCAGATGTTGCCTAAACCTACGGCGGAGCCGGCCGCCGCTGCAATGATGCCAAGTTTGCTTCCGAAATTAGTACGGGCCATATAATTTGTTTTTACGGGTTGTATGTTTCTGTTTGTTTGCCTTTGCCGAAATCTTTTGTTTCGGTTTTTCTTTTTATGGGGCTATTTTGCGCGCAAAAGTAACTAAAAACAATGGAATATGATGCAAATTGATACAAAAAGTTGGAAATTTGTTGCTTTTCAGGTTTTGCGTACAGCTTTTCTGACCATTCCGGCACGCCGTTTTTTGTCATGCATGATGCATAATTTTGAAAAGTAAATGCTTTTTCAGTTTTGCTGAATGTACTAAAATCAGTACTTTTGTGCTTTCATTTACAAATACAATGGATTACCCAACATTGCAAGACAAGCTGATTATGCCTGAATACGGGCGCAATATCCAGAAAATGGTGGCACACGCCGTAACCATACAGGACCGTGAAGAACGGGCGAGATGTGTCCGGACCATCATTCATACCATGGGAAACCTGTTCCCCTATTTGCGTGATGTGAACGATTTCAAACACAAACTGTGGGATCACCTGGCCATCATGTCCGATTTCAAGCTGGATATTGATTTCCCTTATGAAAAGCCGCAGCCGGAAAGTTTCCATACGCATCCGGAGCCGATACCATACAAGCGTTCGCGTATCAGATATCCCCATTATGGCAGAACTGTTGAAGAAATGATAGCCAAGGTGATAGAAATGGAAGATGGCGAACAGAAGGAGCAGATTGCCTTGAGCATAGCCAACCAGATGAAAAAGAATTTTGTGCTCTGGAACAAGGAGGTGGTCGATGACAAGAAAATCCTGGAAGACCTGTATGAACTTTCGGATGGCAAGATCAGTCTGAATCCGGAACGCCTCAGGCTGTTGGGGTCCCGTGAGATATTGTATAAGAAACCCAACATGCCGAACCGTCCGAACAACAATCAAAGGCGGAGGCGTTAATTTCTGAAACGATTATGGCTTCATTCAAGATAGATGGCGGGCATCGCTTACAAGGCGAAATCACGCCGCAAGGGGCAAAAAACGAAGCGTTGCAAGTTATTTGCGCTACGTTGCTGACCCCGGCCCCTGTAACCATCTCCAATATCCCCGACATATTGGATGTGAACAACCTGATCCAATTGCTTGCCGATATGGGTGTGCAGGTAGAACGTTTGTCAGCTGGCACTTATCGTTTCTGTGCCGCTACGCTCAACGAAGCCTACCTGAACACGGAGGCGTTTTACAAGCAGAGCGCCTCTTTGCGCGGTTCGGTCATGATTGTCGGTCCGTTAGTCAGGCGTCTGGGATGGGCTATTCTGCCCAAGCCGGGCGGTGACAAGATAGGCCGCCGGCGCCTGGACACGCATTTCGTAGGCATACAGAAGCTGGGTGCGGAGTTTGTGTTTGACCCCGACCGCAAGTTGTATGAAATAACGGCTCCGCACCTGCGGGGTACGTACATGTTGCTCGACGAGGCTTCCGTTACGGGTACGGCCAATATCTTGATGGCGGCCGTCTGTGCCGAAGGCACGACTACCATATACAATGCGGCATGCGAGCCTTATGTGCAGCAATTGTGCCGCATGCTGAACCGCATGGGCGCCCGCATATCGGGCATAGGCTCCAACCTGCTGACCATAGAAGGCGTGGAACGTCTTGGCGGATGCGAGCACCGTATCTTGCCCGACATGATTGAGATTGGCAGTTTCATTGGCATGGCTGCCATGACAAGTTCGGAAATTACCATCAAGGATGTGGCCTACGATGAACTGGGAATCATACCGGACAGCTTCCGACGTCTTGGCGTGCAGCTGGTGCACCGCGATGATGACATTATCGTGCCGCGGCAGACCAATTACACCATCGAATCGTTTATCGATGGTTCCATCATGACCATAGCCGACGCACCGTGGCCGGGACTGACGCCCGACCTGCTGAGCGTGATGCTTGTGGTGGCCACGAAGGCCAAGGGCAGCGTGCTGATTCACCAGAAAATGTTCGAGAGCCGCCTCTTCTTCGTGGACAAGCTGATTGACATGGGAGCGCAAATCATTTTGTGCGACCCGCACCGTGCCACGGTCATTGGTCTGGGCGACAATTTCTGTCTGCGGCCGGCAGTCATGAGCTCGCCGGACATCCGCGCCGGAATTGCCCTGCTGATTGCAGCCCTGTGTGCCAACGGAACGAGCATCATACATAACATAGATCAGATTGACCGCGGTTACCAAAACATAGATGGCAGGCTTAACCGGCTCGGTGCACGTATTTCCCGAATATGAAATGGAAATGCACAACGGGATTTTCGACAATTTTAGACTTTAACTGTATATTGAAAATATGGGTGGTTTTTTTGGGACTATTTCAAAAAAGAGTTGTGTAGCGGATGTGTTCTACGGAACAGACTATAATTCGCATTTGGGAACTCGGCGTGGCGGTATGGCCACGTATGATGACGGCCGTTTCATGCGGTCTATCCATAATCTGGAAAATGCTTATTTCAGAAGCAAGTTTGAACCGGACTTGTCCAAGTTTTCCGGCAACGCGGGTATCGGCATTATCAGCGACACCGACGCGCAGCCGATTGTCATTAACTCCCATTTGGGACGTTTCGCCATTGTAACGGTAGCTTTTATCAACAACATAGCCGATTTGGAGAAGGAACTGCTGGATCAAGGTTGCCATTTTGCCGAGTTCAGTTCCGGCAAGACCAACCAAACAGAACTGATAGCGTTGTTAATCAACCAACGGGAAACATTTGTAGCGGGCATCGAATATATGTATTCAAAAATACAAGGTTCATGCTCGCTTCTTATTTTAACACAGGACAGCATTATAGCTGCCCGTGACCGTTTAGGCAGGACGCCGATTATCATTGGTCGTAAGGCAGGCGCCGTTGCCTTGTCAAGTGAGCCGTGCGGTTTCCCGAACCTTGGCTTTGAAACCGAGTATTTCATGGGGCCCGGCGAGATTGTCAAGGCGACCGCCGACGGTTACGAGCAGTTGCGCAAGCCCAATGACCAGATGCAGATATGCTCGTTTTTGTGGGTTTATTACGGCTATCCAGTCACGGATTATGAAAATATCAACGTGGATGAGGTGCGCTACCGCGGAGGTTACGAGGCCGGTAAGAACGACATGGAAACGGATGCCGATTTTGTGGCGGCCATTCCTGACTCGGGTATCGGCTACGCCTTGGGTTATGCTGCCGGCCGCGGCATTCCGTATAAGCGCGCCATGATCAAGTACACGCCGACTTGGCCGCGCAGTTTTACGCCGCCAACGCAGAGTATGCGCGAACTGGTGGCCAAAATGAAACTGATTCCGAACAAGACCCTGTTGCGTGGCAAGCGCGTTGTCTTTTGTGATGATTCCATTGTGCGCGGTACGCAGTTGCGTAACAATGTAGAGTTTCTCTACGGTTACGGGGCGAGCCAGGTGCATATGCGCATTTCCGCGCCGCCTTTGTTTTATCCGTGCCGTTTTATTGGCTTTACGCAGAGTAATTCTGAACTGGAATTAATGACGCGCCGCATTATCCAGGAACTGGAAGGCGACCATACCAAGAATCTAGACAAATACTCCGATCCGGCCACACCTGAGTATGCTCGCCTTGTTGATTACATGCGGGAGCGTTTCAAACTGACATCCCTTAAATTTAACACGGTGGAAAATTTGGTAAAGGCAATCGGCTTACCGAAGGAAAAAGTGTGCACGCACTGTTTTGATGGCACAAGTTATTTTTAAGGCTTTGTTTTGCTTTTGCTGTTGCTGACAGAGGAATATATAAAAAACGGTGGCCGCTCGAAATCACGAGCGGCCACCGTTTTATAAAAGCTTGTGGTTTGTTTATTTTACAATAACCTTAAATATCTGGTTGTTTGCCCGGATGGCATATATGCCGGCTGGAACTTCAATAATCCCGTTGTTGTTTATTGTTTGGTTGCAAACATTGGAGCCGGTTATTGAGAATACGCTAACGTTGGTTTGTCCGGCAGATTCAATGCTGATTCCATTGGCAACACCTTTTACAACAATGTTGTTTAATGCTGGTTGTTGCAGTCCGGTTGTTCTCTTGATAACCTTGACGCCCAAGTCATGTATGGAACCTGCGTAACCAATGATACCCTGGCCACATGTGCCGCACAGAATGGAAAGATCATTATTGCCGGTATAACCGGTGAGCCATTTTTCCGAGCATACAATTCCATCGGAAATGATGCGCAGTCTGGACAGGCCGGCCTCCGCAGTTGCAGGTACGGTCAGCGTATATGTGCCAATAATGTTGCCAGAAGCTCCTCGTTCTGCTGATATGCCGTTTTTATACATGACATGTATTTCTTCAAAGTCACCGTCACGATTCCAGTCACAACCTATCCAAACGTTCTCTGCCCAGTGTCCAGTTTGGAAATCAAATGTGATTTCTTGGCCTTGCTCCACGGAAAATTGTTGTTCACTTGGTTTGTAGTTGAATGTTGTTTTTGTTTCACCTAACGAGAGAACCTCTGTTCCATTCACTTTTATGGAAAGTGATTGGATGGAATGGGTATGTACATTATCAATGTTGACTTCGCCGCAGCTTTCATTAACGCGTTTCGATGGTTCGCAGTAACCGGTTGGAAATTCTTCTGGGGCAGTAGTTGATTTGGTGGTGTTGTAGTTCGCTGCATATATCATAGTGCCGGACAACATGCAGGTCATGGTAAATAAAGTAATTTTTCTCATGATACTCAAATTAAATGTTATTAAATAATTGTTATGTGCTTACAAAAGTAAAGGATATTGTCAAACAGGAGGTTTGTTTTATGATAATTTATGATTTGTTATAACAATAAACCAGCCTTTTCTACAAAAGAAAGTTGATTGTTGATTTGCCTCGTTGCGTAAAAAGAATACGGGAGGAGATAAGCACATCTCCTCCCGTATTTCCATGCGTTAGTTGTTTTTTTACCAGGCAAAGAGCGGGTAGTTGCCCATGATGCTGTTCACTTCTGCCCTGACGGCGGCAATATTGGCTTCGTTGTCAGGATCGTTCAGCACGCGGTCGATAAGTTCCACGATGGTCAGCATCAAATCCTCCTTCGCGCCGCGCGTGGTGATGGCAGGCGTTCCGAAACGCAGGCCGGAAGTCTGGAACGGGCTGCGGCTGTCAAATGGAACCATGTTCTTGTTGGTGGTTATGTCGGCTGCCACGAGTGCTTTCTCGGCTGCCTTACCGGTCAAGTCAGGGAACTTGGTACGCAAGTCAACAAGCATACAGTGGTTGTCCGTGCCGCCGGAAATGATTTTGTAGCCTTTGTCCATGAATGCCTTGGCCATGACTGCGGCGTTTTTTTGCACTTGTTTCTGGTATTCCTTGTATTCCGGTTGCAGGGCTTCGCCGAATGCGACCGCTTTGGCGGCGATGACGTGTTCGAGCGGGCCGCCTTGCACGCCGGGGAATACGGCGGAGTCAAGCAGCGCGGACATCATTTTCACCTCGCCTTTGGGTGTTGTCTTGCCCCACGGGTTCGGGAAATCCTGTCCCATCATGATGACGCCCCCGCGTGGTCCGCGCAATGTCTTGTGCGTGGTGGAGGTTACGATGTGCGCATGTTTGACAGGGTTTTCGAGCAATCCGGCGGCAATCAGTCCGGCTGGATGTGCCATATCGACCATGAAGATGGCACCGATTTCATCGGCCACGCGGCGGATGAAGGCATAGTCCCATTCGCGGCTGTAAGCCGATGCGCCGGCAATGATGAGCTTGGGTTTTTCGGCACGTGCCACAGTGGCTAATTGTTCGTAGTCAACCCGGCCGTCTTCTTCTTTCACGTTGTATTCCAAGGCCTTGAAGTGCAGGCCGGAAAAATTGACCGGTGAACCGTGCGACAGGTGTCCGCCGTGCGAGAGGTTCAGCCCGAGGAATTTGTCGCCCGGGTTCAGGCAGGCCATGAAGACGGCCATGTTGGCCTGTGCGCCGGAGTGGGGTTGTACGTTCGCCCATGCGGCACCGAACAGCTGTTTGAGGCGGTCAATGGCAATTTGCTCGCTTTCGTCCACCACTTCGCAGCCGCCGTAATAACGCTTGCCGGGGTAGCCTTCGGCGTATTTGTTGGTCAGCACGGAGCCCATGGCTTCCATGACCTGGTCGCTGACGAAGTTTTCCGATGCAATGAGTTCAATGCCTTTCATCTGACGCTCCCTTTCGCGTCTGATAATGTCGAAAATTTGAGAATCCCGTTTCATGAATAAGTTGAATTACATTAAATTATATGAATACTGTTTGTCTATTTTTTCTTTTTGCGGACGCTCCAACCGAACTTGCCTATTTCTTCGCCGAGCTTGTAATAATGCCCGTGCGAGTAGGCAATCAGTTTGGCTTTTGCCAAGTCGAACACGCCGGTTTCCGGATCCATGTAGGCGCTGTCGGCCTGTACGTTCACCACTTTGGCAATGAACATGTCGTGGCTGCCGAGCGGTACGATTTGTTTGACCTTGCACTCGATGTTGAGCGGTGCTTCCACAATGATGGGCGCATCTACTTTTTCGCCTTTGCGCGGGGTCAGTTTCATGGCCTCGAACTTGTTCGTGTCCTTGCCGCTTTTGACGCCGCACCAGTCGGTGGCGTAAGCCAGCTCTTCGTTGGTCAAGTTCAGGACGAACTCGCCGGTACGTTTCAGGATAGGGTAGGAATGGCGTTCGGGACGCACGGAAATGTAGCACATGGCAGGATTGGTGCAGATGGTGCCCACCCAGCTCACGGTCAGTATGTTGTATTCTTCTGGGCTTGCCCCGCACGAAACCATGACGGCCGGCAGCGGATAAATGAGCGTACCTGGTTTCCATTGTTGTTTCATAGTCGGCAGTCTGTTTTTAGTTGTTGTTGATTTTTGCTTTTTCGCGCAGCACTTCCCGCTCGCAGTAGTGGCATTTTAGCAACACTTGGTCGCCGTCGGTGATGACATGGAAACGCGTGCCGACCGGCTCGTTGTTGGTGATGCACTTGGGGTTCATGCACCGCACGACATCCCTGATTTCGTCCGGCAACGTGAGGGCGTATTTTTCCACCACCTCGTAGTTGCGGATGATGTTTATCTTGGCGTTCGGTGCTATCAAGGCGATTTTATTGACTTCGTCTTCTTTCAGGAAACGGTCGGATATCTTGACGATACCTTTGGTTCCCATGCGTTTGCTGTCCAGGTTGTTTCCTATGGTTATCTGGTTCTTGCAGTTTTCCAGTTGCAGGATGGAAACCACCTTGAACACTTGGTTGGAGGGCAGGTGGTCTATGACCGTGCCGTTGCGCAATGCTGCTACTTTCAGTTCTTTTTCCATATCTGTTTCCAAAACTTATGTCATTTATCGAATCGGTTACAAACCTAGTACCTTGCTTATAATAGCCTGGCGGACATACAGCCCGTTTTGCGCTTGTTGGAAGTAATAGGCTTTTTCGCTTTTGTCCACGTCGTAGGCTATTTCGTTTACGCGCGGTAGCGGATGTAGGATGCGCAGGTTCGGCTTGGTGCTTTCCAGCATGTCGTAGCGCAGTGTGTAAACATCCTTGACACGCTCGTATTCCACCAAATCCTGGAAACGCTCCTTTTGTACGCGGGTCATGTACAGAATATCGGCATCGTTGAAGTTGCCTTCCAATTCGCGGCTTTCGGTGTACTGTATGCCGTGCTTGTCGCAAAACAGCTTGTATTCGTCAGGCATACGCAGTTCATCGGGCGCAATGAAATGGAATGTCGGTTTGAAGTGGTACATGGCTTGTATGAGCGAATGTACCGTGCGTCCGTATTTCAGGTCACCGATCAGGTAGATTTGCAGGTTGTCCAGGCGGCCTTGCGTTTTCTGTATGGAATACAGGTCGAGCAGGGTTTGCGAAGGATGCTGGTTTGCACCGTCGCCCGCATTTACAATGGGTACGCGGCTCACTTCCGATGCATAGCGTGCCGCGCCTTCCAGATAGTGGCGCATCACAATTACGTCGGCATAGTTACTCACCATCTGGATGGTGTCGTGCAGGCTCTCGCCTTTGGACGAACTGGTGGTGGCGGCATCCGAGAATCCGATGACCCGCGCTCCCAGACGGTTGGCTGCCGTTTCAAAGCTCAGCCGTGTGCGCGTTGATGGTTCGAAGAACAGGGTTGCGACGACTTTGCCGTCCAGTGTTTTACGGTTGGGGTTCGCCTCGAAGCCCGCCGCTGCACGTAAAATATCCAAAATTTCTTCTTTGGAGTAGTCCGAAATGGAAACTAAATGGTTCATAACTTAGCGTATATTGTGATTTGTATAATTCAAAAAAAACCAATACGGACATGTGAAATCCCTATTGGCCTGTATTGTTATCGGAAACGTGTACCCGTCTGTGCAAGCGGTGTTCCGGCAACCATGGATAATATGTACGGACGAGTGGTTTCATATCTTGTTCACGGGGCAAAGGTAGCTAAATTCTTTGGAACGTAAAACCGAAATTTAGCAAAAACGGTCTGTTTTCAGCCTTGTTTTCCTTGCGGTCAGATGCGTACATCGATATTTCTTTCTTTCAGGTAATGTTTCAGTTCGGGAATTCCGATTTCCTTGTAGTGGAAAACGCTTGCCGCGAGGGCTGCATCTGCCTTGCCTTGCAGGAACACGTCTGCGAAGTGCTGCATATTGCCTGCGCCTCCGCTGGCAATAACCGGCACATTCACTGCTTCCGACACGGCGCGCGTAATGTCTAATGCGAAACCATCCTTGGTGCCGTCGTTGTTCATGGACGTGAGCAGGATTTCGCCTGCGCCTTGCGCCACAGCTTGTTTAGCCCAATCCACGGTTTTCAGCTCCGTCGGGATGCGGCCGCCGTTCAGGAACACATACCATTCGCCATCAATGCATTTGGTGTCGATGGCCAGCACGACGCATTGGCTGCCGAAGCGTCCGGCCAGCTCTTGAATCAGCTCCGGCCTGCGTACGGCTGCCGAATTGACTGAGATTTTATCCGCGCCGCAATCCAGCAACAACGACACATCCTCAGCAGAACTGATGCCGCCGCCCACCGTGAACGGTATATTGATATGTCGCGCAATGCGGGTAACCAGTTTCGACAGGGTCTTGCGTTTTTCGTGCGTGGCTGTTATGTCGAGGAACACCAGTTCGTCGGCACCCATTTCGGCGTAAAGCGCGCCTAACTCCACGGGGTCGCCCACATTTTGTATGTTCAGGAAGTTTATGCCTTTTACGGTTTGCCCGTCCTTGATATCCAAACAGGGAATGATTCTCTTGGTAAGCATGGGGGTTCTTTTTGCGGCAAAAATAACATTTTTATGCTGATTTCTCAAAAATGTGCTACCAATTTCTGGAAAATGCTTGTTTGAAATCGCAAAAAGTAAGAAAAAAAACGTTTTTGGCTATAAAATGTTTGTAGATGAATGTTTTTTTTGTACATTTGCCGCCTGAAAAACAAAAACGCAAACAATTATTGTTATCCCATTTAATTTATGAGCAAACTGATTATTCCGCAAAATTATAAACCGGTTCTGAATTTGCAGCAGACAGAGTTGGGTATCACCAAAATAAAGGATTTTTTCCAAGCCAATTTATCTGCTGAATTACGCCTCAGACGTGTTACCGCGCCCTTGTTTGTGTTGCAGGGAACGGGTCTGAACGATGATTTGAACGGTGTGGAACGCGCGGTGAGTTTCCCGATTCGGGACATGGCAGACCGGAAGGCCGAAGTTGTCCATTCGCTGGCCAAGTGGAAGCGCGTCATGTTGGCCGACTACCAGATAGAAGAAGGTTACGGCCTTTACACTGACATGAACGCCATCCGCGCGGACGAACAATTAGACAACATCCACTCGCTTTATGTGGACCAGTGGGATTGGGAACGCACCATCAACAGCAGCCAGCGCACCATTAAATATCTGCGGAATACGGTCAAGCGAATTTATTCCACTCTGTTGCGAACCGAATACCTTGTATCGGAAAGTTTTCCCGAAATACGCCCGTGTTTACCATCCGACATACATTTTATACATGCCGAGGAGTTGCGTCAAGCTTATCCTGACAAAACACCCAAGGAGCGCGAGTATGAAATCACGAAAAAGTATGGTGCGGTGTTCATTATCGGCATAGGCTGCAAACTCGGTGATGGCAAGGAACATGATGGCCGTGCGCCTGATTATGATGATTGGAGCACGGTGGGTGAAAACGGGTTGCCCGGACTCAATGGCGACATTCTGCTTTGGAATCCTGTACTGGACATACCATTGGAAATTTCCTCCATGGGTATCCGTGTCGATAAGGAATCGTTGCTGCGGCAACTGCAACTGACGGGTAAGGAAGAACGTGCCAAGTTGTATTTCCATCAGCGTCTGCTGGAAGGTACGCTCCCCTTGTCCATTGGTGGCGGTATTGGACAGTCGCGTTTGTGCATGTTTTTCCTGCGCAAGGCGCATATTGGTGAAATCCAGGCGAGCATTTGGCCGGACGAGATGCGCGAGGAATGTCGTCATGCCAATATCATACTGATTTAAAAACAGTTTGTTTTGCGGCAGACAATTGCCGTGTTGTTATGCCAGTCGGGTAGGTGTATAAAAAAACTTTACCCGACTGGCGTGTTTTATTGCTTTATGGGATATTTTTGACTTGTGGGTTTACAGCTTTTTATTGCGGAATTTGCAACATTCCAAGAGGGTGAACTTTGTGATGCGGAGGAAAAAGTACCCATGAGTTGTGTAGAATATGTTTCCTGGATTACACATGTCCGATAACTCGTTAAATATTTATCGTTATCTTTGCCAGCGACTTGAATTTTTTTTTTGACAAATGAAATCTTTTTTCCGACTTATTTGTATGGGAATGTTCCTCAAATTTGCCTGCGGGTGTAATACTCCAGCAGCCAATAATTCGTTTGTCCGTGTTGAAAACGGACAATTCGTGCTTGATGGCGAACCTTGTTATTTTTTGGGAACAAATTTTTGGTACGGTCCTATTCTTGCCTCGACTGGCGAGGGTGGCGACCGTGCACGCCTTGCCCGTGAACTTGATACATTAGCTGCATATGGAGTTACGAACCTGCGCGTGCTGGTGGGTGCCGACGGTGGACCGGGCGTTACTTCCAAGATAGAGCCGACACTCCAGTATGCCCCCGGCGAATACAACGATGAATTGCTTGATGGGCTTGATTATTTTCTTTATCAGCTCCAACAGCGCGGCATGAAGGCTGTGCTTTACCTGACCAACTCATGGGAGTGGTCGGGCGGCTATTCGCAGTATCTGGCATGGGCTGGGGAAGGGCGGGCACCTATTCCAGCCGTTGACGGCTATGACGCTTATGTGGATTATGTATCGCGTTTCATTCCCAGCCGTGAGGCACGCGCGCTCTTTGCTGACCACGTGCGTTTCGTTGTCGGCCGCACGAACCGCTATTCGGGTTTGAAATATGCTGATGACCCTACTATTTTCTCGTGGCAGATTTGCAATGAACCCCGTCCGTTTGGCGGAGCCAATCATGAGGATTTTGCAGGGTGGATTGCTGAAATAGCGCGTCTAATCCGTTCGCTAGATACCAATCACATGATTTCGACGGGTTCGGAAGGACTGGTCGGATGCGAGGGAAACGTGGAACTTGCCGAGCGTATTCATGCGATACCCGAGATTTCTTATATTAACCTCCATATTTGGCCGTGTAACTGGAACTGGGCTTCGCGCGATGACTTGCCCGCAGGGTTTGACAATGCCTTGGCTGAAACAGGAAACTATATCGACTTGCACCTTGAGATGGGAAAGCGGCTTCAAAAACCGGTCGTTATCGAGGAGTTCGGTTTTCCGCGCGACGAGATGCGGTTTGAGAGAGGAACACCAACCACATTGCGCGATGCCTACTATGCCAGCATTTTCAACCGGCTGCTTGACTCGAACAAATCCGGCGGGTTGCTTGCGGGGGTCAATTTTTGGGCGTGGGGCGGTGAGGCTAAGCCAGTCCATACCATTTGGCAGCCGGGCGACGTCTATTGTGGGGATCCTGCGCAGGAACCGCAGGGGCTTTATTCCGTTTTTGACGACGATACAACTGTCGGACTTATCCGTCGAACTGCCGGTCAATTGAAATAGTTTGGAGCTGGAAAACGCAGAGGTAAAAGGCTGTGGCGTGCTTGTATTGTGTCCTGTACTTCCGCTACATCATTCGTTTGTATGCAATCGGGGTGGCGGTTTGTGTCGTTTGGCATTATTGGAGACGCTGTACACAACGTCCCTATCGTCCTAGATTGCGCTTTCAGATTGCTGGCTCGGTGGTTGGCATGACGGCGGAGAGGGGATGCGCGAGGGGAACAAAGGGGCATCGAGCTGGCGGAAAAAACCTGCTTCCGGCCTTGCCGTTTGACAATTATCTTGTATCTTTGCGACGCTGTTCGCAATAGGGGCGGCGCGGGTGCCTGTCGGCCGGCGGCCGGAAAAACAGGATGCCATGATTTGCAGATTATAATTTCATACGATATAAAATGACTGTTGATTTCGACAAAATGGGCGGTTTGGTGCCTGCAATAATCCAGGATGCCGTAACCGCGAAAGTATTGATGCTGGGCTTTATGAACGAGGAGGCCTTGCGGAAGACCCAGGAAACGGGCAAGGTTACTTTTTACAGCCGCACGCGGCAACGCCTGTGGACCAAGGGCGAGGAAAGCGGCAACTTCCTGCACGTGGTTTCCATCCAGAACGACTGCGACAACGACACCTTGCTGATTAAGGTGCATCCGGCGGGGCCGGTATGCCATACGGGCGCGGACACGTGCTGGGGCGAGAAAAACGAGGCGGGCATGGCGTTCTTAGGCTATTTGCAGGACTTCATCGATAAACGCCACGCCGAAATGCCGGAGGGTTCTTACACCACGTCTTTGTTCCGCAAGGGCGTGAACCGCATGGCGCAAAAAGTGGGCGAGGAGGCTGTCGAAACGGTCATAGAGGCCACCAACGGCACGCAGGAGGGCTTTGTTTACGAGGCCTCCGACTTGGTTTACCACCTTATCGTGCTGCTCACCTCCAAAGGCTTGCGCCTGGACGACCTGGGGCGCGAACTCCAAAAAAGACACAAACCATAAAAACGGAATAGCCATGTCGCTGATTAAATATGAAAATGTCGAGATATGCCAGCAGGAGCTGATTGTGCTGCGCGATATCAGCCTGACCATCGATTCGGGCGAATTTGTCTATCTGCTGGGCAAGGTGGGGAGCGGCAAGAGTTCGCTGCTCAAATCCTTGTATGCCGAAGTGCCTATCAAACATGGCGAGGCGCGTATTTTCAACTATGACTTGCGTAAAATCAAGAAACGCGAAATACCCTATCTGCGCCGGAAAATCGGTATCGTATTCCAGGATTTCCAGTTGCTGATTGACCGCACGGTGCGCGAAAACCTGCTGTTCGTGCTGAAAGCCACGGGCTGGAAAGACAAACGGGCCATGGACGAGCAGATAGAACATGTGCTCAAACAGGTGGGCATGGAAACCAAGGCATACAAAATGCCGCATCAGCTTTCGGGCGGCGAGCAACAGCGTATCGTCATTGCGCGGTCCTTGCTCAACTCGCCGGAAATCATCATTGCCGACGAACCGACCGGCAACCTCGACCCCGAAACCGGCAACGAACTGATGGATCTGCTCTACAGCATCCGCCTTGCCGGCACTACCATCCTGATTGCCACGCACAACCTGGCCTGGACGGAGAAATATCCGGGACGCATCCTGCGCTTCGAACAGGAACGGGTGCAGGAGTAGGAGGGAGAGAAATATTGTAAAATTACCGATATTTTGTAGTTTTACAAAAATGTTGTATTTTTGCAACAACAGATTCCGCCACGCTTCCCATTTGAACAGCGAACCAGGGCGGAACTTCGTTTTTATGTAGGTATGGATTATTTAAAACGTGCGCTTGATTATCCTCAGATCATACAACAATTAAAAGACAGGGGATTGTTGTTTCATGATGAAAACGTTGCCTTGAGGGAATTGGCTATTATCAGTTATTTCCGTATTGCCAATTATTTGCGTTATTTTGAACTCCAAAATAGCCATCATTTGTATATGCCTGGTAGCTATTTTGAAGATGCTTTGTACATTTATTACTTTGATAAGCAATTGAGGAGCCTTTTGTTTACAGCCATCCAAGGAATAGAAGTGGCTCTGCGTTCAAAAGTCATACATCACGTTGCACTTGCACATGGCCCTTTCTGGTTTTCGGATTCTTCCCTTTGCTTGGATAATGCCAGGTTTACTGAAAATTTGAATACTATTAAGAGAGAGGTGCAACGCTCGCGGGAAGAATTCATCCAAGATCATTTCCAGAAATATTCGTCGCCGGATGTACCTCCTGTTTGGAAAACATTGGAGGTGACGTCCTTTGGCACATTATCCAAAATATATTGTAATTTAAACGATAATCAGGTGAAAAAACGTATTGCGCGGGAATTTAATTTACCGCAACATACAGTACTTGAAAGTTGGATAAAATGTGTGGTACTGTTGCGCAATTGTCTTGCCCATCATGCTCGTGTATGGAACAGAAGATTCCCTCAAATGCCTCAACTTGCAGCTTTAAAATTGAGAGGCAAATGGGTTGATTGTTCCTTGATCCGTCCTGTTAAACTCTATGCCCAGTTGTGTTGTATAGCATATCTTCTAAACAGTATTCATCCGGATAATGATTTTAATAAACGCCTTAAAGACTTATTCAAAGCATATTCCCGCATAAATCTGCACGCAATGGGTTTCCCGAAAGGTTGGGAAAATGAACCACTGTGGCGTTAAGTAAACAGTTTCTTGATTTGTTCCCGTTCTTTTTTTTATTCCTGCCGGCTTTCCATATATGCGATAAAGGCATCGTTCAGCATTTTGTTGCCGCCCGGGGTGGGATAGTTGCCGGTGAAGTACCAGTCGCCGCAATGTCCGGGGCAGGCATCGTGCAGCCCTTCCACCGACTGGAATATGATTTCAATCGGGAAATCGACGTTGTCGGAACGGAGCAGTTGCGCAATCTTGCCGGAAACCTGCCGGTCCGTATAAGGCTCGTACAGTTGCTTCACATAGTTTGCCGTCTGTTCCTTGGGCAGTCCGGCCTGCGCCTTGCAGCGCGCATACACATCGTTGATAAGCTGGAAGCGGCCATCTTCTTCCAATAGCGCGATGACGGCCTTGAAAGCGATGAACTCGCCTATGTGCGACATGTCGATGCCGTAGAAGTCGGGGTAGCGTATCTGCGGTGCCGATGAAACAATGATGAGTTTTTTCGGGTGCAGGCGTGCCAGTATCTGGATGATGCTCTGTTTGAGTGTCGTGCCGCGCACGATGCTGTCGTCTATAATGACGAGGTTGTCCTCGTAGGGCGTCAGGCTGCCGTAGGTGATGTCGTACACGTGCGCTGCCATGTCGTTGCGCGTGCTGTCTTGTGTGATGAAGGTTCGCAACTTAATGTCTTTGAGCGCGACTTTTTCGGAGCGGATGGAGAACGCGAGTATGTCTTCTATCTGCTTCCGGTCGAGTTCATGCAATCTGCCTGCCAGCATTTCGCTTTTTTGCGTGTTCAGGTAGGCGTTCAGCCGATCAAGCATACCGTAAAAGGCCACTTCGGCCGTGTTGGGGATAAAGGAGAACACGGTATGTTGCAGGTCGTAGTCTATTGCTTGCAGGATTTGCGGCACTAAGTTCGCGCCGAGTTTTTTCCGCTCGCGGTAAATGTCATAGTCGCTGCCGCGTGAAAAGTAGATGCGCTCGAATGAGCAGGGTGCTATTTGCCGTGGACAGATGATTTGTTCTGTCCATACATCGCCTTGAGCGTTCACGAACAGGGCTTGTCCGGGTTGCAGTTCGTTTACTTGTTCCTTGTCCACATTCATGGCGGTTTGTATGACCGGCCGTTCGGATGCCAGTATCATGGTTTTGTCGTCGGTGTAGTAAAATGCCGGCCGTATGCCCCACGGATCCCTGATGGCGAATGTCTCGCCGCTGCCGGTCATACCGCAAATCACGTAGCCGCCGTCCCACATGGGTGCGGCTTCGCGCAACACGTTGGCCATACATATCTTGCGCTCGATGGCGTGCGTGAGTTCCAGCCCTTCCAAGCCGGTTTGGTGCAGTTCGTTGTAGAGACGTTCTACCTCGCGGTCGAGGCGGTGTCCGAGCTGCTCAAGCAGAATAAACGTGTCGGCGTGTTGCCGCGGATGTTGGCCGTGGTCGGCCAAGTGGCGGAACACTTCCGGCAGGTTGGTCAGGTTGAAGTTGCCGCACAAAGTCAGGTTTTTCGCGCGGTAGTTGTCGCGCCGCAGGAATGGGTGCACGAAACTGATGCCGAGTTTGCCGGTCGTGCTGTAACGTAAGTGTCCCATGTACATTTGTCCGGCGTAGGGTATGTGTTGCAAGCCGTCGGGCGTGTCCTGCCGCGCCGTTTTAATGTTTTTGCTTATGGCAGCGAACACTTCCGAAATGGCGTTGCTGCCTTCGGCGCGTTCGCGGAACATGAATTCCTCGCCAGGCTCGGCATCCAGTTTGACGCAGGCCACGCCCGCGCCTTCCTGCCCGCGGTTGTGCTGCTTTTCCATAAGCAGATAGAGCTTGTCCAGCCCGTATGTCCATGTGCCGTATTTCCGGCGGTAATGCTCCAACGGTTTGCGCAGGCGCACCAAGGCGACGCCGCATTCGTGTTTCAAAGGTTCCATGCGATTCGTTTATTTGTATTCGTCCCAACTTTTGATGGCAATCTGTTCCATGTCAATCGTGCAGAAAGCGTTGATAAATGCACTGGCTAACCGCGCGTTCGTGATGAGCGGAATGTTCAGGTCTATGGCTGCCCGCCGGATTTTGTAGCCGTTGCTCAACTCTCCCGATGTCAGGTCTTTGGGTATGTTTACGACCATGTCGATTTCTTTGCGGTGCAGCATGTCCAACGCTTGCGGTTGCCCGCTTTCGTTGGGCCAATAGACCAAGGTGTTCTCCACGCCGTTGTCGGTCAGGAAACGCGATGTGCCGCCCGTGGCGAACAGTTTGTAGCCTTTCCTGGCGAGCAGTCGTGCCGCGCCGAGCATGTCGGCTTTGTGCTTGGCCGCTCCGGTTGAGAGCAGGATGTTGCGCTTTGGGATTCGATGCCCGACGGAGAGCATGGCGGTCAATATGGCGGCTGCGGAGTCGTCGCCGATGCATCCCACCTCGCCGGTGGAGGCCATGTCAACGCCTAATACGGGGTCGGCCTTCTGCAAACGGTTGAACGAGAATTGCGAGGCCTTGACACCTACATAGTCCAAATCGAACAGGCTCTTATGTGGTTTTTCCACCGGCAGTCCGAGCATGACTTTCGTGGCCAGGTCAATCAGGTTTATTTTCAGCACCTTGCTCACGAACGGGAAACTGCGCGATGCACGCAGGTTGCATTCAATGACCTTGATGTCGTTTTCGCGGGCCAGGTATTGTATGTTGAACGGGCCGGAAATGTCCAGCTCGCGTGCAATCTGCCGGCTGATGCGCTTGATACGGCGCACGGTTTCCACATACAGCTTTTGCGGCGGGAACTGAATGGTGGCATCTCCCGAATGGACGCCCGCATATTCGATGTGTTCGCTGATGGCGTAGGCGATGATTTCGCCGTGTTGCGCCACGGCGTCCATTTCCACTTCCTTGGCGTTCTCGATAAACTGGCTGATGACGACGGGATGTTTCTTGGACACGTTGGCGGCTAATTGCAGGAAACGCTCCAATTCTTCTTGGTTGGAGCAGACGTTCATGGCCGCGCCGGAAAGCACGTATGATGGCCGCACCAGCACAGGGAAACCGACCTTGCGGATAAAGGCGTTCACGTCGTCCATGTTCGTGAGTGCGCTCCATTCCGGCTGGTCCACGCCGATGCGGTCGAGCATGGCGGAGAACTTGTCGCGGTCTTCGGCGTTGTCGATGCTTGCGGCGCTCGTCCCCAATATGTTCACATGGCAGCCGGCCATCCGCAGTGCCAGGTTGTTCGGTATCTGGCCGCCGGTCGATACAATGACACCGTGCGGGTTTTCCAGCTCGATAATGTCCATGACGCGCTCAAATGTCAGTTCCTCGAAATAGAGGCGGTCGCACATGTCGTAGTCGGTGCTGACGGTTTCGGGGTTGTAGTTGATCATGACCGAGCGGTAGCCTTCGCGGCGGATGGTGCTCAGTGCCTGCACGCCGCACCAGTCGAACTCGACAGACGAGCCGATACGGTACGCGCCGGAGCCAAGCACGATAATGGATTTGCGGTCGCCGGTGTAATGCACGTCATCGGCGGAGCCGCTGTATGTGAGATACAGGTAGTTGGTCTGTGCCGGATATTCGGCGGCCAGCGTGTCGATTTGCTTCACCACGGGCGTTATGCCGTGTTCCTTCCGCCATTGGCGTATGATGCGCGTCGCTTCCTCGGGCGTTGTGAACCGCTCGAATCCTAACGCACGCGCAATCTGGAAATCGGAGAATCCTTGTCTTTTGGCCGTGCGTATCAGTTCCGGGTCAATGCCGGCAGCATCCATGTCCGGCGTGCCGGCGGCCTGTTGTTCCAAAGCCTGCATGGTGTGCACGATGTGCATGAGCCGTTGCAGGAACCAGCGGTCAATCTTGGTCAAATCGTGTATCTGGTCCAGGCTGTAACCGGCGCGCATGGCTTTGCTGATGACGAAAATGCGTTTGTCAGTCGGTTCGCGCAGGGCTTTGTCAATGTCCGGGATTTCCAGCTCGCGGTTGCCAACAAAACCGTGCATACCTTGTTCAATCATGCGTATGCCTTTCTGGAGCGCTTCCTCGAATGTGCGGCCTATGGCCATGACTTCGCCGACCGATTTCATGCTGGAACCCAGTTCGCGGTCCACGCCGCGGAACTTGCCCAAGTCCCAGCGCGGTATTTTGCAGACGACGTAGTCGAGTGCCGGCTCGAAAAATGCCGAAGTTACTTTCGTTACCGAGTTTTTCAGGTCGAACAGGCCGTAACCCAAGCCAAGTTTGGCGGCCACGAAGGCCAGCGGGTAGCCGGTGGCCTTGCTTGCCAGCGCCGATGAGCGGCTCAGTCGCGCGTTGACCTCGATGACGCGGTAATCCTCGCTGTCGGGGTCGAAGGCATACTGCACGTTACATTCGCCCACAATGCCGATGTGTCGGACAATGCGGATAGCCAGTTCGCGCAACTTGTGGTATTCGTTGTTGGTGAGCGTCTGCGACGGCGCGACCACAATGCTCTCGCCCGTGTGTATGCCGAGCGGATCGAAGTTTTCCATGTTGCAAACCGTGATGCAGTTGTCAAAACGGTCGCGCACCACTTCGTATTCGATTTCTTTCCAGCCTTTCAGGCTTTTTTCAATCAGCACTTGCGGCGAAAACGCAAAGGCTTTCTCGGCAAGCGCGTCCAGTTCCTGCTCGTTGTCGCAAAAACCGGAGCCTAGCCCGCCCAGCGCGTATGCGGCGCGTATGATGACCGGGTAGCCAAGTCCGGCAGCTGCGCGCCGTGCGTCTTCCATGGTTTCCACGGCCTGGCTCTTGATGGTTTTCACCTGTATTTCGTCTAACTTGCGCACGAACAATTCGCGGTCTTCCGTGTCGATAATGGCTTGTACGGGCGTTCCCAGCACGCGCACGTTGTATTTTTCCAGCACGCCCGACTGGTAGAGCGCGACGCCGCAGTTCAGCGCGGTTTGTCCGCCGAAGGCCAGCAGGATGGCGTCCGGCCGCTCCTTCCGGATGACTTTTTCCACGAAAAACGGCGTTACGGGCAGGAAATATATTTTATCGGCCACGCCTTCGGAGGTCTGTACGGTAGCTATGTTCGGGTTTATCAGTATGGTGAAAATACCTTCTTCCTTCAAGGCTTTC
Source organism: uncultured Bacteroidales bacterium (assembly GCA_949282265.1). Classification (GTDB taxonomy): domain Bacteria; phylum Bacteroidota; class Bacteroidia; order Bacteroidales; family Paludibacteraceae; genus CALUNA01. Next base: position 198,693 of record CASDOZ010000005.1, on the reverse strand, counting down.
AGGGCTTGTGAGCCGGAATAGTCGAACTCGCCGGCTTCGCCTATTTTCAGCGCGCCCGAGCCGAGCAAAAGCACTTTTTCCGGCATTTTCGTTGCGGCGGCAGGGACGGGACTATCGTTCAGTAGTAACATAAAAGTCGGTTTATGGGTTGTCGGTTGTCAGTACATGAGTTTTACGAAAGTATCGAAAAGAAATTCGGTGTCGGTCGGCCCGCTGGATGCTTCCGGATGGAACTGCGCGGAAAAGAACGGTTTCGTTTTGTGGCGTATGCCTTCGTTCGTGCCGTCGTTCATGTTCACGAACAGCGGTTTCCAGTCCTTGCCGAGCGTCTTGTCATCGACGGCGAAACCGTGGTTTTGGCTTGTTATGAAACAGCGGTTGCTGTTGAGCATCCGCACGGGCTGGTTGTGGCCGCGGTGGCCGTATTTCAGTTTGTAGATTTTCGCGCCGCCGGCCTTGCCCAGGAGCTGGTTGCCCATGCAAATGCCGAAAATGGGCTTGTCGCCGTTCATGGCCGCGCGTATGTGCGCAACGGTCTCCTCGCAGAAGTCGGGATTTCCCGGCCCGTTGGAAATGAACAGCCCGTCGTATTGCAGCGTGCTGAAATCGTAGTTCCACGGAACGCGCAGGATGGTTACATCGCGTTTGAGCAGGCAGCGCAGAATGTTGTGCTTGACGCCGCAATCGACCAGAAGCACTTTTTTGCTGCCGTTCCCGTAGCGGATAATTTCCTTGCAGGAAACGACATCTACTTGATTGGCCGCGTTCGGGTCATCGAACGGGATGGGAGCTTCTGCTTCCATTTGCAGGCAACCGTTCATGGAACCTTGTTCCCGCAAAATGCGGGTTATCTCTCGTGTGTCCACGCCGTACATTCCAGCTATTTTCTGCTCTTTTAGCCAATCGGATAGGCTTTTGGCAGCGTTCCAGTGGCTGTATTCAAATGAATAGTCGGAAATAATTACACCGCGAACGTGAATTTTTTCCGACTCATAAAACATGGATATGTCATTTTTGATTTGATCAATGGGGACGCCGTAATTCCCGATTAGCGGGTAAGTCAGAACCAGGATTTGTCCCGAGTAGGAAGGGTCGGTGAGGCTTTCCGGATAGCCGGTCATGGCCGTGTTGAAAACAACTTCGCCAGCGACCGACCGCTCGTAACCGAATGATTTCCCTTGGAATATAGCTCCGTTTTCGAGCCGTAACGAAGCCGGATTGTTTTGCTGCATCATCTGTCAGGAATTTGATTGTCAAAAAATGTTTCTGAGAAACGGTGCAAAAGTAAGAAAAAATCCTTATATAATTACATATTGATTTTGTTTTTGTGTATTTTTCTGACAAAAAGTAGTTAAATTTCGTAAAAACAAGGATTTTTGTTTTTGTTAGAATTGTTTCAGTTCTTGATAGAGTTTTTGTACGGGCAATCCCATCACGTTGAAATACGAACCGTTTATTTTTTCCACGCCGATGCCGCCTATCCATTCCTGGATACCGTAAGCTCCGGCTTTGTCGAGCGGGTTGTATTTTTCCACGTAATAGTCGATTTCCTCATCGGTCAGGCTGGCAAAAGTAACGTCGGAGCAGACCGAAAACGTTTTTTGCTTCCGCAGGCTTGTCAGGCAGACGCCTGTAAAAACCTGGTGTGTCTTGCCGGAAAGGCGGTGCAGCATGTTTCTGGCTTCTGCCGGTGTGTGCGGCTTGCCCAATACTTGCCCATCGAGCCAGACAATGGTGTCGGCAGTGATTAGCAATGTTTTGTCATCCGGCAGCGGCTCGAATGCGGCAGCTTTCAGTTTGGCTAAATATACGGGAATTTCCGCCCCGCGCAATTCAGCAGGGTAGATTTCTTCCGTGTCGATAACCTGGCAGGTGAACGGCAGGTCAAGCAGTGCCAGCAATTCTTTGCGGCGCGGCGACTGTGAGCCGAGTATGATGCGGTATTGTTCCAACATTAGTCTTCAAAATTAGCTTCTGAATCTCCGCCGTATGCATCGGAGGCTTCGCGGTTTGGTTTGCTTTGTTTGGGTTTCATGTTTCCGAAATTATAGGTCAGCATCAAGTTCAGATGCCGTCCCATAAAGCGGTTTTCGGAAATCTGGTAGAAGTTGTCGCCCCATCGTTCGCTGCTGCGGTTACGTGAATTCAAGATATCCCTAACGGAGAAATTGAGACCTAGCTTTTTGTCAAAAAAGGTTTTGCGCAATCCTAAATCAATGGCATACATGTGTGTTGTTTTGCCTTGTATAACTAATTGCGGTGAGGAATAGCGGCCGGTGATTTGTCCTGAAAAATCTTTCCCGAACATCATCATGGCGTTTATGCGCGCCCGCCACGCGAAATTCCTTTGGGCGTCGATATAGACAGTGGCGGCATTATTGAATGTGTATTCAGCAGCATCCATTGTACTGTAATAACCGCTCAGCGATGTGGTCAGCTGCAGGAAGTTTTTGAACAGGCGGTTCTTGGAAACCAATTCGACTCCTAACCGTTGCGATTGCGAAACGTTGATGTAAGTGTTTTCCATCACGCCCATGTCATTGACGTAGCGGACATTCTGTATCACGTCGTCGGTGAAGCGGTAGAACAGTCCGCCGGACAGGGTTTGTCCGCTCTCCCAGTTTTTCAGGTAATTCAATTCTAGCGCGGATGAAAATTCTGGCAGCAAGTCCCCGTTTCCATACGAGATATTGGTGGAATCGGAAAAATCCCGGAACGGGTTTATCTGGCGTCCGCGCGGCCGGTCGATGCGTCGCGTGTAGTTCAGCTGTATTTCATCTTCTTGCGGCAGGACGTATGACAAATACGCGCTTGGAAACAGTTGCAGGTAACTTTTGGGTTCGTTGGGTACGTCCAAAGTCGCGGTTTGCCGCATCATGTATTCGGTACGCAAGCCGACTTGTGCGCTCAGTTTGTCAAAAAAGCGATTCCCGTAAGTTATGTATGCCGCATGACGTTGTTCGTTGTATTCGAACTTGTCTTTGTATGCGGCGATTTCTTCGCCGGTCATGCGGTCGGTGGCTCCTGAATTACTTAAATTATTTTGCAACGTGGTTTGCCAACCGGCTTCTAACCGACTTCCTTCCGTGATTTTATAAGTATAGTCGGCTTTGAATTCCCATGTGTTGTTGTGCCCGTTACTATATTGTTCCTGGCTGTTTTCTAACTCCGGTTCTCCCGTGACCAAATCGTTTTGCGTATAAATAGATGTGTTGTCGTTCATGAAATTCCGCGTCGATGCACTTATGAACAGATTATGCGCTTTGGTAAAGTCTATGTTGTAGTCAAGCGAGAAATTGTAACTTGGCCGGTGGCCGGTTGCTGTTTCCAAACGTTCATAGTTACGCAGGGCTGTGTCGCTTGGAAATTCTGAAAGCCAATAATGGATATTGTTGTCCTGGTTGCTTTTGTTGGCAAACATGCCGAATCCTGAAAATCCGATGGAACTGTTGTCTGTGATACGGACATCCACGCCGGCGCGTGTGAAAATTCCACCCATGGTGCGGTTGTTCTCGCCGCTCTGGTAGAGGCGTGTGGTGTCGGTTGCGTTGTAGTTGTAGCGGTCGCTCATGCTGCTACCGACTGCCCGCATTTGCCGGTAACCGACGTTGATGTAGGTATCTACAATTCCTTTGCTGTAATTGAAATTGATGCCGGCCATGCCTCCGGGAATGTCGCCCCATGGATATAGAATGCCTGCGTTGGCACTACCGTAGTATCCGCCTTTGCGGTTCTTTTTCATAACCAAGTTAATGACACCGGCAGTTCCTTCCGGGCTGTATTTGGCCGACGGATTGGTGATAATCTCTATTTCTTCTATATTGTCGGCGGGCAGTTGTTGCAGTATCTGTGCGCGGTTTTCGGCCGTCAGGCCGGAAGGTTTGCCGTTAATCCAGACTTCGACATTTTCGTTGTTGCGCAACGAGATGTTGCCTTCGTTGTCCACTTCGACCGATGGGATATTTTCCAGCACATCCGTGGCAGCACCGCCGGCAGAAGCAATATTCTGGTCAACAGAGAAAACTTTCCTGTCCAGCTCAAAACGCATGGTGGTTCCTTGGGCGACGACTTCCACTTCTTGGAGCATTTTGTTGTCCTCTTCCAAATATATTTTACCTAAATTGATGGCTTTGTTTTCAACGGTGAATGTCTGTTCTTTTTCTGTATAGCCGATAAAAGAAAAGACTATTTTGTATGTACCGTTGGCAATGTTTTTCAGTTCGAACTTTCCGTTCTCATCGGTGCTGTTACCAGTGAGTGGAACCGTGTCATCCGGTTTGTAAAGTGTTACATTCGCGAAATCGATAGGTAAGCGGGTTGCCCCGTCGAGCAATACGCCTTTGATGGAATATTGGGAATATGCTGCGATGGCGGACAACCATAGCATAATGGTTAGATAAACATTCTTTTTCATGACCTTTTTTAATACCTGATTAAGCACATAGACTGACTATGCGTGCCAACGTTTAATGTCGGGTATGTTAATTTTTTTTATTCCCCTCCGAGCAGGGCTATGATGGCCAGTTTGTAGGAATCCAATCCGAAACCGCAAATCACTCCTTTGCAGACAGGGCTCAGGTATGAATGCCTGCGGAAATCTTCGCGTGCATGTACATTGCTGATATGTACTTCAATGACGGGTGCAGTGATGGCCTTGATGGCATCCGCCAAAGCGACGGATGTGTGCGTGTATGCGCCGGCATTCAGTACAATGCCGTCGTACTCGAAACCTGTTTCATGCAGTTTGTCTATCAGTGCGCCTTCGTGGTTGCTCTGGAAATACGAAATATCCGCACGTTGGCGAAATTCTTCTTGCAGTTGCCGCAAACATGCCTCAAAACCGATGTTCCCGTAAATTTCCGGCTCGCGTTTGCCCAACAAATTCAAGTTGGGCCCGTTTAAAATCAAAATCTTTTTCATTTCCCCAAAACTATATGCTCTATTTTACACTCGAAGTGCCTTTCTTTATTTTGTTGCTGATGCATTTATAGAGTACGTAAAACGATGGAACCAGGCATATCCCGTTGGTCAGCCAGATAACTGTGGTTTGGCTCAGGATGCCGTATAGGAACCAACAAAACACGCCGCCGGTCAAAATAGAGAACATCAGCAGCGAGATGCTTTCCGTCTTGCCTGTTTTGTAAACTAACCATGCCTGCGGGAATTGCGAAATGGCCATACATACGCCTGCTGCGTAACCGATAATGTTAATCAAAGTTTCCATGTCTTTCCGTATTCCAGCGAACAAAGGTAATGAAAAATGAAAAAATGCTCAAATAAAAAAACGTACGATAACAAGAAGTTTCGTACGTTTTTCATATTTTTACTGATGGGGGTTAGTTAACCCTGAATTTTTCGTTTCCGTTCACTAAAAAATCAACAATTTGCTTTGCAGCGGCAATGCCGGCGTTGATGTTGGCTTCGGCCGTTTGGGCGCCCATCTTTTTCGGCGTTGAGAAATAGCGTCCTGCAAATTTCTCGCTCATGGCGGCATGGTTGCCGGGCATGATGTCGGTGATGTATTTGAAGTCGGTGCGCTCTTCCATGAATTGTTCCATGCCGGCCTCGTCAATGACTTCCTTGCGTGCGGTGTTCACCAAAATGGCACCTTTGGGCATACGTCCCAGCAAGGCAGGGTTGATGGAGTTTTTCGTCTCGGCTGTAGCCGGAATGTGCAACGAAACGATGTCGTTGTTGGCATAAAGTTCTTCAACGGAGCCAAGGGCTTTCACGCCATCTTTTTCAATGACTTCGGCCGGGCAATAGGCATCGTATGCGGAAATTTCCATGCCGAAACCTTTGGCTATGCGAGCCACGTTGCGGCCAACGTTGCCGTAGGCATGTATGCCGAGGCGTTTGCCTTTCAGTTCCGTGCCGGAAGTGCCGTTGTAGAAATTGCGCACGGCGAACACCAGCAAACCGAACACCAGTTCGGCTACGGCGTTGGAGTTTTGCCCCGGTGTGTTCATGACACAAACGCCCGCGGCCGTGGCGGCTTTCAAATCGACGTTGTCATAGCCAGCGCCGGCGCGCACAATGATTTTCAGCGCTTTGGCTGCATTGATTACTTCCGCGTCGATAATGTCGGAGCGGATGATGACGGCGTTGGCGTCGGCAATTGCATCGAGCAACTGCTTTTTGTCCGTATATTTTTCCAGCAACGCCAGTTCAAAACCGGCGGCTTCGATTTCCTTGCGGATACCGTCCACGGCAATTTTTGCGAACGGTTTTTCGGTTGCAACTAAAATTTTCATATTCGGTTGATTTTATAGGTTCGTTTTAAGCATGGAGGCTTTCAAATTCATGCATACAGTCAATCAAGGCTTGCACGCTTTCGATAGGCAACGCGTTGTAGCACGACGCACGGAAACCGCCGACGGAACGATGTCCCTTTATGCCGACCATGCCTTTGCTTGTCGCGAAAGTGATAAATTCGCTTTCAAGTTCTTTGTATTTTTCTTTCATGACAAAGCAGATGTTCATGCGCGAGCGGTCTTCCTTGCGGGCTGTCCCGACGAACATTTTGCTGTTGTCAATGGCGTTGTAAAGCAATTCGGCCTTGGCAATGTTGCGTTTTTCCGCTCCTTCCACGCCGCCGTTGGCTTTGAGCCAGCGCAGGGTTTCCAATGCCGTGTAGATAGGCAATACGGGCGGTGTGTTGAACATGGAGCCGTTGTCGATATGTGTCCGGTAGTCGAGCATGGTCGGGATGTGGCGGCTCACCTTGCCCAGGATGTCGTTGCGGACAATGGCGAACGTTACGCCGGCCGGAGCCAGGTTTTTCTGTGCGCCGCCGTATATGATGCCGTATTTGCTTACGTCAACCGGCCGCGAGAAAATGTCGGATGACATGTCGGCTACCAATGGAACCGGTGAATCCAAGTCCTTCAGCAATTCCGTGCCGTATATCGTGTTGTTGGTCGTGATATGGAAATAATCTGCATCAGCAGGAATAGTGAAGTCTTTCGGGATGAATGTGTAGTTGGCATCGGCCGATGAGGCTACTTCAACCACTTCGCCGAAACCTTTGGCTTCCTTCATGGCTTTCTTTGCCCAGACACCTGTGTTCAGGTATGCGGCTTTCTTTTCAAGCAGGTTGAACGGTACCATGCAGAATTGCATACTCGCGCCTCCGCCCAAGAAAATAACTGAATAGCCATCCGGAATGTTGAGCAATTCCTTGAACAAGGCGACAGCTTCGTCAACAATCGGCTGGAAATTTTTTGCCCTGTGGCTGATTTCAAGAATCGACAAACCGTCGTTTTGGAAATCGAGGACGGCCTGTGCTGTCTTTTCAATCACTTCGCGCGGCAGGATGGAAGGTCCTGCGTTAAAATTATGCTTCTTCATATACTACTAATTTGATATGTTTTTGGTGAATTTGCGCGCAAAAGTACATTTTTTTTTCGGTTATATCAATTAAATTCCACCTAAACTTTCGTTTCTACTGTGTTTTTGTCTGAAAATGGCTTTAAAGCATCTGTCTCTGTTTTTAGTGTGTGGAGGGATAAATCCAGAAATGGCTTTTTTGTGGTTGTGTTGCTTGTACTATCCATTATTAAATTAAAAAATAAAGGTCAGCCAATTTTGCTAACCTTTATTTTGCTCATGTCAAACGTGATGTTTTTTACTTGACAATAATTTTATACGTTTCTCCAGCAATGGATAATATATACATGCCTGGACTGACTTGTTTGTTGTATTGGCTTGTGGCTTCTTGCCGGTCAATCAGTTGGCCTGTAATGGATAATAGGCAGACTGTTGCATTCCCATTAAATTGGGCTTGTATATTTTGCGCATTGACTTTAATTTGAGGTGCCATAAATGCATCGTTCAGTCCGGTTGCAGCTCCGTTTGCAATGCTGAACGTGGTTGTATATTCATTTGAACATATAGTGTCGTTGTGGCAAATTGTTTCATAATGGATATTCAGATTGTATGTGCCATTGTCCAAACCAGTGCTGATATTTGTTGCTTCGGCAGTTTGCCATATTGTTTCATATGCCGGCGTTTCCATATCATCTGTTGTCAGTCCAATTCTGTCTGTACGAACTATCCCGTCGTTTTGTGTTATGGTGTAACACATGTAAGCAGCAATATCTTTGGGCATTATTTTAAGCAGGTCATTTGCTTTTTCTGCCCCGGCAGGGCCATCTACGCCAATGCGTGCGGAAACACTGGTCGTTCCTCCGCTTACGAAGAGAGGTGTTGAAGTGGAAAATGTGCCCAGTTCAGCTGCCAAATCGGTCGCATTGCCCAATGTGGCTTCTGCGCCAATGCCGATAAGGTCTGTGTCCAATAAAGTTACCAGTTTTACTGCATTATCGCATGTCAATGTATGGCGATTGTAACTTACCTGCCATCTGACCTTTCCATTGGCACCGCCAGGAATGTTGTATTTACCTTTTCCTATTGGCAATACATCTGCCAAGAAGGCCACGTTGTTATCTGGGAAGATAACTGCCTGCAAGGTGCCTTTATAATTAGGGTCAGTGATGTAAATCTGGGAATATTCATCGCTTATGCGGGTGAACAATAATGGATTTTTACCATCTGAATAAGAGCAGAAGTTCAAGACTTGTGCGTCGCATAGGAATTTTACAAAACCGTCTGTTATTTTTGCCCTGAACACAATAGCTGTTTCTTCAGAGAGGCTAAATGACCGTCCGTCTGTCCAGGCACCTTTTTCTCCTTGTGTGCCAGTTCCATCGTCAAATACTACTTGATATTCATAATTTCCAGCCGGCAGGGTCAATGTTTTTGAATAGATGTCACTCTCGGTGGCAGGGGTATCCATAAGATAAGCATCAGTTGGTACGTTATTAGAAAAAGTAATCGGTTTTCCTGTCCCGGCTTCACCGCTTTGGCTTCCCGTCAACAAACCAGAGCCTTCAGGAACCATGTTGAAACGAATGTAAAGATCTTGTGCTTGTACATTTAAGAATGTAATGCAAGCCACAAAACTTAAAGCGAATAATTTTTTCATGATAGAAATTTTTTTACTTGTTAAACTTGCGATTTGTTGAATGTTCCGCAAAAGAATACATATAATATGGAACAGGATAGCAAAATCTTCTCTGTTTGTGCAACAATATTGTAATAAGTGATTTTTATAGTTTTTCGCCAACGGTTTCCCATGTTTTGGCTTGGCCAGCCCGGTTGTGGTTAGCCAGCCGGATGCTTTTCGGATAAAAAGTCGAAATGGAGTTGTGGAGGGTCTTGTTATAAGATATTTTTATTCGTATGATAGTTCATTTCGTTATCGTGGCGATTGTTGTAGTATTCTTGTATTGAAATCCAATATTTTTATATAGTCGTGGTAGGAATACCTATTACATTTGCCTCGTGTTTAAAAATCTGGATGACAGAAAAATGGATAAACAAATGGATATGGTAAGATATAAAAAGTTGTTTTTGGGTTTGGCTTGCTGTGTGTTGTGCCAGTTCCCTGCTATTGCGGGAAATGCCTCCGAAACAATCTCGAAAGCAGATATGGTAGATATGTTCATGGGGGTGCAAGGTATGAGCCATTGTGTTATCGGCCCTCAGATTCCTCATGGTTCGGTCAATCCATCGCCGCAAACCCAGGATGGTTCGCATGGCGGTTACAAAGCTGATAAGCCTATCAGAGGCTTTGCCCAGTTGCATGTATCGGGAATCGGCTGGGGACGATACGGGCAGATATTGCTTTCGCCCCAGGTCGGTTTTGATGCCGAAGAGGCCGGACATGATTCGGATAAAGCAAACGAGATAGCACACCCGTATTATTATTCAGTCGATTTGGAACGTTATGGCATAAAAACAGAAATAACGCCGACACATCATTGCGCAAGTTATCGTTTTACGTTTCCAGAAACCCAGGACGCCAATATTCTTTTGGATGTGGCACATAATATTCCGCAACATATAGTTCCGATTGTGGGAGGGCGCTTTTTGGATGGCGGCATTGCCTATGACGAAAAAAGCGGATATATTACAGGTTGGGGTGAGTATGCAGGAGGTTTTGGCGATGATGCACCTTATAAGGTGTATTTTGCTATGTATTTGGATTGCCCTATAAAGGAAGTTACAGTTTCCGAAAATATACCGGAAGCATTGTATGCCCGGTTGGCTCTTCCGAAGAATCCGGGAACGGTTTGCCTGCAAGTCGGTATTTCGTTCAAAAGTGTGGACAATGCCCGGATGTATCTGGCGAATGAAATTTCCGGGAATACATTTGATACGCTTTGCGCCCAAGCCAAAGGCATGTGGGAAGATGTTTTTGCCAAAATTTCGGTAAAGGGTGGTACTGCTGAAGAAGAGCGCATGTTCTATACGGCTATGTATCACAGCTATGTGATGCCGCGTGACCGCACAGGCGACAATCCGCATTGGGAAAACACGGTGCCGCATTTCGATGATCATTATTGTGTGTGGGATACATGGCGGACCAAATTCCCGTTGATGGTTTTGTTGGACGAGAGTTTTGTCGGCAGGGTAATATGTTCGTTTGTTGATCGTTTTGAGCATAACGGTAAATGCCGGCCTACTTTTACAAGTTCCCTGGAATGGGATTGGAAGCAAGGTGGCGACGATGTTGATAATATTATAGCGGATGCTTTTGTGAAAGGGGTTGGTGGTTTTGACAAGTCCAAGGCTTATGCATTGTTGAAATCGGACGCTTTTCAACAGCGGAGTCCAGCTTATATCCGTTATGGCTGGGAACCAGAACCGGCAGAGCGAATGAGTTGCAGTTATACGATGGAATATGCTTATAATGATTTTTGTGTGGCCACTGTTGCCGGCCTGATGGGCGATTCCTTAGTGGAAAAGCAACTTTCGGAACGTGCGACCCGTTGGGTAAACTTGTTTAATCCAGAATTGGAAAGTTATGGATTCAAGGGGTTTGTCGGACCGCGTAAAAAAGATGGTGAATGGATAAAAATCGATCCTGCCAAACGATATGGCTCGTGGGTGGAATATTTCTATGAAGGTAATTCGTGGGTTTATACCTTGTTTGTCCCGCACCAGTTCGAACGATTGATTGAGTTGTGTGGAGGCAAGGACGAGATGGTGCGCCGCTTGTGTTTCGGGTTTGACCATGATTTGATAGAACTGGACAATGAACCAGGTTTTTTGTCGCCGTTTATTTTTACGCATTGCGGTCGGCCGGATTTGACAGCTAAATATGTGGACAAAATCCGTAATAATCATTTTTCCTTGGAAACCGGTTATCCTGAGAATGAAGACAGCGGGGCTATGGGAGCATGGTATGTGTTTACGTCAATAGGATTTTTCCCGAACGCTGGGCAGGATTTTTATTATGTGCTGCCTTCTGCTTTTCCAGAAGTCACGATTGAACGCGAAAATGGGAAACAGATTCTTGTGCGGACTCGCAAAATAACACCCGATGCTACTGAATTGGTTGCGGTTTATGTGAACGGTCGTAAAGTGCAGGATGGCATTATACGCCATGCCGATATTGCTCAAGGGGCTACGTTGTTATATGTATATGAATAAAAGCAATATGTTATGAAAAGGATTTTTTTGTGGATGTGGTGCCTGTTTGCAGGCAGTGTTTTTGCCCAGAGTGGTTTGCCATTCGGTGTCAATTTGGCGGGTGCAGAGTTTGGACACGGCTCTAAAATGCCCGGAGAGGTTAATAAGGACTATTTTTATCCGACGACGGCCGATTTGGATTATTGGGCAGCGAAACAGTTGCGGTTGTTGCGCGTACCGTTTAAATGGGAGCGTATCCAGCATGAACCTTTCGGCCCTCTGACGGAAGCGGAAGTAGGCGTGATGCGGCAAATGTTGCAGGAGGCGGATGAGCGCGGCCTGAAAATAATCTTGGATTTGCATAATTATGGACGCCGCAAAGTCGGTGAACAGACATACATTCTGGGAGAGCCGGAATTGCCTTTGGAGGCATTGGGCGATTTCTGGAAACGCCTTGCCGCCGAATTGCAGGAGTATAAAAGTTGCATATACGGTTACGGGTTGATGAACGAACCGCACGACATGTTGGAACATACGCCGTGGGTAAAGATAGCCCAAGCCTGCATTTCGGAAATTCGTAAGGTGGATACGGTTACGACTATCATTGTCGGCGGCAATCATTGGAGCTCGGCGGAGCGTTGGTTGCTGGTGAGCGATGAATTGAAATATTTGTATGACCCAGCTGACAATCTGGTTTTCGAAGCCCATTGCTACTTTGACGAAGATGCCTCGGGTGTATATCGCCGCTCGTATGATGAGGAGAAGGCACATCCTTACGTTGGAATTGAGCGTTTGCGGCCGTTTGTACAATGGTTGAAGGCGAACAACCTGCGGGGGTTTGTCGGTGAATACGGCATACCGGCGACCGATAATCGTTGGGCTGTTTGCTTGGAGCACATGTTGGCCTATATGCAGGAACAGGGCGTGAACGGGACGTATTGGGCGGCCGGGGCACGTTGGAACAACTACATATTGGGCGTGCAGCCTAAAAATAATTACACGACCGACATGCCGCAAGTTTCGATATTGACTGAATATCTTGTAACGGAATAAACCCGTGCCGCAAGGCATGGATAATATATCAAACAACTTTATTTATTAACAATTTAATTTTTAGTAAAATGAAAACGATTACAAAATGGATGTTGATGGCTGCTGTAGTATGCGGCTCAACAATGGTTTCGGCACAAGTACCTCCGGTTGCTCCTCCTGATTTGGATTATCCGGCAGAAGATGTATTGTCATTTTTCAGCGAAAAATATGGGGAAGCATATCCCGATATGAGTGCTCCTGTATGGGGACAGACGGCCACATATGACTATACGGCAACAGCCGATGGTCTGGCTGGCATTTTGGTATTGAGAGATTTGGGATGGTTGCCTATTGCTTTAGGCGGAAATGCCGAAATTAAAAGCTATGAGTATGTGCATGTGGATGTATTTTGCAATGAAGAGACTATGTTCCAAATTGGTTTCCACCGTCACTATCCAGACACGAAGGAACAGTATTTCCCGCTCATAGAAAAAGGTGTTATGGAAGCTGGAAAATGGTATTCCATCGACTACCCAATAGCTGATTTTCTAGTTGATTGGGGGCCAAACGCTGCACACTATCTGCGTTTTGGCGGTGAAGGTGAAGGCTTGGTATATTCCGATGAAATTTATGTAACCAACTTTATCTGCTTCAACGGCGAGCCGACCTGCCTGGGTGGCGTGGTTCGTGAAAGTACTGCTTTGGATAATGTTTTTGCATCTGATGTTAAAACCTACATCAATGGTCAGAACCTGTATTGCATGGCACCGCAGGTAATCAAATCCTTGCGCGTATATAACGTTGCCGGACAGGAAGTGAAATCCGTTTCTGTGAACCAGACATCCGTTACTCTGAATGTGGCAGACCTCGCCAGTGGCATGTATGTCGTTTCTGTTGATTTTGCCAACGGACAGAAAACCAGTAGTAAAGTGATAAAATAAGTGAATGAATGGGGACTGTGCCCAGGATGCAAGTGGCGGCACAGTCCCTTGTGTTTTGTAAGAAGTAAACTTAAAAGTTGATATATCATGACTAAACCATGTTTTAAAAGTTTGTTCGTTTTGCTGTCTGGCATGATGTTCCAGGTGGCTTATGCGGCAGCTCCGACAGAACCGGCACCCACGCCCCAACACGATGCGGCTGATGTCGTTTCGCTGTTCAGCGACCATTATGAAACGGTCGGTAAAGGACCTGAACCGCAGGGCTGGGGTGGAGACAATAAAATTACGGTAAATACCATTAGCGGGACCGATGACCAGATTTTAACAACCGCTGGCAACAGCTATGTTTGTTACACGTCTAATTGGACTGGGCAGACAAAGGGATATATTCACATGGATATATGGGCTGAAACAGCTGGTACATTCTCATTTGGTTTAGGAGTATCATTTGGCGGTAGCCTGACTTTTTTAAATGATTACAACTGGCCAACATTGAAAGCCGGCCAATGGAACAGCATTGATGTGCCAATGGTGGAATTTGTGAAGGCCGGTCTGAATGATGCAAACAACTTGCAGGCAATTCGTTTCTCGGGAAAGGGAACATATCATATCGACAATATATACGCATGGGGCGACAAGGAAGAGTATGTGGAAGGAGTGGACATACCGGTAGCTCCCGTGCCGACCCACAATGAGGCAGAAGTGGTGAGTGCATTCAGCGACACCTATAAGCGTGCCACCAAAGCCGAGCCGCTGGCTGTAACCTATGCAGGGAACACAGTGGCCAAACTGCAACCTTATGCAAGCAATATGGAAGACAGTGTCATGGTGTTGGAAAATCTCAGCACAAGCGGCATAAACATTTCCATTTGGAATATATCCACTTGCAATTACATACACATGGACGTTTATTGGACAGGCGAAACCGGCACGGGCGAATTTGAGTTCGGGCTGAACAGCGCCGACTGGGGCGGCAAGGATTTCAAATACTTGTCCAACTTCAATTGGCCGCAGACTATTGCGGGGCAATGGGTAAGCATGGAAGTGCCGATTGTGGAATTTTCCACCATCTCGAACCTGAAACTGAACGGGATTATCATGATGCAGTTCAAGGGCTCGGGTACGTTCTATGTGGACAATATTTATGCGTACCAGACGGCGGTAGAGGTGAGTGCTCCCGAAACCGTTCCGACCTTTACGCTCGATGCCGCGAACGTATTGTCCATTTTTTGCGAACAGTATGAAGAAGAAGGCTATCAGGATAGTGAACTGGGCATGACCGATGTGGATGCGAACGGCAATTTGATGTACTATGGCCAGAACCAGAACCAGGATCGCGAATTTGTGGAAATTGTAGAAGGCAACCAAACGATTCATTTGACGGAATGGAACGACTATCCTTTCAAGATTCACAAGAACAGCACATCCATGGACTTGAGCGGCATGGACTACCTTCATGCAAGCGTTTACTTGATGAGCGAGCTTGACTTTACCAACAAGCCGGCCACGGTTACATTCTGGATGCACGATAAGGCCGGCAACAAGGTGGACAGCCCGACTGCGGTGCCTTATATCACCATGCAGCGCGGCCAATGGGTGTCGTTCAGCATTCCGTTGTGCCATTACAAGGATTTGGTAGACTTGTCGGATGCCTACGTGTTGCGTTTGCGCGTCGGTGGCTACCCGGGCATGGAAATCTACCTTGACAATGTGTTTGCCTACAAAGGGGAACCTATCGGCCTGGTGGCTGACGGCTGCGAGGAAGAAGAAGGTCCTTGCGAACCCATATTCGACAAGGCCGACGGCACATTACCGAATGTCCGCCAGCCATTCTTGGGCGTTAACTTGTCGTCTGCATCAGGTGGAACAGTGCCGGGCGTACTGGGAACCAACTACGCCATGCCCAAAATGGAAGACCTGTGGTACTTCAACGCGAAAGGCGTGAAGCTCATCCGTTTCCCCTTCCGCTGGAAACGTGTCCAGAGCGAGGTGAACGGGCCGCTGGTGCAGACGGACATTGAAGCTATGAAAGAAGTTGTGGCTGAAGCTGAACGCCTCGGCATGTGGGTGATGCTCGACATGCACGATTATGCCGAATATACCCGCAACGACACACTCTTCACCATTGATGGACGCTACCGGACAAAGAATGCCAACGGATACTGGACCAACTGGAAAACCACGCCCGAAGGCACGGGAGTGACCAAGAAAGAGTTTGCCGACGTGTGGGTAAAGCTGGCTACCGAGTTCAAGGGCTTCAGCAATATTTATGGTTACGACCTGATGAACGAGCCTAAGGATGTGGACTTGGACGGGCTGAGGGAATGTTACCAGTACGTCATAGATGAAATCCGCAAGGTGGATGAGAAGACGGCCATCGTTGTGGAGGGCAAGAACTATGCGGGTGCGGCCGGATGGCCGGGCAATGCCGCAGGATTGGAAACCCTGACCGACCCCATAGGCAACAACATCATTTACCAGGCGCACTGCTATTTCGACAGCAACAACAGCGGAACCTACACGAACGACTACGACACCGAAATCGGCAATAACTTCGATGTGTATGCCGAACGCCTCGACCCATTTACCAACTGGTTGGAGGAAAACAACAAGCGCGGCATCCTGGGTGAGTTCGGCGTGCCTTACAACGGCGCGAAGCAATCCGATGAACGCTACATGGTGCTGATAGACTCCGTATTTTCATACTTGAAACAGCACCAGCTCACGGCAACCATTTGGTGCGGGGGATACTTCTACGAGAGCAACCACTTGAGCGTGTCGCCCGACAAGGACTACTGCACTGAAAAGTCCACCATGGAAATTATGGAGAAGTATATCACCAACTTCCATGAAGGCTGGGAAGACGATACGGCACTGAAACCGGCCGGACAGGACCATGACGCCTTGTCCGTCTATCCGAATCCAGTGACAGACTTCTTGAAGGTGGAGATGCCTTTTGATGGCATGAATGTCATACGCTTGTATAATGTGTACGGACAGAAGATATACGAAACAGTGAACGACATGCCCAAGTGTGAAATAGACTTCAGCAGCTATGCGGCCGGACTGTATGTCCTGCTCTGCGAAAATGAAAACAGCAGCACCCGGACGGCATGCCGGATATTGAAACAGTAGAGAGGTTTTCGGGCAGTTGTTGCCGGTATAAAAAATTGTGTGCTTGATAGAGAAGGAGGCGTTCCGGACAGCAGGTCCGGGCATCTCCTTCCGTATGTCCGCATTTCCCGGACGGGGAAGTGCCGGCAAAATAATCTTGCAGATTGTTCGTTCTTATGTATTATTTCCGTATCTTTGCCAACAGCAAAACTGTAAACAACTCCTAAATATTCCCCTATGGAACAGAAAAAGACGACAAATTGTAAGGATAAGTCGGAAGAACAACGCATTCAGGATGGCCTGAAACGGTGGGGCAAGGATGCTTACCGGAATACGCTGTCGAACGGGGAGGTCGCCACCGTTTTGCGCGGCAACAAAATATACCGGGTCAGCGACAACGGTGCAAACTTGCTCATGGAAGTCAAGCAGAGCAAATACAAAGTGAGCCAACGCACTTTCAAACTGAAATAGCGTATGACTACCAAACGCCTCCGCATTTTCGCTGGCCCCAACGGCTCGGGTAAATCGACTATAACTGCAATCGTAAGGAATGCGGGTATCCATTTAGGCAAATACATTAACGCAGACGAATTGAAAGGCGGCATCAATGAAACGTTGCGGTTCGATTTTGCCACCTATCTGCCCGTTATTGACCAGAATGATTTTTGGGCGCGGTTTTCCCAATCGGCGTTGTTTGGCAAGGCTGATGGCGGCATCCTGAAGGCAGGAAGCCGGTTTGAGGGAACAGTCTTGTGCTTGCCGGTTGCCGTGAATGATTATTTTACGTCCTTCCTTTCGGCATATTTGCGGGAAAAAATGCTTGACTGTTGCGATCGGTTCACCTTTGAGACCGTCATGTCCCATCCTTCCAAAGTGGACTATATCCGCCTTGCCAAAAGCAAGGGATACCGCATTTACCTCTATTTTGTGTCGCTGGAAAACCCTGCCTTGAACAAGGAGCGCGTGGCCGCACGGGTGCAACAGGGAGGGCACTCTGTGCCGGAAGACAAAATCACGGAACGTTATGGGCGTTCCATGGAACAGCTGCTCGAGGCCATGAGGCTGGCCGACCGCGCGTTCATTTTCGACAACAGCGCGTCCGAACCCAAGCTGCTGGCATCTGTGAACGCCGGGAGCATGTCGCTTGCCGATGGGATAGAGTACATTCCCTCATGGTTCAAACATTACGTTATAGACCGCTTGTAACCACTTCTTATGTCTATTTGCCAGGTTGGCAGGCGGTGGTGTCCGCCAGCCGCGGCTGCATGGCGGCAGGCAGGTGCAGCCTGCACCGGATGGCATGGCGGGCATGGCTGCATGGGCAGGATGTCTGCACAAGAGCGTATTTATTATAAGCCGATTCATGGAACTATCTATTACATTCAGTAATTTATATATCCATATATGTAAAACTATCTATTACCTGTCGTAATGAATAGGATTATATATGTAATACAATCTATTACATTCAGTAATATATAATTCTATATTCAGGAAACTATTTGTTACATATTGTAATAAATAGTTTTATGTTTATTATACTATTTGTTACGTCAAGTAATAGATAGTTCTATATTTGTGGTAATATCAATTGCATTAGGTAATAAATGGCTCGATAATCTGTCGTATATTTATTACCTGTTTGCAATATCACTTTCTTTTGCCTATATTTGCCATCGCAGGCACAGGATGGGCGGGAACCACGTACGGGCATCCGGCCGGAGGCCTGCGGACGGATTGGCGGGCGGATGGGCAGGCCGGCCGGAAAAAACAGGCGGACAACCAATCAAACGAATTATATTATGGAAAAGACAATGATCAGGCCGTTGGGACAGGTGCGGGAGCTGCGCAACAATGAGTTCATGACCTTTTGCTGCGAGGTGCGTGATGCCATCGGGCAAGAGGGGGCCGACGCGGCGCACCTGGATTGCGAGGAGAGCTTCGGGGCGTTCTGTGCCGCGCTGGAACGCTACGAACAGGTGATTGTGGTGGTCGGGCGGTCGGCGCTGACGCCCCAGCTGGACGGGCTGGACAGGCAGCGCACGGACGTGTTCATGGGCATTATGCGCACCATACGGACGGGCTACCGGCACTATGAGGCAAAGGCGCGCGAGGCGGCCTGCGGGCTGCGGCCGGTGGTGAACACCTACAAGGGCGTGCACCGCAAACCGTTGGCCGACAAGGCCGGCTATATGGAGAATTTCATTGCGGACATGCGCAGCGAGGCGCGTGCGCCGCGTGTGGAGGTGCTGGGGCTGACGGCCTGGGTGGACGAGCTGGAGCGGGTGCACCGGCTGTATATGGAAACAGACAAGCGGCGCGCCATGGAGAACGTGTGGCGGCATACGGGCGATTCGCTGAAAGCGCGGCAGGAGCTGCTGGCGTGCTACCGCGGGCTGGCGCGGCGGCTCAACGCGCTGTGCGTGGTGTACGGGCCGGAGCGTTATGCCGACCTGTTCAGGCGGCTGAACAACCGCCTGCACGACTTCGAGGTGACCCTTGCCAAACGCAAGGGACGCGCCGCGGCTGCGCAGGAGGATGCGCCGGACGCGGCTGTGCCCGATGCCGGGATGGAATCATTGCCCGAAGGGGAAAACGGGGCTTTGCCGGAAGAGCCTGCCGGTCAGTTGCCGGATTCGCGGTTGTCCTGACGCTCAATGCCGTTGTTCCCGACGGAACGGATGCCGGCCTGCCCGTTGTACTGGATGCGGTTGCCGCTGATGCTTATCTGCGTGCAGGCGTCCATGAGCTGCTCCACGCAGATGCCGGCCACATTGTTGCCTTCCATGAGGTTGCCCGACATGTCTATCCGGACGGATTCCGCGCAGTAGATGCCTGACAGGGCGTTGCGCGCCATCTCGTTGCCGGCAATGCGCACATCCGAGCCGAAGGTGATGCGCAGCCCGTCGCCCCACAGGGAGGAGTCGAACCTGCTGCCGGTTATGTCGGCTTGCGCCACGTGGCTCAGGTGCATGTTGTGGTGGAAATATGGCCCGGGCACGACGTTGGAGCCGTTGTTGTCGAGGTCGCATTGGGCTATGGTGATGTTCCTTGCGCCGGCAATATATACGCCGTTTTTCGTGCAGTTGCGCACAGTCATGTTGCGCAGGGTGATGCCGTGCATTTTATGGACGGAGTCCGATTGCAGGATGATGCCCTCGCGCGACGGGGCGTGCGAGCACAGGCGCAGGCTGCGGTCGTAGTTCGGGTCGAAGCCGGTTTCCGCCGTGGTTGCCCCCTCCACGACGAAGTTCTGCAAGACGATGTCGTGCATGTCGGCCGTGGCGTTGATGATGGTGGGGCCGAGGCAGTCCGGCTGCAACATCAGTATGCTTTTGCGTCCCTCGCCGCACAGCTTGGTGCCGCTTTCCAGGCGGAGCGGCTGCCGGATGGCGTGCAGCCCTTCCTTGAGCACGACCCAGCGGCTTCCGGCCTTGGCTATGGCCGCCTGAATGTCTTCCCCAGGCAGTACTTCCAACTTTTCCGCGGCGGGTATGCTGTTGCCGCCCGCCATCGATGCACCGGTCGTTTCCGGCCGGATGTTGTCTTCCTGCGGCAGTATGTTCTTTCCGATTGGTTCGTTTCCAGCGATGTTATCGTATGCGCGCGTGGCGCTCAGCGTGCCCAGGGGTTTGGCCGCCTCCGGGTGTGCGGCCATCAGCGCGCCGGTATGCGGGAGCCGGATGCCTTTCACCTTGGCGTAATGGTTATGGATGGAGGTGTAGATGTCGGATATGCCGCGTTCGCGGTAGGATATGTCGCCGAATGCGGGCATCTCTTCGCCGCCGAGGAACTGCGCCGTGTATTCATATCCGCGTGCGAGCCGGTGTCCGGCGGCGGCGTACAGGTCCAGCCCCTGCGTCCAGGCCACCTGCGCGGCCTTGGACAGTTCGCCTAATCCCAACTGCACGTGTCCCCAGTCGCGCGTGGCTTCCTGGCATTGCCCGGTGGGGTAGATGTAGCGGGTGATGCCGGCGTTGCCCTCGCCGCGGTAGAAGCGTTCCACGGCGCGGTTGAACATGTCGTGGTTGTCCAGGAACACACCCATGCACATCATGGTGGCCATCATGGAGGCGTCCCAGTTGCCGTTGGCTTCGACAAAGAAGTCTTTGATGGTGGGGTAGAACACGGTGCGCAGCATCCGCTCGAACTGCTGCATGCTCTGTTCCGTCCAGCCGGAACCGGTGTGTTTCAGTATTTCGGCGGCGTTCAGGAATTTGTGGCCGAACAGGCCGATGTTGAGTTTGGCGTTGTTCCCGTCCAGACTCCACAGCTTGCCCGACCATGCGTCCAGTATCCTGATGGCGTGCCGCGCGTAGGCGGGGTCTTGGGTTATGTACCACAGGAGCGCGCTTGCGTATGCCGCGTTGGCGTCTTCGGAAAACTCTTTTCCCCCTATGCTGTTGGTGTTGTATGCCCCGACGGATACGCAGGTGTATGCCTTTATTTGTCTGGCGGTGTCCGTTTCGGCTATCAGTTGTTTGCAGGCCGTTGCCCAAGGTTCAGTGCCGCGGGCTACGTTTTGGCGCATGGTGTCCAGGTCGGCCTGGCTCTGGAACATGCCCGGGTGCACGAACGGCGCGTGCAGGTATTCGGGTTTGCTGTTGCCGCCGTTCCGGCCGGGCTGGCACGATAGGCAGGCCATGGACAAGAGGGTTGCTATAAGGGTGGCTTTGATGTTTGACAGATTCATGTTGGACAAGTTTTTAAAGGGTTATGTTTGCTAATATGTGTTTATAGGAAATAGGGGCGGAACCGTTCCCGAGTCCGTCCCCATGCAGGTAGTATGTTTAAAATACGGTGTAGCGTTTCATGCTGATGGTTCCTCCGGCCCTGCCTTTCTTCATCTCGTTGGCGTAGATATAGGCCTTGTATTTCCCATCCTGGGTTTCGATGAACATGCCGTCGTTGGTGGCAATGTCGAGCGCCCAGTTCGGCATGTTCGACATGTCCATGTCGCGCAGGTCTATGTCGTCAATATAGATGGCCGGTTGCGCCTCGGGCGGGTTTTTCAGGTGTAGCCGTGCCAGGTGCGCATCCTTGATGCCCACGTCCCTGATCCGCGTGTCGCGGTTCACGCCGGCCGGCAGCGTGACGCCGGGCAGGTATTTCTGCGCATCGGCGGCGGGCGCGACAAACGCATGGTTGAAGGCGACGGTGTCCACGTTGTAGTTCCTGTACAGGTAGACAAGGTCTATCTTTTCCGGATGTTCGGCGGCCTGGGCGGCGTTGTAAACGGCCATGTCCTCAATGGAAATGTAGCAGTTGGCTGCGGAAAGGCTCAGGTCGAGCTTCATGTCCATGGTGGCTATGTCGTAGGGTCCCATGCTCATGGAAACCGTTTCGCCGTTGGTGGCCTGCGCGGAGAACGTGAACGTAACCTGCTTGCCCTTGGCTTCTTCGGGTATGACGTAGTAGTAGCGCAAGGTGGCGGCGCATGTGTCCACACAGTAATCTACTTGCGTGATGGGGCCGTCGGTTACGGACGGATTGCCGACCACGATGGCCGTGTCGATGCCGTCCAGTTTCGTGTAGTAGGAGCGGTGTTCCAGCCATGTGCCCTCCGCCCCGGGGATGCTGGCCTCCACTTTGGCATTGACCAGGTTGCCGGCGGCCGGCTGGATGGCCATGGCGTAGGCAAATTCGATTTCATTTCCCCAGACGTTGGGACCCAAACTGCGTTTCAGGCACTTGTTCTGGAAAACCGGCGTTTCTTCTTCGTTGTGGCATGAGCACAGCAACATGGATATACAGCACAGTGCGCATGCGGCAAATGACAATATGTTCTTTTTCATGATTACCTGTTTTTATTGAATGGTGTATTCCTGTTCGGTTATGTAAATGGTATATGTTTTCTGTACCTGGCGGTTGCCGGAAATCACGGTGTATTTCGGCGGGTTCTCCTTGTAGTCCGAAAAGTCGGTGAATCCGGTTACCTTGGGCGACAGCTTGGCATCGGTTACCAGCGTGAACTGCGGGTAAACGTTCCGGAGGTCTGTGCCGTATTTGACTTTTACACGTATGCTGCATTCCACGGTGTCGATAACGGCATCGCCGTCGTTGAAGTGGACAGGCAGCAGGTCGGTGCCGAGCAGCTTGAAGTTGCTGACGTAACATTCCGCCCGGGTCGTTATCAGCAGCCCGTCTTCATCGACGGGATAGTCGCTGAACAGGCAGCTTGTGCATAACAGGGGAAGCAGGACGAGGCAAAGCCCGTATATTATTTTCTTCGTGTTCATAATGTATGTTTTTTGGTTATAACGATGATTGTTCAGTATTGTTTTAGAGCCACGGTTTATTCTGTGTCAGGTTCGGGTTCCGGTTGCGTTCGCTTTCCGGAATGGCGAAAATGTAGCAGCGTTCGTACACCTGGTTGGTGGCGTTCTGGAAGAATGTGCCGCTGTGGCTGTAACCGCTGGTGGGGTTTCCCCATGTGTCGCGGATGGTGTAGCCGTCCGGGTCGCCCGGCGGGCAGAAGCGTTCTTCGATTTTCCGCCAGCGTCTCAGGTCGAACGGGCGTTGCCCTTCGGCCAGCAGCTCGACAATGCGTTCCTGCTCTATGGCTTCGAAGAAGGCTTCCTGCGTGGCTGTTTTCTCCGCGCTGAGGGCGGGCAGGTTGCCGCGGTGGCGTACTTTGTTCACCAGTTGGATGGCGTAGTCGCGTTCGGAGGCCAGGTTGGCAAAGTTGACGGCTTCGGCATACATCAAGTAAACATCCGCCAAGCGGATGACCGGCCAATCCACATCGCCTTCGTCGCGTCCTTGTCCGGCGTAGTTGCGCACGAACTTGCGGAAAACATAACCTGTCATGCAGCCGTCGGTTTCGTAGGTCTTGTACAGCACGCCGTCTATTTCAAAGTTTTCTACGCCCCATGTTTTGTAAACGAACGGCGACCAGCCGGTTTCCGCCTTGTCGTATATGCCCATGATCATTTCATAGTCCCACAGCAGGGATGATTTCAGCCGGTAGTCGCGGTTGTCGTAGCTTTCCGGGTTGATGGCGGAGTTTTCCGTTGTCCTTGCATCGGCAACGGTCGGCGGCATGGCAATCAGCGAGTCGCGGAAATCGCCTGTGGTCAGGTCTTGGTACCGATTTGCAACTTCAAAGCGCGGTGTTACCCAGCATTGCCCGTATTCGAGCGTCCGCCCTGCCAAATCGCGCATCAGGTGTTCTCCCTGGTCTGTTCCGACTCCTCCGTGTGTAAATGCGATAATGAATTCTTTATCCCCGTTGGCGACGTTAGTGAACAGATAGTAGTAGTTCGGCAGGTTTTCGGCCTTGCCTAACGGGTCGCATGTGCCGGGTTCGCCATTGCGGAACAGTTCCAGCCCGTAATCGTCTATCACTTTGTCTGGGCTTCTTCTGCGCTGGGTGTGAACGTATCCAGTTCCGGCCATCCGAATTTGTTCCAACTTGCCCAGTACAGGTTCACTTTTCCCCGCAGTGCCAGGGCGGCCGGTTTGGCGAGGCGTCCGTATTTTGGGGCGGCATCGGGCAGTTTCTGGTACGCATATTCGAGGTCTTCGATCATTTTGTCCTTGATGTATTCAATGGGTCTTCTGGACAGCGTGTCCGCTTCCTCCTTGTAGTAGATGCGCTCGTCAATGTAGGGCACGTCGCCCCACAAGGAGATTAGGCGCAGGTAAATGAGTGCGCGGTAGAGCTTGGCTTCGCCGACATAACTTTCCAGCACGGAAATGTCATCCGGATTCGTTTCACGGCCAATCATGTTTTGTACGCCTTCAATCACGTAATTGCAACGATTAATCCCACCATAGCAGTATCTGTACATATTACTGAAACTGTTACCATATCCAGCAGGGTTGAGCTCGTAAAAACCATCGTATGCAGCGCCGTTTTTCAAGGCCGTAGATGGGTCGGAATTGGATGCTGTGCCTTGCAGCACGTTACCGCGTACATATACATATTCGCCCATGGCATCCAGGTAGTAGTCGCGGTCGAACAAGTGGCGCACATCGGCAACGGCGCCGTTCAGGGCGTATTCGGCATCGTCGGTTGTCTGCCAGAAAGTGGATGACGACAGGTGTTCCCGCGTAGGCTGGTTCAGCAAATCATCGTGGCACGCCATGCAGCCAACCAGAATGGTTGTGCAGGCTATTGTTTTTATAAGCAGGTTTTTCATATTGATAAAGCGTTTAGAATTTTACGATAATACCGAAAGAATGTGAGCTGACCATCGGGTACATGTCCCCGCGGTCTGTCTTTTCGGGGTCAAGGCCTCTGTAGTTGGTAATGGTAAACAGGTTTTCCGTGCTGTAATAGATACGGAGGTTGTTTACAAAGAACTTTCGCGTGATTTTCGGCGGAATGGTGTAACCGAACATCAGGTTTTTCATGCGCAGGTACGCCAAGTTGTCAAGCCAGAATGTCGAACTTGCCTGGTTGCTGCTGGAGAATGCGAGCCGCGGCCATTCGCCGTCGCGGTTGTCATACGTCCACGGGTTCGTTACATGCTCCTCGGTTGATGCATAACGTTGTGCGGGGATGTTCACCGAGTTGAACTTGGTTATCCAGAAATCCCAGCGGCCGGCTGTTCCTTGGAACAGCATGGACAAGTCGAAGCCTTTCCAACTCATTTGCAGGTTTAGACCGAAGTTGGTGGTCGGCATGTTCTGCATACGGTTGACAAATGCGACGCGGTCTTCGTCGGATATTTGTCCATCACCATTTACATCCACGCGCAAGATGTCGCCGGGTTGTGCCCATTGCACGGTTGTGCCATAGATTTCAGGAAAACTCTGGGCAATGCCGGTGTCCAAATAAGTGTACAGGAACTGGTAGGGCATGTTGATGAACACATCGCCTTTGTCTAAGAATTCCGCCCAGTTCTCCAGCCGTGATGCGTTGTATGAGATATTGAAGTTTACGGAATAGTTGAAATCGCTGACATGGTCGCGCCAAGTGAAGTTGCCTTCCAGACCACGGTTGCGTAGCACACCGATATTCGTGCGCGGTGCTTCGTATGCTCCGCTCAGGTGAATGGACAGGTCGGATTGTTGTATCATGCCGGTGGTCAAACGGTCGTAAAAGTCCAACTCCGTAGAGAGGCGGCTGTTGAAGAAAACGAAATCTAATCCGACATTGAGCACGGAAGTCTTTTCCCAAGTCAGGTCGGGGTTCAACATTTTGGAGTAAACAAATCCTTTGGCGATTTCGCCGTCAAGCATGTAGTTGTTCATGTACAGCAGTTCCTGTTGTTCGTCGCGCAGCACGGAGCTGTTGTTTCCCAGTCCGCCGTATGACATACGGAGTTTTCCGCTGTCCATCCAGCCGGACACATGCGGTTTGAGCCATTTTTCCTCGCTGAACCGCCAGCCTACAGATGCCGAAGGGAAGAATCCGTACTGATAGCCTGGCTGGAACTTGGACGAGCCGTCCACACGCAGGTTCAGTTCGAGCAGGTAACGGTCGAAGGCGTTGTAGTTGATTCTGCCAATGTAGGAGCGCAGTCCTTCCGTATAGGAGCAACCGCCGGTATCCTGGGTTTTGGTGAGTGCCGCATCTATTTCGCTCAGGTTCGGATGGATGCGGTCCGCACGGCTCGCATACAGATAACGCTCGTACCAGTATTCTTCGCTGTACACGAACAAGGCATTGATGGTATGGTTGTCGGCAAATGTCTTGTTGTAATTGAGCCGTGCGTTGAGCAGGGTCTTGTAGGCTGTTTCCGAACGGTTGGAAATGCCTGCACTTTCATTCACATACCATTTGGTATATTGTTCCGTCTGGAAGTTGTAGGCTTGGTTCGGGGTATCAGCCTGCTTTATAAATGAATTGACATAGCGCAAGCTGTAGTCGACACGGGCATGCAATCCTTTTATGGGTTCCCAGTCCAGATACATGCTTCCATTCAGTTGCTGTTCATCCTTGTTTTTCAAATGGTTGTTGAAGTATTCGAGCGGGTTGAAAGCTGTCGGGTCTTCTCCTATGGCCATGACGCCTCCGTATGCGCCTATTTCCGGGTCGTATGGCGTTATGCCGGCAATGGCATATTGCATGTCCATGTTTCCAGTGACCTCAGTGTCCTCATTCACACTTGACTTTCCAGAAAACCCGTCTGAGAGGGCATACTGGAAATTGCTCCAGTTTCCATCCAAGCGCACGCCGGTCGTGAGGTTTTTGAACAGTTTGTAGTCAAAATTGAAACGCGCGTTATAGCGGTCGTAGTCGTTGTTGATTTGCAAGCCTTTTTGTTTCAAATAGCCGATGGATGCGTAAAAGTTGGCGGCATCGTTGCCTCCGGTGGCAGACACGTTGTAGTTTTGTATCGTACCTGTGCGCATGATAATATCCCACCAGTCGGTGTTCGGGTAGCGCACCGGGTCAATCATGCCCAATGCCAGCCATTGGTCAACCGTCCCTTTGGAGTAATGTTGGGATGATTCGGCAATGTTGTTGGCTGCCGATGCCTGCCTGTGTACTTCCAGGGCCTGCGCGTAGTCGGACAGGAAACTGTAGGAACGGATCGGCTTTTCAAATCCGTATGTTCCGGAAAACGTGATGGATGTTTTGCCGGCACCTTTTCCTGATTTGGTTTTGATAAGGATAACGCCGTTTGCACCGCGTGAGCCGTATATGGATGAGGCTGCCGCGTCTTTCAGCACGGATATGCTTTCTATGTCTTCCATATTGAGGCGGTTTATGTCCACATCCGGCATGTCATCGACAACGATTAGCGGGCTTGCATCGTTGATGGTACCCAATCCGCGGATTAATATCTCGGACTGGTTGTTTCCTGCCATGCCGGAGCTTTGTGTAACCGTAAGTCCCGGAATAAGTCCCTGCAAGGCGGTGGAAGCGTTGGCAATGGAACGTCCGCTGAGCGATTCATCGACCGAAACGGCCGAAACGGCACCGGTCAGGTTCACTTTTTTCTGTTGGCCGTAGCCGACCACGACGACTTGTTCCAAGGCTATGGATGATTCTTGCATGGTAACATCAATCACTGTCTTGTCGCCGACTTTGATTTCTTGGTCGTTATATCCCAGATAGGAAAAGACCAGAATGTCATCGTTATTGACGTTGGCTATGGTATAATTTCCATCAAGGTCGGTCGTAGTCCCGTTAGTAGTATTCTTGACCATGATGGTCGCTCCGATAATGGGTTCATTGCTGGAATCATAAACTCTGCCATTGACGCTGTGTTGTGCATGAAGCGTGTGTGCGCACAGTGTAATGGGTATGATTGTTAGTAGTTGTCTAATGTATTTGATCATAATTTTGTCTAAAAGTTTTTCGTGGAATAGTCTGATTTTATTTTTCCTTTTGCATAAGATACCGGTTCGTAACCGCATAGTCCTTTCCTATGTTTTTCTTTGTCCTGTTTTCATATCCTTTTTGTTTAGTTGTTATTATTTTATTTGATTATGTTTGTGAGTTTGTAACGAAATCTTTGGGCAGTTTTCCGAAATGCTCATAAAAACATTTTGAAAAATAAGATGGCGTATTAAATCCGACCATGTAGCATACCTCATTGATTTTATATTTGCCGCTGGCCAATAGTTGCGCGCTTTGGTTCAGCCGGATGAGTTTGATGTAATCGTTTGGCGTGAGTCCGGTGATGTTTTTGATTTTCTTGTGGAAATTGGAGCGGCTCATATAGAACGACTCGGACAGGTTGTCGATTGTGAAACGTTCGTCCGACATGTTCTCAACGATGTGAGCATTCAGTTTCTCAATGAACTCCGCATTGTTGTTGTTATGCCCGGCCGTATGTTGTTTGAAGTAAATCAAAGGCGATTTGATGAAATTGTTACGTACGTTGTTCCTGTTTTCAATGATGCTGTTTATTTGTGCTTTCAACTGTTCAAATGAGAACGGTTTTTCCAGATAGACATCGGCGCCGCGGTTCAAGCTGTCTATTTTTGTCGGTGTGTCGGTTTTTGCAGACAGCAGAATGAGCGGCAGATGCGAGTAAGCAACATTGCCTTTTATCTTGTCGCACAATTCCAGTCCGTCCATTTCCGGCATCATGATGTCCGATATGATGACATCGACATTTTCCTGTTCGATAATTTGCAGCGCCTTGACTCCATTTTCAGCCCCCGTAACATAAAAATCATCGCTTAAACTGTCAATAAGGAAATCGCGCAAGTCTGTATTATCTTCTACGATGAGTAATCGTGCTTTGGTCTCTCCTTGTAGATTAGTATTTTGTTCTGTCGGATTTTCTTCTGCTTTTTCTTCAATAAGAGCTGCTTCTGGGTTGGTGGCAGATTGTTGTTCTGCCATTCCTTTGACGGGTAAAACTAGGGTGAATATGCATCCATGATTTTCTGCGTTTGTTACTTGCAGTGTCCCCTGATGTTTTTCTGCCAATGATTTCGATAACGATAAGCCTAAGCCAGAACCGGTTTTTGCGCCGTTTTCATTGTCTTGTACTTGGAAAAATGGGTCGAATATCTTGTCGTGGTATATTTCAGGAATTCCTTTTCCGTCATCTTCCACAGTGACAATGATTTGTTCTTTTTCCTGTCTTATGTGGATGAGAATCTGTTTTTCTGCATACTTGATTGCATTGGAAACGAGATTGCTGATAATTTTATAGATGGCTTCTGCATCTACAGTCGAGAAAATGGGCTCATTGTCCACTTGCAGTTTTATTTCCAGTCCTTTCAGCTGTGCATTCGGGTAGTATTGGTTGTATACCCTTCTGATGATGGAAACAATCTCTTGATATTGGAACTTGAAACAGAACATGTTTTCTTCCACTTTCCGGAAGTCCAGCAGTTGGTTTATCAGGTCGAGCAACCTGTTGGTGTTGACTTTGATGATATTCAGGCTGCTTCTGGTTTTGGCGTTTCCATCGTCAGAGTTCAGTATGTTTTCCAGTGGTGCCGTAATCAGGGAGAGCGGTGTGCGTATTTCGTGGGCGATATTTGTGAAAAAGTTGATTTTCGCCTGATATATTTCCTTTTCCTTTTCCACCGTGTATCTGTAAATCTGTTCTTGGTTTTTTTGTGCAATGCGTTTCTGATATTTGTGCAGGACAAGCACTATAATGCCAATCAGCAGCATTACATACAGGAATATCATGCCAATGGACAGCAGGAAAGGCGGTTTGACCTTGATGCTTATTTGTTGCAGGTCACTCCACACGTTGTCGTTGTTGCTCCCTTTCACCTTGAAGACATAATTTCCGGGTGGTATGTTCATGTAATATGCCCTGTTGCCGGTTGTGTAGGTCCAGTCCGTATCGAAGCCTTCCAGCATGTAGGCATATTGGTTTTCGTTTGGGGCGAGATAGCTTAAGGCAACAAACTCTATATTAAATGTGGAATTTTTACGTTCCAGTATGATTTTGTTTTCTTTACCTGTTTCGAAATATTGCTCGTTGGTATTATTTTTTGTTGAATGTATCGTGTTCGGGACATGGAAACGTGTGATTACTAGATTCGGTTTTTGTTCGTTATGTTTGATGGCTTGTGGATAGAAAGCTATGAAACCGTTTGTCCCACCAAAGAACAATTGGTTGTCCGACAGTCGAATAGATGCTTTCGGATTGTAACGGATGCGTTGCACATCATCTATGTAGCCGATACTTTCAATATTTTGCAAATCGTGTGTGATTTTACAAAGTCCTCGTCCTGTTGTTATCCATAAATTACCTTCCGTATCGTTTTGGATTGCATAAATTATATTGGAAGGCAGTCCGTTGTTTTCGTTGAAAAGTTGCTTGAAGCAATTCTCTTGCGCATCGAACAGCAGCAATCCGGCATCTTCTGTGCCTGCCCATATCCGGAATTTTGAATCTTGGAAAATGCAGTTGATATGGTTGCTTGGCAATGATGATGGTTCTCCCGGTATGTATGAGTAAGAACTCCATGTTTCATCTGCGTTTAGGCGGAACAGGCCGTGCGTATGGGCGGCAAACCATTTCGCGCCGTTGTAGTCTTCAATAATATCTTTTATGGCGTAGCCGTTCAGTTTTTCTATTTTCTTTGCCTGTTGCTGGATTGGATCGTATAGGCTGACGCCTTCTTCCGAAGCGAACAAGAACATTCCATCTTGGCTTTTGAATATGGTTGTTACAAAATTGCTGATATGTTTGTTCAGGTATTCGGATTGGTTTAAACGTTTGATTTGTAGTGTATTGGTGTTCAGCACGCAAATTCCTTGTCCATATAGGCTGATGTATAAGTAACCATTGTCATAATAGAGATCTTGTACGTCGTGGTAGCCGACTTGTACATCGGTCGGTTCAAATTGACCCTTTGCCGGATTGAATAAAGCGAGACCGTTATTGTAGCTTCCTACCCAGAGTTTGCCATTATCATCTTCAGCGAAGCTGCTGATGATACTTTTCTTTGCAGAAGTATTTGAGGTATTGTAATAATAAGCGAAAGTGTTGATCGTGGGTGAAAAATAATTGACGCCTCCAAAATAAGTACCAATCCAAAATGCTCCTTCTTTGTCTTTCGTAAGTGCAAAAATAGAATTGTCAGTCATGTTGTCGAATTCGTTGTTGAGCATGCGGAATGTTTCCGTATCCCGGTTAAAGATAACTAAGCCTTTGTCGCATCCCATGATCAGCTCGTTTTCCGAAAATTCGATAATAGACTTTATGTTGAATGCTTCCTTATTCATATAATTATAGGTCTTGCCCGTCCGGTAATTGTAGCGATACAAGCCGGAAGTTGCAGTTCCTATCCATAAATTGTAATCGGCATCGCAAAATAATGTATTAATGATTGGGTCTTGAATGTCAAAATCCTGTTCATCGGACATTTTAATGAAACGTTCTTGTTGCGTGTCAAACAAAACCAGGCCATCGCCAACTGTACCTAACCAAATGTTTCCGACATAGTCTTGTATAATGGTCCAAATGAAATTGTTGGGTAGCCGGGTCGTGTCGTTGCTCTCGTAGTGCTTTTTTACGGATAAATCCTTATTTAAAAGGAAAATGCCTTGTCCGTGGCAGGCAATCCAGATTTCACCATTGGGCGACTCATAAATGTCGTTGATGCTGACTTCGCCGGCCGGTTTCAGGGAAATTGTGCTGAATGTTTCCGTCGTTTGATGATATTGGTATAATCCGTTTTTGGTGCCAATCAGGAACCGTCCTTGCGAATCTTCTTTTAGGCAGTGGATGAAATTGTTCCCGATGCTCAAACTGTCGTTTTCGTTTTTCTTGAATACTTTAAAGTTCTTGCCATCAAAGCGGTTGAGGCCATCGTTTGTACCAAACCACATGAATCCTTGTTGGTCTTGCATGACCGCCCAAACACTGTTGTGCGACAAACCATCTTCTATTTGGTAACTCCTAAAATAGTAAGCATTTGCACAATGTGCTGACAAACAAGTAAGTATGATAAAGAATAATCGTTTCATGATGCGTGTGTAATAAAGTTGTCCAAAAGTATAGCATATAAAACTGTTGCCATACCAATATATTTTATAATTGTGCAAGAATATTGTAACATTCCGCATAGGAAGCCTTGTGGCATCTTTGTGAAGCCATTTCCCATCTTGTTTTTGACAGAGCATCTACATTTGTATCACAGAACAGAAATACTAAATTTAGGTTTGTTTATATGTTTCAATCGGTGTCATTAACGGTATGGGATGTCTTGATTATAGTATCCTATTTATGCATTCTTGTTTTTATTGGTTTGTATTCAAAACGACTTGCGTCCCGTAATCTGGAATCCTATCTGCTGGGTGGTAAAACCATTCCATGGTACATGTTGGGACTGTCCAATGCATCAGGCATGTTTGATATATCTGGGACTGTCTGGCTGGTCGCTATTACAGTGGTGTATGGCCTGAAAAGCATATACATACCTTGGCTGTGGCCGGTTTTTAACCAAATTTTTCTGATGGTGTATTTGTCTGTATGGTTACGTCGTTCTGGATGTAAAACGGGGGCGGAGTGGATAGAGTTCCGTTTTGGCAAGGATAAGGGTGCGGCGGCTTCCCATTGGATAATTGTCATTTTTGCAGTGTTGGTTGGCTTGAGCATGTTGGCCTATGGTTTTATCGGTTTGGGAAAGTTTATTGAAATTTTTATACCGTTGAAATCAGTCTTTCCTTTTCTGGGTTTTATTCCAGACGCCTACGTTCCTCATGTATGGGGAATTATATTTACGTTGTTTGCAGTGTTTTATGCATTGTTGGGAGGTATGCTGAGTATCGTTTGGGCGGATGTCGCGCAATATGTGATTATGGCGTTGGCGGGTATTGCTGTCGCTGCAATAGCTATGTTCCATGTGAGTGCGTCTGATCTGTCTACGTGCGTACCGCAAGGTTGGTTTTCTCCTGCATTTGGTTGGGAATTGGATTTGGAATGGTCGGGAAAATTTGCCGAATTTAATGATAAAATAGCAACGGATGGCTACCAGTTGTTCAGCTTGTTTTTCGGTATGATGTTGTTGAAAGGAATTTTGGCGAGTGTAGCTGGTCCAGCTCCTACTTATGATATGCAAAAAATATTGTCTGCCCGTTCCCCGAAGGAAGCTGCCTTGATGAGCGGTTCGGTTTCTGTGATATTGATGCCGGTACGTTATTTAATGATAACGGGATTTGCCGTTTTAGGGCTTGTTTTGTTTGAGCAGATTAGCCCGCAAATTCGTGATGTGGCCGGTAACATAGATTTCGAGTTGGTTTTACCTGCGGTCATCAATCACCCCTGGATTCCGACAGGGCTTGTCGGATTGATTCTTGCTGGCTTGCTGGCTGCATTTATGTCCACGTTTGCAGGAACGTTGAATGCAGTGCAGGCTTATCTTGTGAATGATATTTACATTAAATATTTCAAGCCGGACATTACATCCCGTCAGGCCACTCGTGCCAATTATGCCGTCGGGTTGGTAATCGTATTGGTAAGTATATGTTTCGGCATGTTGGCAGAAGATGTAAACAGTGTCCTGCAATGGGTTACAGGCGCATTGTATGGCAGTTACATTGCGGCCAATATACTGAAATGGCATTGGTGGCGGTTTAATGGGAATGGCTTTGCCTATGGAATGGCAGCAGGAATGTTGCCGGCTTTAATTTTACCCTTGCTTCCTGCGTTTGCCGATGTCTTGCCGCTGTATTATTTCCCGATTATTTTCATTTGTTCGCTGATAGGCTGCGTGTGTGGAACGTATGCCACAGCTCCGACAGACAGCGAGGTGTTGAAAAATTTTTACAGGAAAACACGTCCGTGGGGCTACTGGAAACCCGTGTATGAGCAGGTGAAAGCAGAAGAACCAACATTTTGTAAAAATACGGCTATGTTTCGAGACATGGCTAATGTGGTGGTTGGAATCATATGGCAGACAGCTTTGGTGGCGGCACCAGTGTTTTTGGTTTTGAAAAAAATGTGGCCGTGCCTTTGGTGCGTGGTGCTGGTCGGTTTGACAACTTGGATATTAAAACGGAATTGGTATGATAAATTAGAAAACTAAAAAAAGAGATATGAAAAAATATGGTTATTATGATGATTCGCAGCGTGAGTATGTGATAACTGAACCGCAAACTCCCTATCCATGGATAAATTATTTGGGCACGGAAGACTTTTTCGGCCTGATTTCCAATACGGCGGGTGGTTATGTTTTTTGTAAGGATGCGAAATTCCGGCGGATAACCCGTTACCGTTATAATAATGTGCCTTTGGATTATGGCGGACGCTATTTTTATATTAATGATGGCGGTGTGGTGTGGAATCCTGGTTGGAAACCGTGTAAAACACCGTTGGATGTTTATGAATGTCGTCATGGATTGAATTATACGCGCATAAAAGGCTGTAAATTGGGTCTGGAAGTTGAAACATTATTTTTTGTCCCTCTACATACACAGGCTGAAATCCAGCAAGTTATTTTGCGCAACAATACGGAAGAAAACAAGAAAATCAAATTGTTTTCATTTGTGGAGTGGTGCTTTTGGAATGCCCAGACTGATATGGAAAATTTTCAACGCAATCTTTCTATCGGCGAAGTAGAAGTTCGGGATAATGTCATTTACCACAAGACCGAATACAGGGAACGTCGTAACCATTATGCATATTATGCGGTGAACAAACCTGTTGTAGGTTTTGATACCGACAGGGATATGTTTTTGGGACAGGACAATGGTTTTGATGCACCTCAGGCTGTTTTCAGAGGGCAATCGTTCAATAGCGTTGCTCATGGATGGTCGCCGATTGCATCCCATTGTGTGGAAATAGAATTGGCACCCCATGCGGAGCAAACGGTCATATTTGTTTTGGGGTATGCTGAAAATCCGGATGATGAAAAATGGGAAGCATTGCAAGTGATGAATACCCGCAGGGCGGAAGAAACTATAGCCAGATTCAGTACAAAAGACGATGTGGAGGCGGCTTTCCGCGATTTGTGCAGTTATTGGAATCGTTTGTTGAATGTGTATGAATTACATTCAGGAAATGAGAAATTGGATCGCATGGTGAATATTTGGAATCCATATCAGTGCATGATTACTTTTTGTTTCTCGCGTTCGGCATCTTTCTTTGAAAGCGGTATTGGCCGCGGAATGGGGTTCCGCGATTCAAATCAGGATCTGATTGGCTTTTTGCACCAAATTCCGGAGCGGGCGCGCGAACGTCTGTTGGATATTGCTGCCACGCAGTTTCCCGATGGCGGCTGTTACCATCAGTATCAGCCTTTGACTAAAAAAGGAAACAATGAAATTGGACAGGGGTTTAATGATGACCCCATGTGGCTGATATTCGGAACAATTCATTATTTGAAAGAGACGGGAGATTTTTCCATTCTCAACGAGCAGGTTCCCTATGACAATAATGAAAAGAACCAAGCAACTTTGTTTGAGCATCTGACCAACTCTTTCGAACATGTAATCAATAATCTGGGTCCTCATGGATTACCTTTGATTGGTAGGGCTGATTGGAATGATTGCCTGAACTTGAATTGTTTTTCTACGAATCCGGATGAAAGTTTCCAGACGACAGAAAATCGCACAGAAGGTTCAAAGGCGGAAAGTTTGATGATAGCCGGGCTGTTTGTGATGTACGGGCGTGAATATGCTATGTTGGCAGAACGTCTGGGGAAGAAAGCGGAAGCCGGACGTGCTATGCGTGGCGTTCGGCAAATGATAGAGGCTGTCAAGCAATATGGTTGGGATGGAGAATGGTTCTTGCGGGCTTATGATTTTTATGGTAATAAGATCGGATCGCATGAAAATGAGGAAGGCAAGATATTTATCGAATCGAATGGTTGGTGTTCTATGGCAGGAATAGGATTGGATGAAGGTTTGGTGGATAAGGCTTTGAATGCGGTGCGCGAGCAACTGGCCTGTGAATATGGTATTGTTCTGAACGCTCCGGCATATAAAACTTATCATGTCGAATATGGTGAAATTTCGAGTTATCCGGAAGGCTACAAGGAAAATGCCGGCATTTTTTGCCACAATAATCCTTGGATTATGATTGCGGAAACGGTTAGAGGGCGTGGTGACTTGGCGTGGGATTATTATAAACGGATATGTCCAGCTTATATCGAAGAATCACATAGTGAATTACACAAGGTGGAACCTTATGTTTATGCGCAAATGATAGCCGGTAAAGATGCTTTCAAGCCGGGAGAAGCCAAAAATTCTTGGTTGACGGGTACCGCTGCATGGAACTATTTTGCCATTACACAATATATTTTGGGTATTCGACCCGAATTTGATGGCTTATTGATAGACCCGTGCATTCCAGCTTCTTGGAAAGAATACATAGTGCATCGTCATTTTAGGGGTGCTGAATATCGCATAAAAATCATGAATCCGAATGGACATATGAAAGGTGTCAAAAACATTTATCTGGATGGGGAAAAATTAGATGGTCAACTTTTGCCTATTATGCCGGCAGGAAAAACATATCAGGTGGAAGTTATTATGTAATGGAGGCATGGGTGTAAAAAGATTAATTGGTATGAAAACGAGAAATGTCATATTTCAGATATTGGGTGTGGTTTGCATCATGCTTTGTTCCTGTAATTTGCCAGCCAAGGATTGTAAAGATGAAGGCGTGGATGTCGTTGCCGATTTGGCATATTGTCATAAACAGGTGAAACGGACTTTGCAACTCGTTGGCAATGATTCTTGTTTGTTGCCGAGGAGTATTAATACTTTGTCCGATCAGTGGAATATGACAAGCGTATATGATTGGACCAGCGGTTTTTGGCCAGGCATTTTGTGGTATGACTATGAAAGCAGCGGTGATGAATCTGTGAAGAAGGAAGCGGAATATTATACAGCTTGTCTGGCCGATTTGTTAAATCCTGAACATAAAGGCGATCATGATTTGGGTTTCCAGTTCTTTTGCAGTTTTGTAAATGCTTATCGGATAACCGCTGATCCGTATTACAAGCAAGTGGCATTGGCCGGAGCCGATAAATTGGCAACTTTCTTTAATCCAAAGGTGGGAACAATTTTGTCGTGGGCGCATATAGAAAAAGAAAAAGGGTGGCCCCACAATACGATTATGGACAACATGATGAATTTGGATTTGTTGTTCTGGGCAGCCAGGAATGGAGGAAATCCGGAATATTACCGTATGGCCGAAAGCCATGCCAGGGTAACCATGCAACACCAGTTTCGTTCCGATTATACCAATTACCACGTGGCCATATATGACACGGTGAGTGGTGATTTTATCAAAGGTATTACGAATCAGGGATATAGCGATGAATCATGTTGGGCACGTGGACAGGCGTGGGCTATCTATGGTTTTACGATGGTTTATCGTGAAACGAGAAATAAGGAATATCTGAGGTTTGTGGAGAAACTGGCAGAAGCATATTTGACGCGTTTACCTGCTGATTATGTCCCTTATTGGGATTTTGATGCGCCGGATGTTCCCGAACGTCCCAAAGATGTGTCGGCGGCAGCTGTGTGTGCATCTGCTTTGCTGGAATTGTCATCGTTGGAAGATGATGAATCTATGGCTGAGAGTTATTGGCGGTCTGCGGAGCGGATGTTGCGTGCTCTTTCTTCGGATTATTATCGGTGTGGTGAACGGAAACCGGCTTTTTTGCTACATGCAACAGGAAATCTCCCAGCAGGTTATGAGATAGATGCGTCAATCAATTATGCCGATTATTATTATATCGAAGCATTACATCGATACAAAATATTGAAACAGAGCGGTTTTTGCCCAGATAAATAAATATATGAAAGGCAAGTGCTTTTGGACAATGATTTCTTTTCTTGTTTCCAATCCTGTATTCGGGGCTGGGAATATTTACATGGATGGTTGGATTGATTTCAACAAAAATGGATTTAAGGATGTTTATGAAGATCCGAATCAGCCAATAGAGGAGCGTGTGCATGATTTGTTGGGACAAATGAATCTGGATGAAAAGACATGCCAGTTGGCTACCCTGTACGGTTCTGGCAGAGTACTTGAAGATAAAGTTCCGAATGAGACATGGAAAGAGCAAATATGGAGAGATGGCATCGCAAACATAGATGAACAGGCAAATGGCTTAGGAACTTTTGCCTCTGAATTGTCATTCCCGTATCCCGTCAGCGTGAGGAATAGGCATGCAATTCAGAAATGGTTTGTTGAAGAAACTCGTTTGGGCATTCCAGTTGATTTCACAAACGAAGGAATACGTGGTCTTTGCCATGACCGTGCAACCATGTTTCCCGCACAATGTGGACAAGGCTCTACATGGAATAGGAAACTTATTCGTGAAATAGCACGGGTTACAGCCGAAGAAGCCAATGCACTCGGGTATACGAATATCTATTCTCCCATTTTGGACGTAGCCCGTGATCCCCGCTGGGGACGTGTCGTGGAATGTTATGGCGAAGATCCGTATCTTGTGGGCGAACTGGGGAAACAAATGATAGAAGGCCTGCAAGAATACGGATTGGTCTCTACGCCCAAACATTTTGCGGTTTATAGTATTCCTGTAGGTGGACGTGATGAAGGCACACGTACAGATCCACATGTCGCACCTAGGGAGATGATGACTATTTTTTTGGAACCATTCCGTAAAGCATTTACTGAGGCGGCTGCCATGGGCGTTATGAGCTCCTACAATGATTATGATGGCATACCGGTCTCCGGAAGTCATTATTTCCTGACAGAGATTCTAAGAGAACAATGGGGATTTGACGGATATGTCGTTTCTGACAGTGAGGCTGTCGAGTTTCGGCTTTCCAAACATAGGGTTGCTACTGATTTGTCGGATGCAGCAGCCCAAGTTGTGAATGCAGGATTGAATGTACGAACAGCCTTCAGCTCGCCGGAAGATTACATTCTGCCACTACGCAAGGCCATTGCAGATGGGAAAATATCCATGGAAACGTTGGACCTGCGGGTGGCCGAAGTGTTACGGGTAAAATTCAGGCTTGGATTATTTGACAATCCCTACCGCGGTGATACACTTTCCGCTGAGCGTATCGTGCACAGCAAAGAACATCAGGCTATAGCCAAGCAGGCTGCTTTGGAATCAATTGTATTGTTGAAGAACGAAGGAAACCTGTTACCATTGTCGAAAGGGCTGAAAAAAGTAGCTGTAATAGGACCGAATGCCAATGAGAGGACTGATTTGATTTGCCGTTATGGCCCTGCCAATGCCCCGATAAAAACAGTTTACGAAGGAATAAAAGAAAAATTAGTCCATGCGACCGTGAAATATGCAAAAGGAGCGGATATTATAGACAATCATTTCCCTGAGAGTGAACTTTACTACGTCCCCCTTGATGAAAAAGAGCAATCCATGATAGATGAAGCCGTTACACTTGCATCAGAATCGGATGTGTCCATACTGGTTTTGGGCGGAAATGAAAAAACGGTACGCGAAGAATATTCCCGGTCGGCTCTGGATTTGTGTGGCCGTCAGGAAGAACTGCTCAGGGCAGTGTGCGCGGTTGGCAAGCCCGTCGTGCTCGTGATGCTTGATGGCCGTGCGGCAACTATAAATTGGGCTGATAAATATGTCCCTGCCATAGTACATGCGTGGTTTCCTGGCGAGTTTACAGGCGATGCTATTGCTGCCGTGTTGTTTGGAGATTATAATCCTGGTGGAAAACTTGCCGTTACGTTTCCCAAGTCGGTAGGTCAGATACCTTATGCTTTCCCTTTCAAACCGGCAGCCGATTCTAAGGGGAAAGTACGGGTAGATGGTGCTCTGTATCCATTCGGTTATGGCTTGAGTTATACTACTTTTTCATACCGTGATTTGGAACTGTCGCATGATACAATAAATTTGTATGATAGCGTAGCACTTTGTTGTAAAGTGAAAAATACGGGAAATGTTTCTGGTGACGAAATTGTCCAGCTATATCTTCGTGATGAAGTAAGTTCGGTTATAACCTATGACAAAGTCTTGCGTGGATTTGAACGTGTTCATCTTGAACCGGGTGAAGAAAAAACAGTGAAATTCGTCTTGACACCGCAGGATATGGGACTATATAATCGGGAAAATCGTTTTGTGGTGGAACCGGGAAAATTTTCGATAATGATTGGACGTTCATCTACCGATGTCAGCTTGAGAACGAGCTTCTTTGTCCGTTCGGGAAATAGTGATTAGATACAACGTAATTATAGTAATAATTTTAAAATATATGAAAAAGCAAATATCAATATTGTGCCTTTCTGCATGGTTCGTTTTTAATGCAGGAATCTTGGTGGTCAATGCGGAAACTTGGAATATCTTGGACAAGTCGATGGATGCTTGGAATCAAGCTGGAGAAACAGAACTGGATGCAGCTTGGAAATGTTCTAAAAACTATTTAAGCGCAGAACAAGCTGATGGTTATGTGCATATTCAGAAATTGTCTGGTGCGGATGGCTTTTTGACGCCGGAAAGTTATCCGGCAACGAATAAGGCCAATGATTATACGATAGATATCATGGCAAAGTTGAATCCGATTGCGCTTGAAGATACGGAAACAGTGTTCGAAGCAAACCAGATAACGATATGTTTCGGTGGTAAAAAACTGAAAGTGTATCTTAAATATGGCGATGCGGAAAACGGGTATCTGTCTTTTACACCGGCATGGAAACACGATGCGGATGAAAAATATCTGCTGGACACATCGGAATGGCATGTTTACCGTTTTGTATATTATGCTGCTGATTATACCTATGATGTTTATGTAGATAATCTGGAAGAACCTGTTGTTTCGGGAGCGAAAACACATTACGATGGTTCGAATAATTATTTCCGTATCGGTGCAGACAAAAACCAGTATTGCGATATGGATATAGCTTATGTCAAATGCGGAACTGGAAATTTCTCGCTGATGCCTCAGGTTCGTTCGCTTTCCCTGAATTCAGACAGTCATGTGGTCGGCAATCCGCACACCGTGCAAGTAACGTTGGAGACAGACTTGGTTGAAGATGGTACTCCGGTATATGTTTCAGTCTATGACAAGGCAGGGCAATCTTGGATGGAACCCAAAACGTTTGCCATAGCGGATAACAAGGCGTCTGGCTCGTTGGACATCCCGGCCGGATTGCCGGAAGGCATTTACGAAATCAGGGCATACGCCGATATGCCGGAGGGAGAAACGATAAAATCCCACTCGGAACCGTATTATGTGGTCGGCCCATCACCGATTGAAACGGGGTTGTTGCCGGAAGTGGAACCAGTTGGATTCATTATAGATACAGAGGCTTATGAGATTCCGTCACCGACAAATGAGTATATTTTTCCTGTCGTGGTGGATGCGTATAAACATGTGGATGAAACCGGTTGCTTCAAGGATGGAACCAAACCCGTTGACCGTTATTATTGGTATCATACGCCGCACGACGATCCGGGAGGCATGTATCTATATACAGGCCCGACTTTGGATGGGCCATGGACGGAACAAGGCATTAGAATGACCAATGATTGGATAAAAGAACAGGGGGTGAATACGTCGCATATTTCATCGTGCCATATTATTTGGAATGATGTGTATGGTAAGTATTTCATGTATTTTCATGGGGACAATAACCGGACGAATTATGCGTTTAGCGACAATTTGTGGGATTGGGAATATGGAGACAAGGCCGTGCAATATGATGATTTCAGTTTCAGTTCACGGGAGGCGAGCTATGCAAAGGTTTTTGAATATGAAGTGCCGGGCTATGGCAACAAATATGTCATGCTGTTGATGATCAATGAGAATGATAAACGGACAATTTATTGGGCACACTCCAAAGATGGGATTGACTGGAAAGCGATTCGGAAACCGTTGGTTAGGCCGTCTGTCGCTTGCAAGACAATACCGGGTACGACGACAAAACCGAATTATGCAAATAATGTCAGCGGCCCGTTCCTGATGCTTGCCGATGGCCGGTGTTTTGTGCTGTTTCATAGCAGTGCAGGCAATATTTCTGTGGCCGAGGTCGGCCAAAATTTTGATATGGAGGTACATTGGGGGACGTATATGAATTGTAAGGATGTTAAAATCATGGATAATGGAGATGGTTCTATGTCGGCGGTTTCCAGGGTTGCATCGCCATTCTTTATTCAGGATGATGCAGGGTGTTGGTATTTGTTCATTGAGGCGGGACATCGCTTGGGAGCCAATACGGCTTATGCAAAAGGTAAAACTCTTGAGCCTACTGGTTTTCATCCATCTGTGGATGGAGAGTTGGCAATTTCTTT
The DNA here is from genome assembly GCA_949282265.1 of uncultured Bacteroidales bacterium. Classification (GTDB taxonomy): domain Bacteria; phylum Bacteroidota; class Bacteroidia; order Bacteroidales; family Paludibacteraceae; genus CALUNA01. Next base: position 156,550 of record CASDOZ010000005.1, on the reverse strand, counting down.
CATAAAGGATGGACAAGGACAAACGGTTGTCAGGAATGACACAGGGCAAGAATATCCGTATGTCTTGTACGGGATGACCGGAGTTGCCATAAAGGAAGGAATTTTGGCTGTGGGCTCAAATACATTGGATTTGCCTTGCGGCGGTATGTACATTATGCGGATTGTTGCCGGTAATGTCATCCGTAGTTTAAAAATCCTGTCATGATTTTTTCTGGGAACTTTCCTTGATATCTGCTTGAATCCAGCAAACGCGGTTGTGGTGCATTTCTGCGGCCTTGCCGCGGTTTGCCACCGCTACGCCTCCCGCATGGATTCGCTTGCACGCCAATCGGGCGGCGGTTCGGCATTCCGTGCGAGCACCCTCACCACGTCATCCCGGCCTCCGAGCCAGGAGCCTGGGTGGCTTTATGCGGGGTATTGTGCTGCCGCCTAATTGCCGCGCCATTGTCATCCTTGCACTTGCCTCCCAGGATCCCGCATCAAGTGCGGGATGACCGGCAGAAAACGAACCTGCCGGGACAAAAGTTTCCATAACACAAAAAAACGCCGGAAACGTTTCCATTTCCGGCGGGATAAGAGCCTTTGGCTTGCGGTGGTTTAGAATAGCACCTTGCTGCTTGCGCCTGCGCAACGCAGCACATATACGCCTGCGGGCTGGCTTACGGTGGCGGCGGTGCCGCTGTAAACCATGCGTCCCTGCATGTCATAGATGCTTACGGGCAGCCCTTGCGGGTTGTGCAACAGGCCACCATATACGCTTATGCTCTCCGGCATGGATGGCGTTTGCAGGGCGGTCTGCATGGCTTTCAAGTTGAACTCATTCCAGACTGCAGTCGCCTTGTAGTCTTCCAACGTTTCAGCGGGCACATACACGGGTATGTCGCGGCTGACACCATCGAATACATAAATTCCTAATGTAGGAGGTGTTGTGGCTTTTACGGTCATTTCGGCAAGCGCATAACATCTGTCGAATGCCATGATTCCAATACTTGTCAGGTTTTTGGGAAAGCTGACCTGCGTGAGTTTGGAGCACGAGGAGAAAACCCGTTCCCCGATACTCGTTACCTTGTTTCCTATATTTAATGTTGTAAGGTTGGACATTTCGTAGCATAGGAAAGCGGGGATATGTTCCACATCCTCTCCGAACGTGAAATTGGTGATGTTGGAGCGATTCTTATAGAAAGGACTATTTTCATAATAGGACTCGGCGTTATACATGGAAGTAAAATCCGGGAAATTTTTGGCATTCCAAGTTACATGTGTGAGTGCGGGGCAATCGGAGAATGCCGAGCCTGAAATATTTGTAACGCTGTTGCCTATGGTAACTTGTGTGAGTACCTGGCAATTTTGGAATGTATTGGGATTGATAGATTTTACTCCATTTCCTACAACAGCTCGCGTGATCCCGGAACACCATGCGAATGCTTGGCTCCCGATATTTGTTACGTTGTCAGGTATGGTAACTTGTGTGAATTTTGAGCAGGCGTAAAAGGCTTGGTTCCCGATGCTTGTCACGTTGTTGGGTATGGTGATTTCCGTGAGTGCGGAGCACCCGTTGAATGTAGAACTTCCAATGCTTTGCAGGCTGTTGGGCAGGATTATTTGCGTGAGTGCGCTGCAACCTTGGAAGGCTGCATCCCCAATGCTCGTCACCTTGTTTCCTATGGTAGCTTGCGTGAGTTTTGAGCAGCCATAGAACACTTGGCTTCCAATGCTTTCCACGCTGTTGGGTATCTCAACTTTTGTCAGTTCGGAGCAGGTGTAGAACGCATAATTCCCAATGCTTTCCACGCTGTTTCCTATGCTGGTTCTGCAAGTGCGGAACATCTGAAGAACGTTTGGCTCTCTATACTTTTCACATTGTTGGGTATGACAATTTTTGTAAGTTTGGAACAGTCGGAAAATGCTGAACTTCCAATGTTTGTTACGTTGTCGGGTATGGTTATTTGTACAAGAGCAGAGCAACCGTTGAATGCTGAAGCTCCAATTTTTGTCAAACCGCTGGGTAGGGTAACTTTTGTGAGCGGCCTGCAGCCTGAGAATATATAATCCTTGATTTCGGTTACGCTTTCAGGTATGGTTAATTCCGTGACCAAGGTGTTGTTGATATATAGGTTATGGGCATTGTACAAAGGGTTGGCGTTGGTATTGCTGAATATGATTCCGCACCATCCGGCCACATTGCCGGCATAATAAACGGCATTAAGCGCGTTACAACCATAAAATGCCCCGCTCCCGACACTTTTTACACTCTCGGGTATGGTAATTTCCTTGAGTTTGGAACAATCTGAGAATGCCGAGTTGCCGATTTTTTCTATTTTGTTAGGTAAGGTGATTTGTGTTAGTGCGGTGCAAGCGCTGAATATTGAATTTCCGATACTTGTTACGCCATCGGATAAGGAAATGGTTTTAATGTCTTTATTGAAGTTGTCCCAAATATTCCATGCCGGTTGATTATAATTGTCATAATCATACGTGGAGCCTGTGCCGGAAATGGTGAGTGTGCTGTCGGCTGTGGTAAATTTCCAAGTCAGGTTTTCTCCGCAGGTCCCGTTAATTTGCCCGGCTGCCAAATCGAGCAGTTGTTTCCAATTGGCATTGGCACCATAACTGTCTTCGCTGCCTTCTGGTATGGTGATTCTGACTTGCAGGTTGATATGGCTGAATGTGGTTGGGGTTATAGTAGGGGGCGTGGTAGGCAACATGTTTATCTGTGTGAGTGCGGAGCAGTACCGGAAGGCCTCATCTCCGATATTCGTTATTTTGTCGGGTATGGTAATTCCTGTAAGTGCGGAGCAATTGAAAAATGTCTGGCTTCCAATGCTCGTTATACGACCCGGAATGGTGATATTTGCAAGTTTGGAACAGCCGCTGAATGCTGAATTTCCGATGTTTTCTATGTTATCGGGCAGGCTGATTTCCGTGAGTGCGGAGCAACTGGCAAAAGCTGTGTTGCCAATGCTTTTCACACCATCGGGCAGGGTAATTTGTGTAAGCCTTGAGCAGTTGTAGAACACTTGGTCACCAATACTTTCCACAGTGCTGGGTATGCTAATCTGTGTGAGTGCGGAGCAGCCGCTGAACATTGAATTTACAAGGCTTTTTATACCATCGGGCAGGATAACTTGTGCAAGTGCGGAGCAATTGTTGAATGTTTTGTTTCCAATGTGTTCCACACTGTTGGGTATGGTAATTTGTGTAAGTTTGGAGCAGTCGGAGAATGCCGATTCTCCAATGCTATTCACGCTCTCGGGTATGCTTATTTGCGTGAGTGCCGGGCTTCCCATAAATGCCTTTTCCCCAATGCTTGTCACGCTGTATTCCGTATCGTTGTGGCTTACGGTAGCGGGAATGGTTACCGTACCGGGAAGTGATTTGTAGTTATCGGAATTTTGGTCTGTTTCATACGTTACTTCCACGGTCTTGTTGCTTGCGTCGGTAATGTTGTAGTACAAATCACCGGCTTTGAAATCGTATGCCCATGCGCTTCCTGCCGTTAATAAGGCAAGGGCAAAAGTAAATACACTTTTTTTCATACTGTTGTACATTTAATTGTTTGGTATTGTTATTTTGTTTTGTTATTTCGGCAATGCCGCCGTTTGTTTTTTTCCTACTGGCAGGACATCCCCGCAATCGTTTTCCATGCCGTTATGTAATTTATCCTTTCAGTTGCGGGTGTCCTGCGTAATATCATTCAGCCGTTTGTTCCGTGCCGGTGTTGTCGTCTGCGGCCTTTGCCGCGGCTGTTCCCTCGCGTCTGGCCACCAAATCCTCGTAGTATTTGATGCGTGTGTTCAGGTAGGCGAAAAGCCCCGCGTATTTTTCCTCCCCGTTCACTAAGCACAGCGCGTTGAGCACCTGTACCAGTTCGCTGTATGCCTTGTCCAGTGCTTTGCGCGTCGTTTTGGAGTTCCCGACAATGTTGGTGCTCTGGTCGGTGGCGCGCTGTTCGCTCAGGCTGACGTACTTTTCGTTGGCGGTTTGCAGTTGTGCGAGCCATCCGTCAATGTCGAGCGCGGTGCGGTAGGCGGTATATTTTTCCGCGCGCATGTCATCCATGAAGTTGTTCAGGTAGCTTGTTTCATCGGCTGCCGGCCTTATTTGCGTGCCTGCGTATGTGTCCACGATGGGCATCAGTGCCGCCGCCGCCACGCGCCGGTCGGGGTCGTAGTGTCGTTGTGCGGTGCGTATGTGTTCTGTCAGCCCCACGAAGAGGTCGTCGCGCTCGCGGTCGGCCTCGTCAATCTGCTTGGTTATGGCCGATTTGCTCACTACGACGATGGCTTCGGCGTATGCTGCCAATGCCTGGCTGAAATTTTGCGCCGCCGTTTCGCAATTCAGGGCATCGGCTCCCGTGCCTGCCTTTTCGATGGCGGTCTGCACCTCGGTGCAATAGGTCATGAACTCGTTGTTGCGCAGTCGTTGGCGCCGGCCAAAAGGATTAATTTGGATTGTTGCCATAGTATTATGTATTTAATTGGTTATGAGTGCCCTAATGCTTTCTGGATATTTGTTGTCCAAGCCGCTGCCGTATGGATACGACGGCTTCGCTACGTGGTTTTGGTCGCTGTTGTATGGATACGACGGCTTCGCTACGTGGTTTAGGTCGCCGTTGTATGGATACGACAGCATGGCTATGCGGTTTAGGTCGCCGTTGTATGGATACGACAGCTTCGCTACGCGGTTTTGGTTGCCGTTGTATGGATACGACAGCTTCGCTACGCGGTTTAGGTCGCCGTTGTATGGATACGACGGCTTCGCTACGTGGTTTAGGTCGCCGTTGTATGGATACGACGGCTTCGCTATGCGGTTTTGGTCGCCGTTGTATGGATACGACGGCATGGCTATGCGGTTCGGTTTTGCCGTTGTGGGATTATTATGGCCGCCTTGTCCGTTTCGGAGTAGCGTTTGTAACTTTATGGAAACAACCCGATGGCAATGGTGTCTGGCCGCCACCGTTGTCGGCACAGTTGCCATCTGCTTGACAAAGTAGGTTGTAACTAATTGATTATCAAATGTTAACGGGGGGGGGGGTAAGATTAACTACATATAACACGCGGAAACCGTTTTGTGGTTTCTGGCAGGAATTGTATTTATTGTTAGTCTTCATGTTTGTTTTGTTGTCGCTGCAAATGTAAGGATATTTTTTAGAAATTCAAGGTTTTTTCTGAGGAATATTTTTGTGTTGGGGGCAGGGTGTCTGTATGGCGGTGCTTCTTCCCGTAAAAAACTCTTTGCTGTTGTTTTTGAGTTTGTGCATAAACTTGTATCTTTGCGTCTCTTGTTATTTAATCCAATCAAAAAAGCAACAGCAATGAATAATTTTGTTTTTCAGAACCCTACCAAGCTGATTTTTGGCAAGGGTACGATAGCGCGTCTGGCGACGGAAATTCCGGCAGACAAGAAAATTATGGTTACGTTCGGAGGCGGCAGCCTGAAAAAGAACGGGGTGTATGAGCAGGTTGTCAAGGCTTTGCAGGGACACACGTATGTGGAGTTTTGGGGCATAGAACCGAACCCGACGGTGGAGACCTTGCGCAAGGCGGTTGCGTTGGGCAAGGAACATCAGGTCGATTTCCTGCTGGCGGTTGGTGGCGGTTCGGTGCTGGACGGCACGAAGTTGATTTCCGCGGCCTTGCGCTATGAGGGTGATGCGTGGGATTTGGTGCTGCATCCCGAAAAGACGGGCGAGCTGGTGCCCGTGGCCAGCGTGATGACCATGCCGGCGACAGGCTCGGAAATGAACAGCGGCGCGGTGATTTCCAACAAGGCCACCGCCGAGAAGTTCGCGTATTATTCCGATTTCCCGAAATTCTCCATCCTCGACCCCGAGGTGACCTATTCCATTCCAGATTTCCAGATTGCCTGCGGTCTGGCCGACACGTTCGTGCATGTGCTCGAGCAATACCTGACCCGTTCGTGCGAGTCGCCTCTGATGGACCGTTGGGCGGAAGGCGTGTTGCAGACGGTTGTGGAGATAGCACCGAAAATCAAGGAGGACAAGACGGACTATTACTACATGAGCCAGTATATGTTGTGCGCCACCATGGCACTGAACGGCTTTATCGCCATGGGCGTATCGCAAGACTGGTGCACGCACATGATAGGGCACGAACTGACGGCGTTGCACGGCATCACGCACGGAGAGAGCCTGGCCATTGTCATGCCGGCAACCATGACGGTGTTGCAGGCGCAAAAGCATGACAAGATTCTGCAGTACGGCGAGCGGGTATGGGGCGTTACGTCCGGCGACGAGAATGCCCGCCTGGTCAAGACCATCGAGAAGACCGAGGCGTTTTTCCGCTCGTTGGGGCTGGCTACGCGCCTTGGTGAGGTGAATATCGGCGAGGATACGATTGCTGAAATAGAGCGTCGTTTCAATGAACGCAAGGTCGCTTTCGGCGAAGCCGGCAATGTGAACGGAGCCGTTGCGAGGGCTATTCTGGAAGCGGCTCTCTGATTCCCGGTAACATATCCCCCGAAAACCGGGTAAGGATTTTCGGGGGATAATTCAAAGCCATGTCTGATTTTAAATTGCGATATGGCTTTTATTTTGCCGCTGTTGTCCAATGTTATTTCCGCCGCAATTGTTTCAGCTGTTCTTTGGTTTCTGCCGGAATGCGGAACGATTCCACGCATTTTTGGATGGTACGGTTGTGCGTTTCCTTGTCCAAAGTCCCGTTTTGCAGATAGCGGACTGTCTGCCCGTTGAATTTCACGCAACAGACCGACAGGAGCCATGCCACGGCCATGGACACGTAATACTCATTGCATGGGATTCGGCTCGTGTGTGCGAAAATGGCCGGCAGGTATTTTTCCTCGACGAACGCATGGAGCATCAGTACCAGCCCGAAACGGATTTCGTAGGTTTGTTCGGAATCTAAACGTGCTTGCGCGAACTGCCACCACGCTTCTTTGTCGGCAGGCCGTATTTTCAGGCTTGTTGCAACGGAGTCGCATACTGCCCAATTGTCGATTTTCGGGATAAACCCCTGCAGCCGTTGCATCCGCTCGGTGCATTCCATAGGTGCGGTAGCAATAACGATGCCTTGCAGCATGATATGTTCCATGTATGTGTTCTCCGCTGTCGTGAGCCATTGCCTCCAATCATCATGAATGATTTCTTTGGCAATTTTCCGCACATCGGGCAACCGCAGGCCGCAAATATTCGCCGCCGTCGGGATAAGTTTCGTGTTGAATTTGCGCTGATGCTCAGTCTGGAGCGCGGCAAACTTGAGGTTTATCTCTTGATTTGTCATTCTTGTTTGTGTCTGAAAATCGGCGGATACTGTTTAGAAACGTTCTTCAATGACTTTCCAGTCCAGGATATTCCACAAACCGGTCAAATAATCGGCCCGGCGGTTCTGGTAATCCAGATAATAGGCATGTTCCCATACATCGAAGGTCAGAAGCGGTTTTTGCCCGTTCCGCATGGGATTGTCGGCGTTCGTCGTTTTTACGATGGCGAGCGTTCCGTCCGGATTTTTGACTAACCACACCCAACCGGAACCGAACAATCCTGCGCCGGCTTTGTTGAATTCTTCCTTGAACGCATCGAAGCTCTGCCATTGTGTCTGGATTGCTTCGGCAAGTTGTCCGTCAGGCGCGTTTTTGCCTTTGGAGGAGAATTGCATGAAATAGAACGTGTGGTTCCAGGTCTGCGCTGCATTGTTGAAGATTGGGCCGTCGGCCTGCCGGATAATTTCTTCTAACGAAGCATCCTCGAATGGAGTTCCTTTTATGAGCGTGTTCAGGTTGTTTACATAGGTTTGATGGTGTTTTCCGTAATGGAATTCAATGGTTTGTTGGCTGATGGCCGGTTCCAAAGCATTGGCTGCATAAGGAAGGGTAGGTAACGTGAAGTTCATAATTGTTGTTTTATTTGTTAAACATGGTCTATGTGCTGGCAAAAACTATTCCACTGTTTGCCGGCTTGATATTTATTTTCTGTTATAGTAAACAATAATTAAACTCAAAAGTTCGTTTAAAGTATGATAAATCTTGGTTATTGTTGAAAATATCATCATCTTTGCAACTTGTTAAAATGTTAATTCAAGTGGATATGAGACAGATTTTGTTTGTAATTGCTGCCGTCCTAATGTTGGGTCTGGGAGCATGTAAGTCCAAACAGACGATAACGTCTGTGCCTGTGGAAACCGAAGTTGTTCCGGTTGAGGAGGAAACCCGCGCCGAGTCTTTTGAGTTGGTGGAAACGGATGTGGAAGTGGTCCCGACGGATTATTTTGTTGTTGTGGGCAGTTTCAAGAGTATTTCCAACGCAAAAGGTTTACAGGCAACTTTGCAGCAGGAAGGCATCCAAGCTATCATTGCCATCAATGAACAGCAAATGTACAGGGTGATTTATGCTTCGTTCGACAACTATGAAGGTGCCCGTGCGCAACGCGATGCTTTGAAAGGGCGTTTCGCCGATGCTTGGATTCTGGTGCAGGAATAATTTCCCGGGAATTACTAAATTTTAATGCTAAAATGCCGGCAGGCCATTCGGAACTTGCCGGCATTTTTTATGATTATAAGAGCGTAAGATTGCGCTTTGGGGTGTTGAAATATTTGTTCAACAGGTTTGAAAAAGGCGTTTCGTATGTCCGCGCCTGTTGCGGGCAGATTTTCACACAAGCGCAGCATTTTATGCACTTGCTTGCATCGGTGTGGCATTCGTTGCCTTTCTCAATGGCCTGTGTCGGGCAATATTGCGCACATGTTCCGCAATGTGTACACAGTTCCGTGTTGGTGACGGGTGCGGAATTTCCAGCCGGCTGCCGTTCCATGGCCTCCTGTACGGCGTTGCGGAATTGCAACATGGCCATGTCTGCCATGGCAGGATCGGGCAGCAGCTTCACATCAACGGCGGAGATTTCTTCTTGATTATTCGCAGTGGCGATTTTTTGCCGGATTTCTCGCCCGAATTGTTCCGCTTCTTTCAAGTCATTCCGGTCGGGGCGTCCGGCAGCAATGGGATATTGTCCGTTGCTATACGAATGTTCCCCGATAAATGCACCGGCTGCTATGGTTTTTCCGCCATGCCCGGTTACAAAAGTATTGAGTTGCTCCAGTGCCTGGTCGTATGCCCTGTTCCCGTAAATAACGGCAATGACGCTTGGCGCGCCGTTAATTTGCAATTTGGCCATGCGTTCAATGGCTTTTGGGGTTACCATACCGCCATATACGGGCACGGAAACGACAATGAGCGTGTCGGAAGATATGTTCAGTGGCTTTGGCTCGTTGTCATAGGTCAAATCTATTGAGTTGAATTGCCCGTCTGAGATGCCTCTTGCAATGGCTTCGCCGATGCGCTTCGATGTGCGGGTGGGGGAGAATGTCAGTAATATGGTTTTATCCGCTTTCATAATCAGCCTTATTTTAAAAGCAAACACGCCACGGCAAAACAAAGCGTTTCGGCCGTAGCGTGTTTTTTTGCGGTATCGCCGTTTTATTTACGGATACCTAATTCTTTGATGATTGCACGATAGCGTTCAATGTCGATTCTTTTCAGATAGTCGAGCAAACGGCGGCGTTTACCTACCAAAGCCAACATGGCGCGTTCTGTACCGAAGTCCTTTTGGTTGGCACGCAAGTGCTCTGTCAAATGGTTGATACGATAAGTAAACAAGGCAATCTGTGATTCTGCGGAACCTGTGTTTTTGGCATCTTTGCCGTATTGTGCAAAGATCTCAGCCTTCTTTTCAGAAGTCAAATACATAATTGTAAAGTTGTTAAGTTAAACCATAATGGTCTTGCCGTCGGGCAATTCCACATTTATTTTTTGCGGCTGCAAAGATAGTTCTTTTATCTTTATCGTGCAACGGGTTTCTTGAAAATTATTTTTCCTGTTTTTTGCACAATTTGGTAATCGGTTTGTCTGACCATGTCTTGCGCAATGGGAACGACCACAGGGCCAGCAGCGCAACCGTAATGACTGCAATCATGGAGCCCGCCCACACGTCGCACGGGAAGTGCTGGAACAGATATATGCGCGAATAGGAGCAAAAAATAGCCAGTAGCAAATATATGAATTTCAGCGGTTTGTTTTTTGTAATGACCGCAAGGGAGAAAAACAGGGCGAAAATGGCTGTCGTATGTCCGGACGGGAAGCTGTGCGAGGAATGTAGCCGCACGCCGTCAACCAATGGCAGGACAAAGTCCGGGTAGTGTTCGGCAAAAAACAGTTTCGGGCGCGGTGCATCGACAATGTGCTTGATGATTTGCGTAACCAGTCCGGCCGATAGTTGTCCGAGCAGGACAAAAATGCCGTTCCCTGTTTTGTAGAACAACAGAGCTACCGCAACAACGTATGGAATCCATTCGCCGGTCAGGGTTATGTATTTGAAAATGAAGTCCAGCGTAGGGGTATGCACGGAGTTCAGCCATAAATGCAACTCGCCTTTTCCCGTGCATAGAATGGCAATACCGAACAATAGTGCAAATAGCAGGTAAGGTACGATGAAGTAACTGTTTTCTGATAAAATACGTTTCATGTCTGTCGTTTTTAATTTGTGGCCGGTTTGACTGCTCGTAAAATTTCTCTTTTTCCTGCCGGTCCTTGCAGCCGTTCAACTTGGAAACCAGCTTGCAGCAAAGCGCGTCTGACCGCGCCTTTGGCGCAATAGGTCGTTAAGATGGCGTTGGGTTTGCATGAGGCAAAAATCCGGTTGAAGATAGTTTCACTCCACATTTCCGGTTGCTTGGCCGGCGAAAAGGCATCGAAATAGATTATGTCGAATACGTTTTCGCCCATTTGGAACGTCAGCAAATCGGCCTGTATTTTTTGCAAGGCAAAATGCGGCGTAATGGTTATTTTTACATCCCATGCTGCGTCGTGCAATTGTTTGAAAATGCCGTTTCCCTCCTGATAGTTATAGCGAAGCACTTGCTGTTCATAGTTCAGTGAGGCCGCGACATCCATTGCAACGGGAAATTTTTCGATGGCCGTGTAACTGATGCTGCATCCTGTTTTTTCTGCTTCCAGCAGTGTCAGATATGCATTTAGGCCAGTCCCGAAACCGACCTCGAAAACAGATAAATGCGGTTGCGGATGTTGCCGCAAAGCCGCATTTATAAATATGTGCATCGATTCCTGCATGGCGCCGTTGGTCGAGTGGTACGATTCGTCAATTTCCGGCACGTACAAAGTGTGCGAACCATCGGCTGTCAGTAAAACGGTGCTCATCTCGTTCCGTGGTGATGTTTGCCGGGTTTCTTTTAGAAATCAGCGTTGTTCGGTGTGCGCGGGAACGGAATCACATCGCGTATGTTCGACATGCCGGTAATAAACAGCATGAGCCGCTCGAAGCCGAGGCCGAAACCTGCGTGCGGCGCGGTTCCGAAACGGCGCGTATCCAAATACCACCAGATATCTTTGTCTGGTACGCCCATTTCAGCCGCCCGGGTTTTGAGCTTGTCATAATTCTCCTCGCGTTCCGAGCCGCCGATGATTTCTCCGATTTTCGGGAAAAGCACATCCATTGCGCGGACGGTTTTCCCGTCGTCGTTCTGCTTCATATAGAACGATTTGATTTCTTTCGGGTAATCGGTCAGGATAACCGGTTTTTTGAAATGCTCTTCCACAAGATAGCGTTCGTGTTCCGATTGTAGGTCGGTGCCCCAACCAACGGGGAATTCGAATTTTTTGCCTTTGGCGACGGCTTCTTCCAAGATGCGGATTCCTTCCGTATAGGTCAGCCGTTGGAAATCGTTGTTTACAACGAATTTCAGCCTGTCAATCAAATCCTTGTCATACATTTCGCACAGGAAGGCCAGATCGTCCTGGCATTTTTCCAACGCCCAGCGGACGCAATATTGGATAAAATCCTGTGCCAGCCGCATGTTTTCTTCAATGCGGTTGAATGCAACTTCGGGTTCTATCATCCAAAATTCCGACAAGTGGCGCGGCGTGTTCGAGTTTTCAGCCCGGAATGTCGGACCGAATGTGTATATCTTGCCCAACGACAACGCGCCTAACTCGCCTTCCAATTGTCCGGATACGGTTAGGCTGGCTTGTTTGCCGAAAAAGTCGCGCGAATAGTCGATAGAGCCGTTCTCATCTTTTTTCAGGTCGTACAAGTTCAAGGTGGTTACCTGGAACATTTGCCCGGCGCCTTCGCAGTCGGAGGCGGTGATGAGCGGTGTGTGGAAATAGAAAAATCCGCGTTCGTGGAAGAACGTATGAATGGCCATGGCCATGTGGTGCCTCATGCGGAACACGGCACCGAATGTGTTTGTGCGCGGACGCAAATAGGCAATTTCGCGCAGGTATTCCAGCGAATGCCCTTTTTTCTGCAATGGGTAAACGTCCGGGTCGGCTGTGCCGTAAATTTCTATTTCGTCGGCTTGTATCTCGACGGTTTGTCCTTTCCCCATGCTTTCTACAAGCGTTCCGGTAACGCTTATGCACGCACCGGTCGTGATGGGTTTCAAGTAATCTTCACCGAATTTGGCAATGTCGGCCACGACTTGTATGTTTTTAATGGTAGAACCATCATTCAATGCTATAAAACTGACGTTTTTATTACCGCGGCGGGTGCGCACCCAGCCTTTTACATTCATTTTTTCACCGAAAGCGGTACTTTTCAATGCATCTACAATAACCGTACGTTCCATTGTTTGACTTTTTTAATTACGAATTTGATTTGCGTGTCCATTTATAAGGCGCGCATTTTTCTACATCTATGTTTTTTCGCCCGCAAAATTAAGAAAAAATCAGCGTAGAAACTATATGTCTTTTTTCTTTTCGTTTTGTTTTGTTTTGTAAGTTTCTGATAAATAGTTAGTTGTAATTTGTCTGGCAAATTTTCCTCAAAAAAAAGATTTTTTTATGGAAAACTATTGCAGAATAGAAATCTGTTTATAATTTTGCTATGTGAAAAATGAACAGTTCTTTTGTATAGAAAATAATGGCAAAAAAATCAATTTTAACAGTTGCCTTACAGAAACATTTCGGATTCCAAAGTTTCAAGGGTAATCAAGAAGCCATCATCCAGAACGTATTGGATGGAAAGGACACATTCGTGTTAATGCCTACGGGTGGCGGGAAATCATTATGCTATCAGTTGCCGTCTTTGTTGATGGAAGGAACCGCCATTGTGATTTCACCCTTGATTGCGTTGATGAAAAACCAGGTGGATGCCATGCGTAATTTCAGCGAGGAAGATGGAATCGCGCATTTTATCAACTCCTCTTTGTCGAAGGCCGCCATTGATGCGGTCCGTGCCGATATTATGGCCGGTAAGACGAAACTGCTTTATGTGGCTCCGGAATCCCTGACCAAAGAAGAGAATATAGACTTTTTGCGTAATGTAAAAATATCTTTTTATGCCGTAGATGAGGCGCATTGTATTTCGGAATGGGGGCATGATTTCCGTCCTGAATACCGCCGGATACAACCCATTGTCAGCGAGATAGGCAAAGCGCCCATTATTGCCCTGACAGCCACGGCTACCCCCAAGGTTCAGCATGACATCCAGAAAAATTTGGGCATGTTGGATGCGACTGTGTTTAAATCGTCGTTCAACCGGCCGAATCTTTATTACGAGGTACGCCCGAAAACCGATGATATAGACAAGGAAATTATCAAATATATCCGTTCAATGGAGGGCAAGTCGGGCATTATTTATTGTTTGAGCCGCCGTAAAGTGGAAGAACTTGCAGAAACTTTGCAGGTCAATAATATTTCAGCTTTGCCTTATCATGCAGGAATGGATTCCACTATCCGCAGCAAAAACCAGGATAAATTCCTGATGGAAGAGGTGCAGGTCATTGTGGCTACGATTGCGTTCGGTATGGGGATAGACAAACCCGACGTGCGTTTCGTCTTGCATTATGACATGCCCAAAAGTCTGGAAGGTTATTACCAGGAAACCGGTCGCGCCGGCCGTGATGGCGGCGAAGGGCAATGCATCACTTTCTATTCGCCCAAGGATCTGGACAAACTTCGCAAGTTCATGCAAGGGAAACCGATTGCGGAACAGGAAATCGGCAACCAGCTATTGTTTGAAACGCAGACGTATGCCGAATCATCGCTGTGCCGGCGGAAATTGTTGCTGCATTACTTCGGTGAGGAATATACGGAAGAAAACTGCGGTAATTGTGATAATTGCAAGCATCCGCACAAAATGTTTGATGCCAGTGAATTGCTGTCATTGATTTTGGAGACGGTCCTTTCGCTGAAAGAAAAATTCAAAGCAGAGCATATTGTCGATATCCTGAAAGGCAACGAAACGGCTGCTGTCATTTCATATAAGCACAACGATTTGGAGAATTTCGGTTCGGCCGCGGATACGAGCGAAAGTACTTTGCACGCCATTATACGGCAGGCCATGCTTTCGGGATATATATTGAAGGATATTGAAACTTATGGTGTGCTGAAAATCACGCCGGCCGGGAAGAAGTATTTGAAACATCCCGAACCTTTTATGATTCCCAAGGAATCTGAAGAAGAAGATAACGATGAGGATATAATGATCAAGGGCATGGGAGGTTGCAGTGCCGCGGATGATGTCTTGTTTGCCATTTTGAAAGATTTGCGCAAAAAAATGTCGAAGAAGTTGGGCGTACCTCCGTTTGTGATTTTCCAGGACCCGTCCTTGGAGGCAATGGCCACGAGTTATCCCATTACGACCGAGGAGTTGCAGAATATTCCGGGCGTGGGAGCTGGTAAGGCCAAGCGTTACGGCGACGAGTTTTTGAAAGTCATTAAGGAATATGTACACGAAAACGAAATCATCCGGCCGGAAGATTTGCGGGTGCGCACGGTTCCTAAAAAATCGCAGCTTAAAATCTCCATAATCCAGGCCATTGACCGTAAAATTGCATTGGACGATTTGGCCATGTCGAAAGGATTGGACATTTATGAATTGTTGGATGAAATAGAGGCCATTGTTTATTCGGGAACGAAAATAAATATTGATTATTTCTTGAATGAAATAATGGATGCCGACAAGGAAGAAGAAATATTTGAATACTTCAAAACCGCAGAAACGGACGATGTGGAAAAAGCATTGGACGAATTGGGAGATGATGATTTCACGGATATAGATATTCGTCTGGTGCGTATCAAGTTCCTTTCAGAAATCGGAAACTGATGATTGCCGGTGCTGGTTTTTAAGCAGGCTGATGTATAACATTATATAAGGAAGGAATGCTTTCGGGTTTTCCTTTCTTGTTTTTTATCTGAAATGTTTATTGTAAAAGAAACCCATTGGTTATAATCTGGCCAATGGGTTCTTTTTGTATGGGGTTGTCATTCGGGTAGAAACCCCAATGTGTTATTGCCTTTGTCTGGCAGCTTGCAGCGTGTTCCGAAGCAGTGAAACAATGGTCATCGGGCCGACGCCGCCAGGAACGGGCGTTATGTAGCTGCATTTGGGCGCGACATGTTCAAAATCCACATCGCCGCACAGCCGGAAACCGCTCTTTGCCGTGCTGCAAGGAACGCGTGTTGTCCCGACATCGATAATGACCGCGCCTTCCTTGACCATGTCTTCTTTCAGGAACGCCGGAGAACCGAGGGCGGCAATGATAATGTCGGCGCTCAGGCAGATTTCTTTCAGGTTCTTGGTGCGGCTATGGCATACGGTCACGGTGGCATCGCCGGGGTAGGCTTTTTGCATCATCAGGCTTGCAATCGGTTTGCCGACAATGTTCGAGCGCCCAATGACGACGCAGTGTTTGCCTTGGGTCGGTATTTCGTAACGCCGGAGCAGCTCGATAATGCCGGATGGCGTGGCGGAGACAAAGCAAGGCAAGCCAATGCTCATGCGTCCCACATTGACGGGATGGAATCCATCGACATCTTTGCGGTAATCGATTGCTTCTATGACCTTTTGTTCGTCAATATGTTTTGGCAGCGGCAGCTGTACGATAAAACCGTCTATGTCGGTGTCGTTGTTCAGCTCGTTGATTTTTTCCAACAGTTCGGCTTCTGTGATTGTGTCCTCAAATGCGATTCTTGTCGATGTGAATCCTACTTGCGCGCATGATTTCACTTTGTGTGCGACATAGGTTTCGCTACCGCCATCGTGGCCGACAATGATGACCGCCAGATGCGGGCGTTTTTTGCCTTCGGCAACCATTTTTTCGACTTCTGCCGCAATCTCGGATTTGATTTGGTCGGCTACTTTCTTTCCATCAATTAATACCATGTTTGTTTCGGTTTTATGGGTTATAAAAAAGCCCAATTGTGTTTGCACAATCGGGCATGGGGTTTATCGGCGCATTTTCAATTTTCCTTGGGATACCATTTTCATGAGTTTTCCGGTTTGTGAGAACTGTTTTAGCAACCGGTTTACTTCGACTATGCTTGTCCCGCTTCCTTTGGCAATCCGGTTCTTTCGGCTTCCGTTCAGGCAAGACGGATTCTGGCGTTCTTCCGGTGTCATGGATTGGATAATGGCTTCGATGCTTTTGAAAGCATTGTCGTCTATGTCCACGTCTTTCAAGGCTTTGCTCATTCCTGGAATCATTCCCATCAAATCTTTCATGTTGCCCATTTTCTTGATTTGTTGAATTTGGCTCATGAAGTCATTGAAGTCGAATTGGTTTTTCGCAATTTTTTTGGACAAGCGTCTGGCTTCTTCTTCGTCATATTGCGCTTCGGCTCGTTCAACCAATGAAACTATATCACCCATGCCTAGGATACGGTCGGCCATGCGTGATGGATGGAAAACGTCCAAGGCTTCCATCTTTTCACCAGTCCCGACGAATTTGATAGGCTTGTTTACCACAGAACGAATAGATATAGCAGCTCCGCCACGTGTGTCGCCATCCAGTTTGGTCAGGATTACGCCGTCAAAATCTAGGCGGTCGTTGAATTCTTTGGCCGTGTTGACAGCATCCTGTCCGGTCATGGCATCCACGACGAACAAAATCTCCTGTGGTTGTAGAGCTTCCTTGATGGCGGTTATTTCGTTCATCATTTGCTCGTCGATAGCTAAACGTCCGGCTGTATCCACAATAACAGTGTCGTAACCTTGTTCTTTTGCATATTTGACGGCGGTTTTTGCTATTTCAACAGGGTTCTTGCTGGATTCGTTCGCATATACGGGCACGTTGATTTGCTCGCCCAAAACTTTCAGCTGTTCAATGGCTGCGGGACGATATACATCGCATGCAACAAGAAGGGGCTTGCGGTTCTGCTTGGTTTTTAGCATGTTAGCTAATTTACCAGAAAACGTTGTTTTACCAGAACCTTGTAAACCAGACATAAGTATCACGGCTGGTGAGCCTTTCAGATTGATTTCAGCACTGCTACCACCCATTAAAGTAGCCAGTTCATCATGGACGATCTTGACCATAAGTTGGCTGGGTTTCAGTGATTTGAGTACATTCTGCCCTAAGGCCTTTTCCTTGACGGTCTCGGTAAAGTTTTTGGCCGTTTTATAGTTGACGTCAGCTTCCAAAAGTGCTTTGCGTACATCTTTCAGCGTTTCAGCAACGTTGATTTCCGTGATCCTGCCTTCTCCTTTCAATATTTTAAAGGAGCGTTCTAACCTGTCGCTTAAATTTTCAAACATAATTTATAGGTGAACTTATTTTTTTTGTTTCAATTGCTGGTTGTTTTTCCTGTTTTTTACGAGGCACAAAGATACTGATTTTTGCGCAGTAAGCAAAATGGCAATGGGTTTTAGTTTGTTTGGCGTGGCAAGTATTATTACCACTTGCTATAAATGGTTGTAAATGGCATTTTTATCTGAGTTTTTGTTTGCCTGGCATTTGTGTGATAGGTTTATTTAAAAATGACCGTTCCGGCCGGAATATGGGAATGGAATGGCTGTTTTGGTAAGGTGCGTTTGTATATAAATATTTGGATTTACATACGATAGTGTTAAATAATATAAATACAGCTTCGTATTTATGCAGTTTTTCAGTCTTTATATAGTCGCATGGAATTTGTAAAATCAAATATGTCTGTGCACCAGTATTAATTTCTAACTTAAATCAATATCATGAACAAAATTATCCCTTGTTTTTGTGATAGCGTGCCTGCTATTTTTTCTGTTGTATTTAATGATTTGATTAAACTCAATTCGTAAGGTGAAGGTGCAATGTGAGTGAGGAATGTTTTTTTTCTCGCTTATTTGTGCATGATTATGAGTTCAAAAAAAGAACATTTTCTAAAATTACTGACTAATTTAAATTAAACTCTATGAAAGGATTTTTGAGTCACGTAGGACTAAAAGATACTTTTGGTGGCAATTATGCTTTCAAGGGTATGTTTTTGTCTTGTTTTTTGTGTTTTGTTTTCTCGGTTTCTTCTTTCGCACAGTCAGGTTTGCGTACGGTAACAGGTGTAGTTAAAGATGACCGTGGTGAAGTGCTGATAGGCGTGAATGTGCTTTTAAAGGGTACGACTGTTGGGACGATAACTGATTTTGATGGTAATTTTTCTTTGGAATTGCCGGAAAATGGCGTAATAGTCGCTTCTTATATCGGTTATCAGACAGCAGAAGTAAAATTATCTTCTAAAAAACACTATGAAATTGTTCTGAAAGAAGACACAAAAGTGTTGGGAGAAGTTGTTGTTACGGCTATGGGTATTGAACGTAAATCAGAATCATTGACTTATGCGACACAGAATATCAGTAATCAGGAACTGACTCGTGCCAAAGATGTGAATTTTATTAATTCACTTCAGGGAAAATCGGCAGGTTTGACAATTACGCCAAATTCATCCGGTGCTGGTGGTGGTTCTTCGAAGATCATTCTTCGCGGTCAAAGTTCTATTTTGGGTAACAACCAACCTTTGATTGTGTTGGATGGTATCCCATTGTCGAATGGCATGTCCAGTCAGACAAATGACGTTTTGACGAGTACATCGCGTGATGGCGGAGACTTGCTTTCCACGATAAATCCGGATGATATAGCCAGTATCTCTATTTTGAAAGGTCCGAATGCCGCTGCACTTTACGGTAGTGCAGCCAACAATGGTGTAATTATAATTACGACCAAAGGCGGACGTGAAGGTAAGGTGCGTGTGGATGTTTCAAGCAACACTACATTCGAGACTCCGCTTGTTTATCCCAAACAGCAGACCATGTTCGCGCCGGAAATAGATGGCACAGGAGTCAAGTATAACGGTTGGGGCAAGCCTATTTCGGAATTGACAGATGCTGAATTGGCTTTGTATCCATATCTGACCAAAAATCCACGTGACAATGTGAAAGATTTCTTCAGGACCGGACAAACTTACAATAACTCGATAGCCCTGAGCGGTGGTACGGAACATACGACTTCTTATTTGTCCTACGCAAATACAATTCAGAAAGGTTTGATAGAAAACAATGATTTTATCCGCCATAATTTGTTGCTGAAAGAATCATTTTCTATGTGGAACAAGAAAGTGACGGTTGACATGTCGCTCAATTATGTTTCACAGAAAGCAGAAAACCGTCCTGTCATTGGTAAGGCAAAAGGTGTCTTGCCTGGTTTATATCGGACACCGGCAGCAGTTGATTTGCGCTATTTTGACATTAACCGTACGGTCATTGCAGACCAGTATAATCCTATTTCTTCTGGTGGACGTAATACAAATACGAACCTTATCGGAACACCTGTGCAAAATTTCCCATGGATACTGAAAGATGGCGGTAGTTGGATAAACAACCCGTATTATATGCTCGATGCAGTATCTGACTTGGCTAAGAAAGACCGTGTTATGGCTTCGGCTACTATTAAATATAATATTATGGAAGGTCTGACTTTGCAGGGCCGTGGTAGTGTGGACCGTGTGATGGATAGCAATACAGTTACGGAAGATGCTTCTATCTATTTGGACAAGAACCAGATGCTTGCCGGTAAATATTGGGGTTCGCGCGCGACGAGCACTGATTTGTATGCAGATGCCTTGTTGAGCTATCAGGAAGGTTTCATGGATGATAAATTGTCATTCAGTGCCAATGTGGGTACGAGCATGAAACGTACATGGACACAGACATTGTGGGTTTCCCGTCAGAACGATACGACTTATGTGCATCCAAACTGGTCAAGACCCATAGATGGAGAAAATATATCCCAAGATACGAAAAACCGCAGTGTTTTGTCTGCCAACGACAGTGGCGAGACAATGTATTGGGAGGCTGCCGTGTTTGCAACGGCTCAATTAGGTTTCTGGGATAAAGGTTATATTGATGTAAGTTTCCGTAACGACTGGAACAAGGCTTTCCAACAGTGGGCACGCGACATACGTGGGTATAAGAGTTTCCCATATTGGTCCGTCGGAGGAAACTTGTTGTTGAAAGAAATTATTGACCCGAACAACACGAATGATAAATTTAACCAATTAAAGTTGCGTGCTTCGTATTCTGTTGTAGGTAACTCAGTTCCTGCGCAATTTTATGATGTGCAGACAATCAGTGCTTTGACAGGTGCCTATTCTGCACGTCCGGCGACATTTGACAATCCAAAACCCGAGACAACTAAATCTGTGGAAGGCGGTTTGGATGGTGCGTTCTTCAAAAACAAATTGACTGCCGACTTGACACTTTACCATTCGGTTATGGAAAACCAGTTCCTTTACATCACGACTTCTTCCGGTGAAAGCAAGCCGGTAAACTCCGGTCGCGTGCGTAATCAGGGTGTGGAATTGTCATTGGGTTACAATATGCAGCTTGCTAAGGACCTCCGTTGGAATACGGGACTGAATCTTGCATATAATGATAATAAAATCCTGCAAACATATCGCTCGGCAGATGGAACGGCAGTTGAGATAGAAGTAGGTCCTTCGTCGCTTGGAATCAAATCCAAGTATTTGGAAGGCGGTTCGTATGGTGATTTGTATGCAAAAGATTTCATGAAGAAAGATGGAAAAATCGTTTTGACAGGTGTGGATAACACGCTGATACAGATGCCTGGTGAATCGGATCGTGATTTTGAACGTCGTAAGAATGCAAACGCATCTCCGCAAATGACATCTACGTATGATCGGCCTGTCGGTAATGCGACTGCCAAATTTACCTATGGTTGGCATAACACATTTACGTGGAGGGATTTGTCCTTGTATATTTTGTTGGATGGTAAAATCGGTGGTAAAGTTATTTCCATTACGGAATCGGAACTTGACCAATATGGTTTGTCCCAGCGGACGGCTGATGCCCGTTTGCAAAATGATGGTTATGTTACTTTGCCGGATGGGCAAGAAATCCCTGCACGGAATTATTATGAAGCGATTGGGGCTGCACAATACGATTGCATTTACGATGCAACAAACCTTCGTATCCGTGAACTTTCCTTAGGATATACATTCTACAATTTGTTTGGCCCATCCAAGAATCTGTCCGTGTCAGCTATTGCACGTAACTTAGGATTTATTTATAAGAAATCACCGGTAGATCCGGATATATCGGTAACGGCAGCTAATGCGGCTGGTGGTATAGAGTCGTTCTCTTTGCCCACAACACGTAGTTTTGGTATTAATTTAAAAATGACATTCTAATATATTGGATTATGAATAGAATATCAAAAATAGTAATTCGTATGGCTATAATGCCCTTGTTTTTGTTGGGATTTGTGTATTGTGGCCCAAAGGCAGACTTGCTGGAAAATCAGGTTTTCCCAGATAAAGGAACCTCAGAAGAGGGTGATGCTTCCAATTCGTTTGAAGATGTTTCGACTGAGAACTTGGAAGGCCAGCTCCAGAGTGGTTTAGTATATGTCATAGATTACAGGGAACATAAATACCAGTATCAACGTTCAAATAGTGTGGATGCCTTTTCCGGGTATATGTCGGTAAGTAACAGTGATTTCCAATATGGTGGTCGTTTGCCCTATATCTATCATTATCCGAATACTTACTATCAAGGACCATTGGGTGAGAGCATGAAACTTTTCCCGTATTTGTATCATGCTTATACTTATGCAGCTAATGAAAATCATAATTTGCCGGAATGGAAAGCAATCGCTCAAATCCTATATGGATACAGCATGCAGGAACTGGTTGATTTCTATGGTACTATGCCTTATGATGATTATCGGAATAAAAAAGAAACTCCTCCATTGAATTATTATAGTGGAAGGACATGTTACGAATTGATTTTGAATGATTTGGCTGAAGCAGTGGAAACATTGAAAACAGCAAGGCCGGATGCAACTAAATTGCAGCGCATAGAAGGAACTAAGGGCGGTTATTCGGATGGCAATTGGGAAAAATGGGTGAAATTTGCCAATTCTATCCGTTTGCGCATGGCCTTGAATATGGTAAATGCAGATCCAACTTGGGCGCAAACCGTTGCAGAAGAAGTTATGGCAGATCCGATTGGTGTATTGCTTGAAACCGATGGTGATTTCCAATTGCCAGATGATGGCCAAACACAACATTGCCTATACCAGATATCTGCGGTATGGAATGATATCCGCCTGGGTGCTACTTTGGAAAATATTCTTAAACGTTATGAACACCCATTGCTGGAAAAATGGTTCTCCAAGAATTCAGCCGCTATAAAGGCAAGGGAAGGTGGAGCCTTGATGCTTCAATCTGGCAAAGATTACGTGGGAATACGCAATGGCGTACAAATGTATGGAAACTCTGGAAATACTGTCGGTTATGGAACATTTTCTGCTTTCGCAGACCGTTACATGCCACGGGCATATTTCAAAGTAGCAGAGAATTTATTCAACTTGTCGGAAGCTGCTTTGCGTGGTTGGAATGTCAAAGGAACGGCGCAGGATTATTACGAACGTGGTGTTCGTTGTGCTTTTGATGCTTACGGCTTGGGTGGACAAGCTGATGCCTACCTGCAAAAAACAAAAGTGAAAAATGTGGATTATACGGATTATTACGTGCCGTCTAACAGTTGTAAGGGACGTGTTACAGTTGGAGTAAAATGGGATGAAAGTGATGAGAATGAAGTAAAACTTGAGAAAATCATTACCCAGAAATACATAGCCAATTTCCCAATGGGGGCTGAAGCCTGGACTACATTCCGCCGCACAGGTTATCCGCGCGTATTCCCGGTTCCCGAGGATAAGGGTTGGACTTATGACAATTCTTTTGATGTGGAAACACAGATTAGGCGTATTCCGTTCAATATGGAAACTTCGAATGATTTGGCTAATCTATCGAATATAGAAACAGCTTTGGGGGCTCCCAATGCAGCAGGAACACAGGTATGGTGGGATACGACAGACTGGACCCAGCGTGATGAAAACGGGTGGCCGATCCCAGATAATTTTTAATCTTTAATTGAAAAGAAGTTATGAATATGAATAAGAAAACAGTATATTTATTGTTTACGGTTTTGCTTGTCGCTTTTGCGGCTTGCAAGGAGGATAGTACGGTATTCTATTCGTTGAATAAAACCGACTTGGCCATTCACCCGAAGGAGACCTTCCAGTTTTCCGTATGGGAACAATCCATGGAATTCAACCGGGTTTATGCAGATGGCATAGAATGGAGCGTAATAGACCAGGTTCCGACTGATGCCGCATATACCGAAGTCGCAACGATTGATGAAAACGGTTTGATGACTGCAGTTAGTCCGGGACAAGCTGTTGTAAAAGCCGTATGCAACAATGGACGGATTGTAATGTCTGCCGTTACGGTAAATGCATGGGATGCACCGGATGCTTCCGGATTGGTGCTGGACCGCTATGATGTTTACCAGAATCCGGCGCAAACCTATACGGACACACTGACATTGTCGGTTTCGGATGACATCTTGTCCAAGTTCGATCTGATAGTTACATCTTCGGATACGACCCTGATAACTCCCATTCTGTTGGCTCCGACAGAAGAAGATCTGGCTGCCGGAAACAAGGATTATCATATTGTACTTAAGAGAACCGAGGATATAACAACCGAAAAGGATGTGGAAATTACGGTTTCGGCCGGTGAAACATCGGTTACTTGTGTCGTACATATCAGTATGCGTTTGTATCTGTCATTTAATGCAATTGATTTGTCCTTGACGGACAATCCTGATTTGGTCAAAGAGAGTTCTTATCGGATTAAATTGAATGAGACAGATACTGTCAAAGCTTATTATCGTCTTCAGCCGGATGATGCGGCACATTTGGAAAAAATGGAAGATGCATTCACCTATACCACTTCCGGCAGTTCTGCTTTGATTATTGAAAAGACCGAATTTGTCCGGGATTCTTCCCAATTGTGGATTGTTGTACGCGCAGGAAACTTGGAAGGCAGTACGGATATTACCATTGAAGCTCTGGGCAACAAAATCGTAGCCAGTTGTTCGGTTGTTGATATCAATAATACGATAGTCAATTCCGTGACATTTGACATGGATGGTATCAAAGCAATGATAGGTGAAGATCTGGTTACTTCGGAACGTGGATTTTCCTTGTTTGATTATTTGAGCGTAGATCCGCTTACGGCGACAGTTGACTGGCCGGTAGAATGGACTTCTTCCAAAGAGGAAGTGGCTACGGTAGTCACAGATGGTAATGATGCCGGTTCCTTTACCATTTGGAAGGCTGGTGTGTTTACCATTACAGCTACCTGCCGTGACAAGAGCGCTTCCGTGACTATTACCGCCAAGCTGAGCCTGGAAAGTATAGCTTTTGTCAATAACTTGAAGACGGAACTGGTAGAAACGGAAACAACTCAATGGGATGTCAATTTGTCGGCAAAATCAAATTACAATACGGATGATGTGGTTGTGACTTGGACCAGTTCGGATGAAAAAGTGGCTACTGTTGCTCCAGATGGTACGATAACAGCAGTCGGGGCAGGCAAGGCAACTATTACAGCCTCCGTAACAGATGATTATGACAAGACCTGGTCGGCAGAGAAAGAAATCACAGTTATTTCTGCCGCTGATATAGAGATAGAGGATTTGGTGTTTAATCCTACTGAATATCTTTATGTGTCAGAGATTGCTTCTTCCGGTAGTCTGAAGGGAACAAAGATTCAAGTATTCTCTATGGAAGGTGATACGTATGACTTTAATTTGTATACGGCAGATGGCTCAGAAATCGTATTGACTCCCGGTAAGACGCTGACTTATGGAACAGATTTTATTGCAGGGTCGCAGGTGATATATCCGAACGGTGAAAATCCGGATATTACATCAGGAACAGTAGAAGTGCTTGATACAGGTAACCTCAAGTTTGACCTGAAAGCCCAGAAGGGTGGTAAAGAGGTTTCGATTACTGGTGAAGTACTGAAATATGAATAAAGATTTTTTCGGGTAATCATCAAGGTTACCCGAAAATAAAAACCAATAACCTAATATTAATCAATTACTTAAATGGTGAAATCTATGAAGAAAATGAAGTTTTTAGCTTTGGGACTGTTTGTCTTGTTGGCAAGCGGAACCTTGTTTGCTCAGTACCCCGATCATGAGAAGTATGTGGGTGAAACAAAACAGGAATTCTCTACTGCTTATGGGACCTGGAGCTATTCAAACCCTGTATTGTATTCAGATTGTGCGGATGATGAGGAGTTCTTTATCTCGCGTGTACGTCTGAAAGACCGTTTTGTCAATACGGAAACACAAGTGGATAAGGGACTTGATTATAACCGCAAGCTATTGTGGTGGTGTCCGATTGGCGTTGACCAATGGAATGCGCTTCCAAGTTATCATTATGATTCGGAGGTGTTTACCATGTGGAGCTATGTGGATATCTATGGTAACTGGACAGCACCTTTCGTACGTATGCCGGCTGCCTTTATCGATGCTTGCCATAAAAACGGAGTAAGGACATCAGTTGTGGCCTCCGTTCCATGGGATTCATCTCAGGATGTAAATACCGTTCCTCATGGTGCCAATATACATGCCCTTTATCAGGGAGGAACAGAAAAATTCCTGAAATTCCTGCGCTATTACGGTATTGATGGTATAGGTTTCAACTCGGAGTTTAATGCAACGGCTACTTTGACAAGCGAAATGAAAAGTTTGTTGTCCCAGGCATTTGCCAACAGGGATAAATACAATTGGCCTAATTTTACCAATGCATGGTATTCATTAATGGCTAATGGAGGAAGTGTGGGAGGTACAGACTGGTTGTCGTCAAGTAACCAGGACTGGTTCCAATATAACGGTAGTCCGACTTCCGATGCTTACTTTTTTAATTATAACTGGGGTGCCGTTGGTCTTTCTACGGCCCAGCGTACAGCAGAAAATTTAGGCCGTGACAGTTACGATTGCTATGCCGGTATGGATTTTCAGGGACGTGACTATACGAACTGGACTGATCTTAAAAGCTATAAAATATCCGTTGGTTTATGGGGTGCCCATAGCATGAATATGATTTTTACTGACCGTGCCGAATTGGGCTCTACCGATAAAGCAAAACAATCGACCTACCAGTTGATTAGCGAGAATGTGTTTACAGGTTCTTCCTATAATCCGGTAAATACGCCTCCAATCACTAATTTCCTGGGACATTCCTCTAAAAATGATAATTTCCATGGCTTCTCCAGTTTTATTACGGCGCGCAGTGTGCTGAAAACGGATGACTTGTCAAAAGAACCTTTCGTAACCTATTTCAACTTGGGTAACGGTACTTTCTTCAATGTGAAGGGCGAACGCGAGTTTGAGGGTGAATGGTACAATATCGGTATCCAGGACTATATGCCTACTTGGCGTTGGTGGTGGACTTCAACGTTTATGGGACGTGACGAGAGTGAAGTTCCTGCAACCGGCATGAAAGCCGAATTTACGTGGGACGATGCTTGGTTTGGCGGTTCTTGTCTGGCTATTTCTGGAAAAACCGATTTGGAATACTTGCAGTTGTTCAAGACGGAGTATCCGTTGCAAGCAAATGATGAGTTTACCATCCGTTACAAAGTGCTTAGCGGAACGGGTACCATGGCATGGAGCTATTGTGCCAAAGATGCGGAAGGAACAGCTCTTGCAACTAACATAGGCACGTTGAAAGCGGATAATGAGGTGTGGATAGAAAAGACGATAAAGGTGAGCTCTCTTCCAATTCATATCCAAATGGCAGGAAAAACATTGGCTATGTTGGGATTGCGCTTCCAGAATACTTCAGCTGATTTTGAGGTCTTGATCGGTGAAATCTCGATTAAACGTGGGGCAACGCCCACACCGTCAACTCCGACAATTGTAAAGAGCATGAGTCTGGGTGCCAACTACAAGGGTGTGGACTTCAAGGTTATTTTCAAAATGAAGGACCGCAACGGTGTTGAACCGATTTACAATGATGAAGTGAATGCATGGTATTATAAAATCTATTATCAGCAGCAGGATGGTGAACCGGTTATGTGTACGGCAACTACATCCTGGGGTGCATATGTAGTGGGAGCTCCGGTAGATCTTAATGGAACTCAGAAGTTCAGAATAGGTGTTTCGGCTGTCAGCATTGATGGCGATTCGGAATCGGAAATTGCATGGAGTAATTATATAGATGTTCCTAAATTGGCAATTGTAGAAGGTATTTCCATCGACAAGCCGGTTATCAAGCCCAATGAAAACTTTACGGTTAGCTTCGATGACCCGAACCATGCAAGTGCAACATGGACAATTCTTGATGCAGCAGGAACACCGGTTGGACAAACCTATACGGGAACATCGTTCACAACTTCGTTGGCGGAGGTAGGTATATATGACCTGAAATATACTTCGGATGGTTCAGCGGTAACCCGTGAAGGTCTGATTCAGATTTCACCGGAGGCAGTTGGTGCCATGCCGGAAATCAAGGAACTGAAAGCCAACAATAAAACAGCAGATATCAGTGTCAATACAGGTGACGAAGTTACTTATACTTATGTTGGCCGTGATGCGGATGGTTATGTTTCACGTGGTTTGGCTCTGGGTGAAAGGGCATTTGGTATACCAGCAGGGCAATTGGGCTTTAATGACCGGACGCCGTTCTCGATTTGCTTCTGGTTCTGTCCCAACCGTTATAACCATCTTGGAGCAGGAACCCAGTTGTTGAATGTAAGAAGTATATCGGATGATTATCCTGCAAATCAGTGGGGATATATCTGGAATGATATTTTAACAGACAATACGTTTAAATTCTGCTTCAGAAGAACTTCGAATGCAGGTAGCGAAATTCATGTGGAAAAGGAATTCTCACCGGGACAGTGGTATCACGTGGCTATCGTTGTCGGATATAGCAATGGCCGTTCCATGGATTTGTATATTAACGGTGTTCGGGTTGGCGGATATTCTGGTATTACCGATTTGTATGCCTGGAAGAATGATAATGTGATTATGGTTGGCGGACTTGCCGGTGCAAACAATGATATGCGTGCTGGTCTGGATGCTACCCTGGACGAATTCCAGTTATATAACAAGGCACTTACGGCTTCAGAAGTAAAAGCTTCCATGCAGCATATTGATAATCCATCGGAGGCTTTGATTGGCTATTGGGACTTTGAAACAGATCCTGCTGCGGATGGTAAAATATATAGTACCGGAAGTAATAAAACTTTGACGGCAAGTATGATGACATTTGCTAATCCGCTGGAATATCTGGAAGAAACCTTTGCTGCAGGCGCTCCGTTTATCTCCGGAACGAATTACAAGATAGAAACCTTGCCAACATGGGAATTCCACAAAACGGCAACGATAAATTCGGCAACAGGAAACACTACAGCCGGTACGGCCAAGGTTGAATATTCGGAAGGTGGAACCTATACGGCTACATTGACATTGTCGAACGGCTGGGGAAGCAGCGAAAGCAAATCCATTGATGTGGTTGTTATCAAACAGACTTCGGGTGTAGACGAAGTATCCGCGGTTGATACACGCGTTTATCCGAATCCGTTTGTGGATGAACTGTTTGTGAACTTTGCAGAAAAGGGTGCATACACCATTCAGGTATTTGACCTGGCAGGAAGCCTTGTTTCCTCGCATGCAGTAGATGCTGCCGGTGGCGAAGTTATCCGTGTGTCTGTAAATGCAACTCCGGGTTCCTACATTGTAAGAATGGCGAACGCCGAAGGCAAGACAGTCAAGACAGTGAAATTGATTAAACAATAAAAAAGACGTCGGTAGTACGTTTTGTCTATTATGTTGTGGGTCGGGGATGCCGTGAGGCATCCCCGATTTTTTTGTGTCAGTTTGGCATGGGATTTACAAAATAGCTGGTCGGCGTTATGAGGTTTTTGTCATTCCGGCTTGAAAGCCGGAATGTGAGTTTCATATTAACGGAGATGGTGCGTGTGGAAAAGTAGCGTGTTGTTTAGAGGATATGTGTCCGGCGCATTTCTTGTTTGTGCCAATGCTTCGTATCCTTGTTTTCCTGTTATTCCGGCCTTTGACCGGAATATTTTATGCAATTAGTTGAAATTAACAAGGAAATCCTCCGCCTCTTGTATCATATTGATTTTTCCGACATCCAACATGCGGTAGTTGTTTGGTACGTATGCCTGGATGTTATGTGTCGTGCAGCATTTCAGATACAAGTCTATCATGGAGAATTTGGGCGGCATGTCGCTCATGCAGTCGAAAATGGCGGGGGACAGGACTTGTATGCCGGAGAATGCAAGTGGGTGTAGTCCGTCTGTATTCAAGCCCTGCGGCTTTGTCTCGCCGGTTTGTATGTTTTGCCAACCACGGAGTTGGTTTTTTGTGTTGAAAAGCAGGTAGCGTGCAGTCTGCCGTTGACTGACTACCATAGTCGCCAAATCATTCTTGCAGTGTGCTGACATTAAGTCTTTTAAATCAAGATTGGACAGGATGTCCACATTGTGTGCAAGGAAAGGCTCATCGGCAAAAAAGCGGCGTGCTTTGAGCAGGCCGCCGCCTGTGTCGAGCAGCATGTCGCGCTCATCGGAAATATCTATATGCAGGCCGAAATTGTTTTTCTGTTGCAGGAAGCTGATGATCTGATCGGGGAAATGGTGCACGTTTATGACCAGTTCGTCAAAGCCGGCTGCTTTCAATTTTAAGATCAGGTGTTCCAGCAACGGTTTGCCCTGAATGGGCACCAAGGCTTTGGGAATCCGGTCTGTGAGTGGTTTGAGCCGTGTACCTAATCCGGCTGCAAAAATCATGGCTTTCATCGTTCGGCAGGAAACAGGGTTTCTACGTTTTGTTCGCGGTGTATCAGGTGTACTTCCACACCGAAATTTTTGTTGATATGCTCGGCCATTTTCTGGGCGGAATAGACGGAGCGGTGTTGTCCGCCGGTACAACCGAACGAAACCATCAAGTTGGTAAACCCGCGGTCTTTGTACCTTTTTACGGATTCGTCCACAATGGCATAGGCATGTTCAAGCAGGCGTAGGATTTCTCCATCTTCTTCCAAAAAACGGATAACAGGTTCATCCAAGCCAGTGAAGTGTGTGTAACGTTCGTATTTCCCCGGATTGTTCACGGCGCGGCAGTCGAACACAAAACCGCCTCCATTGCCGGAATCATCATTCGGGATTCCTTTTTTGTAGGAGAAACTGTATACTTTTACAATCAGCGGTTTCCGAACGGAAACTTCCTGGAATTGTTTCAAATTTGTCATATTCCGCAATACTTCCAGCAGGTATGGATAGTCGCTATGGTCTTCTGCCAGAATGCCCCGCAAGTTTTCTATGGCAAACGGTATGCTTTGCAGGAAATGGGGCTTTTTCTCAAAATAGCCTCTGAAACCGTATGCACCGAGTACCTGGAGCGTGCGGAACAGGACGAAATGTTTTAACATTCGATGGAATTCGGCGACATCTACCGGCATGTATTTTTGCAACTCGTTCAAATAGACTTCTATTAATTCCGTACGCAAGTCCGGATGGTATTGTGCCCTGGCCTGCCATAGGAACGAAGCGACATCGTAATAAACCGGCCCTTTACGTCCGCCTTGGAAATCAATAAAATAGGGTTGTTCGTTACGTATCATGACGTTGCGGCTCTGGAAGTCGCGATACATGAATGTGTCTGTCGATGTTTGCAGCAGGATATGTGTCAATGCAGCAAAATCATCTTCCAGACGGTTTTCTTGGAATTCCAGTCCGGTCGATTTCAGGAAACAGTATTTGAAGTAGTTCAAATCCCATAATATGGAACGTTCATTGAATTCCGGTTGCGGGTAACAGATGGAAAAGTCGAAATCCCGTGCGCCGACAATTTGCAGGCGTGCCAGTTCTTGCATGGTTTTGCGCAACATTTCTTTTTCCCGTTCGCAGAAAACACCGGTTTTCCGGCCTTCGGCAATGTAGTTGAACAGCAGCGTGTCGCCCAAATCCTCCTGGATATAGCACATCCCGTTGTCCGATTGTGCCATGAAGTGTGGCACCGGCAGCCCTTTTTGTTCAAAATGCTGCGCCATATAGATAAATGCGCGGTTTTCTTCGGCGGATGTGCCTTCTACGCCGATAATGGACGTACCGTTCACTTGTATCCGGAAATAGCGGCGGTTGGAACCGGATGCGGACAGCTCGGTCAC
Organism: uncultured Bacteroidales bacterium; assembly: GCA_949282265.1. Taxonomy (GTDB): domain Bacteria; phylum Bacteroidota; class Bacteroidia; order Bacteroidales; family Paludibacteraceae; genus CALUNA01. The sequence goes on along the minus strand of CASDOZ010000005.1, from coordinate 125,236 downwards.
GTTGGTTGGCGATGCGCCCAATTGTTGCTTTACAAGTTGCAGTAACTGTTGGTTCATGTTTCAGTTGTTCAAAATCTGTTTTTGGAAAATCGTTCTTCTGCTTGCCTGTGCAAATGTACGAAAATAATACTGCTTACCAAACGGACTAGTTGTTGGTTTGGAAACTGTTGGATGTAAAAAACAGAAAACCGTTTTTCCCGATTTCCTGTCTCTTGTGCGGCATAAGGGACTCGAACCCCCACGGATTACTCCACTAGATCCTAAGTCTAGCGCGGCTACCAATTACGCCAATGCCGCTTCTAAAAAGTGCGGCAAAGATATGTTTTTTTTCCCGATTGTGAAAAACTTGACAGTCTTTTTTTCAGAAACCCTCAAATTGTCGTACCTTTGCACATTATTCCGTAAATATGGATTCTTTTGTTTTGCCTAATGGCATTCGCATTATACATCAACCGGTTGCATCCGATGTCGCTTATTGCGGGCTGATGGTCAATACAGGCTCGCGCGATGAGGCGGAGTCTGAGTTCGGCATGGCGCATTTCATCGAACATGCCATGTTCAAGGGAACGAAAAAACGTTCGCCCCGGCAGATTATTGACCGTATGGAAAATATCGGCGGGGAACTGAACGCATACACAACCAAGGAGGAAACTGCCGTGTATTGCGCCATGTTGACGCCTTATTTTGAACGGGGTATGGAGTTGATGGCTGACATGGTGTTTGATTCCGTCTTCCCGCAAGCTGAATTGGACAAGGAACTGACGGTTGTGCTGGAAGAAATCGATACGTATAACGACAGTCCGTCCGAACTGATTTATGATGATTTTGAAGCAGTGATTTACGACGGCCATGCGTTGGGGCATCCGATTTTGGGCTTTGCCGAAACGATAGGGCATTTCCAAACGGAGGCTTTGCAGAAATTCGTTGATTCCAAATATAATACGGATGAAATGGTATTTTTTTCGCAGGGAAATATTCCTTTCGAGAAAATCATTCGTTGGAGTGAAAAATATCTGGCATGTATTCCGGCCAGGCGCCGTACATTCCGTCGTTCGGTTCCGGCTGTGATTCCGGCGCGGAAAGCCGTTTTCAGCAAAGACACTCATCAAACGCATTTCATGTGCGGTTCAAGGGCCTATGATTTGCATCACCCCAAACGCCTGGGCATGTATTTGCTGAACAATATCCTTGGTGGGCCGGGCATGAACAGTTTGCTGAATCTGTCCTTGCGTGAGCGGCTCGGATTGGTCTATACAGTGGAGTCAACCTATACGCCGTTGAGCGACACTGGCTTCTGGACCGTTTATTTTGGTTGCGACACGGCGCAGCAGGACCGTTGTGAACGGTTGGTTTACAACGAATTAAGAAGACTGTGTGACAAGCTGTTGAGCGAAGTGGCCCTGCGTAAATATAAGCAACAATTGCGTGGGCAGATGGCCATAGCGGCGGAGAACAGGGAAAGCAACGTACTGGGCATGGCAAAAAGTTTCCTGCATCTTGGTTATGCTGCCACGTGGCAGGAAACATACAAACAAGTGGAGCAAATTTCGGCTATGGAATTGCAGGAAATAGCGAACGAGGTGTTTGATGAAAAAAACATATCGGTATTGACTTATGAATGAACCTGTTATGGATATCGAAGAGTATGTGGAACGGCATATTGATGCGGAACCGGATTATCTGGCCTACATAGACCATGAGGCGCATGTCATGTTGCTGAATCCGCGTATGAGTGCCGGTCATGTGCAAGGCCGTTTGCTGAGTATGCTGGCATACATGGTTCGTCCGCGCAATATCTTGGAAATCGGTACTTTTGTTGGCTATTCCGCCTTGTGCATGGCTGAGGCTTTGCCGCCCGATGGCTGTCTGCACACCATAGAGGTGGATGATGAATTGGAGGACCGCATCCGCGGGAATCTTGCCATGTCGGAGCATGGCAAGAAAATTGTCCTGCACATTGGCGATGCGTTGGATGTCATTCCGCAGATAGATGAATGTTTTGACCTGGTCTATATTGATGCGGACAAACGGGATTATGTGGCCTATTACGATGCGGTGTTCGACAAGTTGAACCCAGGGGCGTTTATCCTGGTGGACAATACACTTTGGGGCGGAAAAATCGTGCAGGCGCTTGAACGTGGCGACAGACAGACGGCCGAAATACAGCATTTTAACGAGATGATAGCCGCCGACAGCCGCGTGGAGAAGGTCATTCTGCCTATGCGCGATGGCTTGACGATAATACGGAAATTATAAAAACAAGATATTATGGAATATACGTTTGAGATTACGGATAAGGTGCGCGACTACGAATGCGATTTGCAGGGAATTGTCAACAATGCCAATTACCAGCATTATTTTGAACATGCGCGCCACGAATTTCTGAAAAGCAGGCAGGTCAGTTTTGCCAAGTTGCACGACGAAGGTTGCGATGCCGTTGTGGCTCGCGTGGACATCGCTTACAAGGTTTCCCTGCGGCCGGGCGACGAATATGTCAGCAAATTGTGTGTGCAGAAAGAAGGTGTCCGCTATGTCTTCCATCAGGCCATATACCGGAAATCGGACAACACATTGTGCGTGAAAGGCCGTGTCGATAGCGTGGTGGTGGTAAATGGCAAGCTGGTGAGCGGCCATCCGCAACTCGATGCGTTGCTTGCTTGATTGTGGAACCAAACGATAACGGAATATGGTTTTTTATTTTTCAGGAACGGGGAATTCCCGCTGGGTCGCGGAAAGGGCGGCTGAAGCATTTCAGGACAAGTTGGTGGCTGTCGGCGCGTATTTTGCCGCTGCACAGCCTCCCGTGCCGGTTTTTGACTTGGGCGAGCATGAAAAAATCGGATTTGTGTTTCCTGTACATTCGTGGGGCATCCCGCCGATTATCGGCAAATTCATTGACCGTTTGCAACTCAACGGCTATAACGGCCAGCAGATATATTGCATCCTGACCTGCGGCGACGAATGCGGCTATGCAGACCGCATGTTGCGAAAGCATTTTGCCCGCCGCGGATGGGTGTGCCGGCACATATATGCCCTGCAAATGCCCAACAATTACATTTGCATGAAAGGTTTCGGCATTGACCCGGATGATGTGGCGGCCTCCAAATTGCAGCGTGCGCGACAAGATTTGCCGCGGATAATCGATTGCATACGCATCGACAGGCCGGCCGAAATTTATTGCAGAAGCAAGCATTTCGCTTTCTTGAAATCGCGCATTGTGTACCCGCTTTTTGCTAAATTTTCCTTGACGGACAAACCGTTTTACAGTACGGATGCCTGTATTTCGTGCGGGATGTGCGCCAAGGTATGCCCGGTGGGCAATATCACGATGGAAAACGGCCGTCCGCAATGGCATGGCAACTGCACGCAATGCCTGGCCTGCATCCACCGTTGTCCGGCTACGGCGATAGAATACGGCAAGGCATCCGTCGGGCAGGGAAGATATTATTTTAAGGATTGAAGTCCGGCCAGCCGGAATTTCATAAACACCATTGTATCAGATATGGAATTTTTACAGACAGAAGAAAAAATCGTGAAGATGCTCAGAACCATATTCGACCCGGAAATTCCGGTCAATATCTATGATTTGGGGCTGATTTACAAGATAGATTTGTCCGATGACGGCGATTTGACCGTGGATATGACGCTGACTGCGCCGAATTGTCCGGCAGCCGATTTTATTATGGAAGATGTCCGCATGAAGTTGGAAAGCGTCGAGGGCGTGAAAAGTGTTACGGTAAACCTTGTGTTTGAGCCGGAATGGAACAAGGACATGATGACGGACGAAGCGAAATTAGAATTGGGTTTTCTGTAATTTCGGTGATATGAAAACGTATTTTTTGGCAGACGCCCATCTGGGTTCGCGTATCGTGGAGAACCCGCGGGAGCATGAGCGGAAACTGGTCTCATTTCTGGACAGCATCAAGCACGATGCCGCGGCCATTTATTTTCTGGGCGACATGTTCGATTTCTGGTTTGAATATAAAATGGTTGTTCCCAAAGGATTTACGCGATTTCTGGGGAAGCTCGGAGAGTTGTCGGACATGGGAATCGAATTGCACTATTTCACCGGTAATCACGACATCTGGACATTCGGCTATCTGGAAACGGAAGTCGGCATGCAAATTCACCGCGAGCCGGAAATTATGGAAATCTGCGGGAAAAGATGTTTTCTTGCGCATGGCGATGGCTTGTACACGGACGACCGCAAATTCATGTTCATCCGCAAGCTGTTCCACAGTCCGGTTTGCCAGAAACTGTTCCGGCTGTTTTCGCCGCGGTTGGGCGTGCAGTTCGGTCTGTGGTGGTCGGAAAAGAGCCGCCGGAAGGTGCTGGCGCATGAAAACCGCTATGAAGGCGAGCAAAACGAATGGCTGGTGCGCTATGCCAAATTCAAGGAACAGACGGAGCATTTCGACTATTACATTTTCGGGCACCGGCACATTATGCTCGATTTGCAACTGGCCACCCGTAGCCGTGTGGTTATTTTGGGCGACTTTATCAGCCTGTTTTCGTATGCCGCTATGGACGAAGACGGCCAACTTGTTTTAGAAACGATTGCATAACTTTTTTGTATATGTATTTTGACGAATTACCTTTGGAAGATGAAATTTTGGATGGCTTGCAGGCCATGAACTTTACGGAAATGACCCCTGTGCAGGAGCAAACCATTCCGGTAATCATGGATGGGCACGATGTCGTGTCGTGCGCCCAGACTGGAACGGGGAAAACGGCGGCCTACATCGTGCCGCTGCTGAACAACCTGCTGACCGATGACCATGATGAGGATGCGCTGAACGCGATTATCATGGCACCGACGCGGGAACTGGCCCAGCAGATAGACCAGCAAATGGAGGGCTTTTCGTATTTCTTGCCGTTTTCGTCCGTGGCGGTTTACGGTGGCAACGACGGGCAGGCCTGGGACATTCAGAAGCGCGGACTGACCAAGGGCGCCGACATTGTAATTGCCACACCCGGACGCCTTTTGGCGCACATGAATGTGTACAGCATCGATTTTTCCAAAGTGAAATATTTTATCCTTGACGAGGCCGACCGGATGCTTGACATGGGATTCTATGATGACATTATGACCGTGGTGAACAAATTGCCGCAAGACAGGCAGACTATTTTGTTTTCGGCCACCATGCCGCCGAAAATCCGTTTGCTGGCCGACAATATCCTGCATAATCCGGTCGAGGTCAATATTGCCGTTTCGCGGCCGCCGGAGAGCATTATGCAGTCGGCGTTCGTGTGTCACGAGGAGCAGAAACCGCTGCTGATAAAACACTTGTTCCAGTCGCAGGAACTGCATAAAGTGATTTTGTTTGCCGGAAAGAAAGCCAAGGTGAAGGAAGTCACGCGCATGCTCAGACGCATGGGCATCAAGGCGGACGAGATGCACTCCGACCTGAACCAGGCCCAGCGCGACACGGTGATGCACGAGTTCAGAAATGGCCGTGTGGATATTCTGGTGGCCACCGATATTGTGTCGCGCGGCATAGATATTGACGATATTCCGTTGGTGGTGAACTATGACGTCCCGAACGATGCCGAAGACTACGTGCACCGTATCGGCCGCACGGCGCGTGCCGCCAACGAAGGGATGGCCATTACGTTCATATCGGATGCCGACCAAGGCAAATTCTATGCGATAGAGAAATTCCTGGAAAAGGAAATCTACAAAATGCCTTTGCCCGAAGGCATGGAAGCACCTGCATACGAACCACAGAAAAATGCCCGCAAGCCTAAACGCCGCCACTATGGCAAGCGGCCGGACAGGCGCAACGGTGCAAGGCGGAACAAACCCAAGCAAGCATGATTACGGAATTAGCGCGGAAACTGTTTGCCCGCCGGATTGCGGAAATAGGCCGCTATGCCGGAAACGCCGAGGAAATCCAGCGCAAACAACTGGAAAAATTGCTGCAAAAGGCGCGGACGACCGAATTTGGCCGTTTGCATGGTTTTTCCGACATACATTCTGCCGAAGAGTTTGCGCGGCACGTACCCGTATGCACATACGAACAGATGCACGGTTACGCGGAACGCATGGCGCGTGGCGAGAAGAACGTGTTGTGGCCTGGTCGGGTTGTTTATTATGCGCAATCGTCCGGCACGACGGATGCGCGGAGCAAGTATATTCCCGTTTCGGAAGACAGTTTCCGCACCATGCACTACCGTGGCGGCGTGGATACGGTGGCGATTTACCTTTCCTTGAACCCGAAAAGCCGGATGCTCGATGGCAAAGGGCTGATTCTTGGGGCGGGACAATCGGTTGTCAATCCGCAGGGCTCGCATCTTGGCTTGCTGTCCGGCCTGCTGGTGGAATATGCCAATCCGTTGTTGAACCTGATACGGGTGCCGCGATTCAAGACAGCCATGATTCCCGATTTCGCGCGGAAAATGGAGTTGATGATACCGGAAATCATCCGCAAGAACGTGGTGAGTTGTTCGGGGATTCCGTCGTGGTATCAACTTTTATTCCTGCGGATTTTGCAGGAAACGGGCCGCGACAATATTTCTGAAATCTGGCCGAATCTGGAAGTCTTTATCCACGGCGGTGTCAGCTTCGAGCCGTACCGCGAAATGTTCCGTTCGTTGGTGAAATCGCCCGACATGCACTATTTGGAAGTTTACAACGCCTCGGAAGGTTTCTTTTCCATACAGAATGATTTTGCCGATCCGGCCATGTTGCTGATGCTGGATTACGGAACCTATTACGAGTTTGTGCCTGCTGAAGAGTGGGGCAAGGAGCAGCCAGAGGCGCTTCCGCTGTGGCAGGTGGAACTGGGAAAACCTTATGCAATGGTTATTAGCAACAACAGCGGTTTGTGGCGCTATAATATCGGCGATGCTGTAACTTTTACGAGTTTGTCGCCTTACAAATTCGTCATATCCGGCCGCACGAAACATTTTCTGAACCTGTGCGGCGAAGAGGTGATGGTGGGCAACGCGGATGCGGCCATTGCCAAAGCCTGTGCCGTTTGCGGTGCGACTGTGAGCAATTACACGGCCAGTGTCCTGTTGCCCACTCGTATGGAAAAGGCTCGCCATCAGTGGCTTGTGGAATTTGAGCAGCCGCCGGTCAATCCCAAACGTTTTATCCATGTTTTGGACGATACGTTGCGGGCTTTAAATTCCGATTATGATTCCAAACGTACCGACGATATTGCATTGGCGATGCCTGAAATGGTCGTGGCGCATAAGGGCTTGTTTACAGCCTGGATGCAGCGCAACGGCAAAATGGGTGGCCAGCAGAAAGTGCCGCGCCTCAGCCAGCAGCGCGCTTTAATGGTTGAACTGCTCGCGCTGGACAGCGGGTTGGCGGGGGAATAAAAAACATTGCCGAACTTTTAAAAGCCGGCAACGTTTATGGATTGAAAGTCGATAAAAGTATTTTTAGTTGGTAACTATTATTTTTCTTGTTTCTTTTCCAATTTGTACAATATAGATACCAGTCTGAGGCACAAGAACTTCCATATATGATTTGTTATCAGAAGTATAGATACGACGGCCATACATATCAAAAATTGAAACAGGCAGAATTTCTTTTGATTTGATATGAATTGTTTTTTGGCCGGCAAATACTGCTATTTCATCTGATTCTTCTATGGTATTGATCATAGTTGCCGTTGTCTGGTAAGGAATGAATGTCAGATTAGCAATCTGGTTGGTATTCCCATAATATGCAAAGAAATTATATTTTGGGTCGGCGTTCAATGATAGATAGCGTGTTACGGTTGCAGATTCGGGGAAAGTAAGTGTATAGCTGCCGTCATTGTTATTGATTACATTTAGCTGTTTTCCGCTATCGTCAAAGATTGCAGAATTACCGGATTTCCATGTGCTGTATTGTGTGCCATTTTTCAGTTTTATGCCATTACCGCTATGGATCACTTCCCAAATATATTTATTGTCCAGACTTTTTGCGACAATGGAACTAAGGACAGTTGTTCCTGCATCTACAGCTTGGTAGCGTTTGGTGGACGCTGTTCCTAAATCGGAAGTCATGTAAAAATAATTGCTTGAAGGATCGCGTTGGGTAACAATGACATATTTGCCTGGGGCGGGTAAGTCGGGCAATATGTACTTGCTGCCAACGCCAACAGCGTGCCATGCATTCATGACAGACTGATATTCGAGAGACCCTTTTCCGTATAACTCAGTTGCAGCGTCTAATGAGCCTTGGCGTGCAGCAGCGAAATTTGCTGTTGGTGATAACTGGTTGATTAGGTTGCGATAAGCAATCTGGCGGCCTTTTTCGATGCCAATACCGGTGACATCATAGTTGGTCCCGTTGTCGTTCATGCCTCTGCCGCCTTCACATAACAAATAGAACCATTTGTTTTGTACGCCTGAATTTGTGTGAACGCCCCCATCGTCATTTTCGGTGTCGTTCGGGTTTATCCAATATGCACCTCCGTATGTATCCGGCGATGGGGATGTGCCATCCATACCTAAATTGGGGTCTTTCATGGAGCGCAAGTTGCTGTAGCCTATCACAACATCTTCGCCTATCAGATAATCATTGTCACCGAGTACGTAATTCTCCACAGCGAAACCCATAATATCGGAAAACGATTCGTTCAAAGCTCCGGATTCTCCTTGGTATACCAATCCTCCATTACCCTTGTAGGCGGTTACCAAATGTGTAAATTCATGTGCCATAATATCTAAGGCCACAACAGGATTCATGGTAGCTCCATCACCGCAGCCATAGGCCATGAAATCAGGCCAGGCACCATATGTAATTTGTTTGTAGTATGCATTAGCAAAAGCATTATTGGGCATTGAATTAAAATATTTTGTATCGTATGGGGGAAACACGAACTGTATAATGTCGGCATTCTCATCGTCATAACTTTTACGGTCAAACACATTTTTGTAAAAGTCGTATGTTTTTTGCATGCCCCAATGCGCATCGATATACGGATTACCTGTATTTTCAATCGTGAGGCGGCCTGTCGTATAGTCGCCTGACCAGGTGTATGTTCCAGCTTCGTTGGAAGTAAGGGTTATTGATCCCCCGTAATCATCATCATCCACGTCAGCATCCCAGATTTCTATTACATAATTTGTTGTTTCTAATGGAATGGAATTTCCTATATTGAATGTTACGGGCAACGTGCAGTCTTCTTGTGTGCCACTTGTATATACCAGATTATTTTCAGCATCCCTTATTTTGATGTATAAATCCGGTTTGGTGTCCACTATGGAATACCACCAGCTGTTATCAGGCGTACTTGTAATGGTTACGGAAGTCAAAGCTGTTATGCTCCATGTTGTTGTCGTGTTTCCGATAGCTCTGCATGTACCCACAAAGTCCATAAACCCTTGATTTAATATTGCATATCCTTTTTCAAAATCTGTTTCTCCTACAACGTCGTTCATTGCTTGAAGTAGATATTTAGTGTTTGCTTGTGTAGCATCCAGGGTAATTATTCGGCGTGCATTGTCAATTAAAGTGTAATATCCTGTCGTATTGCTGTAATCGCATGTAAAATTCTGCCAACCATTGTACAGCGAATATCCTCTACAAGTTACATCTGCATTATATATGTGCGAAATTGTTTTAATGATTTCTCCGGTCTCGGCATCAACATAAATATCTGCATTTTTGGTTATATCGTATATTTTATATGCCGGACGGAACAGTGTTCCATGGTCTGTGGATATGGATATTATCAATAATTCCGCATTTTGTTTGCCGGTACTTTGGGGATAAACTTTTTTTGCAGCTTCTTCCTTGCTTATGCGTTTGGTTGTGGCTTTGGGTTGATTCTCTGTTTCCATAACACAACCGTTTGCATGCGTCAGCTGTCCGTCGCGGCTATGTATCATGATGATGCAGTGCTCGACTTCTATGCCGTTGTAGTACTGTTGGTAATTGGTGTGGCGTATTCCAAGTTTATCGGTATAATCGCGTACTTGTTCAAACGTGCAATTTGAGTCCAATGTGAACCACTCATTAAAATAATCAGTGGCTTTTTCATGAGGAATGTTTTCCTGTGAAAGGTCGAAATGGAAAAGACCAGTTTCATCAGCATGTGCCAATATGCTCAGGCATGCTGCCAATAAGAAAAGACATGATTTTTTCATAATCTGTATTTGTTTTCGTACCAGTTCCCATACGACTTTAATGGTTAAAACGAAAAGCGTGGAACTGCAATGCCACATCCTTGTGTATAGGCCCTGAGAAAACCCTTGAGAACAGATGTAACAATAATGGCAGTCCACGCCGAAGCGTGAGAACCACTATGTCGTCCCTTGTTCTCGTTTTAAAGTTTCTCAGGCTTTATACACGCAAGAAGAAGACATAACGCTTCTTATCAATATGTTATGAATAGGACTTTGCCTATCCGATTGCAAAAGTAATAAAAATATAAATGAAAACAAGTTTTTGTATAGATTTCCTTTCCTTTTTCCGATACTATTCGGAATATTCTTTGTACTTTTGCGGATATCTCTTAATTTTCTTCTTGAAACGGGAAATCTGGAACAAATCCGTGAAGCCTGTAATAAGGGCGTATTTAATGGGGTAACGCCTAATCTTTTCCTAATGTTCAAAAGGAATCCGGGGCATTGAAAACCAGCACAAACATTATGTGGAAATATGCAAGCTCGTGCAGGGCGATGTGAGTGCCGAAGTGATTGCGACCGATTATGAAAACATGATTGAAGAGGGCAAAATCTTGTCGGCGCTTCATCCGAATATCGTGGTCAAGGTTCCTTGTATTGCCGATGGCATAAAGGCAATCAAGCATTTTTCGGAAATAGGCATCCGCACCAATTGCACATTGGTGTTTTCGGTTGGGCAGGCGTTGCTGGCGGCCAAAGCCGGTGCAACCTACGTTTCGCCGTTCGTGGGTCGTTTGGACGATATCAGTGAGAACGGCATCGGGCTGGTGGCCAAAATTGTGGAAATGTACCGTTATTACGGATACCATACGCAGGTGCTGGCAGCCTCCATTCGTCATACGGCACATATCATCCAATGTATCGAAGTGGGCGCCGATGTGGCGACTTGTCCGCTGGCAGCCATAAAAGGCCTGCTGAACCATCCGCTCACGGATGCCGGACTGAAAAAGTTTCTTGAAGATTACCACCGTGTGAACGGGTAATTTTTTGCCGATCGTTTCTGTATTTTATATTGCCGGTATGATGGCAATCGGAATAAAATCCATACTTTTGCGCGGTTAAGATAAAAAATGACATTCGGGGATGAAAGACAGGTTTTTGAATTTCATAGCGACTTATGTATTGGTTGTCTGCCTTTTTGTGTTGCAGAAGCCGTTGTTTATGGGCGTTTATTATGCCTTGTATGCCGATATTTCGTGGGCGGACTGGTTTCGCGTCATGTGGCATGGGTTGCCGCTTGATTTGTCGCTGGCAGGTTATGTGACGGTCATTCCCGGGCTTCTGTTGATTGCGTCGCTATGGACATCGTCGCGGATTCTGCATTATATCCGTTGCGGCTATTTTGCGCTTGTTTCCGTGTTTATGTCCTTGGTTGCGGTAACGGACTTGTCGCTGTACGGGTTTTGGGGCTTCCGTTTGGATGCCACGCCTTTGTTCTATTTCTTTTCTTCACCGAAAGATGCCGTGGCCGGCGTAAGCACGTGGGCGGTCATTGGCGGCGTGTTGCTCGTGCTGTTGTACGCTGCTTTGATTTACACGGTTTTTCGTTTCGTCCTGTTGCGCAAAACGGTTTTTCCGCCGCTTCAATTGTTGGGGCGCAAAGTTGCTTATTCGGCTGTCCTGCTGTTTTGCACGGCACTGCTGTTTATTCCCATTCGCGGCGGTTTCACCGTATCGACCATGAACACGGGACAGGTCTATTTCAGTTCCGACCAGAAGTTGAATCATGCGGCCATCAATCCGATTTTCAGTCTGATGGAATCGCTATCCAAGCAAAAGGACTTTGGCGGACAGTACCGTTTTATGCCTCCCGAAGAAGCTGATAGACTGTTTGATGCGATGATCGACCCGGCGGTTGCTGGTTGGCCGTCGGATAGTGTCCGTCGTGATTCATCGGCTGTGCTTCTGAAAACGCAGCGCCCTGATGTGCTGATGGTTATTCTCGAAAGTTTTTCCTCCCATCTGATGACGGCATTGGGTGGCGAGCCGGATATTGCGGTTTGCCTGGATAGTTTGGCGGAAGAAAGTGTGCTGTTCACGAACATGTACGCCAACAGTTTCCGCACCGACCGCGGTTTGGTGTCTATTTTGAGCGGTTATCCGGCGCAGCCGACCACAAGCATTATGAAATATCCGCGCAACACGCAGTCGTTACCTTCCATAGCCGGCTCGTTGCGCAAGGTGGGCTATGGTGCGAAATATTATTACGGTGGCGATGCCGATTTTACCAATATGCGTTCCTATCTGATGGCGTCGGGCTTTGAGTCCATTGTCGCGGACAAGGATTTTCCACTATCGGAAAGGTTGAGCAAATGGGGCGTGCATGACCATTTTGTTTTTGCCAGATTGCTGGATGACTTGAAAGCGGAATCGGCCGCGGGCAAGGAAAAATCCATGTTCCGTGTTTTGCAGACATCGAGCAGCCACGAGCCTTTCGAGGTGCCTTATCGCCGTTTGGCGGACAATCGCCTGAATGCGTTTGCCTATACGGACAGTTGCGTGGGTGATTTTATCCGCCGTTTCCGCGAGATGCCGCAGTGGGATAACACCTTGGTTTTGCTGATGCCGGATCATTTGGGGGCTTATCCTGACAACATAGACCATTTGTCGTTTGAGTGTTATCGGATTCCGTTGTTGATGTTGGGCGGTGCCGTTCTCCAGCCTCGCCGGATTGATGTGTGCGGTTCGCAGCAAGATATTGCCGCCACATTACTGGCACAGATGGGTTTGCCGCATGGCGACTTTACCTTCAGCAAGGATATGATGAATCCGGTCGCGCCGCATTTCGCATTCTTTACGTTTCCGGATGCTTTCGGCCTGCTTATGCCGGACAGCAGGGTGGTGCATGACAACCAGGCCGGCCGCGTCGTCTCGGAAGAGGGGGAAACAGCAACGGAAACGCTGGAAATGGGCAAGGCTTACCTGCAAAAACTGTATGATGATATGGCTGGGCGTTGAATTGGGTTATTTATTTTTGCAGGGTATGGATATGATAAATTGTTTGTTATTATATGCGTCATAATGTAAAAAATGAATAAAAACATATTTTTGGATCAGGGCGTTGGGGGTAGTTAAAAGTAAATGTTTATATTTGCACGTTTTTTAATAATAAGCAATATGTTTTTTTAACCTTAAAAATTATGTTATGAACAAGTTTTACGCGATTCTTTCGAGTTTTATTTTTGCGTTTTCTGCAATGGGGATGGCTGCTACTTATACAGCGCCAACGTTTACAGCAGATGAGGGTAAAACCTTTACTGACTCTAAATTTGCAAACACTTATGTCGAAACGATTACTCTGACTAAGGGCACTCAAACAAAAACATGGAACTACACAGCTCCAAGGGTATTTTGGAATGTACTTTCTGGTATGACAATGGATGCAACAGCAGGAGAGACCATTTCTGCGCATTTTGTGGCACATAGCCTTGGTGAATATAGTACAAGTACTGTGAGACAGGATTTGCGTTTTACGGCCGTAGTTCTCGCCATTGACTGGAATGGTGATGGTACATTTGAATCAGTAAAAAAAATCAAAGGCGATACTCCTCCTGGACACAATATTGGCGGTAACATGGATGTCCTTGATTTTACTTATAACATTGTTGTTCCAAATGATGTGCAGGAGGGAGTTGCAAGGGTTCGTTTCAACTATACAAACGCGTGGTTTGGTGACAATGGTACTGCAGCAGATTTTGTAACTACTTGCAAGGAAGGTATCGTTTATGATTTTGATGTTAACGTATCGCCAAAAGTTGTTCAGAATCATGTGGTTACCGTTACTCCCAACGACCATGCTCAGATATCTTTGTTGAACGGCACTGAAACGGTTGCAAGCGGCTCTGAAGTTCCGGAAGGAACGGAATTGACTGTTAATGTCGTTCCAGACGATGGCTGGAAAGTTACCTCAATAAAGGCAAATGAGGTTAATATAACAGACAGCCGTACGTTTGTGGTAAATGGAGCTACTACTGTAAGTGTTGAAGTCTCTGAAATAAAATACGGTGTGGTAACCTATTCAATTGTTGGCGACCAGTCTTATTTGGGAGAAGGAGGTATAGAATTATATGATGGAGAGAGTAATATTGTCAATAGCGGGGTTAAATTGGAAGAAGGTTCTTTTTATTATATAATTATTTACACCAAAGATGACGAGGTAAAGGTTTCTGTAACTTTGAATGGCAATCCTGCGGAAATAACTGATGATGTTAATATGTTTTACTACGAAGGTATTGTAGAAGGGGATCAGAATCTTGTGATAACACTTCCCGGTGGAACATCCGGACTTGAGCCGGTAGTGGAAGCCATAGCTCATTATAATCCCGGACAACAAATGCTTTGTACAAACGGTAGCAGTGTTCTGATTTATGATTTGTCTGGAAGATTGCTCCTGAGCGGATCGGGTAATGTTTCCGTATCTGAACTTGCCGATGGATTTTATGCTGCAGTTGTTGATGGCAGAACGATTAAGTTCAAGAAATAAGCAGAATAGGATAATTTAATTACTGTTCTTGAGGGAGTCCGATATTGTATTGGACTCCCTTTGTTTGTGTTATATGGGTTTGGGCTTTCCGGTACTTGCATGTTTATCTGTTTTTTTTATTTCTATCGCAGGTAAAACAGGCTTGTCTGGAATGTATGAACAAAAAAACCTTGGAAACTTCTTTCCAAGGTTTTCTGAAATCCGGGAGGTACCTAGCAGATTCGAACCGCTGTACTTGGTTTTGCAGACCAATGCCTAACCACTCGGCCAAGGTACCCTTTCATGTTTTGCGGGTGCAAAGATAGTTGCTTTTTTGCATAAAAACAAACGAAAATGAAAAAACATGGTTTTTTCTGTCGGATAAATTGTAATTTTGCGCCATAGATGGAAAAAATCCTACTTCATACATGTTGTGCGCCTTGTTCGGCAGCCATTATCGAATGGATGCTGCAACATGACATGCGTCCGACCTTGTTCTATTTCAACCCGAATATTTATCCGCGTGAAGAATATGAAATACGCAAGTCGGAGTGCGTCCGTTATGCCGTAAAATTGGGCTTGGACATTCTGGATGGTGATTATGACCATGCTGTTTGGCTGTCGGCTGTTGCCGGGTTGGAGGCGGAGCCGGAGCGTGGCAGCCGTTGCCTGCAATGTTTCAAGTTGCGCATGTCGGCTACGGCCGAGGTGGCGCATGGCAATGGATTTACGCTGTTTGCCACTACGCTGGCTTCTTCGCGCTGGAAAAGCCTGCCGCAAATCACGGAAGCCGGACACTGGGCGGCCGCACGTTTCCCGGACTTGCGTTTTTATGATAAAAACTGGCGCAAGGATGGTTTGCAGCAGCGCCGCAACGAGTTGTTGGCCCTGAACGGTTTCTACAACCAGCAATACTGCGGCTGCGAATTCAGTATCCGGCCGAAGGTCGCTCCCCAAGAATCCGCTTCTCAGTTGAAATAGGGAAAAACCTTTTTGTCCAATGGCGAAAGGAAGCGTAATTGCGGTATTTTTTCACCGATACGTTCCGCCACAGTCAGTGTTGGTTGTGCTGTCTTCATTGTTTTTATTTTCCGAAGACTGCCTGCATCGATGGCAATAAGCATTCCGCTTTCCTGATTTTCCAGTATCACCGTCCAGTCGAACATGTTGCCGATGATAGTCATGCTCGTGTTGGAGGGTGAAAATGGCGGCAACTCCACTTGCCGGAACTGGTATGTACCCGTTTCCAGTACCCAAAACCGTTGCCGATTGTCTGCGATGAATCCTATCCAACGCCGGTTGCGGAATTCCGTAACAAACATGTGTTCGGGAATTAGTCCGTCCGGCATGTCTATTTTGCGGACGTAGGGCCTGCCTTGTACCATCCGAAGGTTGTACAGTTTATGGCTGCTGTCCGTGAGCAAGTAGCCGTTGTCATATTCCTTGCGGGTTGTTCCGTTGCCGGAAACGATTTGTGCCGGAAATGCAAATCCTTTTCTGAGCAGGGCATCCGTGAACAGCCGGCTTTTTGCCGTGTCTGTGCGGTTGCTTTCCATGTCGATAAATTCAATGCCTTTGCCGGTGATGCGGAACACATCGGACGGCATTTCCAAATCGACACGGCCGGACATGGATTCCAACAATGGATAGAGCGGAATGGTTTTCTTGTTCACCTCGGCCGGCATGGTGCGGAAAATAAAATTTTCGGTTTGTATGGTTCGCGGATTGATGGCCTGCCCGAACAGGGTGTCCGGCAATCGTTCATCGGCTATCAGTTGCCGGTAATAAAACATGGGAAGAATGCTGTCGAATTGCGCTTCGGTGTACCTTTGGCCGCTTTGGCCGATATAGGAATTTTGTCCGTTTTCGTGTACGATGGAAGCAAACTCGCCGGTAACCGAGCTATACAGCGTGAAAGGCGTGCGATGCGTCCGGTCTGTGGCAAAATGATACAGCCAAGGAGCGATCCAGCATATCAACACGCAGGTGGTTAATGTCAGAACGGCTTTTGCCGCAAGCAGTAAAATGGATTTATGTTTCATGATTTGTTAGTCTTTTCCTGTTTTGAATCGTTCCACGGAAATGAATGGCAGTGCGCAGATTAGCAGTGTGTAAACGGCCAATATGGGCAGGAAGCGGTTGTAGGCTTCAGGCGTGTCGGACATGAAAAATATGCGCAGGACACATGCGCTGACAATGCCGTTCAGGACACGCCGTTTCCAGTTGGGTTCCAGGCATATCCATGCGCAGAGCACATAAGCTGTCAGGCCGGACAGATACCATGGCAGGGCTGTCAGCAGAATGCGGCTGACGATTTCCGGTGCAAATATGCTCCGGAGCGCAATTCCCAGCGCAGACAAGTTGAGCAGGAATATGCAGCAGAGCATGCACAGCCCGAACAGCAACATGCTTCCGATGGAATAAAAATAGTTGCATGGCAAATGCAGGGTCAGTTTGATGCGCTTTTGCAGCATTTCTGGAATGAACTGCACCAACGCGGCAGCGATGCCGAGCAATAGCGGCATGTAATGCAACAGCTGAATGAAAATGGCATCCTTGGTCAATGCGGCTTCCCAGAAATGCGCTGCGCCGCGCAGGTTGCAGAGCCGGTGCAGGTTCAGCGTTACATACAGGCATAGCAGCAGGCTGAAAGCAGCGGAAAGCAGATAAAACCAACGGTTCTTGAGCCACTCCTTATAAAAAAAAGCGTTCATATCGTTTTTGTTTTTAGGGTCAATATTTGCCGGTAAGGCCAATAAAAATATCTTCGAGCGGGACATGCCGTGCGGAGAAATCGCTATAATCCACTCCGTGTGCCTGCAAAATGCCTTCTGCAGCTTCCGGCGGCAGAAATCCGCCGGTTTCCACGCGGTTGTGCAGGATGTTCGGGTGGTAAAATTCCGGAATGTCCAACCGGCAAGGTTGCGACAGGGTGAAGTTGTACTGGTAATAATTCTCTAGCAGGTAGCTGACCGGCTTTTGCAGCAGGATGTGGCCGTAGTCCATGATGATGCAGTCATCGATAAGCCGCTCCATGTCCTGGATGATGTGCGAGGTCAGAAACACCGTTTTGCCCTTGCTCTTGACAAAATCGCGCAAATAATCGATGAACAGCCGTCGGTAGCCGGGGTCGAGGCCGAGCGAGAAATCGTCCAGAATGAGCAGTTCAGGGTCCTGTGCCATAAGCAGTCCGAGCGCGACCTGTGAACGTTGTCCGCATGACATGCGCGAAATGCGCTGTTTGGGCGCGACCTGCAACAAGTCCATCAACTCGTAATAGATTTTGCTTTTCCAGTTGGGATAGAAGCGTGCGTAAAATCGCTCTATTTGCCGGATGTCCATGAATGTGTATTGCACATGTCCCTCGATGAGCAGGCCTATGTTGCGGCGCAAAGCCGGTTCCATTTGCTGCACATCCTGCCCGAAAATGCGGCATTCGCCGCTGTGCGGTTTCAGAAAGCCGCTCAGCAGGTTGATGGTAGTGGTCTTGCCGGTGCCGTTTTTGCCGAGCAAGCCCAAAATGCGTCCTTGTGGGACAGTGAAACTTAGGTCTTCGTATATCAGGCGTTTGCCATAATAATGTGTCAGGTGTTTACATTCAATCATAATTTGCCTTTTCGTTACAACAGGATGAATAATAGCGGTATGGCTATGCCGACAAGCAGTTCAATGCCGCCCCAACCCCACAGGCCGTGTTTTCCTTTCAGCATGAAAATACCGCTCAGGATAATCACTATCATGGCAACAGCGAACAAGTCGGAGAAAATGGTCCACGCGCGCCCCGGATTGTAGTGGAGCCGGCTCAGCGCGCCCATAAGCGGTCGCCGCCTGACGGATTCGTAAGTGGCTTGCCCGCTTCCTGTATCAACCAGCAGGTTGGAACCGCCTTTCAGGAATATTTTCAGCACATGTTCCTCCGGGAAATAGTGCTTGGTGTAGTTGCCCGCTTCGCCGAGCGGTTCGAGCAGCTCTTCTGTTATGAATATGCGGTTTATGCTTTCGCGGGTGGGCAAGGGTTGCCCTACGCTGAATTGCCGGACTTGGATGTCGTACTGGCTGTTATAGGTGTCCTTGTGGTTGAGCGCTATGCCGGAAACGGCGTACACCAGCAACATACCCGAAAAAAGATAGGATATGTCGCGGTGCAACCGTCTGCAAATGATTCTGAAATTGGCCATTTATGGTAGGATTTTGTAGCCGGTAGCTTCCAGATAATAGAATGACAGATAGGCTTTTCCGGTTTCGGCCTCGTTTTGGGCTATGCGTTTGCGGAAGTTGTCGATACGTGCCTGTGGCGTGTCGCCTGTTTCCTGGCGCGCTTTCTTTTCCGTGTCGCATCCGGCGGCCGAATTTCCGTGTTCCTCGGCGGTCTGTGTTTTGATTTTTGCCTCCCATTGTTGCAGGTAGGCTTCGTCTATGCGTTCTTCGCGAAGGATGCCTGTTACGGCCACAATGCTGTTGACACATTCCGGTTTGAAGCTGCCCAAGTTGCCGCTTTCCACGCGGATGGTCTGTGTGTCGTCGCTACCCATTAGGAAAATCTTGCGTCCGGCATGTTTGCATATATGTGTGCAGATACCTTCCACATTCACGGTGTCGCCGACCAACTGTTCCGCACCGGCCAGCAAGTCATCCACTTGCATGGCGGTTTGGGTCTCGGCTGTTTGTTGTTTGCTGCCGTTTTGTCCGGCCTTGCCGCACGAGGCGGCGAAAATCAGCATGGCCGTTGCGGCCACGCTGATGGAAAAGTTTTTCAATACTTTCATTTTGTTTGTTTTTATAATATGATTTTAGTGGATTGTTTGCCTATGCGGACAATGTAGATGCCAGACTGTAAAGACAGGCTTTCATGGCTGCTTGCGGCAGTAAACTGACGGATGCAGTGTCCCAGCACATTGTAAACGGCTACGTCTTGTCCGGCGGCATTGCTTACAATCAGTTGTCCGCCTGCGGCGAATACGCGCCCGGCATTGGTTTCATTGGCGGTGAGGCCGGTACCCGATGTACTGGTGTTAAATTTGTAGCCTGCGGCTATGCCGTACCATTGTGTGTTGGAAGTAAATGTCCCTTCAAGTCCGTTTAGGCTTACGTCCTGTCCTTTCATGCTGCGGGCGGCAATGATGAATTGACCGTTATAGTTGGCCATGGCCCAGGCTGTGGCCGCCGCTTTGGTGTTCACGAGTGGATAAGCCGTGCCAAAGGTCAGGTTTTTGTCCAAGGAAGTCAGAAACACTTTGTCGTTGTTGCCGCGTCCCCAATCGTATTCAAGCAGATAAATGCTGTCGTTCCTCTCCATGACGCCATAGGCTTTGCTGATGCCTGTTGTGGAAGCATAGCCTTGCAGGCATTGCCCGTTTGCAGGGTCGATTTCGAGCAGATAGGATTTGTAACCGCTGCTGCTGCCCACGGTGGTTTCAGTGTTGATTTGCAATTTGGCGTTGATGCCGCCGCCGACGAGGATATTTCCGTTGTTGCGGAATTCCATCATTTCTTGTTGCAGTCCGCTACTTAATTTAATGCCTTGAATGACAGTCAGATATTCTGCTGACAAATCGGCTGTCGAAACGCAGGCTGTTATCATGTGTCCGCCTTGTCCGTATGCTTGTGATCTGTCGCCGAGGTTTAATGTGCCACTTGCTTCTTTGCCATACACGAGGCCGGACAGGTAGAGTTTGCCATCCTTGCAAAGCATGTCGCGGAACGAGTCGTGTGTTGCACTGCCGCCACTGCACAGGTGCGACTGGTAGTTGCCGTCCTTGTCTAGTTTCAGAATCAGGCCGTTGCCGCGCGTGGTTTGCGAGTCGCCGTCCCAACCATCGGTGTTGTGGTGCTGGATGGTGGTTTGGCCGACAGTCAAGTCGCGGGCTATGCGCGCGGCCACAAACAGGTTGCCGTCAGCATCTTCGGCTGCATCGTAGAAGGCAAAGCCGTCGGATACGCCCCATGAACCTGCTGCACTGGCGGGTGCCGGCGAGTAGTCGATGCTTGCTTCGGAAACGAAACTGATGGTACCTGTGGAGCTGATTTTCATAAATACAGGTTGATAGACGCGGTTGTCCTGGTACGTGAACTCGACAGTTTTTGTTTGATTGTCGGAGCCGACCATGGTCAGCAGTTTGCCTGTGTCACCAATGCGCATTTTCAGTGCAAGGAATGCACCGCCATCCGCTGTCGGCGTATAGGCGCAATTTGCCATATCGCAGTCGCCGGCTTCGCTGTGCACGGCCCAAATGACATTGCCTGCGAAGTCGTGTTTTGCCAACAGGATGTTCCGATTGTAGGAATTACCGCTGCTGTATTCTTCGCCGGTCAGGCTGAGGCCGAGGAAAGTTGCGGTCGTATTGCTTGTGCTGCCGTAAGTGGCCAGGGTGTAAACATTGCCGTTCGCATCGGTTTTCATGCCGTAAATGGTGCATTGCGGCTTGGCTTCCGTGTCGGTTACGAGCAGCGAGTGCCATTGATAAGTGAACGGTTGGTTGGCAGCTGCAAACGCAATGCCAAGTCCCAGCATGAATAGGGAAAGTACTGTTTTCTTCATTTTGTAACAGATTTGATTATAGTTGGCGGGTTCGTTGAAATTGCTCCGCATGTGCAGGATGAACCCGTTTGTCCTGCTTTTTGCGTTTTCTCCTCTTGGGTTTGCGCCGCAAAATTAGGCCGGTTTCCCTATTACCGTCAATCGCTATAAGTGGGTATATTGCCCATTTCATTTCACTACTATTGGCGATTTCGGGTGCGTTTTGCGCGCCCTATCTTTGCGACGTGAATTATCAGAAGTTGATAGAAAGTTTGTTTGTTTGGTTTGTAGCTGTTCCTATAACGGCTACAAACCTTGTTTTTGTACGGGTGACTGACCAGACGACCCGCCGGCCTGTGGCCGATGTGTCGGTGTCGGCCGGTTTGCCCGATGGGCGTATGGTCGGTACCATATCCGATGCGGAAGGCATCGCGCGCCTGCGCTTGGATGATGGTGTATATTTGCTGGAATTTTCGCATGTGGCATATTATCCTTTCACGTTCTCGCTGGCTTTGCAGTCGGATACGCTGTTGCCGGTAAGTATGCAACAGTCTGCCCGTCAGTTGCGCGAAGTGGTCATCACCGCTTCGGAAAGCCGCACGATCAGTTCTTCTTCCACTATCGGCCGCGAGGCCATGAACCATTTGCAGCCGACCTCCCTCGGCGACCTGATGGAGTTGTTGCCCGGCGGCATATCCAAAACGCCTTCTGTTTCTTCTGCCAACATTATCGCCTTGCGCGAAACCGGCACGCTCGGTGCTACCGGCACGGCTACGGTCAATTCGGCTTACCAGACACATGCGCTCGGCACGTTGTTTCTGGTCGATGGTGCTCCTGTGCAGACGGAAGCCAATTTGCAATATACGCCCCAGTCGGTGGGTACGGCCGAGGGCGGCCGCAACATAACCAACCGCGGCGTGGACATGCGCACCATCGGCACGGATGACATTGAACAGGTGGAAATTATCCGCGGTATCCCGTCTGTCGAATATGGCAACCTGACCAGCGGTGTGGTCAATATCCGCAAAATCCGGCGGCCGACCAAATTGAACGCGCGTTTCAAGGCTGACGGCCAAAGTATGCTTTTTTCGGCGGGCAAAGGCTTGCAGCTTGATTCCGCGCGCCGCTCGGTGCTGAATCTGGATGCCGGACTGCTTCATGCCTATGCCGACTCGCGCAACCCGTTGGAGACTTACCGGCGCGCCACTTTTTCGGCGCGTCTGACACATCTGCATGAAAACGAATGGTCGTCGTGGCGTTGGACACCTTCACTGGACTATACCGGCTCATTCGACAACAGCAAGATAGACCCTGAAATCAATTACGGCAATACGGATGAATATAAATCGACTTACCAGCGTCTGGCCGTGGCTACCGGCGTGCAGGTTGTGCCGAAAAATGTTCCGCATCTGTCCCGTGTGGACGCATCGGTGTCGGTGAGCCAGCAGTTCGACCGTCTGGAGCGCGAGCGTCTGGTGTCGCCGCAACGGGCAGGCATTGCGCCAGCCAGCACCGAACCCGGCGAGTATGACGCTTATTTGCTGTTCGGTGAATACATGGCTGAATATAGCGTGGATGGCAAGCCGTTCAACGCTTACGCCAAATTGTCCACCGACCTTGATTTCCGTACGGATTGGCTTAAAAACACGGTGAAAGCCGGCACGGAATGGAGTTTGTCCAAAAACTTCGGGCGCGGGCAGGAATACGACCTTTCGCGTCCGTTGCTGGCTTCGGGCTGGAACACGCGCCCGCGGGCGTACTATTCCATCCCTGCCATGCAGACGTTGGCTGTTTATGTGCAGGACAATGCGACAGTGCGCGCCGGGAACCACACCCTGGAAGTACGTGCCGGTGTGCGTGCGACTACCTTGCCGGGACTGTCCGATGCTTATGACATGTATCGCCAGTGGTACGCTGACCCGCGGCTGAACATGCAATGGAATTTGCCTGCGTTCGGGAAACGGCAGTTCCGCCTGTCGTTTTCGGGCGGCATTGGCTGGACAACGCGTATGCCTACGCTGAATTATCTTTATCCTGACCCCACGTATTGCGACATTATCCAGTTGGGTTATTACAGCCAGACCGACCCGCAAAATTACAGCCGCTATTACATACGGAGCTATCGCCAGGAGCCGACCAATTATGCGCTGCAACCGGCGCGCAACCGCAAATGGGAAGTCCGTGCCGACATGGAACTGGCCGGAAACAGGTTGTGGATTTGCTTTTTTGAGGAACGCATGAGTTCCGGATTCCGTTATTCGAACACATACGGCGTTTATGCCTACAAGGACTACGACGAGTCGGCCATCAACAGCAGCGCGTTGCAGGGCAAACCGCAACTGGACGATATTCCTTATGTGGAACCGCAGCGGCTGTATGGTTACAGTTTTGTGGAAAACGGCAGCCGGCAGGACAAAACCGGCGTGGAGTTGGAATTTACCTCGCAGCGTATCCGGCCGCTCCGGACGGCGGTCAAGTTGAGCGGTGCATGGTTCCGAAGCCTTTATTCCAACAGCCGCCCGATGTATTACGCCGTCAGTGCGGTGGTTGATAATGTCGTGGTTTCGCACCGTTATGTCGGGCTGTACGACTGGAACGACGGCCGCCGGAACGAGCAGCTGAGCACGAATTTGCTGCTTGACACGCAACTGCCGGAGTGGGGGCTGATATTTTCCACGTCCATTCAGGCAATGTGGTACGTTTCCACACAGCGTTTGCGGCAGAACAGCGTGCCGGTAAGTTATCTGTCGGCCGACGACGGCCAGTTGCATCCATACACGGACGAGGCGGTGGCCGCCAATCCGCTGTTGCAGCATTTGGTCTATCCGGTGAGCGAGGCGGCCTATCTGCCTTACACCATTCCGACCGCGCTTTATGTGAACATCAAGGTTACCAAATCCATACGCGATTTTATGCAGGCTTCGTTTTTTGTGAACCGCCTGCTGGATTACACGCCTGATTTTGAGCGTAACGGCATACTGATCCGGCGGAATGTCAGCCCTTATTTCGGCATGGAAATGACGTTGAAACTTTAATTTCGGAATAACCCTAAAAGACAAATGATATGAAAAAGTATGTGTATTTAATTTGTGTGGCATTGTGTGGTTTGGTTTCATGCAAGGATAAGCAGCCGGTAACCAATCGGGTATCGACTGGTGGCATTAAAATCGATTATCCGGCGGATGTGCAATTCGTGTCGATGTCGGCGGAGAGCCTCGCGTTCACGAACCGGACGACTGGCCAGCTAACGGAGGCGGCTTTGGGCGCAACGGTGGAGTTGTCCGATGGCTTGTATGATTGCGCTTATGAGGCGCAGGTGGTGTATGACAATAACGGCACATCGGTCAGCGGGCATTTGTATGGCGCGGCCTCAGGTGTGGAGATACACGCCGGACAGGCAAATTTCACCATTACGGCTTACCTGTTTGCTGCCCAGGATGATTTTATCATTGAGGAAATTTTCTTTACAGGGACGCTTTATCCGACCGGGGCACAATATCATGGCGATTGTTTTGTCAAATTGTACAATAACACGGACCATGTCTTATATGCCGATGGCTTGGCGTTCGTGGAAACGAAATTCCTGTCCGTGCAAAAATGGGATTACCAACCTGACATACGCAACGACACCGCCACGGTGCAGGCCATATACGTTATTCCGGGCACGGGCAAGGAACATCCGGTGCAGCCCGGCGGGAGCTTGTTGCTTTGCGATATCGGCATCGACCACCGCAGCACTAACGCGAACTCGTTCGATTTGAGCGCGGCCGATTTCGAGTGGTACGATGAATCGACTGTGCCGAGCGTGATGGACATAGACAGCGAAACCGTGCCGAACATGGACAAATGGTATTGCTACACAAAGAGTATCTGGGTGTTGCACAACCGCGGTTTCCGCTCATACGCCATTGCGCGGATGCCGGTGGACAAGGAAACCTATGTGCGTGATTATCTTTACACGTATTCTTACGTGATGCACTTGGAAGCCGGCGATTTTCCCATGACGCAGACGGCTTACAAGCTGCCCAACGCCTGGATTGTCGATGGGGTGAATTGCAGCGTGGAAGCTGAACGCCTCTGGAATGTCCTGCCGCCTGCCATTGATGCCGGTTGGACAAGTTGCGGCACGATAAACTCCGACCCGACACGTTATTTCAAAAGCGTCCGCCGGAAAATGCTTTACTTGACAGAAGATGGCCGCCGCGTGTTGCAGGATACGAACAATTCCAGCAAGGATTTCAATGTTTCATGTGTCCCGTCGTTAGTGGAGGAGCAGCAGACGGCCATCAGTGCCGACGGCACGCCCGCAACCGGCCGGACGTATGATGGCGTACAACCCATGCCATGATAAAATTCCGTTGCAATATGGATTTGCGCCGTATTTTCTTGTTGGTTTGCTGTCTGGCTTGTGTGCGGTTGCCAGCTGCCGACACATTGGCCGTACACACACGCTGGAAACAGGCTTTGTGGGAGCGTGCGCGGGTGGCGGATTTGGCTTACCTCAATCCGGCATCGCGTGCCGGATTGTACAGCCGTTCGTTCACGGAGCTGTCCGTTGGCGGCTTGTTGGAGTATGCACGAATGCCGGCGTGCATGGAAACGGGCGGGAACGACCAAAGCGGGCAAGTGGCCGTCAATTCTTTCATACATATCCCCAAAGGGGCTTTGTGGGGTGCGGCTTCATACACCAACGGGCGAACGGACGATGTCTTGTTCAACGAAACGTCCGATTATGAATTGCTTTATCCGTATGTGATGGGCGATTCGGTAGGCGGTTCCTTGTTCGGGCAGGCATACCGTTTCTCCGGCGGTTTTTCGCGCAGGTTGGGGCCGTGGCATGTGGGTGCCGAAGGCAGATGCCGCGCTTTCCAGCAATATCGGCAGCGCGACCCGCGCCCGTCCAACTTGGTTACGGAAATAGATGCATCGGCGGGTGGGGCGCGTTCGTTCGGCGGACGCTACCAGTTGGGGCTATACCTGACGGCAAGCCGTTATAAACAGACTAACTCGCTGAAATTCTTCAACGAGACAGGCGTGCCGAACGTATTGCATTTTACGGGGCTGGGCACGGATTATTACCGTTTTCGCGGAAGCAATTATGATACGTATTACCAGGGCTACCGGTTGGGTGGCGGGGCTAACTTGCTGCCGCTGGGCGTTGCGGGCTGGTTCGCTGCGGCGGATTATGGTTTCTGGACATTCGAGAAGATAATTTCGTCGCTGAACGAACTGCCGATGGCTGCCGTGTGCGAACATCGTGGCACGTTGGAAATCGGTTACGGCCGGAAATCGGACAGCCGTATGTGGCAGATGGGTATGTCGGCTATGTTGCGTGAACGCATTGGCCGTGAAAATATCTTCGGCGATGCAACGGATAATATTTATCCGCAAATAGCCGCCATGGACATGTACCGTCACCGGCATTTGCAGGCGGAGCTGTCATCGCTCTGGGGCTGGTGCTCGCTGTCGGGAGGCATGTGGACGCTTCATCCGCATGCGGGATACCGCCTGGATGCGGAAACATACGCCTATCCGGCGCGTGCCATGCGTTTGCAGCATGTCTATGCAGGTTTGGATGCCTCGTGGACGCATGTTGTCCGGCGCTGGGGATTCGATACGCGGGCGGCGGGTACGTTTTATCTGGCTACAAGCCATGAATTGCAGATGCCGGAAACCGTAACGACCTGGGATGCGCCGGTGTATCGGTATTACGACATGCATGCCCGTAGCTACGGGCTGTTGTCGGTTCAGGAAACGGTAACGTACAGTTGGAATCCGGCGTTCGCGTGTTTTTTGAAATGCCGGTATGCTTTCGGAACAGATGGCGGAATTGTCCATGCGGCCATGCTGTCCGTGGGAGCGATGTTTTGATGTGCAGGGAAACCAGCCTTATTTCAGAACAGTGTCGGATGGTCCTCTTCAAAGCGGTGCATGATGTTTGCTATTAGCGTTTCGCGTATGAATCGCGATTTGTTACGCACGCGGTAGCGGGCAATGTAGCGTTGCAGGGCTTTTTCTTCCTCGTCGTTCAGCATGAACGTGTGCGCGTGCGTCCGGTTGGATGTTGTGGATTTCGGAGCTTGTTTCCGTGGCTTGCTCATGGGCTTTCAATCTTCGTTTGCGGAATGGAGCAGGGAATGCATCCGGTTGGAATCCATTCCCTGCTTCGTGTGTTATTTTAAAATGCCGTTATCAGGCAGGTGCATACCGGCGGCAATCAGGTTTTCCTGTTGGATATATTCCAGGAATTTTTTCCGCGTGGCGATGGCTGTTTCCCTGTCCATGTCGTAGGCGGCGCAAAGCTCCGGATGAGGCAGCTGGATGGCAGCCCCGTGCATCAGGTCGCCGATGACCAGGAAACGTCCCATGCGGAATGCCGTATGTCCGGGCGTGTGCCCGACTGCCTCCAGCGGAACAATGCCGTATGGCAATACGTCATTGGGTGCGAAACGGTGCAGCCGTCCGGCGTAGGCAGCCATGGTAACGGCTTGCTGTCCGGCCGGGTCGCCGTTTGTTACCCAGAAATCATATTCCGCGGCAGGAACATATACTTGCGCATTGGCGAATGTGGCGGTGCCGTTGAGCAGCATGCCGCCGATGTGGTCGCCGTGGAAGTGCGTAATCATCAGGTAGTCAATGTCGGCCGGAGCAATGCCGATGGAGTCGAGGCGGGTCAGCAGCTGCCCGCCTGCAGCAGTACCGTTGCCGGTGTCGAACAGGATGTTCTGGTCGTCCAGTTGCACTAAGAATGTATGTATGGAGGCTGGTACTCCGCCTTCCGGCGACAGTTGTTCCACAAGGGCGGAATCTTTTTTCCCGTAAAACAGCTGGTTGGGCATGGCGTGCGGGTCGGCATTGTCCCGCAGGGTAATCACTGTCATGGAGTCGATGGTTAGCGTGGTTATACCATCCGACAGGGTCTGCCATTTGGCGGTTTCGGTTTGGGTGGTTTTTGTACATGACACAGCCAGCATCAGGCTTGCCAATCCGGTTAAAAACAGTTTTCCGTTCATAATCGTTTTTGGTTTAATTGGTTAATAAATGATTTTACAGCAGTTTGTGTTCGGCAAAATATTTCCAGAGCGGCGCGGCCATCAGGGCTTGTCTTATTTCGTCATTCACAAGCAGTTCGCGCACTTCCGCCGTATCAAGCAGGTGGATACTTATGTCCTCAGTCGGTTCCAGATGCTGCCCGGCTGACTGTTTCACGCCTGTTGCTACAAAGCAGTGGCACACGTTGGTCATGGTGCTTGTATTGCCCGAAATGGTCATGTAGTGTTCCCATTGGCCGCCGCTGTATCCCGTTTCTTCGAGCAGTTCGCGCCGGGCGGCTTCCAACGGTATTTCTCCCGGTTCGCATACGCCGGCGCATATCTCGTAGCCTGTCCATTGGAGGCCGTGCCTGTATTGACGTTCCATCAGGAACTTGCCCTCGTCGGTGATGGCAATGACATTGACCCAGTCGGGATATTCCAGCACGTAATATTCCTTGTTTTCCGCACCGTTGGGCAAGCGCACGTGGTCGCGGCGTGCCGTAAGCCAGGGGCGGCGTATCAGGTATTCGCTGTTGATGATTTCCCACTTGCGGTCGTTATGGGTTTGGGATAAATGCGTCATATCTGCTTGTTTTTTACGGATATAATAATCCATGTTTCTGCAACGGCAGGATTGCTTGCCTGTTGTCAATTCGCCCCGCAAGTTAGTATTTTCGGGCCGGATACGCAAGTTTTTCCGTTTTTGTGGCCTGAGTTTGTCACGGTGGGGGAATACGGAGGCGGTTTGCGGGGCATGTGTGGTTGTTTTCTGCTGTGTGGTGTTGCGTGTTTGCAGGGGCGGGAAATGCTGTGCGTGTTTTGTTTGGGTATGTGGGCGGATGGTGATGTGGCGGGGCTGCCTGGTTTAACAAACAATAACTTTTGGGGTGTACGGATTTAGTACGGAGCAAATAGGGCGCAAATAGGGCGCAAACATGGACCAAGTGGTTGTTCGAATATTTGGCGTGTTTTTATGATTTTTTAGTGGTTGGTTTGTTAAAATGTGTTTTATTTGTGGTGTGCGTGTCTGGCAATGCCGGGCGGGCATGCCTGTGCGTTTTGGGCGGCTGCCTTGTGTTTGCTTCTGCGTTTTGCCGGGTGCGTATTGGTCGGTTGGCAATATTTTTTTTAAATTTGCGGCCGATAAGTGCAATGGCCGGCGGCGTGCCGGTGTGTGGAATTTTCTGTTTCCCGCCTGCCGGGTGGCTGTTGCATGGTCCTGCGCCGATGGTTTTTCCTGCAAGGGAAAAGCGGTAGGGTGGGGCAAGACATATTGAAAAGGCGTTTACTACGCTTTGGTTTTGACGTTCTGAAATCGTAGGAAAATTTCAAAATCCTGTCAAGAACAAGGCAACGTGAATGTCCCGTGGGTATGTTATATGCATGCCCCACGTGTGCCGTGCGTCCATGGGTGTACTTGTATGCCTGATGGATTGCCGGTGTGGGGTTGTTATACATATCGGCGTGGGGCTTCGGCGTTGCTCGTTTCGACAGGATGGGCAATTCCTACGAGCCTCAGAACGTGGAGCGAGCGACAGTGCAGGGCTTCACGCTTTTTTTATGTCTTAATCTTTAATCTTTGCCATATAAAACAAGGTTGCCGAAGTCCTGGGCCTGCAAAACACGCTGTTACCACGTGAGTACAAAATTTTTCAACAACGGGCCAGGCAATACGCTTTTCGACAAGCTGAAAGGCATTGCATCGGAAATGGCAACCTTTGACCGCTTTCTGGCTGTCGTAGGTTTTTTCCGCTCATCCGGTTATTTCAAGTTGCGTAAGGAACTGGGTGATATTTCCGAAATCAAGATATTGGTAGGTATCAATATTGATGATATATTCCGCAAACACAACAAGGCACTACTGCTGCTTGCCAATGAGGACAAGGCCAAGGAAGCCTATGGCAAGAACTTCAAAGAAGACATTGTAAATGCCCGATATACTCCCGAAGTGGAGGAAGGCATTTTGCAAATGTGCGAAGACCTTGCTTCCGGACGCCTGCAGATGCGCATCCATGCAGTCAAAAAACTGCATGCGAAATTTTATCTCTGTTTGCCGCAAAACCACAGCGAGCACAGCGACGGTTGGGTCATCATGGGTTCTTCCAACATTTCCGATTCGGGTTTGGGCATCAAGCAACCGCCGCAATATGAACTTAATGTGGCAATGAAAGATTATGACGATGTCAAGTATTGTTGCGATGAGTTCTGGACTTTGTGGAACGAGGCTGTATCCCTTTCGGCAACCGACATCGAGGACTATAGGAAAAAGACCTATCTTGGCTATCAGCCAACTCCTTACGAACTTTACATCAAAGTGCTTATCGATACTTTCGGCGACCAGGTGGAGGATGATTTTTCCATTCAGTTGCCCGAGGGTGTCAAGGACTTGAAATATCAGAAAGATGCGGTTATTCAAGGCTACCAGATGTTGTTGCAGCACAACGGGCTGTTTCTTGCCGATGTCGTCGGTTTGGGTAAGACCATGATTGCCACCATGATAGCCAAGCGGTTTGTGGAGGCCAACGGCAAAAATACCAACATTCTTGTTGTATATCCTCCCGCACTGGAAGACAACTGGAGAAATACCTTCAAACTGTTCGGCATCTACAAAAAGGCACAATTTATTACCAATGGAAGCCTGTCAAAGATACTGGAAGGTCGTGATCAATACAAGGACAAAGAGGAGTTTGATTTAATCATAGTAGATGAAGCACACGGTTTCCGCAGCGACAGCTCCGGTAAGTATGATGAATTACAGAAAATATGCAAGTCACCGTGTGCCAATATGGGTTTGCTCAAAAGCCAGCAAAAGAAAGTTATGCTTCTTTCCGCAACGCCGTTGAACAACCGTCCTGACGATTTGCTGAACCAACTGTTGTTGTTTCAGAACAGTCAGAGCTGTACCATTGACGGTGTGCCCAAGCTCAAGGCTTTCTTTGCCCCGCTTATCCTTGACTACAAAAAACTGATGCGTGAACGCAGCCAGCGCGATGTGACTGCCGAGGTGGACAAAATCTATGAACAGATACGCAATAAAGTGATAGACAAGGTAACGGTTCGCCGCACCCGAAACAACATCCTTAATGATCCGGACTACAGGGCCGACCTTCAGTCGCAAGGTATCGTTTTTCCCAATATTCTGCCTCCCAATGAACTGGAGTATGTGATGGATGCCGATACCAGCAACCGTTTCTATGAAACACTGGACCAATTGACCGACGGAAAATCGGATGACAATCCCAAAGGCAAGGGGCTTCATTATGCCCGTTACCGTGCCGTTGAATTCCTGAAGCCGGAATATCGCAACAAGTACAGAAACGCTGAGCATATCGGCCAGACACTGGCAGGCATTTACCGTGTGCACATGGTCAAGCGTCTGGAGAGCAGTTTCCATGCCTTCAAGAGGTCGCTTCGTACCCTGCTCCGTATCACGACAGATATGATCAAGATGTTCGATGAGAACAAGGTCATCATTGCGCCCGACCTGAAAGTGAAAGATCTGCAGGCCAAAAACATGGAGCTTGACGAAATTATCGAATATGCCGTTGCAAAAGGATATGTTGCCGAGGACATACTTTTTACCGCAGATGCCTTCATGCCCGATTTTATCCAGATGCTCCACCACGACCGTGTGATATTGGAAAAGCTTAATGCAGCATGGGAGAATGAACATAAAGACCCTAAATTCGACAAGTTCCGGGAGAACCTGACCCAAAACTTTTTCAACAAGGAAATCAATCCGTCGGGCAAACTGGTAGTTTTTTCCGAGAGTGTCGATACGTTGAACTACTTGTACGAACGGCTAACCCATGAAATAGGGTGTCGTGATGTGCTGATGGTTACGGCAGCCAACAGAAACCGTTTGACGCAAACCATCAAGGAAAATTTCGATGCCAACTTCGGAAGCACTTCCATGCGGTACAACATTATCATTACTTCCGATGTGCTGGCGGAAGGTGTAAACCTGCATCGCGCCAATGTGATTGTCAATTATGACTCGCCCTGGAACGCTACGCGGCTGATGCAGCGCATAGGGCGTGTAAACCGTATCGGCTCCCTCGCTCCTAACATTTATAACTATATGTTCTACCCGTCAAAGCAAGGCGACCAGGAAATCCAATTGTACAAGAATGCCCTTGTGAAGTTGCAGGGATTCCATTCCGCATTCGGCGAAGATGCACAAATCTACTCCAAAGAGGAGATTGTAAAAGAGTTCCGGATGTTCGACAGCAATGTAAAAGACTGCATTGACAAGAAGATTGCCTTGTTGCGTGAAGTGCGTGAACTCTACAACAGCGACCGCAAACTCTATCATAAAATCAAGACATTGCCCATGAAGAGCCGTGTGATGCGTGATACGGGCAGGCATGGCGGCATGTCGGTAATATTTGTTTCCTCCAATGTAAAGACCGAATTTTATCTGGCAACTCCTGCGGGTGTAAAGGTCATCGATTTTCTTGAAGCGGTAAAATATCTCAAAGCCAGACCCGAAGAACGTCCGGCACCATTCTCCCATGAGGAACAACACTACAAGCATGTGAACGATGCTTTGGCCCTGTACACCGCTGAATATGTGGAGGCGGCCGATACTTCTTCCATTAACCGGACCGACCTGGACAAAATTTCACAGGAGGCCAACAAGTTTCTGCGTACCATCAAGCAAATAAGCACCGACAACGAGTTGAAATCGCAGTGCGATGTGCTGATGGGATATATCAACGAGGGTATTTATGCACAACTTCCCCGCTATCTGCGAACCTTGTCGCGTGAGTACAAAAACGATCGTACTAAAATGAAGCAGGACGAATTCCAACTGCAAAGCAAAATCTCGGCGCTGCTTGGCGAGTATCAGACCATGAGCAAGGAGCAACGCCACGAAAGCCAATATATCTCCACTCCGCAAATCATTATTTCCGAATCTTTTAAATAACACTACTATGATGACCGCATACAGCTCTAATGAACTGAAAAGTCTGTTCCAAAGCTCATTCTGTCTGACAGAATGGTATCCGTTCCTGCACCACTTTTTCAATGCCACTGAATTGAAAGCCGTTCCTGAAAGAATAGCCGGCGGCAGTGCCGATGAGGGTTATTTTCTGGGAAGCATTGACACGACCGACAGCTACCGCATAGGTTTGTTTTATTATCGTATTGCAAAAGGTTCCGTTGCCAAAAAGCGCGTAGGACTCCGCCATCTTGTCAGGTCGTTTATCAATCCCACATGGGGTGAATTCGATGCCGCTTTGGCAGTGTTCGACAGCGGCGACCATTGGCGCCTGTCGTTTATTTGCGACATCAAGGGTGAAGCCACATCGCCCAAACGGTATACGTACGTTTTCGGCAGCCATGAATTGCTCTACAAGACACCTGTTGAACGGTTCCGTTTCCTGCAGAGCAAGGGCGTGTCGTTTGAGAACCTGAAAACAGCCTTTTCGGTTGAGGCACTTTCGGATGAGTTCTTTGACAAATACCGTGAACAGTATGCCGATTTTATCCAATATGTTACGGGCAAGCGTTTTGTCAAGGTTGGCAACAAGTGGGAAGAAAAAGTGCTTGGAAAGCCCAACGCCGCTTTGATGCAGGTATTTGGCCATGATGACAAGAAAATCCGCGATTATGTGAAGAAACTGATGGGACGCATTACATTCCTGCATTTCCTGCAACGCAAAGGCTGGCTGTGTGGCGACCTCAATTACATGCAAAACCTGTTTGAACACTCCCTCTACCAGCACAATTTTCTTGATGCCGTGCTCGAACCGCTGTTTTTCGGTATTTTAAATACAAAACCGGTGGAACGTGCAGCCCTGTTTGACTGTTCTGGTTGGGACATATCCTTGCTGAACGAATGGAAAGATGTTCCTTACCTCAACGGTGGGTTGTTTGAGCGTGACGAGGAGGACGAACCCGAAAGCCGTTTCCCGGCCGAATATTTCAAGCGTTTGTTCCAGTTTTTCAGTGAATACAACTTCACCATTGACGAAAACGACCCCAACGATGCAGAAATAGGCGTTGACCCCGAAATGTTGGGTAAAATCTTTGAAAACCTGCTGGAAGACAATAAGGACAAAGGCGCATTCTACACCCCGAAAGAGATAGTTCGCTACATGTGCCAGGAGTCGCTCATAGCCTATCTGGAAACCAATACGGCCATTGCAGGTGAGAAAGTCAGGAAATTCGTTCTTTCGCCGGAAGAAGGAGCCGCCGACATCCCCGACAGCCAGAAAGCCCCTCTGCTTCGCGCGCTGGAAGAAGTCAAAATTTGCGACCCTGCCATTGGTTCGGGCGCATTTCCCATGGGCCTGCTGAACGAACTGCTGCATTGCCGCGAGGTACTGAGCGGCGAACACTACAACCGTGCAGAAATCAAGAAAAGCATTATTCAGAACAATATCTACGGAGTTGACATAGAAAAAGGGGCTGTTGACATAGCCCGCCTGCGTTTTTGGCTTTCCATTGTGGTGGATGAGGATACCCCATCTCCACTACCCAACCTTGACTATAAGATTATGCAGGG
This sequence comes from uncultured Bacteroidales bacterium, assembly GCA_949282265.1. Lineage (GTDB taxonomy): Bacteria > Bacteroidota > Bacteroidia > Bacteroidales > Paludibacteraceae > CALUNA01. Next base: position 90,575 of record CASDOZ010000005.1, on the reverse strand, counting down.
TAACTCGCTTATAGAGAGTTTTATGGGGGTGGATTTAAGCAAGCTTACCTATAAGAAAGGCAGCAAGAATGACAAGGGAGAAGTATTGCTTTTTGATGATGAAAAGAACCGCCTGCAAAAAACCGTATCACATCTGCTGTCCGCATACTATTCGTGCTCAGACCATGACAGAAAGATGAAATTGCAACAGGAGATTTCCGATACCATCAACAAACAACTGGAGGCTCAAGCATACAACCCGATGATATTGGCCAAACTCAGAACTATCAACCTTGCCGAAAACAATCAATTCTTCCTGTGGCATACCTGGTTCAGTGATGTGTTCAGTCGTGAGGAAGGCAAAAACGGTTTTGATATTGTTATCGGGAATCCGCCGTATTTTTTATACCAAGAATCTCATGTTGGAGAAATTGGTGACTTGCGTAATGATAAGGACTATACTATTGCATTCGGTGGAAAATTAAATGCTTATAAGCTTTTTATTGCAAATGCTATTAAAAAAATGCTATCCTTGCATGGCATAAATTGTTTTATTTTTCAGAATTCATTTTTGGGAGACAGACAAGCTACTAATTTGAGAAAATATATTCTTACAAATGATAAGATTATTAAGATTGATTCATTCCCTGAACGAGACAGCAAAAAGAAGCGTGTTTTTGAGAGTGTAAAAATGAGTGTATGTATATCGCTAATACAAAATTCAAAGGTTAATGGTGATTATGTCTTCCCTGTATATGTATGGGATGATAAATATAAATCTTCCGGATTGAGTACATCTTTTTCTCTTAATGATATTATGGCTATTGATAATGTTGACTATACTATTCCTCGTTTACGTCCAGAATATAAAACTACTGTCATTAAATTATTGAAGAAAAAAGAAATCTCGCTAAAATGTATTGAGGGAGAGCTAAATGTAACATTTCATAAGAAATACTTTGGCTCAAATATCTGTGATCCTGTCATATTAAAAGGTGCTTCAATTCAAAGATATTACTATACTCATCAAATGAGTCAGGGACAAATAGATTATCTTGAAGAAGATAAGTATTTATCAGAATATGGGACTACTGAAAAATCAACCCATCACAAATATGAAAGAATTGCAATGCAAGGAATGACAGGTGCAAATGACAAGATTAGACTTATAATGTCTATTGTACCTCAAGGATATTATTTGGCAAATTCGTGCAATTACATACTGCCATCACAATCAATAGATCTATATTGTTTATTGGGATTTCTTAATTCTAAAACCATGAATTGGTTTTTTAGATGTTTCAGCACTAATAGTAATGTTAATGGCTATGAGGTTGATAATTTCCCTATTCCACAGTTGTCCCAAAATGTTCAAGCGACGATTTCAGAATTGGTTAAAAAGGTTATTGATGCTAAGCGAACCAATAGCTCAACTGATACTTCTGCAATAGAAAAGCAGATTGATGAGCTTGTTTATCAAGTCTATGAATTAGCGAATGATGATATAAAAATCATAGAAGAAAGCATATAATGATCGGAATATAACAAATTATAATTACCTTTGTATTAAATCATTAGAATTATGAGTAAAGCATATAAATATAGAGGAGGTCGAGGGATTTTAGACAAAAACAAATATTCAATTTTTGAAAGAGACGTTACGACTCTTGCAAACAACCAATTATATCTACCGACTAAAGATAGTCTTAATGACCCAACAGAGGGAGTGTATGGAGATGATGCATTACGAATGAGTTTCAATATTTTATCTAAATACTCTCATAATGTGGAAGAACAATACAATAAGTTCACTGATAAATTTAGCAAGGTGGGAGTTTATTCACTAAGCAAAACCCTTGAGAATGAATTGTTATGGACTTATTATGCAAGTGGTCATACGGGCTTTGCTATAGAGTATGACATAGATGTCCTAGAGCAATCTTTGAATTATAACAGCTATGTAAAACAGTTATATATATTTGATGTTGAATACTTGAATGATGTACCTCAAATAGACATTTCAACTTTTAGGAGTAATAAAGATGTTGAAATATTAAAGAGGTTCATTGGCACAAAATCATCGTCTTGGTCACACGAAAAGGAAGTAAGACTAATATTTGATAAAACCGGCTTACTTGACATTGATTATAAAGCTGTAACTGCTATATATTTTGGATGTAGAATGCCCGTTAGTGATATTGACTATATTATGGAAAAGCTTAAAGGTAGAAAATTAAAGTATTATAAGATGGTTAATATCAATAATTCATATAGGTTTGAGACGAAAGAAATTGAAGACAAATACTTTGATGCTCCTGCATATGTTCCAAATTGTGTTTCTTATGACATAGACAATCTCTTATTATGTGGAGCTTTAAGTAATGATGAAATTAAAACCTATAAAAACTATTTTATTGAGGCTTTTGAAATGATAAAAGATGATCCAAATATCAAAGAATTTTCTTTTGCAACTATAAGCTCTGACCACCAAGAGCCCATATTGAAAATTTTTGGTAATACAAAAACTCCATTGACACCCGTAAAATCATTTGAATTTAAAATTGGAGATGATAAAAAGGTTTTACGAATAAGATAGTCTATGCTTTATCAAAAAACAACAATAACACTATAAATTAGACAGAAAACCATATTAGTAGTTAGTCGGTTGCTCAAGAATTATCAAAGACAATTACATTTTCTTTTACAATCTTCACATCTTCCTTAGTAGAAAAAGATGTATGGAATCACCAGCATTTCCCCCTACTCCCTACAATTTATTTATCCACATGGCAAACAGCCTGTCGGTTACAGAGAAGACCTTGTTGATTTCCGTGATAAGGTTTTTCAAAAATAATTATTCTGTTTGAATTATGCAAATCGAATAATTCGGGCGAAAAAATGTACTATCATCAAACAAGACAGGACGATTGCTTATATTGATTCTATTGTCGGCAAACTTTGCGGTAAGCAAACCCAATACGTCGCCTTCGGTCAGTGTATCTGTTTCAATACAATTATCGGGAGAATCGCTTTACCCTCCTTATATATTTACAAGAATATCGTCAGCAATATTCCATGATAGATGAGATCAGTTGGTTGATGTTATTTATCAGTCTTTCAAGCATCCAATGGGAACTACATAAACTCCGTCTGCACGTCGATAGGCGAATTTTCCTGTTGCCGTCAACACCATTAAGAAGGACGGGGCTTTCATTTTGTCCGTATCAATCTTTGCAGCCAATGTTTTTAGGGTAGTTGCGCCTTGCTCTATAAGTTGGTCTCCGCCAAGTTTTATTTCGACAAGGCCGAATTTGCCATTACGCAGGTGAACGACCGCATCGCATTCAAGTCCGTATTTGTCTCGGAAATGATAAACTTGTCCATCTAAAGCACTTGCAAATACGCGTAAATCCCGCACGCAAAGCGTCTCAAACAATAATCCCATTGTATTGAGGTCATTAATTAGGTCTTTAGGACCGAGTCCCAAAGCTGCAACAGCTATTGACGGATCGACAAAATATCTGGTATCAGATGTTCGAATAGCTGTTTTTGAGCGCAGGTTGGGATTCCACGCAACAGAATCCTCTATGACAAAAATCTTTTTCAGAGCGTCGATATAAGAAGCAACCGTTTTTACATCCGTCGATTCTTCATCATTCACTCGCATATCTTCCACAATTGTACTGATAGGAACTTGTGAGCCTTGATGCCGAGCATAAGAGCGCATCAATCGTTTCACTCGTTCCTGATTGCGACGAACACCATCTGCACGAGAAATGTCCGCACGGGTCACAGCGTCATAATAGTACTTCACTTGATCCAGCGCAATATCTCCTGTTTGCAAGGAGGCACGAGGCCACCCGCCCCGACAAATCAAAAAGGCAATATCATCAAGCGACAGTTTGTTGATTCCCATTATATTGTCCGGAGTTTCAAACATATCCTCCAAACTAACCTCTCCGGAAGATTCTCCAGACTCGTATAAACTCATGGGGCGCATTGTCAGCCATGCAAATCGGCCGGCTCCCGAATGATGAATTTCTTCCGTTTTTGCAGGAACAGCAGAGCCGGTTAAAATAAAAAGACCTTCGCTTCCTCCATGATCGACCTCAAAACGAATTGTATCCCATAATTTGGGAGCAAGTTGCCATTCATCCACCAATATGGGGTATTTCCCGACCAACAAGGCTTTGGGATTTATATCGGCCATACGTAGATTCTGTTCCTTGTACAAAGGGTCGTCCATGTAGATGATTGTGGACGCTTGTTGCTCCGCAGTTGTTGTTTTACCGCACCATTTAGGTCCTTCAATCAAAACAGCTCCGATACCCGATAGCTTTCGTTCTAACTCCTTATCGGCAATTCTTGGTTTATATGTCTTCATACCCATATTTGATTACGAGGCAAAGATAACATTAAATTTCAAAATTACCATATATGGCTAAATAAAATTACCTTTTTTGGCTAAAATATATGTCGCTGTTTGGCTGTTGATTTTTGCGTTTTTTGTACCAGCGACGAATTCAGGACAAGGCAGGTTGTGTGCCAATCGTTCTTGTAACGTTGATGCACGGCTTCCAAGGGAAGTGGCAGTATGCGGCGGCTATTGTACTCAAAAAGAGGTGTGAAAAAAAGATGCCGTCCAGAAATTTTGTGTGAATGGGAACAAAATTCAGTTGTAAGTTCTTCTTATATCTGGATTCTGTTTTCAAACAGATTCATAATCAATCCCCATTTGCGAATAGGCTGTGTCCATTATTCCCCAATTTCCATAAGTGAAAGATACGCTCTGTTTTTGTTGGTTTCGTAAGGCGGGAAGGATAGTTTTGACTGCAGGAATGGTAATGCTTGTTTTTCCCGCTGTTTTATCTATCTTTGCCTTGTGGTCAAATTTTTTCAAGAATAACTATGGCACAACACAATCGTTTGGGCAAAGAGGGCGAACTGTTCGCGCAAAACCATTTGCGCAGTCAGGGTTATATAATCAGGGACGTGAACTGGCGCGTCGGCCGTATGGAAATAGACATTGTGGCAGAGACGGATGAGTTTCTGGTCATAGTGGAGGTCAAGACGCGGACGGATGATTATTGGATGAATCCTGCGGATGCCGTTACGCCAGCGCGTATGAAGCGCATGGCCGAAGCGGCGCACGAGTATGTGTTGCAGCATGACTTGGACAAGGAGGTCCGTTTCGATGTGATTACCATACTTGGGAAAGCGCCAGATTTTAAGTTGGAACACATAGCAGATGCCTTTCTCGCACCCTTGTGCTGATTTTGTGTGTTATGTTGAAAAACATCATTTTTTTCTTCGCCAAGTGTCGGATAAGTTGTACTTTTGCACCGCAATTGAAAATACAACAACAAACACAACCATCTTTGACACTATGAAACAACTGGAAGATTTGGTAGCCGAAAAACTACTTCAAGTAAAAGCCGTTAAATTGCAGCCTAATAACCCGTTTGTATGGGCTTCGGGTTGGAACTCACCTATTTATTGCGACAACCGGAAAACGCTTTCTTATCCGCGTATCCGTACATTCATAAAGACAGAACTGGCACGTTTGGTGCTGGAAAAATACCCCGATGTAGATGTTATTGCCGGTGTGGCAACGGGTGCTATCGCGCAAGGCGCGTTGGTGGCCGACTTGCTCGGTTTGCCGTTCGTATATGTACGTCCTACTCCGAAAGACCACGGCCTTGAAAACATGATTGAAGGTGATTTGAAACCGAAACAGAAGGTGGTGGTTATTGAAGATTTGATTTCTACCGGTGGCAGCAGCCTGAAAGCCGTAGAGGCTATCCGCAAAGACGGCTCTTCCGTATTGGGCATGTTGGCCATTTTTTCATACGGTTTTCCTGTCGCAGCACAGAAATTCCGGGAAGCTAATGTGGAACTGACCACATTGTGCAACTATGATGCGATTTTGCGCCATGCTTTGGAAACCAATTACATAGCAGAATCAGAATTGAAAACCTTGCAGGAGTGGCGGAAAGATCCTGTCAATTGGAGTAAATAACAGAATATGAGTTTGACGACCTATGAAAGCAGCATAAAAACCATTTCTTCGAACGAGGAAGTGGTTTTTCGCACATTAAGCAATTTGAATAATCTGGAGCTGCTGAAAAGCCGTATCCCGCAGGACAAACTGGAAGATTTGCAGTTCGATGCGGATTCGGTTTCGTTCAATGTAACGGGCATCGGGCGCATTGGTTTCCGGATTATCGACCGCGAACCGAACAAAACCATTAAGTTCGAAACGGAGAATTCCCCGATAGCCGTAAATCTTTGGATTCAGTTGAAGCAACTTGCGGAAAATGACACGCGCATGAAACTGACACTGAAAGCCGATTTGCCCTCTATGGTAAAAATCATGGTGGACAAGAAACTCAAGGATGGCATAGAACAGATTGCGACTGTGTTAGCGGCAGTTCCTTACGGAGATTTGTAAAATTTGTATGTTGAAAAAGTATGGCTAAACTTTGGCAAAAAACGGCACAACTTAACGCCCGGATAGAACGGTTTACCGTCGGGCGCGACCCGGAAATGGACATGTATCTGGCAAAATACGATGTGTTGGGCAGCATGGCGCATATAACCATGTTGCAAAGTATCGGGCTGCTGGAAAAAACGGAGCTGGAAAAATTGCTTGCCGAGTTGAAACATATTTATACGTTGATAGAGCAAGGCAAGTTTGTCATTGAGCCGGGCGTGGAAGATGTTCACTCGCAGGTGGAGGAATTACTTACGCGCGCCTTGGGCGATATGGGCAAGAAGATACACAGCGGACGTTCGCGCAACGACCAGGTCCTGCTTGACATGAAACTGTTTACGCGCGCCGAACTGGAAAAAACCGTACACTTAGTCAGCGATTTCATAGACTTGCTCGTTTCGCAGAGCGAAAAATACAAGGATGTCATTATCCCGGGTTATACGCATTTGCAGGTTGCCATGCCTTCATCGTTCGGGTTGTGGTTCGGTGCGTATGCGGAGAGCCTTGCCGATGACTTGCAGCTTATGTTGGCAGCCTGGAACATTACTAACCGCAACCCGCTCGGTTCGGCCGCCGGTTACGGTTCGTCATTCCCGCTGAACCGCCAAATGACAACCGACCTGCTCGGGTTTGACTGTATGGACTACAATGTGGTGTATGCGCAAATGGGACGCGGGAAAATGGAGCGTACGGTGGCATACGCGCTTGCCGGAATTGCCGCCACGGTTTCCAAAATGGCGTTTGATGCCTGCATGTTCACCAGCCAGAATTTCGGTTTCCTGAAACTGGTCGATGAATTTACGACAGGTTCGAGCATTATGCCGCACAAGAAAAACCCGGATGTGTTTGAACTGACGCGGAGCAAATGCAATAAACTGCAAACCTTGCCGCAGCAAATCATGGCCATAACCAACAATCTGCCGTCCGGCTATTTCCGCGATTTGCAGATTATCAAGGAAGTTTTCATCCCTGCCTTTGCCGAACTGGATGACTGTTTGGAAATGGCCGCCTACATGTTAGGTGCCGTGCAGGTGAATGAACATGTGTCCGAAGACCCGAAATATGACTACATGTACAGTGTGGAGGAAGTAAACCGCCTGGTTACGCAGGGTGTCCCGTTCCGTGATGCGTACCGGCAGGTCGGCTTGGCCATAGAACAGGGTTGGTTTGTGCCCGACAGGAATATCCATCATACGCACGAGGGCAGTATCGGTAATTTATGCAATGACCGCATTCTTGCCTACCGTGATGAAATCCTGCATAAATTCACATTCGATAAAGTACATAAAGCAGAAAAAGACCTTTTGAAATAAAAGGTCTTTTTCTTTGTTCAATCTTCCGGTTTCAGAATGACTCCTTTGTTTTTCCGTCCATCTATTTTGGCTATGGCAGGTTTGTTGAAACGCACATGTCTGACAAACTTTGTTTCGGTTACTGCCGGTAGGCTGTTTAGGTAGTCCAAATCGTAAAAACCGTCGTTCTGATAAGGATTTATGGTCAAGTATGCCACGCCGAATGATGTCAGGTTCTGGAAGAAGTGGGTGCCTTGGCTTGGGTCGATGCGGTAGGTGCTCAATCCGGATTCCACAATAATGCGCGCATTGCTGATGTTAGGCCATTTTACGGGAATGCCCAACCAGACATCGCTGCTGCCCCAACGTCCGGGCCCTACCAGCACATAATGCCGGTTTTCTTCGACCAGTTGCCTGTTGATTTTTTCAATGTCATACATAATCAGCTGGTTGTTGGATGCATTGAACGTTTCAGGTTTCACATAGACAAAATCGTACAAGTCATCATAAATGCCATGTCCGAGCGCGCTTTCGGATGAAATGATGGCGTTCTCTGTCGCTATTTCCCCGATATCTTCCGTGATAACTTCTTTTGTGTCCACGATGGGACGGATTTGGAGCAAGTAGAATGTATGCTGTTTGGCCGGTGAATAATCGAGGTTCACGGCGAACTCGATTTCAATGGCGCGCCCCATTTCGCGCTGCGATATTTCCAGGACTTTTTGCAAGATGTCGGCTAACGGGAACACGTTGTGCTGCAATATGTTTGCGAATGTTATCACCTTGCGGCCGCCTTCGTACAAACTGTCGTAGAGCACTTGGTCGTGTACGTCGAAAGTGGAGGCAATGTATTGTAGCGTGCCGTCTTGTTCTGCATCCTTTACATTGATTTTGAGCAGATTGAAACCATCGTCCACTTCCGGCCTGAAATTAAGTTTCTTCAAATCCAGGGCATTGAAATAAGTCTGGGTTTCGCGGAGCGCATAGTCCAATGTGCTGGTTTGCAAAATATTGTGCGGCCATTTCGGCGAAAAGCGCAGCGTCGTTCCTCCGTCCACAATGTATTTGCCCAATCCCATGGCTATGTTGGCTATGCCGTCTTCGGGCGTTTCAGAGCCTATCGGGTAGTAGTTCAACGAGCGGGCCACGCCGGAAAATGAAGGGTAAAAACGGTCGCCGTGCGCGTTTCCGCAGGTTTCTTGCAGGACGACAGCCATTTTTTCTTCGTCAATTACATTTTTGGTAGCGGTCATGTAGGCTTTGCTGTTTTGGTAAAAGACGGATGCATAAACGGCTTTGATTGCCTCTTTTACCATCATCAGCATGTGCGATTTGCTGGTCGGGTTGAACGGTACCATGTAGGTGGAATATATTCCGGCAAACGGCTGGTAATGTGAGTCTTCCAACAAGCTTGATGAACGTATGGCTATAGGTCCATGAACCGCATCGATAAATGTCAGCAAGTCGGCCAATAGTTTCCTGGGCAGGCGTGCTTTCAGGAAATGTTTCAATATTTCTTCATCCGGAATGTCAGACAATCCGATGGGAATCAGGTCGTTCATTTCCATGAACTCGGTGAACACATCCGTACAGATAACGACGGTTTTCGGAATCGTAATCGTCGCGTTCGGGTATTCATCAAGTATTGTGTTACGCTTGATCATAGCATCGATAAACGCCAAGCCTCGTCCTTTGCCGCCCAATGAGCCGTCGCCGATTCGTGCAAAGTTGGAATACTTGTCGAAACGGTCGCGTAAAAATACGGCTACGACACCTTTGTTCTTGATTTTGCGGTAATTGACAATAGCATCGAAAATGATTTGGCGCACACGTTCCATGTCGGTTTCTTCCAGTGTCGGCATAGCCTGTATCTGGCGCAAAAACTCTGCCAACGGAAACATGGCGCGTGAATAAAGCCAGCGGGAAATATTGTTGCGCGAAACGTGGAAATACAGCGATTCGTCGCTGACGGTGAAAATGTTGTTTTGCAAATCGCGCAGGTTGGTGATGCGGGCTTCTTCTTTGCCTGTCGTGGGATTGTTGAAAATGAAGTCGCCGAAACCAAAATTGTTGGTGATTTGTTCGCGCAATTCTATCAGCAAGGTTTTGGATGTCTTATTCAGAAATACGGCTTTCAACTCCTCAGCAGCCTGTCTGTTGCTTTCTTCTGTCGATTCGATGATGAGAGGAATGTATTTGTCGCTCGCGCGGATGGCTTTGCATAGCGATATTCCGGCTGTCTGGTCTTTGACTCCGTTGTGCTTGTAACTGACATCGGTAATGACGCCCAGCATGTTTTTCTTGTATTTCTGATATATGGCGATTGCTTCTTCATACGAACGTGCCAGCAGGATTTTGGGCCGACCGCGCATCCGGAGCATTTGCTCGTGTTCGTTCAATGCTTCCGTCATGAACGAGCGCGATTGTTTGAACACGTGCGTGTACAGCAAAGGCAGAATGGAAGAATAGAATCGGATGGAATCTTCTACAAACATAATAGTTTGTACACCAACAGATTGTACATCTTCTTCCACATTCATTTTATCTTCGATCAACTTGATTATGGCCAACAGCAGTTCTGAGTTGCCCAGCCAGCTGAATACGTAGTCAATAGCAGACAAGTCTTCTTTTGCGATTCGCTCGGAAACAGAACGGCTGAATGGTGTCAATACGACAATCGGGATGTCCGGATATTGTTGTTTGACTTGCTTTGCCCACTCGAACGGGTTAATGCTGTCGCCGCTCGGCATGGAAATGATCAACTCAAAAGTACGGTCCTGCAACAGCCGGTTGGCGTGCGCTTCGGTTGAGACCAAAGTGAACCGAGGAGGGTAACGCAAATTGAGTGAGGTGTATTCGTTGAACATTTGTTCATCGATACGTCCATCTTCTTCCAAAACAAAGGCGTCGTATTTACTGGCCAAAAGCAAAACGTTGTACACACGCCGTTGCATCAAACTGGCAAATGACGTGTCTTTGAAATACAGCTTTTTTATATTGGGCGTGTTCATATTAAGAAATTATATGTTGCTGTTGGTTCATATTTTTTATTCGTGGTGATAGGGTTCTCCTTTTAAAATGGTCATGGCACGATATAGTTGTTCAATGAAAATCAGGCGTACCATTTGATGGGAAAATGTCATTTTTGACAATGACACGAGTCCGTTGGCACGTGCATATACGCTGTCGGAAAATCCGTATGGGCCGCCTATCACGAACAATATGTTTTTGCTGGAACTGGACATTTTCTTCTGTACGAATTCGGCAAATTCCACAGACCGGTATTCTTTACCACGTTCGTCAAGCAACAAGAGTGTGTCAGAGCCTGAAATTTGTTTCAAAATCAACTCACCCTCCTTTTCTTTTTGTTCGCTGACCGACAAGTTCTTTACTTTTTTTATATCTGGAAGACAAGCCAACTCAAACGGAATGTAAAAATTCAGTCGCTTTTGATAGTCGGCAATTATTTCTTGAAACAGCTTGTTGTCGGTTTTCCCTATTGCGAGCAAAGTAATTTTCATTGCGGAAATTGATACTTGTGTTGTGTCCTTAAAATTAAAAATGTATATTTGCCGTATTATTTTATTTATTTTGCAAAGATGGCATAATAAATTTTGTTTCCCAACAAAAAAAGAATTAAGTATGAAAAAAAATGAATTGCGCTATTATATGCTTGGGCTGTTTTTTGTGCTCGGAGTTGTCTGTATACAGGCCGATGAGCCTTCCGGCATTATTGTTTCTGTCCTGGAAAAAGGCGATGGAGCGCAGTTGTGTAACTATTTGGCCTCGGATGCCGAACTTGTGGTGTTGGGAAAGTCGGTTGCAAGGCAACAACGTTGTGTGGAGTTGAGCCGTTTTTTTGAGACAAACGCCGTCAAACAGTTTTCCGTTATACATAAAGGAACTAAACAGGATGCTTGCTTTATTGTCGGTACTTTGGAAACAGCCAGACAAAATTACCGGATAAATATGTTTGTGCGCAATACATCCGGCGATGTATTTATCCAGCAATTACGTATAGAAAAAGATAACTAAAAGATTATAATATGTTAGATTACAAACAGTTTATTGATTTGTGGTTTGCCGAGGACATAGGAGATGGCGACCATACGACATTGTCGTGTATTCCGGCAACGGCTGTCGGGACATCGCAGTTGATTATCAAGGAAGATGGTATTTTGGCCGGCGTAGAAGTAGCGGAAGCGATTTTTCATGCTTTTGATCCAGATTTGAAAATGACGGTGTTTATCCACGATGGGGCAGAAGTGAAAAAAGGAGATATTGCTTTTTCCGTAACCGGCAAGGTGCAGTCCTTGTTGCAGACGGAACGTTTGATGTTGAATATCATGCAGCGCATGAGCGGTGTTGCTACCGTGACCCGCCGCTATGTGAAAGCGTTGGAAGGAACCAAGACCCGTGTGCTGGATACGCGCAAGACGACTCCAGGATTGCGTTTGCTGGAGAAAGAAGCTGTAAAGATAGGAGGCGGAACCAATCATCGTATTGGCCTTTTTGATATGATTCTGCTGAAAGACAATCATGTCGATTTTGCAGGAGGGATTACGCAGGCTATCGACCGCGCACGCAATTACTGCAAGGAAAAAGGGAAAAATCTGAAAATAGAAATTGAGGTACGCAACTTTGATGAGCTGGCACAAGTGTTGGAACATGGCGGAGTTGATCGGATCATGTTGGATAATTTCACGCCTGAGAATACCCGTAAGGCCGTGGAATTGATTGCTGGACGCTATGAAACGGAGTCTTCGGGTGGCATAACATTCGATACCTTGCGGCAGTATGCGGAATGCGATGTTGATTTCATATCTGTCGGGGCATTGACGCATTCCGTTAAAAGTTTGGATATGAGTTTTAAAGCGGTGAAATAAGCTATTGTACTAACAGTTCTTTTTTTGTACCTTTGCAGCCCATTTTTTAGAAGATTTAAATAATATGGACAAAATGAGAAATGTGAAAATTGCGGTTGTCGGCTTGGGCTATGTAGGACTGCCGCTGGCAATAGAATACGGTAAGAAATACCGCGTTTTGGGATTTGATATCAACAAGGAACGTGTCGCTGAATTGGGACGCGGGGAAGATCACACCTTGGAAGCTGATTTGGTTGGTATGAAACAGGCTACTGACTTGTACCAGGAAAAAGGGAATGTAGGCTTGTCGTTTTCTTCCAATCCGGAAGATTTGCGTGAGTGCAATACTTACATAGTAACTGTTCCCACGCCGATTGATGCCTTCAACAATCCGGATTTGAGCCCTTTGCTGAAAGCATCGGCCATGTTGGGCAAAGTGTTGAAAAAGGATGATGTTGTCATCTATGAATCGACGGTTTATCCTGGCTGCACGGAAGAAGATTGCGTGCCGGTATTGGAGCGCGAATCAGGTTTGAAATTCAATACTGATTTCTTCTGCGGATATTCTCCAGAGCGCATTAATCCGGGTGACAAGGTGAACACGCTGACCAAAATCAAGAAAATCACCTCGGGAAGTACACCTGAGATAGCTGAATTTGTTGATACGTTGTATAATTCCATTCTGGAGAACGGTACACACAAAGCTCCCAACATGAAAGTGGCGGAAGCCGCCAAGGCGGTGGAGAATGCACAACGCGATGTGAATATTTCGTTTATGAACGAACTGGCATTGATTTGTGACCGCGTCGGGATTGACACGAACGATGTGATTGAAGCTGCCGGGACAAAATGGAATTTCCTGAAATACCGCCCAGGGCTGGTTGGCGGGCACTGCATTAGCGTTGACCCTTATTATCTGGCACACAAGGCAAATGCTTTGGGTTATAATCCGGAGGTGATTTTGTCCGGGCGCAGGGTGAACAACAGCATAGCCAAGTTTATTGCTGACAAGACCCTGAAATTGATGATTCAGAAAGAACACAAAATCAAAGGTTCGCATGTCTTGGTATTGGGTGTTACCTTCAAGGAGAATTGTCCGGATTGCAGGAACACGAAAGTGTTGGATATCGTGCATGAGTTGCAGGATTTTGGCTGCCAAGTGGATGTGTATGATCCATGGGCTGATCCAAAAGTTGTAATGCATGAATATGGAACAGCACTACTGCCCAAGATTGATCCGGATAAATCATACGAGGCAATTATCGCATGTGTCGCTCATAATGAATTCAAGACTTTTGACTTTGCAGCTTATCGCAGTCGTGGAGCTGTGATTTTTGATGTTAAAAACTTTGTGGACCGCTCGCTGGTTGATGCAAGACTGTAAAACCGCACGGTTCGTAGTAGAAACTGTATGAAAAATATTTTGATTACCGGCGGTGCCGGATTTATCGGATCGCATGTTGTGCGTCTGTTCGTGAACAAATATCCAGATTATCATATTGTTAATCTGGATAAATTGACTTATGCAGGCAACCTGGCCAACCTGAAAGATATAGAAGAAAGTCCGAACTACACTTTTGTCAAAGCCGATATTTGTGATTTTGACAAAATTCAGGAAGTATTAGCACAATATCATATTGACGGAGTCATTCATTTGGCTGCCGAAAGCCATGTGGACCGTAGCATAAAGGACCCGTTCACATTTGCGCGCACCAATGTATTGGGTACACTGTCGTTATTGCAGGCAGCCAAACAATACTGGAACGGCGAATGGGAAGACAAGCGTTTTTACCACATATCGACCGATGAGGTTTATGGCGCGCTGGAGCTGACGCATCCGCAAGGCATTGAACCGCCGTTTACAACGACGGCTTCTTCATCTGAACATCATTTGGCCTATGGCAAGGACTTTTTCTATGAGGATACCAAATACAATCCCCATAGCCCTTATTCCGCCTCCAAGGCATCGAGCGACCATTTTGTACGTGCTTTCCACGATACGTACGGTATGCCGACTATTGTTACCAACTGTTCCAATAATTACGGCCCGTACCAATTCCCGGAGAAACTGATTCCGTTGTTTATCAATAATATACGTCACGGGAAACCGTTGCCTGTTTACGGAAAGGGTGAGAATGTCCGCGACTGGCTCTATGTGGTTGACCATGCCCGCGCCATCGATCTGATTTTCCACAAAGGCAAGGTAGCCGAGACCTATAATATCGGTGGTTTTAACGAATGGAAAAATATTGACTTAATAAAAGTTGTTATTAAGACAGTGGACAGGCTGCTGGGCAATCCGGAAGGCACCAGCGATCATTTGATTACATACGTGACTGACCGTGCCGGACACGATTTGCGTTATGCCATCGATTCCACCAAACTGAAAAACGAATTGGGTTGGGAACCGAGCCTGCAATTTGAGGAAGGTATTGAAAAAACCGTGCGCTGGTATCTGGACAACCAGGCCTGGATGGACAATATAACTTCGGGTGAATACGAAAAGTATTACGAGGAAATGTATAAGGGTAGATAATTGGACAGCAACAGACATTTATGCAGATAGCCATAGTTGGAACCGGATATGTGGGTTTGGTAAGCGGAGCATGCTTTGCCGAATTGGGTATTGATGTTACTTGCGTGGATATTGATGAGCAAAAAATCAACAGCCTTAACCAAGGGATTATTCCGATTTACGAGCCAAACCTGGATTCTCTGGTCCAGAGGAACATGCAGGCCGGACGTTTGCATTTTACGACCAGTCTTGTTTCTGTGCTGAATGAAGTGGAAATCGTTTTCTCTGCTGTCGGTACACCACCCGATGAAGATGGCAGTGCCGACCTGCACTATGTGCTGGAAGTGGCAAAAACCATAGGCCAACACCTCAATCATTATGTGGTGGTAGTCACCAAAAGCACAGTACCGGTAGGTACTGCAAAAAAAGTAAAGGGCACCATCCAGGCTGAATTGGATAAACGGGGTGTACAGGTGCCTTTTGATGTGGCAAGCAATCCGGAGTTCCTCAAGGAAGGTGATGCCATAGACGACTTTATGAAGCCCGACCGTGTGGTGGTAGGTGTAGAGAGTGAGCGTGCCAGGGAACTGATGACCAAGCTTTACAAGCCCATGCTCCTCAATAATTTCCGCGTGATATTCATGGATATCCCATCTGCTGAGATGACCAAATATGCAGCCAATTCCATGTTGGCCACACGCATCAGCTTTATGAACGATATAGCCAATCTTTGTGAACTGGTTGGTGCTGATGTCAATATGGTGCGTCGTGGCATAGGTACGGATAACCGCATCGGCAACAAGTTCCTTTATCCCGGTTGTGGCTACGGAGGCAGCTGTTTTCCCAAGGATGTGAAAGCGCTTGTCAAGACAGCGCAGCAGCATGGCTATGACATGCAGGTGTTGCAGGCGGTGGAGTCAGTCAACGAACGGCAGAAGAACATCTTGTTCCGCAAATTTTCCCAGCATTTCCAGGAAAACATTCGGGGCATGAAGGTGGCGGTATGGGGTTTGTCTTTCAAGCCGGGCACTGATGATATGCGCGAAGCGCCTTCTTTGGTGCTTGTTCGCAGCCTGTTGCAGGCAGGTTGCCACGTGAGCGTTTATGACCCTGTGGCAATGAACGAAGCCAAACGTATATTGGGCGATGCCATTACGTATGCCAAAGATATTTACGATGCCGTGCTGGATGCGCAGGTCATTTTCCATGTTACCGAGTGGAAAGAGTTCCGTATCCCGAATTGGGAGGTTATCAAGCGCAGCATGCAGCCTAATCCGGTTTTGATTGATGGCCGCAATGTGTTCAGTCCGGAAGAACTTCATGGCATTACGTATTTGTGTATAGGAAAGGGAAAGTAATTTGTTCATGAGTCTGTTTGATAAAATAGCGGCACGTTTTAATGTTTCGGAGACAAAGCTTAAGGTCTTCCGAAATCTCTATTGGGCAGTGGCCGGCAAGGTGGTGACTTTGCTGGGTTCTTTGCTCGTAGGCATTATGGTGGCGCGCTATTTGGGTCCTGAGCAATATGGATTGATGAACTATGTTATTAGTTATGTGGCATTGTTTCAGGTATTGGCTTCTTTTGGTCTGGACAATATTGAGATTAGAGAAGAGTCGAAAGCAAATGACAAGAAAGAGGTAATCATCGGTACTGCCTTTACATTGAAATGTATTTTTGCCTTAGTGGCTATGGCTGTGGTAATGATTACGGCTTTGCTGTTTGAGGCAGATGGTTTTACCAAGGCTATGATATGCATGTATTCCTTATCCATGTTGCTCAATAGTTTTGGGGTTATCCGTAATTATTTCACGTCTTTGGTCTGGAATGAATATGTGGTAAAGACAGAGATATCCCGAACTATTATCGGTGCGCTTATCAAAGTGGTTTTGCTTTTGCTGCATGCTCCGCTTGTTTGGTTTATCGTGGCAACTCTGTTCGATGTCTTGTTGGTGGCAAGTGGCTATTGTGTAGCTTACACAAAGAAAATAGACAAAATTAGCTTGTGGCGTTTTGATAAAGAGTGGGCAAAATACCTGATAAAGCAGTCATTTCCTTTGTTGCTTTCTGGTGCAGCCGTGATTATTTACCAGCGTATTGATCAGGTTATGATTGGTAATATGATCGACAAAGCTTCTGTAGGGCAGTTCTCTGTTGCAAGCAAGTTTGTGGAGATACTTATTTTTATCCCAACTATTATGGCTCAAACCATTACGCCAGTATTGGTACGTATTCGTGAAAAAAGTCAGGAGGAATATGAGCGGAAGGCCCAATTGTTCATGAACGTAACGGTATGGATGTGTTTGTTGATGGCGGTATTGGTAAGTTTGCTGTCATATTGGCTGATACGTTATACTTTCGGAAATGAATATTTGTTGGCAGTTCCTGTTTTGCAGATAATGGCATTTAAGGTTGTTGGGATGGCGTTGTCTAATACATCTGGTCAGATGATAATAATAGAACATATCCAGAAATTTGCAGTAATAAGGAATATTGTTGGATGTGTTTTTTGTGTGGGGCTGAATTTGCTTTTAATCCCTTATTGTGGAATAGAAGGTGCGGGGTGGGTTACTATCATAACGACCTTAGTCTCTGGTTGGTTAGTGCATTTATTTATTCCAGCATATCGTCCTTTGTTGAAGATGCAAAATAAAGCTCTTATGTATGGTTGGAAAGACTTGTTTAATGTAAAAGCCTTGTTCCATGGTTGAATTTATTATTAAGATTAAGCGTAAGATCGTCTCGCATATCCCTCTCCGGCTTGTTTTGCTGAGGGAATGTTATTGTTATTACAAGTTATTATCTAAACACAATGCATCTGTCGCCGCTGATAAAAACATAAAAAAGATGCAGTTCACGTTGCTACGTGAAAATCATGTGATAGAAAAAGGGATGTCATTGGAACATCCACGCATTGGTTTTGGCAAAAAAAAGATTCTGGCCTTATTGGGTAGATTGAGAAAGTATTTATCTCTTTATGGTGAACAAGATAAGGATTTTTTGTTGTATCCTTTATCCACGATTAAGGAGTACATTTTATTTACAAAGAAGACAGGAGTGAAAATTCCTGAAATAGAAGAGTCGTTTCGCAGTTTATTGAATGATGCAGCAATAGACTATGATCAATTGAACTTGACTGCGGGAGTCAGATATGTAGAGAAAGGTGAAATATGGGCTTTATGTAATTCAACATTTTCTTCGATAGTAAATTCACGTCATTCTATCCGATATTTTACGAAAGAACTTCCGGCAAAGGAAATCATCGAAAGAGCTTTGCAAATAGCTCAACGTACTCCTTCTGCATGTAATAGACAAGCTTGGCATACTTATGTTTTTAATAAAGAAGATGCCCACAAATTATTCTATAAGCAAGGTGGTTGTAATGGGTTTGAAGAAGCTATTCATTGCGCCATTTTGGTTACAGCCGACATGAATGGTTTTTTATCATATGAACCATTCCAATTGTATGTTGATGGTGGTATGTATGCAATGAATTTGATTAATGCTTTCCATTCTTTAGGTTTGGGCACAATACCCTTGTCCTGTGGCTTTTACCATGATAAATTATCAGGAATAAAGAAAGAGTTTGATATTCCAGAACATAGAATACCAATAGTGATAATTGGCATTGGTATTTTGCCAGACACTTTTAAAATAGCGGAATCAACAAGGAAAAGTATTGATAAAACGAACAATTTCTACGGCATATGGCATTAAATAATATATTAATCATAAACCAACCTTTGGGCAATAGAGGGGACGAATCTGCTCATCGTGCTTTGGTGCGTAGCTTGAATAAAGCTTTCCCTCAAACGAAGATTACGGTATTAAATTATATGGATTATAGAAATGCTGAGCAAGAGTTTGTGGTAAAGCATCCTAATAATGAGTATGTCCGTTTTCTTTTTTCAAAAAATTGGTTTGCATTGTATTTTTGTGTATTCATTACAAAATTTGGTATAATAAATACAGGAATTCGATTACATCCGATTTTACGTAAATTACTTCCATATTATAAAAAAGCGGATTTGATTCTTTGTGCGCCAGGCGGGATCTGTATGGGAGGTTTTCAGAATTGGAGGCATTTGTTTTTGTTGCAGGTTGCAAAAGTTCTGCATAAACCATTGGCATATTATTCCCGTTCGTTTGGTCCCTTCCCCACTGTAACGTGGCAAAATCGCCGTTTTAAGAAACTGGCATTGGACATGTTGCATTATTTTGATTTTCTCTCGATACGTGACGCAGAATCAATGCATTTGGCTGATAAATTGGAGATTAAATACATACCTGCTGTTGACACTGCTTTTCTGGAACAACCTTGTGTTGAAATTCCCGTTGAAATTCAGAACAAGTTGGCTGATAAGTACATAGTTTTTGTTCCTAATCAATTAACGTGGCATTATGCTTATGAGAAATATTCTCAAGATGTAATAGATTTCTTTTATAGACGTTTAATGCAAGAATTACGTGTCTTGTATCCAGAATATCAAATTTTGTTGCTCCCACAATTATGCAGTTTAGGTGATAAAGGTGATTACAACTATTTCAGGAGCTTGCTAAAAGGATATAATGATGATAATGCGTTTATTGTTCCGGATATATATAGTTCCGATATTCAGCAAACCATAATTAGAAAAGCCAAGTTGGTGGTTGGTGCTCGTTATCATTCCATTGTTTTTGCAATCAATAATGAGGTGCCATTCTTAGCTTTGAATTATGAACATAAAATCGCAGGTTTACTGGAAGAATTGGGCTTGTCAAAATACAAGGTTGATATCCAACTTGTATTAGATAATAGTGTACAAATAGAACCCGAGATGCAAGAAATCAGGAAAAAGATACAGGGTATATCATGTGAAACTAATGTTGCAACTATGGCACATGATATAGCACAGAAATGTTTTAATTGTTTTATAAAAAAATATAATTAATATGATTTATGTTCCATTTGTGTATTTTCTATCACTTACAATGGTTTTTTATAGACAACATAAGGGTATAGATGTATGTGTATACATAAGTGCACTATATGCTTTAACATCTTTCTTTGCCCTATTGTTGGTAAAACTTAATCTTATTGGCGCAGGAGGCGTTTTGTTTGATGCCCAAACTTTAAATTTAAGATTTATACCCACTGTGTTATATTGTGTATTATTGACCCTAACTATAATCCCGTTTAGTAAAATACACAGTGTTCAGATAGAATCAATAACATTGTCATCTGTTCGTTTGTTTGATTTTTTTGCATTTTTCCTTTTAGGAATATCAATTTTAAATCTTTATATCATCGCTGATAGCACAATGGATATCCTGCGAGGAGATTTTCTTGAGGTACGTTCTGCACATTATGTGGGAGATGAAACGATAGCACAGCAAAAAGCAAAATCATTGCCTATGATATTGGGATATATCTATTATTTTAATAAAGCAACGATATTGGCTTTGCCGATGTTTTTTTATAGCATTTGTTTTTTGCAAAAACCATGGTGGTATAATTTAGGGCTATTGTTTATTTCTTTGAGTACACCACTGGTGGCAATTCAGGCAGCAGATAGAACGGAATTTATATTTTATGCTCAGATGTTTTTGTTTTGCATAGTTTTATTCAAGGCATTTATAGGCAATTCTCAACGACGGTGGCTGAAATTGATTTTATTTCCACTTTGTATGTTTTTTGTCGTTTATGTTGGAGTAGTAACAATAGCCCGTTTTGGAGAAAAAGATTCTGGCGCGGCAGGAGGTGCTTTGCAATATGCAGGTCAGGGCTATTTGAACTTTTGCTATTTCTATGAAAATGCAAATCAGAATGTGAGATTTGTTGATCGTGTTTTCCCTTTTTATGCTCATTTTGCCTTAGGACAAGATTATGATAGCGAAGTCAGGCAAGATGTACACGGTTTTTTTACTCCGGTATTTGCTACTTTTTTAGGTGTCTTTCTTTTGGATACTGGTGTTATAAATACAGTATTATGGGTACTGTGTTTTTGGTTACTATGCAATATGGTTTTTCCACGGAGTAACATTACAACTATTTCATTTGGGCAGGTGTTGATTGTGTTTTGTATGGGTGTAATACCTGTTTTTGGTATATTCTATTATCGCTATATTCATTACCATTATACCATTATGTTGATATTAGCTGTTGTTATGGCTTTTTGTTTTCATTATAGATTTAAATTGAAATAATTATAGCAAAAGATGATCTATACTATTATAGTTACTTATAATGCAATGCCGTGGATTGACCGTTGTTTAACAAGTTTGTGGCAGTCAACCATAAAATCGGTTCCTGTGGTAATAGACAACGCTTCTTCCGATGGTAGTGTTGAGTATATACGCAAAAACTATCCGGAAGTGGTTTTGTTTCCCCAAAAGAAAAATCTTGGTTTTGGTCAGGCTAATAATGTAGGGTTTAAATATGCTTTGGAACATGATGCAGATTATGTGTTGTTGTTAAATCAAGATGCAGCATTGCATCCTGATGCTTTGGAATTGCTGTTGCAACAAAGTGACGGAAAATCTCTTTTTTCTCCTTTACATTGCAATGGCGATGGGTCAAAAATCGATTATATAGTTAAGATTGCAACCATATCTAAAGCTCAAAAATTGGTAGATGATTTTCTTTTAGCAAAACCAAAACAAATATATGAAATTGGAGAAATATGCGCTGCTTGTTGGTTAATGCCAGTGTCAATGTTAAAGACGATAGGCGGCTTTAATCCCCTGTTTTTTCATTATGGAGAAGATAATAATTATTATCAGCGCTTGAAGTATCATGGAATCCCTGTTTTTTTGGTGCCACAAGCCTTGATGTATCACGACAGAGAAGTTCATGGCAATATGACTGCATATAAAAAAAGATGGTTATATCGCCGTTTGCTGTTTGTGGCCACTGATATTAATTTATCATTGTCGAAACGAATAAAATCATATATAAAAGTGCTGAAGGATTGCTATGTGCATGCATTATGGGAAAAACAATATGTCCCAGGCCTTTTTGCGTGCGAGATGTTGAATTTGTTACTTAAATATCGTAAAATACTATTTAGTAGAAAGCAAGATGTAACTATAGGGCCCAACTGGCTATAAGAATATGAAGATACTTTTTGTTACAAGTTCTGTTACTCTTTTTGGTGGAGGAAGTAAAGCTTTTATGAATATGTTGGACGGCTTAATGAGATTGGACGTTCAGCCTTTGGTCATATTCCCTGCAGCTGATGGTATGTGTGAGTTGTATAGCAAAAAAGGGATACCAACTGTTGTCTTAAATTATCGTATGGCTGTTTATCCTCCATTAAGACATTGGAAAGACTATGTGATGTTTTTACCCCGTTTATGTGGTCGCATTGGGGTGAATTATATGGCTTCTTGTAAATTGCGTGAGATTGTAAAGTTGTTCCGGCCGGATATAATACACACTAATGTGAGCGTTATAGATATTGGTTATAGAGTGGCAAAGCAATTGAAGATTCCGCATATTTATCATGTTCGTGAGTATGGGGACAAAGATTTTGCATTATATCACTATCCAATGCGTTCTTGTTTTTTGAAAAATTTGAAAAAACATTCTTATGCAATTTGTATTACAAAGGATATTCAAAAACATTCAAAACTAGGCAATGAGGATTCTTGTGTGATATATGATGGTGTACTATCGGGAAAGCAGATAATGTTTAATAGGCAAAAAGACAATTATTTTC
Organism: uncultured Bacteroidales bacterium; assembly: GCA_949282265.1. GTDB lineage: Bacteria > Bacteroidota > Bacteroidia > Bacteroidales > Paludibacteraceae > CALUNA01. The sequence continues at coordinate 67,733 of CASDOZ010000005.1, read as the reverse complement.
TTTTTGCTGGCCGTTTAGAGCCGGCAAAGGGCGTTTTAGAATTGCTAAAGGCGTTTGCGGAATTTTGTTTGTTGCGTCCGAATCTTGATATAAGATTAAAGATTGCTGGTGATACGTCAAACACTCAATATCGTGATTTTCTAACAAATGAAGTTCGGCGTATGAAGATTGAAACCAAAGTTGATCTCTTGGGAATGCGTAAGGATGTTTTGGATTTAATGGCAAAGGCTTATTTGATGATAGTCCCTTCCCGTTCTGAAGGCTTTGGGTTTATTACCACTGAAGCGCAATTTAATGGAGCTTTAGTACTGGGCCGTGATACGGCAGGAACAAAAGAGCAGTTTGATAATGGATTGGAAATGACAGGAAAGGAAATTGCATTGAGGTATTCAAATCATCAAGAATTAGTGCAGGCTATGTGTGAGGTTGTGGATAATGGCATTAAACATTATTTCCCGATGATTGAGCGTTCACAGCAAGTCGTAAAAGCCTTATATACAAATGAACGTCATGCGCAGCGAGTATATGAATTTTATAATCAAATTTTGAGCAAATGAAAATCTTGTTGAAATTATTGGGTCGTTTATGGTCATATTTATATTCTCCGTGGATAAATGAGAAATGTAAAACTGTTAAGCTACAACTTTATACTGGATATTACGTACGCCAATTTAAAAAGTTTGGTAAATCATCCATCATCGGCTCGTTTTCTCATGTGCGTGGCTTGAAATACATGCAAGTAGGAGAGAGGGTGTCTATCGGTTTCAATGTGGAGTTGACGGCTTGGGATAATTACAAGGGACAACAATTTAAGCCGGAAATAATTATTGGTGATGGAACTTCTATCCGGGATTATTCTCAGATTACAGCCATTAATAGCATTCGGATTGGTAACGGAGTTTTGACGGGACCAAACATATTGATTACAGATAATGCCCATGGCGCATCTGTTGCAGAATTGTTGGATATAGCACCGAATCTTAGGCCTCTATCTTCAAAAGGTCCTGTGATAATTGAAGATAATGTGTGGATTGGAACGAAGGTATCTATTATGCCTGGAGTACATATTGGAAAAGGTGCAATTATTGCAGCCAACAGTGTTGTTACGCATGATATTCCGCCTTATTGTGTGGCTGCCGGAATCCCGGCTAAAGTAATTAAGGTGATGCGAGAAGTTAAAAATTTGCATAATAGATAAAGAACCATTATATTCGCAAAAATGGATGCAGACAATAAATTTGGAGTGGAAGTACGCTTTTTCCCCAATGAAACATATAGGGAAAGAATAAGGTGTTGGGTAAGAAAACTATTGTTTTGTATGCAATGTAATAACTCTAAATTCAAAAATTTATGGAAAAGGAATTAGTTTCGATGGCCCAACAGTTTTCAGGCCTTCCTATGGAGGATCTGATAGGAGGTCCTTTAAATGCTGCAGCAAAGGCAAATGCGGCCATGGCATTGACACAGACAAAGTTCTTGTTGGAAACTTGTTTTGAGAAAATTCAAACGGATCTGAGTGACAAGGAAAAGGAATCCTATAAGGCTTTATATGGAGCTGATGCTCCAGCAACTTTGAAACATGTTAGTTATAAGCCTATTATGATAGAAATGGCTTTGGAGAGAGGGGTAATTGGCTATGAAGAAAATGAGGATGAACAAACGCATGTAAAAAGAATGGAACCAGTAATCAAGCCGGTTGTAACAACATTCAATTTGCCAATGTTGACCGTTATTCCGATTAATTCATTGGCTGTCGATATGGTAGATATCTCTTTTGAAATGGAAGTGAAATCCAGTTTCTCGGAAACAGAAAACACAACATCTGAAAAGGAGACAAAAGCAGAGGCTTCTCTTGATACCAAACTTGGTTGGGGACCGCTGTCTGTTTCCATCAAAGGTTCGGCAAGTTATTCCTCAAAGGATTCATCTACACATGACACGCATTATGAAAAAAGCAATTCAGCAAAATATACGGTTAATGTCCATGCATGTCAATTACCTGTTCCTAAAGGAGTAAATACTATTATTGAAGCCTTCACGCAGGCAATACAGCCCATTGAAATGCCCAATTCTAATTAATAAGAGTGGAATCGAAAGCAAAAAATAAGTCAGCGTTTTCGTTCGGTGGTGAAAGTAATATTGAAGCTGTTATCAGTGCTCCACTGGTGGCAGCTTCAAAAGCCAATGCGATGATGGTGAGTGGACAAACCCGCTTCTTGCTGGATTATTGTTTCACAGCGGATGAAAAGGGTACATTAACACCAGTGATGGTGGTAATGAAATTGGCAAAAAGCAATGTGATATACCGGGAAGATGGCACATCAGAGTTGAAAATCAGGGAGATGGATTTTCAAATGCCCCTATTGTGCCTTTTGCCGATAAATTCTTTGGCTGTCGATTCTGTCAAGATTGATTTTTCTCTTGATGTTACTTCTGTTTCTTCCTATAAAGCTAATACACCAGGAGGAGCCATGAGACGGAAAGCTGCATTAAATGTGAGGCTGGCTAAAACAGAAAATGCCAACTTAAAGCATCAAACTCAAAGCGAAAGCCATTTAAAAGTAACGCTTACCGCAGCTCCATTACCATTACCAAAAGGTATTTGCACGGTGATTGATTTGTATACGAATGCCATCCAACCATTACCGGGCGATGCAACAAACAATAACAATAATGAAGAATAAAATATGGATTCATTGGATAAACTAATACCATGCCCCATTTGCAGGACTCCTATTCCTTTTAATTTAGAGCAACTATTGAGAGGAACTTCTTTTTATTGTCCACAGTGTGGTTCAAGGATCAGTATGCCTACAGGAACTTCGGAAAAAGTACGAGAGGCGTTGGAGAAATTGGAAAACTTGCGACAAAACCAAGGAGAAAATAAGATTTCATGATACGTTTTAGAAGATTGGTAGAAGCAATCCATGAGGCAGTATGTGCTGCTATTGATGGAACTAAAGATAATGCAGAGGATTTTTTACAGCAGTATTTTGATAAAAGTGAAGAACAGGGTGCTGATGCGAACACGTTGAAACCTAAAACGATAAAGCTGGATTATCCAACCTTAGATGATGATGGGCAACCAACAGAAGCTATTGTGGAAGTTCCATTGATTACATTGGTACCTTATACGCAGACACAGATAGAAAAAGCGGTTTTCACGGCAGAGTTTCGTCTTTATGTGGAAAATGATGAACTGCTGGTGGATTTTCCCGACTCCAAGCGTAAGATGCAGAACTCCACTTTAGGCAAATTGGAGATAACCATAGCACCGAAGGAGTCAACTGCAGGAGTTAAACAGATTATAGAAGGATACGAAACTGTCCTTAAACGACAAATATAGAGAGTGGAACAGATTTATATTGTTTTAAGTAATGTTAAACAACCATTTGTGGTTATGAATTTGTAAAAAATGCAGACACTATGATTTCAACGGACGAGAGTAATAAGATATTAAGATTCATGACTGAAAGTGATTTCTCAGTAACAAGTAGAGATTTTATGTTTAAGGAAAAACTTTGTCCGTGCGCTGCTTTTGCCTGCAATCTGATAGAAAAAGCTACGAGAAAAAAGATTAATGACCTAGAAAATGTCTTTAATCAGCAAGTTCGGTATAGTGAGGGGACTTTTTTGAATTACAATAATTTTTTGAGCACTATTCCTGGAGCATTGATAGGTGTATATAATGTGGACTTAAGGCAGAACCCGATGAGACATTTCATGGTCAGAGGTATCCACAACTGGCTCTTCGGTGTCAACCACGGCGGTATACTCCTACGCAGAATTACCGATCCGGTGAAAGGCTTGGTCCATCTTACTCAACTTGATTTCACCCCCGACGGCCGCTTCCTTTACGACCCTCCCGCACCATCCGGACGACCACAACCCAGAAACAATAACTACCTCGTATCCATTGACTATACCCTTATATAATCGAATGAACGGATGGTATGTTCAGAAATCGCAGCAGACACGGCGTCGCATCTGATGTTCTTGAGAAATCTTGCTGTATTTTCAAGATGTCAAATAAATATGTAATTTTGCACATATTTCTAATAAAAGCAATAAAATGGAACAAAAAAATAAAAAAGCACGTGTCATAGCTTTTTATTTACCTCAATTTCATCCAATACCTGAGAATGACAAATGGTGGGGAAAAGGATTTACCGAATGGACAAACGTAGCAAAAGCCAAACCTTTGTTCCGAGGGCATTACCAACCGCGAATACCTGCAGATTTGGGATTTTATGATTTGCGTGTTCCAGAAGTGAGGGAAGCGCAGGCCCAAATGGCTCGTGAAGCTGGCATAGAAGGCTTTTGTTATTGGCATTATTGGTTTGGTAATGGCAAACAGTTATTGGAGCGGCCTTTTAATGAAGTTTTGGCCAGTGGGAAACCTGATTTCCCATTTTGTTTGGGTTGGGCAAATCATAGTTGGACTACTAAAACGTGGACAAAAAGAAAGATGGGACAAACAGATGGCATGATTGCCCAACAATTATATCCAGGAAAAGAGGATTATATTGCTCATTTTATGTACGCTCTGAAGGCATTTAAGGATTCGCGTTATATTTGTATAGACGGCAAACCTTTGTTTGTTGTTTTTGATCCCTATGCTTTACCACCTGATTTTATTCCTTGTTGGCGTGAACTGGCAATTCAGAATGGTTTGAAAGGAATTCATTTTGTTGGTTATACTCAGAATACAAATGGAAGAGGTTTAAAGGATATGAATGGCAATGTGTATGCAAAAGGGTTATTCGATCCGAATGAGGCTGCAAAATATTATAATTTTGTTACAGAACGGTTGGGTTTTGACGCTGTTGCTTCTTTTGGAACATGGCGTTCTGAAGCATTAGTGAAGAACCGCTTTTGGTTTTTGCTCCATCGTCAATTATCTGTTCGTTTTAATGTTTCAATGTTGGATAAATACGATTATCATAAGATAATTCGACATTATTATGTGAATGAAGATAAATGGGAGAATGTTTATCCTTCTCTTTTACCACAATGGGATAGAAGTCCCAGATCGGGAATGAATGGCATTTATGTGAATTCGACACCAGATAATTTTAAAAAGATGGTTGTCGCGGCTTTGGATTTGTTGCAGGACAAACAAGAAGAACATAAAATCTTGTTTTTAAAATCTTGGAATGAATGGGCAGAGGGCAATTATGTGGAACCTGATTTAAAGTATGGTCATGGTTTTTTGGATGTGTTGAAAGAATGTTTGTTCGATTAATCAGATGGAATATGTTTATATTATTAGTTTCACGTGGTGTTCCCTCTCCTAGAGATCCTCAATGGGGTTGTTTTGAGAAAGACCAAGCCGATGCCTTAATAGCATTAGGCCATAAAGTAGTTGTGATAAGTGTAGATAGTAGATTCCGCTGGTATTATAGGAAATGGGGAATAAGCAGGACCACAATAAATAAAGTCGTGTATTATGATTCTTATTTTTTACCATTTAGATTATTAAATTTATGTGGAGGTCAAAAATTTGCATATTGGGTAATGAGGAAACAATTAGATAAATTATATAACAAAGTAATAAGTGAATTTGGTGTTCCCGATGTTATTTTTTCTCATTATTTACAAAAGTCGTTTCTCGCCTTATATTTAAAACAAAAATATAAGATTCCCATGGTTGCTATGGAGCATTGGAGTGTCTTAGCATATGAGAAATTGCCGGATAAAGTTATTGCGTTGGGAAAAAAGACATATCATCAAGTTGATACTGTTATAGCGGTATCTTCTATGCTAAAGAAACGTTTACAGCAGCATTTTAATGTGGATGCTGTGGTTATTCCTAATGTAATAGGTTCTGACTTTCGAGTTGTAGCTCCTCCCATTGCTCATGACAAAGTCAAATTTGTGTCAATAGGCAACTTAATAGAGAGTAAAGCATATGATATCTTAATAGCTGCTTTTTCTATGGCAAATTTACCAAAAGATTCTTGGCAATTGGATATTATTGGGGCGGGTGATGTAAAAAAAACTCTTTTATATCAGATTAAAGAGTTGGGGCTGAATGCTAATATTAATCTATTAGGTGGAAAAACAAAGAAAGAGATTGTTGATTGTTTACGAAAAAGCGATATTTTTGTTCTCCCTTCTAGAAGTGAAACTTTTGGAGTCGTATACATCGAGGCAATGAGTCAGGGTTTGCCGGTAATTGCAACTCGGTGTGGAGGGCCTGAAGATATAATTAATGATAAAAATGGATTATTAGTTCCGGTTGATGATGTAGATGTATTGGCCGATGCAATAAAATATATGTTTGATCATTACAAACAGTATGATAGAAAAAAAATTGCAGAAGATTGTCGAAATAGATTCTCGCCGGAAGTGATTGGTCGGCAAGTTGAGAAGGTTTTATATGAGGTGTGTAAAAAAGTATAATTATGCGTGACATTGCAATATATGGTGCAGGAGGACTTGGGCGTGAAGTGGCTTGTTTGATACATGCAATTAATAAAGTTCAGTGCCAATGGAACTTAATCGGTTTTTTTGATGATGGCGTTGAACAAGGTACTCCTGTTTCACATTTCGGGAAGGTGCTCGGTAATCTAACGACATTGAATCAATGGGAAACTAATTTGGATATTGTTCTGGCCATTGGTTCACCAACGATTATTTCCAAGTTGGTGGATAGCATTGACAATAGCAAAGTGTCTTTCCCAAATTTAATTTACCCGGGAATTAGAATATCCGATGAAGAAACATTCCGTTTGGGCAAAGGGAACATTATTAAACATGATTGTGGATTCTCTTGTGATATTAGTATTGGCAATTTTAACTTGTTTAATGGAGATGTTGTCATTGGTCATGATGTTACCATTGGAAATTGTAATGTTTTTATGCCTGACGTGAGAATATCTGGGGAAAATCATATTGGAGACAGGAATTTCTTTGGTGTTGGCGGAATTACATTGCAACAAATAAAAATTGGCAATAATTTTAAGTTAGGTGCAGCAAGTGTCTTGATGCGCTCTCCTAAAGATGGAGAATTATATATGGGTAATCCTGCGAAGATGGTTAAATTTTAAAATTTCAGAAGATATGGAAAAGTTTATTGAATTGTTTGCGGAACAGTTGGACGCAATGTCGGAAGTTACTTTGAATGCTGACACTCGTTTTAGAGAATTGGATGAATGGACTTCATTGGTTGCATTATCAATTATAGCAATGGTTGACGAGGAATATGGAGTTTCTTTGTCCGGGAATGACATTCGTAGTGTCAATACATTAGGTGAGTTGTATAACTTGATCCAAGAAAAATTGTAATCCGTTTTATGCTGTTTTCGTTATCAGGGAAAAATATCTTGATTACTGGTGCGACATCTGGAATAGGGCGTGCAGCAGCAGTAATGTGTGCCAAACAAGGCGCCCGTGTATTATGCATAGGGAGAAATGAAGAACGGATGTGTTCTCTTCTGACGGAATTGCACTCTATATCTTCGGCAGAACATAGTTCATATTTGTTAGACCTGACAAATAACCAATCTTTGGTTGATTGTGTTAGAGAATTACCACCCCTGGATGGTTTAGTTCTTGCTGCAGGAATAAACAAATGGAAACCAATACCGTTTATAAAATTGGAAGAAATCCATGAACTAATAAATATAAATACAATTGCCGCAATATCCTTATTAAAAGAAATATGTAAGAAAAAAAAACTTAAGGAATGTTCTTCAGTTGTATTTGTTTCTTCTATAGCGGGGGTTTATACTACTTCTATGGGAAATGCAATGTATGCCGTATCAAAAGGAGGTCTTCAGGCTTTTATGAAAACAGCTGCTTTGGAACTCAGTTCCAAAGGAATCAGGTGTAACTCTGTGAATCCGGGCCGGATAGAAACGGATTTGATCAAAAATAACACACAATTGTCCGACGAGGAAATTCGTATGGATATAAACCGGTATCCGCTGAAAAGATATGGCACACCTTTAGATGTTGCATATTCTATTGTGTTTTTATTGTCCGATGAAACCTCTTGGATTACAGGAACAGATATAGTTGTGGACGGTGGTCTGACTTTAAAATAATAAATTATGAACCAATCGGATTTGTATAATCAGTGTTTTGAAAAAGTTTTTCAAACACACGAAGTAAAAAACTTGCGCTACAAAGAATGTCCTTTATGGGATTCTGTTGGACATATCACTCTAATAGCTGAATTAGAAGATGCTTTTGATATATCTTTGGAGCCAGAAGATATGATGTCTTTTTCTTCCTATAAGAAGGGGATAGAGATTCTTCAGAAATACGGTGTAGATATATAAAATTAATCATATGGTTTTAACAGATTATATTGAGTCTTTTTCTGATAATATTTTAGCTATTACCGATTCTGGTGATTTTGTCCGTTATAAAGAAATAGAAATCTTGGCCAAACAATTATCTGGGATTATTACAGAAAAAGTATTGGTGTTTGATTGTGCATCAAATACAATTGGCTCTTTGGTCGGCTATTTGGCATTACAAAAGCTAAATGCTGTACCATTAATGCTTTCTGATAATGTTGACAAGGACATCTTCCATTCTTTGGTGAAAATATATGAGCCGAACTATTTATGGATTGCACAGGATAAACTTTCAAGATATTGTGAAAATGTGGAATCTTTGTTAGAGTACAAAGATTATTGTTTAGTGAAACTATATAATGTAAATCATGATTTGAATTCGGATTTGGCATTATTACTTTCTACCTCAGGCTCAACAGGAAGTTCAAAGTTGGTAAGATTGAGTTATACAAATATAGTTTCTAATGCGTTATCTATCGCAGAATACCTTGATATAAAGGTGACAGAACGTCCCATAACTTCATTGCCCATGTATTACAGTTATGGCCTTTCCGTGATTAATAGTCATATTCTGAAAGGAGCGACTATCCTGTTGACAAACTATTCTGTTGTACAAATGGAGTTTTGGCGTTTTTTTAAAGAAAAAGAAGCCACATCTTTTGCAGGTGTACCATATACATATGAAATGTTGGCAAAGATTCGTTTTGGGAAAATGAATTTGCCAAGTTTACACACGATGACGCAAGCTGGTGGAAAATTATCGAAAGAATTGGTTGAATTTTTCGCACAAATTTCCATTGATAAAGGTTTCCGTTTTTTTGTAATGTATGGTCAAACCGAAGCAACTGCCCGGATGAGTTATTTACCTTGTGACAAAGTTATAGAAAAACCAACAAGTATTGGTATCGCAATTCCTAATGGCAGGTTTGAACTGCGTTCGGAAACGGATGAATTAATAAGAGAGGTTGGTGCTGATGGTGAATTATGTTATTCAGGCCCTAATGTTTTTATGGGATATGCCACATCTGCACAAGATTTGTCATTGGGCGATTTTAGCGGTGGCATTCTAAAGACAGGTGATATTGCGCATGTTGATGCTGATGGCTATTATTATATCACTGGACGTAAAAGCCGGTTTGTAAAGATTTATGGCAATAGGATAGGGCTGGATAACATAGAACAGATTCTAAAATCTCGTATAGCAGATTGTGCATGTACGGGAAATGACAATAAAGTGGAGTTATATGTAACACAGCATCCTGATTTCGACGTAATTGGATATATTTCGGAAAAAGTTCATCTACATCCGTCTGTATTTGCCTTACATGTTATTAGTGAGATTCCTAAAAGTGAATCCGGTAAAATTTTATATGCTAAATTATAATTATCATGCCTTTTTTTAATATTGAGAACGTAAAAATGGTAGGCGTCTCAGCATGCGTGCCAAAAAATATTGAGGACAATATCTCTTATCCATATTTTGCTGAAGGTGAAGCTGAGCGTGTTATTGCTTCAACAGGAATAAAACAAAGAAGAATAGCGAATAGTGAGACAACATCCTCAGACTTATGTTTTGAGGCGGCTGATAAATTGTTGGAAGAATTAAAATGGAATAGAGAAGAGGTTGGTTGCTTGATTTATGTGTCCCAGACTCCGGATTATATTCTACCTGCCACATCATGTATATTGCAAAAACGTTTAGGCTTATCACAAAACTGCTTGGTATTGGATCTTTCTATTGGATGTCCGGGCTGGATTTATGGTATGAATATGATTTCTTCTTTGATGTCTCATGGGAGCATAGTAAAAGGTCTGCTTTTGGTGGGAGAGACGCCCTCAAAATACAAGTCATATAAAGACAAAAGTTCATGGCCGCTTTTTGGCGATGCGGGAACTGCTACTGCATTGGAGTTTGACAAGCAAGCTGAGCCATTGCAGTTTTTTATAGCAGCCGATGGTTATTCTTATGAGTCTATCATAATTAAAGAAGGTGGCTTTAGATTTCCTTTCCGCCATGAATCATTGGAAGAAAAAGAAGATAATGATGGTATGGTGCGCAATGCATTACAAAGTAGAATGGATGGAATGAGTGTTTTTGCTTTTGGATTAAAACAGGGACCTGCTGCAATTAAAGAACTGTCGTCTCATTTTTCTATTGATATAAATGCTATTGATTTTCTGTTTATTCACCAAGCTAACATGTACATGAATGAAAAAATTAGAAAAAAAATAGGTATATCTTTGGAAAAAGTTCCTTATTCTCTGGATGTATTTGGTAATACGAGTTGTGCAACTATACCTTTGACAATGGTTGTAGGTGCAGGTTTGGATAAGTTTAGAAATGGTTTCTCTGATAATTTGGCTTGTGCTTTTGGGGTTGGATTAACTTGGGGAAGCTTGTACTTTAAGACAGACAAAATTAAGATTCCCGAACTGATGGAAATATAGTTAGAATCTTATTGGCTCATTTTTTAGAATAAAGTCTTATAAGAACAATCAATATGAGTATAAGGAGTAAACTATGGAACATACTTAGCGATATTTATCCAACGTACTTACGGAAAATTTATGGAATGGATATAGGAAAAGGTGTTCGCATATCATATAAAGCACATTTGGATAAGAGTATTAACCCAAAAGGAATTCATATTGGTGACAATACGTGGATTTTGGCAGGAGCGTATGTATTGACACATGATCACTGCCGTTCGTTAAAGGCAGATACTTATATAGGTAACAATTGTGTAATAGGCATTAATAGCATTGTGATGCCAGGTTTAAACGTTGGTAATCAAGTTGTTATAGGGGGGGGGGCAGTGTGGTAACACATGATATTCCCGATAATTGTATTGTAGTGGGTAATCCAGCACGTATAATTAAACAAGATGTTAGGGTTGAAAAGGGTAAGATTGTATAGTCATGTATAAAAACGGAATAAAACGATTTCTTGATTTCTGCATAGCGTTTGTCGCTATTGTTGTGTTATCGCCAATATTGTTTTTTACATCTATTTTTTTGCATTTTGCCAATAAAGGTGGTGGGGCATTTTTTACGCAAGAGCGTCCTGGGAAAAATGCAAAGATATTCAGAGTGATAAAGTTTAAGACAATGACTGATGAAAGGGATGCAGATGGCAATCTTTTGCCGGATGCCCAACGTCTGACAAAGGTTGGACGTATTGTTCGCTCTCTTTCGTTGGACGAATTACCTCAGCTTTTTAATGTGCTAAAAGGTGATATGGCTTTGATTGGCCCTCGTCCTCTTTTAGTGAAATATCTTCCGCTTTATACAGCAGAACAAATGAGGAGACATGAGGTTAGACCAGGTATTACAGGGTGGGCACAAATCAATGGGCGTAATGCAATCTCTCATACCAAGAAGTTTGAATATGATGTGTGGTATGTTGACCATCTTACGTTTGCTTTGGATTGTAAGATTCTTTTCTTGACTATTAAAAAGGTATTTGTAAGAGAAGGAATCTCTTCAGAAGGTGAAGCTACAGCAGAAACCTTTAATGGGCATAATTAATGAGGTGTCTTGCAGACAACAACAAATACACAGATTAAACGGACGAGTTTTTTGCACAAATGAGATAATATAGCTACATTTGCACGTTTCCGTAATGTCTATTACGGTAATATGTGTTACGAATAAAGGCTTGCGATAATGAGATTTTTTGATAGGGAAATAGAATTTGAGAAGTTCAGGGAAATAGAGGAATTATCTCAGGAGACGGCACAATTTACCATTGTTACCGGTAGGCGGCGTATCGGTAAAACAGAGTTGGTGAGGAGGTTTTATGAAGGTAAAACTCTTCTCTACTTTTTTGTTGCCAGAAAAGCGGAAGCCAGTCTGTGTGAAATTTTCATAGAAGAGATTCGAACGAAACTCAACATTCCCATGATGGATGCAAAAGGAACTTCCTTTGCTGCTGTGTTTCGGTTCGTCATGGAACTGGCACAGACGCAACATGTCACTCTGTTTATCGATGAGTTTCAGGATTTCTACAGGGTAAATCCTTCCATCTATTCTGATATGCAGAATATCTGGGACAGCTGCAAAACCAAGGCGCGTATCAATCTTATTGTTGCTGGGTCGGTGAACACCTTGATGAATAAAATATTCAAGGATAAGAAAGAACCCCTGTTTGGCCGACAAACAGCAACCATGCATGTCCGTCCTTTCAGACCATCGGTCATGAAGGAGATTATGGCAGAATATTGTCCCGGATATAAAAAGTCGGATTTGTTGGCACTTTATACCTTGACAGGAGGAGTCGCTAAATATGTTGAAATGTTTATTGACTATAAGAAATTCACGGAGAAAACAATGTTGAACATGTTTTTTGAACGTGACTCCTATTTCCTGCCGGAAGGAAAAAATATGCTTGTGGATGAGTTTGGTAAGGATTATGGAATCTATTTTTCTATTCTGACACTTATTGCTCAAGGAAAGAATACAAGAACGGAACTGGAGAATGCTCTTAACATCAAAGAATTGTCGGGATATTTGAAGAATCTCAATGAGGAATATGGTCTGATAAGCAAACAACAGCCATTATATGAGAAATCGGCAAATAAGAATGTGCATTATACAATCGATGATCAATTTCTGAAGTTCTGGTTCCGATTTGTGTATAAGTATTCACATATAATTGAGGCAGGGGGAAATGAGAAATTGAAGTCTATTGCGGAAAGAGATTTTGCAACAGTGAGCGGAAAATCTCTTGAACAGTATTTTATGGAAGTGTTGAAAGAGCAAGGCTCTTATACACGCCTTGGTTATTGGCACGATAGAAAAGGAGAAAACGAGATTGATATCATTGCTGAAGATGAGGTGGATAAAAAGCTTGAATTCATTGAGGTAAAAAGACAATCAAAAAATTTTGATGAAGATATACTAAAGTCCAAAGCTGCTTCTTTTATGAAATCTGTAGGCGCTTATGAAGGCTATGAGATTTTATATAAAGGACTCTCAATAGAGGATATGTAAATTTTGAAAAATAGGAATATACTATGACTCAGAAACGAATTTATCTTTGCCTGGCTCACATGAGCGGCAATGAAATGAAGTTTATCCAGGAGGCTTTTGACACGAACTGGGTAGTGCCTCTCGGACCGAATGTGAATGGATTTGAGGAAGATTTGAAACAGTTTGCCGGTGGTGAGAAAGAAATCGTAGCTCTTTCGGCCGGAACGGCTGCGGTGCATCTGGCTTTATTGGCCTGCGGGGTAGGGCCGGGCGATGAGGTGCTTGTGCAAAGCTTTACATTCTGTGCTTCTTCGCATCCTGTGACTTATCTGGGTGCAACACCAGTATTTGTCGATTCGGAACAGGATACATGGAATATGGATCCGCAATTGCTGGAAAAGGCAATACTTGACCGTATGGAGAAAACGGGCAAAAAGCCGAAAGCTATTGTGCCGGTCTATCTGTATGGCATGCCGGCAAAAATCGATGAAATCATGGCGGTAGCCAATAAATATGATATCCCTGTGATTGAAGATGCTGCTGAAGGACTCGGTAGCCGGTTTGATGGCAAGGTGTGCGGCACGTTCGGCAAATATGGGGTGCTGTCGTTCAATGGCAATAAGATGATCACGACTTCTGGTGGAGGTGCGTTGGTTTGTCCTGATATGGAAGCCAAACAGAAGATAATGTTCTACGCTACACAGGCTCGAGAATCATATCCTTATTATCAACACGAGGAAATCGGATACAATTACCGCATGTCAAATATCTGTGCCGGCATTGGTCGTGGGCAGATGACTGTATTGCAACAGCATATTGATCACCATAAACGTCTTGCGGCCTTGTATAAGGAATTGCTGGCCGATGTGGAAGGAATACATTTGCATGAGAATCCATCGCCACGCTACGACAGCAACTATTGGTTGAATACGATTACCATTGCTCCGTCAGTCAAGGTGAGAGGAGAGGAACTAGCTTATGGAGCTGTTATACAAGGGGCAGTCGGTGGTGCGGCAGGTGTGACGCATGAGGCAACGAATGCACATACCGATTGTGAGCCGAACCCCAATGTGGAGGCGATGCGTATGCAACTGGATACCGCCGGGATAGAATCGCGTCCTCTTTGGAAACCAATGCATAAACAGCCTGTGTACAAAAACAATCCAGCCTATGTAAATGGCGTAAGTGAAAGCTTGTTTAAAGTGGGGTTGTGCCTGCCGAGTGGCCCGTGCGTCACTGAGGATGACGTCCGTTATGTCGTTAGTGAAATCCGAAAACTGCTGGTGTAGGAAATGATATGGAAACCGCCTGAGGTAAGTGCCTCAGGCGGTTCTTGTTTTATAGCCTTACTGTTTTTTGCTGAGTAGTTCATTCAGTTGCGTGTCATCATTCAGGATTTCCTTGGCCTTTTGCAACTCCTTGTCGTGCCGCAGGCTGTATTGCACTTCGCCTTTCTGAAAATAGTAGCGTTTGATGATTTCCATGTTCAGCAGGTCGGTTATGTCGTCCTTGTAAGTGACGAGTGCTTGCGAAATATCCGGCGTGAGTTTCTGTTTCAGTGCTTCGAATTCTGGCCGCGCTATGCTGTCCAGACCTTCATAGCTGGCCAGATCCAGCAGTTGCTCGTAAAACTTTTCCGTTTCGGTGGTATAGTGGAAATCTTTTTCTTTCAGAAAATCTTCAAAGGCTTTGTAGTCTTCTTTGCTGATGGAGAATTTGTCCGGCGTGGCAATGGTTGGATGTTCGGCCACATATTTTGTCGCGAAATCGAAGTGCATGTTCTGGATATAGATGTAATAGGTAATGTTGATGCCCTCTTTGGGCTTGATGTCTATGTCGGGCGAGATGCCGCCTCCATCGCGTACAATGCGTCCGCTTTTGGTGTGGAATACGTGGGTCAGGCTGTCGGGGACACGGCCGACGCTGCCGTCTTCGTTGCGGTGGCTGTAATCGATAGCCTGTATGCAGCGTCCGCTCGGGATATAATATTTGGCTGTAGTGATTTTCAAATGTCCATCATAGCTGATGGGGCGGATGTTTTGCACCAGTCCTTTGCCGAAGGTGCGTTCGCCAATCAGGACAGCACGGTCTAAATCTTGCATGGCACCGGCTACGATTTCAGACGCAGATGCGGAAGCGCGGTTGATTAGGACAGCCAGTTTCATGTCCGGATAAATGGGTTCGGTGGTTGTCTTATAGACACGTTCCGTGGAAGCAAGTTTCCCTTTCGTGCTGACGACTTCGGTGCCCTTGGGCACGAAATAGCCCACGATTTTGATGGCTTCGTCAATGATTCCGCCACCGTTGTCGCGCAGGTCGATAATCAGCGCATGGATGCTGTCGGATTGTACCATTTTGTTTACGGCAGCTTTGAATTCCGTGGCGGCCTTGTCGGTGAAATCATTTAATTGTATGTATCCTATGCCATTGGCAACAATGCTTGCATAACCAATGGGGTTGATTTGTATGGTTTCACGTTCGAATTCTTTGATGATGGGTTTCTTTTCACCATACCGTTCCAGTTTCAATCGGATTTTGTCATGCGGTTTGCCACGCAGCATGTTGCTTACTTCGTTCAGCGTTCTGCCTTTGGTCGTCTTGCCGTCAATCTCCAGGATAATGTCTCCTGCACGTACATCGTTACGTTGTGCCGGCATACCTTCATACGGGTCGGTGATGTAGCTCTTGCCGTTGCGTTGTGAAATCACGGCTCCGATGCCGCCGTAGGCACCGGTGGTCATGAACTGCAAGTCTTCCGTTTTGTCTTCTGGCAGGTAAACGGTGTACGGATCCAGTTTGCTGAGCATGGCGTCAATGCTCATTTTGACCAATTGGTCATAGTTGAGCGTGTCCACATAATTCAAATCCAGTTGGCGCATGACATCGTTGTAGATGGTCAAGTTTTTGTTTATGCGGAATTCTTTTTGTTCTTGTGCTATTGCCGGCAAACTAATGGCCAGCATTAAAATCAATGGTTTGAGTTTCATTTCGTATAGTTTAGATATGAACATTCGGGGGTAATAGTGTTTGGATACTTTTGCCGTATGCGATCAAATCGCGAACGGTAGTTGATGAAATAAAAGCATAGCTTGCTTCGGTGAATAAAATCACAGTTTCAATACCAGAAAGTTTGTTGTTGGCGTCGGCAATGGAGCGTTCATATTCAAAATCCGCAACAGTGCGTAATCCACGCAGGATATAACCGGCATTCACTTGTTGCGCGAAGTCGACGGTCAGGCAATTGTAAACCTGTACTTTGACGCGCGGCTCATTGGCGAAAGCTTGCCGTATCATTTCTTGCCTCTGTTCGGTTGAGAATAAGGCTTTTTTGTTCTGGTTCACACCGATGCCGATAACGATTTCGTCGAACAGTTGCAGGCCTCTCTGGACAATCGAATAATGTCCTATGGTGAACGGGTCGAATGACCCGGGAAAAATAGCTCGTTTCATTTCAAATGATTGATTAACGGATTTGCATACATTTCCAATAATTTGTGGCGCAGGAATGCTTCGTCTTTGTGTTCAAGTTGTATTTTGTCCAACTGTCCTTGTATGTATGATTCGAAAATCATTTTTTCCTGCGTGGTATATTCTTTTGCGAAACGGCTTGTCCCAAGCAGCAAGTCGTAGGCTACCTTGTTGCCGCTGTAAATTTCGTAATTGGCATGTATGTGCTTGTCAATGGTTTGGGCCGTCAGTTCGATTTGTTCATTCTTGTTCGTGGTCGTGCATGCAATTTCCGTCAACTCCTCGTTGATGGAAGGTGTAAAGCGGAACATGATATGTCCTTTTTTGCCCAGGATGCCCGTTTGCATACTCAATAAGTCATCCTGTTGCGTTTTTTTATAGCCCGGATTGTCGCGTTTCTGTTGGAACTCTTTGGCTTTCAAGTAATCGCACGGATCATACTCGTATGAAATGGACAACGGGCAAATATTTAGTTGTATTATGTTTTCCAGGAACGAACCTTTGCCGCTCATACTGAGCATTTTCAGAAGGCTTTCCTGAGTACGGTCGTTGGAGTCTTTGCAACGTCCTTCGCGTTGTGCTATCCAGATGGAACTTTTTTTGTCGTGTAGCGTATGGTTGATATAGGCCGACAGGCGCATTGAGTTTGTCAGCATTTCGCGGGGCGAACCACCTCGCTTGACAATGAAGCTCTTGTTGGCACGGACAAAATGCTCTATCCACGGATAAATCAACAGGTTGTTTCCGATGGCAATTTCCACGCTTGAAAGATTATGTTCAATCAAAACCTTGCATAAAAATGTAGAATCCAAGACAATATCCCTGTGATTGGATATATAGATGCATGGACCTGCATGTTGGATGTTTTCAATGCCGCTTCCGCTGATACCTTGGGTCGTACCTTGCTCCAATTGAAGCAAGAAAGGGTAGATGACATCCCGTTGGAATTGGTCTATGCTGTTTATGCTTTGGAGTTTGGGAAGAAGTGTCTCGACTTTGCCGGGCATAACGAATTGCAGGACTTTCAGGAAGTTTGGCTCTTGTGCCAGTTTCTTGTACACAATTTGTGCTTCCTCGTTGCTGTATGAACGAATTTCGTCGAATTGATTGTTATCCATAATCCGTATTTTTAGGGCAAAGATAGTGTTTTTCCTGGAAATTATTTATTTTTGCGTTTTATGTTTATAAACTTTACTGCATTATGTATTTTCTTGCTATTATTGGAGGCGGTCCAGCTGGTTATACGGCGGCCGAACGTGCCTTGCAACAAGGTCGTTCCGTTGTTTTGTTTGAGCAAAAAGCCTTGGGCGGTACGTGTTTGAATGAGGGTTGCATTCCGACGAAAACGTTGTTGTATAGTGCCAAATTATATGCTTCGGCCCGGGATGCATCCAAATATGGCGTGTCGGCTGAGAAGGTTGCATTTGATTATCAGAAAATTTGCCAGCGCAAGAACAAGGTTATACGCAAATTACAGGCAGGAATACGTACAAAATTGAATGCGGAAAACTTCCTCATGGTTCAAGGAGAGGCGGTGGTGACGGCTTACGAACAGGGAAAAGTCACGATTTCGTGCAATGGAGCGACGTATGAAGCGGAGAATTTGCTCTTGTGTCCAGGTTCTAAGAATTGGCAGCCAACGTTGCCCGGTTTGGATTCCGAGAATGTATGGAACAGTTCGGATGCCCTTGCGGCTACGGCCTTGCCGGATAGCGTCGCGATTGTCGGCGGCGGTGTGGTCGGGATAGAATTTGCCGTCCTATACAGTTCTTTGGGGATTCATGTGGATGTTTTGGAACTGTTGCCTGAGATACTGGGGAATATGGATGTTGAGATGGCTTCGCAATTACGTGTGGATTTGTCGAAACGCGGTATTTCGTTCCATTTGGGCGCGGCCTTAAAGGCGATTTCTGGACATGACGTGCTTTATGAACAGGAGGGACAGGAAAAATCCATATCGGCCGATAAGGTTATTGTGTGCATGGGGCGCCGCCCTAATCGGTCGGCGCTGGGATGTTTGGATCTGCAAATGGAAAAGGCAGGTATCTGGGTAGATGCTGCGATGCGGACTTCGTTGCCGAACGTGTATGCGGCAGGCGATATCACCGGCTTTTCCATGCTGGCGCATACGGCGGTCCGTGAAGCCGAAGTAGCTGTTTCACAAATGCTTGGCGGCGGAGATGAAATGTGCTACGATGCCATTCCGGCTGTGGTATATTCCAACCCGGAACTGGCTGGAGTGGGGGAAACAGAGAAAAGTTTGCATGAAAAAGGCATTGCATTCCGGGTTCATAAATTGCCAATGGCTTTTTCCGGACGTTTCGTGGCTGAAAATGAGGCTGTCAATGGTTTGTGCAAGATACTTGCCCATTCAGAAACGGGGCGTGTTCTTGGCGTGCATTTGTTAGGTAACGGTGCATCGGAGATAATTAATACTGCGGCTCTGGCTATTGGGCAGCAATTGACGGTAGATCAATGGAAACAAAGTGTTTTCGCGCATCCGACGGTTAGTGAGATTTTGAAAGAAACACTGTATGCAGCAGAGTGACTCCCGTAATTTTTGGGGGTAAAAGAAAGGAGAAAATTTTGTATGTTTTTTCCACAAAATTATTTTGTATTTTTCTCTATGTGTCTTCAATATATATTTCGCGGCAAACGTTGTCTTGTCTTTTTGACGGTAATTTTCTCAGCCGGAGTATCTGTGTTTGCCCAAATGCAAAGTCAGTTCGTTCCCGATTCTGTCGCGAATGGCATACAGGTATTTGTGTCCGGAAATGTCAGGAATGATTCGGTTGTCGGCAGGCCAAAAATAGGGGTTGTGTTGTCGGGTGGAGGAGCAAAGGGTGCTGCCCATATCGGCGTATTGAAAGTAATAGAAGAAGTCGGCATCCCGGTTGACTATGTTACAGGGACGAGTATGGGAGCTATCGTCGGTGGTTTGTACGCTTTGGGATATAGCCCGGTAGAAATGGATTCTATCATTAGCCGCATGGATTGGTCTATATATATGAGCAACAATGTTCCCCGTGAACAACTCTCATTCCTTGACAAGGAACGTTTGAGCCGTTATTTATTGACAATCCCTTTTAATACAGCTTCTTCTTTGGAAAGCCAGATGGAGATGAGCAGCAAAAGGCGTAGGCAAATATCGAGGACAGGAAGCCGTAGGGTAGATATGGAACGTGGTGTTTCAAATAGTTTTATCAGTTCTCTTCCAGCCGGTTTTATTAGTGGCAATAATATCGAAAATTTGCTTAATTCCTTGTGTATAGGTTATCAGGATTCCATTGATTTTAGCCAGATGCCGATTCCATATGCATGTATTGCCGTGGATATGGTTACAGGTGATGAGGTCGTTTTTAAAGATGGTAATTTGCCGTTGGCTATTCGCGCCAGCATGGCTATCCCAGGCGTGTTTGCGCCAGTGAAGATAGGCAAACAAGTATTGATTGATGGTGGATTGCTTAATAATTTTCCGGTGGATGTATGCAAAGAAATGGGAGCGGATATAATTATTGGTGTGTGGGTCGCTTCGTCATTGAAAGGTAATCCGGATGCCTTGAATTCTTTGCCGGAACTTTTGGGACAATTGATGGGTGTTGTGGTCAAGGGAGAATCCAAACAGCACAAGGAGATGTGCGATATATATATCGAACCCGATGTGAGCGGTTATGGCGTCATGAGTTTTGACAAACGGAATATAGACGTCCTAATTCGTCGAGGTTATTCTGCTGCAGACAAAGAGCGGGATAAATTAGTCGCTTTAAAAGAAAAATTGGAAGCTTGTGGAGCCTGTCATCAAGAATTGCAAGCTCCTCGTGCCCGAAAAATAGATAATGATACTATCACACTCGCCTCGGTGTCGTTCTCTGGCGTGAATGAGAAAGATGGCAATTGGTTATTGAAAAAATCCAAACTTTATAATAAAACCCAATTAATGGGTAAGGATGTGGAAAAGGCTATGTCGCTTATTTATGGGACCAATGCTTTCTCCCGTATATCATATACTATGGAGCAAGTGGATTCGTTGGAAAATACGTATCATTTAAATATCAATCTTGTTAAAGATGTACCTCATAATTTTGGTTTTGGCTTCAGGTTCGATTCGCAAGAAGCGGCGGCTATATTATTGCATTTAGGGATAAATGAACAGAAACTTACAGGGGTCAGATTTGATGTTGCAACGCGGTTAAGCTATAATCCGTGGGCAACGTTTCGCTTTTCTTTTGTACCTAGGTTGCTTCCGCGTTTCAACCTTTCATACACGTTCAAAAAGAGTGAGAGTAATTATAATGCGTATGGGAATACATATATGAATATTCTTTTTACCAAGCAGACTGCCAAAGCCTATTTTTCGGAATACCATTCCCGCTTTATAAGTACTGAATTAGGACTGAATTTTGATTATTACCATTATAATCACTTGATTGAGAAGGGAAGCTATTATTCTGATGTATTTGGAATGGATTCATTGCATTGTGCATATATGGGCATATATGGAATGTTCAAGTTTGACAATAAAAATCGAGGATATTTTGCGAGCCGAGGTGTTGATCTTACAGTTTCAGGCGGTTGGAAATTCCATAACTTTATTAAAAGACAGCTTTTTACTCCTTTTGGAGATGTCATGCTTCAATGTAAGGCTTATGTGCCAATGTTCAATGAACGATTGGTCATTATTCCGCAAGTATATTCTCGTTTTGTGTTTGGCGATGATTATTACTATTCATATGATAATGTCATGGGAGGCGTTTTGCCCGGTAGGTATGTTGATCAGCAATTGCCGTTTATAGGAGCTAACCGACCGGAATTGATGGATAATTCCATGGCTATCTTACGCAGTGATTTCCGTGTAAATGTATACCGCAAGCATTATTTGACGGCTATGGTGAATTATTGCCACGAAGCGCTTGATTTCCAAAGTTTCTTCACAAAACAGAAACTTGTCGATGAAGTTATGAGTGCGCATGACTGGTGGGGTGTAGGTTTGCGCTATTCTTATGATTTGCCTATCGGCCCTTTGGGGGTGGATGTCAGTTGGTCAACAATTAGCAAGAAAGTTGGGGTCTATGTGAACCTCGGTTACTATTTCTAACGATATTTTGCGGATTGTGCTGCTAAAAGGCAAAATTGTATAAATTGTTTTTTCGCGTTAGCTTCTTCTCCGGAACTGGATTCCGAAATCCATTGTCGTTTTTTATGCTGCGTCGTTTTATAGGCGTAACCGTTGTTTGAGTTGCTCTATGTTACGGTTCCATAACATAATGGTGTCATCTTTCTCGGCAGGTTCCGTAAAGTCGGTAACAACCAGAACGACATCGCCAGTCAGTTCTATCATAGTGATTTGTAGCTCAAAGAAATATTCTGTACCAGCATCTTCCTCCCATTGAAAACGAATCCGTTCATTTGGCTTGCTGTATATGAGCAAAGCAGCTTGCTCGTGTCCATTCCACGAAAAAACATAGCGGTCATTTTCAACAGAAATGGCATCTGCAAACCATTCGCACAATCCGAAAGAAGAACTGATACTGTTCCAAAGCGCATTTAATGCCGCATAACGCAATGGATATTCCAGTTTGATTTTAACTTTATCCATTTGGTTGTAGTTTTATGTTTTTTGTTGCGCAATTTAGTGAAATTATTTCTATAAACCAATAAAATTATTTCTATGTTTTTAATCGGCTCTATTTTTCCATATTCTCCTTGCCAAAACAAAAAGGTAGCAGACTTTTTATATTTGGAAGTATGTAAATGCTTTGTTTTCCATATAAGATGACCTTAATGTCAGTGCCGAAGCGGATTTCGGACTCTAAAAGTGCTTGCCTACATGCCCCGCATGGCGAAATCGGCTCATCCGTAAAATCCCCGTTGTTGTGTGCGGCAATGGCTATGGTTGTTATGGCCGTGTCCGGATACTGGGCGTTTGCATAAAACATGGTTGTCCGTTCGGCACACAATCCGGATGGATATGCGGCGTTTTCCTGGTTGCTGCCCGTAATGATTTTCCCGTTTGCGAGAGCTGCCGCTGCCCCTACTTGGAAGTTGGAATAGGGCGCGTATGCCTTTAAAACTTGTCGCTTGGCTTCATCAACTAATTGTTTGTCAAGGGCAGATAATTCTTCGTACGAATATTCCTGTACTGCGGTTTGGATGTGGAACGTTTTCATGGCTTGTTGATTTGATAAAAATTCCCTTTATCTGATGGTTTGCAGATAGAGGGAATTTTATTTTTTATTCTTGTTCTTCCTTTGTTTCTTCTTTTGCTTTCAATGCGTTAAAGACTTCTTCATCAATGGTAACCGTATGCCTTTTGCGCAAGTCGGCAATCCATGCTTGTTCAAGGAAGTCTTGGTAATCGGCTGTGACGGAACCTCTGACATCAGTGTAGGCTTCCGGCAGTTTTTTTAGCAGTTTGCCGCTTACAAAAACATACGGGTATTCTTCCGATGGTTCGAAATCACCGCTTTTGAACACGTATTTGTCTATGGCTGGATTGTCTCCTTCCACATATAGTCCTGTTTCGACTTGTACATATTGGATACTGTCATTCAACCTCCGGTTCAAGTAACTTTCTATGGAATCGGTGTCTGCTTTTTTGGCTATTGCGCGGGCTGCTTTATATGTTCCGTTGTCTTTGCAGTAAATGATATGACCTTTATAGTGTGGCTTATCCCATGCGTAGTTCTCGCGGTTCTTTGCAAAAAAATCGGTTATTCCTTCTTTATCGGTCGAGGCTCGTTCCCATACTTCACGGTTACTGATTTCGAATAATAAAATTCCGTCGTGGTATTCCCGTA
Organism: uncultured Bacteroidales bacterium; assembly: GCA_949282265.1. Lineage (GTDB taxonomy): Bacteria > Bacteroidota > Bacteroidia > Bacteroidales > Paludibacteraceae > CALUNA01. Next base: position 44,188 of record CASDOZ010000005.1, on the reverse strand, counting down.
TCAGGTTCTTGAAATCTGTATATTTGTTTTCCAGTTGACTATCTTCATATTGAGTCAATTCTTGGGCAACGTAAGCGTTGAATTTCTCATTTATGATACATTCTGGTATAGTTTGTTTTGAAAACGGATTTTTTGCCAGATATTCGGCAAAATTAGTTTGCGAATATTTTTTGTCTGCAAAAGAAAACAGGGGTTTTACCAGCTTTTGTGCTTCCTGTTGGAAAATGGAATCTTTAATGCTATGTTGTGAAGCTAGTTGGTAAAAATCCGTCAAGTTGTTCTTTTCTGCCTGATAAGCATATTCTTTTTTCAGTTTGTTGATAAATGCTTGTTGGGCTACTTTTATGCGTTCATCACGTTCTACACTGCGTTTCAGGTCGTCTTTTATTTCATCAAATGATGCAATGGGTCTTTTGTCGTGTAATTTGATGATATGCCAACCGAATGCAGATTGTACGGGAGTCGACACTTCTCCTTTTTCCTTTAATGCAAATGCTGCATTTGCAAATTCAGGAATCATTTGGCCAGTCCCGAACCAAGGCAAGGCTCCTCCTTGTGCAGCGGTTCCCCTGTCTTCTGAACATTTTTTTGCTAATTCAGCAAAATCTTCACCGGCCAGAACGCATTGGTATATGGAATCTATTTTTTGCTTAGCTATGGCACTTCGTGTTTCATCTCCTCTTGGAGTCATAATCATGATGTGCGACACAAGAACTTCGCCTGGATTTGGTCGTACATTCAAGACTTTGATGATATGATAGCCGAATGGGCTGCGTACAGGATCGGAAACTTCACCAACTGGCGTGGTATAAATGACGTTCTCGAGCGGATAGACAATGCGGAACGGTGCAACCCAACCGAAATAGCCGCCGTTTTGGGCTACGCTCGGATCATCGGACATTTCTTTGGCGACAACCTCGAAAGGTTCTGGCTCTTGTACGGTCTTTCTGCCTTTTTTTACAGGAATTCCAGTGGTTACGCGTTGTTTGGCTAACATGGCTTTTTCGTATACCGCCAATGTGTCGGACGCAGTGGCATTGTTGGGCACCTGAATGGCAATGTGTGTCATTTCCACATCTTTCAACTTGCGTTGGTAGGCTTCTTCTATAAGTGAATCGATGGCTTCATTATCAACCAAGTAAGGCTTGGCCAACTGTTTGCGGTAGCCGGATAATTCTTTGATAAATGCAGCCGTCGTATCTATTCCCTGTGCTTCAGCTTCCGCTACTTTCAGTTTGAAATTGACAAATAAATCCATGTATTCGTCAATGGTTTTCGGGTCTATGGCGTTTTCCGTATTGTTTTTGGAATAGATATATTCAAATTCTGATTGATATACTGGCTGTCCGTCTATCGTCAGTAACACTGGATCTACTGTTTGTGCTGTACTGTGCAGACAAATACCCCACAAACTGATAATACCGATAATAAATCCTTTCTTCTTCATGGATGTCTTTTTTGTCTATGTTTGTAATAGTTTAATTTTCTCCTCTTGAATAGTTGGGTGCTTCGCGTGTGATAGTTACATCGTGCGGATGGCTTTCTGTGACGCCAGCATTTGTTATGCGGACAAATTGTGCGTTGTGCAATACTTCTATGTTGGGCGCTCCACAATAACCCATTCCAGAACGGAGACCGCCGGCCAATTGATAAATAACTTCATACAGTGTACCTTTGTAGGGTACTCTGGCTGCTATCCCTTCTGGGACGAGTTTCTTGACATCTGATTCTCCTGCTTGAAAATAGCGGTCCTTCGAGCCGTTTTCCATAGCCTCCAATGACCCCATACCGCGATATGATTTGAATTTACGCCCGTTAAAAATGATAGTTTCTCCTGGACTTTCTTCTGTTCCAGCAACCAAAGAACCGATCATGACAGAATGTCCACCTGCAGCCAAGGCTTTAACTACATCGCCTGAATAGCGGATGCCGCCATCTGCAATCAGCGGGATGTCTGTCCCTTTCAGTGCTTTGGCAACTTCGTAAATAGCTGATAGTTGAGGAACTCCAACGCCAGCGATTACACGGGTTGTACAAATCGAGCCTGGGCCGATGCCAACTTTAACACCATCGGCTCCTGCTGCAACTAATGCTTTGGCTGCTTCACCGGTAGCGATGTTTCCAACGACAATTTCCATGTCCGGATATTGTGATTTTACGGATTTGACCATGTCCAAAACACCTTTGGAATGTCCATGTGCCGTGTCGATTACTATGGCATCAGCACCTGCTGCAACTAAGGCTGCGACGCGTTCTAATGTGTCGGTTGTCACACCGACACCTGCAGCTACCCGAAGTCGTCCTTGTGCATCCTTGCATGCGATAGGCTTGTCTTTAGCTTTCGTAATGTCTTTATAAGTGATAAGTCCCAATAGTTTGCCATTTGCATCGACAACTGGTAATTTTTCAATTTTATGTTGTTGTAGAATTTCCGCGGCTTCTTCCAAGTTGGTAGTGCGTGATGTGGTTACCAAATTTTTTTTGGTCATCACCTCACTGATATGCTTTGACATGGTACGTTCAAAGCGCAAATCGCGATTGGTTACAATGCCGACTAAAAAGCCCCGTTCATCTACAACTGGAATGCCTCCGATTTTGTATTCTGTCATTAAGTTTAGGGCATCAGCTACTGTTTTGTCCTGAAGAATTGTTACCGGATTGGAAATCATGCCATTTTCTGCACGTTTTACCATTTCGACTTGTTTAGCCTGCTCGCTGATAGTCATGTTTTTGTGTATGACACCGATTCCTCCTTCGCGGGCAATGGCAATAGCCATTTTGGCTTCTGTGACAGTATCCATGGCTGCCGTTACAAATGGAATGTTTAATTGGATATTTCTGGAAAAACGTGTCGTTAAATCAATGGCACGAGGCAAAACTTCAGAATAGGCGGGGATTAAAAGCACATCGTCAAAGGTAAGTCCTTCCATGCGGACTTTATCTGCAATAAATGACATAAACAATTGTATTTTACGGATTATAGTATTATGTATAATTGCACGCAAATGTAATGCTTTTTTTTGAGTTTGTCATTTTAAGAAATCTAAAAATACTTATGCTACAGCCAAGGCGAACACGCTTGCTTTTACATCTGGAATTTTAATTAGTTCATTGATGCAATTTTCTAATGTTGAGCCGGTGGTCAGCACATCGTCAACAATCAGAATGTGTTTGCCGGCTAAATCTTCCGGTTGTTTCACTGCGAATATGCCTTGTGTATTTTGGTAGCGTTCAAAAACAGATTTTTTGGTTTGTGTGGCGTTTTCTTTTGCACGGTATAAATGGACTGTATCATAAGGTTTGTTTAGCACTTTGCTTAAACCGCGTGCAATATACTCACTTTGGTTATATCCGCGTTTTTGCATTTTTTGGGGATGTAGTGGTACAGGAATTATGATATCGATATCTTTGAATATTCCAGCTTCCAATAGGTCGGCTGCGGCGTAGCGTCCAAGTACTTCACCAATTTCCTTGCAACCTTTATACTTCAGTTTGTGAAGTAAATGTTGATATTTGGAACCCTTCCCGAAATAAAAAAATGCAGTTGCTTTTTCAACAGGTACTTTTCCCCAGAAACGTTGCTCTATCTGGTTGTTTGCTTGTAAATGCATATTGGTTCTGGGAATGTCGCACAGGCATTTTGTGCATATGTATTCTTCATGTGCATATAGATTCTCCCCACAGCACAAACATAAATTTGGATAAAATAAGCCTAACAAGTGCTGGAACATATTATATCGGGTTGAAATTTATCTGATTCCAAACAAGGCAATGGCTTTGGGAAGAAATATGATTGTGCCGGCTATGGCTGCAGCTACGGCCGCGACCAAGACAGCGCCGGCAGCAATGTCTTTGGCTTTTCCGGCTAAAGGTTGTCTTTCAGGCGAAACCATATCGACGATGGTTTCAATGGCAGTGTTGATCAGTTCAGTGCTGATTACTAGCCCAAAACAAATGGCACATGCAACCCATTCCATACTGCTAATGCGGAAAATCACACCACATACGATTACGGCTATGACAAATACCAAATGGATTTGCATGTTGCGTTCGCTTTTTATAGCTGTGATAATGCCGTTCCAAGCGTATTGAAAACTTTTCAACTGTTTGTTCATAAGAAACTGTTTGGATTATTTGCGTCGTAAATAATCAAGAATTTTTCGCCTTTGTTCTATGCATAAAGCTATTAATAGTCCAACAATATAACCTATGCATATCCCCAAAATACACATTCTGGGTCGGTTGTTTACGGCTGTTGGATTGGCGGCAAAATGATCAAGCAGTACTACAGGAGCTGTGCATAAAGCATGATATGGAATGTATCTTTGCTGGGTTTGTAGAACAGCTTGTATGTCTTCAAATAATATTTGTGTGCGTTGCTCCCCGATTAGGAATTGGCTCTGATAAAGTTGGGCTTTTAAATGTTCTTGGGGCTGAAGATATGTTAATTGTTCCAGGCTGTCTAAACGTTGCAATTCGGTTTCATGGATTTGTTGCGTACGTTCTTGATTTATTTTGTAGTTTGCATATAGTTGCTGGATGTTCGTATTGCTGTTCAAATAGTTCAGAAATGCTTTTTCAAATATCGGTAGTTGTTCAACCTTTTTCGTCTGTAACCTGAAATACAGGTAATTTGGTGATATGACATTTAATGTGTCCTCCATGGAATGGTTATTCTTGAAGTCAATCATGTCCGGTGTGCTGTCATTCTGAAAATCTACCACGTGGAATGATTCGATTTTTCGGATATTTAAGGCTACGGAATCAGGGATGCCGAGTAAAGAACTTAACGACAAAGATTCTGCGTAGTTTTTTGGAAATGCTGTTTCTAATTGTCTGTTGACTTGCTTTACCATTTGGGAGGTCGGGCCGTTCAGCCATGCCATTGCACCAGCTTCGTAAAAACGTGCGCTCGGACGGGACAGATATAAACCCGCAGCAAAGCCGAGCAATGTGATAATACTGACCACGATAATGCGACGAAAAGTTAGTTGCAGCATCTTGCCGATGGCAGTAATGAAATAAATGCAGTATTTTTTTATGCTTTTGAAAAAAAGGACAATCAAGTCCCACAAATTCAATTCGTCTTTGTGATTGTTGTTTTCTGTATCCATGTCGTTATGTCGTTATTATCTATTGTTTGTTATGTATGGTTTCTTTGTCGTTGCTATTTTCTTCAATTGTTCTATTCTCACTATTGTTATCATCTTCAACTTCGTCTTCCCATTCTTGGACAATAGGTCTTTGGGGGCCTTTGTGTCGATAGCAGATCGCAATGATAGTGCCTGTTATTCCGCCGCTCAAATGTCCTTCCCACGAAACAGGGTCACTTATTTGCCATGGGAACATGTGCCAAACAACATTCCCATATAGGAAAACTACAATTAGCGACACTGCTACCAATGGAATATGTTTGCGGAATATGCCACTGAAAAACAGGAAAAAGCATAAGGAATAAACCAATCCGCTTGCACCTACATGCCAGCATGGACGTCCTATAATCCATAGCAGGATACCGCTGCCCAGATAAGAAAACAATAGTATTTTCTTATCCAATGGAGTGTAGAAGTAACATAAGAAAGAACTCAAAACAAATAGTGACAAGCAATTGTTGAAAAGGTGGCTCCAATCAGCATGGATAAATCCATGGGTTAATATACCTCCCAAACCTTTTGCTTGCCGTGGGAAAATACCGGCATGTGTAAAATCCCAATCCATTCCATTTTCAACGAGGAAACACAGTAACAATGCCAATACGATACCGCATGGGATATATAGCGCATATTTTATGTGTTTTTTTTCAATATCGTGTTCCCTGTTTTCCACTTAAAAATAACTAACGGAGAAAATACAAATATAGTATATCTTTTTTGTATTTTCTCCGTTAGCAGTTTTTTATTATGCGTGAATAAATAATAATTGCACGATAATGTATGTCGGCAACAGAACAATCAGCGAGAATTTGAATATATATCCGAAGAAGCTTGGCATCTTAATGCCGCTTTCTTCTGCAATGGCTTTTACCATGAAGTTAGGGCCGTTGCCGATATATGTCATTGAACCGAAGAATACGGCACCGATGGAAATAGCTTTTAATAATATTTCAGGAATTCCTGCGACAAATGGAATGTCTATGCCATTGAAAGTGAACACTCCGTTGGTTCCGATATTCGCGCTTGCGGCTGCGACTGATTCAGGCAAGCCTGATGCTACTCCGTGGAAAGCCAAGGCTGTAGGCGCGTTGTCCAAGAAAGAACTGAGCGCTCCTGTGCTATAATAAAAATGCCATGGTTCGGTAAGGCCGAACGATGCAGCATTTGCTTCCAGATAAAGCAATGCAGGTGCCATGGTGGTGAAAATGCCTAAAAAGACAACTGCAACCTCGATAATTGGTCCCCAAGAGAATTTGTTCAGCTCACGGACTTTCTTTTTGGTTGTATAGAGCGACAAGCCGATTAATGAAAGCAGGACGATTTCACGCAAATTTGTCAGCCAAATAGGAGCATTTTCGTCTCCCATTTGGGGAATAAATTCTTTGTTGACAAAAGCAACGGATAACATGACCCCTAGCAGGTAGATCAAGTTGATGCTTCCGCCCAAATGTAAAGGCGTGATTTCGCGTGTGTCGGCTGAAATGTTTACCCAACATTCTTTTGTATAGTAGTATTTGTCAACTAAGTAGTACAAGCCAATCAGAATGAAACCAGTCAATGCCCATTCGGGAAGCAAGTTCAGGAACCATGTAAAATGTGCACCGCGCAAGTAGAGCAGGAACAACGGTGGATCGCCAAGCGGAGTGAGCAAACCGCCGCAGTTGGCTACAGCTGCAATGAAAAACAAAATGGTGTGGACTTTGTACTTACGCTGTTCGTTTGTGGTAATAAGTGGGCGTATCAACAGCATAGATGCGCCGGTAGTTCCCATAATGGAAGCGAGTACATAGCCGATGCCAATAAATAAAGTGTTAATACTCGGCTTGGCTTTGATGTCACCGCTTAAATGGATTCCGCCCGTAATCACATACAATGCACCGAGCAAAATAATGAACGGGAGATAGTCTCCGATTAATTGGTGCTCCAACTTCTCTGTCAAATCATGCCTGATCAGAAAAATGGCAGTCGGAACTCCTAACACAAATGAAACGAGTAGTTTGTTAACGTTATGCTCCCACCAATGTTCAGCAACCAACGGGCCTACGGCGATGGTCAGTAGCATTATCCCAAAAGGGATTAATGCCCATAATGGCATTACAAATTCTTCCATAACTTTTTCTTTATAAATTTAGTTTACTATATTGGTTGATTATGAGTTAAATAATTATTTTTTTTTATTGTGACTGATTTGTTAGTGAACTAAATTTTTATAGCTAGGTGGTTAATCTAATTTTAAGACAGCTAGAAAAGCTTTTTGCGGCACTTCAACTGAGCCGATTTGTTTCATGCGTTTTTTTCCTCGTTTTTGCTTTTCCAGCAATTTCCGTTTGCGCGACACATCACCTCCGTAACATTTGGCAGTAACATCCTTCCGCACGGCTTTGACGGTTTCGCGGGCAATGATTTTCGCGCCGATAGCAGCTTGGATAGCGATGTCAAATTGTTGCCGAGGAATCAATTCTTTTAATTTTTCGCACATGCGCCGTCCGAGTGCCATTGCATTGTCTATGTGGATCAGTGATGAAAGTGCATCGACTGACTCACCGTTCAGTAATATATCCAATTTTATCAACTTTGATGGCCGATAGCCGTTCATGTGATAATCAAATGACGCATATCCTTTTGAAATACTTTTCAGTTTGTCGTAAAAGTCAAATACGATTTCACCCAGAGGCATGTCAAACAGCAACTCCATACGGTCACCGGAGATATATTCTTGTTTGACAAGTTCTCCACGTTTATCTAAGCATAGTGTCATGATTGGACCAATGTATTCGCTACGTGTGATGATTGAAGCTCGTATATATGGTTCTTCGATGTGGTCAATCAGTGTTATGTCGGGCAATCCGGATGGGTTGTGCACTTCAATGCACTCGTTCTTTTTCGTATAGACCTTGTATGATACGTTCGGCACTGTCGTTATGACGTTCATGTCGAACTCTCGGTCAAGCCGTTCCTGGATGATTTCCATGTGGAGCATTCCCAGAAAACCGCACCTGAATCCGAAGCCGAGCGCGATGGACGATTCCGGCTCGAAAGTAAGCGACGCATCGTTTAGTTGCAGTTTTTCTATGGAACTGCGCAAGTCTTCAAAGTCTTCGTTGTCAATTGGATACACTCCGGCAAAAACCATTGGCTTGACTTCCTCAAAACCGGAAATGGCTTGTTCACATGGCCGTTTCACGTGGGTGATTGTGTCGCCGACCTTGACTTCTTTCGAAGTCTTTATGCCGGAAATAATATAGCCTACGTTTCCTGCCGACAATTGTTGTTGCGGTACCATGTCCAATTTCAGGATGCCTATTTCGTCTGCATCGTATTCCTTTTCGGTTGCAACGAATTTGACCAAATCGCCGGATCGGATGGTGCCGTTCACGATTTTGAAATAGGCTATGATTCCCCTGAAAGGGTTGAATACGGAGTCGAAAATCAGGCATTGCAGCGGTGCATTGGGATCTCCTTGTGGTGCAGGGATTCTTTCCACTATGGCTTGCAGGATTTCTTCAACGCCAAGTCCGGTTTTCCCGCTGGCGCGTATGATGCTTTCGCGTTTGCAGCCGATCAGTTCAATGATTTGGTCCTCGACTTCATCGGGCATGGCACTGTCCATGTCCATTTTGTTCATGACAGGTATGATTTCCAAATCATGTTCAATAGCCATGTATAGGTTGGAGATGGTCTGTGCCTGAATACCTTGTGTAGCATCTACAATGAGCAGGGCACCTTCGCATGCTGCAATGGAACGCGAAACTTCGTACGAGAAATCGACGTGTCCCGGCGTGTCAATAAGGTTCAGGGTATATTTTTCTCCGTTTAGCTCATATTGCATTTGTATGGCATGGCTTTTAATCGTGATTCCGCGTTCCCGTTCCAAGTCCATGTCATCCAGTACCTGTGCTTGTAAATCTTTCACTTGGACGGTGTTGGTGTGCTCCAACAGCCTGTCAGCCAATGTACTTTTACCGTGGTCTATATGTGCTATGATACAAAAATTGCGAATATTCTTCATTCGTAGTATGTAATTTGGGGTGCAAAATTATAAAAAAATACGTTGTTGCTCTGTTGCAGGACTATAAAAAAAGAGATTATGCTGTTTAAATAATATAAATTAAGTTTCTATCTATTGATTTTATCCGTGTGAAATTGGAAATCATTGCAGGTTTATGGTTTATAGGGGAAATATGTGGAGATATGTGGTAGGTATGAATAATTCATAAAATCAAGCGCATAAAATTGGCTGTTCGATGGTATTTTAGTACTTTCGCGCAGTATTTGAATGAAAGAAGACCAGACAGAAAAACCATTATGAAAACAGTACGGTTGGTGTGTGTTGTTTTGGGCTTGTTATTAAGTATTGTTTCTTATTCACAGAGCGTGGATTCTTTGCAGTTGCAGCAAAACACGGTTTATGAAGGGGATTCCATGCTTGCGCAGATAGACACGTTTCATGTTCGAACAGATACAATAAAAGCAGGCGAATTGTTGCAAACTGTTGACAGTGAGCAGGCATTGGAAGAAATGTTGTTTCGTATGCTTCAGAAGCAGGGACAAGAGCTTGCGCGTAAGCGGGCGGAAGAGGAAGCTGCTGAACAACGTCGTCGAGATTCCATTGCGCAATTTCGTAGTAAGTATGATACAACGACCATCGTTCCTTTGCATTTGGGCTATCTTGATTCCATACAGATTAGCAAACGTATACAGGAACAAAAAGGTGTGCATCCCTTGTTGGGGGAACTAGTCTTGCGTCCAAGAAATTTGGATACAGATTTTGTACAGCCACTAGATTTTGGGAAAATGTATTTTGGTAAGCCTGCAACCGCACTTGGAATGCCAAAAAAGGATTCGATGGCTATTAGCATGTTTGATGATGAACGTGAAATTGCAGCTTTGCGTGAGGAGGCTTGTCGTCAGATTACAGCGACAATGATGGATGTTTATTCGACTACTTTTGACCGATTGCCTGATCCTCAACGTTTTCAGACACGTTATATACCACAGGATAAGGCTGTCCTACCAGAGCGTTCTCTGTTTGATTTGGAAAAAATGGAAGAACGGCAGCGCTTGCGTGTAAAAAAAATTGCTTTACGCAAATGGGTTGCATCTGGCAATGCGTTGTTGCAATTTACACAAAATTATATATCCCCCAACTGGTATAAAGGCGGAAATAGCAACATGGCCATTTTGGGTATATTGTCTGGTTCTGTGAAGTATGACAACAAAAAAAATGTAACTTGGGAAAATTCGGGGGAATGGCGTGCTGGCTTTAACAGTATCTCTGGTGACACAATTCATAAGCTTAGCACGAATGACGATGTTTTTAAAATATACAGTAAATTGGGAATCAAGGCTTTTAATGATTTCTATTATTCCGCTTCTGCCGAATTGCTGACCCAATTGTTCGATACGTATGACGGCATGAATTCTACAAAATTGAAGACCGCTTTCTTTTCACCTTTGCGTTTCAATGTGGCAGTTGGTATGGATTATAAACCGAATTCTGATTTGTCTATTGTGCTGTCGCCGCTTACCTATAAATATGTATATGTGCATGATACGATACGTATAGACCAGACTGCATTCAGTGTGGAGCATGGCAAGCGCGTGTTGCATGAATTAGGTAGTTCCGTGCGTATAGAATACACTTGGAAGCCGTTGGAGGAAATATCGCTGGTGAGCAAATTCTATTTCTATACGAATTATAAAAAAATAGAAACCGAATTGGAATTGGTCTGCAATTTTGTTGTCAACCGTTTTCTGACAACACGTATCAGCTTGTATCCTCGTTATGACAATACGGTTATCATGGCTGATGACGAAAAAGCCCGCTTACAATTCAAGGAATTTATTAGTTTCGGTTTTGCGCATAGTTTCAAATAGCTATTTAGAAGGTTATCCGAACCGGTGGTGCATTTCATCAAAACGTATGATGGTTGCATCGCCGAATTTTTTCAGGCAGGTGCGTGCCTGTTCTACTGTTTTTTCTTCTGTCAACCGTGTTTTCGAGAAAAATTTGTCGGCGTAGCAAATAATTTGTTCTTCGATGCTGATGGGGAAGTAATCGGCTGGCGGAATTGGTAGTCCGGCCTGTTCTATTTGTTGTTTGCTGATTCCTGTTCCAGTATGGCGTTCAGCGACGTGCGCATGTTTTGGCAGTCCTTCTTGGCGTAATAGTTCTGCGCCTAAATAGCCATGTTCTATGTATTGGTGCGTACCGTAGCAGTAGATACCTGGAGCATTGCACATGATTATGCCAATGTCATGCAACATACCGGCTTCGGCAATGAAATTCCGGTCGGCCTGCAATTCCGGGTGTCTGCCAGCCACTTCCAATGCTTTTTGGGTGACCAGCCGGCTGTGCGTAACCAAAATGTGGTATAACTCGCTTTGGGGGTCGTAGTATTTTTCTATGATGTCTAGCGGATTCATGTATCTGTTTTTGTCGTTACATTCTTATGCCGTTCAGCATGTCTTTGACGCACATGCGTTTTTTTCCTGGCAATTGTATTTCCAATAGGTTGATATATCCGTCCGCAACAGCGAATTTCAGATAATTTTTCCCGTCTGTCAGCATTTGTCCTGGCTGTTTGTCGTGGGCTTGGAGTTCTGGTTGGGCGGCATATATTTTTACGGTTTGTTTTTCCCCGCCGATTTCCAATTCGCACCATGCAGCAGGATAAGGCGCGAGCCCCCTTATGAAATTGTGGACCTGCTGTGCTCCTTTTGAAAAATCTATCCGGCATGTTTCTTTGAAGATTTTGGGCGCAGTTCCAATTTCTTCCGGCAACAGTGACGGTTGGGGAGTGGTAACGACGTTTCCAGCAAGGATGGAATCCACGGTACGTGTTACAAGTTTTGCACCCAACACCATCAGGCGGTCGTGCACGGAGCCGGCATTTTCATTGTCGCCAATTTCGATGCTTTCTTGCATGATAATATTCCCCGTATCGATTTCGTGTTTTAGAAAAAAAGTGGTTACGCCGGTTTGTTTTTCGCCGTTTATGACAGCCCAGTTTATCGGTGCTGCGCCTCTGTATTTCGGCAAAAGCGATGCGTGTAAATTGAATGTTCCCAAACGTGGCATATTCCATACGACTTCGGGTAACATGCGGAAGGCTACCACGATTTGCAGGTCGGCCTTGTAGGACGCGAGCTGCCGCAGAAAATCTTCATTTTTTAGCTTTTCTGGCTGTAAGACAGGCAGGTTATGGTGCAAAGCAAATTCTTTTACAGGCGAAAATTGTATTTTGTGCCCGCGTCCGGCTGGTTTGTCCGGCATTGTAATGACGGCAACCACATTGTATCCGCCATCAATAAGTGCTCGCAGGCTTTCTACGGCAAAATCGGGCGTTCCCATGTATACGATACGCAAATCTTCCTTTTTCATAATAATAAAACTCTGATTTAGCTATTTTTCGTTGATGCGTTTATCCACACCCCACAACAATTTGCTTTTTAATGAATTGAAGAATGAATGAGAGTCTTGTTTAACTACCTTTATCGTGTATGGTGCTTTTTTTATGGTAAGTTCGGTTTCCTGCTGCATAATTTGTGAACGGCCGTCTATGGAAACCAGGTAACTATGTGAACGGCTTTTGATTTTTAGGTGGATTTCCCAGTCGTCAGGAATGACCAATGGTTTTACATTCAGACTGTGTGATGCAACAGGACTGATAATGAAATTCTTGGTTTGTGGAACTAACAATGGTCCTCCGACGCTCATGTTGTAGGCTGTGGAGCCCGTTGGCGTTGCTATGATAAGCCCGTCAGCTTGATATGTATGTAAATGTTCGTTGTTGATAAAAGTGTCTACGCTTATCATGGAAGACAAATCCTGCTTCAGCACAGCCACCTCGTTTAATCCAAATGGATAGCCTTCTCCAGAGTCGTCTGAGGTTATGACTTGTAACAATGAACGCTGTTCTATGGTGTAATTGTTGTGTAAAATATCCTGCAAAACGGTCTCTACTTCATGGCTGCTAACGTCAGCCAAGAATCCTAGCCGTCCGCTGTTGATACCTAATATCGGGATGTTTTTATCCCTGATTTTGGAAGCAGTTGTTAAAAAAGTACCATCTCCGCCTATGCTTAATGCGACATCCGGCATTTGTCCGTTGTCAGGAGAAAGAGGCTGGGCTTTGGGGCTGATTTTATGTTGGATGGCGGCATATAATTCAGGTTCGATATGAATGTCTACGCCTTGGGATTCTAGAAAATGTATGACGTGCACCACCAGCCTAGCAGTTGTTTTACGGTATGTGTTTCCAAAAATAGCTATGTTCATAAATTCGGTTTTCAACTTGTTTTCCGATGCAAAAGTACATTTTTTTTATGATATATACTGTGCCGTACCATACTATCATGCAAGGTATGGACGTTATAATAAAGATTTTATAACAAAAACAATACTTCAAATCTTCAATATATATGCCTGCCATGTCTGTTTTTTTTGTACATTTGCACCCAAATATTTAAACATCTTTGTTTGGTATGACAAAATTGAGCGTAAATATAAACAAAATAGCGACATTGCGGAATGCTCGTGGGGGGAATATGCCTGATGTGTTGCGTGTCGCAATGGATTGTGAGCGTTTCGGAGCAGATGGTATAACAGTACATCCACGTCCTGATGAACGTCATATCCGCTATCAGGATGTCTATGATTTGAAACAAATAGTGACAACGGAGTTCAACATAGAAGGTTATCCGTGCGATAAGTTTATAAAGTTGGTTAAAACGGTGAAACCGGCTCAGGTAACTTTGGTGCCGGATGCACCAAGCGACCTGACATCGCACGAAGGCTGGGACACTGTGGCCCATTTGGATTTTTTGACGGAACTTGTGTCAGAACTCAAGGCGGAAGGCATCCGTGTTTCTATTTTTGTCAATCCGGAACCACGTATGGTGGAATATGCGAAACGTGCTGGCGCTGACAGGGTAGAACTTTATACGGAGCCGTACGCTTCTATGTATCATTTTGACCGCGGACAGGCTGTTGCACCTTTTGTGGCTGCTGCTTTGAAAGCCCGTGAAGTGGGTTTAGGATTGAATGCCGGGCACGATTTGAATTTGGACAATTTGGCTTTCCTCAAAAAAAATATCCCGTTTATGGATGAAGTTTCCATAGGACATGCGTTGATATGCGATGCCTTGTATTTGGGGTTAGAGAAGACCATAGACGCTTATAAAAAATGTTTGGTATAATTGGTATAGATTGTTGATTAAAAATAAATAGAAACAAGATAGCAAAAACTTGATTATGGACATGCTTTGGATTTTATTGCAAGATGTGGCCAATGTGGCGGCCACGTTGCCGATGGAAACAGCGGCTGAACCGGAAAAAATGAATTTATGGACAATGGCCGTGTATGGTGGGCCGATAATGATTTTGTTGGCCTTGATGTTTGCCGGTGCCGTTTATTTGTTTATTGAGCGCCTGCTCACGATAAACAAAGCCTCAAAAGAAGATAAAACCTTTATGGACAGGATAAAGGATTACATTTATGATGGGAAAATCGAATCTGCGGTCAAACTTTGTGCGGAAGCAAATTCGCCGTCGGCTCGTATGGTGGAAAAAGGGATCAGCCGCATTGGCCGGCCAATGAGCGATGTGCTTGTGGCCATAGAAAATGTGGGAAACATAGAAATCGCCAAACTGGAAAAAGGTTTGGTTATAATGGCTTCCATATCGGGTGGCGCTCCCATGCTCGGTTTCCTTGGAACCGTGCTCGGTATGGTAAAGACGTTTTACAACATGGCACAGACTTCGGGCGGCACGATTGAACTGAGCGCGTTGTCGGAAGGCATGTACACGGCTATGGTAACTACAATCGGCGGTTTGATAGTCGGCATCTTGGCGTATTTCGCCTACAATTATCTGGTATCGCGTATCGATTCCGTGGTTCGCAAACTGGAAACCCGCACTATGGAATTCCTTGATTTGCTTAACGAACCGGCAAAATAATTCAGACAAACTAAAAATACGAATATCGTGGCACTTAAACATAGAAACAAGGTGGAAGCAACTTTCAGCATGTCGTCCATGACGGACTTGATTTTCCTGCTGTTGTTGTTTTTTGTCATGGCAAGTACCATGTCATCGCCTAACGACATCAAAATAAATCTGCCGCAAAGCAAAGCGCAGACAACGACAAAAGCCGTTGTTGCAAAAGTGTCGATTGATGCGCTGGGGAACTATTATGTCGCGCGCGGCAAGGACAAGCCGATGCAAATTGAACCGGATGCGCTGGAAGCATGTCTGGTCGATATTGCGGCTCAGGATTCAAGCGTATATATCGCTTTGCATGCCGACCAGGACATCGCATATAAAGAGGTCGTGCGTGTTTTGGATATCGCTAACCAACATAAGTTGAAACTTGTAATTTCCACTAAGAAATCCAAATGAACAAATCACAAATATATGGTATCATTGGCTCGTTCGCATCATGTCTGTGTGTGTTGCTGATTCTGTTGTTTGTGTATATGGATGTTCCACAGAAAGAAGAAGATGAGGGCATTCTGGTCAGTTTTGGCGAAGCGGAAATGGGTGCAGGCTACGGTGAATTGCAGGAAACAGTTTCCACGCCGGTAGCCCCGCCACCGACGCCTTCCGCACCGACTAACAATGATGTGCTGACACAAGATGAACCATCGCTGGAAGTGCCGGAGCAAAGTGAAGCGGACAAACGCAAGCAGGCGGAGCAAGCCGAGTTGTTGCGCCGGCAACGGCAGGAAGAGCAGGCACGCCTTGAAGCGGAACGTCGGGCGCAGGAGCAGGCCGAAGCTGAGCGCAGGCGGCAACAGGAGGCTATTGACAAAGCTGCCAAATTGGGTGGCGTTTTCGGCAGTAACCAAGGAAGCACGGGCAGTGGCGACACGCAGAATGACGACCGGCAAGGTAACCCGGTCGGGCAGGGACAGTCGGGCGGAAATTCGTGGTCGCTCAATGGTCGCTCGCTCAATGGCCGATTGGCGGAGCCTGTTTATGACACAGACGTGGAAGGTCGGGTTGTTGTTGTCATCAGAGTTAATGCAGAAGGGCGTGTTATCAGCACGTCAATAGGTTCTGGTACGACAATTTCAGACACAACGGTGCGTAATGCGGCTATGAAGGCTGCACAATCGGCTCGTTTTACGGCAGGAACGAACGAGGTATCCGGCACAATTACTTACAATTTTAAATTGAGATAAATAAAACTTTTGAATCATGGTATATGTGTTTTTAGCCGATGGCTTTGAAGAAATAGAAGCGATAGCGACAATTGATTTGTTACGTCGTGCAGGTGTGGAGGTATGTACGGTTTCCGTTTCGGAACGTGAATATGTAAATGGCGCCCATGGCATAACCGTCAAGTCGGACAGTCTTTTTTCTGCAAAAGATTTTGCCGATGCGGAAATGCTGGTTTTGCCGGGAGGTATGCCAGGAACGAAAAATTTGGGCGAACATGAGGGTTTGTGCGCATTGTTGAAACAATTCAATGCGGCAGGGAAATATTTGGCTGCCATTTGTGCCGCACCTTCCGTCTTGGGGCAGCTGGGTTTGCTGGAGGGCAAACAAGCAACCTGTTATCCTGGTTTTGAATCGGCCTTGGGTGATAGTTTTATCGGCGGCGTGTTGGTGGAATCCAAAAATATCATAACGGCGAAGGGACCGGGAGTCGCAGCGGATTTCGCGCTGACTATTATCAGTGTGCTGAAAGGCGAAGATGCCGCTTCGGAAGTAGCCGATGCTGCTATCTTTTAAGCAAAGATGCTGTTGTGTACGAAGGGAGGATTTTCCATTATGAATAGAATTCATAAATCAGTTTTTATTCCGTTTTTATGTATAATATGTTTGTCTTTTTCAGGCATATCATCTGTTTTTGCAGCCAAAAAGCAGCAACAACTGTCTTTGGAAACGACAACATCTTCGCTAATTACCTTTGATTACTATTATTATGCAGCTGTAACGGCAATCAATAATGAAGAATACGACCGTGCCTTGTTGCTGCTCCGTTTTTGCGTCGCTTTGCAGCCGGAAAACGCGGCGGCCAACGCTATGTTGGCCTTGCTTTACGAGGCCATTGAATCCGATGAGTCCATAAAGTATTATAGCCAGGCGATTAAATCAGATCCTGACAATTGGACCTATCGGAGGCATTATGTTGAGGCGCTATCCAGGAGAAACCGGATTCAGCAGGCCATTGATGTCGTTTCGGATGAATTGCGTGCGCATCCTGACAACGAAGATGCTTTGAATGTGTTGGCCATACTGTACAAGGCCAACAAACAATATAAGGCAGCCATTGGCGTATTGGACAAGTTGGAAAAGCAGACCGGCATATCCGAATATGTTGCCATGGAAAAATACCAGTTGTATATGGCTTTGGACAAACCGGCGAAAGGTGTCGCGGAAGTGGATAAACTGATTGCCGAATTTCCGAATGATGACCGTTACCAAGTTTTTCGCGGAAACATATATATGATGCAAAAACAGCCGGAACAAGCATATTTAATTTATCAAAAAGTGTTGGCAGAGAATCCTGAAAATCCATTTGTCTACCTGGCATTATCTGAATATTACCAATTGGAAAACAAACCTGAGCAAGCGTTGAATGCCATTATGAGTGCCTTGGAAAATAAGCAGCTCGATTTGGAAACCAAGTTGGGTATTTTGGTGCAGTATGTGGATAAGCTGATAGACAGCGAGGAACATACGGCGGAAATTGATACGTTGTTGCATACGATGGTTGAACTGTATCCGTTGGAAGAGCAGGTTTATGGTTTTTATGCAATTTATTTGCAGCGGAAAGGACGTGATAGTGAGGCGGAATCTGTTTTGCATACTATGCTGGACATAAATCCGAAAAACAAGCAAACCTGGCAGCAACTTGTGGATATTGCATTGAGGCGCGAAGATATTCCTGCCGTTGCGGAACTGTTGGCAGAAGCTATTGCCGAATTACCGGATATTCCTGAATGGTATTTGTTACGGGCTATGGCATGTTACAATATCGGTGACATGGATGCAGCCCTGCAAACATGCTTGACGGCATTGGAACATATACCCGAAGATTCGGAACAAAGAGCCGACTTTTATGTACAGATAGGCGATTTGTATTTCAAAAAAAAGCAAAAATCGGAAGCGTTTGAGTATTATGAGAAAGCATTGGCTATTGCGCCCAGAAACTTGTTGCTACTGAATAATTATGCCTATTATTTGGCTGTGGAAAATCAGGATTTGAAAAAGGCAGAGCGTATGAGTGCGAAAACAGTTGAGGCTGATCCGCAAAATGCGGTATATCTGGATACATATGCGTGGATATTTTTCCGTCAGGGAAATTTATCTTTGGCCAAATTTTATATAGAACGTGCTATTGACAATTTGAAGCAGGATGAACAGATGAATGACCCGGAAATCTGGGAACATTACGGTTTGATTCTGTTAGAAGCGGGTGACAAGGAAAAAGGAATGGAAATTTTGCAGAAAGCACTTGAACTCGGTTCTGAAAATGAAGAAATAAAACAATTGTTGCAAGATACGGAATGAAACGTTTAGGATACATATTGTGTGCGCTGCTTGTCATGCTTGGCGGATGCAAATCAAGGCGTTTTGCGGAACGGGATAAAGTGTCGGGTAAAATGTCTGTACAGCAAGTGTTGGAAGCAGTCCGTGCGAACGAACCCCGGTTTGACCAGGCGCAGGCTGGCAAAATCAGTGTCAGTTTGACTTATCAGGAGCGTAAAATGACTTTTGGCGGAAGCATCGGCATGATTACCGACTCCTTGGCTGTATTGTCCGTGCAACCCTTGTTCGGCATTGAGTTGTTCCGTGCCGAACTCGGGAAAGATTCCTTGCGGTTGGTTGACAAAATGAATCGTCGTTATGCCACATTGCCGCTTACGTACCAAGGCATAGACAGGGAGCAGGGGAAAGTTTTGCAGGACATGGTTTGTAACCGACTGTTTGTGGTTGGTGATGAGGATTTGCTTGATTTACGACAAATCGATATGCAGAAAACAGACAAGCACTATGTGCTTTCGTTTGATGACCCGGAATATGAAATGTTGCGTTATGTTTATCAGGTTGATGCGGTTACGTTCCGGATTAGCGAGGCGCAATTTGTAGTGGCCGATAACCTTGCGAGTATGCGTGTACGATATGCCGATATGCGGCCGGTAGATGGTATTGTATTCCCGCATACGCTTGATTTTATGCTGGCCATGCCCGATGGACAGCAAATTGCGTGTTGCATTTCATTGCTGCGCTTGTCGTTCCAGGACAAGGTAAATATTACGCCAGTCAATGTGGGGCGGTACGAGCGAGTCATGTTGCCAGATTTGTTGAAAAAATAGATGGGTGAAGATGAAACGTATAGCATTTATTTGTATCATAGCATTTGTGAGTGCCGGTATTTTGTCGGCGCAATCTGTAAAAGAACTAGAAAAGCAGCGTAAAGCGACTTTACAACAATTGGAAACAACTGGTAAGTTGCTCAACGAAACCAAAAAGAACGAGAAAGTATCGTTGAATAAATTGAATATCCTTAACCGTAGCATATCGGAACGCAAACGTCTGATTAATGATATTGGTACAGAAATAACGGCGTTAGATACGGAGATGGCGGAACTTAATATACAGAAAGCAGATTTGGAAACACAGTTGTGCCAGCTGAAAGCCGATTATGCACGTTTAGTACAGGAAACGGCCTATTCTCGTAATCGTTATGCGGAATTGTTGTTTGTGCTTTCTGCCGATTCATTCAATCAAATGTACCGTCGTTTACGCTATTTGCGTGAATTTGCCGATTATCGCAAAGAGCAGGTGCAGCAAATAGAAGAAGTGCAGGCGCAGATAGCCCAGAAGAATGATGCTTTATTGCAAAACCGGCAAAGTAAACAGGAAGTGTTGCAACTGAAAGAGCGTGAACATGAAAAATTGGCGCGTGATGAACGTCGGGAGAAATTGATGCTGAATGAATTGAAAAAGAAAGAAAAAGATTTGCTTGCTCAGCAAAAAAATCAGCAGAAAAAAGCCGATGAACTGAATAGTCGGATTGAGAAATTGATTGCAGAGGAAATACGTAAAGCCGAAGCGGCTAAAAAGAAAACAACCACCACTGGTACGCAGAAACCAACTTCTGCTGAAAGTGCCATGACCAAGGAAGAAGAATTGCTGGCAGGTGGTTTTGAACGCAACAAAGGACGTTTGCCCTGGCCCACGGAAACCGGTTTTATCAGCGGACGTTTTGGAGTGCAACCACATCCGGTGTTGGAACATGTAACGATTAACAACAAAGGAATTTACATACAGACCAAAGCTGGTGCAACAGCTCGTGCCGTGTACGAAGGTGAAGTTACACAACGTTTTGCTGTGCCTGGCAGTAACAATGCGGTGATTGTCAAACACGGGAATTACCGTACCGTGTATGCCAACCTGACTGAGATTTATGTGCAGGAGGGTGATAAAGTATCGGCCAAACAAGCTATCGGCCGGATCTACTGCGATGGCGAAAACGACAACAAAACAGAACTTTACTTCCAGGTCTGGAAGGACAAAAGCATAGAAAATCCTGCTTTGTGGTTGGCCAAATAGTCTTGGCAGTTATCCTTCCCTGTATTGTTTGGGCGTCAGGTTCACGTGTTTCTTGAAGTATTTGTTGAAAAACGACACGTTGTTGAATCCCAATGAGAATGCGATTTCTTTGACTTGTTTATGCGTTGATTTCAGTTGTGCTTTTGCATCGGTCAGAATGGCATCATTAATGATTTGTGTAGCCGTTTTGTTCGCTGCCTTTTTGATAGTCGTGCACAAGTGGGGCAACGTGATACCTAATTTGTCTGCATAAAATGACACGTTATGTTCCTGTGTATAATGCATGATAACTAGGCGAATAAACTCTTTGTGTATTTCTTCCTCGCGGCTCCTGATTTCCGTTTGGTTATTGTAGCTTTGTTGGCAAATGTTGGCTATCGATTGGAAAAATAAAGATAAAATCGAGTGCTTTATGTCGGCATTCAAGCTGATACTCGACAACATACAGGCACTAAGTAACGTTTTGAATGCGTTTTTATAAAATTCAATCAAATCTTCCTGTAATTCAAAAACCGGTGTGTCTTTTAGTTGACGGATAAAGTCTGTACTTAACTTGTGGGAAACCGTGTTTTGATAGAATGAATATGAGAATCCTGCAAAATAAATCAGCGTGTCTGGCGATACTACCTGGATTTGCAGGAAAGTGTCTGGTAATATAGTTACAAAATCACCCGCTTTGATTTTTCGGGTTTCCAAATCTACTTTGGTTGTTATTTCTCCTTGCACACATAGGGCAAAAATACATGCTTTGATACGACATGGGAAACGTCCATAGTCATTTAATAATTGACCAGTAACATCATCGCCTGCTATGATGTCTACAGGAATATCTAACAGTGGAATTTTCTGATTCATAATAACTTTCTTGCATGATTTTGGCACGTCAAAAGTACATCGTATTTTCCGGTTACCAAACATATATCTTAAAATCAGAACATTTTTTCTAAATAAAAGGCTATTGCGCGGTTGGATTGGAAGCAGTACCTTTGCAACGCAAAAAAGCAAAATAGGCATTAAAGAATGTATATACAACATAACTTTTATTTCTTTTTGTACAAGAAAGTGGTTGTTGACAATCGGACAGAAGAAAATATGATAAAAAAAATATTTGGATTATTCGCTTTGGCATTTATGTTTATCCAAGGTATGGCAGCACAAGTTTATGTTTTGGATGCACCGGACGAGCAGAATTTTTCTACGGTAAGCAGTACGGAATATGATTTAGATGGCCGTCCTGCGGGAGCTTTGACATTCGAAGCTAAATGTGTTTCCATATTGGGCTTTTGGGGTGGGGATTTGCATGTTGATCAATATGTCAATGGGACATGGAGTAAGCTAACAAGCGTTTCATTCGCGGCAAAAGATACGTATTATACTTTCGGTCCTTTCGATTTGGATAGAAAAGCCACAAAAATTAAGCTATATACGCAAACTGGTGCAATAGGGAAAAAATACATGCAGAACGTCAAGGTTACCATGGCCTCTTATGTGGAAACGGAACCGGCTGTCTTGACCATGCCCGATACCGAGCTTGGTACTGCCACAACATCCTCTTTTACAGTTTCGTACAGCAATGTAGCGCAATTGAATGTAAGCAGTAATAATAACACCTTGTTTACGCCCAACATAACCACGATAACCGAATCCGGTACGGGCAAGTATGGTGCCGCGACCGTGACAATAACTTATAAGCCGGTACAGGAAGGTACGCAGCAAGCTACGATAACCATAGGAAATGGTATGCAGCAGGCTACGGTTCAAGTACAGGGAACGGCTGTAAAAAAGCAGCAGCAGATTGTCTGGAAAGAAAATTTGGATGTCTTGTCGCAAGGGGTAACCGTGGAGAATGCCGCAACTGCAACGTCTGGCTTGTCTGTTACGTTGGCTTCTGACAATGAAGCTATTATTGCCGTGGAAGATGGCAAGCTCGTGGCGAAATCGGCAGGTACGGCCAGCATTATGGCCACTCAGACCGGAAATGAACAGTGGGCGGCTGTAACGGATACGAAGGAAATTACTGTGACCACGCTGGAAGTGCAGACGATTACTTGGGAGCAAAATTTGCTTCTGTTGAAATTGGGAGATGCGCCACTTGCGTTGAATGCGATGGCTTCAAGCGGATTGGCGGTAACATATAGAAGTTCGGATGATAATGTCGTGAGTGTGTCGGGTAACATGCTGACAATCATAGGAACGGGAACCGCCACGGTGACGGCTACACAGGCCGGAAATGGCACGTATGCTCCTGTCAGCATGGCCAAAGCAGTGCGTGTGCGTGAGGTGAGTGCCGGATGCGATGAAGTGGCGCTGGTGGATGCGTCGTCTTATAATTTGGGTTCTGCCGGTTCAAAAACCTTTGATTTGCCACGTCCGGGGGCATCGCTGTCATTCAACATGTACTTGCCTGGAAGCGTTGTCGGAACACTCACGGTTACGGAAAACCTGGTAGATGGAACATCCAACACGATTTTGTATGAAGAAAGTTTGTATAGCCTTTCAAGTGCATTTGCGGGTAAAACGGTTCCTTTTACAGGAATTGCCGTGAGCCACAAGGCCGTTTCAATTACATTTGCTGTTACCGGTACGCTGACCAAGACAATCAGCGATATTTTGGTAACGCAGGCCACGTATCTGGAAACGGATAAATCCTCCATCAGTTCGGAGGTCGGGGTTGGTTCGGTTTACAACGAAACCTTGACCGTGAACTATTCCAACCTGCCGGATATGATTATGGTATCGCACACAAACAAGGACTTTACGCTGTCCAGCGGCGAGTATTTCGGTGAGGGATGCGGCGATTTCGGCAACTATGCCATAGGCATTTCATACCAGTCCTACAATATGGGCGAGGTTTCGGATACGATTGTGCTCACTTGTGCTTCACAGACGGTGCGTGTGCCGCTCACGCTCAATGTGCGCAAGCAGACGCAGGCTATCCAGTGGGAACAGAGCTTGGCGGATGTGAGCATACAAGACACCATTGCCCTTACAGCCACGTCAAGCGCGGGATTGGATATAATCTATACCTCCAACAATCCAGCTGTCGCCGTGATTCTGGATGGCAACAAATTGGCTTTTGCCGGTGCTGGTGAAGCTGAAATAACGGCTTCACAGACGGGGAATGACTATTTTGAGGCTGCCCAACCGATGACAAAAACCGTGTCAGTCAGCCGTATTGTTCCGTCCATAAGTGCTTTACCTGCGGCCAATGACCTGACCTACGGCCAAACCTTGTCGGAATCAGAATTGTCCGGCGGCGAGGCATCAGTACCGGGCACGTTTGTCTGGGAAGATGGTTCTGTGATTCCCAATGCGGGAGCAGAACAGCGTTTTGCCGTCATGTTCATACCTGAAAAATCAGAACTTTATGAGACCTTGACCGATTCTGTTATGGTGAATGTGGCCAAGGCTGTACAAACAATAACTTGGGAGCAGGATTTAATGTTGATGAATGCCGGCGACACGGTCGTGTTGACGGCTTTTGCATCGAGCAGTTTGCCGGTAAGTTATACTTCGGAATCGACATGTGTTTCCATAAAGAATGATACGTTGGTCGCCGTATTTGCCGGCAATGGTACTATTACGGCCATTCAGGCCGGTGATGAGAATTATTTGTCGGCAGAGCCGGTCGTACTGAATTTCTCGATATTGCCGCGTGATGTAGCTATTGTTTCCGTACCGGTTGCTTCCGATATCACTTACGGCCAGGCCTTGTCGAAATCGGCTTTGACGGGTGGTGCGGCCACGATTCCCGGAACATTCCAGTGGGCAAATCCTTCGTTTAAACCGGATGCGGGGCAACATCGTTATGAAGTAAACTTTGTGCCGGACAATGCGGAAGAAGAAACCATTTTGTTGATGGTTTCCGTTATGGTGCACAAAGCAACGCAGACACTTTTGTGGGAACAGGATATTTTTGAAATCATGGTTGGCGACACCATTGAATTGCTTGCCGAAGCGTCTTCCGGCTTGCCGGTTACCTATCAGGTTGGCGACACTGCTTTGCTGACAGTGAAAGACAGCAAGCTGATTGCGCTGAAAAGCGGCAAGACAGACATCCTTGCCCTGCAAGAAGGAAACGAGAATTACGAGGCAGCCGATGGTGTGCGTTTGTATGTTACCATCAGTGAAGACTTGACGCAGCTTAGTGTAACTAATGTATATGTTTCCATGCAGGTGTTCCCGAATCCGGCTACGGATGTGCTGCATATACGCATTGATGATCCGTTGCGGGAAATTCGTCTGTACGACATTGGCGGACGGTTGGTTATGGCCGAACAGCCGGGCGGTGTGCAGGAAATTACCTTACAGGTGGGTTTGCTGCCGCGCGGAATATACCAGTTGTATGTCCGTACGGACGAAAATATAGCTGTGCAGCGTATCATTTGCCGGTAGGCAGATGAATCAGCAGCATACAAAGTGCGGGAGATATGTATGACATGTCTCCCGCACCTTGTTTTTTGTTGGATGGAACTTTATTCCCTTGTCTACAAATTTATGCTTGCGTCCGCGCAACACGATTTCGTTTATGAATAATATATGCTTGCGTCTACGCAACACGATTTCATTCATGAATAATATGTACTTGCGTCCACGCAACACGATTTCGTTTATGAATAATATGTACTTGTATCCGCGCAACATGATTTCGTTCATGAATAATATGTACTTGTATCCGCGCAATACAATTTCGTTCATGAATAATATATACTTGCGTCCGCGCAACACGATTTCATTCATGAATAATATGTACTTGCGTCCGCGCAATATGATTTCATTCATGAATAATGTGTACTTGCGTCCGCGCAATAAGTATTTGGGTGTTTGAGGTGTATTTGACGGTAGATAGCCGGTTTGAGATATGTACCGTTTGTTGTTGGTTGAGGTTGTAAGGCAGCCCTTGTTATTTTGCGCTGTGTTCTTGCACCGTGTCCCATGCCACGCCGGCCAGTTTCTGGACAGGACGGTAAAGCACTGAAGTGTCTTTGATCTGTGGTTTTAGCAAATGAAATTGCGCATCAATAAAGGCAAAGCCATTCAGCAGGATGCTGACGACAAGTGCGAATTTCAGACAGCCGAACAAAGCACCGAGCAGTTTGTTTACGCCGCCGAGACTGATGGTTTTCAGTATTTTCTCAAACAGTTTTCCGACCAGATGCAGGCACAGGGCAATGGCAATGAACAGGAGCAGGTAGCTCACTGGCTGGGCTACTTTGGGTTGCATGTTGAACCACGTGGCGAGTTGTACGGCCAATGCCGGTGCCCAGATTTTTGCGCCAATGACGCCGGCAGCAATGGCAACCAGCGAAGTCAGTTCGTGCACAAATCCTTTTATCAGGCCACGTACAAGGCCGTATGCAATGGGAACGAGGATGATTATGTCAAGTACGTTCATGTCTTGTTGTTTTTATGTAAAAATCCCTCCCACGGTCGGGCAGGAGGGATTTGTGGATGATTCGGTAATTTATTGTGCATTCCACTCTTTGGGTTCCCAGGCTTTGCCTTCCGCATTGAAGAGCTGCAGGTCATCCAGGGAGCGCAGCGT
Organism: uncultured Bacteroidales bacterium; assembly: GCA_949282265.1. GTDB lineage: Bacteria > Bacteroidota > Bacteroidia > Bacteroidales > Paludibacteraceae > CALUNA01. The sequence continues at coordinate 17,919 of CASDOZ010000005.1, read as the reverse complement.
GATGCTCCAGTCAGCATCGTCAGCTGCATAGCGGGCGTTGTCGCGGTAGTTCCCGACTATGCCGGTTACGGTTCCTACATATTCTGCCTCAGGAATAATAGTGTATGCGAACTTGGCATATTCGCTGGTCGAAACCAGAATCCAGTTGCCATCTCCGTCCTCAATGGCGCGTCCCTGCGGATAGCCTACGAAATTGGTAGTCGGCGCGAATACTTTTGCGTTGGTGTCGGTTGATGGGTCGCCAGTCGTCAAATCAGCCAGTTCACCGTAAGTATTGGCATATTTCTGGTTAAAGTGGATATTCTTGATGCACACAAGCCGTCCTTCCATTTCACGTGGTGTGGAAGCAAGGATTTCAGGAATGGTCATGGTATCCACGACAATCTTATCAAGCTCAGGCTTGCCAATGGCTGTTACGGCAGCACGGAAGCGTGGCAATGGAATGCGTCCCGGCGCCCAACCCACTTTTTGGCTGGCGTTCTGCGCATCCGTGTTGTTGTTATAGCTCGGCACGGCCAGTTGCGGTTGTGTGGCATATTTGCCTACGGCCAATCCGTTGCAGCGTATGGAAATGACTTGTCCCATCGGATAGAGGCCGGAAATGTTACTTGCATCCACTGATATGCGCAGGCCTTGTTCGGGATATTGCGTATCTTGGATAACCAGGGTCTTGTACAAATTGCCGGCATAGTCATCCGACACGACGCGGCCTTTGATGATAATGTTAGGGCCGTAGGTTGGCAGCGTGTCCACGCTGAAAAATCCGGTCCCGTTTTCGCCGTTGGCACGTGTGCGCACGGGTTCCAAGACACCTTTTTCAGTAAGGAATGTGTCTAAGAATGCCCGAAGCGTATAGTACGTATAGTCCGTATTGTCTTGTTCCGATATCGGTTCATGGTTCGGCTCGCAGGCAACTGCAAGGAGTGCCGTCAGGGCGAGCAGGCTGATTATTTTGTTCGTTTTCATATTTCGTTTCATTATTAGCAGTTGGACATTGTTAGAATTTGTAAGTCAAGTTCAGGAAGAAGTTGGCTCCCCATGCGTAGTAATACTTGGACGGGAATTTCCATACGTTGTTCGATATGCGTTGTGCTTGTATGTTGTTCTGTCCTTCGAATGCTGTGCCTTGCTTGCTGTTGGTCGGGATACGTCCCTGCTGGTATCCGCCGGTTTTCATATTGGTGTTGTTGAGCAGGTTGCTTACGCTCAGGTTTATGCTGAGCGACTGGCGTTTCGGCAAGTATATTAGTTTGCCGACCGACAAGTCCACTAAGAAACGGTTGTACCACTGCGAGCTGACCAAGGATTCCTGGTTCGACAGTATGGAGTGCGGATAGGCTACTTTCGGATGTCCGTTTTCGTCATATATGACTTGAGTGACAGGATTTCCGTTGTTATCTTTTACAGTTTCCGTTTCAATGGTGTATGTCCCATTCACTTTGGAGCCATCGGCACGGACGCCGGTGAACAATCCCTGCATACGGCGCGAGGGCGAGAAATCCAGGTAGTTCCAGTCAAAGTAGCTGACCGTAATGTCCGCAAACCACATTTTCGGGTGGAAGAAACTCAGTTTCAGACTTCCGGCCAATTGCGGCCCGTTGGCTACTTTCAGGCCGTTGATCAGCACGCTGTCGCGCAATTCGTAGAGCGGGTATCCGGAGTTCGAAACAGCCAATGCCATGCCGTTTTCGGCGCTGGTAACACTGTATGCGTTTGATGTGTAATGGTTGTCCGATACTGTTGCGGCAGCCGACAAAGTGAAGTACATGCCCATCTTTACGGCAGCGGCAAATTCCACGCCTTGGTGTATGCTGTTTATGCCGGTCATGGCTTGGTTTACGAAAGTGCGGTAGCCGTCATCGTAATATCCGTTCAATTCCGTCTGGTTCAGGAAATGCGTCCGGTAGGCCGTGATACGTCCGCGCACGGGGCGGAAATTGAACTCGTAGCTCAAATCGTATGACAGGATTTTGGCCGAACTTAAATTGTCCACCATGCGGTCGTGGATACGTTGCGAAATGTAGGCATTGCGTGCCAGTGGTGCGCGGGTTTCGGCCAGCACATTTGCTTTCAGGTGGTTGCGTCCGTCAATCTTGTAGGTTACGCCTGCTTTCAGCGATGGATCTAAGAATGTGGCCAGATAGCCTTTGCCTTTGGATGTGTATATGTCTTTCCATGTGTCGGCATTGGCCGGGTCATATTGTGCATAGATACGTTGCAGGTAAACTGCACGTCCGTTCTCCATGAAGCCTTCGCGCTGGAAACTGCTGAATGTCCCTTTCAGGGCGTAGTAGAAGTCCACGGCGTGGAAATTCCATTCGTTTTGTGCGAAAACAGATGCCTGGTACATGTTGATGTTGTAGTTATAACCGAATACATCGCCTTCTTTTACGGGCCGGTTCGGGTTTTCCGTGTCGTTTTGTTTTACGTGTTCAATGGCGGCTTGTGTCAGGCCGATGTTTTGTGCCAAGTCGGCAATGTCGCGTTCTGCGAACGGATCCACGTCAATCCACTGGTTGGCGCCCAGCAGGTCATCCACGGTTTTGTAGTGCCTTCCTTGCGATACTTTCGTATCCAGACCAGCGGTCATTTTCAAATGAGGAGTCAATTGTCCGCGCCATAATGCGTTGAACATGTTTTCCCAAATGTCGTTATGGCGGCGTTCAACCATGTATTTGGCCGTTCCGGTCGGATTTACAATGTTGTTGCGGTAGTTGGCCTGGTATAATTCATCCCATTGGATTTGTGTTACGCTCGGGTCACGTTCTACCCAGCCGTCTATCAAGGACGTGTAGCTGTTGTAGTCTATGGATGGGCCGAAAGCGTATTCCTGTCCGTTGGCAGCGGTGTAGGATTGCATCTTACCCAATGATACGCCATTCATGTCTTCCATGATGAAGTTCCCGTTTGCGTCTATTTGGTTGTCGAACAGGAACGAGGGCAGGTTGCGGTAGTAGTCCGGCCGCGGGTCGGGCGCGTTGTAGAATGTCAGTGCCGAATTGCTGTACATGCTGTAATGGAAACCTTCATTAATATTAATAGTGTGGTTTTCGTTGATTTTCCATTCGTAATTCAGCGTAACGGTCGGATCAAAGCTCTTTACGACACGCGAATTGCGCACTTTGCCATTTTGGTAGCCCCAATAGGGGTTATAGTAGATGGAACCGTATAGGTTGTAGGCTTCCTGCGTTACGGCTGCCGATTGTGCACGTGCAGTTGGTGAGCCAAATGTGGTAAGTGCCAATGTGTGCTGGTCGTTGAACTTCTTCTCGGCAGAAAAATAGTAGGCAGCCGAATTATAAAAAATACCTTCGCCGATAACCGGATTCTTGGTGTCAATGTATGGCGAATAACGGTAGGCCAACGACCCGGCGAATGCCCAACCGTTTTCCAGTACGCCGGTACCGTATGTAATGTATGCGCGGCCTTTGTAGTTGCGGTTCGTGCCCGACAATCCGACTTTCCAGCCAGCGGCAATGCGGCTCGCCGTGGTCAGAATGTTGGTCGTTGAACCGATGCCACCGAACGAAATCGGGTTGGCCTCTATGCCGTTCGTAACGTCCTTGTTGCGCGTCGCGTCGTTCAAGCCGCCAATCATGGAGTAGTTGAAGTTGCCCCGTTCTTGGCTGTTGAAATTGATGCCGTTGATGTAGTTGTTTTCATATTCTTGCCCATAGCCGCGCACGCGGAAACGCATGGGGCTGAAAGCGTATGAAATGTGCGAGGTGTAAACGTCGCCACCAGATGACAAGGCTGTGGACATGTTCTGCGAGCCGCCTTCATCGCTTTCCAGTTCGGCTTCGGAGAGTTGCAGCAACAGTTCTTGCTGTACGTCTGCGACAATGTCAGGTTTAAGCGATATTGTACCCATGTCGGTTATTTGGTCAACATTGAGCTTTACCAATTTGACTTGTGTTAAATAACCGTCGGCATGGATAATAACCTCTTCATCCATTGGTTCCAGAAGCATTAGGGTAAATTCGCCTTTAGCGTTGGTGGTTGTTGAAATGTCCTGGTTTCCCAGCGTAATGGTGACTCCCGTTATCGGTTCGCCGGAGTCTTCGGCGTGGATAACGCCTTTAAGCGATGCTTGCTGCGCGAATAGCGGGAAAAAACAAACGCTAAACAAAAGGGCGCACAATAATCTCTTCATAGTAGCTTTTTTTATAGTTAGTATAAATTAGTTAGTAGGATTAGTGTCATCTTTCGCTTAAATTTGGAAAAAAGCCGTGCAAGATACGACTTTTTGTAGAAACAGCAAGCATTTGCTTGTGAAAAAGTGATGACATTTTTTTCAACAACCCTTTTCATGCACCCTGCATATTTGCATAATTATTCCGTTAACTGGTAATGCATCAAATAGATAGTTTGTGGTTGTTGCAACCTGCGTGATGCCATTCAGTGAATGTGGTTGTATGGCATATCGGTGATATTTGTCGTGTTAAATGGGTTTTGGTATTTGTTATTTCTTTTTTTTATCTATATTTGCCGCAAAAATTTTATCTATTATTCCATTATGAAGCGTAACCTTATTCTATTGCTATGCGTGGCTTTTTGCTGCGGTTTTATTACAGCCCAGAAAAATAACAAAAACGGTAAGTCCACCCAAAAGGAATCCTTTTCTGTTAGTTGCGTGGCTTTTTACAATTTGGAAAATTTGTTCGATACCATAGATGACCCGAACAACAGTGGCGATGATGAATACTTGCCTGATGGGCCGAACCGTTGGACGGGCATGAAATATCGGAGCAAACAGAAAAACATGGCTTATGCCATTTCGCAGATAGGGACGGATGTAACGCCCGTAGGTGCTGTTATAGTCGGTGTTTCGGAGGTCGAGAACAAAGGTGTCCTAGAAGACCTTGTGAAACAACCTGCTTTGCAGCCACGCAATTACCAAGTCATTTTGGAAGAAGGGCCCGACCACCGCGGGATTGATGTCGGCCTGTTGTATAACCCGACCTATTTCACGCCGACGGCGACCAAGGCCTATCCTTTGTATGTCAATGGCGAATTGATGCGCACACGTTTGCAATTGTTGGTGAGCGGCTATTTGCAGGGAGAGAAAATCCATGTCATTGTCAACCATTGGCCATCGCGCTATGGCGGCGAAGAAGCATCGCGGCCGAACCGTGTGGCGGCGGCCTTGTCGGTCAAGGCTATATGCGATTCGCTCTACAACCGCGAACCGAAAGCAAAAATCATTATCATGGGCGACTTGAACGATGATCCTTATAATGCAAGTTGCGCCGAAGCGTTGGGGGCTAAAAAGGAAAAGTCGGAAGTCGAACCGCAAGGTTACTACAACACGCTTTGGAAAACCTTGGACAAAGGTATCGGGTCGCTGGCTTATAACGGGCAGTGGAATTTGTTCGACCAGATTATCATTTCCGGCAACCTGGCCAATGCGGACCGGAGTGAACTCAGTTTCTGGAAAGCGGAAATTTTCAACCGGCCGTTCCTGGTGGAGCAGGAAGGGAAACGCAAAGGTTCGCCGAAAAGGACATTTGCAGGCGGCGTCTGGACAAATGGTTACAGCGACCATTTCCCCACGTATATTTATTTGGTGAAGAAACGATAAGGCGATAAAAAACAAAGAAACCGCAGTCAATTTCAGATTGGCTGCGATTTTTTTTGCTTCGTTTTAATGTGTTGCATGGTGTGCGATGGCTTCTTCCAACGTAACATCGCCGCCAACAGTTTCGCATGTGCGGAAGTACATGTTTTTCGCTTTTTCCGGCGGGAAAGTAAAATACTGGCAGGTCGCTTCGGAGCAAATCTCACCGGCATGGTTGTAGATGGCGGCTTTGATTTCCACCAGGTTGCGGCGGTGGCTGATGATATGTGCACGGAGCACCAGGTAATCATCTTCGGTGGAGATGGATTTGCGGAAGCGGGTTTCCATGCGGCTGGTTACGCCGGTTGTGTTCAGTTTGCGGATAACCGCCCATGCGCAAATTTCGTCCAACAGCACGGATTGTATCCCGCCATGCAGCGTGTTCAGCCAGCCTTGGAAGTCAGGGCGCGGATGCCATACGGATACGATTTCATCGCCATCTTCATAAAATTCCATGTGTACGCCTGATGGGTTGTCGGGCGAGCAGCCAAAGCAGTTGTAGCCTTCCAATCCCCGCCACGGGTTTAATAGTCGTTTCATAATTGTGGATAGATTTTTGTCTTCCGCAAAATTACTTTTTTTGCCCGGCTTTTCAATTACCGGATATGGTAAAAGAATTAAAAAAACAGGATTGGGACTTTTCCTGGCCTGTAATTGGCCACGCGAATGTGCTGCCAAATACTTTTTTTGCATGAAACTGTTGGAAAAGGATGTGTGTTTTTGACTAAATGCGTACCTTTGCGGCAACGAAGAGAATTATGAGTACGTTAAGGTTTAAAGCAGTAGAAGAGGCTTTCAAGAAGAAAGCGCTCGATGTCCAGGTTCCGGCGCGCCACATTGCCGATTATTATGCTAAATATGTGTTTACGGCCTCCACGATGGCCAAATATTTGTCGAAAGATGTGGTGAACGCCATTCAGAACGCAGTCAAGAACGGTGAAACGCTTGACCGTAGCATCGCCGACGATGTCGCCGCAGGCATGAAGCAGTGGGCCATGGAATTGGGCGCGACACATTATACGCATTGGTTCCAGCCGCTTACGGACGGCACGGCGCAAAAACATGATTCGTTTATTGATTATGTGGCCGGTCCCGGCGAAGCGGTTATCGAGGATTTTTCAGGCAAACTGCTTGCACAGCAGGAACCGGATGCATCATCATTCCCGAACGGAGGTATCCGCAGCACATTCGAGGCGCGCGGTTATACGGCTTGGGATCCATCCTCGCCGGCTTTCGTCATGGACGACACATTGTGCATCCCGACAATCTTCATTTCCTATACGGGTGAATCGCTCGACATGAAAGCGCCTTTGCTGAAAGCCTTGAATGCGGTCGATAAGGCGGCCACGGCAGTCTGCCAGATGTTCAACCCCAAAGTAAAGAAGGTATATTCTTATTTGGGCTGGGAGCAGGAATATTTCTTGGTTGATGAAGGCTTGTATGCTACCCGTCCTGATTTGCTGCTGACCGGACGTACCTTGCTCGGGCATGAATCGGCCAAAAACCAGCAGTTGGACGACCACTATTTCGGTTCTATTCCCGGACGTGTGTCAGCCTTTATGAAAGACCTGGAATTTGAGGCCTACAAGTATGGAATTCCATTGAAAACAAGACATAACGAGGTTGCACCTAACCAGTTCGAATTGGCGCCGATTTTCGGTGAAACCAATCTGGCGGTCGATCAGAACCTGTTGGTCATGTCGTTGATGCGCAAGGTGGCCCGTCGTCACGGATTCCGTGTGTTGTTGCACGAAAAGCCGTTTGCCGGTATCAACGGATCAGGAAAGCACAACAACTGGTCGTTGGGCACGGATACTGGTGTCGGATTGTTCACGCCCGGAAAAACGCCGGAAGAAAACCTGCAGTTCGTTACTTTTCTTGTGAATGTGTTGATGGCAGTTTACAAAAACAACGGTTTGCTTAAAGCTTCTATCAGTTCGGCAACGAATGCCCATCGCTTGGGCGCAAACGAAGCACCTCCTGCCATCATTTCGGCGTTTCTGGGGACGCAAATCAGTGCCATACTGGAAAAAATAGAAAACGCGACGGCCGAAGAGGCCATTGTCATGTCAAGCAAAAAGAAACTGAGCCTTGGCATTGCACATATTCCGGAAGTTCTTCTGGACAACACGGACCGCAACCGTACATCGCCTTTTGCCTTTACGGGAAACCGCTTCGAGTTCAGGGCTGTTGGCTCGGTGGCAAACTGCTCATCTGCCATGATTGCGCTGAATACGGCCATGGCTGCCCAGTTGAAGGAATTCAAGGCAACAGTCGATGCCAGAATTGCTGCCGGAAACACCAAAGAAAAAGCCATTTTTGAAACGCTGAAAGAATATATCAAGGTCTCCAAACCGATATGTTTTGACGGAAACGGCTATAGCGATGAATGGAAAAAGGAAGCTGCCCGCCGCGGACTGGATTGTGAAACGAGCGTACCTGAAATATTCAAGTGTTACACGACGCCGGAAAGTATCAGAATGTTTGAAGAAACCGGTGTAATGACAGAAAAGGAATTGCATGCACGCAACGAGGTGAAATGGGAAATCTATACCAAGAAAATCCAGATTGAAGCCCGCGTGCTGGGCGATTTGGCTATCAACCACATCGTGCCCATAGCTACACGCTATCAGTCGTTGCTGCTCGACAACGTGTACAAAATCAAGGCCGTTTATCCGGCAGAAAGGGCAGAGGAACTGTCTGCCATGGATGCATCGCTGGTAGAAACAATTGCAGAACACGTTTCTGCCATTAAGGCCAATGTGGATGCCATGGTCGAGGCCCGCAAGGTGGCAAATCGGATTGAAAGCGAATATCGGAAAGCCGTAGCCTACCATGATACGGTTTTGCCATATTTTGATATTATCCGCTATCATGCAGACAAATTGGAACTGATAGTGGATGATGAAATGTGGTCACTTCCAAAATATCGGGAGCTGTTGTTTATCCGATAATTAAAACAGAAATATGCTGCACTGTAAATCAATTGTTTATGATAATGCATAAAGAAAAAACAAAAAAAAGTGCAGAAATATTTTGGTGGTTTCAAAAAAACTCGTATCTTTGCACCCGCTTTCAGGAACGAAACGGGAAGCAACGAGGGCGTTTAGCTCAGCTGGTTCAGAGCATCTGCCTTACAAGCAGAGGGTCGGCGGTTCGAATCCGTCAACGCCCACGAGGTTAAACAATCGGGAGTATCAGTCGTTTATTTCAAAAAATAGCGGCTGATATTTTTTTATATCCCTCGTCGCTTTTAAATTGATGTAATATGATTCTATTGGTAACACATCCGGATGTTTCTTTGTCGGAGACCAGTGTGGCACGGTTGATGGAACTGGCCGCATGTTTCAAACGTGAATTCCGGCAGGAAACCATGGATCTGGCCGATGTGGAAGACTTTTGCAGTCAGCACGAAGTCCTCTTTTTGTTTATTTGCATGCCTCACAAAACAAGAATGATTCGCAAATCCCTGAAAACATGCAGGTTTTTGCGCATACCGTATGTTTTTCTGACGGATAGGGTAGAGCTGCATGACTTCAGGCATTTGCTTGTACCGGTCGGTTTTTTAGAGGAAGAGGTCGGGAAAGGACAATATGCAGTCATGTTCTGGCGCTTTTGCCAGTCAAATACCACTCTGCTGCAAGCCAACGATTATGGTTCCCGTGCACAGCGCAATGTGAACAAGATTGCCGGTCTGTTTCAGAAGTTCCAGGCGGACTATGAACTGCAAAAAGCCCGTTCCGACAGTTTCAAGCTATTCAGGGAGGCCGTGCAGATGGCAAACCAAATGGCCGCCGGCATGCTCGTGCTTTCTTCATCCCGCGACTATGGCCTTGATGACATCTTTTTCGGTACGCCTGAAGAATATGCCATTATGCATGCATCCATCCCGGTGATGTTGGTTAATCCGCGCAAAGATTTGTACGTGCTTTGCGATTAGGTCAGTGAATATTCCTTTTGTCCAATTCCCGCTGGTAGCGTGCCGCATTCCGATTGTGTTCGGTCAGTGTCCGCGCAAAATTGTGCTCGCCGTTGAACGTTTCCTTGGCACACATGTACAGGTAGTTGTGATGCGTGTAATTCAAGACGGCATCCATGGTGCTGCCTGTGGGTATGCGTATCGGACCCGGTGGTAATCCCTTGTATTTGTAGGTGTTATAAGGTGAATCCGTTTGGATATGCTTCAGCAGAACCCGGCTCAGCGTGAAATCATTCAGCGCAAACCGGATGGTGGGGCAGGCTTGCAGGGGCATGCCTATACGCAACCGGTTGATGTACAGGCCTGCGATAATCGGTTTCTCGGCACTTTTGTTGGTTTCTTCTTCCACGATGGATGCCAAAATGCAGACTTCGATTGGAGTTAGTCCGATTTTTTGGGCTTGTGCGAGCCGTTTTTCATTCCAAAAGTGCTTGTGCTCTTTTTGCATCCGGTTGAACAGTTGCTCAACGGAAATGTTCCAGAAAACTTCATACGTGTTCGGGATAAATATACATACGGCCGTTTCGGGCGTCAGGCCGTATTGTTTCAGGAAATCTTTGTCATTCAGATGTTTCAGGATGGTGATGGAATCAAGCATCAACTGGCTGCCGAGCCTTCCTGCCAATTGCTCCTTTGTTCGTATATTGTTGAATGTGAGCGATGTGGGCGTTTGTTCGCCGTTGCGCAGCTTGCGGATAAGTTGCAGGTCGCTTTCTTGGGCGTTGATTAAATACTTGCCCGCTTTGGGTGTTGTGAAATGTAGCAGCCGGGCATGAAGCCGGAATGTGCTTTCGGATTCTATTACGTTGTGCGTTTTTATTTCGGACAGCAATTGTTCGAATGTGGTGTTTTTATATACGTATATATAATTCTCTTCGCCGTCCATGCTGTGAATATTCCGGTAAAACATCCGGTATGCTTGTTGGAGGCCGATAATGGCGCAGATGCCGATGATAACCGTGCAGACGGACAGGATGATTTTGGCTTTCGGTGTCATATTGATATGTATAATAGAATTTTGCGGCAAAAATAGGCATTTGTTTTGGAAAAAATGCAGAAAATATTTGCTTAATCGAAAGAGTTTTGTACTTTTGCACCCGCAAAGTCAGGAAGTGTGGGTGAGTGGCTGAAACCACCAGTTTGCTAAACTGACGTACGGGATTTCCGTACCGGGGGTTCGAATCCCCCCGCTTCCGCACATTTGTTTTGTTTTTGTTATAAGGTCATGAGCCAAGGCGACTTATGGCCTTATTTGTTTTTCTTTCTTCTTTTTCAGAATCAGAAGTTCTGTAAGCCCCCAAAAAAGAACAAGGCTTGTAAAGCCCTGTCCTGAATGTTTTCACAACGGAATAATCCTTATTGTGAGTTCCTTCAAATATTGTTCAGCAAAGATATAATCAATTTCAATAATTACCAAATAATTTTCAAAATTTTTATATCTTTGTACCCAAAACTATTCAAAAAGAAAGACCATGAAAAAGATTTTAGGCTTGGACTTAGGTCCTAACAGTATAGGCTGGGCAGTAGTCAAAGCCACAACTAATGAAAATAACGAACTCTTTTATACCAATATAGAGGCGGCTGGTTGCAGAATTATTCCTATGGATGCAGCCACACTTGGAGATTTTGACAAAGGGAATACCATATCACAAACAGGCGAGAGGACAAAATCCCGTAGCATGCGTCGTTTGCAAGAACGCCATGTGCAACGCAGGGAAAGATTATTAAGAGTTTTGAATATACTTGGTTTTCTTCCAGAACATTTTGCTGTGCAGATTGACCGATACGGAAAATTCACAAATGAAAATGAACCCAAAATTGCTTGGAAAAAGCATGATAACAACCAATGGGAATTCCTTTTCATGGATTCTTTCATGGAAATGTTGGATGATTTTCGCAATCAACAACCCGAACTTGTTTCAGATAATAAGAAAGTTCCTTATGATTGGACTATTTACTATTTGCGTAAAAAAGCGCTCATAGAAAAAATCTCCAAGCAAGAATTGGCGTGGATTCTTCTATCGTTCAATCAAAAAAGAGGGTATTTCCAATTAAGGGGGGAAGAAGAAACTAATGATGATAGCATCAGCATCATCACATCAAAAATTCTTGAAGTCAACAAAAAAGAGAAAGATACCAAGAGCAATAAATATTGGTATGAAGTGATATTGGAAAATGGACGTTGTTACAAAGCTACATTTTTCAACGATATCAGTTTTTGGCAAGGAACAACTAGAGATTTCTTATTGAAAACAAAAAAAATGAAAGATGGAAACGTCAAAGAAGAAATCTCCTACATGCCTACATTCGATGAAATCGAAACGATGAGTGAAGAGCAGAAGAATAAAATGTATGCTAAGATTAAGCTAAAAACTGAGAAAACCATAGATGATTCTGGCAAAACCGTAGGAAGCTATATTTATGAATATTTGCTTAAAATGCCAGAGCAAAAAATCAGGGGCAAACTTATTCGGACTATTGAACGCAAATTTTATCGTGAAGAGTTACGGCTCATACTCAAAAAGCAGTTGGAATACCATCCTGAATTATCCGATTGTCAACTGTACGAAAAATGTTTATATGCACTATACGAAAGCAACGATGCTTTCAGGAACAGCATATCCAATAGGGACTTTTGCTATTTGTTAATTGACAATATCATATTTTATCAAAGGCCATTAAAAAGCAAAAAATCACTGATTGGCAATTGTTCATACGAGGAAAGAGGTTACATACATCCCAAGACAAAAGAATATATCAGTGTTCCCATAAAATGTATCGCAAAATCGCATCCTATTTTCCAAGAGTTCAGGCTATGGCAATTCATATCCAATTTGCGTATTTATGAGAAAGAGAAAAAGATTGTCAACGATAAAGGTGCAAGTAAAATAGAAACAAATATTGATGTCACTTCTACTTTTCTATCAACGGTCAATGATTACGTACAGCTTTTTATATGGCTCAATAATAGAAGTTCCATTAGACAGGATACATTATTTTATGACTTCTTCAAAGTACCCAAAAAGAAAGGCAATGAATTGCCTTACAGGTGGAATTATGTAGAAGAAAAAGAATACCCATGTAACGAGACACGCGCCACTCTGCTTAATCATTTCAAAAAAGCAAAAATTGAGCAAGGTGATAAAATATTGGTTTCAATTGGACACCATATTTTTCAAGAAGAAATCGAAAGGCTCAGTAATAACTGCAATAATCAAACAGACAACATAATAAAAAAGGGTAACATACTACAGCTTCTAAACGAAGCAAAAAGTGCCTACGATCTGGCAAAGAAAAACGACTTCTTCATCGCTCAAAAAGCCGAAAAAGCTATATGGCACATATTGTATTCTGTCAATACCAAAACAGAATTGGAAAATGCTCTAAAGAAATTTTCAGATAAGCACCAACTACCAAATGATTTTATAGATGCTTTCACCAATGTACCCCCATTCAAAAAAGACTATGGTTCTTATTCTGAAAAGGCTATTAAACGCCTGTTACCACTTATGAGAATGGGAGACTTCTGGAATGAGGTAGTAATAGACAAAGCTACACGTGATCGGATCGAGAAGATCATGACAGGAGAGTGTGATGACAAAATCAAAATTCGTGTCAGAGAGAAAGCCATAAATATGGACACGATAGATTGTTATCAAGGATTGCCATTATGGTTAACATGTTACATAGTGTACGACCGTCATTCAGAAAGCAAAGAGATATGCAAATGGCATAAGCCAGAGGATATAGACCAATTTTTGAAAACATTCAAACAACACTCTTTGCGTAATCCCATTGTGGAGAAAATAACATTGGAAACTCTCCGTGTGGTAAGGGATGTTTGGAAACAAGTGGGGCAAATAGACGAAATACATTTGGAATTAGCTAGAAATTTAAAAGAGCCAGCTGAAAACAGAAGGAAGATAACCCAAAATATTTTGAAAAATGAAAGCAGAAACATTCGTATAAAGGCTATGTTGATGGAGTTTGCTGACCCTGTATACAATATAGATAATGTTATTTCCACATCTCCATCACAATTTGAAATATTGAAAATATATGAGGATACTGTGCTTTCCAATGCTAGTAGTCTACCTGAGGATATCAGTGATATGTTGAAAAAATGGAGTGACTCACAAAAAATACCAGGCAAAAATGAGCTATTGCGCTATAAATTATGGTTGGAACAACAATATCGTTCCCCATATACAGGAAGAAACATTCCGCTGGGCAAACTATTCACTTCTGAATATGAAATAGAACACATTATTCCCCAATCACGCTATTTTGATAATTCGTACAGCAACAAGGTTATTTGTGAATCATCTGTCAATAGATTAAAAGACAGACAATTAGGATATGAATTTATATGCAACCATCATGGGGAAATCGTAGGTGACAACATAAAAATCTTGTCTATTGAAGAATATGAAAAGCTGGTAAAGGAAAATTACAGCTGCAATCCGGCTAAAATGAAAAAACTGTTATTAGAAGATATTCCAGATGATTTTATTGAACGGCAATTAAATGACACACGCTATATTAGCAAGCTTATTAAATCCTTGTTGTCCAATATTGTGCGTGAAGAAATTAACGGTGAATATGAACAAGATGCTACATCCAAAAACCTTATTGTATGTAGCGGTGGCGTGACTGACTATTTGAAAAAAGACTGGGGCGTAAATGATGTGTGGAACCGAATTATTTTGCCACGATTTGAGCGCATGAACAGATTGACAAATAGTAATGACTACACAACAATAAACAAAAGTGGACATACTATTCCTTGTGTCCCGTTTGAATTGCAAAAAGGCTTCAACAAAAAACGCATAGACCATCGTCATCATGCAATGGATGCCATAGTTATAGCTTGTTGCACAAGAGAACATGTAAATTTGATAAATAATGAGGCAGCCAAATCCAAGAATGTGGCCAACCGTTATCAATTGTCACGTAAGCTGCGCAGATATGAAAAAACAATGATTAATGGCAAGGAACGTGAGGTTGCCAAGGAATTTATCAAACCATGGGATAGTTTTACCACAGATGTACAGAAAATCCTTGAAAATATTATTGTGAGTTTCAAACAGAATTTGCGCGTCATTACCAAAAGCAACAACCATTATCTGCGCTTTGTGGAGGGTAAAAAGACAATATGCAAACAAGATGGACGAAATCTTGCTATCAGAAAGTCATTGCACAAAGATACCGTATATGGTGAAGTCAACCTCAGAAATATCAAAGAAGTAAAATTATCTGTAGCTCTTAAAAACATTTCTCGCATTGTAGAAAAAGATTTGAAACGTAAAATAATAGAATTGGTTCAGCTTAATTACACAGAAAAACAAATCAAAACATATTTGATAGACAATAAGGAAACCTGGAACGATATTAATCCAGATAAAATAAAAGTATATTACTTCACAAAAGAAACAAAAGACAGATTTTTTGCTACTCGTAAGCCTATCGATTCAAGCTTCAACGAAAAGAAAATAAGAGAGCAAATTACTGATACTGCCATACAAAAAATGATGCTTGCCCACTTGGCGAATTATCAGAATGATGCTACACGTGCATTTTCACCGGAAGGTATTGAGGAAATGAATAGAAACATTCTATTACTCAATAATAATCAGCTGCATCAGCCCATACGGAAAGTACGTATATATGAAAAAGCTGAGAAATTTCCTGTAGGAACAAAAGGAAACAAAACACATAAATTTGTTGAAGCTGCCAAAGGAACCAATTTATACTTTGGAATCTACCAAAAAAGTGATGGAACTCGGACATATGATACTATTCCGCTCAATGTGGTTATTGAAAGGCGAAAACAAGGATTGCAAAGCATACCAGAAAAAAATAAAGATAATGATGAGCTATTATTCGGCTTGTCGCCTAATGATTTGGTGTACGTGCCTACAAAAGAAGATATCGAAAACAAACGGATTGAAAAAATTGATAAGAGTAGAATATATAAGATGGTGAGTTCTAATAAAAAGCAGTGTTTCTTCATACCACAAACAAGCGCAACAACTATTGTAAATAAAGTCGAATATTTAGCTACGAATAAGATGGAGAAGACTATTTGTGATGAAATGATAAAAGAAATATGTATTCCTATTCGTATTGATAGATTAGGAAATGTCATTGAATTTGACACTTCGTTATTATGATAAAACGCACACTCTATTTTGGCAATCCAGCTTACCTGTCTGTACGTAATGGTCAATTATGTATCAAGAAGCCGGAAGAAGGGGTTGACACAACCATTCCCATAGAAGATATAGGAGTGGTTGTACTGGACCATCCCCAAATTACGCTGACACATAGTGTAACAGAAGCTCTACTGGAAGTAAATGCAGCATTGATAACCTGTAACAAGAAACACCTGCCTGTTGGCCTATTGCTCCCATTGTGTGGCAATACAACACAAACGGAACGGATACGTGAACAGATAAATGCAAGTTTGCCATTGAAAAAGCAATTGTGGCAGCAAACAGTAATGGCTAAAATAAATAATCAGGCGTGCTTATTGGAAAAACGGGGTGTGATTGCCAAAAACATGCGTGTTTGGGCTAAGAACGTAAAAAGCGGTGATGCGGAAAATTTGGAAGGGCGGGCAGCCGCCTATTATTGGAAAAATGCTTTTCCTGCTTTGCCTGATTTTACACGTGAGCGGGAGGGCGTATTTCCCAATACGGCGCTGAATTATGGTTATGCGCTTTTGCGTGGAATTGCAGCCCGGGCATTGGTGGGCAGTGGCCTGTTGCCAACCCTTGGCATTTTCCATCGTAATAAATACAATGCTTATTGTTTGGCGGACGATATTATGGAACCATACAGACCTTATGTTGACCGATTGGTGATGCAATTGCATGAGGAAGGAATTTGCGATGAGGAATTGGACAAAAAGGCCAAAGTGAGGTTGTTGCAAATACCAGTTTTGGATGTCGAAATAAACGGTAAACGTAGCCCGCTAATGGTGGGCATGACAACAACTACGGCATCGTTGCAAAAATGCTATGCCGGTGAAGCACGTAAAATCATTTACCCGGAAATGAAATAGATATGCAACGGCTGAGCGAATACAGGATTATGTGGATAATGGTGTTTTTCGATTTGCCGACTGAAAGCAAAAAAGACAAAAAGGCATACAGTGAGTTTCGGAAACAACTGGTAGCCGACGGTTTTATTATGTTTCAATTTTCAATCTATATGCGCCACTGTCCCAGCCAGGAAAATGCGGATGTACATATTAAACGAGTCAAAAATATTTTACCACCTTCGGGACAAGTCGGTATTTTGCGGATTACGGATAAACAATTTGGAGATATGGAATTGTTTTGTAGCCGGAAACCCGAAAAATTGACGCCACCAGTTCAGCAATTGGAATTGTTTTGATAAGCGTTTTTGATGTGAACCAATAAAAAATCCCACTAAATGTGGGATTTTTTATTTTCCAGAAACATGGTTTAATTTGCTGATTTTGAGATATTTGCAAAAATTGCGTTGTTTCTGATGTCAAAGATACAAGATTTGAAAGGAACTCACAACCAGATAAAATCAGGAATGCAACAAAATATGGTTGTTTCTGATGTCAAAGATACAAGATTTGAAAGGAACTCACAACATCGTTGATAAGATTTAGTTTTGGCAATTTGTTGTTTCTGATGTCAAAGATACAAGATTTGAAAGGAACTCACAACAGATTGGTATCTGCTAATGTATTGTCTAAGGTTGTTTCTGATGTCAAAGATACAAGATTTGAAAGGAACTCACAACTAGGTGTTTTTTGTGTCCATTCAGGACGATGTTGTTTCTGATGTCAAAGATACAAGATTTGAAAGGAACTCACAACTTGTTCTTCATTCCATTTCTCTGGATTTTTGTTGTTTCTGATGTCAAAGATACAAGATTTGAAAGGAACTCACAACTAATATGGTTTCGCGCATCAAATCGATATTGTTGTTTCTGATGTCAAAGATACAAGATTTGAAAGGAACTCACAACGAAATCTATATACTCTATTTCCCAAATCAGTTGTTTCTGATGTCAAAGATACAAGATTTGAAAGGAACTCACAACCCCGCGGCTTACCGCGATTGCCTGGCCCGGGTTGTCTCTGATGTCAAAGATACAAGATTTGAAAGGAACTCACAACTTGCCTGCTGGGATTCCGTTTCCGAAAGCGGTTGTCTCTGATGTCAAAGATACAAGATTTGAAAAGCACTGTCCAAAATTTTGTGTAAATGGAAACAGGATTCAGTTATTAGTTTCTCCTCATATCTGGATTCTGTTTTCAAAAATAAGGATAAATTGATTC
>CASDOZ010000004.1 GCA_949282265.1 uncultured Bacteroidales bacterium | reverse complement strand
CGAATCGGCATTTCTTAAAGATAATACCGATGTGTATGATGTGACTTTCCAGACAGAGAAGTCAATCAAGATAAAGATGGAAGTAGATACTTGTCCACCGTTGAATTTCAAAACGGAACAGAAGTTATTGCTTCAGCCATATTCATTTATGACTCGTTGTTTTACACTTCCCGACTTATTTGCAGGCAAGATGCACGCACTTGTCTATCGTGTGTGGAAGAATAGAGTCAAAGGTCGTGATTGGTACGACTTTGAATGGTATGTACGCCACAATGTTCCGCTGGATTTTGCTCATTTGGCAGAACGATGCAAGCAATTCAACAATGAGGATATTACTCCAGAATTATTCAAAGAGAAACTCATTGAGCGTCTCTCTACAGCTGATATAAAACAAGTGAAAGAAGACGTATTGCCTTTCGTGCGCAATCCAAAAGAACTTGATATTTGGACAAATGATTATTTCGTGCAGTTGGCAGGGATGATGAGAATGGGATAATACAACATTAAGCTTTAAGAACTAAGATATTTTCCTAATATGTTCAATCTGGGATTGTAATAAAACGAAATGCAATGAAACATCTATACATAATCGGAAATGGGTTTGATCTTCATACAGGGCTTGCTACACGATATGCAGATTTTCGGCGATGGTTAGAGAATAACTATCCTTTCATTTACGAAAATATGCAGGCGGTTTATGATATAGATGCAGAATGGTGGAATGATTTTGAAGTGCAACTTGGAAAATTGGATATCAACAGGTTTGTATCGAAATTTACTCCCCAGCCAAGCCCATTGATGAAATTATAGCAGAGGCAGGCTTTTCATTTTCCCCAGTAGATGAGGATTATATGGATTGGTTTTTCAATAATGTTCCCCATACATTTCAGTGGGAAGTAAGTTGGTTTTCTGAGGAAGATAAAAACAGAATAGATAAATTCATTGGGGATCACTTGAGTTTGAAGGATAAGCTAAAGACTATCAGATTAGAAAATATAACCAACACTGCCCAATAATTTGCACAAACGTCAACAAAATGACTCCCTTTCCCCCACTCTCTTGGCTTGTTTTTTGAGGCAACCCAAAATTCTGAAAACAGTTGTCATAGAAACTGGTCGGGAAAGGAGTGGTTTTTACATGCTAAAAATTCTCAACTTGCCTTGTGCTGAATTTATCAAACTCATATTTATGTAATAACCATTGTCAATCCTCCTTCAGGATAGCATCTTTAGTGGATTTATCAATGGTAATATCACCCCGTTTTGTCTTTTTGCCATAACTGAAACTATAAGTGAGTTTTAATGCTACATTGCACCCGTTTGGCTCACTGAATGTCCAGGTATCCTGATTGTAGCATCCGTAATCCATGGTTATATGTTCTTTGTAATATTTGCTGAAAGGATTTCTTACCAAAGCTTCAATATCCCAAGATTTATGGGTCCAGCCT
The DNA here is from genome assembly GCA_949282265.1 of uncultured Bacteroidales bacterium. Taxonomy (GTDB): domain Bacteria; phylum Bacteroidota; class Bacteroidia; order Bacteroidales; family Paludibacteraceae; genus CALUNA01. Next base: position 165,224 of record CASDOZ010000004.1, on the reverse strand, counting down.
ATCTGCAATTCATACACCGGCTTGTTTGTTACAAAATAAGGCCCCCGGATATTGATTGCCTTGTATGGGGTACGGTAATTGAATTTGAATCTCCAGCCTTTCAGAAGATAAGTCACGGAGAGTCTCGCTCTAAGAATGTTTTTTGACAAGTCATAAATATCCCCACGCACCATATTGTATTCTTCAATAGCTGTAGCACTAAACCGCAAAGTGTTGTTGAATGCTCCATAAGTCAGTGTTGCTGTCAACATATTGCCATAGAAAGTACCGTCATTGACCGTGGTATTATAAATGATGTCATTGTCGGCATAATATTTATGAACCATGTTATCAAAATACATATAACCGTTGAAAGAGGCATTGAATGTGAAGTTCCCGAATTGGCCATTGTAGGATACAATGTTTCCGAATGCCTTCAAAGGCTCTGCATCAGGATTGCCTTGGACACTTTCAAAGAAGGATACCGGCACGGTCATAGAGTTTTTATTGGACGGATTGAACAATGTATGTACGAAGTAACCGTTCAGATTCAATGAATGATTGCTGTTGAAAGCATAATTCCCGCCATAAAAGGCGACCGGATTAGAATAATTATAGGCTTTGCCATTCAGTACAATATGTGAATTTGCCAAACCGGCAGACACATAATAATAATATTTTGTACCGGAATGACTGAACTCCAAAAGTCCCTGGCTTACATCGGTTGATAATCTTTGGGTTCCTTCGGATGAACCACTATAGACATCCTTATATGTCATATGGTCATGAGACAGTGTTACTGCAAATCTCATATTATTCTTGAATGATTTGGCATACATGGCATCTGCAGATATACCATAATTGTCTTCGTTCACCATGGATGAAATGACTTGATTATCTTCATTATACAGGCTTGAATATTTATTCTTTCCCAATGAAGCCGCTCCGGTTATTCCTAGACTTTGATTATGGGGAAGATCGACAGAATAATTTGCATAAAATGAGGGAGACAGATTTCTTCCGGAGGAATTCTTATTTTTTTCTGCCTGACTTTCGATAAAACCGGTATAATATGTATTTTGTATAACTTCGTTACCCGGTTGCTCCTGTCTATTCAATGAGATATATGAATTGAATTTGTAATTATCACCGGCAGATGTCACTTTCAGTCTTATTGCCTGGTTATTATCCTTATACAACGAACTTTGGTTGGCGGTGTTGCGTGACAACTCTTTCCCGTCCAGAAATGTGAAATGTTCATTACCCTCGGTATAACTGGAGTAACGCGACCAGTCACCTGAAGCTGTCAGAGAGAAACTCCATTTGTTTTTTGTGAAATCAGTAAATGCAGTATAGTCTCCATTTTTATAGACAAATCCTTGTTTGGCCGATACATATACATTGCCTCCGAAATCCTTCGGCTTGGTTATGATGTTAATCAGGCCCGCTTTTCCTGCATACTTGCCGCTTGGCGAACGTACATATTCTATCTTCTGAATGTCCTTTGACAATAAGGTTTTCATTTCCTCCTGTAGGACTTCAATCCCGTCTATACATACGACAACTTCACCTCCTGTCACAGTTGATATGCTTTTGGAATCAGAAGAAACATCAAGTTCTGGAATCTGCATGACACTCAACAAATCGAATCCGTTGACACTATGCTTTTTCTCCAATGCCGTTGGTATCAATATGGACTTCTCTGCTTTTTCTGTCCTTGAATTGCCTTTGACAACCACTTCATCCAATTTTTCTGCCTTTTCTTTAAGAACTATATCATCAAGCGTTGTTGTCTGTTTCAAGCTAATGTCTGCTGCATAAGAAGTAAAACCTAAACATGAAACAGATAGTTTGTAATCACCGGATGGCACATCATCAATCTGAAACTTTCCATTGTTATCCGAGATACAACCCCTGACGAAGAGGGTGTCATTTAGAGATTGCATAGCTATTGCCGCACCGGTTATGCTATTATTATAGTTATCCTTGATACTTCCTTTTACACTATTTTGAGAATAGGCATAACAAGGATATATTACTATTGATAAGATAGTCAGTATTTTAAGTAAATGAAAACGCATATACACTTCCACAAAGCTTAATCAGTTCCTTTTGATTTGCTTTTTTATGTACCTTTCCATGAATCAGATTCTTAAATTGTCTACTACCAATTAGTTACATTACTTCCCGATGCAAAACTTGCTGAAAATATTCCCCAGAATCTCGTCTGTGGAAATCTGGCCGGTGATTTCGCCTAAGTAGTGCATGCACTCGCGTATATCCTGCGCCAGCAGGTCGCCGGGGATATTGCCCTGCAAGCCCTCCTGTACTTGGGTGATGCTCTGCAACGCCTTGTTCAACGCCTCATAGTGCCGCAGGTTCGTAACAATCACCTCGTTTTCGCTCATTTCGGGCATCTGGGCGGCATGTATCAACGCTTGTGTCAGCTCTTCCGTATTGATTTGTTTCTTGGCCGAAATATAAATCCGTTCCGCCGGATAGGGCTGGAACAACTGTTCCAGAATCTGCCGTTCGTCAGGCTCTATCTTGTCTATCTTGTTGAAAACGATAATCAGTTTCTTGCCCTCCGAGCGACGTATGATGCGGTCGGCCAGCCACTCGATATGCTCCGTAACAGCCGTACAGTCCACCAACCAGAGGATAATCCTCGCCTGCTCTATCTTCTGGTAAGTGCGCTCTATGCCCATGTTTTCCACTGCATCGGTCGTGTCGCGGATGCCGGCCGTATCGATGAAACGGAACTGTATGCCGTTCAGGTTCACGGTGTCTTCCAGTGTGTCGCGCGTGGTGCCGTGTATGTCGGACACAATGGCTCTGTCTTCGTTCAGCAGCAAGTTCAGCAATGTAGATTTGCCCACATTGGTTTCGCCGACAATGGCCACCGGAATACCGTTTTTGATGGCATTGCCGAGGGCAAACGAATTGCACAGTTTTTCAATCACATGGTGTATTTCGTCAGCCAACTGCTGCAATTGCCCGCGGTCGGCAAACTCCACTTCTTCCTCCGAAAAATCCAGCTCCAATTCTACCAACGAGGTGAAATTCAGCAGTTTTTCGCGCAAGCGGTTCAATTCTGTGGAAAAACCGCCCCGCATCTGGTTCATGGCCAGGCGGTTGGCTGCCGCCGATGTCGAGGCAATCACATCGGCCACGGCTTCGGCTTGGCTCAAATCCATTTTCCCGTTCAAGAAAGCCCGCTGCGTAAACTCGCCCGGACGCGCCAGTTGGCAACCGGCTTGCACCAACAGTTTCAGTATTTCCTGTTGTATGTAGAGCGACCCGTGGCACGAAATCTCAACCACATCCTCGCCGGTGAACGAGTGCGGCGCCCTGAACAGCGACACCACAACCTCATCGACCGCTTCGCCCGTACCAGGTTGCACAATGCTGCCGAAAGTCATGGAATAACCCGGACGGTCGCATAATACATGGGCTTCATTTTTCGGGCGAAATATCGTGGACACGGCAGAAACCGTATCCGGACCAGAAACACGTATCACGGCAATTCCGCCGGTTCCGTTAGGAGTGGAAATGGCACAAATAGTCATAAAGAAATATATTTAAAACCTTGATTCAAAGAAATATAAATATCCAGCTGGCAAACGTTTCGCCGAATGTTTATGCAAAAGTAACCAAAAATCCGTATCTTTGCAATCGGAGACATGAAAAAGCAGGTTTCCCCTACTCTTCTAGAATATTATTTTGGCAGACAGTTATTTGACCATATCATCACCGGCCGAAGGCCTCTACAAGGACAAAGGCAGCAAATTTCTGGCCTTTGCCATGCCCGTCAACTCCGTTTCCGAAATAAAAACCATCCTGGAGCAATACCGCAAGAAGTATTACGACGCACGCCACGTCTGTTATGCCTACATGCTCGGAGCCGACCGCCTGGACTATCGCGCCAACGATGATGGAGAACCATCTGGCACGGCCGGAAAACCCATCCTCGGGCAAATCAACAGCCGTGGGCTGACCAATGTGCTGGTCATTGTCGTGCGCTATTTCGGCGGCATACTTTTGGGCACAAGCGGACTGATCACCGCCTACAAACAAGCTGCCGCCGACGCATTAAATACAGCCGAAGTAACACAAAAAGAGATACAACTGCCCTGTTCGCTACATTTCGAATACCCGTTCATGAATGATGTTATGCGTGTACTAAAAGAAGAAAACGCATGTATCCTGCAAAGCAATTACGAAACCGACTGTCAGTTGGACGTACTGGTCAACAAAGCCTCAGAGAAATGTTTCCGAAAAAAAATAGAGAACATTGGCAACGGTGCAGTACGCTGCGAGTTTGCAACCCCAATCGCTGAAAAATGACGGGGAAAAACAAGAAATGCGACACATTAATAACAATTAAAAAGCAGCCAGATATCCACCGAATTGCAAATTAATATTAAATAATAGCTTTAAAAGTCCCGCCCTGTTTGCGCCGTGTTTGGTCCATACTTGCGCCTTATTTGCTCCCAATATTCATTTTGCTGGGGATATAATAAAAACTCATAAAATACCGAAATAAATATTCAAGGCAAAACAACAGACAAAAAGAAAGAGAAAACAAGATCTATTTTTAATCCTCGACAACAGATAATAGTTGCCGCTTTTTTTGTATTTTTGCACCCAGAAATCAGAAAATAAAACCTCAAAAAATATACGATTATGGGCAAAAAAGCTTTATTAATGATTCTGGACGGCTGGGGAATCGGTAAACATAACCATGCCGACGTAATTTTCAACACCCCTACGCCCTATTGGGACAGCCTGCTGAAAAATTATCCAAACTCACAGTTGCAGGCTTCCGGCGAGAATGTCGGACTGCCCGACGGACAAATGGGTAACTCGGAAGTAGGACACCTGAATATCGGCGCAGGCCGCATTGTATATCAAGACTTGGTAAAAATCAACATAGCTTGCCGCGACAACAGCATCCTGAAAAATCCGGAAATCGTCAGAGCATTCAGCTATGCACGCGACAACCACAAGCAAATACACTTTATGGGATTGGTTTCGGATGGCGGCGTACACAGCTCGCTCGACCATTTGTTCAAACTCTGCGACATAGCCAAGGAATACGGTTTGGACAAAGCCTACATCCACTGCTTCATGGACGGACGCGACACTAACCCACACAGCGGAAAAGGCTTTATCGAAGCCTTGCAAAACCATTGCGCGCAGTCGGCCGGCAAAATAGCCAGCATTGTAGGGCGTTATTACGCCATGGACCGCGACAAACGCTGGGAGCGCATCAAACTGGCATACGACCTGATGGTCAATGGTATCGGTACTCCGGCTACTGATCTCGTTGCAGCCATGCAGGCTTCCTACGACCAAGATGTTACGGATGAATTTATCAAACCTATCGTTGCCGTGGATGCACAAGGCAATCCAGTTGCAAAAATCGAAAGCGGCGACGTCGTCATTTTCTTCAACTACCGGAACGACCGCGCCAAAGAACTGACCATCGTGCTGACGCAACAAGATATGCCCGAAGCCGGCATGCATACCATCCCGCTGGAATATTACTGCATGACGCCTTATGATTCGACGTTCAAAGGCCTGCACATCCTGTTCGACAAAGAGAATGTGCACAACACCTTGGGCGAAATCGTATCGAAAGCCGGACTCAAACAACTACGTATCGCAGAAACCGAAAAGTTCGCGCACGTAACGTTCTTTTTCTCCGGCGGCCGCGAAAGTGAATTTGAAGGCGAAGACCGCATCCTGATTCCGTCGCCCAAAGTGGCAACCTATGACTTGAAGCCGGAAATGAGCGCACCAGAAGTGGCCGATGCACTTGTCAACGCATTGGACACGCAGAAATACGACTTTGTCTGCCTGAATTTCGCCAACGGCGATATGGTCGGCCACACGGGCGTATATGCCGCCATTGAGCAGGCCGTGCGTACCATTGACACCTGCGTAGAGAAAGTGGTGGAAGCAGCCAAACGCAACGGTTATGAAGTGATTATCATTGCCGACCACGGTAATGCCGATAACGCGGAAAATGAGGACGGAACGCCCAATACGGCACATTCGTTGAACCCAGTTCCGTTCGTATATATATCGGAACACAAGGATGCACATGTCAAGAACGGCATTCTGGCCGACGTCGCACCGAGCATTTGCCACATCATGGGCATTGCGCAACCCGCCGAAATGACTGGAAAATCATTAATCAACTAATTATCAAACATAAATCGCGCCGGATAAACGATAAAAACAATCGTTTTCCGGCGTATGTTTTTAAATAGACAAACGTAATGAAAAAAAGTATTTTAAGTTTTATTGCCGCATGGCTGTTTACCGTAGGTTTGCAAGCTGCACGTATAGACAGTTTGCTGGTAAGCAGCCCCAGAATGGGACGAGATATCCGCATTGTAGCGGTTGTACCTGAGCAGGCTATTTCCGGGAAAAAATGTCCGGTCCTTTATTTGCTGCACGGACATACCGGTAACGAAAGATCATGGCTGGAGCTCAAACCTGAATTGCCACAAATGGCTGACGAGGCAGGCATTCTTGTTGCATGCCCAGACGGAGAAAACAGTTGGTATTGGGACAGTCCGACGCACTCAGACAGCCAGTTTGAAACATTTGTCGCTTCCGAACTGATTAATTTTATCGATACGCACTATCCGACCATTGCCGATCGGAAAGGACGCGCCATTGCGGGGCTCAGCATGGGTGGACACGGTGCCATGTATTTGTCAACGAGACACAAATCTGTTTTTGGGGCGGCCGGAAGCATGAGTGGCGGCTTGGACATACGTCCATTCCCGAACAATTGGAACATGAAAGACCAGTTGGAAGAAGAAACTGCAAACCAGGACCGTTGGGACAAACACGCTGCCATTACGCAATTAGACAGCATTCAGAACGGCGATTTGGCATTGATTATCGATTGCGGCAAGGATGATTTCTTTCTGGAAGTGAACAAGAATTTCCACAAAGCTCTGAACCAACGCAAAATCAACCACGATTTTATCATCCGGCCCGGAAGCCATAATGGAGCATATTGGAACAATTCAATTGATTATCAATGGATTTTCTTCCAGAAATTTTTCAATGGCTATCGAAGCCCGCAACAATAAAGCAGCAACACATATCAAAGGCAATCCGTTTTGGGTTGCCTTTTTTAATCGGTTTTAGCGCCCAAGCCATACAATTTTAAAACAATCATAATACAATAGGCACAAATATTCAGAATATCAAAAAAATCTTATTATCTTTGCGAAATATGAATGCTTAATTAAACACCCATGAAAATCATCATTATTACAGCCATATATTTGCTGTTTCCCATACTTATCATTTATTTGTTCAAGCGTTACAAAGTCATCCAGAAAGTCGGAACAGTCATTTTGGCTTATGCCGTCGGCATTATCATGGTGCTTTCCGGCCTGCTTGACTTCGGACAGGGAGCGGATGCTGCTGCACAAGCCGAGACTTTGGCGGCTATACAAAAATGGATTATGAACCTGACGGTTCCGATTGCCATTCCGCTTATGCTGTTCAGTTCCGACTTCAAACTATGGACAAAGTCCCTGCCCAAGACATTGCTGGCACTGCTCGGCGGACTGATAGCCATTCTGACGGCAGTCGTTTCCGCTTATTTCATTTTCAGGAACTCCGGCATTGATGATTTGGCAAATGTAGCAGGTATGATGACCGGCATCTATACCGGTGGAACCATGAATTTTTATGCTTTGGGAGCTGCTTTGCAAGTCAATCCTAATACAATCACGTTCGTATACACTTTTGAAATGATTGTTACCTTTCCTCTTATCGTTTTCATTGTTGGAGGCGGGTACAAATTATTCAGGAAATTGCTTCCGTATCCAGATGAGTCCATTACTATTGACGACGATTCATTATCCAATTATGAAAAAAACGGCGTGGAAAATTACCGGGGCATGTTCAAGCGGACGACATTTCCAAAAATGCTTTTAGGACTTGCTTTGTCCATCCTGTTTTTGGCAGTCGGCGCCGGACTGTCGTTCATCATCACCAGAAAATTGAACGAATTGGTTATCATATTAACCATCACTACCTTAGCTATTATAGCATCATTCAATAAAAAAATCAGGAGTTTGCCTAAAACGTTTGAATTAGGAATGTTTTTTATCTTGATTTTCAGTATTGTCGTCGCCTCACAATTCGATGTGCAAGGTATTGACTCATCTGTCATATCCATGTTGTTTTTTGTCTTGTACATCATGTTAGTGGCAGTCGGTATTCATTTATTGTTGTGCCGAATCTTCAAAATCAGCGGCGATTTGTTTGGGGTAGCTTCTATTGGATTATTATGCTCCCCACCTTTCATTCCGCCCATTGCTGGTGCCATGGGAAATCCTAAAGTTCTCATTAGTGGAATTATTATCGGTTTAGTTGGCTATGCTGTAGGAACTTATATGGGCGCAACGGTTGCTTATCTTTTAAGTTCATTCTAAAATTTTCTCAATGTACTCTACTCTACATAAACTATTAACTATATGCGGACTACTTTGTTATGTTCATTCTAGCGTTTGTGCCATGCAGGATACCATAACAAAAAAGCCCATTAAAACAGGATGGAATTTTGGTGCCTTGCCCAGCGTCGCCTACGATGCAGACCTCGGCTTCCAATATGGCGCACTAGCCAATATATATAATTACGGTGATGGTACGACTTATCCGGAGTACCAACATTCATTTTATGTAGAAGCTTCCTATACAACCAAACGTTCCGGGCTGTTCCGCTTTTTCTACGATTCCAAATTCTTGATCCCGAACCACAGGTTAAGCGTAGATATTTCCTACATTCCCAATGCCTTATGCGACTTTTATGGATATAACGGCTATCAAGCCGTATATCAACCGGAATGGCAGAATGAAAAATACGGAACGGAGGAATACATCAGCAGGGTCTTTTATAAGTACAAGAATGATTTGTTCAGGGTTGCTGGGGACATGGAAGGCCAGATATGCGGGCACTTAAAATGGAATGCCGGTATCGGTATTTTAGGTTACACTATCAGTAACGTAAATCTGGAACTATTGAATAAAGGAAAGAAAAGCAATCCTTTGCCGGAAACAGATGGTTTATATCAAAAATATATCGATTGGGGGCTTATCCTGCCGGAAGAACAAAACGGCGGATGGCATCCTTACCTGCGCGGCGGCTTGAGTTATGACAGCCGTGACATGAGGGCAAATCCTTCGCGCGGCATATACTCGGATCTGTTTTTAACATATTCAGCCGCTTTTGGCGAGCAACAAGCATACAACAATTTGTCGTTGAACGCCAACTTCCGGCATTATGTGTCTATCTGGCGGAAAGATGTCGTTTTGGCATATCGTGTGGGGGTTCAGACTTTGCTTGCAGGCAAATCGCCTTTTTATATGAACGGATATCAAAAAGTTTTGTTTTTCCAGCGCAGTTTGTACGAGGCGTTAGGAGGTGCCAATTCCTTACGGGGCATTATGCGCAATCGCATATTGGCGAACGGAGTGGCTTTGGCAAATATCGAACTGCGCACACGTATTGTGAAATTCGATTTCATCCGTCAACATTTTTACATTGGGCTTGCCCCTTTTTTTGATGCAGGTATGGTTTTGCAGCCTTACCAACTGGATACAGACAAACTGCAAACCGTCATAGCAGAAAATAACCAGAATAAGAATGTAAAAGACGCATATAGCGATTATTTTACAGAGTCTGGCATATATAAACCTCATATGTCAGCAGGAATAGGCCTGAAAGCAGCCATGAATGAAAATTTTGTACTTTCGGTCGATTATGCGCTTCCACTCGACAAACAAGACAATGATAAATCCTTCAATTTCTATATAAAAGTGGGATATTTATTTTAATACTCCACCAATTTGTTCCATCTATTGTTTTATCAATTCATCAAATGAATTATCCGAATAGAAAACCACTATTCGAGTGATAGTTTTTGGCGGTACAGTCGTTTTAGATTTTTGCGCTTCGGCATACTGCTTTTCCTTTATGTCAGAAACAGGTTTTCTGAACTCTTCCGGATAGGCTTCCATATTGTTCTCGGAAGATGTGTCTGGTGATTGTGGTTTAATGTCAAACGGAAATGATTGCTGGGCTTGTCCACCTGAACGATACATAGCTCCAATCCCCAACATAAGCCAATCGGAATTTATAGTACGGAAACGGTTTAATACACGCTTAATCACATCTAAACTCGGTTTATTCCGACCATTCAATATATGCGACAGCGTAGATCCTTGGATTCCTATTTCAAGGGCAAACTGTGTAGCATTCATGCCTTCACTTTCCATGATTTTTTCAATCCGATCTTTTTCGTCCATATTATTGCGTTTTGTACAAATTATTCCTCTATTTGGGTTCACAAAGATATGTAAAATAATTCACAAATGCAAACCAATGACATGTATGAAATTGTGAAGCAAGTGCTTTACAAATGTAAAACAGATATTCCCATGCCAAAACCGCTATATTATACGTGATATTATTTATATCTATTTAATTAATAGGATATTAATTACTCAGTAATAAATTACAACCTGATTCCAAGTTATTCAATATAACAATCTGGAAAATAGTAGTTTATAACTACCATACATTATTTATTCCTATATTATAACAATAAAATTCAATGTCGGAAATAAAATTATAACACATATATAGATATTAATTATAACAAATTGGTTATCAGTAATATACATAATAATTTCGGTATCATTGCATATTATCTGCAACACATTCTTTACAAATGACATATTATTTTCTGCTTGTAAAAAAATAAATTGTCGTTTTGTCAATAAACTGTACTTTACTTTTGTAAAGCAACAAATGGTTTACATTCATACATTTTGTGCGTTTACAATTGTCATATACAACAACCTCCTACTCTTTTTTCCCATGGACAAATTTTTTCTTGTTTTTGTCCATCAGGAAAGGAATGTTCATTTTTCGCATTTTTCTGTCCTATTCTTCAATCGCACCTAAAAAATGAATTCTCATGGATTTGGAATAATACTAATTCTGATGAACAGAGGTTGAGTCTCCCTGATTGTTTATTCAATCATTAGTCTGTTTTATATTATACAAAATAACAGGAAAAGATGTACAGATGTTCTTTCAGAAACGGATACGGATACGGATACAAAAATGAAAGATCTGGTTATTGTCTTTCTATCGAAACGCAAAAATAAAGCCCGAACCGGCATCTGATTTTAGAGGATTAATTAGACGGATCGGTCAAGGAAACCGCTTGCGCATGGTAACTCGGCAATATCGATATCGGTCTAATGGCTTGGATCAATATAGTTGCCTTTTATTCATGTTTCCGAAAACAATCCGTACTTTGCGCGATTACGAGAAGCAGAAACGTCAAGGCATAAACGAACCTGTATTCGATCCACAAAAATTGGACATAGGAAATACGGAATATTGGAATCATGAATTACAAAAGACGCATACCGAAGTTTCAAAGGAAAAAAACTGACAAATTCACAAAAATAAATAGCGAATACATTTGTAAAATATCGGGCATGGCCATTCGCATTTTATTGCAAAACAATTAATATATTGGAAAACAATTAATTGCAAAAGGGAAAGCTCGTAACAAGAGTGAAAAACCTACGTGAACCACAATAGGAACACGTAAATGGCCGGAGCGGCCAATAACATGCTGTCAAAACGGTCAAGCAAACCGCCATGCCCAGGAATAAGATTGCCTGAATCTTTGATGCCGACCGTGCGTTTCAGCAATGATTCCATAAGGTCGCCCAATGTTCCGAATACAACAACCGTTTCCGCAAACAGCAACCATTTCCACAAGGGCCATTCAATGCCGATCAACATGGGTATGACATACCAGCACAATACACCGGTAAGCAATGACATGACCACCCCGCCTATAAAGCCTTCCCACGACTTTTTGGGTGATACACGTTCGAACATTTTGTGTTTACCAAACGAAACGCCGAACACGTAAGCCCAAGAATCATTCATCCAAATGGTAACGAACAAGGCCAGCAAAATAGAGGGTTGCCAGTCAGGAACATATAATATATGGTTCAACATGGAAAATGGCAAGGCGACAAAAACCTGCCCCAAAATGAAAAATGCCCAATTTTGTATCGGATTAGCCTGCTTCAAGAATAATTGCGCGATGGAAACCAACAACACGAGCAGGACATAAATACCTGTAAATGAGAAATCTATTATGCCGGAAACCCGCACGAATGTAGATAAAAACAAGACAACCGCCGCCAACATCCCTGCTCCCACATTCACATTTATTTCTTTCCCGTTGTTGGTTATCTTATGAAATTCGCGGACTGCCAATGCCGATATAATTGCAAATACGACAGCAAAAACATAAGGTGAAAACCAAATGGAAGAAATTAATATTACTACAAATACGGCACCACTGAGTGTACGGGTTATAAAATTCGTCATATTTTGCTATAGTTAACTGAAACATTGAAAAAACGGACAAATATACGCATTTTATGAAAATTAGACACAGGAAAATGATTCACAAACAATGAATATCCAAAATAAACAGATAAATTTTGTAATTCGAACCAACAATTTACGACATATAAATTCGATTTTTCATTTATTTTGGCACAAGGATTGGAATATGGAACAGACATTTTACATTTAAATACTTGAAAATAAAGAGATAGAGACAAAATTTCCGCTGATTTTACAATTCAGAGAAAATAATTGTATGCCATAATGGCAGATTTTAGGTTAAGAATATGATTATGTTAGATAAAATGAATGACAAATTTGTTTTCGGGGATATTATCAAAGATACGGAAATATTCCCTTTATTTGAAGCAGATGACCAAAACGCCGGTGATTTCCAATTGGATTCAGGGGAAATCCTGCCGATATTGCCATTGCGCAATATGGTGTTGTTTCCGGGGGTATTGCTTCCTGTGGCAGTGGCCCGTCCGAAATCACTGAAACTGGTACGTTCCGTATACGAAGCGGAAAAGCCGATCGGTGTATGCACGCAGGTGGACAAGAATGTGGAGGAACCGGAAATCAGTGATTTGTATCCGATGGGCGTCGCCGCCAAAATCGTACGTATTTTTGAGATGCCGGACAATTCGGTTACCATCATCCTAGAAGGGAAAAAGCGTTTCCAGCTTGGCGAGCCGGCCGGTAAAAGGAATTATCTGAAAGCACATGTTACGACCGTCGAAGAAGAACTGCCGGATGCAAATGACACGCATTTTATCGCCTTGGTATCCAATATACGCGATACTGCTATAAAAATTATTAACAACATAGGCAACGTTCCGCAAGAAGCCACATTCGCATTGCGTAACATAGACAGCCCGATTGCATTGGTAAACTATATTTGCGTCAATTTCGGCATTGCGCTGGCGGAAAAACAAAGGTTGCTGGCCATAGACAAAGTACAGGAACGAGCCTACCAGTTGCTGGAACTGCTGAACAAGGAAGCCCAGTTGTTGGAAATAAAGATGTCAATCCAGGACAAAGCCAAGGAAGACATTGACCGGCAACAACGTGAATACTTCCTGCAACAGCAAATGCAGACCATTCAAAAGGAGTTGGGCGGCTTTTCGCCGGAAAAAGATGTTGCCGATTTCCGTGAACGTGCCAAACAGAAAAAATGGGATGCCAAAGTAGCCGAACAGTTCGAGAAAGAACTCGGCAAATTGGAGAGGACATCGCAACATTCGCCTGATTATTCCGTACAACTGAACTATATAGAAACCATGCTCAGCCTGCCGTGGAATGAGTACACGGAAGACAATTTCAACTTGAAACGTGCCCAAAAGATTCTGGATCATGATCATTTTGGCATGGAAACGGTCAAAGAACGCATTCTGGAATATCTGTCTGTGCTGAAACTGAAAGGCGACATGAAATCACCGATTATATGCTTGTACGGCCCTCCGGGAGTTGGCAAAACTTCATTGGGAAAATCGGTTGCAAGTGCGCTGAACCGGCAATATGTACGTATGTCGTTAGGCGGTTTACACGATGAAGCTGAGATACGCGGACACAGACGTACTTATATCGGTGCATTGCCCGGACGTATTATCCAGAACCTGCAAAAGGCAAAATCTGCCAATCCTGTATTCGTGCTGGATGAAATTGACAAATTAAGTGCCGACTACAAAGGAGATCCATCGTCCGCGTTACTGGAAGTGCTTGATCCGGAACAGAACAGCGCATTCCATGACAATTTTTTGGATGCCGATTTCGACTTGTCGAAAGTTCTGTTCATTGCTACCGCAAACAATATCAACAACATTCCACGGCCGTTGTTAGACCGTATGGAAATGATAGAAATGAGTGGCTATCTGCTGGAGGAAAAAATTGAGATAGCACGCAAACACCTGATTCCAAAAGAATTGGAGAACCATGGTGTCAAACCGGAACAACTCCAATTCAGCAAAACGGTCATCAAGCAGATTATCGATGACTACACGCGCGAATCCGGTGTCAGAGAACTGAACCGCCAAATCCAGAGCGTAATCCGGAAAGTTGTCAAAAAAATCGCCATGGAAGAGGAATATAACATTAACCTCACCACGGAAGATATTAAAACATATTTAGGCGCGCCGCGTTTCAGCCGTGACAAATACGAAGGCAATGACTACACGGGCATTGTTACCGGCCTTGCATGGACACAAGTCGGTGGCGAAATCCTGTTCATAGAATGCAGTTTGAGTCCCAGCAAGACACCTAAACTGACATTGACCGGCAATTTGGGCGATGTTATGAAAGAATCCGCTATTTTAGCGTTGGAATACATAAAATCACATGCAAAGGATTTGGACATAGATGCCAATTTGTTTGAAACAAACAGCATCCATATTCATGTGCCAGAAGGTGCAATTCCGAAAGATGGTCCATCAGCGGGCATCACCATGACGACAGCTATGGTATCGGCACTGAAACAGCGCAAGGTACGCAAAAATTTGGCTATGACAGGCGAAATCACCTTACGAGGCAAAGTTTTGCCGGTTGGCGGCATCAAGGAGAAAATACTTGCGGCCAAACGTGCAGGCATTACGGATATTGTGCTTTGTGTCGATAATCGCAAAGATGTTGAAGAAATCAAGCCGATATATGTAAAAGGTCTGACATTTCACTATGTGCGCGACATTAAGGAAGTAATTGATTTCGCAATCTTATAAGTTTGGGGACAACCGTTTGCCAGCAGGCGGGAACGTACATAAAAAACGTTCCCGCTTTTTTTACCTTGACCTGAAAACCAGCAAAATTTGAAGTAAACAGGAATCCCCCAAATAGTTATGTAGAATATGCCATAAAATGCGTACCTTTGTCAGGATTTTAGCACATATCCGACATGCAAAAAAACAAATGGATTTTTGGAGGACTTTCACTTCTGTGTATCTGCCTGTTCGTGGTAGATCTGATGTTTGGCAGTGTCGATATACGTTTTTCGGAAATCATACAAATTTTACGTGGGAATAGCGCGAATAATATAAACGGCGAGATATTATTAAACATTCGCACGCCGAAAGCCATAACTGCAATTATTGCGGGAATGGGATTGTCCGTATCCGGACTAATGATGCAAACCTTGTTCAGAAATCCGTTGGCCGGCCCTTACATTTTAGGCGTAAGCTCCGGCGCGACTTTGGGCGTTGCCGCCGTGATGATGTCGGGGACATTGTTAGGCATTTCCCTGCATAACGAATGGCTTGTCGTAACAGCAGCCATTATCGGCGCATCATTGGTACTCCTCTTGGTCTTGGGTATTTCATTCCGAATCCGTAGCGCCGTTTCACTGTTGATAGTTGGCATCATGTTTGGCAACATCGCTGGCGCATTGGTAAATATCATACAAAATTACAGTAATCCTGATGCACTCAAACTGTTCATAATATGGACATTCGGTAGCCTGAGCTCTGTTACATGGGAACAAATGCAGTTCCTTGCCCCGATAACTGTTGCCGGGCTGTTAATTGCATCGGCCTTGGTAAAACCACTTAACGGTTTCCTTTTAGGAGAAAATTATGCCCAAGGGTTGGGAATTTCCATAAAACGGATTCGATTACTGATTGTCATATCAACCGGTTTGCTGGCAGGAGGCATTACGGCTTTTACCGGCCCGATTGCTTTCATCGGGGTGGCTATCCCGCATATTGCCCGCGGATTGTTCCAGACCAATAACCACCGAGTCATTTTGCCGGGAACTGCCTTGTGCGGAGCTTGCCTGATGTTGGTCTGCGATATCATTTCACAGTTAACCACCTATCCTTTACCCATTAGTACGGTCAGTGCATTGTTCGGTGCACCGATCATTATATGGATTATTTTACGAAAGAAAAAATAACAACGATAAATAATATGGACCGTCAAAAAATCATTAAACTGATAAAAAGCGAAGTCATTCCGGCTGTCGGTTGCACAGAACCGATAGCTGTTTCTTTGTGTGTGGCCAAAGCAACAGAAACTCTGGGCAAGATTCCGGAAAAAATCCAAGTGCATTTAAGTCCCAATATATTGAAAAACGCAATGGGCGTAGGCATTCCCGGGACAGGCATGATCGGCTTGCCCATTGCCATTGCCTTGGGAGCACTCATCGGCAAAAGCGAATATCAATTGGAAGTGTTGAAAGACAGCACGCCACAAGCCGTTGAGGCTGGAAAAAAATACATTGCCGAAAACCGCATCGCCATTGATGTGAAAGACACACAGGAAATGCTTTATATTGAGGTTCACTGCACAGCCGGAAATGATAAAGCGACCGCTGTCATTTCTGGTTCTCATACAAATTTCACTTATGTCCAGATAAACGATAAAGTTCTGATTGACAAACGATCAAATACAAATACGACCGAACAATCGCATGAAATTCCATTGACCATGCGGCAAGTATATGATTTTGCCATGGAAACCCCGCTTGATGAAATCCGTTTCATATTGGAAACAGCGCGCGTAAACAAGGATGCCGCCCGACATTCATTCCAGAACACTTGCGGACACGCCTTGGGAAAAATCATTGCCGAAGCGAAATCCGAACCGCAAAGCGTTTTCGGCGACACTACTTTTTCCAAGATATTATCTTATACATCAGCCGCTTGTGATGCCCGTATGGCCGGTGCCATGGTGCCTGTCATCAGCAACTCCGGCAGCGGGAACCAAGGAATATCGGCGACTATTCCTGTACTGGTCTATGCGGAAGATAAACAGAAAACAGAAGCAGAGCTGATTCGTGCCCTTACATTAAGCCATTTGACCGTAATATACATAAAACAGAGTTTAGGAAGGCTGTCGGCCTTGTGCGGTTGCGTTGTGGCGGCAACGGGAAGCAGCTGTGGCATAACTTACCTGATGGGCGGGAGTTATGAACAAATCACCTATGCTGTGAAAAATATGGTTGCCAACCTGACCGGCATGATATGCGATGGAGCCAAGCCGAGTTGTTCGCTGAAAGTGGCAAGTGGCGTAAGCACGGCAGTTATGTCGGCCGTATTGGCCATGAAAAACCAGTGTGTAACCTCTTTGGAGGGCATTGTGGATAATGATGTGGACAAATGCATCCACAATCTGACACTAATTGGCAGCAAGGGGATGCAGGAGACAGACAAATTGATATTGGATATTATGACATCAAAATAAATCCCTATCTTTGCAAACCAGATAAAAACATTAAATCAATTCCTATGATACAATCCATGACCGGCTACGGAAAAGCCGACTGCGAATTTGCAGGAAACAAGATAATCGCCGAGATAAAATCGCTGAACAGCAAACAATTGGATTTATCGATGCGTATTGCCCCCCAATACAGGGACAAAGATTTGGAAATACGTAACCTGATAGCCAAACGGTTGGAACGCGGTAAAGTCGATTTTGCCCTCTACGTTGAAAATCCATTGGCCAACGAGGGACACCAGATAAATGCTGCGCTTGTAGAAAACTATTATTGGCAAATCAAACAGCTGGCTGACAACATGAAAATCCCAATCCCAACCAATTGGTTTGAACTTTTGTTGAAATTGCCAGACGTATTCAAAAACAACGAAACAGCAACAGCCGATGACATTGAATGGCAAACCGTCACCGGCCTTATCAACCAAGCCATCGACCGGTTCATGGAATTCCGCACCCAAGAAGGGGAAACGTTGCAAAACATGTTTGAAGAAAAGATAACGCGCATCGGCGAATTATTGGACAGCATTGAACCCTATGAAATAGAACGCATAACAAAGATACGCACGCGCATCGAAGAAAACATGGCCATACTTGCCGAAAACTCAAAAATAGACATTGACCGCAACCGTTTGGAGCAGGAAATGATTTATTATATTGAGAAATTGGATGTAAACGAAGAAAAAGTCCGCTTGCGCAACCATTTGAAATACTTTATGGAAACCATGCACGCGGAAACCGCACCCGGCAAAAAGCTCGGATTTATTGCCCAGGAGATCGGGCGTGAGATAAACACGCTCGGTTCCAAATCGAACCACAGCGAAATGCAGCGCATTGTGGTCATGATGAAAGACCAATTGGAACAAATCAAGGAGCAAGTGTTGAACGTTTTATAAATCCGACCCAATGATTGTAATTTTTTCAGCACCATCAGGAGCCGGCAAAAGCACCATTGTCAATTACCTGCTTTCCAAACATCCGAATCTGGAATTTTCCGTTTCGGCCACAAGCCGTCCTCCCCGCGGCACAGAACAAAATGGAGTCGCCTACTATTTTTTGTCGGCCGATGAGTTCCGGAAAAAAATAGAAGCACAGGAGTTTGTCGAGTACGAAGAAGTTTATACTGGGTGTTTTTACGGAACGTTGAAATCTGAAATAGAGCGTATTAACGCCAAAGGGAATCATGTGGTTTTTGATGTGGATGTAGTCGGCGGGCTGAACCTGAAACGCATTTTCGGCGAAAAAGCTTTGGCCATATTTATCGCCCCTCCCAGTTTGGATGAGTTGCGCCGCCGGCTGGTCGGGCGCGGAACCGATGCTCCCGAAATGATAGAGAGACGTTTGGCCAAAGCAAGCCAGGAACTTTCGTATGCACCCCAGTTTGACCGGATTATCGTAAACGACAATTTAGAAACAGCCCAAGCCGAAGCCGAACGCATTGTTTCGGCATTCATATCATGACTGGAAAATGATATTACCTGCGTCCAAAATAGGCTTGTTTTTCGGTTCGTTCAATCCTATCCATAACGGGCACACGCAATTGGCGGAATATATCCTTTCGCATACGGATATTACTGAAATATGGTTGGTCGTTTCGCCATGCAACCCGTTCAAGGTACACGCGGGACTCGCATCGGAGGAACAGCGTCTGGATATGGCGGAACTCGCCATTGCTTCCATGCCCGCAGTCAAGGCTTGCGACATAGAGTTCAACATGCCCAAGCCTTCATATACAATCCACACATTGCAACGGATTTCAACTTTATATCCGCAAAATAATTTTACGCTTATCATCGGCGAAGATAACCTGCGGGTATTCGATCGCTGGAAAGATGCGGAAAAGATAGCTGGCAACTACCATCTTCTGGTTTATCCACGACAAGAATCTGGTTATACCTACCTAAATCCACACTTCCCAAATATACATTTTACCAACCTGCAAATTGTCAATGCTCCTTTGCTACCCATTTCTTCTACGGAAATACGGCAAATGATTGCACAAAAAAAGGACGTGAGCCAATGGTTGCATCCTGATGTTGAACGCTATATATATACGCATGGGCTATACATTAACAATTGATCCAATGCATAAAACCGAATAACAAACACATATTAATTATAAATCGAAATAACCATTAGCCGCACCAATAGTTCCACCTATGGTTAAAAATTCAACATCTCAAAATCATCTGTAACGACAGTACAAATATCCATTAAACGGCTAATATACAATTCTGTTTTAAAAATATTCACATAACAGCACCATATTACATGACTATTTTTTCCCATCAAAATTCCCATAATACCACTTATTATTTTTTTAGGAAACCACAGCAGAGAATAGATATACAAGTGTTTTTAACACATGTATTTAGCTGCGTTAAAATCACTCTTCAATACTCATTTATGTTTAAAATGACTTTTACATGCGTTCGAACTACAACAGAATGCTATATCTTTGTAGGGTTTTTAAGAAGCCATACAAAAGATGCTTATTAAGAGTTTTGCCATTATATTCATATTAATCTTGTTAGCGGTATCCTTATTAGGAGTTCGCATTTTTTTTACGAAAAACGGTAAATTTCCGAATATGCATGTTGGCGGGAACAAACATTTGCAAAAAAAAGGCATAGGATGTGTACAATCCCAAGACAGAGAAGCCCACAAAACCAACAAAAACAATATAGACATAAGCAATTTATAATCAATTAAACAAACTCATGAATAAACTTTCACTCATTTTGAATGCTATTTTTGCAATAGCCATTATTATCTTGTTCATTCTAGTCGGTAGCATGAAAACACAAAAAGCGGGAAATCACGCAGTTTCAAACGATACAACCCGCAACGGCAAACTCGAAGTTGCATACGTCAACGTCGATTCATTGCTGCTGAACTATACATTTTCCAAAGACGCGAATGAAGAGCTGATCAAAAAACAAGAAGATTCAAGGCTGACACTGAACGTGAAAGCCCGTTCATTGCAAAACGAAATGCAAGAATTCCAACGTAAATTGGAAAACAATGCTTTCTTGAGCCGCGAACGTGCCGAACAGGAACACAACCGGTTGCTGAAGAAACAGCAAGATTTACAGGAATTGGAGCAGAAACTAACCGAAGAACTTCTGGAACAGCAACAGAAAATGAGCGAACAACTCCGCGACACGGTTAACGTTTTCTTGAAAGAATTCAACAAAGACGGACGTTATCAACTGATAATCAGCAACACTGCTAATGACAATATTTTATATGCCCAAGAAGGTTATGACATTACCAATGAGATTGTCGAAGCATTGAATGCGCGGTGTAAAAAATAAAGACAGAAAATTATTTTTAACGTATCAGGCGGTGTAAAAAATATACACCGCCTTTTATTTTTCCATTTTTATTTTTACCTTTGCACCTGCTTTTGGAAAGTTGCCGGAGTGGTCGATCGGGCCGCACTCGAAATGCGGTGTACGGGTAACTGTACCGGGGGTTCGAATCCCTCACTTTCCGCCGTAAAACAGTTGTCGTTGAAATAGCGGCAACTTTTTTTTACATCCTCCCACTCTGCCAAAAGACAAACAAAAAACCGGCCCTATATTCAATAGAGCCGGTTTTTACTTCCAGCGATTAGGCTGAAACCGTATTCTTATTTGCGGTAAACTTTCTTATAACCGTAAATAGCCTCATCGCCAAGTTCTTCCTCAATGCGGAGCAACTGGTTATATTTGGCCATACGGTCAGAACGTGACATAGAACCGGTTTTGATCTGGCCAGAGTTCGTTGCAACAGCAATGTCGGCAATTGTAGAATCTTCGGTTTCACCGGAACGGTGCGAAGTTACGGAAGTGTAACCGGCACGGTGAGCCATTTCTATGGCATCAAGCGTTTCGGTCAATGAACCGATTTGGTTTACCTTGATCAGAATGGAGTTGGCACAACCCATTTCGATACCTTTTTTCAGGAATTCCACATTGGTAACGAACAAGTCATCACCAACGAGCTGGCACTTGCCGCCAATTTCGGCCGTAAGCATCTGCCAACCTTCCCAGTCATTTTCAGACATACCGTCTTCAATAGAATCGATAGGATATTTTTCTACCAAACCTTTCAGGTATTCAACCTGTTCTTTAGAGGTACGTTTCGCACCCTTGTCACCTTCAAATTTGGTATAGTCGTAAATGCCATCAGCATAGAATTCGGACGAAGCGCAGTCCATACCGATCATAACGTCCTTGCCTGGAACATAGCCGGCAGCCTTGATAGCTTCGATAATCGAATCAAGGGCATCTTCCGTTCCGTTCAGTGCAGGAGCAAAACCACCTTCATCACCTACCGCAGTGGAAAGGCCGCGTTTGTGGAGCACTTTTTTCAGATTGTGGAATACTTCAGCACCCATGCGGAGGCCTTCGCGCAACGAAAGAGCGCCTACCGGACGAATCATAAATTCCTGGAATGCGATAGGAGCATCCGAGTGGGAACCGCCATTGATAATGTTCATCATTGGAACAGGCAATGTCTTGGCGTTTGCTCCGCCGATATAACGATAAAGAGGCATACCAAAATAGTCAGCTGCCGCGCGGGCTACTGCCAACGAAACACCCAATATGGCATTGGCACCGAGTTTCGATTTGGTAGGAGTGCCATCCAAAGCGATCATGGCTTTGTCGATACCAACCTGGTCGGAAACGTTCATGCCAACAATGGCAGGAGCGATTACTTCATTTACATTCTTCACTGCGTTCAGTACGCCTTTGCCCAAATAACGGTTTTTGTCACCATCACGAAGTTCGAGGGCTTCGTTTTCACCAGTGGAAGCGCCACTTGGAACAGCGGCACGGCCAAATGCGCCAGATACGGTACGAACTTCAACCTCTACGGTCGGATTTCCTCTTGAATCGAGGATTTCTCTTGCATGAATCTCAACAATTTGCATAACTTGATAGTTTGAAATTAGATTATTGAATGTGTTTATTCTTTCACAGCTGCAAAGATACAAAAATTATTGCGAATCACCGTACAGCGGAAATGCTTTTTTTCGTACAACAAGCCTTTGGTTTTACGAGGCAAAACACATGGAATGACCCATAGTCTGCAAAAAATGACTTTTCATGCACATTAGACCACACATCGACGGCAGATTCCAATTCCACTGTCAATTATTGCACATATTACGTTTTTTTGAACACAAATTACAAATATTGCATACATATCTTTGCCTACGGAAAACGAATTAATCTCAATTGTTTAATCAATAATTAATTTACATCATGAAAAAAGTTATTACAAATTTGTTGGTACTGACAGCGTTAATACTGTTTGGTGCAGGAAATGTGAATGGACAAACGTACCATACTATTACAGACGGAAAGTACATTGAGTTATCGCAAACAAACATTGAAGCCAGTGATTGGATAACATACGATGCAGCAAAGTATACATCAAGAACTAAATGTAATCCAGCTGGGGCAGATATACCTAATTTATCCAGTACAGACAGAGCTGTTGTTTTATACATCTCCGGATGTGAAAGTTTCACTATCCAGGCTGACGGAAACAATTCTCCCAGATATTTGACATACAGTATAAATGATGGAACAGCCATACAAACCGAAGCATGGCCAAATAATTGCAATGAACAAACATTTTCAACGGAAAATACTGGAGATATCAAACTTGTTATTGCCGGTGTAAATGGCTCGGTTTATTTATCCGGAATCACGTTTTTTGCTCCTTCCGCCCCTGCCATTTCATCTTTCCAAATTCCTTATGGCGACGGAAAATTTGTTGCTGCAACCATCGACAACGAAGCAAATACAATCAGCGCAGAACTGCCATACGGCACGGATTTGAGCAGCATTGAACCGGTAATCACCCTGCAAGGAACAGCAAAGAGCTATTCACCAACCGGTGCACAAGATTTCAGAAGTCCGGTTACATACAGCATTTTTGCTTCAGATGATGCATCGGGCGAGGCCTTGAAAACATACACCGTAACACTGACAACAGAACAAACCGCCAGCACGGACGCGACCTTGTCAAGCATAACAATTAACGGCACTGCAATTGAAAGTTTCGATGCCAACACGACAGAATATAACGTGGTTTTGCCATACAGTGCTACCATGCCGGTCGTTGCTGCCACTACCACCGATGTCGCTGCAAGCATTGCCACAATCACGCAACCGGCCAGCTTGCCGGCTACCGTAACCATCGTCGTAACTGCCGGTGACGGAACTACCCAAATGACTTATACAATCAATATCAGCATGGAAACCGCCCCGAAAATACTGACGGAAGCCGTATTCAGCAATGGTTTCAATGCATTTATCAAACAAAGCGTAACAAGCGACGATGGAACCACGGATGACAGCCAAGGCACAGTGACAGCCTATTATATAGCCGGGACAGATGCTCCAACCGTAAGTGCTGAAAACCTGACATGCGAAAGCGGTTCTGCCACCATTGATGGGGATGGCAATATCGTTGTAACCGGCGAAGACAATACGACCAAGACATTCACCGTAAGCGTAGAAGCTGTTGAACCGCAAGCTGCATCGAGTGCCACCATTACATTTGACGGTACGGAAACATGGATTAAAAATGGTTATGGATATGACAGCAGCAAAGGCTGGAAATTCTCCAAGAACTTCGAAGAACCATCTAACCGCCGCATATCAGAAGGGAAAACCCGTATTTATTTCTTTGTCGGTTCATGCAAGGAAGTAATTCTGACAACCGCGACCGGAATAACAAGCGACCGGGATATTACAGTTGCTGTAAACAACGTAAATGTTTCCAGCATAACACAAGCACCCAAAACTCCGGGCAGTATAACCATTCCAGTAAACAGCACAAGCCCCGCCATGATTGAAATCAAATCCAATAAAGGTGAGGGTGGCGGCGATGGCGGTTTCGGCAGCATCAACATTGTACCGAGCAGCACCACAGGTCTGCAACAAGTTGCAATATCGGCCATTTCATTCAACGGCAAACAAATTCTGAATCCGGAAGGTTTGCAAGTGAACGTGTTCGATGCAACGGGACGCATGGTAATCAGTTCGAACAACACGGCAATCAGTTTGGCGCAAGGCGCATATATCGTCAAAGCAGCGCAAAACACATTGAAAGTGATTGTGGCTGAATAAGAATCATATCGTTTGTTTATATGAAAAACGGGATGCACAAACTTGTACATCCCGTTTTCTTGTAACATAACGATTTTGTAGGATGATTATTCCACCTGCACCATATAAACCGTAAATATGATATAGAGCACGACCAATACGATAGAACATGGCAAAAGTTGCATACGCTTGCGTGCAACAAACAACCAATAAATAACGGTTGCACCCATAAGGAACAACAAATCAAAATTGAAGCGTGTCGAATATGTAACCGGGCTTATAAAGGAACAAACTGGAATTATAAACAGGATATTGAAAATATTGCTACCCACCACATTGGCTATGGCGATGTCGTTCTTTTTGCGGATAGCAGCAGCAACGGAAGTTGCCAACTCCGGCAGTGAGGTCCCCATGGCCACAATGGTCATTCCGATAAATTTCTCGCTCATGCCCCATTCGCGGGCCAACGAAATGGCACTGTCAACAAGCAGGTTTCCGCCGCCGACAAGTCCTCCCAAACCTACGAGTATCAACAAAATAGCCCACCAGATATTGATTTGCTGCGTATCGGTCACGGTTGTTTCTTTCCGGTTTTTCATGGCCATAAGCATGACATAAGCCATATAAAGTGCAAACACCATGAGCATGATGACGCCTTCCCACCAGGCTATTTGACCATCACCGCCCACAATGCAAGGCAACAAGCCCACACCCAAAAGCAATATCGCTCCCAGCAACGAAACAGGCAAATCGACACGGACAATGCTGCGGTTTACAGACATCGGATATATCAGCCCGGCGATGCCGAGAATAAACAACAAGTTAAACAAATTGCTGCCCACAACATTAGCTATGGCAATGTCATTCGAACCCTTCAACGATGCACTTGCACTAACCATCATTTCCGGCATCGATGTGCCGTACGCTACAATGACAAGACCGATAACTAATTCGGAAACACGCAAGCGGCTGGCAAGTTTGGATGCACCGCTAACCAACCAATCTGCCCCCAAAACAACCAAGGCAAGACCGGCAAGAAAAAAAAGAACATCTAGAAACATAGAATAAAAAGAGTTAAGATAAATAACAAGGGAAAGGACTTCACAGTAGCCGGACACAAATTCCATGCACGTGGAAGCCCTGAATTTAACAGATTGCAAAAGTACAAAAAAATCAAAACACATAGCTGGAAAAATACAAGCAAAGTCATTTTTTAGGCTATTTTACGATTTATTCCACAAAAGTATCGCATACATCCATTTACATATCACATAGCTTTTGGAACCAAACTTAAACGTCCAATCCTCCGAAAAACACCGACATTTTTTGCCGGCTTTCAATTTTCGTTATCTTTGCAACAACCAACTTTGTATCCTTATGACAGATGAAACCCATACGCTTCACATCAAGAACATGGTATGCCACCGCTGTATCATGGCAGTAGATCACGCCCTGCGCACGTTGAATCTACATCCACTTTCCGTAGAGTTAGGCATTGCCGTCATTGCCGAAGAACTGACACCTGATCTCCGGATGCGAATAAAAGAAACGCTGGAAACTTTGGAATTCGAATTAATAGACGACCGCCGGATACAAACAGTCCAGCAAATGAAAGACCTCATCGTCAAGTTAGTACACTACTCCACAAACGAAATCATCCATACGAACCTATCCAACTACCTGGCACACACCATCGGCAAAAACTATGGCACGCTAAGCAAGATGTTTTCCGAGGTCACGGGTACCACTGTCGAAAAATATTTCATTGCCCAGAAGATTGAACGTGCCAAGGAATTGCTAACCTACAACGAATTAACACTGAGCGAAATTGCCTACCTGTTAGGCTACTCAAGCACCGCCTATCTGAGTGCGCAGTTCAAAAGTATGACGGGTCTCACACCCACACAGTTCAAACTACAAAAGGAAAAACACCGCAGAGCGCTGGACGAACTCTGAAAAGAAGGCAAGACATAATTAGGACATAATCTTATAATATATTCCCAAAATTTCATAAGATCCGATTCGAAGTTCCCTCATATCTTTGCAGATAAAAAAATAACCGTCTGCAATGAAAAGCAAACATACCGTTCAAAATTTCAATGTATTGGGCATGAGCTGTGCTGCCTGTGCCACACGTATCGACAAAACGCTGAACCGGCAAGCCGGTGTAATCAAGGCTGCTGTGAACTATGCCACTGCCACTGTGCAAGTGGAATACGACCCCCAGCGCTGTACACCGGAGCAACTCCGACAAACCGTACAAACAGCTGGTTATGACCTAATTATTGAACAAGGTCCACAAACATGCACGCAGGCCGAAGATATCCGCGCAAAACAATACCGCCGACTGAGGAACAACACCATAGGTGCCATCGCGTTCGCATTTCCTGTGCTGTTGCTCAGTTTTTTAGGCAATTCCCTGCCCTATTCCGGCCTTGTCATGTGCCTGCTGGCAACACCGGTCGTATTCGGTTTCGGAAACACTTTTTTTCAGAATGCCTGGAAACAACTCAAACATGGCTCCGCCAACATGGACACCCTTGTGGCCAACAGCACTGGCATAGCCTATTTTTTCAGCCTGTTTAACCTGCTTTTCCCCGAATTCTGGCTTTCGCGGGGCATAGAACCGCATGTCTATTTTGAGGCTTCAAGTGTCATCATTGCCTTTATTCTGCTTGGAAAGTTGCTTGAAGAACGCGCCAAAGGAAATACGTCAGCTGCCATAAAGAAATTGATGGGCCTGAGTCCCAAAAACGTAACCCTCATATCGGCTGACGGCCAAATGGAAATCGTCTCTGTGGAACAAATACGTTCAGGCGACTTGATTATGGTAAAGCCCGGCGAACGCATCGCCGTAGACGGGACATTGACAGAAGGTAGCTCATACGTTGATGAAAGCATGTTAAGCGGCGAGCCGGTTGCCGCAGGCAAACAAGCCGGCGACAAAGTGTATGCCGGCACACTGAACCAAAAAGGAACGTTCCGGTGCAGGGCGGACAAAGTTGGTAACGATACCATGCTTGCACACATTATACGCATGGTACAAGAAGCCCAAGGCAGTAAGGCACCCGTACAAAAAACCGTGGACAAAATCGCCGCCATATTCGTGCCCGTAATTATAGGCATTGCCTTGATTTCATTCATATTATGGTGTCTGCTGGCTTCTGACGAAGGTTTCACCCGTGGATTACTAACGGCTATAACGGTATTGATTATCGCCTGTCCATGCGCGCTCGGCCTGGCTACGCCCACCGCCCTCATGGTCGGCATTGGCAAAGCAGCCGAAAACGGCATACTTATAAAAAATGCCGAATGCATAGAAACAGCTAAAAATATAGATACCATAATATTGGACAAAACAGGAACCATCACCGAAGGCAAACCAATTGTCAGCCATACGGCATGGACAAATGATGGCGAAAAAGAATATTCTTCTTTGTTCTGCAATCTGGAACGCCGTTCCGAACATCCTTTGGCGGCTGCCATAACTACGCACTATGCCAACCTGCACGATCTGCCTGTGGACAATTTTGAGAACATACCGGGCATGGGCGTCAAAGGAAGCATACAAGGCTCTGAATACTATGCCGGAAGCCGCAAACTATTGGAATACAAAAGTATTGCCGTGCCGGCACAATTGGCTGCGGAAGCCAGCCGGCTGGAAACGCAAGCGCACAGCATAGTGTGGTTTGCCGACAAAGTGGAAGCCATCGGATTTGCCGCCATAACCGACCGCATCAAGGAAAACTCGGCCGAAGCCATAAAACAGTTGCAAAAAAAACATATCGCATTGTACATGCTGACAGGCGACAACGCAAAAACAGCTGCCTCCATAGCCAAAGCCACCGGATTGAAATACTTCAAAGCAAACATGTTGCCACGGGAAAAGGCCGATTTTGTGCAGCAATTACAACGTGACGGGCACAAAGTCGGCATGGTCGGTGACGGCATCAACGACAGCGCAGCCCTCTCACAAGCCGATTTGAGCATTGCCATGGGCACAGGTAGCGACATCGCCATGGATACAGCCGACATGACTATCATTTCCGCTAATTTGACCAAAATTCCCGAGGCCTTGGCCATTTCTGCCCTAACTGTGCGCACCATACGGCAAAACCTGTTCTGGGCATTTTTCTACAACCTGATCAGTATCCCCATTGCGGCCGGCGTGCTTTATCCCGTCTGCGGTTTTCTGCTCAATCCCATGATAGCCGGAGCCGCAATGGCCTTCAGCAGCGTCAGCGTGGTAACAAACAGCCTGCGGCTACGACAGAAAAAACTAAAAATCAAGAATGGAACAAATGTGCATCCATGCAATGACAATAAAAACAACATAGTTATGAAAAAAACATTTCGTGTAGAAGGCATGATGTGCAAACATTGTTGCGCACATGTGGAAAAAGCGTTGAACAGCATCCCAGGAGTACAAGCAACCGTAAGTCTAGAGCCTCCAGTTGCTATCGTTGAATTTACAGACGGCGAATATACACTGGACGAATTACAAAATGCCGTGGCGGCGAATGCTGGCGAATATACGCTGTCGCCGTTATGAGCAAACTGTTCGCTGCCTCTCCGACACACATATACAAAAGAAACATCCATCTTGCACGAAGCCGGTTTGTCATTTTTTCTTTTCTAATGTGTTTTAAATAAAAGATAAGGTCTCAGAATGGCATAGATCAGAGAAAAAATCGTACTTTTGCGCCCAAATATCGGAAACCTTTGACTTTATTGCACAAGACATGAAGATATCACAAGAAGAACTTCTGAAAAAGACCGTCAAGGCAGGACGACGTACCGTTATGATCAGTAAGAAAGCTGGCCGTAAGGTACGTACTTTTTCGCGGCGGACATGGATAATAATAGGCTGTTGTACTGTTGTTGTCGGCGCAGGTTTATATTGGATTTTCCGGCCGAAGCCACCCAAACCAGTATATCCGGTAGTTGAGGCGCAGCACGTCATTATCGACAATGTGGAAATATACGGCGAATATGCCGGTAAAATCCGCGCCCACCAATTTGTGGAAGTGCGTGCCCGCGTGGAAGGTTACCTCGAAAACATGCTGTTCGATGAAGGTACATACGTCAATAAGAACCAAGTCCTTTTCATTATCGACCCGAAGCCATACCAGGCTGCCGTAGAAAAAGCCAAAGCTCAACTCAACAAAAACCAGGCATTGGCCTTGAAAGCAGAACGCGACCTTGAACGTATCCGCCCACTCTATGAACAAAACGCTGCCAGCCAATTAGATATGGACAATGCCATTGCCGCATACGAAAGTGCAAAAGCCGAAGTAGTCATGAGTGAGGCCGACCTTACGCAGGCCGAAATAGCACTCAGTTACACCACTGTGCGTTCACCCATTTCCGGCAACATCAGCGAAAGCAACATCGACATAGGAACATTAGTTGGCCCCAGCGGGAAATCGTTGCTGGCCACCATTGTCAAAAGTGACACGGTGCGTGTGGATTTCAGCATGACGGGACTGGATTACCTGAAAAGCAAGGAGCGTAACGTCAACCTTGGACAAAAAGACACGCTCCGCAGTTGGGTTCCTTACATCACCATCACGCTTGCCGACAACTCAGAGTATCCGATGCGCGGTATCGTGGACTTTGCCGACCCGCAAGTTGACCCAAACACCGGTACATTCTCTGTACGCGCCGAAATGGCCAACCCCGACCATATCCTGCTGCCCGGCCAGCTGACCAAAGTGCGTCTTTTGCTTGATGTGCGCGAAAACGCTATTGTTGTGCCGACCAAAGCCCTCGTGATAGAAAAAGGAGCGGCATACGTGTTTGTGGCACGTCCGGACAGCATTGTGGAGAAACGCTTTATCGAACTTGGCCCCCAAGTAGACAACAACATAGTGGTGGAACGCGGTTTAGGAGATGATGAAATGATTATCGTTGAAGGTTTCCACAAACTTAGCCATGGAATGAAAGTTGATTTGAACGTTATTCCGACAGAAAATACGCTCTCGAAAAATACCAATGGAACCGACTCCTTACAACAATCCAAACCCGCAGACACTACAGCCATTACACAATAAAGTATGAAGAGCGATTTTTTTATAGATAGACCCATTTTTTCGACGGTCGTTTCCATTGTCATCGTATTGGTGGGACTTATCGGCTTGTTCATGCTTCCGATAGACCAATATCCGCAAATAGTTCCTCCTGTTGTAAAGGTAAGTGCATCTTATCCGGGTGCTGGCGCGGAAACAGTTTCGCAAGCTGTAGCCACACCAATAGAACAAGAATTGAATGGTACGCCGGGAATGCTTTATATGGAGTCGAGCAGCACCAACACAGGCAGTTTTTCTGCAACCATCACATTTGACATCAATACGGATGCCGACCTGGCTGCAGTAGAAATTCAGAACCGTGTCAAGCAGGCAGAATCCCGCCTTCCGGCCGAAGTCGTGCAAAACGGCATATCGGTAGACAAACAGGCATCCAGCAAACTAATGACTATCACCCTATTATCAAGCGACCCGAAATTTGATGAAATATATTTGAGCAACTATGCCACACTTAACGTGTTGGATATGCTACGCCGTATTCCAGGAGTCGGCAGCGTATCAAACGTAGGTAGCCGATATTACGCGATGCAAATATGGGTACAGCCAGATCGGCTTGCCAACCTCGGTCTGACAGTGCAAGACATACAAAGCGCGCTGAAAGAACAGAACCGTGAATCAGCAGCAGGTGTGCTGGGACAACAACCAATGGAAGGTTTGGACGTTACCATTCCAATTGTTGCACAAGGACGTTTGTCCACCGTCAGCGAATTTGAAGACATTGTGATCCGCGCCAACAAAGATGGTTCCATCATCCGAATGCGCGATGTTGCCCGTGTATCCTTGGAAGCATCGTCCTACAATACAGAAAGTGGCATTAACGGTGGAAATGCTGCCGTATTAGACATCAAAATGTTGCCTGGTGTCAATGCCATGGAAGTCTCCGAAGCTGTCAAGGAAGCTATGGAAGAAATCAGTAAGAACTTTCCAGAAGGCATCTCGTATGAGATTCCTTTTGATATGACCACTTACATATCCCAATCCATCCATGAGGTCTACAAAACACTTTTTGAAGCCCTCGTGCTGGTTATTTTGGTCGTATTTCTATCGTTGCAAAGCTGGCGCGCGACACTAATTCCTGCTATTGCCGTACCAATCTCACTTATCGGTACATTCGGAGTAATGATGCTTTTCGGCTTCTCGCTGAACATGTTGACGTTGTTAGGATTGGTATTGGCTATCGGTACCGTAGTGGATGATGCCATTGTAGTTGTAGAAAACGTGGACCGAATCATGAAGGAGGAAAAGTTATCACCATATGAAGCAACCAAAAAAGCCATGCAAAACATTGGTGGTGCATTGGTTGCCATGTCATTAGTACTCTGCGCCGTATTTGTACCAGTTAGTTTCCTATCCGGCATCACTGGCCTACTCTATCGACAATTTACCATTACCATTGCCGTTTCTGTAATTATATCCACCATCGTCGCACTGACATTGAGTCCGGTCATGTGTTCTATTTTTTTAAAACCAGACTCCGAAAAGCCCGAAGAACAGAAAAATTTCGTATTTCGTTTCATTAATCGTTATTTGGCCAAAGGAAACCATCTGTACGAAAAAATGATACGTAAATCATTATTACATTCCAAACGTATTTTTGCTGCTTTCGGAATAGCCATGATTGGTATATGGCTGCTTAGTAAGTTGGTGCCCCAAAGTTTCATGCCGCAAGAAGACCAAGGGTATTTCACAGTAGAGTTGGAGCTACCAGAAGGTGCAACATTGGAACGTACACGCATAGTAACAGAACGCGCCATGGATTATTTGTTACATCAACCGGATGTTGTACACGTACTAAACGTAACGGGTTCAAGTCCACGGGTTGGCACGAACCAAAGCCGTAGCCAACTGACTGTTATTATGAAACCGTGGGAAGAACGCCGTCAACAGGATTTATCTGAATTTATGGAACAAGTACGCCAAGAATTTTCAAAATATCCTGAAAGCAAAGTCTACATAAGTTCTCCACCCGTAATTCCAGGTTTAGGAACATCGGGCGGTTTTGAGATGGTATTGGAAGCACGTGGCAGCATGACTTATGCCGACTTGCAAAATGCCACAGATACTTTATTACATTACGCATCCATGTGTCCTGAACTTACACGGGTATCGAGCAGTATGCAGAACGACATTCCGCAATTGTTTTTCGACGTGGATCGCGACCGTGTCAAACTGATGGGTGTTTCGGTATCTGATGTATTCACAACGATGAAAGCCTTTACCGGTTCGGTTTATGTAAATGACTTCAACCTATTCAACCGTGTATATCGTGTCTATATTCAGGCAGAAGCGCCATATAGAGCTACACGGAATAATTTAAACTTGTTTTTCGTACGGGGAAATGGCGGCGTCATGATTCCTATCACATCATTAGGAACAACTGCCTACACAACTGGCCCAGGAACACTGAAACGTTTCAACATGTTCAATTCCGCAACCATATCGGGCGAAGCCGCTCACGGATACAGTTCCGGACAAGCAATGGCGGTTTTGGAAGATATTGTGCAAAAACATCTGCCCAAAGGTATAGGCGTTGAATGGAGCGGATTGTCATATCAGGAAAAAAAGCAAAGCGGACAAACCGGATTAGTGATTGCACTGGCTTTCTTGTTTGTTTTCCTCTTCTTGGCTGCCCAATATGAAAGCTGGTCTGTGCCTATCGCTGTTTTGCTTTCCCTGCCAATTGCATGTCTGGGAGCATTCCTCGCCGTCTGGATATGCGGACTTGAAAACAACGTGTATTTCCAAATTGGTTTGGTTATGCTGATAGGCTTGGCCGCCAAAAACGCCATTCTGATTGTCGAATTTGCCAAGGAAGAAGTCGAAAAAGGGAAAGATGTAGTCGAAGCCGCTGTTATGGCTGGCTTTCTGCGTTTCCGTCCTATTGTCATGACGTCACTAACTTTCGTACTGGGTATGTTGCCATTGGTATTTGCTTCCGGTCCGGGTTCAGCAAGCCGTCAAAGCATAGGTGTCGGTGTTTTTGCTGGAATGTTAGTTGCCATCACGATTGGCATCGTCTGTGTACCTTTCTTCTTTGTGTGGGTTTATCGTATCAAAGCAAAATTTGCCAAATTGAAAAAGAAACAAAAATGAACCAAACAAGATATCTGATAACAATAATAACAAACTTATTGATTCTAAGCAGCTGCGGCGTTTCCAAACAATGTATTGAACCACAGTTGGATATGCCTGAAGCTATCATAACTGGTACAGAAACAGATTCATTGTGTATGGCTGATATTGCCTGGTGGGAAATCTATACGGATTCAACTTTGCAAAAGCTCATCAAAAAAACTTTAGCAAACAACAGAGACATGCTTTCGGCAACAGCCAAAGTCCGTGAACTGGAACGCCGGCATCGTATAGTCAGAGCAGACCAGTTTCCATCCCTAAACGGACAAATCTATTGGGAACGAGAAACCAATGATTATGCAAATGAATCGTTCATAGAAGATATTGAAACCGGCATTAAAGCTAGCGCAACTTGGGAAATAGATTTTTTCGGACGCCTTCGCTGGTCGAATCGTGCCGCATTAGCGAACTATTTATCCAGCGTAGAGGCACAACGAGCCATGCAAATGACCTTAATCGCAGAAGTTGTTACTGCATATTTTGAATTGATTGCATTAGATAGCGAATTGGATATCGTAGAAAGGACATTATATACTCGTAAAGAAAATGCACATCTGGCCCTAATACGTTTCCAAGGCGGTTTAACCTCAGAAATCACTTATCAACAAGCACAAGTGGAACTGGCCACGACTGCATCACTCATCCCTGCATTGGAAAAAGAAATACGTATCAAAGAAAATGAAATCGCACTCCTCGCTGGAGATTTTCCTAGGGAAGTTGAACGTTCTCCTATCCAATTAGACGAACAAATACACGAGGATTTGAAAATAGGAATTCCATCTGATTTGTTGCTCCGGAGACCTGATATACGTAGTGCACAACAAGACCTGAAGGCAGCCATGGCAAATGCCGGTATTGCTTGGGCAGACCGTTTTCCACGTTTTACAATAGACTTGGTTGGAGGTGTGGAAAACAACAAATTTGCAGGCTTTTTCGCATCTCCATTCACTTATATTGCAGGAAACATGGTTGCACCTATATTTGCATTTGGCAAAAAGAAAGCACAATATGAAGCATCCTTAGCTGCCTATGACAATGCACGTTTCCAATATGAGGAAAAAGTATTGACTGCCTTCAAGGAAGTAAATGATGCGTATATTTCATTTTCAAGTGCGCAACAAACTGTCGTCCTAATGCAAAACTTGGAAAAAGCAGCCAAAACATACGTGGACTTGGTGCGTTCCCAACATATAAACGGAGACATAAACTATATTGATGTCCTTGATGCGCAACGCCAATATTTCGATGCGGAAATCAAGGTTATCAATGCTGGGCTGGAAGAACACCTAGCTTTCGTGCAATTATACAAAGCCCTTGGCGGAGGTTGGCTGCAAACAGAAACGCTGCAAGAAACAGAAAAATAAGTCTGCTTTAAAATAAAAATACGAGACTCAAACTTGAATCCCGCATTTTCCATTTACACAAATTGATATATATTTGATTGACAGAATTTTATAAATATAATTTTGTTGTATACTTATATATTAAAAACAAATGCCGGCAAGGTATAAACCTTGTCGGCATCAACTTTAAAGAAATTTTCTCTTATCAATTTGTCATGCTCAATGTATCACCGGACATATCAACTACTATGGGTTTGGCGGTATCGACTTGTTGACCAATAATCAACTTGCTCAATTCGTTCAACACATAACGCTGAATGACACGTTTCACAGGACGGGCACCGAATTGTGGATCATAACCAACTTTAGCAATCCATTTCAAGGCCGCAGGAGTAACCTCCAAAGTTACACCATTCTGCTTCAATTGTTTCTGGATTGCTCCCAATTGCAACCCAACAATCTTTTCTATTTCCGGCTCGCTAAGTGGCGTAAACATAATCAACTCATCAATACGGTTCAAAAATTCTGGCCGAATGGTCTGTTTGAGCATTTCAAAGACTTGCTGTTTAGTCTGTTCAACAATTTGTTCGCGGTTCTCGTCGGTAATTTTTTCAAAATTTTCCCGAATCAATTGCGATCCCAAATTGCTGGTCATAATAATAATGGTATTCTTGAAATTAACCGTACGGCCTTTATTATCGGTCAGACGCCCATCATCCAATACTTGCAACAAGATATTAAATACATCTGGATGCGCTTTTTCTATTTCATCGAACAAAACAACACTGTACGGCTTACGCCTGATCGCTTCTGTCAATTGTCCACCTTCATCATAACCAACATATCCCGGAGGCGCACCAATTAAACGCGTAGCACTGAACTTTTCTTGGTATTCGCTCATATCGATACGAGTCATCATGTTCTCATCATCGAACAGATACTCGGCCAAAGCTTTGGCCAATTCCGTTTTACCGACACCTGTTGTACCCAAGAAGATAAACGAACCAATAGGCCGTTTAGGGTCTTGCAAGCCAGCACGGCTACGACGTACGGCGTCAGCAATGGCGGCGATAGCCTCATCCTGCCCTATCACACGTTTGTGCAGTTCTTCCTCCAAATGCAGCAACTTGTCTTTCTCGCTCTGCATCATTTTTGTTACAGGAATACCTGTCCAACGGCTTACAACTTCCGCAATATCATCTGCATCAACTTCTTCCTTAATCATAGCATTGCCATGTTGCATCTCGCGCAATTTATCTTTGCTCTCTGCAATGGTACGTTCAGCATCCTTTATTCTACCATAACGTATCTCGGCAACACGGCCATAATCGCCTTCACGCTCGGCACGATCTGCCTCGTATTTCAATTGTTCTATTTCAATCTTGCTCTGCTGAATTTTATCTATCAA
Organism: uncultured Bacteroidales bacterium; assembly: GCA_949282265.1. GTDB lineage: Bacteria > Bacteroidota > Bacteroidia > Bacteroidales > Paludibacteraceae > CALUNA01. The sequence goes on along the minus strand of CASDOZ010000004.1, from coordinate 128,478 downwards.
AGCCTTCTCGCTGCTCCACTGTGCACGCATTTTCTTGCTCTCCTCTTTTAAATCGGCTATTTCCTTGTTCAAAGATTCGAGTTTATGCGTATCGTTTTCCCGCTTAATGGCCTCACGCTCGATTTCCAGTTGTTTGATATTACGTTCCACCACATCCAATTCTTCCGGTACGCTGTCCACTTCCATACGCAATTTGGCAGCTGCCTCATCCATCAAGTCAATTGCCTTGTCCGGCAAAAAACGGTCGGATATGTAACGGCTCGACAACTCGACGGCCGCAATGATTGCATCATCTTTAATACGCACTTTGTGGTGGTTTTCGTAACGTTCTTTCAGACCACGCAAAATAGATATCGTGCTAGTTTCATCCGGTTCATCTACCATAACAGTCTGGAAACGACGTTCCAGAGCCTTATCCTTTTCAAAATACTTCTGATATTCATCCAAAGTAGTTGCGCCGATTGCCCGCAGCTCACCACGTGCCAAGGCCGGCTTCAGAATATTGGCCGCATCCATCGCTCCTTCACCTTTTCCTGCACCAACCAAGGTATGAATTTCATCAATGAACAAAATGATTTCACCTTCTGACTTCATCACTTCGTTCACGACTGACTTCAAACGTTCCTCAAACTCACCTTTGTATTTTGCGCCTGCAACCAACGCCCCCATATCCAAACTATAAATCTGTTTGGTCTTCAAGTTCTCTGGCACATCTCCGCGCACGATACGATGCGCAAGCCCTTCGGCAATAGCTGTTTTACCAGTACCAGGCTCACCAATCAGAATAGGATTGTTTTTAGTCCTTCGACTCAAAATCTGCAATACACGCCTGATTTCTTCATCACGACCGATAACAGGATCCAATTTGCCATTACGCGCACGTTCATTCAAATTGATTGCATATTTTTCCAACGCTTGATAGGTATCCTCGGCTGTCTGCTCTTTTACTTTGCTACCTTTACGCAATTCAGCAATAGCCGCCCGAAGTTCTTTTTCTGTCATTCCTGCATCTTTCAGCATTTGGGACACACTGCTGTTTTCCATAAACAAGGCAAGCAACAAATATTCCACCGAAACGTATTCATCGCCATCTTTCTTGGAAACATCAATGGCCCGCTGCAGAACTGCATTTGACTCACGACTCAAGTAAGGTTCGCTACCTGACACTTTTGGCAGATTTTCAATCATCTTGTCCGTTGTGTTCCGAATAGCACTAGCCTGTATTCCTAACTTATTGAAAATAAAGTTAGTTACATTCTCACCAACATCCAGAACCCCTTTAAGCAAATGTACTGGTTCAATGGCCTGCTGCCCCTTACCTTGCACAATATTCACCGCACCTTGTACAGCTTCTTGTGCCTTGATTGTAAAATTATTAAAGTTCATAGTTATCGTTAGTTTTATTATTTACTTATTTGTTGCCGCGTAAAAGTCAAAATATGCACCAAAACCAAGAATATGCCAAAATGACAGTCAAAAAACTACTAATAAGGATACAAAAAAAGGTCGGAATATCCGACCTTTCTACTATATATTACTATATATTACATGTTAAGTTCTTTATTGATTGCCTCGTATTCCGCATCCATACCCAAACGATAATACAAAGTGCGTAAAGTCATTTTGTAATCAGTATCTTCAGGATTCAATTCTGCAGCTTTTTGGAAATAAGGCAATGATTCTTTAAATATATCCTGCGCTTTCTGCAACTCTTGTTCATATTGCGTTTGATCTTTCAAGTTGCTGGCTTCATCCAATAAATTCACAGCAACATTGAAATATACACGTCCCATTCCTGCATAAGCATCTGCCATGGTAGGCTCCAGTTCAATAGCTTTCTGGAAATCCGCTTTTGCGTCTTCCACATTGCCAAGCGTTTCGTCCACATTGCCCTTTACATAATGGTATTGTGCCACATTTGGTTCCCTTTCTATCGCATTACGCAAATAAACCAACGATTCTTCTGTCTGGCCCGTGAAAATGAAATGGTTTATCAAGTTCTGTAAGAACCAAGGTTCTGTCGGGAATTTCTGGAAAGCCTCTTTCAGCGTGTTCACATAGTTTACCGTATCTTTCTGATTGAAATATTCTTGATACAACAATTGGTAAACCGTTATAGGTTCATATTCTTCATCGGTCAAATCTATGTAAATGGCAATGGCTTCATCATTTTTTCCGGCATTGCTTGCCGCCAAGGCTGCATAATACTTGTATTGGGAATAAACAGTGTCACGAGGCATTTTTGCCTGTTCTTTTTCATTCTGGAACATAGGCATGTCCGGAATGGAAACATGCATTTTGAAAGCATCGTATGCACGTGCATAGTCCTTTTGGTCAAACAAATATGCCCCATACATAATCAAATGTTGCTGTTGATAGTACTCAGACATTTTAGGCATGATATCTTTACGGATACGTGTATTGATTTTGCCTTTCTCGTTTGGAATTTGGCCAAGGCTGTCAGCCACCACAAAATAGCCAATGGATTCCATTACGGCCTCGCCTTTCACAGCTTCATCGACCTTTTGACCCATCTGAGCTTGAAAATACAACGACTCGCATTCTTTATAACCAATCAAACCGGCTACATACCACGTATTTGCCAAATCTTTGGTGGTCGGGTCTTCCAAAGCCAATTTGATAGCTTCGCGCGCTCCGGCAAAGTCAGGGCTTTCTGTTGACAAAGCTTTATTCTTAGCTTTTGAAACATTTGCTTTCTGGGCGAAAATAGCGCCACTCACAAGCACAATCGATAATAATACAATTACTTTTTTCATAAATTCTGTTTTTTAGTTGTGATTATTCTTGCTTTGGAGTTTCTTCCATTATATCTTCATTTACTACATTTTCTTGGTTGACAGCAGTTTCCGCCATTTCATCCTCCGATTCGGAAGCTACCTTGCATACAGAAGCGATTTCATCGTTACGCTTTTCCAGATTGATAAGCCGGACACCTTGGGTGGCACGTCCCATCACACGTATATTGGCAACTTTCAGACGAATGGCGACACCTGATTTATTGATAATCATCAAATCATTGTCATCCGTAACGCTCTTAATGGCAACCAGTTTACCAGTCTTATCCGTTATATTCAGCGTTTTCACACCTTTTCCTCCACGGTTCGTTACACGATATACCGGTTCACCATCTTCATCATCCAGTTTGGTGCGTTTACCGTAGCCTTGCTGTGAAACAACCATGATTGTGCTTTCGGCAGCAGCCTGCTTGTCTATGCAAATCATGCCCACCACTTCATCCTGTCCATCTTCATCCAATTGCATACCACGCACACCAGTAGACATACGTCCCATTGGCCGCACTTTAGATTCATGGAAACGAATGGCGCGGCCATTTTTATTAGCCATGACGATTTCAGAATCGCCATCCGTCAGACGGACTTGGATTACCTGGTCATCCTCGCGGATAATGATGGCGTTTACACCATTCTGGCGCGGACGCGAGTAGGCTTCCAACGATGTTTTCTTGATAATACCTTGCTTGGTCGCAAATATCAGATAGTGGGAATCAATATATTCCTTGTCGTTCAAGCCTTTCACACGAATGAAAGCATTCACTTTGTCGTCCGAATCAATATTCAGCAAATTCTGGATGGCACGACCTTTCGAATTCTTGGAACCTTCCGGTATTTCATACACTTTGAGCCAATAGCAACGCCCTTTTTGGGTAAAGAACAGCATTGTATTGTGCATGGACGCCGGATAAATGTATTCAATGAAATCATCATCGCGCGTGTCGCCGCCCTTACTGCCTACTCCGCCACGGCCCTGCGCGCGGAACTCGGTCAAAGCCGTCCGTTTGATATAACCCATGTGCGAAATGGTGATAATCATGTCATCATCGGAATAGAAATCTTCCGGATTGAATTCTTCCGAAGCATAAACGATCTCCGTTTTGCGTTCGTCCCCATATTTCTCCTTGATTTCCAGCATTTCTTCCTTGATGATGTTCATGCGAAGCTCCACTTTTTCCAATACTTCCTTCAACCATTCGATGGTTTTCAAGATTTCAGCATATTCCGCCCGCAGGTCATCGATTGCCAGTCCCGTCAATTGGCGCAAACGCATCTCGACAATCGCACGGGCCTGCACCTCCGACAGGTCGAAACGCTCCATCAAGCGTGCACGCGATTCTTCAACCGTGCGGGATTCCCTGATAAGACGGATAACCTCGTCAATATTGTCAACAGCGATAATCAGACCTTCCAGAATATGAGCGCGTTTTTCAGCCTCTTTCAGCTCGAACTGGCTGCGGCGGGTTACGACATCCAGACGATGTTCCACAAAATAACGTACCAGATCTTTCAGATTCAGCAGGCGCGGACGGCCATGTACCAACGCAATGTTATTGACGCTGAAAGATGACTGCAAGGCGGTGTATTTGTACAGTTTGTTCAACACTACGCTCGCATTGGCATCTTTCTTAATATCGATTACGATGCGCACATCGCGTTTTGACTGGTCGGATATATCTGAAATACCGTCAATTTTCTTTTCGTTCACCAAAGCGGCTATGTTCTTAACCAAATCCGATTTGATGACCTGATATGGCAGTTCGCAGACAACCAGACGTTCACGTCCGTTCGGTTCGGTTTCTATCTCCACTTTGGAGCGGACTACGATACGTCCGCGCCCCGTTTCAAAGGCTTCCTTGACACCGGCATATCCGTAAATGGTTCCTCCTGTCGGAAAATCGGGGGCTTTGATATATTTCATCAGTTCCGATATTTCCAGTTCCGGATTGTCTATATATGCAACGATGCCATCAGCTACTTCACGCAAATTATGCGGTGCCATGTTTGTTGCCATGCCGACGGCAATACCGGACGAACCGTTCATCAGCAAGTTCGGTATTCGTGTCGGCAAAACGACCGGCTCGCGCAAGGTATCATCGAAGTTCAGTTGCATATCGACCGTGTCTTTCTCTATGTCGCGCAACATTTCTTCGGCAAGACGGGCCAGACGCGCCTCCGTATAACGCATGGCAGCAGGGCTATCACCATCGACCGAACCGAAGTTTCCCTGACCATCCACCAACGGATAACGCATGGCCCACGGCTGTGCCAAACGGACCAAAGTTCCGTAAATGGACGAATCGCCATGCGGATGATACTTACCCATTACCTCACCAACAATACGTGCACACTTTTTAGTCGGCTTATCGAACGTATTACCCAACTCATTCATTCCGAAGAGGACACGACGATGTACCGGCTTAAAGCCATCACGCACATCAGGAAGCGCGCGCGACACAATTACCGACATGGAATAGTCGATGTAGGAAGATTTCATTTCCTCATCGATATTTACCTTTATAATTCTATCGTTCTCAACCATTTAAATATAAATTAATTTCTTTCAAAAAAACACGCTAAAATAATACTTTTCCCGCACATGGACAAATGTTTTCCGCGCTTTTTCAAGGAAGTTTTCAACAAAAAGCCAGCTAAACACTATCTCATAAAAACCTGACAGGAGCATTCGTACATCAAGAAAAAACGGAAAGCTTATTTTCGTACACAAAACAACCGTCAAAATCAACTTCCGGCGGCTGGAACGGGAACAAACCGAATACAGATGAGCCGGAACCCGACATGGAAGCGTAAACGGCTCCCATTCCATATAACCTGTCTTTGATACTGCCTATCACCGGAAAACGGGCAAAAACGGATTTTTCAAAATCGTTGGTCACGACTCCCCGCCACTTATCCGGCGACAGATTCCGAATGGCATCGGCAAGCGGAATTTCCGGCCTCCCGACTGCCACGCCGGCATAAGCATCAGCCGTAGAAACATAAATGTCCGGCTTGACCAGCAACAAATGCCAACCGCCCAGATTCAACGAAAGCGGCGAAAAGATATTGCCTATACCCTCAGCATACACCGGCCTGTTCTCCACAAAAAAGGCGCAATCCGCTCCCAGCATGGCCGCATATTTTTTCAAACAATCGGGCGACAAGCCCAGACCGAAAAGACGGTTCAAACCGCACAAGGTATATGCGGCATCCGAACTGCCGCCGCCAAGCCCGGCACCGAACGGGATATTTTTCCGCAAGCGGAAAGACACACCGCCCAAGCCGTAATCACGTTGCAGCAGGCGATATGCTTTTACGACCAGATTCTGCCCAGGAAGCGTATCCAACACAATTCCAGATTGTTCAAAACGACAGTCCGGCGCATTGATACGCTCCAGCTCCAACTCATCATGCAAAGGAATGGGATAAAAAACCGTCTCTATATCATGATAGCCATCGGCGCGCCGCCCGACGACATTCAGGCCCAGATTGATTTTCGCATTCGGATATAAAAGCATAGCTGATTTCGTTTCCGTGGACAAAGATACGAAATTATCCCCACTCTGCCATCATCCGGCAACGGTTATCAACAGTTTTTTGTTGAAATATTGTTTTGGAAAGAGGCCGCAAAAAGCCATACCTTTGTACCCGCATTGAATCGAAAACGGAAAAAAAATAAATTGAAAAAACATGGCAGAAGAAACAAAAAGGACTTATTCCAGAAAAAACAGACAAGCAGCATACGCTCCCATCGGGCCCAATGAATATGGCAAACTTCCACCACAAGCCATTGAATTGGAAGAAGCCGTTTTAGGTGCCATCATGATTGAAAAGGATGCTTACTTGACCGTATCCGAGATATTGAAACCGGAGTGTTTTTACAAAGAAGCGCACCAGAAAATATACGAAGCCATCGTGCACCTGGCCATCAAGCAAGAGCCGATAGACATGCACACCGTGACGGAACAGTTGCGCAAGGACGGTACTTTGGACGATATAGGCGGGCCATATTACATTGCCTTGCTGACAGCCAAAGTCTCTACAGCCGCACATGTGGAATATCATGCGCGTATTGTCGCGCAAAAATTCCTGGCACGCGAACTGATACGTGTGTCTTCCGAAATCCAGACCAAGGCATTCGACGAGCGCATAGATGTGGATGACCTAATGCAGGAAGCCGAAGGCATGATGTTCGAGGTTTCGCAACGCAGCCTGAAACGCGAAGTGACGCAAATAGACCCCGTTATCGAAGAATCAATCGCGCGTATACAAGCCGCATATAGCAAACAAGGCGCAAGCGGCATCCCGACGGGTTTCCACGCATTGGACAAAATAACCTCCGGCTGGCAAAAATCAGACTTGATTATCATTGCGGCGCGTCCTGCCATGGGAAAAACAGCTTTCGTGCTGTCCATGGCTAAAAACATGGCTGTGGATTACAACACGCCAGTCGCACTTTTCTCGCTCGAAATGTCGAACGTACAATTAGTTAATCGTCTGATTATGAATGTCTGCGAGATAGAAAGCGAAAAAATCAAGAACGGAAACCTGCAAGAATATGAATGGACACAGCTTGACTACAAGCTCAAGAACCTATACGGTGCTCCCATTTATGTGGATGACACACCGAGCCTGTCAGTCTTTGAACTGCGTAGCAAGGCGCGAAGGTTGGTCAAGGAACATAAAATACAATGCATCATTATCGACTACCTGCAACTAATGAACGCAAGCGGCATGAATTACGGCAGCCGCGAACAAGAAGTCAGCATGATTTCACGCTCGCTGAAGGGTCTGGCCAAAGAACTTGACATCCCGATTATAGCCTTGTCGCAGCTGAACCGCGGCGTGGAAGGACGTACCGGCATTGAAGGCAAGAGGCCGCAGCTGAGCGACTTGCGTGAATCGGGAGCCATTGAGCAGGATGCCGACATGGTTTGTTTCATTCACCGGCCGGAATACTACCACATCACCGAAGACCAGGCAGGAAATTCGCTAATCGGCATAGCCGAAATCATTGTGGCCAAACATCGTAACGGCGCCACCGGCGATATCCGGCTGAGGTTCAAGAACGTGTTTGCAAAATTCATGAACCTGGAAGAAGACACGGAAGAAACCGACAATATAACCATCGGCTCAAAAATGAACCACACGAAACTGGAGAATAAGTTTTATGCAGACTCTGCACCGTTGCAGACAGGAAACCAATTGCCCGAAACACCCAACCGCGAGGGAACACCGTTTTGACAATGCAAAAAAAATCAGCGGGGAGAACGGTACAAAATAAAAATGCAAGGACGTTTGTTCAGGTCGGGCAAACTTTTTTTCCACTCCCTAAGGGTGCGGGTTTTTATAAATTCCGTCGGCAGCGTAATGTCCGCGGCAACACAGAGATTCGTATCCGCTTGGCAGACAGCAATTATATCTTCAAGCATTTTCATGTTCCGATAGGGCGTTTCTATGAATATCTGCGACTGGTTTTCGGCCAACGACCTTGTTTCCAACCGTTTCAAGGCAGCCGAGCGTTCCGGTTGCTTGATTGGAAGGTAACCGGCAAACGCAAAACTCTGCCCGTTGAACCCGGAGGCCATCAAAGCAAGCAGAATGGATGAAGGGCCAACCAACGGCACCACCTGGCAGTTTTTCTGCTGGGCAATGCGCACGACATCGGCACCGGGGTCAGCTATGGCCGGACAGCCCGCCTCCGAAATGACACCGACATCAAACCCTTGCGCCAGCGGTTTCAGGCACGCCTGCATCTCTTCCGGACCTGTGCGGACATTCAGCACATAAAATGAAAGTTCATCGATATTTATGCCAGCATCGACCTTTTTCAAGAAACGGCGTGCCGTACGGACATCTTCCACTATGAAATGTTTGATACCTGCAATTATCGTCCGGTTATATGCCGGCAACACATTTTCTATCGGGCTGTCGCCCAAAGTATTCGGAATCAAGTAGAGTTTCATGACTTCATTTTTTCCAATTGTTCGCTCAAAATCTCCCACTCGTACATTCTCTGTTCCAGTTCATGCTGCTTTTTATGATGGCGTGTGTATAAGTCAGCATCACAAGCTTTTGCCGGATCTTGCAACATGTTTTCTATTTCCGCAATCTCATTTTCCAGCAAAGCAATCTGCTTTTCTGCCTCCTCGACCATTTTTTCCTGCTTCCGCAATTGCCTTTGCTGTTCCTTGCGCGCTTCGTATGAAAGTTTGTTGGCCGATTCCTGCTTGGAAACTACCGTTTTGGGCGTTTGGGAAATTTCCAGTTCCTGCAAATTTTCCATCTTCTTGGCACGCAGGAAATCATACACGCCGCCGATATGCTCCTTGACCTGGCGGTTACCGAACTCATAGACCTTGGAAACCAGGCCATCCAGAAAATCACGGTCATGCGATACGACAATCACCGTGCCGCCAAAATCCTGCAAAGCCGCTTTCAGGACATCCTTGCTGCGCATGTCCAAATGATTCGTCGGTTCATCCAAAATCAGCAGGTTGACCGGCTCCAACAGCAACCGAATCATGGCCAGACGGCTCCGTTCGCCGCCGGAGAGTACCTTGACTTTTTTGTCAGATGCCTCGCCGCCAAACATGAACGCGCCCAGAATATCGCGGATTTTCGTGCGTATGTCGCCCACCGCAACGCGGTCGATGGTTTCAAAAACAGTCAGTTCATCGTCAAGCAACGAAGCCTGGTTCTGGGCATAATATCCAATCTTGACATTGTGCCCCACTTTCAAATTGCCGGCATATTCGAGCTGCCCCATGATACATTTGACCAAAGTTGTCTTTCCCTCGCCATTACGGCCGACAAAGGCGACTTTTTCACCGCGCTTCACAGTCATATCGACATGTTCAAAAATAATATGGTCACCGTATGCCTTCGACAAATCGGTTATCATCAGCGGGAAATCACCCGAACGGGGAGCCGGCGGAAATTTCAGGTTCAAGCGCGAATTGTCTTCCAAATCCACCTCAATACGTTCCAGTTTTGCCAATTGCTTTATGCGGCTTTGCACTTGCACGGCTTTGGTTGCTTTGTAGCGGAAACGCTCAATGAAATCTTCCGTTTCCGCTATCATTTTCTGCTGGTTTTCATAAGCGCGCACCTGCTGCTCGTGCCGTTCCTTGCGCAACTCGACATAGCGCGAATAATTCACATTATAGTCATATATCCGCCCAAGCGAGATTTCTATCGTGCGGTTCGTTACGGCATCGATAAATGCGCGGTCGTGCGACACCAAGACAACCGCACCGTTACTGCCTGACAAAAAATTTTCCAGCCATTGGATAGACTCTATATCCAGATGATTGGTCGGCTCATCCAAAAGCAAGACATCCGGATGCTGCAACAAGATTTTAGCCAGCTCAATGCGCATACGCCAACCTCCGCTGAATTCGGAACATGGCCGTCCGAAATCTGAACGCCGGAAGCCCAATCCAAGCAATGTTTTTTCCACTTCGCCTTCAAAGTTGTGCCCGCCCAGAATCTGCAACATTTCGTTGTCATGCGCCAATTGAGTTATCAGTTGCTGATATTCATCCGATTCATAATCAGTACGATTAGCCAGTTCAAGCCCCAATTTTTCGGTCTTTTCCTGCAAAGTGATAATTTGCTCAAAAGCCTTGCGCGCCTCTTCCATGACCGTCGTCCCTTCAGCATGGATCATGTGTTGTGGCAAATAACCGATTGTCAAGCCCGAAGGAACTGAAATATGCCCCCGCGTAGGCTGCATTTTGCCAGCCAACAACTTTAACAGTGTCGTTTTTCCAGCACCATTTTTCCCGACCAAGGCAATTTTATCCTTCGGATTAATTAAAAAAGATATTTCGTTAAAAAGAGGTATTGAGCTAAACTCAACAGTGAGTTGTTCTACAGAAATCATTCGGACTTACTTTTTCTATCGACTATTCGCCATAAAATATAAACCAATATACAGCAAATAGCAAAAACAATGCAAATAAGATAGCCTATGGAAATATTACGTAATGCTATCCCCAATAGAGAAAACAAAATAGTCAAAAATATCAGAACCATGGAAACCTGAATATGCGACAATCCTATTCGCAACAACAAATGATGAATATGATTTTTATCCGCCGAAAAAGGTGAAACACCCTTCTTTATACGTGTACACATAACTCGCAATGTGTCAAAAAGCGGTACAGCCAATACACAAATAGCCACAGCTGGCGCAGCTGCCATATGGTATTTTTCAGGACCATAGTGATATGCGTTCATCTCGCAAAAACGAAAAACAAAAAGCGTAATCATATAGCCCAAAAGCAAGGAACCGGAATCACCCATAAAAATTTTACGACGACTGCGACCAAATACATTATACAGGAAAAAGACCAACAATGATCCTATCAGACAATAAGCAAGCACTGACAAATGGATTTCACCTATCAACTGGAAATATAACGCAAAAAACAAGCAATACACTATTCCCAGACCGGATGCCAAACCATCCACACCATCTATCAGATTCAAAGCATTGATAATACCAATGTAAATAAAAAAGGATAAGCAATAACTAGCCGCATCTGAGATTTCATTTATACCCATAAAGCCATGTAAATGAGTAATTCGAACACCAGACGCAACAATCAGGAAAAAGCCAGCCAACAATTCGCCGGAAAGCTTCCAATGCGGTGCCAAATCAATCAAATCATCAACAAAACCGACCATCAAAATCAAAAATATGCCAATAAAAATATATTGTGCATATTGCATGTGGTCATACTCAAAGAGCAAATATGTCAATACAAATGAAACAAAAATATCTATACCGCCTATATTGGGAACTTCTCCCGTATGAGACATACGTTTATTCGGTTTTACTACAAAATGTTTCGCCCGTGCTATTTTCAACACCATAGGCATACACATTCCGCCTATCAAAAAAGAAAAAAGGAGAATAGCAAACGGATATGTAAAAATAAATTGACTCAAAGAGGACTGCATTAGATATCCAATTTTTCGTACGGTGAATTTTTGCTGATAAATTCCGGCACTATTTTTTTCATTTGCGAAACCGTCAGAAAATCTTTGCCCAAATAACTGTACTCAATCAGCAAATTTATTTCATCTTTTATTAGGTTATAGTCAAATTCCTGTACCTTGGCTATCATTATTTTATCATTGCTTGTCGGCATAGTTTTTTCTTTCTTGTTCAAGAGCTCTTCATACAGCTTCTCGCCTGGACGAAGTCCTGTGAAGGCTATTTTTATATCTACACCTGGTTTATATCCGGCAAGACGTATCATCTTTTTCGCCAAATCCAGTATCTTGACCGGTTTGCCCATATCGAAAATAAATATTTCGCCACCATTACCCATTAAGCCTGCCTCCAGAACCAACTGACATGCTTCCGGAATAGTCATGAAATAACGTATGATTTCAGGATGCGTAACTGTAACTGGGCCACCCTGCTCTATCTGTTTTTTGAAATACGGGATAACGGAACCGTTGGAGCCCAACACATTGCCAAAACGGGTTGTGATAAATTTGGTGCAATTTGGATTTTTCTTCACCAAATGATTATACAAGGACTGCACATATATTTCCGCAATGCGCTTGGATGCTCCCATGATATTGGTCGGGTTCACCGCTTTGTCGGTAGAAACCATAACAAAACGTTTCACATCATATTTGACAGCCATATCCGCCATGTTTTTCGTACCCATGACATTGGCTTGGATACTTTCACTCGGATTGTCCTCCATCAACGGCACATGTTTATAGGCTGCAGCATGGTAAATAACATCAGGACGGTACAAGTCCATAACATCATCTATCCGTTTACGGTTACGTACATCCGCAATACACGAAGTAAATTTATGATTCGGGTAAGTATGCAACAAGTCTTGCATAAAATCATGCAGCGGAGATTCTGCCTGATCCAACAACACAATAAGACGGGGCGAATATTTGATTATCTGACGAACCAATTCACTACCAATGGAACCGGCCGCTCCTGTGACCAAAACCACACTTTCCTTCAAAAAGGCTTCCAGATTCTCCAAATCAATATGGATAGCAGGACGCTCCAACAAATCTTCTATCTCTACGGACTTAATCTCACTTATCTTGGGCGATTCGTTATCCGTAACATGCTTCCACATACTCACATACGGAGCGGATAATATATTGATATTGTTATTCAGGAAAATATCCAAATCGACAGCCGGGTTGATTTCCTGCATCTTCATGGGTGAAACTATGACGCTTTCCACGCCAAGCTTTTGCATACGCGGCAACAATTCGCTGTCTAACTTATAGACACGGACACCCAAAATAACCCGTGGAACAAAATCTTCAGAATCATCAATGAAACCGACCAATTTATAACGTTCATCGACTGAAGAACGCAACATTTTTGCAATTGCCACCCCCGCTGACTTCGTCCCATATATCATTACCCTCTTTGCCGAAGCCACATTCATAACGAATAACTCAAACAAAGTCTTGACAAACATACGCAAAGAGAATAACAACACAAAAGCCACAAACAAATAAATAATGACATCTCGGGTATAAAAAAACGTCATCCCGTAGGAGTTCCATGATACAAGATTTATCAGAAACAAAACTACAACCGTGAACAAGACAGAAGACAAAACCTTGTAAGCATCAACAAAACCAGAGTATCGCAATACACCTGAATAAGTACGGAAGACAATAAAGGACAATGCTTGGACAAAAATAAATATCAGGATACGGTACTTTGCAGAACTAACCGTTTCCGCAACGGTAGCACCATCCAGAAAAGCAAATGACAGATAATGTGAAATGGCATACGCCACAATACTCAAAAAAACATCCAACAAGAAAACAGTCCATCGTGGCAAATATTGCATGGTCACAATATGCGAAAGAACTTTATTGTCCTTTATCCGTTCATTTAGCTTACGTACAAATTTACCCATCTTTTCCCTTTTTACAGATTGTGCCTGCAAAGGTAAGGTTAAAATATAACAAAAACAACATGAATGATAAAAATTAGGCCTACCTTTGCGGCCGATTAACTCTTTAGAAGAAGAAAATGTCAGTACATAGCGATGATACACGCAGGGTAACCACCCAACGGTTACAAGAAATGAAAGCCCGCGGTGAAAAAATCAGTATGCTCACATCATACGATTACACAATGGCCAGCATTGTGGATGGCGCCGGCATTGATGTCATTCTGGTCGGCGACTCGGCCAGCAACGTTGTTTGTGGCAACACGACCACCCTGCCAATAACCTTGGACCAAATGATTTTTCTGGCCAAAGCCGTAGTCCGTGCCACCAAACGCGCATTGGTTGTCGTAGATATGCCTTTTGGAAGCTACCAAGGCAATTCAAAAGAAGCGCTCGCCTCAGCCATACGCATTATGAAAGAATCGCATTGCGACTGCCTGAAGTTGGAAGGCGGTGAAGAGGTCATTGAATCCGTCAAACGCATCTTATGCGCAGGCATACCCGTCATGGGCCATTTGGGCCTAATGCCCCAATCCATAAACAAATATGGCTCATACACCGTACGCGCCAAGGAAGAAAACGAAGCCGAAAAACTGCTGCGCGATGCAAAACTGCTGGAAGAAGCTGGTTGTTTTGCACTTGTATTAGAGAAAATTCCGGCCAAATTGGCCGAACAAGTTGCCCGCGAGGTTTCAATACCCGTTATAGGCATAGGTGCCGGCAGCGGTGTAGACGGGCAAGTTCTGGTGTTGCACGACATGCTCGGCCTGGCCAACGGATTCTCACCGCGTTTCCTGCGCCGCTATGCCAATATGCACGAAACCATGACAAATGCAGTGAGACATTATATCAGCGATGTGAAATCATGCGATTTCCCGAACGAACAGGAGCAATATTAAAACGATAATATCGGAAACATAAATAACAAAAGAATCCGGCAAGTCTGCCGGATTCTTTCATATATAATACCAATATAGGAACGTTTTACTTCTATTTCCCAGCCATGCACGACTCGTGCAATTCTTCCTGCAATCTGTCATATAACATTTTCTTCATCACATCGAACAATTTGTCCATATCGACATATCCGAAATCCTCCAAAATATCACGCAAAAAATCATGATCCAAAGCCTTGGAAATTGACAAAATTTCCTTGACACCCAAATCATCGCGCTTATATATATCGTAAATATTCTGGCGGGACATGCCAAGTTTACGCGCTAACTCCGATGCGTTAATACCGTTTTGTCTAATATATTTTTCAATCAAACTACCTATATGTATTGATTCCTTTTTCATAATGTGCTAAATTACACATATTTACTTACACATATAATACCATTTGAAAGAAATTATTTTTCAAATTGAAAGAATTTATTTGTCTATGTCAGAAAAATAGTGTTTATTTGCAGGTGGAAACAAAATTAATCAACAAAAAATGAAAAACATGTCATTTTCCTATCTAAAAACATTAATACCTGCTTTGGGTTTGGCGGGTGCCAGCATGTTCTGTGCATGTGGAGGTAATGAACCGGTTGTGGATGACCAGAATCCAATAACACCAACAGATTCCGTAACACCCACCGATACGATTCAATATCGTGACATTGAGTTATTTTTTTCTAGAAAAGATAATTCTATTGACAGTTTTTTTGTACATGATTATTATGGCAATAGGTTATTTTCTCCGACCTTAATACGTTATGATTCCATGCCCGATGTCAGATATATATATATGGTTGTTGGAGATGATTCTTTTGGAAGATTATCGTCGCTAGGAATACATCACCTTGTAACAGGGACATGTGAACCGGTAATAAATTTCTCAAAAAAAATACGAGGTAAGGGAACATTTTATTTTTATCCTTCTGAAATATCCAAACTCCCAGATGATAGCCTGTGGATTACAAAACAGGGTTGGACGATAAAATCAATATTTGAATACGAAGAATAGAAACCGGAAAAACAAAAAAAACACATAAGACATGAAAAAGATTAAGCAAATAACATTGATTTTCGCATTAGGTTTGGCGGGTGCCAGCATGTTCAGTGCGTGCGAACGCGACGAACCTGTTATTAATCCGAATCCAATAACACCAACCGATTCTGTGAAACCCACCGATACAATTCAATATCGTGACATTGAATTATTTTATTCTGCCTATGACGATTCTTATAAACAATTTTTAACTTATGATAATGGATTTCTTTATTATTATTCACCAGAACTTATGCATTATGATTCAATGCCCGATGTCAGATATATATATATGGTTGTTGGGGACGACTCTTTTGGAAATTATAATTATATCACAATAAAGTCTATGGTACAACAACACCTCAAACCTGTAATGGGTTTTTCTGATAAAATGCGTGGCAAGGGAACATTTTATTTTCATCCAGAGGGTATACACCCAATTCCAGAAGATAGCCTGTGGATTACAAAACAGGGTTGGACGATAAAATCAATATTTGACTATGAAAGATAAAAAACCGGCATAATGCCGGTTTTTTTTATTGCTACGCAGCGCATCTTAAGCAACAAATTTGAAACAACCGACAAAAAGAAACACGAAAAAAACAAATAGATTCATCAAACTATTGTCAATTATAATAATTGCGATATTTTTGTGCTCCATAATCAAATATCTAAACAGCCATGAATTTTTTATGCAGGAAAGTCCGCTTGATGGCAAGCATGTTTTCCATTCTATTGTGTTTTGAAACCTATGCGGCCGATATTTCAGGTACATTTGACAAAGTCGGCACGTGGGAAAATGTAGTCGATTTTTCCATAAACCGCTCCGAAAACCACCTTGTCATGACACTCGTCAATGCTGCGGGCCGTACCATGTTATACGAATCTTTTTTCTCCGGCAGCCAATGGAGCGAAGCCGAACCTATCGGAATCATCAATCGCCATGCTGGCGATACGGCATCGGTCGGCGGCGCATTTATGTCCGATAACGAACGGAGGCTTTATTTTCATGCCAATTATCCCGGTGGTGCCGGCGGATTCGACATCTATTACAGCGACAAGCAACCCGAAGGTTGGAGCGAGCCGCAACTTCTGGATGGCATCAATACAGCCGAAAACGAAACTTATCCGGCATTGATTCCCGGTGATGAAACCATTTATTTCCTCAAACACCAGAAAAATAATGACCCCAAAATAGAAAAAAAAGATGCTGACAAAATGAGCATATACACCTCCGACCGTGACCCGCATGGGACATGGAAGGAACCACAACCGGTTGACAATGTGATCAACTCTGGTTACATGCAGGATGTCACGGTAGCCTCCGACGCGCGGACAGTCTATTATACGATACGATCCGAACGCAAAGAAACCACGCAAATGATGTTCGCGCGCTTGCTGTGGAGCAATTCATGGCTTTTGCCTTCGTCACTTACACAAAACGAATCGGGTTATGACTTTTATTCACCCCGCTATGCCGGAAAATGGCTTTATTTTGTCCATGCCAACAACAAAAAACAATTGCGCCAAGGCCGTATTGCCCGCATGAGAATGACCGGCAAAGAATCCATGCCACGCACCGTGGTCACGGAAAAAGGCAATATCCAGACCCTTGCCTCGCATAAACCCATCGCGGCCGATGTAACAGTCTATAACCCGACAACACTCAAAGTCCTTGGCCGCTATCAGAGCGACCAATGGGAAGGCGGTTACGACCTGACAAATACATCCGGCTCGCAATACATTGTGGATGTGCGTAATCCCGATTATTCATTTGCCAGCTATATGCTCGATTACCGTAACTCTTCCAAACCGGAAATGCCCGATGTCATCGAGCTTTTCGACACAGTGCAACTGTCCGTAAGCGTTTATGACAGCGAGATATTCCGCCCGCTTGATGGCGAGGTTATTGCCGTGCGCACATCCGACAAAAGCGTTTTCCACGCCCAAGCCCATGCCGATGGCAAATATCTACTGGCTTTGCCTTTGGGCAGCAACTACGACATCGCAGCTACGGCCAAAGGCTTTGCCGAAAATAAATTCTTATTCAAACTCGAAGGTGATATTGTGTTCTCCTATTTTGAACGTAATCTCCCCTTGGAACCGTTCAAACGCGATATAAAAGTGAATGTTTGCGATGTAGAAACAAAAAAGCCACTTGCCGCCCATGTGTTTTTTGACAACCGTAACCGTGAAGAAGAATGTATTATTGAACCATCCCAAATGATTAACGGGCAAGCTGTCGTCAAATTGCGGGACAATGACCAATACGACATGACAGTGGATGGCGTGGATGGTTACGCATTCCACAATGGCATTATCGACCTGAAAAAACAAAACACCGATGAAATCGCGGTAGAACTTGTTCCGCTGAAAATAAATGCTTCACTGCAACTTTACAACATCAATTTCGCTACCGGTTCGGCTGAAATAATGCCGGATTCGTATTTCGAACTTGACCGTGTTGTCCAACTTATGCACGACAATCCGGATTTGATAATCGAAATTTCGGCCCACACCGACAACGTGGGCAATGCCGACTATAACATCATACTCTCTGAACGCCGCGCACAGTCGGTTGTCAACTATATTGTGGAAAGCGGCATACCGCAAAGCCGTTTGCAATCAAAAGGATACGGAATGAGCAAGCCTTTGGTTCCCAACGACAGCGAAGAAAACCGTGCCATAAACCGACGTGTGGAATTTGTGGTATTGGCAACGAAAAACATACAACAATAACTTACCGATTAATAAAAAAAGACAATGAATAAACATAAAATATTTGCCATCGCATTTGCATTTGCCTTTTTCGCCGCAGCAAAAGCACAAAAATACTCCGAAATATACAACAGTTTGCCAGACAAGACACTTGACCAGGCTTACAGCATACTGATGGAATACCAGCGGGCAAATCCGCATTGGGCCAATACCTATTTGCAATTGGGCATGATATGCGAAAAGAAACTAATAGAAACCGACCCATTACGCGACATCCAGACGGCCCAATATTGGGCAGACAACGCCAAACTGTTTTTCGATACTTTTGGCGTATTCTATTCCGAAGGCGATGCCAGGACCAACAGCGAATTTTACCAGAATCTTGACATCCCTGCGTCCGGAGGACGCATACAAGATGCTGATATCAAAACATTTGTAGCAAAACACCAACGGTTCTGCAAAAACTTCCGCGATTCGGTAACCATGGCTTATCAAGCACTCGAAGAATCAAAAGGCTATTACAACAAATGCATCGGTACTTTCAAATCGATTTGCGATAATTACGGCAACCTCAATGACATGCTGTTGCGGCACAATGCCACGCTCAAAAACATCCTTGACACGCTTGGTTCCGACATCGACCATTGTGTCGAAGCATTTGCACGATACAAAAAAACACTTGAAGCATATCCGATACGCGATTACCGGCAAACATACGAATTCAAGCCCATAGAAACGTTCCGGCTTGACGGCCTGACCAACAGCGATTTCTATATGGATCGTTTCAGCATGTGGGATTACCGCAAATGGATAGACGATGTGAACCAGACGCTTGCGACCGATATCTTGCCGCTTCGACAACGCATTGATGACATAAACCGGCAATATGAACAAGGCAAACAGGAATATGAAAACAACAGTCCGTTTGCCGCGGGTGCCCAAGAAGCCTACGATGAATTGTTCATATTCCAACTGGGCAAATATGACAACAATTCGCTTGTGCGGGAACTTTTCAGCTACCTTGATGACCGCCGGCAACTTATGCTCATGGCACATGACAGCCTCGCATTGCCGTTCGATACATCAGCCGTGCTATTGAACCGCAAAATGCGCCACATATACAGGTTCTCGGAACAACTTGGTGAAACGGAAAAGGCGTTGGAGGCTGTCGGAAATTCGCTGACACCTGACCGCATAGCCCGTTTTTCCGAATTTTTCAATAAAAACTACGGCGGTACGCAAGGCCTGGAAAAATATGTATCCACAGAAACAGCATTTCTTGATAAGATATTCAGCGAGGTGCTTGCCAACTTTGCCAGTTATACACGAAATGTAGAAAGACAACGCGACAAACCTGCATACAGCGTCCGGGGCAAAGGTTCTTCCGTGCCATTGTGGGTCGTGAAAGAAAATGATTTGCCAACACTCAAAGGTCCATATATTACCACACATATATATTACAATTTGCAAGGCAACCCTGAATATGTGGCCGGAACCAAAAAAAATGCAGGAAATGTGGCGTTTGTGGCCAAAATAGACGAAAAGAATGCTACGATCTGGCTGGCCGAACTGAGAAATACGGAACAGATTTACAACATGTCGGTCAATGGTTCAGGCTGCGTGTTGGCAGCCAAACAAAACGGCCAATCTGCAATTGTCTATATGAACCAAGGCGGCAAGGAAATACGCAAAATTAGCAGCAACGAAAACGTTCCCGCAGTTGTGGACTATGATGAATTGGCAAATATCACTTATGTCGCATATAACGGAGCCGATGGCGGAACCAAGCTCTGCCGGATTGACGAGGTGAACGTATGGACCGTCGTTTTGAAATCATTCGAACGCATAGAAAACATTATCGAAGTTGCAGACGGGATACTTGTCGTCGGTTACAATAAGGGGCGAATTGTGTGCGGGCGGATCAACAATGACGGCAGCATCGGAAAGGTAAGCAATATCGGATTTGCCGGGCTGACGCTTGATAGGATTTTCAGGGCTTCCGCGCAAGACATTTGTCTGTTCACCCGTGATGCACAAGACAAATTGCAGTTGACCATCGTTTCCGACAAGGGCGAGGTAAAAATAACTTCTATACGGCAATAAAAACAAATGACAAGTTGATTGTGCGGTTTGAAAACTGAAAGCCGCACAATCCATTTTTGTCATTCTTCAATTTTTTCCATTCTGACAACCGCCCAATTGTTCTTTTCACGGCAAGCTGTCATGCGGAATCCCAATTTGACGGCTTCCGCCTCTATTTGCGGTACATCTTCCGTATAAAATCCGCTCATATACAATATTCCGCCTTGCGGCAGGCAATCGGCATACAAGTGCATGTCAGCCAACAGGATGTTCCGGTTTATGTTGGCCAGCACAATGTCAAAATGACGTCCCGGAAGCAAACTTGCATCTCCTTGCAACACCTCAATGTTATCCACATGGTTCAGCGCTATGTTTTCCAGCGAGTTTTCCGTACACCAATTGTCTATGTCAATGGCCGTAATCGGATCAGCACCGCGCTTGGATGCCAGAATGGCCAGCACGGACGTGCCACAGCCCATATCCAGCAGCGACTTTCCACGCATATCCAACTGCAAAAGCTCGCTAACAATCAGGCTTGTCGTTGCATGATGTCCTGTGCCGAACGCCATTTTCGGGTCAATCAGAATATCATATTCCATAGACGGTATGTCTGTATGGAATGAACTATGGATAACGCATTTGTCATCGATAACGATAGGCTGGAAAAAATGCTTTTCCCATTCTTCATTCCAGTTTTGGTCAGCTATCGTAAGCGTTTCTTTTATTTCCGCACCGGCATAGGGAAAAGTTTCTATCAGTCCGGCCAACAGTTGTTCCTGATAATTGACGCTTGGTATATAAGCTATAATGCCTTCCGCATCATTCTCAAAGCTCTCAAAACCTAATTCGGCCAATTCTGCGACAAAAATATCAGCGGCAAAATCTTCTGCAAATGCAAATTTAAAATGAACGGCTGTGTATTGCATGATTTTTTTGATGATAAATTTATATTCCGTACGTTTTTACAGCCGGACAAACCATTATTGAGGTCAATTCAGGACAAGCCTGTTGCCATGTTGTTGTGCGTGCGGAGTTTCCTTTCATGATTTTCTGCAAATGTAGTGTTTATTTTTCTTTTTCCGTACTTTTGCACCCGATTTCAGATTATTTTATAGCGATTTGAATATGACCTATCAGGAAACACTCGATTATTTATATGCTTCGCAACCTGCGTTCCATCTGGTCGGACAAGCAGCATACAAACCAGGATTCGAGAATACGAACAAACTATTGGCTGCGCTGGACAATCCACACCGGCGTTTCAAAAGCATCCATGTGGCTGGAACAAACGGAAAAGGTTCCACATCTCATTTATTGGCGGCCATTTTACAGCAAGCTGGCTACAAGACAGGACTTTACACGTCGCCACATTTGGTTGATTTCGGGGAACGCATACGGATAAACGGACAAAAAATAGCCCCCGGTTATGTGATTGATTTCGTGGAACGTTATCGGTGTCTGTTGGATGAAGTGAAACCTTCTTTCTTCGAGTGTACCATGGCCATGGCATTTGCCTGGTTTGCCACGCAGCAAGTGGACATTGCTGTCATTGAGGTAGGATTAGGCGGCCGCCTTGACAGCACCAATGTCATAATGCCGGAGTTGAGCGTCATTACGAATATCGGTTTTGACCATACCGAATTTCTGGGCGATACGCTGGAAAAAATTGCAAGTGAAAAAGCCGGCATCATCAAACCAAGCGTACCAGTCATTATCGGTGAGACACAGCCGGAAACAGCTCCTGTTTTTTTGCAGAAGGCAGCCGATTGCAACAGCCGCATTCTTTTTGCCGACCAAGAACCGGCATGTCCTGATTTCCCTTGTGAATTGCATGGCATATACCAGCAAAAAAACAAACAAACCGTCTATACAGCCATTCGGGTGTTGCGTGAAACAGGTTTCTTGGTTTCTGATGATGCGTTGCTGGATGGTTATGCGCATGTCTGCACATTGACCGGCCTACAAGGACGCTGGCAATTGGTGCATGAAAATCCTGCCATCATTTGCGACACGGGACATAATGCACATGGCATACGTTACGTAGCCGAACAGTTGAAACAATATCCTTGCCGCACATTGCATGTCGTGCTGGGCATGGTGCGCGACAAAGACATTGCCGACGTATTGAAGTTGTTGCCTCCGCAGGCCGTTTATTATTTCACGCAAGCCCAGACACCACGCGCCATGCCAGCAACGACCTTACTGCAAATGGCGGTAGAAGCAGATTTACATGGTACTGCATTCAATAGCGTTTCCGAAGCCTGCCGGCAAGCCGTATCGGCGGCGACGCGGGATGACCTAGTGTTTGTCGGCGGCAGTAATTTTGTGGTCGGTGAATTTCTGGCAGATAGCCAAGAATACTTTCGGAATGAAACAGATTCGGCGGAAAAATAATAAAATCACATTTTTTCGATAAAAAATTTGTCGGTTTAGAAATAATCCGTATATTTGCCGCGGTTTTAGGAACACAACAAGTACATACATGCAATTCATTCGATTCAATAACAATTGGTGGTGGCGCAACTTCGATGATAAACAATGGAGTTGAGTCGTTGCAAGGTATGTATTTTTCATAATAGGACTACACATAAAATTCAAAGCTATTGTTTATCAGTTGGACAATAGCTTTTTTTATTATTATCCGGATATAAAAACAAACATAAAAGCAAATCAAGTAACATCTAAAAAACAAAGTTATGGACAAGACAAAAAAATTTCTGCTTCCCGAAAAGGAAATACCGACCCAATGGTATAATATTGTGGCTGATATGCCGACCAAACCCATGCCAATGCTGAATCCGGGGACAAAACAGCCTCTGAAACCCGAAGATTTGTATCCGTTGTTTTCCAAAGGCGCATCCGACCAGGAATTGAACGAAACCGATGCTTGGATTGACATCCCCGAACAGGTACGCGACAAATACAAAATCTACCGTTCGACCCCATTGGTACGTGCCTACGAATTAGAAAAAGCATTGGACACCCCGGCACATATCTATTTCAAGAATGAGAGCGTAAGCCCGGTAGGTTCACATAAACTCAATTCGGCTTTGGCACAGGCTTATTATCTGAAACAAGATGGCATAACGAATGTAACAACCGAAACAGGGGCAGGACAATGGGGAACTGCCTTGTCGTTCGCCAGCAAGGCATTTGGCCTGGAACTGGCGGTTTATATGGTGAAAATCAGCTACGAGCAAAAACCATATCGCCGCTCGTTGATGCAGACATGGGGCGCGCAAGTCATAGCTTCACCCAGCATGAGCACGAAAGCCGGCCGCAAAATCCTGACCGACCACCCCAATTACCAAGGCTCGCTCGGCACTGCCATTTCGGAGGCGGTGGAACTGGCCATGCAGACGCCGAACTGCCGTTATGCACTCGGCAGCGTGCTGAACCATGTAACCCTGCACCAGACAATCATCGGACTGGAAGCAGAAAAACAAATGGAAATGGCCGGCGAATATCCCGACATTGTTATCGGTTGCTTCGGTGGCGGCTCCAACTTTGGCGGCATCTCGTTCCCATTTATGCGGCACAATATTCTGAATGGTAAAAAAACGCGTTTCATCGCGGCCGAACCGGCCTCATGCCCAAAATTGACACACGGAAAATTCCAGTACGATTTTGGGGATGAATCCGGTTATACGCCTCTGATACCAATGTTTACACTCGGACACAATTTTTCCCCGGCTAACATCCATGCAGGTGGATTGCGCTATCACGGTGCGGGTACCATTGTCAGTCAGTTGCTGAAAGAAAACCGGCTGGAAGCCGTTGATATCAAGCAGTTAGACTCGTTTGAAGCTGGTGTCTTATTTGCACGTTGCGAAGGTATCGTTCCTGCGCCGGAAAGCTGCCATGCCATTGCAGCGGCAATCCGTGAAGCAAACATTACCAAAGAAGAAGGCACGAAAAAAACCATTTTATTCAATCTGAGCGGACACGGCTTGGTCGATATGTCGGCTTACGACCAATATTTGTCAGGCAACTTGGTTAATTATGCCATGACAGACGAGGAAATCCAAAAAAATCTGGATCAGATTGAAACATTGGTCTAAAACAAAATCAATCACACGAAGCTGTACGATTCTTTTTCGTACAGCTTTTTTTGTACTTGAAAAAACACCCCATCTATTTTTTACAGATTGATTATCAAATATTTAAAACGCACAGCACCACATTTCCCTAAATGAAGTTGATTTTCTGTTTGTCAAATTTAAAATTTAGAATTACTTTTGCAGTGGTTGTTCCGTGTGCGCACACGGAGTTTTTTAATATGAAAAATTTATTGACAATCAAATTATAACAAACAAATTAAACGGTAAATCATGAAAGCATTAAAC
This sequence comes from uncultured Bacteroidales bacterium, assembly GCA_949282265.1. Lineage (GTDB taxonomy): Bacteria > Bacteroidota > Bacteroidia > Bacteroidales > Paludibacteraceae > CALUNA01. The sequence continues at coordinate 103,571 of CASDOZ010000004.1, read as the reverse complement.
AGCAAAACAGCAACAAAAACACAACGTCCGGAACGTATCATTCAATTTGGTGAAGGAAATTTCTTGCGTGCATTCGTCGATTGGATTATCTGGAACATGGATAACAAGACGGATTTCAACAGCAGTGTCGTTGTCGTCCAACCTATCGAAAAAGGCATGATAGACATGCTGAATGCCCAAGACAACTTGTACCATGTAAACTTGCAGGGATTGGATAAAGGCGAAACGGTAAACAGTTTGGAGTTGATCGACGTAATCAGCCGTTCCTTGAACCCATACACGCAAAATGATGAGTTCATGCAATTGGCAGATAATCCTGACATGCGCTTTGTCATCTCCAACACGACAGAAGCAGGCATAGCCTTTGACCCCAATTGCAAATTGGAAGACAAACCGGCTTCCTCCTATCCAGGCAAGCTGACCCAACTGCTCTACCGTCGTTTCAAGACGTTCAACGGCGACAAAAGCAAAGGGCTGATTATTTTCCCATGTGAGTTGATTTTCCTGAACGGGCACAAGCTGAAAGAAACGATTTATCAATATATCGATTTGTGGAATCTCGGCAGCGAGTTCAAAACCTGGTTTGAAGAAGCCTGCGGCGTATATGCCACCCTGGTTGACCGTATTGTTCCCGGCTTCCCGCGCAAAGACATTGACAACATCAAAGCAAAACTGCAATATGACGACAACCTGGTTGTCCAAGCGGAAATATTCCATTTGTGGGTGATAGAGGCCCCGCAGGAAATTGCCAAAGAATTTCCGGCAGACAAAGCCGGCTTGAATGTATTGTTCGTGCCAAGCGAGGCACCCTATCATGAACGTAAGGTTACCTTGCTGAATGGTCCGCACACCGTATTGTCGCCGGTGGCCTATTTGTCGGGCATAAACATCGTGCGTGATGCCTGCCAACACGAAGTCATCGGAAAATATATCCACAAAGTAATGTTTGATGAGTTGATGGAAACCCTGAATCTGCCGAAGGCGGAATTGCAACAATTTGCCACGGATGTGCTGGAGCGTTTCAACAACCCGTTTGTGGACCATGCCGTAACAAGCATTATGCTCAATTCCTTCCCGAAATACGAAACACGCGATTTGCCGGGCCTGAAAACCTATCTGGAACGCAAGGGCGAATTACCGAAAGGGCTGGTGCTCGGGCTGGCCGCGATTATCACATACTACAAAGGTGGAAAACGGGCGGATGGTGCCGAAATCGTTCCGAACGATGCACAGGAAATCATGGACCTGCTCAAACGGCTTTGGGCTACGGGCAATACAAAAACTGTTGCCGAAGGAGTGTTGGGCGCAAAATTCATTTGGAACGAAGACCTGAACCGGATTCCGGGACTGACCGATATGGTTGTCGGATTTTTGGACGAAATACAGTCCAAAGGCATGTTGGAAACCGTCAAGACCATCTTGTAAAAGTGCATAGCGATGACTTCCGTTTTAAAAATCAATCCGTCAGATAATGTTGCTGTCGCCATTGTCGCACAGAAAGCCGGCAATCTCATTCAGGTCGAAGGAAATGAAATCACTCTGCTTGAAGACATTCCGGCCGGACATAAAGTTGCTTTGAAAGATTTTGTCCCGGGTGAAAATGTAATCAAGTACGGCTATCCCATCGGGCATGTTACCGCAGATGTACGCAAAGGAGCATGGCTCAACGAACACAACATAAAGACCAATTTGGCCGGCTTGTTGGAATACAGCTATCATCCGACTTCACCGAAACTTGATTTGCCAAAACAGAATCTGACATTTAAAGGCTACAGACGCACTAACGGCGATGTCGGAATCCGCAACGAGATATGGATTATACCGACTGTAGGTTGCGTAAATGGAATTGTAAACCAGTTGGCGGAAAAACTGCGTCAGGAAACGGCCGGACAGGGGGTTGACGCCATTGTTGCTTTTCCACACAACTACGGTTGCTCGCAGTTGGGCGATGACCACGAGAATACGAAAAAAATCCTGCGTGACATGGTTATGCACCCCAATGCTGGCGGAGTCCTGGTTGTCGGACTGGGTTGCGAAAACAACCAGCCGGATGTGTTTGAACAATTCTGTGCCGGATACGACAAGGAGCGTGTCAGATTTCTGGTTGCCCAGAAAACACATGACGAAATTGCCGATGGAATGGCGTTGTTGCATGAATTGTACGATAAGGCCAGAACCGATGTGCGGACGGAAATACCGTTGTCCGAATTGCGTGTAGGATTGAAATGTGGGGGCTCGGACGGCTTTTCCGGAATTACGGCAAATCCGCTCTTGGGAATGTTTTCCGACTTTCTGGTTGCACAGGGAGGAACCAGTGTGTTGACGGAAGTGCCGGAAATGTTCGGTGCAGAAACAATTCTGATGAACCGGTGCGAAAATGAACAATTGTTTGGCCAGACAGTCAGGCTCATCAACGATTTCAAGGAATATTTTCTGTCACACGGCGAGCCGGTGGGTGAGAATCCATCGCCGGGAAACAAAGCCGGAGGTATTTCCACGTTGGAAGAAAAAGCCCTTGGTTGCACGCAGAAATGCGGAAAAAGTTCAGTTCGTGGTGTTTTGGCCTATGGCGAACGTCTCCATGTAAAAGGTTTGAACTTGCTCTCGGCTCCGGGGAATGATCTGGTGGCGGCCACTGCATTGGCATCCTGCGGCTGCCATATGGTGCTGTTCACGACAGGACGTGGCACACCCTTCGGAACCTATGTACCAACCATGAAAATATCGACCAATACGGCCCTGGCCCAAAACAAGCCGGATTGGATTGACTTTAATGCCGGCGTTATTGTGGAGGATGAACCAATGGAACAGACCTGCAAACGATTTACGGATTATGTAATCTGTGTGGCAAGTGGGGAATATGTCAATAATGAGCGTAAGGGTTATCGCGAAACAGCAATATTCAAAACCGGGGTAACATTGTAGGCTTGGTACCCAATCAAGGAAATAAACGCCTTTCCCGCATTTGTCTGTGGCATAAATGCGGGAAAGGCGTTTTATGCAATGGGCCGGACAGGACGGCATTTTTACCTGACCATCTTTTCTCTTATTTTTTATGCAAATTGTGCTTTTTTTCGATAATTATCTGTACCTTTGCGCGAACATGGATAGTTTAATTACACGCTAAAATTATGAACATTCTGGAAACAAAATTTGCGGGTCTGACCTTGAAAAACCCGATTATCATGAGCAGCTGCGGCCGCACGGCAAAGGCTGCCAACAATAAGGCGATTGAAGATGCCGGCGCAGGAGCAATTGTGCTGAAATCATTGTTTGAAGAAAACATCACGCGCGAAACCGAGCATCTGAACCAGAGTACGGATCATTCCGAGAGTGCCGATTATATGCATGGATATATTCGGTCGCATGCCATGAGCGAATATCTGCAATTAATCAAGGACACCAAGCGCTTGTGTTCGATTCCCGTCATAGCCAGCATAAACTGTCATTCGGCAGGCGAGTGGGCACAATTTGCCCGTATGGCGGAAGATGCAGGTGCAGATGCATTGGAGCTGAATATCATGAGCATAGCTACCAGCAAAGATTATGTAAACGGGAGTTTTGAGCAAATGCATCTTGATATTGTACGTTCCATCAGGAACATGGTCAAATTCCCGCTCATTGTGAAGCTCGGCCAGAACATATCCAACCCGGTTTGGCTGGTTGACCAGCTGAAATCCGTTGGTGCAAATGCCGTTGTTTTGTTCAACCGTCCTTATCAGCCGGATATAGACATTGATAACATGCAGTTTACCGTTGGACAGGTTTTCAGTTCGGAAAACGGGCTGGCAGAGCCGTTGCGGTGGACGGCGATTGTTTCCGCTGCAGTGCACGGCATGGACATTGCCATTTCGGGAGGAGTGCACGATGGTGCAGGAGTCGTGAAGGCACTGCTGGCTGGCGCATCGGCCGTGGAGGTATCGAGTGCCATATATAAAAACGGAAATGAATGGTTCAGACACACTTTGAATGAACTGGAACAATGGCAGGAAAAACACCAGTACAAGGCAATTGCCGAGTATAAAGGCAAAATGAATGCTTCCGGTACGGAAAATCCGGATTTCTGGCTCCGTACGCAGTTCCTGAAGTATTTTGCAACCAGGGAATAAAAAGACATTTCAGGCAAACGGAACAACACGCGGGACATGTCCTCAATGACATGCCCCGCGTATTTTCTTTTGGGGACAGATACGCGAGCGCAAATCTTTTTTCAGGAACCCGGAATGTGCTTATTGACAGAACTGTAGCCAATAAAAATGTACCTTGTACAAAATGACAGTTTTTGAAAATAAAATATGTAAAAAAGTATGTGGTTTGAAGATTATTCTGTAAATTTGCCACGTAAATAGACAGGAAAGGTATATATGAGTTCTGATGCTTTTTCCTGCCTCAAATTAAGAAAAACAGGACTCTAATTCAGACAAACTTTAATTAATGAAAAAAGTTTTACTTTTTGCATTCACCGTTTTCTCAATGAGCGGTATTGCACAGCACATTGGTACGATGAAACCTGTTGAAGGTTTCAAACCCAAAGCAGAACCTAAATTTGAAATGGCCAAACGCATTGATTTCAGCCAGCTGAAACCAAGCATGCAAACCAAGGCGGTTACCGAGCCGGAAGGAACGAAGACTTCTTATTTTTTGGATTATTATGATTATGCTTATGAAATAGGATCTTACATGCGACCTCATGTTGCTTCTGATATAATCATTGCAGAAAATGGAAAAGTGTATATCTCCAATATGTTTTTTACTAATGACTATATGTTTGGGGATAACCTATACATAACAGGAACATTGAATGGGACAAAAGATTCAATTATAATTGACAATAATCAATTGTTGGGGACAATTAATTATAATGATGGTACTGAGTGTAAGTATTATATCTGCAATTTAGATACGAACTCTGGTAATCCATTGTTATCCAGTTGTTTCAAGTTTGCTATTGACCCGCAAGATGGTATTATTTATTCAGATAAATCATTGTGTTTAGGGCTTTATGAAAACGATGGAACAAAAACAACTTTATATTCATATTGTAGCTTTATGAAATATATTCCGGCGAACTTATTTGTGGAACCTGTAACATATGATTATAACTGTTATAATTATAATAATAAAAATCAGGATGGAATTGATTATGAGTCTACAGTAGATATTATTATAATGGATTTTCTTGTTTATATAAAAGGGTTGTTTCCTTATAACCATTCAAATAGTTGGATGATAGGAGAAGTTGTTGATAATAATATTATATTGTATTCAGGTCAAATAGTAGATGATGATGTTGCAGCTATATTTAGAGATGAAGCTAATTACATAGATAGCGTGACGCTGTTATATAATAACACGGATAATTCATATTCATCACCTGATGGAGTATATATGTCATCACATATTTATTCAGCAGAAAAACTTTATACAATTGAAATATGTTCTGACATGGTTATCACACCGACACCAACTGCCATCAATACCGTAGAAGCCGGCAACAAGGTAGTTGCTTCCACAGAGTATTATGATTTGTCGGGTCGCCGTATCGTTTTGGATGACACGACGAAAGGCATGTGCATAAAAGTGGTAAGATATACCGACGGCACAAGCAATGCTATCAAAATGATGAGATAGCAGCAGTTATAACATTCCACATTAGCGGCAGGCATGTCACATGTCTGCCGCTTTTTTATCAATGCCATGAGAATAAATATAACAAATGTCATAACCCTCGGAAAAGCATAATTCTCGTTTCACAGCTCCCTACCCTATTATCAACGAACAAAACTCTACATTTAAAAATAAAGGCATTAAACATTTTCTTCAGCCCAAGTACAAAACTACCCTCCAAGAAACTTCTATTTCATAAAACACCCTGCAATTTAACTATATGAATACACAAATAAAAAGCGCAACCACCAAATTTGGCGGTTGCGCTTCATTCATTTATGAAGAAATTAATTATTCCTGGTTTAACGTTACACGTTTGAAATCAGTTGCCGTAATACCTTTGGCTTTCAGCAGATCCTTAATCGGGGTTTTATTGTCCATGATATAAGTCTGCTCCAGCAAAGTCGACTCCTGGAAGAATTTGTTCAAACGTCCTTGGGCAATCTTGTCCAGCATGTTTTCGGGTTTGCCTTCCTGGCGAGCCTTTTCGCGTCCAATTTCCAACTCGGTTTCAATGATTTTAGCAGGAACGGAATCACGATCCAACGAAACCGGATTCATGGCAGCAACCTGCATGGCAACACCGTGAATGGTTTCATAATCGGCATTTTCTTCCTTGAAAGCAACAATTGTAGCCAACTTGTTACCCGGATGTATATAAGCCGTAGTCGTACCACCATTTACAAACTCATAATAATCAAGTTCCATTTTCTCGCCCGTGATACCGGAACGTTCGGTAACCATGTCTGCAACCGTCCGTCCTTCACGTACAATCGCTTTCAAAGCATCCAATGAAGCCGGTTTGTCGGTCATTGCAATGTCCAGAATATATTTGGTCAAAGCAATGAAATCTTCATTTTTTGCAACGAAGTCTGTTTCGCATTTCAGTGCCAACACTGCGGCAAAACCGCCTTCGGCCTTTGCCAATACGCAACCTTCCGATGCCTCACGGTCACTGCGTTTTGCGGCAATGGCCTGTCCTCTTTTACGAATTATTTCTACTGCTTTTTCGAAATCGCCATTGGCCTCGTTCAGTGCATTTTTGCAATCCATCATGCCGGCACCAGTCATATTGCGCAATTTCGAAATATCTGCTAATGTTACAGCCATAATTTTTTGTATTTGTTGTTATTAAAAACCGAGAGTTAAGGCTATTATGGACTTAACTCTTGGTTTATTTCTTGTTTTTTGGTTTACTTATTTATTATTCAGCCGTTTCGGCGGTCGGCTCCGTGGCAGGTTCTTCTGCTACCGCTTCCTCTTCCTTGTTCTCCTTGCGGACTTTAATCCGTTTGGCTGCACGTGGCTTGCGTTCCTTGTGTTCAGCCGGCATTTCTTCCGACTCCGCATTTGCTTCAGCATCGGCACGCTCAATCTTGCGTTCTTCGAGGCCTTCCTTAATGGCTTCCATAATGGCAGTCAAGATAACTTCCACCGATTTGGTTGCATCATCATTGGCAGGGATAACAAAGTCGATACCATTCGGATTGGAGTTCGTATCTACGATACCGAACACCGGAATACCCAGACGTTGCGCTTCGCGGACCGCGATATTTTCTTTCATCACATCCACAATGAACAAAGCGGAAGGCAGACGGGTCAAATCAACGATAGAGCCCAAGTTTTTCTCCAGCTTTTCGCGCTGACGGGTGATTTGCAATTTCTCGCGTTTGGAGATATTGTCAAAAGTACCATCCGTAGTCATCTTGTCGATAGTAGCCATTTTCTTGATGGCTTTGCGGATGGTCGGGAAATTGGTCAACATACCACCGGCCCAACGCTCGGTAATATACGGCATTCCAACTTCAGCAGCTTTGGCAGCCACGACATCCTTTGCCTGCTTTTTGGTAGCTACAAATAATATTTTACGTCCTGATTTTGCAATCTGGCGTGCAGCTGCGGCTGCTTCATCAATCTTAACTACAGTTTTGTTCAAATCGATGATATGGATTCCGTTACGTTCCATGAAAATGTAAGGAGCCATAGCTGGATTCCATTTACGTTTCAGGTGTCCGAAATGACAACCTGCTTCTAACAATTGTTCAAAATTTGTTCTTGGCATTTTTCTTATTTATTAATGTTTACATTCTGTGAAATCAATTGCACGGTAGTTCCCCAACAAGGAAGTCTGTGCAATTTAGATACTAAACTTGCTTTTTCTCCCAATTCCATCCGTCGTGCAGGTTATGCAGCAACAGGAATGTACTGGAAATGATATTAACGTTTGGAGAATTGGAAGCGTTTGCGTGCTTTTGGACGACCCGGCTTTTTGCGTTCCACTTCGCGCGGATCACGCGTCATGAAGCCTTCCGATTTCAAAGCTGGCTTGTCTTCTGCATTGATTTTCACCAAAGCACGGGCTATGGCCAGACGCAAAGCACCAGCTTGACCGTTAAAGCCGCCGCCATTCAAATTAACCTTAATATCATATTTTTCCGTAACGCCCAATTTTTCCAACGGTTGTTTTACTACATATTGCAAAAGAGGCGATGGGAAATAAACTGCGAGGTCGCGTTTATTAATGGTGATTTTACCATTCCCTTCACTAACGAAAACACGGGCAACTGCCGCTTTTCTTCTTCCTATGGCATTTACTACTTCCATGTTTCTAAATTATTTGAGTGAATTTAAATCGATTTGTTTGGGTTGTTGGGCTTGCATGTTGTGTTCCGAACCGGCAAACACATACAGATTGCCAAGCAGTTTGTCTCCAAGACGGTTCTTAGGCAGCATACCTTTCACCACTTTCTTTACCAAACGCTCCGGCGATTTGGCAAACAAGTCTGCCGGCGTAAATTCGCGTTGTCCGCCAGGATAACCTGTATGACGCACATAAACACGTCCCGTCCATTTGTTTCCGGTCAACTGGATTTTGTCAGCATTGATAATGATGACATTATCGCCACAATCAACATGTGGAGTAAAACTCGGTTTGTATTTGCCACGCAGCAATTTTGCCACCTTCGAGCACATACGTCCCAAAACAAGATCGGTCGCATCGACCAAAACCCATTCTTTCTGTGCCGTTGCTTTGTTCACAGAAACGGTCTTAAAACTTAAAGTATTCACCTTTATTTGTTTTATTAATTAGTTAATCAATAAGCACCCGGAGTTTCTATCGCTTGTTTTGAAAGAGGCTAATCGGAACAAAATCAAGAGATTACGAAACAACGAATACCCTGTTCACTGGGATAATAAACGGACTGCAAAGATACAACATTTATTTTAACTTACAAATAGTCAGGAGTTTTTTTTGTAAGAAAACGAAATGTTTTTTTCAACAAACGCCCAAAAATAAAAATATGCTTATTACTAACTACTTGCCATTCCATATAAAGCGGCAGGATTCATCAGTATACAACTCGCCCTCATCCTGCATCAGACGTATGATTTTCAACATCTTGGATTCCGGCATACCAACTTTATCCAACAACGCACGCATGGCCATCGGTCGTTGCTGCAACAACGATATTATTTTTTGTCGTATGCGTTCATATTCATCGTCATACAAATGTTCCCGCTTGGACAGGCACACATCGCAAACGCCACAACAAGGTGCATCCTGTTCTCCAAAATATGAAAGCAATAACTGACTTCGGCAAAAATCCTGTTGCTGTGCATATTCCAACACGCTTTGCAGACGACTGACATAACGTTCCTTGCGTTTTTCATACACATCATGCGACAATACGACATTTCTAAGTAATTCACGTTCCTGTAAAAAGACTAAATAAGGCGTTTTGCGCCGCGGAATATAACTAATAACACCACCCTTAGACAATGCCAACAAATTTTCGTGCAAAACACTGACACTTATGCCCATACGCTGCGCGATAGTTTCTTCATGAATACGCGCCGGCTCGGCAAACATACCAGTGTAGGAACGCAATAATATTTTAATCAAGTTATCCTGCAATTCCGTATTATGCAAGGAATACAACTCATTTTTGTCCAACTTGAACATGACAAGCGAGGATGCATCCTGTTCATCAGTCAATTCCAAATAACCTGCTTGCTGCAATATTTTCAACGCTCCGTAAACTGGCAAAACGGGAAAATGGAATTTCTGACAAAAATCGCCCATATCGAATGCGAACATCTTATCAAGTCCCGACCCTGCACCAACTTGGAAATAATTTCCTAACGCATCATATACACGCAAGATAAATTCTTTGTCTGGAAAATTGTCGGCTATGCGTTTCTTGACTTTGACGGCATCTGTGTCATTATAAAGCAACACCGCATAAGCCTTATTTCTGTCTCGCCCGGCACGGCCGGCTTCCTGAAAATAAGCCTCCAACGTATCCGGCAAATCCAAATGCACAACCGTACGTACATCCGGTTTGTCTATGCCCATGCCAAAAGCATTCGTTGCGACAATGACCCGCGTAACATCCGTTTTCCAGCGTACTTGCCTAGCATCCTTGTCTTCATTGGAAAGGCCGGCGTGAAAATGTTCTGCGGAAATACCATTTTGCTGTAAAAACTCGGCGACTTCCCGCGTGCGTTTCCGGTTACGTACATACACAACGGACGTACCGGGAACAGTCTGCAGGATTTTCAGCAATTGCCGATTTTTATCTTCCGTACGCCGAACGACATAAGCCAAATTAGGACGGGCAAAACTCTGCCGGAATACATTCCGTTCCCTGAATTTCAATTTGTCTTGTATGTCATCCACAACATCCGGAGTGGCCGTGGCAGTCAAGGCAAGTACTGGAACATTGGGCAGTTGTCCACGTATGTCGGCAATATGCAAATAGGATGGACGGAAATCATAACCCCATTGCGATATGCAGTGGCTTTCGTCCACAGCAATCAGGCAAACCGGCAAATGAGGAAGACGCTCCAAAAACAATGTCGTCGATAAACGTTCCGGCGAAACATACAGGAATTTATAATCGCCATAAATACAGTTATCTAACAAACGAGAAATGGTCTGATTGTCCAAACCTGCATAAATGGCCACAGCTTTGATACCTCGCTCCTGCAAATTAGAAACTTGGTCTTTCATCAAAGCTATCAAAGGCGTAACAACCAAACACAAACCATCCATTGCCATTGTGGGCACCTGGAATGTCAATGATTTTCCGCCTCCTGTCGGCATCAAGCCCAATGTGTCGCGGCCGCTACCAATACTATGAATAATTTCATCCTGCAAAGGGCGAAAAGTTTCGTAACCCCAATATTCTTTCAGAACGGAAATAAATTTGTCCATAAAATTCCTATTTTACAAGCCAGAACCCACACTACATTCCTTACCCGAAATTCAATGCTAATTGTCCATGTGTTTCAGTCTTCCGAGGAGATTGCACTAACAACGTCCGCACATTTTCCGGCTTCAACTCGTTTACAGTTTCGGCAACAGGCAATTCACGGCAGGTTATGAAATATTGCGCCCTTTTCATAACGACTCCCATTTTCTTCAATTGGGTCGCATTCAAACGGGAAAAGCGGCGTGAAGCCACGATTAGTTTAGCCGACTTGACGCCTATGCCCGGCACGCGCAACAACAAATCATAATCAGCACGGTTGATATCGACAGGAAAAACTTCCGGATGACGCAAGGCCCATGCAAGTTTCGGGTCGATTTCCAAATCCAAATTCGGACTGGTTTCATCAACAATTTCTTCAACCTTGAAGCGGTAAAACCTTAATAGCCAATCGGCTTGATAAAGCCTGTTTTCACGCACCAAAGGCGGCTTCTTCAACACTGGCAAACGGCTGTCATACGTATTTATGGACACATAGCCCGAATAATATACGCGCTTAATGGACGGACGGCGATACAGTGCCGATGACAGGCGCAAAATCTCCTGATCGGTTTCTGGAGTTGCACCGATTATCATTTGTGTGCTCTGCCCGGCTGGTGCGAATCGAGGGGCGTGTCTGTGCTTTTTACGTTCTTCGACGCTTTCCAACACACCTTGGTGGATATATTTCATCGGTTGATAGACACTTTCCAGATTTTTCTCCGGCGCCAGCCGCCGCAAATGTTCATCCGTAGGAATTTCCACATTCACACTCAACCTGTCAGCATACAAACCGGCCTGACGCACAAGTTCCTGTGTAGCCCCGGGAATACTTTTCAAATGAATATAGCCGTTAAACCGATGTACTGTACGCAACTCACGTGCGACAGCCACCATACGTTCCATCGTATAATCAGGATTGCGAACGACCCCGGAACTCAAAAACAACCCTTCGATGTAATTGCGACGATAAAATTCAATGGTCAGTTCCACCAACTCCGCCACCGTGAAAGTGGCACGGCGAATATCATTGCTGCGCCGGTTGATACAATACGCACAATCGTACATGCAAACATTCGTGAGCATGATTTTCAACAAGGAAATACAACGCCCATCCTCAGCAAAACTGTGGCAAATACCCCACCCGCCTACCGTGTTGCCCAAGCCTCCTGAACGATTACGGCGCACCGTGCCGCTCGAAGCACAGGAAACATCATATTTAGCTGCATCAGCCAATATCTTCAGTTTTTCCAGGACTTGTTCACTCAACATTTCCAAATTCGATTTATATACCGCAAAAATAACACAAACACCATAACCGGAAAAAACAAAAAACAGGAAAAGTTATAAACATATCCCCCTGCAACTACCTGCAACATAAAAACGGGCAATAAACCCATCTGTGTTTACTGCCCGCAATTGCTATCAAAGCGCACTTCCGAAAATCAGCTGTCGTAACCTATCAGATTAAACTGCAAATCGAATTTCAGTTCCAGACCGATATTCAGTTCCACTTCATAATCCCAACGGTCACGCTCAATCTTCACGATTTTCGCATCCGGGTGTTTTTGTGCCACGAAATCCTTGATTTGGGCAGGAATGACGCTTGCCGGTACGGCTGAATATTTGCAATCGACTTCTTCCCAAGCGCAAGTACGGTCAAACTCCACTTTTTCCCCGGTGGTGAACATCACTTCATAACCGGTAACCACGAACGTTTCACGTTCTTCTTTGGCGTATGCCACACCTACTCCCTTAAAATGGGTATTGACAAACTCTTTCACCTGTGCGGGCAATGCTTCGAACTGGACCATCTTGTCTTCATCCGCAAATGCCTTGCAACTGAACAATGTTACCGTAACCAACGTAACTAAAATTGCTTTTTTCATAACTAACATGTTTTTTAGGGTTATACTTGATTATTAATTTCACAGTGCAAAAGTATAGCCGGATTCTGAAATGATTCTGAAATATGATTTTTTTCCAATTATTTTTTCAGAAAAAATTCATGCATCCGATTTTCAAAGGAATATGTTATCTCCATACCATACATTTTGCATATCGCATCCACAATGGCCAGACCCAATCCGGTCGAACCTTTCTGTTTTGTTCCTTGAAAGAAACGCTCAAAAATGCGCTTGTCCAAAGGTTCATCACCATTATTCGCTATCGTTAATCCAAAATCTTGTATCTTAATTTCAATCCGCCCTGCGGCTTGTGTATGTACGTATGCATTTTTCAGCAGATTGACAACCAAAGCCAACGCCAGCGACTCATTCATATTGATAACCAAATTACCTGGTTCTGCAAGATCCAAAATTATGTTTTTGTATGCATAGGCTTCTGAATAATCAGGCAATTGTGTTTTTATCAAAGCGTTGAAATTAACAAGAGAATTTTCAGGAAACTGTCTGTTATCTATTTTGCTCAAAAATAACAAAGACTGGTTCAAACGGGATATTTGTTTCAAGGTCTGCGTTGTTTTCAAAATTTCCCCCATCTGTTCTTCCGACAAATCGGTGTCCAACAACATTTCCAGACGGTTCTGGCAAATAGCCAACGGCGTCTGCAATTCGTGAGACGCATTTCCAATAAATTGCTTTTGCTGTTCAAATAACTGTTCCGAGCGCTCCGTACTACGCAATACAGCCTCATTCAGTTTACTAAATTCAACTACCTTAGTATCATTTTTCAAAGGTTCCTTGCGTGATCCGACCGTATAATCATCAAACCAGCGCAACAAATTATGCAAAGGCTTCATGGAACCGTAGTAAATCCAGACATGCACCAAAATTATGGTAAGCAACAAACCTACGTATAAACAAATGCTCCATGACAAAATGGCTTGCATCAAATCTTGTTTTTCTATTGAAGGAGTTATTACCATCAACTCATAATACTGCCCTTCATCATCCTTATAAATAGTAGTCAAGCCACGAGCCGGTTCCTCCTCGTAGCTGCCTGGCACGGAAATCATCATATCCCAATGGCTTATACCCTTGTTTTCACGCGCATAATTTTTAGAAACCGGCCTGATACGATACGTGTTATTCGTGCCATCTGGCTCTGTCGGCATTTCCACACCTGCCAACGAACGTGCAATCAACTGTGCTGCATATTCTTCAAGGGTCTCATCGATTTCATCATTCACTTCATCCAGCATGGCAACATAGAACAAGACACCCCACACGGCCAACAGCACCAACAATACCACCGACAAGCGGCTTGTAATTTGATAAATCAGTTTCATACAAAAAATAATTATCCCACAAGCACCATTTTGTAACCAAAACCATAAACAGCTTTGATTTCAACAGTGGAACCGGCATCTTTCAGTTTTTTACGCAGGTTTTTTATTTGGGCATAAATAAAATCAAAATTATCGACCTGGTCGATGTTATCCCCCCAAACAGCTTCTGCCAAAACCTCCTTATTAATCAGATGGTTGGGACGATACATAAAAAACAACAGAATATCATATTCCTTACGTCCCAATTCCAGCAACCGGTCGGCAACCCATACCTGAAACTTATCGGGCTGCACCTTGATATTCCCGAACGTGATAAAGTTATCGCCCTGGTTGTTGTGACGCCGCAAAACACTTTTTATACGTGCCGACAATTCAGCCAAATGAAATGGTTTTGCCAAATAATCATCCGCGCCAAGGTCAAGGCCGAGCACCTTGTCATCCAACGAGTCTTTAGCCGAAATAATAATCACACTCTCACGTTTCCGCATTTGCTTGAGTTTTTCCAACAATTTCAACCCGTTACCATCCGGCAACATTATATCAAGCAAAACACAATCGTAGTCATACACACCTAATTTTTCCTCGGCATGCACAAAGTCAGAAGCAGTTTCTATGACATAACGTTCTTTTTCTAAAGAACGCTGCATCAATTCACACAATGATGGTTCATCTTCTACTATCAATATTTTCATAATGCTGCAAAATAATTACTGAATTCTGAAATAAAATCGAAAAAAGCCCATACCAGAATTTCCGATATGGGCATCAAAACAGTTACAAACAGTATTTATTCTTCATCTACAACATCCATATCATCGTCATCCGTATCAAACACAGCCAACTGACGATGGAATATTTCATCCAACGACATTTGAAATGTTTCCGTATGCGCCACACCTTCAATTACAGACAATTTATCCAAAATAATCTGCAACAAATGCTTGTTATCTTTAGCGTACAACTTGACGAACATGGCGTAACGCCCTGTCGTATAATGGCATTCAACTACTTCAGGTATGGCACGGATAGCTTCCACCACATCGTTGAAACAGGAAATATCCTTCAATGTTATGCCTATATAAGCGCATGTCTGATAACCTATTTTATAAGTATCCACAATAAACTCGGAACCTTTGATAACACCAATTTGCTGCAATTTCTGAATACGCTGATGAATAGCCGCACCCGACACATTACATTCGCGGGCGACTTCCAAAAACGGAATACGTGCATTCTGAGATATTAAACGTAAAATCTTTTTATCCAACCTGTCAATTTGCCGTGTCATGATATTTTGTAATTATAATTCGGCTCAAAAGTACAATTTTTTCGAATGAAAACAAACTTTTTGTGCAAAAAAATATAGCAATGGAAAAAAGACGGCAAGAAATCCATAAAAAAGATTCAAAAACATATACCGGCAAAAAAACAACGATAAAGCGGTTGGAAACCACCAAGTAAAACCAAAGTTACATTGGGCAATCACAACCGCTTTTCCTTGGCTCTATCACCATCGAAAGTATAGCAATTGAGCCAATATAAACAAATCAAAATCGTCTGTATTATTCAAGCATACCGTATTGTTCGTCTGTCACAGGTTCGAGCCATTCGTTGGATGCATTTTCTCCTGCTATCTCGAAAGCGAGGTGTGCAAACCAACTGTCGGCTGCCGCACCGTGCCAATGCTTTACACCGGCAGGAATGTGAATGACCGTACCCGGTAAAATTTCTACGGCTGGTTTGCCCTCTTCCTGATACCAGCCACGGCCGGCCACGCCAATGAGCATTTGTCCGCCGCCATGCGTTGCCTTGTGTATATGCCAATTGTTACGACATCCAGGTTCAAAAGTAACATTGGAAATATTCACCTGTTCGCGTGAAATCGGCGCAAGATAACTCTTGCCGATAAAATATTGGGCATATGCCGTGTTCGGCTCCCCGATAGGGAAAATCATCTCGCGCTGAAAAGTAGCCTTTGCATCTTCTCCTGCTGTATCCTCTGCCCATACGCCTTTGGCAAGGTTGAATGCCGCCCAGGCTTTCGGCCACCCGGCATAAAAGCCAATGTGCGTGATTATCTCGGCAATTTCCGTGCGGGTAATGCCGTTTTTCTTTGCCGACTGAAGGTGAAATACGAGCGAATTGTCCGTAATTCCTTGACTAATGAGCGACGTAATCGTTACCAAACTACGGTCGCGCAATCCGAGTTTGTCGGTGCGGCTCCATACTTCGCCAAAAAGGACATCGTCATTGAGTTCTGCAAATTTCGGGGCGAACTCTCCCAATTGGTCGCGCCCTGCCGTCTGTACAATTTTTTCCTGTGCCATAACATGAAATGTAAAAAGGGTAAATACTGAAATTAAAATAATTCTGTCCATAGTTTTTTATTGGATAAAGTTATTGATTCGGTTAAATAAATAATTTTTTCAAAAGTACTTGACAAACTCCTTAGATACCCTTTATTTTTTTGTATCCCGTATATAATCCATGATTAAAAATTCCTGTATGCCAATCCCCGCAATATTTCCATTTCATTATCTTCCAAAGGGAAAATCCCGGACTCTCTTTCCGCTTCTGATGCAAGCCCTTCTTGTACAAGAAAACATGCCACGATTCTTTCCGGGCTTACATGATAGCGGCCTGCTATGAAGCAAACGGCCTCATCCTCATACAATCCGACAGGAATAACGATTCGAACTTCCATTGTTTCTGTTTTTTGACAATGCAAAATTACCATGTATCACAAAAACATTTGTACCAATATAGCGGATATTAATACCGTTTTTACTGATTTTTCATACCGGCGCTGAAAAAATCGGCTGAAAAACGTATCTTTGCACAGATAGTTATTCCGCTGGTAGCCATGGCCAAGATCATGAAAATAAGAAACGTGAGCGATTACAGCCGCTATGTCGGGCACACTGGCCGACATCCGCTGGTCTGTGTCATTGACTATGCGGAAGTATCGCCCGTGCGCCACTGCCTGAACAATTACAGCGTCTATGGCATATTTTTCCACGATGAAGCAGATATTGACCTGTCATACGGATGCGGCAAATATGATTACAAAAAAGGCACTGTCATTTGTGTGGCCCCCGGCCAGATAGGAGGCAAAGAGGACAATGGCGAACAAGTCACGCTGACGGGTTGGGCACTGCTTTTCCATCCGGACCTGTTGCACGGCACCCATCTGGAAAAATCCATAAAAAATTATTCTTTTTTCGATTACCGTGTCAACGAAGCCCTGCACATGACCGATGAGGAACACAATATTTTGTCTTCACTGATGCGGCAAATACAAGAGGAATTGCAAAACAAACACGACAGACAACAAGACTCCATCATTATAGGATATATCGAATTGGTACTGAACTTCTGCCAACGTTTCTACAACCGCCAGTTTATTACCCGGGAATTGGAAAACTCGGATATACTCATGAAATTCGACAACTTGCTGCGGGATTATTATGAAAAAAAACTGCAAACAACACTCGGCATACCTACTGTGCAGTATTGTGCCGACAAATTGTGCTTGTCCCCGAACTATTTCGGGGATGTAATCAGGAAAACAACCGGCGATACGGCAAGCAATTATATCCGCCAATATGTCGTCCAATTAGCCAAAAATGAATTTGCAAACGGGACCGGCATAGCACAAACAGCCTATAATCTGGGTTTTGAATACCCGCAACACCTCAGCCGGATGTTCAAAAAACAGACAGGAATGACCCCTACGGAATACAGCGAAAGCCTCCTAAAAAGATAATTTTTCCTCCGGGATTTTCCTTTTTGTACAAAACCTGTACAACCACAAAGCCGCCTTGTTCAACGATATTTCCCTTCATCCATATCTTCCAAAATACTCAAATAACTTTGGTAACGCGATGAAGCAATCCGATGTTGTCCTACCGCTTCGAGCACGGCACAACCCGGTTCATGTATATGGGTACAATTATTAAAACGGCAACCGGAAGAAATGGCAAAAATTTCCTTGAAATAATGCCCGACTTCTTCTTTTTTCATATCAACCGTACCGAAACCCTTGATTCCCGGCGTATCAATCAGCCATGTGCCTTGTGCCAGTTCATACATTTCTGAAAACGTCGTCGTGTGCATACCTTTGTTATGCGCCACCGAAATCTCGCCTGTTTTTGCCAATTCCTTGGCCATAAGGTTATTGAGCAATGTTGATTTGCCGACACCGGAATTTCCGGAAAGCAATACAGTCTTGCCGGAGAAATATGCTTTCAGTTCGTCTTGATTGGCATCATACAAAGCTGATACGGCAAAAGTCTTATATCCCAACATCTCGTACAAAACACGCATCTGTTCCAAATATGCCCTTTCATCCCCGGAATAACAATCGGTTTTGTTGAAAATCAAACAAGCCGGCACACGATAGGCTTCTGCCGTAATCAGGAAACGGTCAATAAACACCAATGACGTTTCCGGATAATTGACAGTTACTATCAAGGCAGCCAAATCCACGTTGGCAGCAATAATATGCGCCTGTTTCGATAAATTGGACGAACGGCGAATAATGTAATTCCTCCTGTCTTGGATTTCATAAATCCAGGCTGAACCATCCGGATTCAACTCAAAACGCACCACATCGCCTACGGCCACCGGATTGGTCGTGCGGATTGACTTGATACGGAAATTGCCCTTAATTTTGCACTCGACATATTCGCCCACATCGGTACGCACCAAATAGCTGCTACCTGTGTTTTTAACAACTAACCCACTCGAAACACTGTTTGCTTCCATATTTTCAGATAAAAATCGAATTTCATAATCAGAATGCTTCCGTTGCCGTTATGTAGAATTGCGGCTTGCGTTCATAATTGTTCATGGCCACATCGACGCGCAAATGCACACGCGCATCGTTCAGGCGGCAACGCAAGCCAAGTCCATAGGCAAACTTCAATTTATCGATATGCGGCTGCCGCCAATTCAACACATCACCTGCCGAACAAAACGCAGTGGCTTTCAGGCGCCAGAACAACGGCACACGATATTCAACCTGCCCGACAAAGCTGAACATATCCGAAGACTTGTTTTCACGGAAACCGCGCATCAAATCACTGCCGCCAAGCGTCGGCAACATAGCAAAAGGAATCTGCCGCCCGAATACACCATTGGCATACACCTGCCACGCCAAAACCTGTCCATGCCAAGTCGTTACATATTGGCGGTAATCCAGCGTAACATTGCCCATTGGATACGAACTAACAAAAGACGGGTAATAGACAGCCAGAACCTTGGCAAACAGTCCTTTTGTCGGGTAAAAATGATTGTCGCGCGTATCATAAGATGCCGTGACACCTATGCCAGCTTGGAAGTATTCCGTCCATCCGGCTGCTCCAAGAACCTGCTTTATCGAATCGACCACCGCTGCCGATTCGGAGGGATACAACACATTCTCATAGCGCAACGAAACTTGCGCTCCCACAAACAAATGTTTACAAATTTCGTACTGGGGTTGCAAATTCAAGTACGCGTTCCGCGATGTATAGTTAATTTCTAGGCCAGACCACGTATTCCCCACCCCATAAAACTTGTTCGGATAATTTTTAAATCCCATATTGGAGTACAGATAGCAGCGATGTTCCTTGTCAATATATATTTTCGGACTGACATTAACCGTAAACTGGTTCAAGAAAGTGTATATAGCACTATATGAAATACTGCTTATACGTTTCAAGTCGTGGCTTTTGAAGTAAAACCCTCCAGCGACTCCCGGCCCAAAACTCGTTTCCTGTTGATAGGACAGAATCGGGACGACAAACCAGCTTCGACGTATCAATGTCGTATCCGTTGAAGCAGGTTGCGCGACAGCCACCTGTATCCACGCGACTGCCAATATAAACAAGGAGATTATTTTTGTTCTTTTCAAGAGATTCTGTTTTTGCCGCAAAAATACGGGTTTTCCGTTAATAGGACAAACCAAGAAGCAACAAGAAAAAACAGGCAAGTTGCGTTTGTGCAACTTGCCTGCCATGTTCTTTTCAATAGTTTGTACCAGCCTAAACGGTCATGATTTCCTTTTCTTTGGCAGCAAGCAACTCATCCACTTTCTTAATGTACTTGTCATGTATTTTCTGAACATTGGTTTCGGCATCTTTTTCCGCATCTTCTGGTAAACCTTCCTTGATAAGTTTTTTCAACTTCTCAATTATATCCCTGCGTGTATTCCGGATGCTGATTTTGGCATCCTCGCCTTCTGCACGGGCCTGTTTTGCCAACTGTTTACGGCGTTCCTCGGTCAACGGCGGAATGCCCAGACGTATCACCTCCCCGTTGTTGGCGGGAGTGATGCCAATTTCCGAATTGATAATAGCTTTCTCAATAACAGCCAGCATATTTTTTTCCCATGGCTGTATTGATATGGTCTTAGCATCGGGCGTAGTTATGGTTGCAACATTGGCTAGCGGTGTCTGGCTCCCATAATAATCAACCCGAATTCCATCCAAGATACGTGTATTGGCTTTTCCTGCACGTATATGAGCCAAAGCATCATCCAGATGCAAAATAGCAGCATCCATGCTTTCGGACGCCTGATCGTAATAAGTTTTTACATCTAACATAATTGTTACGTTTGTATTGTTTATTCTGTTTTCTTAATTTCTTAATTGTGTACCAACGTACCTATTTTTTCGCCCGATATAACTTTTTTCAAATTACCGACCGTATCCATGTCGAACACATAAATCGGCATATTATTCTCCTTGCACATGGTCGTAGCGGTCAAATCCATAATTTTTAGATTACGATTATAGATTTCATCGTATGTAATATCCGTAAATTTGGTGGCATTCGGGTCTTTTTCAGGATCCGCCGTATATATGCCATCGACGCGCGTACCTTTCAGCATCACATCCGCCTCTATTTCTATAGCCCGCAGCGATGAGCCGGTGTCCGTCGTGAAATACGGGTTACCAGTCCCGGCCGAAAAAATGGCGATTTCACCGCGTTCAAGGGCTTCTATCGCTTTCTGTTTGCTGTAAAACTCACCTATCGGTTCCATGCGGACAGCCGTCAGCACACGTACTTTTACGCCAATGGCTTCCAAGGCGGAACTTAATGCCAGACTGTTAATTACAGTGGCCAACATGCCCATCTGGTCGCCTTTTACCCGGTCAAAACCTTTGGATGCGCCACTCAGCCCGCGAAAGATATTGCCGCCGCCAATCACAATGCCGATTTGCACGCCCATTTGGGCGACCTCCTTGATTTGCATGGCGTATTCCGCCAGGCGCGTTTCATCTATGCCGTGCTGTTTGGCTCCCATCAACGACTCACCGCTCAATTTTAAAAGTATCCGTTTGTAATCCATAAGAAATTATGTTTTTTCTGATTGCATGTCGCAAAAGTAACGGATTTGCAGGAAATATGCAAACTCCGAAATTTCATCTTTCCAATAATCAGACAATCAATGTAACAACCGGATTGGCCAAAGCATCTATGTAATAATAGATAAGGAAAGCGCACACGATAATTTTGGAAAGCGTCCCTATCAAAAAGCCAAGAAATGAGCCAAAACCGGCACGTATGGCAGCAGTTGTTTGCTTTCCATCGACAAGCTCGCCAAGGACAGCACCGAAAAAAGGGCCGAGCACTACACCCCATGGCCCGAAAAACAAACCGACAACTACGCCTATCATGCTGCCCCAGATTCCTTTTTTGCTACCGCCGAACTTTTTTGTCCCCCAAGCCGGAATAATGTAATCCAACACCTGAATCAGAACTACAATGACAAGCCAAAAGACCAGAAACTTGGTTGTAAATTCGGCACGTTCTGTAAAATGAAGCAACAAAATACCGACATAGCTTAACGGTGCACCCGGTAAAATCGGCAATACGCTACCGAGCAAACCCACTAACAAGCACAATCCTGCCAGAATAATCAAAAAAATATCCATATTCAAGAAATTACCTCAATTTATTCGCATTAAAATGTGGGCCAGCCACTTTCGCAAATAAGATAACCGCAATGGTTACCGCCACAGCCCCCGTAAAATACGACAATGCTAATCCACCAGACGTATCACCTATTTTTCCACCCAATACCAAACCAATGCCGATTCCAACATCCCAACTTGTCAGATATGTAGAACTTGCCGTTGCACGGCGATTATGGGGTGCTAGATTCACAAACAAAGTATTATAGGCAGGAAACATCATACCATAACCGACACCTAACATGGTAGCAACAATGAAAAATCCTATCAGGCCGGCAATGGCCCACGCCCCATGTACCCATGACAGAGTTGACAATATATAAAAACCGATACAACAAATAACACTACCAACAGAAATAACTTTGGTTATCATTCCTTTATCCACCAATTTTCCTGCAAACAGCCGAGATGCAATCAGACCGACAGCCATCAGTGAAAAAAATATGCCTTGTCCACTTTCAATGCCTAATTCACGCCCATAAATAGCGATGTAACTAGTCGTCATTCCATACGGAACCGCCAATAGCAACAAGCACAAACCGGCACGCAATCCCTTGACCAGAAAGAAACGGTCATACGAATGGAGCGGCCTGTCTTCCGGCACGGCAATGCGCGGTTTATTAGGCATTTTAATCATACAGGCAAACAAAAATCCGAGCACGCCCAAAGCAAACGCAAAATAAAACACGAAATTATAACTGCAATGTGCCACCATGAACAAACTCGTCATTGGACCGACTGCCATCGCCAGATTATTGGCTACCCCATAATAACCAAGCCCTTCGCCACGCCGTTCAGACGGCATTATATCAACAATAATCGTATTTCCAGCCGTTGTCACCAATCCAAATGTCAAACCATGAAAAATACGCAACAAGACAAACATGAACAGCAAAGTTGCCTCTGCATAGCCCACAAAAATCAGCACGAAACACAAATATGCGCCCAAATAAATAGGCTTACGCCGGAACTTGTCCAAAATATAACCAGAAAAAGGCCGTACACACAAAGCAGCTACCGTGTAGCACGACAAAACTATACCTATAACGGACTTTGTCGCTTGGAACATATCCATAAGATACAGCGGCAAGACAGGCAGCAGCAGATAAAATGCAAAACACATTAAAAAGTTACCGGTACACGCTGCTATATAACTACCGGTCCATAATTTAGGTAGCGACATTTATTGCGGTTTTGTAGATTTACGATCAAAAAACGGATTTTTGGAAGAACAACTAATTACAATCCCATAGAGAGTCTCGCAACCTGGAAGCAACTCCATACGCCTGGCTGCCAAACCAACCGAAAGCATGACACGCGTATCGACCCGTAAATCGGCTGCCATGGCACATGCAGAGCCGATGGCAATGCCAACATCGGTTGTATTGATGGCACATGGCACAGCACCGGGTTTTCCTTCGCATGTTGAAAAACCACAATACGCGCAGTTCAACCCTTGCACCTGCTGTCTGGTGCCTATCAGCAACAAGGCATCACTTTGCAGGATATTTTCCGCATCACGTATCAAAAAATGCATACCGGTTTCCTCACTCAATTGTAACATCATATCCGAAATGGATTTAATCGTATCGCCCGTAGCTATGGCAATCTCGATGATATCAATCCCTTTCCCTTTAGGAGCAGTACGAGCCGCCGTGGCCATAGCATTGGCTGTCGCCAATACACGTTCAGCCCTGTTTTCCCGTTCATTGACAAGCATAATTCCCCTTTGTTTTTCTGTCATGCAAAGGTAGTTTTTTTCAGCCATTGAACAATAAGAACATGCATCATATTTCATTTTTACATCTAGTACTGGACAAACAATCCAATATCAGACCATTACACAAGAATACGAATTGAAAACGTTTCTGTAAGCCGGATGTAAAAAAAACGGCAGGCTCACGCCATGCCGTTTCCCATTATTCCATTCTATCAAAAATTTTGCTGCCTTACTGCTGCTCAATTTGTTTTTGTTTCTCCACAATGGCATCCAACACAGCTACCGCCGTTATATTGACAATATCACGTACAGAACTTTCAAAATCCGTGAAGTGGATAGGTTTGTTCAAGCCCATCTGAATCGGGCCGATAATTTCCATGTCATCGTGGTTCATTGCTTGCAAAAGCTGGTAACCGGCATTGGCCGAACTCAGGTTCGGGAACACAAGCGTGTTGACCTCCTTGCCGAACAAACGTGTAAACGGATATTTTGCATCGCGCAACTGGTCGTTAATGGCAAACTTAACCTGCATTTCACCATCAATGGCCAGTTTTGGATAATTTTCCTGCATATATTCCACCGCTTTATGCACATTGACCGGGCTGCCTGCCGTATCCGTTCCAAAATTGGAATACGACAACATGGCCATTACCGGCTCATGGTTGAAAAAGCGAACCGTCTGCTCGGAAAGACGTGCTATATCAATTAAAGTCTCCGTATCAGGATGACGGTTGATAAGTGTATCGGCCAAGAAGAAAGTTCCTTTCTTGGAATTAAGAATATGCATCGTTCCAAAATGCTTGTATTCCGGACGAATGCCTATGACTTCTTTGGCAACCTTTATCGTATTGGAATACTTCGTATAAATACCGGTGATAAACGCATCTGCCTCGCCGGTTTTCACCATCATCATGCCAAAATAGTTGCGTTCGAACATTTTATCGTTGGCTTCCTCGAAAGTGTAACCTTCGCGCGCTTTGCTATCAACCAATATACGGGCATAACGTTCACGGCGTTCCGCTTCATTGTCATGTCGCAAATTAATGATTTCAATGCCTTCAAGGTTCAACTCCAATTCATCGGCCAATTTCTTGATGCGTTCATCATTTCCCAACAAGATAGGATGGCAAATTCCTTCCGCTTTGGCCTCCACAGCAGCTTTCAGCATATTCGGGTGAATACTTTCGGCGAACACCACACGCTGCGGATTTCGACGGGCCGTTTCCAATAACTGACGTGTCAATTGCGATTCATAACCCATCAGCTCTTTCAAATGCAAACGGTAATCATCCCAATCATCAATCTGCTTACGCGCCACTCCCGATTCCATCGCGGCTTTGGCCACAGCCATGGAAACTTCCGTAATCAAACGTGGATCAACCGGCTTCGGAATGAAATAGGATGGGCCGAAAGTAAGATTGTTCACGTGATATGCTTCGTTAACCACATCCGGCACAGGCTGTTTGGCCAACTCGGCGATAGCGCGCACAGCGGCCAGTTTCATTTCCTCGTTAATGGCGGTGGCATGTGTATCCAAAGCGCCACGGAAAATATACGGGAAACCGATAACATTGTTAATCTGGTTCGGATAGTCGGAACGGCCGGTAGAAATCAATACATCAGGACGCGAAGCTACCGCGTCTTCATAGGATATTTCAGGAACCGGATTCGCAAGCGCAAATACGATGGGCGATGGCGCCATGCTGCGCACCATGTCCTGTGTCAGGACATTGCCACGCGACAATCCAAGGAATACATCCGCTCCCTTGATGGCTTCTTCCAACGTATGAATGTCCGTGCGGTCGGTTGCAAAATAACGTTTTTGTTCGTTCAAGTCAGTACGATTTTTGGAGATAACCCCTTTACTGTCAAGCATAACGATATTTTCCAGACGCGCTCCAAGCGCCACATACAGTTTCGTGCAAGAAACAGCAGAAGCCCCCGCACCGTTCACAACGATACGCACATCTTCTATTTTTTTGCCCGCAACTTCGAGCGCATTGAGCAAACCGGCGCTGGAAATAATAGCCGTACCATGCTGGTCATCGTGCATTACAGGAATATCGAGTTCTTCCTTCAAACGACGCTCGATTTCAAAACATTCCGGCGCTTTGATATCTTCCAGGTTGATACCGCCAAAAGTCGGCGCAATGGCTTTAACAGCCTGAATGAATTTCT
Organism: uncultured Bacteroidales bacterium; assembly: GCA_949282265.1. Lineage (GTDB taxonomy): Bacteria > Bacteroidota > Bacteroidia > Bacteroidales > Paludibacteraceae > CALUNA01. The sequence goes on along the minus strand of CASDOZ010000004.1, from coordinate 77,543 downwards.
CAGGGTCTTTCTCGTTGACCTCAATATCAAAAACATCGATACCTGCATATATTTTAAAAAGCAACCCTTTCCCTTCCATCACGGGTTTTCCGGCAATGGCACCAATATCACCCAAGCCCAAAACAGCAGTACCGTTTGAAATCACCGCCACCAGATTGCCTTTATCCGTATATTTATAAGCATCTTGCGGATTTTTTTCTATTTCCAAACAAGGTTCCGCCACACCTGGCGAATAGGCCAACGACAAATCACGTTGGGAACTGTAAGGCTTGGTCGGAACGACCTCAATCTTACCCGGTTTGCCTTCCGAATGATACAGAAGCGCATCTTCTTTCGTTATTTTCATCATAATCTTTTAATTATTTAGGCTGTAAACCATAGCGACGCAATCACACAATGAGCACCATGATTTCTGGCAGGCACTATACGACTGACTATCAGGTAGCTATTTTTACACTAAAATTTTGTGCAAATTACGCAAAAATTATTGGGTTATTAAAGCGAAAATGATACAAAAATTGCAAATCGAAAGAAAATGAGCCGGATTGCCATTAACAGCAGTCCGGCAAAACCGCAAGATTTTCACAACCCTTTAAAATAGGTTTTCAGCGTTTCTACATATTCCGCCATGGCATTCTGTCCAGCTTGCGTAATGCGGCAGGCTGTACGTGGCTTTTTGCCCACAAACGATTTTTCGATTGTGATATAACCCGCCTCATTCAGCTTGTCAAGCTGGACACTGAGGTTACCAGACGTAGCATTAGTCTGTTCTTTCAAATAATTAAAGTCCGCTTCATCCACAGAAAGCAACAGAGTCATTATCGACAGCCTTAATTGGGAATGAATAAGAGGATTTAATTCTTTAAGCATTGTTGTTTAGATATTCTGTTAATAACGTGTCCCGGGATAATCATCATGAATATAAATGCGAGTCCAAAATACAAATGCCAAAACACAGTGGCTTCATTAGTCGAAACAAGCACTGCCAACATGTAAATTCCTACAAAGAAAGCCATCAAAGGAGCATAAATCAGTACTTTTACATTCATAATGACACCAGTTATGGCGGTTCCTATTCCTGCATAAAGCAAACTCAATGGAAGCATCAGTGCAAAATTACAGAAACCAATATAAAAGCCAAAAACAATTATTGCAATTATTGTCAACATGAACATTGCACCTATGACAGACCAAGTATTCGCTATGGCCTTGTCCATATAAGTCACCACAGGAGGCCTTTCTTTTCTGTTCTTGATTTGTATTACAATATTCGGGACAAACATTAAGAACCACAAGGCTGCCCACACTTGGTTTGCTGTGAAATAAACCACGACAAACACAACAATAGAAATTATAAACGCGGAATAACCATAATACAGGAAAATATTGCCACTTCCAACTTCCATATTCCGCTTTGTTTGCCTTAACATTTGGGAAATCAGTTCCAAACTGTCTTTCTCCGAAAATAAATTGTCATTCATATACTATTCAAATTTAATTTATAGTTTTTTTTGTAGATCCAATAGCATTCAATATCAGCCACGGCTCCAAAAATAGATCGATTAGAAAATGTGAAACAATAGCAGGCAACACGTTACGTTCTGCGACAATGTAAACCATAGCCAGCAAAAGCCCCAGAACCAATGTTGATATAGCAGCATCCAACCCCATACGTTTGTCCCAGCCAAACAAGAGCCACGACAAATGGACCAAACCAAAAGCAAGGCCGGAAACCAAAATTTGCAAAACCACACTTATGCCATTAGTGTCCAAACAATCCATTAGCATTTTCCGAAACACCAATTCCTCCACAACACTCCCTGTGAATGCAGCATAAATACCAACGTATTTGAAAAGTCCATTAAACTTGAAAATATGCTTCCTGACAAAGGGTATCACACGAGCCGTGTATGTAATATAACCAAGCGCCACACATATCGCCATTACCCAAGCACAAGGAATCCCCAAAGCTGTTTTATTTATACCAATAGAACTTACAAACCCACGAGGGTTATTGACATGCCAAATGACTAAAAAGAATGTCATAAACGCAGAAATTCCCGCCAATAAACAAAATGCCGCACGATATCGTTGTTTACTTTTACCCGTTTCCATGCTTTTCATTTACCTTTTCCTTCACATCAACAAGAGTTATTACGAAAAACCGGTCATTCTCATTTACATCAATATGCCCTGTTGCGCAATATTCGATCGGTACCTCACCCTCTTTGTCTATTGTATAATTACCATTGGCATCGTGGAAAACATAAACCGTATATTTCCCATCGGGAATATTATCCAATTTGATATCTACCGTAGTTGATGTTGCATCTGCCATACCATAATACTTGCCATCTCCTGTTGCTAGCAACACTTTTCCCTGATCAGCGGGAACATTGGAGATTCTGATTATAACCGGCCCGCCATTTTGAGCAAATAAAGAAGTTGGCGCAATCAAAAAAAACGCCGACACGAATAAAAAACGAATTGATTTCATAAGTTTAATAATTAGAGTTGATAAATAAAAGAAATCGGATCGGACCAGATAAAGCAAGGCCGTGCACAAATCCTTACTCCAACTGATTTTGGTGCAAATATAAACAAGTTTATTTTATAAACCAAATCTATTTGCAAAAAAAACACTGTTTGCCAACAAAAAGCCGATACAAAACCAAGGAACAATGCAAAACAAGAAAAACAACCCAAGCAAAAAGTTTTTTTTCAAAAAAAAGTGGCACCAAAACAACATCATGCATCAAAATTTGTGTACATTTGCCCATATTTTTATGACATATTTTATGGACATACAACTATTTATTCCCTGCTACATAGACCAGCTTTACCCTGAAACTGGCAAGAATGTCTGGAAAGTGCTGGAAAAAGCCGGATGCAACATTCATTACAACCCTGAACAAACATGTTGCGGTCAACCCGCATTCAACAGCGGATACATGGACGAAACAGCACAACTCGCAAAAAAATTCATCAACGATTTTTCAGAGCAGATGCCAATCGTATCACCTTCCGGTTCATGTACAGGCTTCATGAAACTGCATTACGAACAAGTGCTTTCCACGAATCCCGCATATCAGGAACGTTTCAAAAACATGAAAGCCAACCTGTTTGAGCTGACAGACTTTCTCGTAAACCAAATGCACGTTACGGATTTCGATGCCACATTTCCCCATAAGGTAACTTATCACGATTCCTGTTCCGCCCTCCGCGAATACGGCATCAAAAAAGAACCGCGCGCCCTACTCTCCAACGTAAAAGACCTGGAATTGGTAGAAATGGAAGAATGTGAAAGCTGTTGCGGGTTCGGTGGAACATTCTCCGTCAAATTCACGGACATTTCCACGGCCATGGTGGAAAAGAAAGTACGTTCCGCACTGGAAACAGGAGCAGAATATATCGTTACCACCGAAGCCTCGTGCATGATGAACATCAACGGCTATTGCACCAAACAAAATTTGCCCATAAAAGCCATCCACATAGCAGATATACTCGCATCATTCTAACAATTATATATCCCAATTAAAAACATGACACGTACAACAAAAATCCTAAGCATAACCGGCGCAATCATTATAGTGTGCCTGGCTATTGCATTTTATTTCAAATTTTGTTTTGTTTTCAGCGAAGGTGTTGCCGCTGGTGAATTAAACTATTTTGCCCATAAAGGCTATGTATTCAAAACATACGAAGGCAAAATGATACAAAGCGGGTTCAACTCCAAAAGATCTAACACTACCGTCCAATCGTATGAATTCAAATTTTCCGTACAAGACCCAGCCGTTGCTGATTCACTCATGCGTTGCAGCGGAAAAACACTGGAATTACATTATCAGGAATATCTCGGCATCTTACCCTGGCGAGGCGTCAGCAAACTGGTTGTTGATAAAATTATCAGTGTAAAGGAATAGCCAACACGACAAAAACATGCACACTTTTTTTTGAAGTGTGCATGTTTTTTCGTACCTTTGCGCCCGAAAACCCAAAGAGGGCTAACCTCTTTGATAACAATATTATCATGGTTAAAGAAAATTTCATCCGACTTTTTGAAGATTCTTTCCGTTCCAACTGGGAACTTCCTGCATTTACAAATTATGGCGAAAACCTCACTTTCACATATGCACAAGTTGCAGAAAATGTAGAAAAGTTACACATTTTGTTCCAACAATGCGGCATACAGACAAACGACAAAATCGCGTTGGTTGGCCGTAACAATGCCAATTGGGCAATCACCTATATTGCAACCGTAACTTACGGCGCAATCATTGTCCCTATATTGCAAGACTTCAACGCCAACGACATCCATCATATTGTCAATCACTCGGAAGCCAAACTTTTATTTGTCAGCGACAATATCTGGGAAAATCTGGAAGAAGAACGTCTGAATACAGTTCAAGCCGTCTTCTCTATTTCAACTTGCAAGCCAATCACCATTATACATAAAAAACAAGCGCTAAAAAACGATGAACTGGCTGAAGAAATTGCAGAAGAAGTTGCTGAAAAAGTGACAAGCGAGAACGAACCCTCCGCATTGGAAAATTTGATAGCCGAAGAACCACAATTTACATTAGAGCAAATTTCCCGCCCGAATATTGAGAAAATATTTGCCGAAAAATATACTGACGGTTTCCATCGCGACTGTGTCCGATATATAGACAAGCCAAACTCAGAAATCGTTTCTATCAATTACACATCCGGTACAACCGGCTTTAGCAAAGGTGTCATGACAAGTGGTAACGCACTTGCCGGCAATATTACATTCGGATTCACAACACACTTGATCGGCCGTGGCGACCGAGTTGTTGCTTTTTTACCTCTGGCACATGCATACGGTTGCGCTTTCGATTTTCTAACCTCCGTCTGCGCTGGGGGACACACCCATTTTATCGGCAAAACACCATCCGCCAAAATTTTGCTGAAAGCTTTTGCAGAAATTCGTCCGCACGTCATATTTTGTGTGCCATTGATTATTGAAAAAATATACAAAAAACAAATCTTGCCATTATTGGCTAAGCCATCCATGCGGTGGGTTTTAAGTATCCCATTCCTTGATCAACAGATTCTAAACCAAATTCGCAAAAAACTTATCGATGCCTTTGGAGGTGAATTTGTCGAAGTTGTTGTCGGCGGCGCGCCCTTGAATGCGGAAGTTGAAGATTTTTTCCATAAAATCAAATTCCCGTTCACGGTTGGTTACGGCATGACAGAATGTGCACCATTGATTTCATACGCTCCATGGCAAAAATTTATTCCTTTCTCTGCAGGACAAGTGTTGTTCAACATGGAAGCAAAAATTGATTCGCCCGATGCTGACGGTATAGGAGAAATTTTGGTACGTGGTGAAAACATCATGTCTGGATATTACAAAAACCCGGATGCGACCAAAGCCATATTTACAGAAGATGGCTGGTTGCGCACTGGTGACTTGGGCACGATCGATGAAAACAAAAACATTTTTATCCGTGGTCGTAATAAAACCATGATTCTGGGTGCAAACGGACAAAATATTTATCCGGAAGAAATCGAAGCGCGTTTAAATAACCTACCATACGTTATGGAAAGTTTGGTCATGCAACATGAAGGAAAACTGATTGCACTCGTATGCCCTGACTATGAAGCTGTAGATGCGGAACACCTCAACCAAGCGCAATTACAGGAAATGATGGAAGAAAACCGTAAAACATTGAATAGCATGGTGGCTGCTTACGAAAACATATCAAAAATAAAATTATATCCGCATGAGTTTGAAAAAACGCCAAAGAAAAGCATAAAACGCTATCTTTACACTACTGGTTTCAAAGATTAACCTACTGATAAACAGAAACAGATAATACTCTCAAATTATTTTTTAGAAAAAAATTACGCTTTGATAACAACATAAGAAAAAAAACTGTAACTTTGCGGCGTTTTTTAAAACCTTATTGTTCAATTTTTAAAATTTAAAACGACGATGAAAAAAGTATTTTTGTTTGCTGCCGTTGCTTTCGCATTTGCCGCATGTGGCCAAAAAGCCAACACCAACGAAGCTGCTGAGGAAGCACCTGCTGTTGTAGAAGAAGTTGTTGTAGAAGAAGCTGTTGTTGCTGATTCTGTTGCTACTGATTCTGTTGCTGCCGATACGGTTACAGTTGCTGAAGCTACCGTTGCAGAATAAAAACAACATTTTTTAGGAATAAGAAACTGCCTGGTATTTGATCCAGGCAGTTTTTTTATGCCAAACGAAATGGACTTAATATTACAAATTACTAATAATCAATAAAATACAAGTTATATTCATTTCTCGCATCTGATTCCTACTACATTACTTCGAGCGATATTCCAAAACAAAATACTCTCAGAAACTTGTTATACAGCACTTTTTTGTTATCACCACCTGCCCGACTAACGAAAAAAAATCTTACCTTTGCGGCGAAATTTCAACGGAATAACCACATGCTACGTATTGCAGTACAAACCAAAGGAAGGCTTTATGATGAAACGATGGCCTTGCTCACCGAATCAGGCATTAAATTAGACAAAGGCAACCGTTTGCTTTTAGTCGCGGCACGTAATTTCCCTGCTGAAATATTGTTTTTACGTGATGATGACATTCCGCCATCCGTGGCTAACGGAGTCGCCGATATCGGCATCGTAGGAGAAAATGAATTCATGGAAAAAGGACAGCCTGCCGAAGTCATCAAAAAATTAGGTTTCAGCAAATGCCGCTTGTCATTGGCTATTCCGAAATCTGAAAATTATACTGGATTAAGCTGGTTTAACGGGAAAACCATCGCTACTTCCTACCCAAAAATCCTGTCCGATTTTCTGCAAGCCAATAATATCCAAGCCGACATACACATTATTACTGGCTCAGTCGAAATATCACCCGGCATTGGTTTGTCAGACGCCATCTTCGATATTGTCAGTTCCGGCAGCACATTGGTCACAAACCAACTGAAAGAAGTCGAAGTCATAATGCAGTCAGAAGCTGTATTGATAGCACATCCAGGACTCCCAAATAACAAGAAAAACATATTGGACGAACTGTTGTTCCGGTTCAACGCCGTGCAATTAGCCGAAAGCAAAAAATATGTGCTGATGAACGTTCCGACTGCGAATTTGCAACAAATTATTGAAGTTTTGCCAGGAATGCGCAGTCCATCCATCATACCGTTGGCAAAGGATGGCTGGAGTTCTTTACATGCAGTTATAGAAGAACAACGTTTTTGGGAAGTCATCGGGAAATTGAAATCGTTAGGAGCAGAAGGCATATTGGTTGTTCCAATCGAAAAAATGATATTGTAAACATGAATTTATGTATTGATCAGGGAAATTCGTGCACCAAACTCGGAATCTTCGACAACGGCAAACTGGTATGCGACAAATTATATAAAAATTTCGTAAAGGAAGACTTGTCGGACTTGTTCCAAACTTATGCCATAAGACATTGCATTCTGTCATCCGTCATCGAAACAGATACATCACTGGTCAATTATATCAAAAGCTGCGTCAAAACATTCATTTGGTTAGACCACACGGTAAAACTACCTATCGAAAATCTGTACAAAACCCCTAATACACTTGGGAATGACAGATTAGCTGCCGCTGTCGGTGCAAATTTTTTATACCCCAACAGAAATCTGCTCATTATTGATATCGGCTCTGCGATCACATACGATTTGGTTAATGCACAAAACCAATATGTAGGTGGGAATATTGCCCCAGGTGTAAAAATGCGCCTAAATGCATTACATGCCTACACTCAACGACTTCCGTTGGTCAATATCAAAGAACATCCTGATTATGGACTAATTGGACAAGATACGGAAGAGGCCATTGCAAATGGCGTTATGAATGGAATAATATTCGAAATAGAGGGATATTACAAACATCTATGCCGTTCACATTCAAATGTTTTGACTTTTTTAACAGGAGGAAACCTTTATTACTTTCATAATCGGCTAAAAATTACGACTTTTGTAGAAATATTTTTAGTACTAATCGGCCTAAACCGAATATTGGAATATAATGTACAAGATTAAAATAACGTTGCTGTTTTTGTTGGCGTGTACTGTTTACCAATATGCAAATTCGCAAAATAACACGAATTCCCCATACACACGTTTCGGATATGGAGATATCGGTAACAACACAAATGGAGAACAAAGGGCTATGGGAGGCGTATCCATTGCGACAAGGTCAAACAAAAGCATTAATTCTGTAAATCCAGCATCATATACAGCTGTTGATTCCATGACATTCATGTTTGATGTAGGAGCGAGTGTTTTTGCGTCACGTTTGGCTGATGCTAATGGACATCGGAATACATTCAACGGAAATCTGGAATACATTACCATGCAATTCCCAATTGGAAAATGGATCGGTTTTAGTGCTGGCTTACAACCTTATTCTGTGGTTGGTTACAATATGACACAATCAGATTCCTTACCAACAAAAGACGTAGATGTTAACGGCAATCCGACATACGCATACTGGACTCAAAGTTTTTATGGAGAAGGTGGTATCAGTCAAGTTTATATGGGATTGTCTTTTGAACTATTCAAACATGTTTCAATCGGAGCTAATGCATATTATATGTTTGGTAAAGTAGAGAATTTGAGAAGCTTAAGTTTCACTTCAAGTAAATACACCTCTGTTTTACAAAGAAATTACATAAGTGTGAGTGATTTCCGATTCCGATATGGCTTGCAAGCATATCATACTTTTGCAAAGAAACACAATATCGTAATTGGCGCAACTTTTGAAAATAAATCCAAGTTAAACGGTGAATTTTTACAAATAGAAACCAATACATACGACACAACAAGTACATTATCGAACGGTTTCGATTTACCCATGTGCTATGGTGTTGGAATGCAATACACATACGACAATCGCTTGGTAATTGCTGCTGACTATAGCTTCCAAAATTGGAATAATGCCCAGTACTTTGGAAAGACAGACAGTTTGCAAAACCGGATGAAAGTGTCCATAGGAGCCGAATACAGACATAATCCCATGGGGCAAAAATATATTGACCGGATGGCGTTTCGGGCAGGTCTGAACATATCAAACTCGTATATTACAGGAGTGCAAAAGGACTTCCTCTCAAACAATATCGGCGCATCTGTCGGTGTCGGATTTCCATTGCGTAATTCCAACACGCTCATAAACACGACTTTTGAATATGGGAAAGTCAGTTCATCTCCCCTTTTGCGTGAAGACTATTTTAAATTCACCATAAGTGCATGTATTAATGAGAATTGGTTTTTCAAACGAAAATTATAACATAAAATATTTGTTTCTTTCTAATCACAACTAATTTATGAAAACATTACTTGTAATCACAATCTGTACTGCTTTCCTGAGTACTAATTGTTTGGCACAAAGAGCCGACAGGAAAGACAAAAAAGACAAAAAAGCCGAAGTAGAACAAACAACTGAAATTGCAGAAGAAGATGTTGTTGAAGAAGTTGAAGCTGTTCCCGAGATAACGGAAGAATGCCTTATCAACATAAGTTTATTCAACGAATCGGCCAAAAACAAACAATTTGCAGATGCTGTGGAACCTTGGCTAGCTGCTTTTGAAGAATGCCCAAACGGCAACAAAGTCATCTATTCTCAGGGGCGTAATATTCTGCACTGGCAACTGAGTCAAACCACTGATCCTGCTGAACGCGATACACTCAGAAAACGTCTAATGAAAATGTATGACCAACGTATCAAATATTTTGGCGATGATCCTAAATACCCTACAAGCTGGATATTGGGATTGAAAGCACTGGACTACATTACATACTTTCCTGAGGATAGCCTCAAAGAAAATGCCTACCAATGGCTGGAAAAATCTATCAATGGAATGAAAGCTGAATCAGAAGTAGGAGTCCTGCAGCAATTCGTAGTTTTGTCATCAAATATCTACAAAGTCAGACCCGAGCATGGAGAAAAATTCATCAATGATTACTTGAAAGCAACAGAATATCTGGATGTCATTGCCAAAGATGAAACCAATCGCTATGCCGAAATGGCCGGACAAATCAAGATCGGTTTGGATGCTTTGTTTGTACAAAGCGGAGCGGCTGATTGTGGAATTTTAGACAATATATATAAGGACGAAGTTGCCAATAGCAGTGATTTGGAATTTTTGAACCGCATTATTGCATTCTATAAACGTACAGGTTGTACGAAATCGGAAATCTATTTCGCCGCATCTGAAAAAGCACATAAAATTTCCCCGTCATCAGAATCCGCTAACGGTTGCGCAGAAATGGCCTATTTGCGCAATGACTTCACACAAGCTATCGCATATTACGAAGAATCCATACAGTTGTCGACTGATGACATGGAAAAAGCAGAACAACATTTCAAAATAGCCCAAGTATACGGGAACGACCTTAAAAACTTCTCTGCTGCACGCAGCCATGCACGCAAATCGTTAGAATACAATCCAGACCAAGGAAAACCTTACCTGTTGATAGGCATGCTGTATGCACAATCAAAACCCTATGATAATCCGGTGCTGAACAAAACAGTATTCTGGGTAGCCGTAGATGAATTCAGAAAAGCTAAACAAGTCGATCCAAGTTGCGAAGAAGATGCCAATCAAATGATAGCGACTTATTCAAGATATTTCCCAACAACCGAGGAAATATTCTTCCAACCTGAATTGCAGGATGGACAACCGTTTACCGTAGGCGGTTGGATTGGACAAAGTACAATATGCCGTTAATCCATCAACTACATATAAAAAGAAACATTATGACCGTAATAAGTTATATGGTCATAATGTTTCTTTTTTTTGCATGTAACGGTAAAAAAGAAACAGAAACTATCGATGCAGTTGAAGACCGAACTGCTATACCACGCTTGGATGCAACTCAAGTGACAACCGTTATTTCCGACTCTGGAATAACACGTTACCGAATCTCGACACAAGAATGGCTGATATACGACAAAGCCGAAGAACCTTATTGGGATTTCCCCAAAGGAATCGTATTGGAAAATTTCGACACGGAACTCAACGTGGATGCAAGTATCGAAAGCGATTACGCCAAATTCCTGGAAAACCCACAAATATGGGAACTGACAGGTAATGTGGTTGCCATTAACCTGCAAGGTGAAATGTTTGAAACAGAACAATTGTTCTGGGACCAGAAAGCAGAACGCATCTATTCAGATAGCATGATAACCATTACACGTGCCACTTCTGTCATTTGGGGACTCGGATTTGAATCGAACCAAAGCATGACAAATTACACCATACGAAAACCACAAGGCATTTTTCCCGTAAAGGAAGAACAGGACAGCATCCAGACAAACACAGAACCTATGGCCACGGATTCTGCAACCTCCCGTAGAATGACCAAACAACAGCCTCGACGGGAAACAGAAGTACGTAACAAACCGGAAAGCAATTCTGCCTCCCCTACTCCAAGGAAGCAATTAAAGCCAAGAGTTGTTGAGCATGAGTAGCCGTCTTGACATTCTTGGAATCCATAATGTGAGTTATAAAGCCATTCTCATCTATAACAAAAGTTGTACGCAACGTCCCCATATACTTCCGGCCGTACATGCTTTTTTCAGCCCATACACCGAACTGCTGGACAAGTTCCTTGCTTTCATCCGCAATCAAACGGAAAGGCAAACTGTTTTTCCGGATAAACTTCCGATGCGACTCCTGACCGTCTATGCTCACGCCGACCACATCATAGCCTAACCGGCGGATTTCCACATAGCCGTCACGCAAGCTACACGCCTGAGCCGTGCAACCACTTGTATTGTCTTTCGGATAAAAGTATAATATCCATTTTCTGCCGGCATAGTCGCTACGGCTGACTAGCACTCCATTTTCATCCCGGCCCAATATGTCGGGAACTTGATCGCCTATTTTCATCTTTCTCTATATTTTGAAATTCGAGCATAAAGTTACGTGTTTTTCCACAAAATTTTAGCATACCATTAAAAAATAGTAACTTTGCCAAACATAAACAGTGTGTACCGCACAACAACACACAAAAATACAAGTTCAATTTAAAACATGTTTTTATGAAACTACTTGAAGGAAAAACTGCTATTATTACCGGTGCAGCTCGCGGTATCGGTAAGGCTTTGGCATTGCGTTTTGCCTCAGAAGGCTGCAATATCGCATTTACCGACCTTGTCATTGACGAAAACGCCTTGGCAACTGAAAAAGAAATCGCATCCTACGGAGTGAAAGCCAAAGGCTATGCCTCGAATGCGGCCAATTTTGAAGAAACCCATGCCGTCGTTACCGAAATCCAAAAGGAATTCGGAAGCATAGACATTTTGGTAAACAACGCAGGAATCACCAAAGACGGCTTGATGATGCGCATGAGCGAATCACAATGGGATGCAGTCATTAATGTAAACCTGAAATCCGCATTCAACTTCATACATGCCTGCACGCCGATTATGATACGCCAGAAATCCGGCAGCATTATCAACATGAGTTCCGTTGTCGGTGTCAGCGGCAACGCCGGACAAGCCAACTATTCCGCCTCCAAGGCTGGCATGATAGGATTGGCCAAATCAATCGCAAAAGAATTAGGTTCACGTGGCATACGTGCCAATGCCATAGCACCCGGTTTCATTGAAACGGAAATGACACATGCCCTGTCCGATGAACAACGCGCAAAATGGACAGACACTATTCCTTTGCGTCGCGGCGGTTCGCCAGACGAAGTTGCAAAAGTGGCATTATTCCTCGCATCCGACTTGTCATCGTATGTTTCAGGTCAAGTTATCCACTGCTGCGGCGGAATGAATTGCTAAAACCAAACTTATGATACAAAAATCCTCTGTTTATTCTCTAAACAGAGGATTTTTTGTAAATTATTTCAAAATTGTAATGACAGCTCCACCTGAAGGTGCCAAGCAAATAGTCGATAAACTATCAATATCATATTCTATACGAAACGGGATAGATAAATTGCGCTCCATTAATGCCGGTCTATGCCCAAACATAGATAGCCGTATCTTTTCCGCTGTCAAATCATCCACATACCCTATAACCTTTGATGATTCTTGTATAAAGTCAGATAAATTAATATCGACATTTTTTTTCACACATTCTCCATTCAAAATGCCAATATACCAATCTTCCCCTCGACGCTTTGCTAATATTGCCAATTTACCAATCTCGCTCGCAGGAAGTACCCTAACTTCATCCCAAACAGTCGGAACCGCACGAATATAATCCAATGCATGAATAATACACGAATCGGTAAAAAACAATGCTGGATCTTCCGCTATGGTTTGTAAAGGCGAATCAAAACAAACCAATGTTGCCAATTGATGCGCAAAAGTAGTAGATCCTGGCACACAAAAACTCAATGGAGTATAATCACCATGTCCGATCACAAAACGAGTAAACGGCAATGCTGCATTATGGCAAGCAGGAATATATCCTTCCTGCATTTTATTCAACTCCATGCCTCTGATCCCTTCTCTTGTCAATTCATTCGGATAGGTATATGCTTCACCAGCAGGTGCTTGGCAGCCATGAAAATTTACAATCAATTTCCGTCTGGCACATTCCTCCAGAAGCCGAATATCAAAGCCAATAGTCGCATAATCTTCGCTATCCATAAAATCTACCTTGATACCGGCAACCCCAATATCATGCAAACGCTCCAAAAACAAACGCATTTTACTATAATTATTGGTCGAATCATTAAGTTCCTTGGATGTTTTCCAAACTATGACTTTCACATTCTTTTCTTTCGCATAATCAACCAATTGCTCCATTTTTTCCCAAGACGATGGCCACAATTCCCAACCTTCATCTATGGTCGTATATGCAAAATTCAATTTTGCTGCATAATCAACATACGACAATTCTTCCGAAAATTCTCCTGTACCTTGTGGAAACCAACGCCAAACCGATTTACCAGGTTGGATATAATTCAAATCAGGAAACAACAAGCTATCAGGTTTTGAAGCCAAATCACAGATAATTTCCTGGTTAACCAATTGCTCCAAATTATTTCCTATATATAATACGCGCCAAGGTGTTATACACTTCCCTCTAACCACAAAGCCATCAGCTCCTTCTGTAAAATTCACTTTTATTGCATTACCACCAAATGCCTCCAACCTCATCCCACTATAATTCAACAAATTACTCTCTGAAACAAACCCCTTAAAGCCAAATTTATACTCTAATATTAACGGTGTTCCCTGTATATTAGATCCAGAAGATATTGTATCAAATTGGGAAATATCGCAGAAACTCCATAGCCCTGCATACGATTTCAGCTTCCAATGATTTTCACGTTCAAAATACCATACTTTTGTTGCTTCCGGTAATGTCCAGGTAGTCAATTCGTCCAATATGTGCAAATTTGCGTTGACATTGTCAATATAGCGAAAAGCGATCGCATCATCATACAAACGGCACTGCAAGAATAAAGCGGATAAATCAGAATATATTTCATATTCATTATAACTAGAATTACTATTTGTTGCTGATATTCTTATCTGACTAAAACGCTCTATATATTTATTAGTTTTCATCCCAACAGTTATTTCTGCTACATTTACACCTTCTTTTGCAACATTAAGGAGCAGGCAAGAATCTGCAGGTAGCAATGAAACAGAACATACCGCATTCGGCGAATCCAATTGTGTACATGTTGGAATGCATGAAACAGAACAGAAATATAACCACATATAGGCTATAACGAATAATAACACCCTCTTCATTAGTTTTATATTATTGGCGGCATGGAATAGTAATATTAATACCACGACTCCATGAGCTTTGTTTTTCATGTGCATTACGAGAAATTTTTATTTCATAACATTGTCCTGGAAGTAAATCTTTTATACGATATGAGCCCGCGTGCACTGCTGGAAAATCAAATCTTCTTTTATCTGATTTACTTTCGCATACAATAGAATATCCCACATCGGCTTTTCGAGTTTCATAACCAATGACCACATCGGTTCCAACAACTTCAGCAGCCCACAACATGGGTGGCAATAGTATAGAAGTATCATTTTTCAAACTTATCCGTACCGGACGACTTTTTCCTAATGATTTTATAGCGACCACACTTATTTCTCCGATCCCTTTACCAAAAGAATCCGAAGTATAATAATAGTCTGAATAAACTATAGATTCAATAGAGTCATAAGACACAATGTACTGATCCGTATTATAGTGCTTATCAAAGAAAATACGAAATCCATCCCCTGCACTCTCGACATTGACTACATGAGGAGCTGAAGGCAAACAATAGTCAATATGTGTTCTATACATAACTATATGCTGAGAAGAATGCAAAGCTACCTCGCACCTTTTATATTTCTTTCTTAATATCCTGCCAAACTCAATGGTATCGTCTCCTGGTTCAATAGTTGGCAACAAAATTGTATACAAGCAATAACAACACCCTGCCAGTCAAATAGATCTAATGTCAAATAATAACCTCTCAATATATAATTTGGTAACCCACCCTTTGGTCTTGGTTTTATCCTTATTTTAATACTATCACTATTATTGAAAAGCTCAACTCCAGCAACAGGTGCATACATTTTTTGTAAATCAGCAAATGCCTGTTTCTTTTGCCGCCATTCATTAACTATACCCCAGCTTCTGCTTTGTGAACTATTAGAACCAACATAGTCACTCCTATAATCATTATATGACCATAATGAAGTTCCTACGACATAAGGCAATGCGGCTATTGAATCGTATGTATTGACAAGGGCATCGGACAAAGTTGCATCTAATGATTCACCTATTTGCTCTTTTCCATATTCAGAAACAAACAAGGCTTTATTTGGCCATTTTTGATGGACTGCTTCTAACTGCTTATCTGCAACCCCATAACAATTCACAGAAACAATATCTAAAAAGGAGGCTGGTTCATTATCCACAGTACTACTATCCCTAAAAGCAGTAAAGCTGGCATAGGTAAGCATGCGAGTCGAATCCAAATTATCCCGGATATAATCAGCCATAGAGCAAACATATTGTTGCTGCTCTTTCGTCATAGAGAGCATACGCCAGTCCTGGATATTCATGGCCAATTCATTACCCACACTCCAGCCGATAATGCACGGATGATTGTAATCACGAACAATCATTTCATGCAGCCACTGTTTTGTAACAGGATTATCCGGTACAGCATTAGGATCAGCCTTCCCCCAAACAGGAATTTCCGGTATTAACATTAATCCCAATTCGTCACAAAGGTCCAGCAACTCCGGGGCACATGGAGCATGCATTATACGAGCCATGACACCACCAACAGACTTCATATTCAATATATCCTTCCGCAATAAACTGATTGGTTCTGTATTGCCATAAGCCCGATGGTCATGTATACGATTTAGACCATTCACCCGTATAGCCTCTCCATTAAGAAACAGTTGGGCATCCTTAATCTCCACACGCCGAAAACCAATTTTATCAGAAACAACGTGCTCCGGAAAGCCAGAAGTTGATAATGTGCTTACAAGCTGATAACATACAGGACTGTCAAAATGCCACAAACGAACTTTCTCTATAGGTATTTTAAAAGACTGCCGCAAATTGATAGTATCACCAAGACATGAAACAAAAATTCCCACCGTATCACCTTGAAAAATCACATCCCCGGCGGCATCTTTTAGCTGATACGACAATCCAAATGTTGCATCTACTCCATGACATATTGCATAATTTATATTTAGTGCTATTTGACCCAAATCAAAATCTATCATATTGGTACAATGCTGATACAATATCCGATTAGGCATCATATTAAACAGCTCAACCGATCTGCTAATGCCTCTCCATGGCCACCATGCCCCTCTTTTATATGTATTATCAACCAATACGACGATTTCATTACATTTTCTCAAATAACGGCTCACATCAAATTCAAAAGGCGTATAACCTCCTTTATGTCTCCCTAATCGAAACCCATTCAAATATACTTCCGCGGATTCATATACAGCATTAAAACGTAAAATTGAACATGGCAAATTCCAATTGTCCGGCAACTCAAAAGTCGTATAATAACATGCTTTACCTACATACGAAAAATACATATTTTCCGTATTCCAACTGCCTGGGACTATCATTGGCGACCAATCTGTCATAAGACTGGACTCCGAAACATTGAAGCAACTATCTGATGCATAAGGTTTAAAGCTCCAGACACCATCCAACAATAGTGTTTGTTGCGCCGGTAATACACTTGATAAGCACAACATGTACAATAAAATTCTACATCTCCGCATCAGCACTTCAATTTTAACTATAATTCGTATATTAAGAAACATGATGAAGAGAAAAATAAACATCTCCCAACCAACCATTTTTCCCCTTCATCATGTCATGATATTAGTTTTAGTTACATACTTTTTGCGTATGATCACCTATCCTCAGCACATATATCCCTGGAGGTAATATTATTCCAGAAGACAAATCATCCGCATTTGTACGGCACACTACCTCACCTAAAACACTATAAACTATAACCGGCAAGTTTATTTCCAATCGATTACAATACAATTTATGGTTTATTGCATATATATTAATTTTATCAGATAATGGTATTTGTCCATCCGTAGATATATCACCAGAAACCTCAACACGTTCAAACAACTTAATCTCACCAATTCCTGTATAATGGTCATCGCTGTAATTCGACAATATATGGAAACCTATCCAACGTACACCTTTAGGCTCCACTTCAAAATCAATTTCTTGATATGAGTATTGATCTGGAGATCCTTCATTGCGTGTAAGTTGAACATCTGACTGTTTTGCCCAACGCTCATCCGAATATGCAACATTAGATAAATCCTCGTCAGAATTTGATACATATATTTCCATGTCCTTTACTCCCCTATTGGAAAAATCATCCTGGTTAGCCCCATATAGCCAGCTAAGATTCCAAATATGCATTTTTGAAAGATTTACAGGACGGTTCAATTCCACATTAATCCAATGCAAGCCACTATTCAATTCTGATTCTTTTGGCAGATCAGTTATCCATGCGTTATCATATGCCTTATTTGTATGTACCATACCCGGCAACACGCCGGCACCATTAAAGGCATATTCAACTGCACCCCTTTCCGAAGAATTGGAAGCAACAATACTTTTAATACCACAATATGCTAATTCCCTTATGTCCTCTGGAGGCGTTTCTGATAATAAAAGTTCCGGCCGGTTTATTGTGGCCTTATGTGTATTGAACTTCATTAAAGCTGTATTGCCTACCGACACGATTTCAACCCGAAATGCAATTTGTGTTGTTGCCGTCAAATCCAACATTCCTATAAATTCGGAAACATCGATTTCTATCCATTGGTTAACCAGCGATTCCGTATTCTTATCAATTGCAATACCAGCATGCGATGGGAGTTCTTTCACCGTTTGATAAGGTAATTCAAACACTGACTGTTCTATACCGAAAGCATTAATAATAAATCCACCCTCCTGGTCTACACTTGAACAAAATATTCGTAGCAATGCACTCTGTGGAGTAAAATCCAAATCTTCCAAACTAAAATCCAAAACCATTTCCCTGCAATAATTGGCCATAGTTTTAACTTCCGCATTTTGTTGCGTCCAAACACTCGTATTACCCTGCTGTTTAATAAATCCACTACTATCAGGTTGCAAGGTAATTGAAGTAGCTGCCACATTGAAAATGGCAAACCACATAATCGAAATAAAAACACTCTTTTTCATACTCATTGGGGTTTTAGTGTAACATGATTTTCTGGTATTGTTCTTTTCCTTTGGTATTAATCTTCAACAAAAACAAGCCATTACATCCAACCGGTACATATATCATATTTACATTCGAAGTTGCCACAATTCGTCCATTTAAATCCATAAGCGCCAAACTATCAATCTCATCCATTGCGGCAACAGTCAAAATCCGACTGACATTATCATAATTATGTGAAATGGCATCAAACAACAAAGATCCGCCCAAACTACTACCCCCTTGCTTTTTTACATATAACATAGTCGGCACACTTGTAGTTATATTATGTCCCGGTTTCAACTTAATACTCACATTTCCATCTGCTCCTATTGCAACAATTTTAAAAGTCAAGTTCCTCTTATGTCCTTTAACATAACGATTATAACATTCTGAAATATCAAAATTCATATAATATCCTGACGTAGTCCCTAATGTTTTATACATTAACAGCTCCCAATCATCAGGGATATTATTCCAATCCGTTCGGTCATTTATCGCTATATCACTAACATATAACGCAATTTTACAGGCATCGGCTGGTGCCTTCGAGGTCAAATAAACATTCAAACAGGCATCAGACGTTATTTCAGCCCCATCCATTATCTCAAAAGAGAAATATCCCACCCGATAGTTCGTCAAATCATTACTTACCCATATATCCGCTTCCGTCGCATGATTCTCATTCAAATCAGCTATCGTATATGTGTCATATACTGGCAGAAATACTTGATATTCATCATCATCCCGAACATAAAACACAGCATTTCCACCGATAATGGCCTCGTTGCCCTCTGCATCGCAAGCGCTTACCAATTGGTAAGTTGTTGTTATACCCGGTTTCACTTGTACTGAAAAAGGCTGGGAATCTACTACGATTTTTTTTTGTTCCACACCATCTGAATACACAACTTGAAAAGGCAAATCCCCTGTCGTTTGTATGTATATACGCTTGCTTGTATTCGACTTATCTTCCCCATACAAAAAAGCAGTCGGATTATCTGCATAAGGAGCAACAACCGCCCAATAATTATTTGCAATCAATAAATCTGAGAAAGAAGTCTTTGCCCCTACAAAATCCAAATAATCAACAACTCCTGAAAAATCAGATTTTATATTAATCATCCATTCATTCGTTATCGAAGTATTACCGGAATCATCAATATTCCTATACAAAAAAGGTTCTCGTTTAGGAATATCATGTCCTAACTCAAAAAGGCTAAAACTGAGGATATCCTTTTCGGAAACTGAAGCCGTTATACGGCCAACTAATAAAAACTTCTTGTTTTGTTCTACATAAGAATATTCAGATATAGCTGCAGGGTATGCAGTTTCTGTTGTTGCCACAGCGCCAATATTATTTGACAATATCAAATTCCCATTCTCCGCAATCGTCAACCTTGCAAATAACCCTCCTCCAGAATCATATAATGAAACTGCACTATTTTCTCTATCCGCTCGTTCAAGCAAAACACTAAAATAATAATTATGGGATACATCAAAATCCCAAGGAGATTGTATCTCTACTTTTGTATCGACACCGATATATTCCTGTTGTTGTACAACATTCTCAGACAAATCCCGCTTTAATTTATACACACGCACATAGTCAATATCCATTGAAGTATTGTGCGCTTTGTCCGTAAGAGTAGAATTTCCAGCCGACCAAGGCATAGTACTCAAACACAAATTCATATCATCTCCATTCATGCCCCCCATATATGACCAATCATCCTGTCCATATTTTCCATAAGCACGTTTTTCTTCTTGAGAATACCATTGCGGTAACTTCCCTATTCCAGTTTTCCACTGATTTGGATATTTGTCATGCGTTGTTCCACGCCATTGCTCCACGCCATCACAATAAATAATCATCGTATTCTCACCTACCCATAAGCCCCATGTCTGATAATCAATAGTTGGGTAAGTTTTTACTATGCCTTGAGCAATATCAACCCCATCCGTATATGAATATGTCTTCCAATCGTGCCAAGCCAAATGTCCGGTTAATGCATCCTGCCCATTTAAACGCTTTGCCTCCACAACATCTATTTCATACCTGTTACGATAATCCTTAGAATCCATATCCATAGTCGTTTTACAAGCCGTCCAAAAAGCATTATTGACCCCAGGAGCATCTGTACATTTGAAACGAGCTTCATAATAGGTATTCGGCCCGAACGTTTGGCGCAACCAAACAAAGCCAGCAGTCCATTCACTATCTGCCCTATTTGCTTTCTTAACTACCAATTTTAGTTGGCCGTCTTCCACAATAGCGTTTTCTGCCCATCTGCCAACAGTCTCACCACTGGATGAAGTGGAAATCTCCTCTGCACTTTCCCATATCGTCCAGTCCAGTTCCGTTCCTGAAAACTCATCTTGAAAGACCAATTCGTAATCCTCTGCATTAGGCAATAAAGGCTGCCCATTCAGAGTTAGATAACCAACCAGACCAACAGACAATAAAAAATATCTTATATTTATCATATCTCGTATATAAACCCAGAAATGTTACAGAATTGCACAATGGAAATAATCATCGTGCAACCCTGTATCATTCCCATTAAAAAAACAACACAACCAACTACTGAACTATCAATTTTGCATAATATCGCATAATTTCGTCCTTGATTTCCACCATATAAATACCTTTCGGCATATTACCTATTTGAACTCGACAATGATTTACTTCTGGTATAGAAATCAATTCTCCACTAATCGAATATACACGTACAGTAAAATTACCAATCAACTGCCCTGTCGAATTAATATCGAAATATCCATCCATTACCGGATTAGGGCTAATTCCGACAATGTCTCTATCTCTTATAACTGAACTGATAGCGGTAGGCTCATGATATGGATCCAACTCCAACATTGGAAATTGAGAAGCCAGCTCTAAAGAATCCGGAGCATATTGACGCCACTTCAGCAAAGCACTGGTATTACCACTGGTCAATTTTATGCAAAAATCTACTGTTCCTGCCCCACTGCGCAATTTTTCATTAATAAATTTTGCGACATCCCAATTACCTCTTACTCCATAAAATCCGGGATTCTGGACAGTTATTTCACTTAAGAATTTCATGTTCACATCATCTGGCCGATTCGCCCAACACAAATCAATAATATCGCCAGGCATGCCATCTTCAACGGAATATAAACTCAATCCGGCCTCAGCACCTTTATCATTCGACAAAAAGAACAATGACAAAGAAGCTACATCGATAGAATCAGTCGTGTCATACTCAGAAATATCAAAGCTCAAATAAGCATCCCTATGATATACGGCATCTTGCTTCACTTCTCCCGTAATTTCATTTGCGTATGTTACATTTGGCTGATCCGCACGAACAAACGAATCATAGTATGGATATAAACTAACGGCATCTTCTGATTTAACTTTCACTGTAAGTTCTCCAAAAGCGATTCCATCGTTCCCATTTCCATCAACAAGCGACAATAACTCATAATGTGTAGTTTGCTCCGGGGCTACAGCTAATTTAAACGTTGGCGTCGTAATATCTTTTATCGTATATATTTCACTACCATCTGTATAAGTTATTGTCCATGGAGCTTCTCCCTTCAATAAAATTTCAATATCAATGTTTTCACCCTTAGCTATATAATACATCTGCGGAGCAAAAGTCACGAAGCTTTCCTTAGGTAAAACACTCTTGAAACTGGTTCCTAACAAATATTTTTGTACAAAAGTTGTAGCACGTTTACTTTCGAGTTGAATCTTTGAAATCGTCCCTGTGCCTATTTCATACTTATAATTCAAATCCCAACCATTATTAAGGCTCGTATGGCCATAATCTCCTGATATATTTGGATAAAAGTAGGGTTCCGATATTTCATCCATTATCGGGAATAATGAAAGACTCATATAATCATCGGATTCTGCAGATGTTTCAATACGTCCGACCAATAAATAAACCTCGTTATTCTTGTAATAAGTATTTTTTTTGCCAACTGGCTCTGCACTTACCGTAGAAGCATAATACAGTTTGTTACTGCCAAATCCTGTTTTCAGTTGATTGTAATTATCAATTACTGATCCTGCTAAAATCTCATTAGCTGCATCACAAAGTGAAATAGTAAACTCACCATCCTCATCTTTATTTACTATAGTCGAAAAATAATAACATGCATCTTGTCCAACATCAAAATTCTTTCCCAAATCAAATTTTGCACTACCCTCATTAACAGCGATAACCCCATTATCCTTAACGGCATCGCCGCTAATTTCCAAATGCAAATCATCATCAAAAACAATATCCACTTCAGGAGTCGTATTAATTTCTGATTTCAGCTTATATATACGAAAATAATCAACCGCCGCATACTGCCCGACAGCATTTTCATCAAACAAGGTGTTATCTATGGTTACCCCCATTATATAAGCCATTTGATCTCCCGTATATCCCCCAAGAAAATTCCAGTCTTCTTGTTCATAATACCCATAGGCATTCTGGGCAACGTCCTGATATGCAGATCCTATAGCGGTCAATGCATCAATAAACTTCGTACCTGAATTATAGCCATACATATTGCTGGCACGTTTAACCTCAATTCCATTTAAATAATAAATTATTTCCTGCTTTCGAATTTCAACCCCAAAGACAGCATAGCCATCAATTGTTTGAGCTAACAAAGAATCTTTTACACTATAATAGTCTAAATCGGGATCTATATCCTTAATATAATAATTGGTTTTCCAATCATCCAAAGCATAGTACAAGTTATATAACTTATCTCCAACATAACGTATCTCAGGAAAAGTCATCCCATATCGATTCTTGTACATTGAACTTAGCGATGCATCATAAGTTTGTGTAAACATTGTGCTGCTAACACCTGATGCATTTATCGGTTTTATTTTTGTTTCCAAATACAAATCAGTATTCGTCGGTAAAACATGCGCATATTTTACTTGCGCAGCGACATTTGTCGTTCCATCATTAGTAATATACAACCGTAATTCATCATCTTCAACTTCCGGTTGTCCTTTTGTTATGGACCAATCAGTCGATTGTAGTTCGGCTGCTCCAAATTCTTCACCATACACAATGCTCCATTGATCAGAGTTTTCACCTAACATTGGTTCTGGAATATCCATAACAACAATTTGTGCATCCCCACTTGTAACTATATTAGTATTATTAGCATCAGAAGCCGACAACAAAGTATATGTAAATGTATTCTCAGGCGATACAGTCAACACGTATGAGCTTGTTAATATGTTTGTTTGGGAAATAATATTCCCTTTATCATCTTCCATCGAAAATGAAAATGGAGGAATCCCTTGAAAATCAATTTTAAGACTCGATGACGAACCTGTATATATTTTATTTTTTCCACTTATAACAGCAGTTGGCGTTTTAATAACAAAAGAAGCGGAACCACTAATACTTAATTCTCCATTTGCATCCTCTGCATGTGTCAAGGTATAGGTAATGTCTGTTTGAGGAGCGACTTCAAAACCATACTTCATAGATTGAATACCATTAACTTGAACTGGTTTATCGCCTTCTGTATAAGTTATCGAAAATGGAGGCTGTGCTGTTGCCGGAAAAAAGACAAAAACAGAATCTTTTTCCCCAACAAAGATATCCCGTCCTCCTTGCATTAATGCAATTGGCTGCTCATCATACAAATATAACCGGGGAGCCACGTTATTGCCTTCCTCCATTGTCTTTATGTAAAGCGAGACCTTATCAGCAACCGTTGCATTAGAAGTTAAAAAGAAAAATATCGTATCATTACTATTTATGTGTTTATTAACAAAATCGGACACATCCACCTTGACATAACTATCTTGATCCGCTTTCTGGACAACCACTTCACCCAGAAAATCAGCATCCTCTTCTGCCAATTTTTTAGGATATGATCCTATTATACTAAACCCGTCGCCGGCAGGATCATCTGTTGAGGTTCCAACAAATCTACCATATGAAGTAGGTAAAGTCGGATTGCGTTTCAAACCATAAACACCTATTGGATAAGTATCCTGAACAGTACCCTTAAAGAAATCATCAGATGTCGAACTATACACATACAAAGCAAGTTCCACCTTATCTCTGATAGATGACATTTTAGACATATCAAAAGCTACTAAACCGTAACGAAAGTAACCTGATTTCAATGCCAAACGCATATAGCCGGCATTCTCATTATTAGCTCCTTGTACTTGATACTCTAAAAAATTATCATAACATGTCTTCAACGTGTCTTTTGGAGTTTGCGCAACTGCACCAACACTAATTAGCATAGCCAAACCTGCTGCTAAAAAATAACTTGTTTTCATAAGACCATAATTTAAAGTTAAACATTATTTTATATGATACTAGTCAATATCCTGGATTATTTGTATCAATACCAGTATTGGCATCCATTTCTGATTGGGGAATCGGCCACAAATATTGATGCGGTAAAAACAAACGATTGGTCTCTATCGGATATGTTTCCCATGTACCAGCCTCATAGGCTTCCGGATCATATCCCAACGCATCCGCACACATTACTTCTTCCGCTATCTTCCAACGACGAATATCATTCAATCGCGAATTTTCAAATGCCAATTCGCACCGACGCTCCCTACGCAATATTTCCCGTAATTCTTCACGTGAAGGATTTGCGATAACCTGTTCTATAGCAGGAAGCCCTGCGCGGTTCCTTACTTCATCCAATAGCGTAATGGCCTCGCGTTTTTTATCGGCAAACAAATTATCATCTTCTATAATACATTCAGCCTGCATCAATTTGGCATCTGCATAACGGAAAAGAATAATATTCAATGTAGAACGCTTATTTGAGTTGGTCAAATCACTATATACAAAATATTTATTCACTTTCATGCATGAATTATAGTATTTCTTATCCGAACTTTTTGGAATATAAATACCATCTCCCCAATTATCCAAAGGAAGTGTCAATGTTACTGACATACGCTTATCCCTATTTTTGAAGAAATCTCCAAATTTTTTAGGCGGAAATTCAACCTTACCACCTCGTAAATCATAAAAATCCTCTGCCAATGAAACAGTTGGAACATATCCTCCACTCCATTCTTTTATATACGAATAAAATGGATATGATGAGTATGTATTATTTGCATCTGCATATTGGATATCGAAAATCACTTCTTGATTATTTTCATTGTCAGGAGCAAAGATGTCTGCATAATTAGGTAACAATTCATATATTTCCAATTGATTTAAAGTTTGTAATGCGGTATATGATTCCATATACCGTTCATTAAACAACAAAACTCTTGCTTTTAAAAATAATGCCGCCCCTTTAGTAGCTCGCCCAAGATTATTGGCAGGTGCTTCTTCTTTCAAATTCTCAATGGCTATATTCACATCATACAATATGGTATCCAACACCAATTCGGGTGCGGATCTTGGCAAATTATAATCTTTTATATTGTCCAATGTTGACATAACAATTGGAACGCCACCATAGAAATTAAGCAAGTCTGCATAAAAATATGCACGTAGAAAATGGGCTTCACCAAGAAAACGTTGACGATCACTTTCAGAAATAATCATGGATTCTTTATGATTCAAATTTTCAATAACAAGATTTGCACGAGCTATACCTTTGTAATTATTTTCCCACTTGGTCGCAACGTATGATGTACTCGGATTTAATGTCCCTTTTGTAAAGGCCAACCATTCTGAACCACTCGCCGAACTATAAACACAATTATCTGTCATTACTTCTGCGTTCAAAATAAAATCCGCACCACCTTGTAAAATCAAAACATGGTACACCCCATTCAAAGCCTTCTCTACTTCCGATGCCGTATTGTAATAATTTTCAGGTGTCAAACTGTCTTTAGGTTGAAGATCCAGAAAATCTTCACAAGACACACAAGATATCATTATTGCTGTAATATAAACCAACTTTTTCATATTGACCAATTTTTAAAATACAACATTAAGTCCAATTGAATATATACGCGCTTGCGGGTGGAAATCAGAACTAACCACATTACCAAGTTTTTCCGGGTCAAAAGATTTTGCTTTACTCCATAAAAAAGCATTTTGCACGCTTCCATATATCTTTAATTTTGTAAGCCTCACTTTTTCCATCCACTTTTTAGGGAAAGTATAACCCAATTCTATGTTTTTAAGACGCAAATATGATGCATCTTGTACATAATAATCTGACACAATTTTTTGTTTGGTTTTGTCTATGTAAACCCTTTGATATTCCGTACTTGGATTTTCATAAGTCCAACGATCCGTCAAATATGATTTTAACAATGGAGCACTATTATAAAATGGCGATACCAGATATCCTCCTGTATAAACATCACCTCCCATAACGCCTTGAAAGAAACATGAAACATCAATTCCTTTCCAACTAAGACCCACATTGAAAGAATACATCAAATCCGGTAGTTGTTTACCTATAATTGTACGGTCTTTGTCATTGATAATTCCATCCGGAGTCAAATCTTTAAATTTCAGATCACCCGGTCGTGGATTTTCCGATTGGGTCGCTATTCCCGGTTTCAGGACATACTCGCGGTTTGCATGACTGATAGTTGGGTCGCTATTATTCTGCCACGTAAAATCATCCACTTGGAATATACGCTCTACCTCATAACCATAATAAGATCCATAAGATTCCCCCACTTTGGTAATAATCATATTATAGCCCTCAAAAAAAGAACTCGAAACAGAATTGAACACATAATCTTGGGAAGTGTTTTTCAAACTCAACAATTCATTACGCTGTCCGGAAATATTCATATTCGCATATATTTGAAAATCATTCCAAAAATTATCATTATAATTCAAACTCAACTCCCAACCCTCATTTAACATTTCTCCAATATTTTGATATGGCAATACATCCGTACCAATAATATTCGTAACCTGAACTCTGGCTAATATATCATAGGTCCGTTTTCGATAGACATCAAACGTAAGATTTAATCTGGAAAACAAACTCATATCTAATCCAAGATTAGCTTGTTCTGTTTTTTCCCATGTTGTATTTTTATCTGCAAATGAATACAAACGAATAGCATTATATACCTTATCTTCAAATGAATAACTAACATCGCTCTTTAATTGATTATAGCCTGCATAATACGTATAAATGTTTTCATTACCCAATAAACCATATGACGCACGTATTTTCAAATTAGATACGACTGGCAAAAGGGGAGCAAAAAAATCCTCCTGAGATGTGCGCCAACCAATAGAGAAAGATGGAAATGCTCCCCAACGATGCCCTTTCAAGAATCGGGAAGAACCATCATAACGTAAGTTCGCTTCTACTAAATACCGTTCCTTATAATTATAATTAAGCCGGCCAAAGAATGATAACGAACGACGTTCTGATATGGTTCCTGTCGGATTAACAGGATCTTCGCCAAAATCCAAAACACCCACATTGGTTACAAAATTTGTTACTTTTGTCGATATCAAAGCTGTCGACTGGTCTTCCAGTGACGTTCCTGCCAAAAGATTCAATTTATGGGATTCTGCAAATGTCTTCTCAAATTTAGCGACTGCTTGGAAATTCTGAAAGAAAGTTTCCGTCCTACTTTCTGTCAATTCGGCACGGGAAGATGATAATGCCCCCCCTGCTTCACTATTAATATCACTCTGTAAAGTTGTAACCGGCAAAAAATTACTCATACTGTTAGATAAGAAATAAAATCCATATCTAGCTTCTATACTCAATCCCTTAATCGGCTCATAAGTCAGAATATAATTATTATTAATTCGGTTTTTTATCGTATTTTTGCCGCCTCCCAATTCTTTATATCCTATATAATTTGCATATCCACTATATATAACCCCATCTGCAGTTTCCTTTTTTATGTATGTGAATGGATTTGACGGATCAGATGCTTCCGTCACATACGGTGCAAAAGGAGGGGAACTGTTCACTTTATTCAATACATATTGACTGGCACTCGTATTGTCTTCCGTATTGTCACGATAACCAGAAATATGCATGTCTAACTTGATTTTCTTATTTTTTGTCATTGCACCTATATTCGTACGATAATTAAATTTGTTATAACCTGTCCCATACAACATACCATCTTGCTTCAAATAGCTGAAAGATGTTGAAGTATTCAAATTTCCTGAACTCAACATAATATTGATATGATGTTTTTGCATCGGTGCCCTTTTAAAATATACATCATACCAATTTATCGATGCCTTCGTCCCTTCATCATAAGCAGCAAATTCCTTGTCCAAATCATAACGCGGTACCGTACCATCATTTATATTAGCTTCATTCCATAATGTGATGTATTCTTTTGCATTTACAATCTCAGGCAACCGAGTTGGTTCTTGTAAGGATTGCATAAATGAATAGTCAACTTGAAACACATCTCCCCTACCTCGTTTTGTTGTAATTAAGACAACACCGGAGGCTGCCTTATTTCCATAAATAGCTGCTGACGAAGCATCCTTCATAACTGTCATTGACTCAATATCTTTTGGGTCCACATCATTAATATCCCCTTCCATTCCATCAATTATTACTAATGGGCTATTGTTATTTTCCATAGAAGATATGCCTCGTATACGTATTTGAGCTTGGTCGCCACCTGCTTGTCCAGATCCTTGAACAACCATAACACCAGATACTTGACCTTGCAAAGCCATACTCGCATTAGTCAAAGCCCTATTCTCCAATGTACGCATATCCACATTTTCTATAGAACCCGTCAAATTAATTTTTTTCTGCGTTCCATATCCCACTGCAACAACTTCCTGCAATGTATGGACATCCGCTTCCAACCTCACGAAAAACACAGTTTTGTCTCCGACTTTCAAAGTTTGGCTTTTATAGCCCATATACGACACCTCAATAGTTTTTGTCGCTTCCGAAATATTCAAACTAAAATTGCCATCAAGATCGGTAATAGTACCTGATCCATCTGATGTCACGACCGTGGCTCCTATTATAGCCATATCCTCTTCATCAACCACTTGTCCTGTTATTGTTCGTGTTTCCGCAAAACTTTGCAATGTTGAAGTACAAACAAAAAAACATACGATAATAAAACTCAACTTTTTCATAACACGACTATTTTTTTACTATTTGTTGAACCACTTGTTGCATACCATCTTTTATCAACATTAAAAAATAACTCCCTCGCGCAAGAAATGACAGATCTAATACACTGGCATATGGCATACGACGAATTGTTTGACCGTTTGAATTATATATAATTATTTCATCATACGATCCAGAAGAATGTATATTTAACAAAGCAGAAACAATGGTAGGAGTCAAAACAACGTCGTTATCACCTTTTTGAACCGGATAGATTTCCGTACGTTCTGCTTCTGTCATCAACGCTATATGAGGATGTTTTTCTTGTTCGACATCTTCCTTTGTTGCAATATATAAAGAAGCTGCTTCCTCACCATCTAAAAAAGAAACCTTACAATTCAAATTCCCCCCCCCATCCTCTGCTAATGGTGTTATATCAAAATAAATAAAGCCATCAACAGGAGTATCATTTGTTATCGCGATTGTATCAATAGATTGCATTATCGCATCTGCCGGACGAGACTGCCATGTCAGTTCCGTTTCAACCCAATCCGTATCAAATTTATCAAGTACAAGCATAACCTTACTACCTGGTTCATCCAATCGTTTCTTTGAATTGAGCCATAATCCCAACTTAAGCCTTTCTTTGTCAGCAAGTTCTATTTCCGGCAATTCAAAAGTAAAATACAAATCTTTCCTATTGGAAGGAATCCCTTTTAATTCAATTTGTTCTGCACTTCCAAAATTATTTGCCGGTTGCGAGTTAAATGTCTGAGCATCCTGCACAACAGGATATTTCTGTAGTGCTTCATAACCATCTACTACGACAACTTTCGAATTCCCCGTTACCGTACCTTTTGTTCCATAAGCATCTACGACAGAACACAAGGTATAACGAGAATCGTATTGAGGTGCAACATGGAATACATGAGAAGCATTTGGTATATCTGTAATTGACTGTAAATTTCCATTTTCTGTGTATGTTATGTCAAATGGACTTTCTCCATTAAAAGACAAGTACATGTCCGCACCTTGCGAACGTTTTATACTATTCCAACCTTCCAATACCGCAGTTGGTTTAAGACGTTCCATGCGGTAAACTTCAGATGTTCTACCAGCTATTGTTATTTTATAATCTATCGAATTGGCATCATCTATTTTAATTGTAAATTCAAATGGATATGCATCATCAATTTCAGTATGCCACTCCTGACCATCTATAGAATAATCTATTTGAAATTTATCCAATTCACCGGATGGCGCTGTTGAAAACACAAATAGTCGAGTCAATGAATCAGATGGATTAAGCAATACTGCTTTTGAGTTTCCGACTTCAATATTACCAACATAATATTGCGACCATTTATTTCTATATGTATTTTGAAGAATCTTTTGCTGAAATTTAGGTTTGATTATAACATTCTCTACGGCTATGGCTGTTACACCCCCAGGACCAACATGAACAGACAACAAATTATCTTTCACTGTACCACCTGCAATGAGTTCATTTTCCTCCCAGCATTTATATACATTATCTGGAATTGAAATATAATTTGGATTAATCACGATAGAGCTATAAACATCATTATTACTTTGGTTCGTAAAAATAATGTACAACTTGTTATTCCCATATGCCGTTACATAATTCAGTTGCTTATTGTCAACTACTAGGAATTTTTGGGGCATATATAGAACCAATCCTTTCTCTCCATAAAATTCACCGCCCTGCATATAAACTTGGCTTTGCATATGCACTATGTTTTGAACATAATAACCTGGGAAATCGATTTTCCCATGGGTGCGAGCTGCGACATCACTAACCATATAATCAAGCAATAAATTTATTTGAGTCCAAATATGACTATAATGCATAGATGTCGTCGTTGTCAATTGGGATAAAGGACGTAAAGGAAAGTTCTCTTTCTCATAAACCGTTGTCCGATCTGTATTGATATGATAACCCGGAAAGTTTGAATATCTTCCTATGACTCCGGCTTTGCCTATATTAAGTAGAAAACTATCTTGGACTAATGAACCTATACGCAATAAATAAGGAGCATAATTCGCCGTAAATATGCCACGGTGTTTCGATGTCGACGTACCACCACATTCACATTGCAATCCCATTTCCGACAACCGCCACGCCGGAGCTTTTTCTTCTGGTATAAAAATGGGAGTTCCCGAACGATAATTCGGAGCTTTATTCCCCACATTACATAACACACTGTCTGATAGCTCAAACCGCGGAGCCATCCATAGGAAATAAGCATAGGAACGAGCTGCTTGATGAGCTGCGTACAAATAATCAATATCACCTGTCGTCTTATATATCTCATATAGCTCAACAAATTTGGGTGCTATCTGTGACCAGAAACTTGATTTACTATGATTGACATAAGTAAAATCTGTCGGTTTATTGGTTATTTCCTCCTCTATGTATTTATTTGTGCCTTCTATAAGATTAGTTCTATACAAGCTTTCACCAGTTGCTCTAAAAAATGAAAAATTCTCTTTAAGTGCAACTTCCGATGACAATAAAGAACCACGTTTATTTTGCAATGCCAATTCATACAAAGCATCCATTTTATTTCCTGTAATAGAATAGAAAGACAACATCTCTGAAACATTCATACAAGGTTTACCTAAACTATTTGTAGCTGTTTGCCCTCCTGCCCCGCCTGTTTCACTATAAGCAAACATTGTATTTTCTCGAGATAATAAAAACTCCAAAACAGGCATGGCTCTTTCATTAAATATATTTTCATTATCTACGACAAATGCCATGGCATAAGCTGGTAATGCAGACGTATTTTTCACTGCCCCTTCCACATCAGTATCATAGCTACTACCTTTCATATCAGCTTTCCAAACTCCCCATTCCGTGCTCATAGCATAATCTATCATGCGATCCATCGTCGTATTTAATGATCCCAAATCATTGTTTCTGTAATCACCAAACCCAAACACCCGACATGCAATATCTTCATAAGCAGATGTCAATGTCTCCCCAGATACATATAAGCGAATCCTAAAAGATTTCTTTTCATTCGGAACAGACATGTACGAATCTGAATTACCTATTATGGGAGCCCATACCATAGGCTTTAATTCTTTCCCTATACCATATTGATTTCGAATAGCAACACCAAAAGGACTACGTGCCAACGTACATGGCAAAGGAGCAAATGGAAATTCAACAGGATCAGCATAAACCCCGTATGTTATATTCCCCACCGTTAAAAACGTTCCGGGTATAGTTGCCAAAAATGCTGGAGTAAGATATGATTTTTGCGGGGCTCTTTTCCCTATAAATGGTAAGGGTTGAAACAATTCTTTTACGCCATCTATGTTTTGCTCCGGAGCGCCATAGTAGCCTACACTAAAATAACCTGCAACTAAATTCTGTAAATCTGATATAACGACAGGTTCTTCATTCCCTTGTGGCAAAAAGATTTTGGCTTTAAATATATACTTATCTGATGTCTGATATGAAATCACCAATGTATCTTTTTGAATAACAACGGATTCTGGCACGCATAAAGTAAAAGAACCTGCGTTTGCGGAAAACAAATCCGTATCCCCATTATATGCAACTGTCTTATAATTAAAATCCTCACTAATTTCAGCCAGACTTAAATTCGGCTTAGCAGAACGATAAACAACTTGAAATGTTGGAGAAAAAATACGGGAAACTTGAGATGATAACTCCATAACCTCCAACTCATGAGTACCACTATCATACGAAAGTCTATACCTATCATTCAACATCGTATGAATTTGGGCACACAAACTGCTCACAACAGATAATAACAATAAAATAACAATGTTTTTTTTCATGATATTATAACCTTAAAAATTATTCCATTACAATCATTCTACTCTTTTCTATTCATATAAATCAATAACCAAACCTTGCTCCAATTTACCCACTTTATCCTTGCCATCCAATCTACATTCTACATAACGACAAGAATCTGGCAATGTAACAGTGTATTCAAATGGAAACCTTTTGGAATTGCTTACTTGCCAATCTGCATACTCATTCATTTTATAATATAACACACATTCGTCATACTCCGAATCATCCTTATTACTATATATAAACAGTGTTTTTTTACCTGCTATTTGCAGTAACATAGCTGTTATTCCACTATTTTCATCATGTAAGAATGCCTTTTTCCACCTCCTCTCATCACTTTTACATGGGAATGTTAATACCTCACGAGTCGGAGATAAACCCTTAATTATTGTCACCACCAATCCATTTCCTGGAACATCAATTTTCATTTTGCCAGATTGTAACAACGTACTGTTTGCCTTTGTATTTGCTTGCCAAACTTCCACATTATAATCTTGGGCAGACAAATTCCCAAACAAAGAATCATTCAGTATTATCACCGCAGATTGTTTTTCAGGTGATTGATTCATAAAAGCAAGAAAAAACATCTCTTTATTATAACCTGCTATATAATTCAATTGACATGAACTTGATGTTAACAAGCCCTGCGGTAAAAATAGCTGTACATCATCATACCCATACACACACCCTTTTGCATGTCCATAATACTTACTTTGCAGATAAGCAAAACCTTCCACAAATTCCGAAGGGAAAACTATATTCCCCTCTGATCTGACATATGCATCTGTCACCAAGAAGTCAGTGAGGATATTTATATGTGGCCAAATATGATTATAATGAAAAGAATTGACACTTAATTCATCGTATTTTTTATAAGGATATGTTTCTTTCTCGTAAATCGTCGTACGCTCTGTGTTAATATGATAACCTGGAAAATTCTGATAACGCCCAATTATTGCTGACCTAGCGATATCCTGCAACCAACTATCATTGGTCAAATATCCTATTCGCAACATCCATGGAGCATAATTAGCCATAAATATACCACGATGTCCAGTAGATGTTCCTGAACTTTCTGAGGTCAAACCAATTTCAGATAAACGCCACGCAGGTACCTTTTCTGGTGCTGCTACCATACGTTCATAACCTTTTGAGCGCAAATACGGATAATAAGGAGCTAAACCATCCGGATTTACGAGAACAGTGTCTTCCGGTATCTGTGGTGCAAACCAAACAAACATAGCATATTCCCGCAAAGCCTTATGTGAAGCATCCAAATAACGTTTGTCACCCGTAGTTTCATACAACTCAAACAAAGACACCCAATCCGGCGTAAATCCTGTCCAAAAGAAATATTCAACTCCTTGTTCAGAGAAATCTTTTTGTTTGGAATACACACGATCCTTTAAATACACATCAGCTCCCTGTTTCGCTGCATCGAGCCAATGTTGGTCGCTTGTTGCACGATACAATGCAAGCGCATTTTGCCAGCGTCCACCAAACTCTAATTTAGCTAAATTACGCACACGTGAACCGGAAAACTCTTTTAATGCCATGTCCAATAAAAATGGATTTTTTTTGTCCGAAATGAGATACAATGACACAAGCTCACTGATTGGTGCACAAGGACCGGTCAATTTCCGAGATGGATACTGTATTTTTTGTGTTGAATCTATTGCAAACAAAAACTTGTCCCTTGACAACATATATTCTATCATTGGATATGCCCGTTTCGCATAAATATCTTCACGGCCAGAAATTATAGCTGTCTGCAAAGGATTCAATGCCGAAACATTCTTAACTGCACCCGGAGCATCCGTCGAATAATTACAACCTTTCAGACTATCCACAAACATACTATACGGACTCATCGCATAATCAATCATATTATCCAATGTCCGATTGAGGGACACATCTACATTCCGGCGATAATTCTTAAAACCATACAATTCTTTGCCAATTTGTTCAAAAGCCATGGAACAATCTCCAGAATCAACGTATAAGTGCATGGAAAACCGAAATACATCACCCATATCCATTTCAGACCCCTGTCCACCCAAAACAGGAGCGAACAATTGCGGTTGTATATGTCCGGAGCTATTTATAAGAACCACGCCAAAACGACTATTATCCATCGTGGGCAAAGGCATAAACGGGAACTCACTTGATTTTGCAACGACCCCCAACGTTACATTCCGGACATTCATCAAAGCTGTAGGTATTGGACAGCGATAAGCCATTGTCATATATGGCAACGTAGGAATACGTTTTTCCTGCCATATAAGAGGTTGCCAAATTTCATCTACTTTTTGTTGTCCGTATTCTGGAGCCCCCGTATATCCAATAGAGTAAAAGCCCGTTTTTTCAGGGAAAAATTCAAATCTCAATATCGGATATTGCTCTGACAATATCACTTTTGCCTGTAAATTTCCAACATTCAATGGTCTAAAAACAAAATAAACCGTATCTCCACTTTGTTTATAATAATCCAATTCCGTATGGTAAACCTCACCACTTTTATATACATTAGGAGTTATTCTTCCATTATTCCGTTCCAAAATCGAGTCATCAAATCCATCTCCATATTGTTCCTCGGTACGCTCCACATAAACTAATGTGTCCGATGTAGTTACCGTATTCCAGACAGGAACATTATACTGCACATTTGGAATACCACTTGGGCGGAAGGCCAAATTAGGGTCTTTTTCCGTATATATAACCGTAAAATCAGGACGGAATGCAAAAACATGGTTATTTATACGTATTTCAATATTGCCATCATCCCCTACTTGCTTTGACGAACACGAGATTACAGCCAAGAAGAAAAACACCCATATAATCCAATTACACAATTTCATTCTAATCCTATTGTTTTAAAATATAATAATGCCAAATAATGCAGCCGGAATATTTGAAAATGGATGTTCCAAATATATTTTCACAGTGTCCACTTCTATAGGAATACTAAAATTAATATCATTTATTGTTTGGTAATTATCATATTTTGAATATATGATATTGCCTTGTTTATCTGTTATCTGATATTTTCTGACACAAGTAGGAACAATCGCATCATAATGCCCCATTTGCACATTTTCCAATGCAAGATCCGCATTCGTATCAAAAAATAAACGTATCGAATGAATCTGCATTGGTTTCAACCAAGACAGCTCAATACAAGGAGAAGCATCCGACAAATCAGCAACCCAAGCGTTTGTTCTTATAACCGGACGTTGCGTCATATTTCTTAGATATTCTTTATCAAAAGCCTTCAAAGCTGGCGAAAATGACAATGCAAGATTTTTGCCTTGAGGGCGTCGCTTAGGACACCAAAATTCGAAAGAATCGATTCCTATACCCTCAGGAGCACATTGTTTACCATAATTCGAAACTGCTGGATTTTGATAATTGTAAACTGGCATTATTCCAGTCAACAACATTTCACTTTCCGCTATCTCAAGAAAATCATTTTTCATGAAACACAAAAAATAATATTGCTCCCCAACTTCAATTCCAAAATCAATTTGCATATTATGCAAACCTGGCTGACATTCATACACTTTTTCCGTTACTATCGTATCTGGCGTAAAATTTTGTACTTTTATACTTTTACGTAATTGTACCAACAATAATTCAGTCCGGGTGTTTTTATTATTTACCCAAAAACCAATTTGAGGTACTTTCCCGTATAATGGGAATAACATTGCAACAGGATCGGTCAATGAACAAAATGTATTACCCAACGGCAATTCAGAAACCATCAACTCTGAAGAAACCGTAATATCAGCTTTAGCAACAATGGATTCGCTATCATTAATGTTCAACATCGGGATGTATTGACCATTTTCCAACAATATCTTCTGAATTAAAGTGATACGGCTACCTTTACAGCACTCTATTGGTAAACAATTTTCTTTCAAGCACGTAGCGATCGTAACTCCTACGGCTTGTCCACCATGAGCAGCTGTACACATAACCCGTGTTGACCCTTGAGCGACATGGGTTGCACTCATTATACGTCCACAAATAAATAAGTTATCAATATCAGTACTGATATAACAACGCAGAGGTATGGGATATATTCCTTTGGAATGCCATTGATTACAAGCTTTTCCAACCGCATATACTCCATCTGCCGGATGTAAATCAATAGACCAACCACCATATGCAACATCATCATAATGCGATTCCTGATGTATTATATCTTGTTGTGACAACATATAATGCCCAATGAAACGCCTACTTTCACGTTTTCCTGGAACAAGTCCAACCCATTCTAATGTATAATTTTCTAATTCCGGATAATTCCCTGAATTTTTCAAATAATCCCAGACACCATAAACGACTTTCCACAATTCATATTTTATTTTCTCCGTGTCATACACGGTATCTAAACGCCCCCCATATTCAATCCACCAATATTTACAGCCATGATGCTTCGGATTCGTATATTCATCCACCTGTAATTTAGTTATATAACGTTCTGGATTTTTCAAGGCAAAATCTGGTGCTTTATATCTTATGGGTTGCCCTGTATCTTTCATATAGAAAAAAATACTATGTCCCAACAATTCACCGTATTGCTTTTTATCTGGAGCAAACAATTCATTATATTCTTCTTTATCTTCTGCTCCCATTCTAAAAGAAGCTCCCGCCAAGTATGCTACAATGCCATCGCCAGAGCAATCTGCAAAAAACTTTCCCCGCAGCAAATATTCTGTTGAGTTTTGTGGATTAAATGCCGATACTTCTGATACATATCGATTCCCATTTTTCGAAATACCTGTTACAATAGTATTCAAATATAAGTCTATATTCTTTTCAGCAAGAACTTTATCCAGCAACACCATATCAAATAAAACCGGATTGCCGTCTTTATTACGATAAGTATTTTCAACCAAAATCTCATCTAAAATCCAGCCTTCACGTGACCAACGATTGTTATTACCCATATGGGAAGTCGCACCAAGTACCCACAATCGAACTTCACTAGATGCATTGCCTCCCAAAACGGGACGCGCCTGAACTAATGCTGTTTTTACACCTTGACGAGCCGCTGCAATAGCACAACAAATACCGGACATACCGCCACCAACGACAACCAAATCATAATCCTTATTGATTAAATTTAAGGTTCGGCTATTACAACTTTCTACGATCTTCATATCCCAGTATATTTATATAATCACAATTTTCAAATATCATTTTTTTGATTTACAATAAAATAGTATTCCTACACCCAATAGCAATGCTGCCATCAGGTAGATAATCCAATGTACATTACCTTGGGCAGAAGCAATGATTTCCAGAAGAGCAATCAATATCCCCGATAAACCAATACCAATGCCTACTACAGACAAGCCGAACGCATTGTCCGCCTGTTTTACCGATTGTTCTTCATCCACATGCAACTGTTTCGCAATCAAAAGTTTAAATTTCCCCACATTCGGATCCGTATAATGGACTATATATAAATAAACTTCAACTATTGACAATATCGCTATCGGAGTCAGAACACCCACCAACATTTCCCATTCCCGATTCAAGGTTAGCCCCAATGCAGGGGTTATAAATTTAAATACCAGATTTACGAAAAGGCTAAACAACGTTGTAAAAAGCACAGTAAACTTATTCTGACGTTTTGAGAACAGTGTCCATATTACAGGTAAATATAAAGGTACACCAGTCAATGCGCCCAGACTAATCACAACATTCACAATTCCTCCCATATACGGGATCAACAATGCAACTATTACTGCCAATATACCAAAACTTATTGTTGACCAGCGAGCCACTCTAATCAATTGTTTGTCTGATGATTTAGTAAAAATACGTTTATATATATCATTGGTAAAAACACCTGCTGAAATATTCAAGGCTCCATTCAAAGAACTTGCTGTCGCAAAAACCATCCCTCCAAGCATTAATCCCAAGAAACCTTTTGGCAAGGCTTCCTTACACATCATCAAATATGCTCCCTCATCCGCCAACCCGACCAAATCACCATTATAAACTCTATAAATCATAGGAGGCAACATCCACAATAAAGGACAAATCACATACAAACTGCCAAATAACAAACCTACTTTACGTGCATCCTTTTCTGTCCTAACGCTAGTATAACGCTGTACATAGCTCCAATTACCGCCCAAAAAGAATGTATTATATATACAAAAAGCCAAGACAAACAACCATGTATACTCTCCATTTGTCCACGCAAAAAAATCAGTTGGTGCATTTGCAAAAAATTCACCTATGCCGCCCACTTTTTCAAAAGACAAAGGAACTACAATCAGCACTGCAGTAGTAAGTATAACAAATTGTAAAACATCAGTTATGACCACAGCCCACAAGCCGCCTGCTGCAACATACAAAATACTTATACCTCCCAACAATAATATGCATAATTGCAAAGACAAACCCGTAGAAACTTCCACTATCTTTGCTACAGGATACAAGAAAGCCCCCGTAGTAAATAACGAAACCAATAAAAAAAGATATGTATATATTTTCTGTGTTGATAAAGACAAACGATTAGTAATGTATTCTGCAACAGTCAAAACACGTGTATGCTTCCAGCGCGGTGCAATAAAAAACGCCACCGCAAACCCAGCAACGCACATACACATTTGGATCGTAATTGCCACCCAACCATATGAATAAGCAATAGAGCCCCAAACAACAAATGTTCCTGCAGAAAAGAATCCCATAAATAACGATAGACCACCAATCCACCAAGGTATATTACCATCTGCAGCAAAAAAACTTGTCATATTTTTACTCTTTTTTGAGAAGGAAAGACCTGCAATCAAAACTCCAATCAAAAACAGAACAATAGTAATATAATCCAATATTGCCATAACCTATATAATCATTACCAATTTTGCATACAAAGATAAAAGCGATTTCTACAAATAAATTAGCCAAATGTTCTAAAACACAATTGTAAACGTTTACATCATAAAAAAAATAATGCAAACGTTTACATTTCTGCGTAAATACAATGCTTCTCATCCATAATATAGAAAAAAAACTTACCTTTGTCTTGTCAAAAATCAGCTGATATGAAACGACAGACTACAATCAAAGATATTGCTAAATACCTCAATATATCCGTCGCCACAGTTTCCCGTGCATTGGCAAACCTTCCAAATGTAAAAGCTACGACCAGAAACAAAGTGCTTAACGCCGCCAAACAACTTAATTATCATCCCAATCTGATTGCCCTCAAGCTACAAAAAAACAGATCCCGGTTAATCGGTTTGGTCGTCCCTGAATTAAGGACATCCTTTTTCCCATTAGTAATTGCCGGAATACAAAAAGTATTATCTAGCGCAAACTATCAACTGATAATCACACAATCCGACGAATCAAAAACAATAGAAGCACAAAACCTGCAAATGCTGGAAAACCATAACGTGGAAGGTATCATTATATCTATATCACGAGAAGGGGAAAACAAGGAATTATATACCAAGTTAATGCAAAATGGTATCCCCCTCGTATTTTTTAACCGTGTCACAACATTGGTAAATGCCCCAAAAGTTATCATAGATGATTACAAATTTGCCTTTCTTGCAACCGAGCATTTAATTTATAATGGTTTTAAAAAAATATATCATTTTGCTGGCCCCAAAAATCTGTGTATTACGGAGAAAAGAAAAAAAGGATTTATCGATGCCATGCACAAACATCATAAAGAACTGACAGATAAATCTATTATTACCGTCGGAGTGCTAATGGAAAAAGGATATGCAGCAATGAAACAAGTACTTGCTACACAAGATATACCAGATGCCGTCTTCTGTTTTAATGATCCATTAGCTTTGGGAGCCTTAAAAGCAATGAAAGAAGAAGATATCAGATGTCCGGAACAAATTGCATTGGTTGGTTTTTCAGAAACAGAAATAGCACAATTAGTCACCCCTACATTGACAAGTGTAGCACAACCAACATTAGAAATTGGGATGGCAGCTGCAAATCTTGTCATAGAACAAATTAACACACCGGATACATTGAATCCGCATACAATTTGTCTTAATGCCTGCCTTAATATCAGAGATTCATCCCAAAGTTCCGGGAACAAATAAAAAAACGGAGAATACCAATCATTCAGTACTCTCCGTATAAAAACATACTTAAAAGCAATTTACTTTTTTCTGATATAGTCCACTATCCATTTGCCGACTTCCTTGGTTCCATAAGCCGCACCACCTGCTATTTGAATTTCTGGCGTGCGGACATTGGCTTCCAGGCTTGCATCTACAGCATCGCGAACCAATTTTCCTTCCGCTTTCAGGTCGAAATACTCGAACAACATAGCCACAGATAAAATCTGCGCCAGCGGATTGGCGATATTCTTGCCTTTTGCCTGCGGCCATGAACCATGAATCGGCTCAAAAACCGGCGTACCCGTACCTGTGGAGGCAGAAGGAAGCAAGCCCATCGAGCCGGAAATCACAGAACCTTCATCCGTCAGAATATCACCGAAAGTGTTTTCCGTTACCATCACATCGAAAAAAGTCGGCTCCTGGATCATACGCATGGCTGCATTGTCAACATACATGTAATCAACCCGCACATCAGGGAAATCCGGTTCCATTTCCTGTGCCACGCGACGCCACAAACGGCTCGAAGCCAACACATTGGCTTTATCGACCACAGT
Source organism: uncultured Bacteroidales bacterium (assembly GCA_949282265.1). GTDB lineage: Bacteria > Bacteroidota > Bacteroidia > Bacteroidales > Paludibacteraceae > CALUNA01. Next base: position 35,248 of record CASDOZ010000004.1, on the reverse strand, counting down.
CAAATGATGGCGACGCTTGCGTGCATATTCAAAACCGACTTTCAGAATACGCTCCACCTCGTTGCGGGTGTACATGTTCGTGTCGTATGCCTTATCGGAATCTTCATACTTCTCACCAAAATACATGCCGCCCGTAAGTTCGCGGATACAAATAAAATCCGCCCCTTCCACCAACTCCGGCTTCAATGGCGATTTATGTACCAGACAAGCAAAAGTCTGCACAGGACGTATATTGGCGAACAATCCCAACTTTTTGCGCATGGCGAGCAAGCCTTGTTCCGGCCGGACCTTGGCCGTCGGGTCATTGTCGAATTTAGGGTCGCCAACAGCCGAAAACAATACTGCGTCCGATTCCTGACATATCTGGAACGTCTCCTCCGGGAACGGGTCACCAACCTGCTCTATCGCGGTAGCTCCGCACAAAGCATCCTGAAAAGAAACATTATGTCCGAATTTTTCACAAACGGCACGCATGACCGCCACGCCCTGGGCGGATATTTCGGGCCCGATACCATCACCGGGCAATACTGCAATTTTCAAATCCATATCTTTTTACCTTTATTCGTTATCAATTATCGTTTTGTTACAAAAGAATAATTATCATTCGTTTTCAATGATATTCAGCATCTTGACGGTTGCCTTGATTGCTGCTTCCGTCTGGTCGGCATCCAAACCATGGGTTTTGAGTATTTTCCCATTAAACCGCCATGTGATTGTAGTATGTACCAAGGCATCTGTTTTACCGCCCGGCGGGATAACAACCGCATAATCCAACAGTTCTGGTGCCGGTTTGTCCAATTGCCTGTATATTTTCCACAAGGCTTTTGTGAATGCGTTATACTGTCCGTCACCATTGGCCGTCTGTTCGTACATTTCACCATCGATTTCCATTTTGACCGTGGCTACCGGCCGCAGGCCATAAGTCAATTGCATGGAATAATTCACCACCTTGATTCGTTGCTCCTGATGCCCGTGTTTCAAAACGTCCGAAACAATATACGGCAATTCGTCTTTGGTTACCAACTGCTTTTTGTCGCCCAACTCGATGATTTTTTGCGTTACCTTGCGCATGGCATCTTCATCAAGCGTAATGCCCAGCTCTGCCAGATTCTTGCGTATGTTCGCTTTGCCGGACATTTTGCCCAAGGCATATTCTCTGACACGTCCGAAACGTTCCGGTGCCAAATCATTGAAATACAGATTATTCTTGGAATCGCCATCAGCATGGACACCCGCGCATTGCGTAAAAACATTGTCGCCGACAATAGGCTTGTTATTCGGGATACGGATGCCGGAATAAGTTTCCACCAACTTGCTTATCTGGTATATTTTCGATTCCTGTATATTGGTGTTGTATTTCAACTGGTCGTGAATGACAGCCACCACACTGGTCAGAGGAGCGTTTCCCGCACGCTCGCCCAGCCCGTTCACCGTTACGTGGACGCAACGCGCGCCGGCTTCTATGGCCGCACACGTATTGGCCACCGCCATGTCATAATCATTATGTGCATGGAAGTCAAAACGGACAGACGGATAACGAGATTTCATTTCCCGCACGTAGTCAAACGCTTGTTGCGGGGACAGAATGCCAAGCGTATCAGGCAACATAAAACGCTGGATACCGCTGTCGGCCAATGCATCCATCATTTGCCAGACGTAATCGGGCGAATTTTGTATGCCGTTGCTCCAATCTTCCAGATAAAGGTTTACCGCAAAACCCATATCAGCTGCCAACGCAAGCATTTGCCGGATGTCGGCAATATGTTCTTCCGGCGTTTTATGCAACTGCTCCGTAACATGTTTGTAACTGCCTTTTGCCAATAAATTGATGACGCGGCCGCCAGCATCCTTGATCCATTGCAGCGACTTGCCGCCATCGACAAATCCCAGCACCTCGATTTTGTCCAGGAAACCGGCTTCCGCCGCCCATGACATAATGCAACGAACCGTTTCAAACTCACCCTCGGAAACACGGGCTGATGCCACCTCGATGCGGTCTATACCCAATTCTTCAAGCATAAAACGAGCAATGTTCAACTTTTCCTGCGCTGCAAAAGCAACGCCGGAAGTCTGCTCACCATCGCGCAATGTCGTGTCCAGCAACTCTATCAACGGGACATTTTTAGAAACGGATTCGACTCTGTTCATATTCTTCTATTTTGCCCTTCTTGCTCAGCAAATAATCAATGTCATCAAAACCGTTCAAGAAACATTCCTTCTTGTAGCTGTTAATGGCAAACGTTTCTTCCCTGCCTGTCAAGTCGTTCGTTATCGTTTGTTTTTCCAAATTCACAGTCAGTGTCATTGCCGGATTCTGCTTGACAGCCGCAAAAACCTCTGCCAGGAAATCGTCTGAAACGACCACCGGCAACACGCCATTGTTCATTGCATTGTTTTTGAAAATATCAGCAAAAAAGCTGCTCACGACAACCCGGAATCCATATCCGGCAATCGCCCATGCAGCATGTTCGCGGCTGCTTCCGGAACCGAAATTTTTACCGGCCACCAAAATCTGGCCTTTGTATATCGGATTGTTCAGCACAAAATCAGGATTCGGGTTGCCCTGCTTGTCATAACGCCAATCGCGAAAAAGATTATCGCCAAAGCCTTCCTTGCTGGTCGCTTTCAGGAAACGCGCCGGAATAATCTGGTCGGTATCCACATTTTCAAGCGGCAAAGGTATGCAGGTTGATTGTAAAATATTCAGTTTTTCCATATCAATTTTTTTTCAGTGTGCATGTCCGGCAAACCGATAATATTCAGTGCCGGCACATAATCAATTTAGATATTTGTACGAGGGTCTGTTATTTTTCCAGCAATTGCCGCCGCAGCCGCTACCAACGGCCCCGCCAATATAGTGCGTGCCCCAGGCCCTTGCCGTCCTTCAAAATTACGGTTGCTGGTGGAAACAGCATATTTCCCAGCCGGGACTTTATCATCGTTCATGGCCAAGCAAGCCGAACATCCCGGCTGGCGCAATTCAAAACCGGCATCCAACAATATTTTATCCAACCCTTCTTCCCTTATTTGCCTGTCAACAGCCCACGAACCGGGAACCAACCATGCCACGACATGATCTGCCTTGCGTTTTCCTTTGACATAATTGGCAAACAGCCGGAAATCTTCTATACGGCCATTCGTGCAACTTCCCAAGAAAACATAGTCGATTTTTTTGCCGACCAATTGCTCGCCCGGTTGGAATCCCATGTAATCCAACGATTTCTGATAGGAAATACGCCCAGCTACATCCACACTTTCCAACGCAGGAATATGCCCGTCAATTCCCATTCCCATGCCTGGATTGGTGCCATACGTTACCATTGGTTCTATGTCGGCCGCATCGAACACGATTTCCTTGTCGAACACCGCGCCCTCATCAGTCGGCAAAGTCTGCCAATATGCCAGAGCTTTTTCCCAAGCATCACCTTTGGGTGCGTATTCACGGCCTTTGAGATAAGCAAAAGTCGTCTCGTCAGGAGCAACCATGCCACCACGCGCGCCCATTTCGATGGACAAATTGCACAAGGTCAAACGACCTTCCATACTCAACGCACGCACAGCACTCCCGGCATATTCCACAAAATAGCCGGTCGCCCCGCCTGTCGTCATTTTCGATATGATATACAACGCCATATCCTTGGCCGTAACACCCTTACCAAGCCTGCCATTCACTGAAATACGCATGGTCTTGGGCTTGGACTGGAAAATACACTGCGTCGCCAACACCATCTCCACCTCTGACGTACCTATGCCGAAAGCCACCGCACCAACCGCTCCGTGCGTACTGGTATGCGAATCGCCACACACCATGGTCATCCCGGGCAAAGACAGGCCGTTTTCCGGCCCTACGACATGAATAATCCCATTCTTGGGATGTCCCATCGGATAGTAATTCACACCATATTCTTTGGCATTCCTATCCAATGTATCCACCTGGTTCCTTGATATTTCATCGCGAATCGGCTTGTCCTGATCCAACGTCGGTATGTTATGGTCAGGCATACAAGTAATCTGCGCCGGGCGAAAAACTTTCAGACCGCGCGTGCGCAAACCGGCAAACGCCTGCGGGCTGGTTACCTCATGGCAATACATCCGGTCAATATACAACTGCGTAGGACCATCCGGCACTTCCGTTACCACGTGGGCATTCCAGATTTTTTCAAACAAGGTGAGCGGTTGTTGCTGCCCCACCTTTCCGTTTTGTCGATTATTTTCCATAATCTTTTGTCTATTAGTCGATTTTAAATTTGTTTATTGCATCAATATAGGCTTCCAGCGAAGCAACCACAATGTCTGTATTCGCGCCAAAGCCATAATAGACCTTATGGTCATACAAAATCTGCATGTGCACCTTGCCGACATCATCGCTACCGCGGTTAATGGCCTGAATCGTAAACTCCTGCAAAGTCATCTGCCGCTTGATAATCTGTTTCATCGCCTTGATGGCGGCATCCACCGGACCATTTCCGCTGGCGGCGGCTTCGAAACGTTCGCCTGCGATATTCAGACCGATACTGGCCACCGCGCGGACACCCTTGCCGGATGTTACCTGCAAATATTCCAATTTGACATGGCGGTTTTCGCGGTGTTCCACACCTGCCAACATAAGCAAATCATCATCGTGGATTTCCTTTTTCTTGTCCGCCAACTCCAAGAATTTAGCATAAACGGCATCCAGTTTCCCATTGTCCAAATCCACACCAAGTATGCTCAAGCGGTGTTTCAAGGCTGCACGGCCGCTGCGTGCCGTCAGCAAAATGGAATTTTCATCAATGCCCACCGCTTTCGGGTCCATGATTTCATAAGTCTGGATATTTTTCAGCACGCCATCCTGATGGATGCCGGACGAATGGGCAAACGCATTACGCCCCACAATAGCCTTGTTCGGCTGCACAGGCATGTTCATCAGCCCGGAAACCATCCGGCTTGTAGCATATATTTTGCCCGTATTGATATTTGTTTCTATGCCCAGATGTTTGTGGCAGTTCAAAGCCATCACCACTTCTTCAAGAGCTGTGTTTCCGGCACGTTCGCCGATGCCGTTAATAGTTACTTCCGCCTGACGGGCACCGTTGATAATGCCGGCCAACGCATTGGCGGTCGCCATGCCCAAATCGTTATGGCAATGCACCGAAATGATTGCGTTATGGATTCCATCCACATGCTCCATCAGATATTTTATCTTGGCACCAAACTCCCCCGGCAGGCAATAACCGGTCGTGTCAGGTATGTTCACAACTGTTGCGCCGGCCTTGATCACCGCTTCGACAACCCGCGCCAGATATTCATTATCCGTGCGTCCGGCATCTTCACAATAAAATTCCACATCTTCCACAAACTTTTTCGCATACTTGGTCGCGGCAACCGCACGCTCCAAAATTTCTTCTTGTGTGGAATTGAATTTATACTTGATATGGTAGTCCGATGTACCCAATCCAGTATGGATGCGCTTCCGTTTGGCATATTGCAAAGCCTCCACGGCAACATCTATGTCTTTTTGAATTCCCCGTGTCAATGCACATATGGTCGGCCATGTAACCGCTTTCGATATTTCCACTACCGAGTTGAAATCACCCGGGCTGGAAATAGGGAAACCTGCTTCGATCACATCAACGCCCAAACCTTCCAGTGCCTTTGCCACCTGAATCTTTTCAACTGTATTCAACTGGCATCCGGGAACTTGTTCACCATCCCGGAGAGTCGTGTCAAAAATAAACAATTTGTCCATAATTTTCTCTGTTATAAAATCTTCCAATAACTTTCTTGTAACCGCCTAACATATCAAAAAAGCCTTTTCACCATGAAGTGAGAAAGGCTTTCTTTTTCTTATACTAAAATATCTACATACCAAACTCACTTCCGCTCGCAACGCAAGAGAATAATAATACCGAGTAGTAGAATATGCAAATATGAAGTATTCATTATGTCGTTTTTCAAATTCGGGTGCAAAAGTAATACTAAAAAACTATTCCGGCAAGTGATTTGAAATATTTTTATTGTTTTTTCTTTCAAAATATCACAAAAACAACATCCGATTTATAAAATTATTCGATTTATCCAGTAGAAACCTATATTCTTTTATACCAGATCAGCTATAACTCCACGCGTAACCGCAACCAGATCGTCTGGTTTTATCTTGAATTGCAATCCACGGACGCCGGCACTGACAAATATGGACGGAAAATCTCTGCAAGTTTGATGAAAATAAGTTGGGAATTGCTTTTTCATACCTATCGGCGAACAGCCGCCCCGAATATATCCCGTCAACCCGAGCAACTCCTTCATGTGTATCAAAGCGCAGCTCTTGTTCCCGCTGGCTTTGGCTGCCTTTTTCAAATCAACTTCCGCCTCGCCCGGAAGTACACAAACAAAATAACCTGTTTTATCGCCCTGAAGTACAAGTGTTTTAAAAACCTGCTGAATATTCTCACCCAACTGTGCAGCCACATGTACCGCGCTCAAATCATTTTCATCCACCTCATAAGGCACCAGCTCATACGCTATTTTGCGCGCATCGAGCAAACGGGCCGCATTTGTTTTTTGCACTTTCATTGCAATCAGGCATGTTCAAACTGGCGCAGGAAACGCACATCGTTTTCCGAGAACAGGCGCAAGTCATTAACTTGGTATTTCAAGTTCGTGATGCGCTCAATTCCCATTCCGAAAGCATAACCGGTGTAAACCCGGCTATCAATGCCACAAGCCTCCAGCACGTTCGGGTCAACCATTCCGCAGCCCAAGATTTCCACCCAGCCCGTATGCTTGCAAAAACTGCAACCTTTACCGCCGCACAGATTGCACGAAATATCCATTTCGGCACTCGGCTCCGTAAACGGGAAATAGGATGGACGCAAACGGATTTGCGTATCGGCACCGAACATCTCGCGCGCGAAGTACAGCAAGGCTTGTTTCAGGTCTGCAAACGACACGTTTTTATCAACATAAAGCCCTTCCACCTGATGGAAAAAGCAATGCGCACGTGCTGAAATGGCTTCGTTCCGATAAACACGCCCCGGACACAGCACACGAATAGGCGGCTGCTGCGTAGTCATGACGCGGCTCTGCACGCTTGATGTATGCGTACGCAACATAATATCCGGATTTTTCTCCACGAAGAACGTGTCCTGCATATCGCGGGCCGGATGTTCCGGCGGAAAATTCAAAGCTCCGAATACATGCCAGTCATCATCCACTTCAGGCCCTTCGGCCACCGTAAAACCAATACGGGAAAAAATATCGATAATCTCCTCGCGTACCAGCGAAAGCGGGTGGCGTGTACCTAATGCAACAGGATCGGCCGTGCGGCTCAAATCCGTTTCTTCCTTTGCACACTGCGATTGTTCAAACATGGTGCGCAAAGTATTGATTTTCTCCTGGGCCATGTTCTTCAATTCATTCAACAACTGCCCTATTTCACGTTTCTGTTCGTTAGGAACATTCCGAAAATCATTGAACAATTCCGTGATTTCACCTTTCTTGCTTAAATACTTGATACGCAAGTTCTCCAATTCTTCCTGATTGGCTGCTTTCAATTGTTCAATCTGCGCACGTAACGCCTGAATCTTTTCTTTCATATACTAATCATTTATATTTCAAAAACAAACCCGCCGCTCTTAACCAAGAACTAACAAGGGTGTGCAAAGGTACGCAAATTTTTACGGATTCGATAATCGGACAATTATTTTCTTTTGAATGATGACAATATCCGCAAACTCATATTGGCATATATTAGGTCATTCAGTTTTGGAAAAGAAAAATATGGATTGGGGTTATTAATGCCCCCAACCCTTTTTGCCATATCGATACCACCCAGTAAAAACATACCACAAAAAGAAATACATAACAAGAATCCGGCACAATGGCCTGATTTCTTGCTATATGCAACTACCAAAATCAAGCAAACTATTTACTGTTTCAGTATTTTGATTATCTGCATACCGGAATTTTCAACAATTTGAAGCATAAACACCCCATCTGCCGGTAACGGAATCTGCGCAGTCCCATGCGCCTCCATCACATGGAGCACGCGGCCGGAAACATCATACAAAGCCAGGCGGACATTAGCCGGCAGGCCGGAAACATGAAGCACATCATCCATCACATAACAGCTTACAAGGTTCTCCTCAGGCGTTACGACGGCCATATCGTTGCCGAGCAGCAACACTTCGATTTCCTCGGATTCCGCCAGCCCTTCGGGCGTAACAGTATAATAATAAACATACTGCGGCGACAATCCCTCAACAACAGCAGACAACACATTGCCCGTATGTTTCGGGTAACCGGCCAACGACACATTCGAGATTTTCTCGCCACCCGTAACTGCCGTAATTGAAGCTATATTGATTCGCTCGTCTTTGTTGCCTTGCTGCACGGATATGACACCGGATGTTCCCTCGGGCACAACCACCTCGTAAGTGCGATATTCGCCGGATAGTTCATAAGAGGCCAGCACTACTGCACCCTGGGTGACTTTCAGCACACTCTTGTCGTCACGGTAACGCTGAGCCGTGATATAGATCATGCCTCCGGCCGAAAAATCAACACCGGAAATATTCAACGTACCATCACCGCTGCCTGTCCCGAGGCGCAATGCATCCGTTTCATCATAAACCTTACCGGTTGTGTTCAAATACGATGATTCCGCAACGGCCGACGTGGAAAGCGGACTTACGCTGAACACGGTATCCATTTCCACACCGGTTACCTGCTTGGTATAAACATCTAAAATATAGTCGGCGACATCCGCATTGCTCCATGAAGCACAGAAGGATTCTTCTGTAACATCAACAGGGTCGTACACCTCGAACGAGCAATGTGCTACCAAGTTGATGGTCTTCGTGCTGAAATCGGGACTGGTTATCTGCAAGACTGCAGTATGCGCTCCTATCTCCTGCGGACGATAGGACAAAGTAATCTGCGTACCATCCATGGCCTCGGCCGGCTGCACCGTGTTTGCCGACAAGGAGAAATGCGCCGCATCCTGCCCAGACAATGCAAGCCGGACTGGACTTTGCAGGTTTGTTCCACGCAATTCAATAATAGTTTCCTGTGTTTCAGTGGCGTCTGTGCTGTTCAAGAGCAACTCATCAACCGCGGGAGCGGTCAACGCTGCCAAACATTCGCCAGTCAGCACAACTTCCGTGGCGGCTTGCAGTTCCGCGCTGGATATGGCCAGCGTAGCCTGATAGTTGCCCAAGGCCTCCGGACGATATGTAATTTGCAACATTGTGCCGGCCAAAGCGTCGTCCGCCGCAATTTCCGTCTGCGACAACGAGAAACAACCGGCATCCTGCCCCAACAGCTGCAAAGCAAGCGGCTGCGTCAGCAAAACACCCTGCACAAGTACTTCCACCGACACTGTCTGCCCGACGTTGGCGGCTCCTACGGCCACAGTCGCATTTTTACGTGGCGCAGTGACAGTCGGCACCGTGATGCGGCAATCGCATCCCGACTTGTCGTCAGACGACAGATATTCATCAGATGACGTGCTCATCAACATATCAAAATCGACCGGTTCGCCCACCTTGCTGCCCCAGATATATTCCACCAGGCAAGGATAATCAATGAACGGGTTGCGGTTGTACTGCAATTCATAAATGGCTTTTTGGCGGTTGATTTCCTTCTCGCTCACTGGGTCGGCACGATGCCATTCCAACAGCATCTGCGCAAACCACGGCTTGAACACGCGGTATTTGTCTGCCGGATTGATAACAGCCAGCGAATTGCTGTTGCCGGCGCTCCAATTGAAGTCTTCGTAGCAGGTAACCATGTAAAAATAAGCACGGGCAAAGTCGCCCTTGTACTCATCGAGCGGCTCGAAACACTGGCCGGAATAACTGGTGCCATAGCAATTCTTGCCGACTTTCAGCGAGCCGTTGTTGAAACTGCCATCGCCATCAACCACGCCCAACGGAAAACTGCCACGTTCCGAATTGGCCTTCGCATTGGAAGGATTCAGATGATACAAGTCCTTATATGCATTGTTTTTCGCACCGCCCCACCAGCTTTTGGCAAAACTGTGTTCGATGTTCATGCCCGATGGCGCTTTCCCATTGCCGGGAAATTTCACTTTGTTGAGCGAATACATATCCCAGACATAACCGTCCGGATGCAGGTCGGCTTTCTCAAAACCTGTCCAAGTCGATTCCGCCCCCGAACCATAAGAAAGACGTGTCCCGACTTCAATAATCTGATGCAGGGCTGTTTTCAACAAGGTATCCCGTTTGCCAATGGCATCGTCGTAATAACCTTCCGGCACCTGCGCTGACATTGCCCATGAGATTGCCACGCAAGACAGCAAACACAAGAGCCGCATAAAATAAACGTGTAATTTCATATAGAAAACAAGTATTAAACTGCCGTCTTCCCGCAGGAAACGGCAATAGAAATGATACAAAATGCCAAATGGCCGCTCCAAGACAAGTAGTCCCCGAACGGCACGCAGCCATCCGGAGACTATATCGGAACTAAAAGCCGCCGCTTACTTGCAAGCCGGCTTCAATTGTTTGAAAAAGTCGTTTCCTTTGTCATCCACAAGAATAAAGGCAGGGAAATCCTGTACTTCGATTTTCCAAATCGCTTCCATGCCCAGTTCTGGATATTCGACACACTCAATGGATTTGATATTGTTTTGCGCCAAGATAGCCGCCGGGCCACCAATGGAACCAAGGTAGAAACCGCCATGTTTCTTACATGCATCAGTTACCTGCTGGCTACGGTTGCCTTTGGCCAACATAATCATGCTGCCGCCATGGCTCTGGAACAAATCCACGTACGGATCCATACGTCCTGCCGTCGTCGGCCCCATGGAGCCGCAAGCCATTCCTGCCGGTGTCTTCGCGGGACCTGCATAATAAATAGGATGGTCTTTCAAGTATTGCGGCATGGGTTCGCCCGTGTCAAGGCGTTCCTTGATTTTGGCGTGTGCAATGTCGCGGCCGACAATGATGGTGCCGTTCAACGACAAGCGGGTCGCCACCGGATATTTGGTCAGTTCTTTCAACACTTCGGCCATAGGTTGGTTCAAGTCTATGCGCACGGCATTGCCTTCGCCAGCTTGCCGCAATTCTTCCGGAATCAGTTCGCCGGGGTTATCATCTAATTTCTCAATCCAAATTCCATCCTTGTTTATTTTGCACTTGATGTTGCGGTCTGCCGAGCACGAAACGCCCAGACCTACCGGGCAACTTGCGCCATGGCGCGGCAAGCGCACGATCCGCACGTCATGTGCAAGGTATTTTCCGCCGAACTGCGCACCCAATCCGATTTTGCAGGCTTCTTTCAAGACTTCTTTTTCCAGTTCCACATCACGGAAAGCACGGCCCGTTTCGTCGCCGGTGGTCGGCAAAGTATCATAATAATGCGTCGAAGCCAACTTCACGGTCAGCAGGTTGCGTTCCGCCGATGTTCCGCCAATGACGAAAGCGATATGATAGGGCGGACATGCCGCTGTGCCGAGGGTTTTCATTTTTTCCACCAAGAACGGAACCAACGTGCCCGGATTCAGCAAGGCTTTGGTTTCCTGGTAAAGATATGTCTTGTTGGCCGAGCCTCCGCCCTTGGTCACACACAAGAAACGGTATTCCATTCCTTCGGTAGCCTCTATATCGATTTGGGCTGGCAAGTTGCACTTTGTGTTCACTTCATCGTACATGGTGAGCGGCGCATTCTGCGAATAGCGCAAATTTTCTTCCGTATATGTTTTAAACACACCCAGCGACAAAGCTTCTTCATCGCAATAGCCTGTCCAGACCTGCTGCCCTTTTTCGCCATGAATAATGGCCGTGCCCGTATCCTGACAAAGCGGCAATTTGCCCTTACACGAAACTTCGGCATTGCGCAAGAATGTCAAAGCTACATATTTGTCATTTTCAGAGGCTTCCGGATCTGTCAGGATTTTAGCAACTTGCTCATTATGAGAGCGCCGCAACAAAAAGGAGACGTCACGAAAAGCCGCATTGGCCATCGCTGTCAAACCCTCTTTGGCAACCTTCAAAATGGGCTTGCCTTCAAATTCGGAAACCGATACATAATCTTTGGTGAGCAAATAATACTGCGTTTCATCCTTGCCCAACTGAAACATAGGGCTGTACTTGAACTCTGTTTGTGCCATAATTTATCTTTTTTGATAGTTGTTTTGTTCGTTTTCTGCTGCAATTTTTCCGTAGCGACTCGCAAAGGTAAAAAAAATCCGTCACCCGAACAACGAAACACTGTTTTTATATCTCCGAAAGAATTTTCCAGGCTTCCGTTATGGTAGTAACATCGGCTATAACTGCCGAACGCTTGCCATTCTGTTCGCGCAGCTGGCAACGGCGGGGATTCTGTACCATATAGTTCAGCACGCGACCGAACGTTTCCGACTGATAATAAGCCGAATTGACATTGGAAACAAGATGCAATATCATGCGGCCTCCTTTCAGGATAAGCCGCTCGCATCCCAAGCGCATGGCCGCCCAACGCATTTGCACCACGACAAGCAGTTCCTCGCCTTGCGGCGGCAATGTTCCAAAACGATCGACCAAACGCTGCTTGTACGCCTGCAAATCCAACGGGTTAGTTATCGCATCCAACTCACGGTACAAACTGATGCGTTCCGATGTGTTCTCAATATATTCCATCGGGAAACCGATTTCCATATCCGTGTCCAGTTGGCAATCCGTAACGAAAGTCGTATTGTTTTCGGCCATCTTAAATTCTTCCTGGTACAAATCGGAAAACTCGTCCTCCTTCAACTCCAACACTGCCTCGTTCAAAATTTTCTGGTAGGTTTCGTAGCCCAAGTCGGCAATGAAGCCGCTCTGCTCCGCACCTAACATATTTCCCGCTCCGCGGATATCCAAATCCTGCATCGCCAGGTTGAAACCGCTGCCCAAATCTGCAAATGTTTCTATGGCCTGCAAACGGCGCCGCGCCTCGGGAGTCAGCAGGCTACGGTCCGGCGCAATCAGGTAGCAGTAGGCTTTCCGGTTACTGCGCCCCACCCTGCCCCGTAACTGGTGCAGGTCGCTCAGCCCGAAATGGTGCGCACTGTTGATGATAATCGTATTGACATTGGGAATGTCCACACCGGACTCCACTATGCTTGTCGCCACCAGCACATCGTATTCATAATTGATAAAATCAAGCAATACGTTTTCCAGTTGTTCGGGCGGCATTTGGCCGTGCCCGACCGCCACGCGGCAATGCGGCACCAGCCGTTTAACCATGTTCTCTATGACAAACAGGTTTTGTATGCGGTTATTGATGAAAAATACCTGCCCGTTACGTGCCATCTCGTTCTCTATGGCTTCACGGATAATATCTTCGTCGGACATGCTGATGATTTCGGTCTGCACCGGATAGCGGTTGGGCGGCGGCGTGGTCATGACGCTCAGGTCACGCGCACCCAACAGCGAAAATTGCAAAGTCCGCGGAATGGGAGTGGCCGTCAGCGTCATTGTATCAACATTGACTTTCAACTCTTTGAGTTTTTCCTTCACGGCAACACCGAATTTCTGTTCTTCATCCACGATAAGCAAACCCAAATCCTTGAACTTGACATTCTTGCCCACCAATTTGTGCGTGCCGATTATCACGTTCAACTCGCCGCTGGCAAGGCGTTCCAACACATCTTTGGTTTCCTTGCTGGTGCGAGCGCGGCTCAAATAATCGACCGTGCAGGGGAAGTTTTTGAAACGTTCCTTGAACGAATGGTAATGCTGCAAAGCAAGCACTGTCGTCGGCACAAGAACAACCACCTGCTTGTCGTCGCATACTGCCTTAAACGCCGCGCGCATGGCTATTTCGGTCTTCCCGAAGCCGACATCACCGCAAACAAGCCTGTCCATCGGCATGTCGGACTCCATGTCCTTCTTGAAATCCATCGTCGCCTTTATCTGGTCCGGCGTGTCTTCATAGATAAATGATGCTTCCAGTTCATGCTGCAAAAAACTGTCCGGCGAATAACGGAAACCCTTTTCCGCCTTCCGTTTGGCATACAACTGGATCAACTCGCGCGCAATGTCCTTTACCTTCGACTTGGTGCGGTCTTTCAAGCGTTCCCATGCCCCGCTTCCCAGCTTGCTGATTTTGGGAGGTTCGCCCTCTTTGCCTTTGTATTTGCTTATGCGGTGTAGCGCATGAATGCTCACGAAAATAATGTCATCGTCCCGATAAACCAACTTGACCATTTCCTGCATCTTGCCGTTCACATTCGTGCGCACCAGTCCACTAAATTTGCCAATTCCGTGGTCCACATGCACCACAAAGTCGCCGACCCGCAATTGGTTCAACTCTTTCAACGTCAATATGGCTTTACCTTGCCGCGTCTTGTCAGTGCGGAACTGCGCCTTGTGGAAACGTTCGAAAATCTGATGGTCCGTATAGCAGCAAATGCGCTTGTCGTGGTCGATAAATCCTTCGTGCAAAGTCTTATCGACAGGCGTAAACTCGATTTGCTGCCCCATATCTTCAAAAATGGAAGCGATGCGATCGGTCTGCTTGACGCTGTCGCTCAATATGAAAATCTGATAGCCTTTGTCCAGCGACTCCTTAAAAGAAGCCGTAATCAAATCGAAATTCTTATGGAAAAGCTGCTGGTGTTCAGTATGAAACTCCAGAGCCGCATATTTTTGGAAGCAAGATGCCCGGCTCATTTCAAAAGTACGCTTGTCAGCCAACCATGCAGACAAATCGTTACCGTTCAGCAAAGTGGCTGCCAAATCGGCTTTTTGCTTGCCGGCTTCCTGCGCCTGCAAAACCGCCTCGTCATACAATCGGTCCATTTTGCCGCATACAAACGCAAGGTCATCAAAAACATACAAAGTATCGGCCGGCAGATATTCCAGAATGGATTCCGTCTCCACATATTTTTCCACATTCATGTCCGGCACGATTTCCACTTCTTGCTTTTTCGTCTGCGAAAGCTGGGTTTCTATGTCAAAAATACGGATTGAATCAATTTCATCACCAAAAAAATCGATACGGTATGGCAATTCACATGAATAGGAAAAAATGTCTACAATACTTCCGCGCACAGCATATTGACCTGGTTCATACACAAAATCAACACGCTGGAAACCGTATGTTTGCAACACCTGCTGCAAGGCTTCCGTGTCGAAATGCCCGCCGACGCGCAAAGGCAAAGTATTTTGTTTCAGGTTGTCTGCCGTAACCACTTTTTCCATCAGCGCTTCCGGATAGGTTACAACTATGCAGGGCGCAGGATTGTTAGCCAACCGGTTCAAGGTTTCGGTGCGCAAAATCTCATTGGCCGAATCGGCTTGACGGTTTCGAAGCCGCCGCGTATATGACGAAGGGAAAAAAGCCAGTTCGGAACTTTCCAAAAGCGCCTGCAAGTCATTGAACAGATAGGATGCACTGTCCAAATCGTCGGCCACGATGAA
The DNA here is from genome assembly GCA_949282265.1 of uncultured Bacteroidales bacterium. Taxonomy (GTDB): domain Bacteria; phylum Bacteroidota; class Bacteroidia; order Bacteroidales; family Paludibacteraceae; genus CALUNA01. The sequence continues at coordinate 19,862 of CASDOZ010000004.1, read as the reverse complement.
CTGGCAGCACGACTGTTGCCTGAACAACGCGCCCAAAACCATGGAACGTGCCGACGCATACAAGCCCCGTACCAGCAAATGGGGCTCCTTTTTACTTTTCAGCCATTTGCCAGCCAAATCCACTTGCGGATGTTGCGCATATAGCGCATGAAGTTTCTGTATCTCCATAGAACCAAACAACGATACGGCTCATTGGTAAGCTATTTTCCAGAAAAATGCGCCGTTACCTGTTTATCGTGCAAAAATAGGCATATTCAACGAATTGAAAAAATAAAAGATGCCGCAGGAATGCCCGAACACACCCATGAAACAGCCCCAAAACCACATATTTCTCAAATTCACGAATTATACTTATCTTTGCCGCGCAAAAAAACAAAAACTATGAACAAAAAAGTCATTTATTTACTATCGCTCATTAGTTTGCTCTGTTTTAGCTATGGTTGTGATGACCAAAAAGCCGACTGGTACGGGAAAAACAGTTACCGTGTTCCGAACGAAGTCGGCGATGCCTTGCGCAACCGCTATCCCAATGCACAATATATAGAATGGGAACTGGAAGATGGCTATTACGTGGCCTCATTCCGCTCCGACGGCTTTGAAGTGGAAGCCTGGTTCGACCAGTCCGCCACATGGCGCATGTCTTCCACGGAAATCGTTTACAAGCTGCTTTCGGAAGGAATACAAAGCACTATCGGGGAAAAAGGCTATTATGCAAGCAATGTAGAGGACATTCACAAAATAGAACGTCCCTATTTCTGCGTACATTATTATATAGAACTTTCGCAGACAGAAATGATTTGCATAGAATCCGGGCAAATACTCGAACACAGCAACGACCTTGATGACCCCCACCCGATTGTAATTCCAGAAAGCATCATGCAGGAATTGGGTATTGCCTATACAGACATGCGGGTGATAGAAGCAGAACAAATCTCCGAAAACGTATGGGAAATTTTATATTACGATACGAATGGAACGCAAACCATCACAAACAAGCTAACTGCAGAGGGTGAATTATTAAAAGAGCTACCCGATGCAAACATAAAATAGCCCTTTGTTTATCCGATTTTTTTTCATACCTTTGCGCCGCTTTTTTGCAAAAGAAAGTGTGATGGGAAATAAGGCAGCTAATCACTTAAAAGCCAACTGCCTGAATTTTGAGTAACACAATAAATTTTATTAAATGAAAACATTTGATTTGAACGGTTCCGTAAGAACCGAACTCGGTAAAAAAGCTACCAAAGCTTGCCGTGCAGCAGAAAACGTACCTTGCGTATTGTACGGAGGTGCAGAAAACATTAATTTTTACGCAACTGCAAGTGATTTGCGCAAATTGATTTACACACCTGATGTATATGTTGTAAACCTGACTATCGGCAAAGAAACCAAAAAAGCCGTATTGAAAGAATTGCAATTCCATCCAGTTACCGACGCGCTATTGCACATCGATTTTCTGGAAGTCAATGACAAAAAACCTGTTGAAGTGGAAATTCCTGTAAAACTGACCGGGTTGGCAGAAGGTGTGAAAGCTGGTGGCAAATTGAGTTTGGAAATGCGTAAGCTCAAAGTAAAAGGCATCTATACAGATATTCCTGAAAATATTGTATTGGATGTAACAGATCTTGGGCTGGGCAAGAAAATCCAGGTTGCCGACGTTGTTATTGACAAATTGCAAATGATGAACGCCAAAAATGCCGTTGTCGCCCAAGTCAAACTGACACGTGCTGCACGCGGCGCTGCTGCTGCAGAAGCATAAGAGCGTAAATTTTCTTAATGCACAAATTATGAAATATCTGATTGTCGGCCTGGGTAACATAGGTGCCGAATACCGGAATACCCGCCACAACATAGGATTTAGAATATTGGACGCTTTTGCCGAAGCGTCCAATGTTTTTTTTGAGGAAAACCGCTACGGATCCACAGCCGAATACAAACTGAAAGGCCGAACCTTGCTGCTACTGAAACCATCTACCTATATGAACCTAAGCGGACACGCAGTGCGTTATTGGTTACAACAGGCAAAAATTCCTGTTGAAAACATGCTTGTCCTGGTTGATGACCTAGCTTTACCCTTCGGGACTCTGCGCCTACGCGCCAAAGGCTCGGATGCAGGACACAATGGCCTGAAAAACATACAAGAAACCATCGGTACGCAAAACTACGCCCGCTTGCGTTTCGGTATTGGGAACGATTTCCCGCACGGCGCACAAATCAACTATGTTTTAGGCGAATGGGACAAAGAAGAAGAAGAAGCCTTGTCACCCAAACTGGAAACATGCGGCGAAATCATCAAAAATTTCTGTCTGGCAGGAATACAACTAACTATGAACCAGTTTAACGGCAAATAGATAGCACCAAAAACAATTTGGAGAAACTATGGCGGAAGAAGTTAGAATCGACAAATGGCTATGGGCAGTACGACTATTCAAAACACGCAGCATAGCTGCGGAAGAATGTAAAAAAGGACATGTGCAGATCCAAGGAGTTGCTGTAAAACCATCACGAATGGTAAAAGTAGGAGATGAAATACAGGTTCGTCGCAATCCGATATGGGCAACTTACCGTATACTCGCCCTGACTGAAAACCGCATGGGTGCCAAATTAGTACCGGAATACATGTGCGACATAACCCCGCCCGACCAACTTGAAATGCTGGAACTTAGCAAAATGGCCGCCCAATTGGGAAGGGCACGCGGCACTGGCCGCCCGACCAAAAAAGAACGCAGAGATTTGGAGGCATTCTTTGGCAACTGAACATAAAAAGCAAAACTATGCTGATAGCACAAAAACTAATCAAGGAAAATATAGCTGAATACATCCTGTACATGTTCAATGTGGAGGATATCATCCGCGCATACGGTCTGGACATAGACAAAATCGAACGGGATTTGATTACTGCATACGACGTGCCGGATACGGAACGGCACAAAATAAAAGAATGGTATGAAAGCCTGATTGACATGATGCGCAGCGAAAACGTGCAGCAAAGCGGACATATACAACTTATTAAAAATATCTTGTCCGATTTGGAAGACATGCACAAATACTTGCTGGAAACCGGCAAGGATGTTGCATATAATGCAAAATTCTATCATATTCTCCCGTCCATTACAGTACTGAAAGGCAAAACAATCGACCTCACGGTGCCCGACGTTGAAATGTGTTTCATTTTCTTGTACGGCATTATAAACCTGCGGAGGACGCATAAAGATATATCGCCGGCTACTCAACAAACCGCCGACGAAATCGGTAAATTCATGGTTTTGCTTTCGAAAAATTACATAAAATGGAAAAATAACGGGTTTGATAACGAATAGTCCAATTATTTGTATTATTTTTGGGCATGGCTTTCTGGGCCGTAAAATTCAGTCTGACATAAACTTGTAAATTTAATATCTATGAAAGGAATCATTCTCGCAGGCGGAAGTGCAACACGCTTATATCCACTGTCAAAAGCCATTTCCAAACAAATCATGCCGGTTTACGACAAACCGATGATTTACTATCCCCTATCAACACTCATGTTGGCCGGAATCAGGGAAGTGCTGGTTATTTCCACCCCTCGCGATTTGCCCATGTTCCGGGAATTGCTTGGAAACGGTGAACAGCTGGGCATGAAATTCCAATATAAGATACAAGAAGTGCCGAATGGACTTGCACAAGCCTTTGTCCTGGGAGCCGATTTCCTGAACGGCGAACCCGGTTGCCTGATTTTAGGCGACAACTTGTTTTACGGGCAAAGTTTCTCAGCCATGCTGAAACGGGCTGCCTCCATAGAAAAAGGCGCATGTGTATTTGGATATGCAGTAAAAGACCCGCGCGCTTACGGCGTTGTTGAATTCGACAACCATGGCAAAGTACTTTCCATAGAAGAAAAACCGGCATACCCGAAGAGCAATTATGCCGTCCCCGGACTTTATTTCTATGATGCCACTGTGACCCAGAAAGCTGCATCGCTCAAACCATCGGCGCGCGGCGAATACGAAATCACTGACCTGAATAGGCTTTACCTGGAAGAAGGCACGTTGAAAGTGGAACTGTTTGGAAGAGGATTCGCCTGGCTGGACACCGGAAATTGCGACAGCTTGCTTGAAGCAGCCAATTTTGTAGCGACCATACAAAACCGGCAAGGATTCTATGTCAGCTGCATAGAAGAAATTGCATGGCGCAACAAATGGATAGACGACCAACAACTCCATGCTTTGGGCAAAAACCTGGAAAAAACCGCATACGGCCAGTATTTGATGGAACTGGTCAAATAAAAGCACCGGCAAAAGACTATAAAAGATACCGGATTCCAGACGTTCCGACTTAAACCGGAAATACATATTAATTCAATAGCCGACAAAAAACTTATTACAAAAAATAGGTTCGGATAATTGTAACTGCTTATGAAAAAAAATGTTTTTGTATTTGCTTGGCTATTATGCTTCTCAAATAATCTGGAAGCCAACACGACATATTCGTTCCAACACTACTCGGTCGATGATGGCTTGTCGCAAAACACCGTAATGGCCATAACACAGGACCACAAAGGATTCATGTGGTTCGGCACATGGGACGGCCTGAACAAATTCGACGGCTACCAGTTCACGGTTTACAAATCCTATCCGGGCGACAACAGCCAAATCACAACCAACCGTATCGACTTCATCAAGGAAGACCAAGCCGGATATATCTGGTTCCAGACTTATGACGACAGGTTCCACCGGTTTAACCCGCGCATGGAAACGTTTGTCAGCCTGCCCGGAAAGGCGGAACACACCATTGCACAAGGACGCTATGCCGGCTATTTCCTGGAAACAAACCCCGGCGAGATATGGATCATTACGGAAACGAACGGAATCATCAGGGCTATCCCTGACAAGGAAACCGACCAACTGACATTTATGGAATACAGCACACATTCCGACCATAAGCTGCAAAGCGACCATATCAATTTCATTGAGAAAGACAAAGAAAACAACGTGTGGGCTGGAACGGACAAAGGATTGCATTGTATCAAACCTGATGGTGAAATACGTTTTTACCAGCCAAATTCCGTAAAATCGGAAAACAATTTTTGTGCGGCCTACATTTGTAACGAAGAAATATGGTTTGGGACAGCCGACGGCGTTCTGTGGCGCTATTCGGACGTGGACCTGCACTTTGAACGCATATCGTTAAAAACGGAAGGTAGAATAACCGACCTCGAAATGATAGACAAACGCTATTTGATTGCCACGACAGCCAATGACGGATTTTACGTATATGACATCCAGAAATCGGAACTGGACAATTACTCATCAGCTAACGAGGCCTGCATAAAGTCCGACCATTTTACTTCCATAACTGCCGATTCGTACGGGCTCGCTTGGTTGGTTTCTGACCAGCTTGGCATTTTCCGGTTCAACCCGAAAGATGCTTCCCTGAAACATTTCCAACCCAAAGTGGATGCCGTACACAGTGCATCACTTATGCCTAACCACATTTTGTTTGAAGATGTCAACCATCGTTTGTGGGTCAACCCGCAGGGAGGCGGATTTTCATGGTACAATCGGGATGAAGACCGTTTGGAATACTTTTTCAATGAACCAGAATCAGCAGAATGTCGTTTCTCCAACATAATTCATACAGCATATTCCGATGACAAAGGGCACCTATGGCTGAGCACATACAACAAAGGACTGGAAAAAATCATATCTATCCGCTCGCAATTCCAGTTGATAAAACCGGAAATAAAATGGAACACACTGACATCCAATGAAGTAAGAACATTAAAAGAGACATCGGATGGCTTTCTTATTGTGGCAACCAAAGATGGGCGCACACGCTTTTACGATAATACGATGAAAAACATCGGTTTCTTATGCAAAAATGGCAGCGTTTTAGAAAACGGAGACTACCTTACTGACCTGGTATATTGCATTCATGAGGATACTACCAAGCGACTTTGGCTTGGAACCAAAGGCAGGGGACTGATTATTCTGACACCGGTTTACCAATCCGGCGAAAGGCCGTGTTATACCCTACAGCAATACAGCCACATACCCGAAGACGCATACAGCTTGTCAAACGACAACATATATAATATCATTCAAGGAGCAAGTAACCGCATTCTGATTGGCACATTCGGAGGTGGACTTAATATTGCCGAAGAAAAAAATGGTAATATTCGTTTCATACATTCAGGAAACGAATTAACTGCCTACCCCATGGACAAATGTTCAAAAATCAGAGATATGTTGATTGACAACAACAATGTCTTATGGATTGCCACAGCCAATGGATTATTGCAGATAAATCTAACTTCTAATAGTCAAGAACAGGAAATATTTTATTCCCAGAAAATAGGGAATAGAGCAAACTCTCTGGGAAACAATGACGTACATTGCCTGCATCTCGATAAGTCGGGTACGCTTTGGATCGGGACATTCGGGGGTGGATTGAACAAGCTGATACGTAAAGCCGATAAGAATCAACCAGCCGAATTCCAAAGCTATACACTGACAGACGGCTTGGGAAGTGATATTGTTCTCTGTATTTTGGAAGACCGGCAAGGTAATTTATGGCTCAGTTCAGAAAATACCATTTCGCGTTATGATATGCAAAACGGCATGTTCCAAAATTTCAATGTATTAAGCGAAACCGGCGATGCCTATTTTTCTGAATCGACAGGAATTTTCCACAGCGCAGGTAAACTGTTGTTCGGCAGCAATAAAGGAATCTATGCATTTGATCCGGAACGAATGCTGCGAAGCAACGACGTACCTCCAATTGAATTTACAAGTTTCCAACTATTTAACCAAAATGTGGAAATCGATGGTAAAAATTCCCCACTTACACAATGCATCGGTGAAACACAAACATTGACATTGAATCATGAGCAATCCGTTTTCAGTCTAGAATATGCAGCCATCGATTATGAAAATCCGGAAAAAATCCAATATGCTTTTATGCTGGAAAATTTTGAAGACAACTGGAACTACGTACATAACCAACGCAAAGCAACTTATACAAATTTACCAAAAGGCATATATCATTTTAAAGTAAAATCCACCAACAAAGAAGGCATCTGGATGCAAAACGAAAAAGTAATGACCATTATCGTAAAACCATCTTTTTGGGAAACTCCGGTTGCCTATATTATATATGCATTATTAATTCTTGTCGTTCTATTTTTTGTGTATTATATGGCAACCACATATAATAAGTTAAGAAGCGAAATAGAAATCGAACAAAAAGTGACTGACATAAAATTGCGCTTCTTCACAAACATATCACACGAACTGCGCACACCATTGAGCTTAATCATGGGACCAGTAGAAAACATTTTGCGCAATGAAAAAGTAACACCGAACGTACGTGAACAATTACAGGTAATCCAAAGTAACACATCGCGCATGTTACGCATGATTAACCAAATTCTAGATTTTCGGAAAATACAAAATAAAAAAATGAGGCTGAAAATACAGCCTACACACATCGAAAGCCTCGTACGTGAAACAGCTGCAAACTTTACAAAAGAAGCCATGGATAGAAATATCCGATTTGAGGTAATCAATAAAATAGATGACTGCATATTATGGATTGACCGTGATAAAACAGACATTATTTTATACAACCTGCTGTCCAATGCATTCAAATTCACGCCAGAAGGCAAATCCATAACCGTAGAAATAGATAAGACAAATGGCTTCATCCTTCTTAAAGTTATCGATGAAGGCATAGGTATCCCCCGTGAAAAACGCAACATCCTGTTCGAGCGTTTTTCATCACTTCACGAACGGCAAAGCCTGAACAATACGCGCGGTTCCGGTATTGGTCTGAATCTAGTCAAAGAACTTATTGATTTACACAAAGGATATATCGAAGTGGACAGCGAACCAAACAAAGGAACGACTTTCACAGTCATGTTCCGCGAGGGCAAAGACCACTACGACGACAATGTCGATTTTATTGTGGAAGACGTCGAAAGCAAAGAAAATCCACTCCAAACACTGGACGTATCGCACATATCCGAGCGCATACCAAACGTAGGACATGATTCCATATCTGTACTTATAGTTGAAGACAATGAAGAAATGCGTACGTTCTTGACTAACATATTCAAAAATAAATATAAAATAGAAACAGCTGAAGATGGTACACAAGGATTGGAAAAAGCACGTAAGATGGTTCCTGACATAATCATCTCCGACCTGATGATGCCTAATATGGACGGCTTACAAATGACTAACGAATTAAAATCCAACGAGGCAACCAATCATATTCCTATTATTCTACTAACAGCAAAGACTGCCGTTGAGAGCCGCTTGGAAGCGCTAAAATATGGAGCAGATGACTATATAACAAAGCCTTTCTCACCACTTTACCTAGAAGCACGAGTTGAAAATATCCTGACCCAACGCAAACGGTTGCAAGAACGTTACAGGAAAGAGCTATTGGACCTCACACCACAAAAAAAGGAACAAGCCTCACCCGAAGAAACATTCCTCGCCAAACTGCTTGATTTCATGGAACGAAACATGGATAACAACGAATTGATGATAGACGACATGGTATCGGAAATGGCACTCGGGCGCACGGTCTTTTTCAACAAGCTGAAAAGCCTGACCGGCCTGTCGCCGGTCGAATTTGTACGCGAAGTGCGCGTCAAACGGGCGGCACAATTGCTGGAAACCGGGCAATATAACATAACAGAAATAACCTACATGGTCGGAATGAACGATTCACGCTATTTCAGCAAATGTTTCAAGGCCATGTACGGCATGACACCGACAGAGTATAAAAAGAGTTTGCCGAATTATGAAAAAAAATAGTATTTTTGCGGAATTATTGGCCGGAAGGCCGGACATTCCAAGTTTGTAATTCGTGAAAATTGACATTTTTATATGAAGGTTCTGAAATTCGGCGGTACATCCGTAGGTAGCGTTGACAGTGTATTACAAGTAAAACAGATAGTAGAAGCGGAACAAGAACAAGTTGTTGTCGTCGTATCCGCCCTTTCTGGAGTAACCGACCAATTATATGAAATAGCCCGCAAGGCTTCTGCCGGTGACGAGCAGTACGTCGTCCCCTTGGAGCAAATGCGTGCGCGCCATTCGGACATGCTGAAAAAAGTAGTCATACCTACTTTTATGGCGGACACGCAGACAGCTATCGAAGGCTTGTTCAACGATTTGGCAAATATTTTCAGAGGGCTTTTCCTGATAAAAGATATTTCACCCAAAATAACCGACACTATCGTCAGCTACGGCGAACGCCTGTCGTCCATAATCGTGGCAAACACAATCGCGGGCGCCGTGCACTTTGATTCACGTGATTACATACGCACGTTCTCGCAGTTCGACAAACACATTGTCGATTTGAATGCGACCAGCATATTGGTCAAAGAAAAATTTGCCAACGCACCGCAGATTGTCGTATGCGGCGGATTCATATCGGCCGACAAGAACACCAGCAACATAACCAATCTGGGACGCGGCGGCTCAGACTACACGGCCGCATTGCTGGCTTCCATACTGAATGCAGAAAAGCTGGAAATATGGACGGATGTGGACGGATTCATGACCGCCGACCCGCGTATTATCAACAACGCGTACGTCATAGAGCGCCTGAGCTACATAGAAGCCATGGAATTGTGCAACTTCGGGGCAAAGGTAATCTATCCGCCGACTATCTTCCCTGCTTACCACAGCAATATCCCGATCGTCATCAAGAACACATTCAATCCGGAGGCGACCGGCACTTACATTTCCCGCGAAAAAGTAGGCGAGAAAGGCAAAGCCATCAAAGGCATTTCCAGTATCAACGACACTGCGCTCATCACCGTGCAAGGTCTGGGCATGGTTGGCGTTATCGGAGTCAATTACCGAATATTCAGGGCATTGGCAAAGAATGGCATCAGTGTTTTCCTCGTGTCGCAGGCATCATCCGAAAACACGACATCCATCGGTGTCAAAAACGCCGAAGCCGACAAAGCCGTAAACGTCCTGCACCAGGAATTCTCCAACGAAATTGCCCAAGGGGAAATCAACGACATTTTTGCAGAAAAAGACCTGGCAACGGTAGCCATTGTCGGCGAAAACATGAAACGGACGCCCGGCATTGCAGGCAAACTGTTCGGCACATTGGGACGGAACGGTATCAACGTCATAGCTTGTGCGCAAGGAGCTTCCGAAACCAACATTTCGTTCGTAACCGACACCAAATCGCTCCGCAAGGCACTGAACGTCATCCACGATTCATTCTTCCTGTCTGAATACCAGGTGCTGAACCTGTTTGTCATCGGCACGGGAACTGTCGGTGGCAGCCTGCTGGAACAAATCCGGTTGCAACAGCCCAAGCTCATGGCGCACAATCGCCTCAAACTAAATGTTGTGGGTATTGCGAAATCCCAAAAACTATTGCTGGACAGAAACGGCATCGACTTGGCAAACTACCATGAAGAAGTGGAAAACCATGGCATAGAATCAACCACGGAGATTTTACGGAACGAAATCTTGAAAATGAACATATTCAATTCCGTTTTTGTGGATTGCACGGCAAGCCAGGAAATAGCCGACCTTTACGAGGTGATGCTCGAAAACAACGTGTCGGTTGTCGCAGCCAACAAAATAGCCGCATCTTCCGACTATGAAAAGTACGAACGGTTGAAAACGCTGTCGCGCAGCCGGGGCGTCAAATACTTGTTCGAAACCAATGTCGGTGCAGGGCTGCCCATTATCAACACAATGAACAACCTGATAAACAGCGGTGATGTCATTCTGAAAATGGAAGCCGTCTTGTCAGGAACGCTGAATTTCATTTTCAATACGTTGAGCGAGAATGTGCCGTTAAGCAAGGCCATCTTGGCCGCCAAGGAGGCCGGTTTTGCCGAGCCTGACCCGCGCATAGACTTGAGCGGCAAGGATGTGATACGCAAACTTGTCATTCTGGCACGTGAAGCCGGCTATCGGGTCAACCAGGAAGATGTGGAGAAAAACCTGTTCATTCCCGACAAATTCTTCGCAGGAAGCCTGGATGAGTTCTGGGCGAATATTCCGGAATTGGACAATGAGTTCGAGCAGAAACGTAAAGCATTGGCCGCCCAAAACAAACGCTGGCGTTTTGTCGCCACCATGGAAAAAGGAAAATGCCGCGTCGGTTTGCAGGAAGTGGACAACATGCATCCATTCTACGACCTGCAAGGCAGCAACAATATCATATTGATAACCACGGAACGTTACAACGAGTTCCCCATGATGATCAAGGGCTACGGCGCAGGCGCAAGCGTGACTGCCGCGGGCGTTTTCGCCGACGTTATCAGCATTGCAAACATTCGATGACATGAACAACAAGACAAGACAAAACCAACGGCTTGCCGGACGGTTATTATGGAGCGCGCTCATTCTATGCGCATGTCTCCTGGCCTCATGCGGCAAACGCAAGCCTCAACTACCAAGCAACAAACAACCGAAAACCGATTCCGTCGCATTGGCCATGGTGGAAATGAACCAGCGGCTGGTACAGAAAGCCAATGATGAACTTGCATCATACGTGCTTGCTTCCGGCCAGCCCTACGTGCAGGACGACCAAGGCTTCTGGTACATGATAACCAACCGCACAGAAGGGCTCACGCTGCAAAAAGAGCAAACCGTAACCATTGCCCAGCAAGTATATCTATTGGACGGGACACTGTGCGAAGACATGGTCATGACATTGCAAATAGGGAAAAAACAAGTGCCTACCGCCGTGGATTCCGCCCTGTTGCTGCTCCACGAAGGAGAAAGCGCAAGCATATTGGCACCGTGGTATCTGGCATACGGCCAGTACGGAAACAATGCAAAAATAGGCGCATACGCCAATGTGCGCTTTGAAATCAGCGTCATGGAACTGTAAACCGCAAAGCGGAACTTTTAACGAACAACGTTGATATTTAACTTGCCATATAGAGAGAATTATCAGATATTTGCATAACGTTTAAACAATTCGACCACATGAAGAGAACCAACATTTTCCTGCATATATTATTCCTTTCCATAATCATAATTCCAGGAGGATGCAAAGACCGGGACAGCGTGTATTCAGTGCAGCGCAAAGCCGAAAAGAAACTGATTGAAGAATACATCAAACGGGAAAACATTAAAGTCCTGGATGCCTTCCCGGCCGACAACCAATTTGCTGACAATGAGTTTGTACGGACTGAAAGCGGGCTGTATTTCCAATTGGTGGATGCAGGCACCGGCACTGACACCGTTGCATATAACGATAAAGTGATTATCAGATACAAACGCTGGCAATTAAGCGCATATTCCGACACGACAAGCTATTGGACAACCGACGAATCCGCATATCCATTGACTTTCCAATACGGCATATCATCAGACGCAAGTTGTGAGGCATGGCAGGAAGCCGTCGGATACATGAAACGCAACAACTCACATGCAAAACTGATTGTAGAGTCCAAGCTCGGATTCTCTGATGATGAAAACAGCGTGACACCATACGCCTACGAAATAAAAATCAAGATACAGAAAAACTGACACTTTTAAATTCATCATTTCATAAATCACCTAATTCATTTACCATTATGACACTTATCAAATCTATTTCCGGCATTCGCGGAACCATCGGCGGCAAAGTCGGTGATGGCCTCAATCCGCTGGACATTGTGCGGTTCACTGCCGCCTATGCCACCCAAATCAGGGCAGGCAAAAAAAACAACAGCAACAAAATCGTCGTAGGACGCGATGCCCGCATTTCCGGCGAAATGGTTGACCAATTAGTTACCGGCACGCTGCTCGGCATGGGCTTCGATGTTGTCAACATCGGGCTGGCCACCACACCTACAACCGAACTCGCCGTGACCATGGAAGGTGCTGCCGGCGGCATTATCCTGACAGCCAGCCACAATCCGAAACAATGGAACGCGCTGAAACTGCTGAACGAACGGGGCGAGTTCCTGAACGACGCGGAAGGCAAAGCCGTTTTGGCCGTCGCCGCGGCAGAAGACTTCAACTTTGCCGAAGTTGACCAATTGGGAAAACTGATTCATAAAAACGACTACACGCAAAAACATGTCGATTGTGTTCTGGCATTGGACCTGGTGGATGCGGAAGCCATCAAACAAGCTGGGCTGACCGTAGCCATCGATTGCGTCAATTCCGTCGGCGGCATCGCTATTCCGGCCCTGCTGGAAGCACTTGGCGTCAAGCATATTGAAAAACTGAACTGCACACCCGACGGCAAATTCCCGCACAACCCGGAACCGCTTCCGGAACACCTGACCGAAATCTCCGACTTGCTCAAGCAAGGCAAAGCTGATGTCGGTTTCGTGGTTGACCCAGACGTGGACAGGCTGGCCATCATTTGCGAGAACGGCGACATGTTCGGCGAAGAATACACGCTCGTGTCCGTGGCCGACTACGTGCTCCAACACACGTCGGGCAACACAGTCAGCAATATGAGCTCGACCCGCGCCCTGCGCGACATCACGCTGAAACACGGCGGCTCTTATTCCGCATCGGCTGTCGGCGAAGTGAACGTCGTGGCGGAAATGAAAGCCACCCATGCCGTTATCGGCGGCGAAGGCAATGGAGGCGTCATTTATCCGGCCTGCCATTACGGCCGTGATGCGCTGGTTGGAATAGCACTGTTCCTGACCAACCTGGCAAAGCGGAAAATCAAAGTGTCGGAACTGCGCAAGACTTTCCCGTCCTATTCCATTTCAAAGAATAGAATCGAGCTGACTCCCGCCATCGATGTGGACGCCATTCTGACCGCCATAAAAGGACTGTACAAACAATACGAAATAAACGACAAGGACGGCGTCAAGATTGATTTCCCGCAAGGCTGGGTACACTTGCGCAAATCCAACACGGAACCTATCATCAGGGTATATAGCGAAGCGCCGACCAAGGAACAGGCTGACAAGTTCGCGCAGGCCATCATTACGGAAGTGCGACGCATTGCAGGATTGGCATAATCCTGACTATTGAAGAAATGAAACACAGAATTTTACATATCAGCGCGCTGGTTGGGCTATGCTTCCTGCTTGGCTCATGCCATGCGGATGTAAAAGTAGCCGACTATGGCAACATATCCGACGGGCAAAAGGTTACCTACCAAGATGGCGACCCGTTCCGGGCACGCCGGAAGGTCAATATCATATATCCCTCCGGGAACAAGAAGGTTTTCCGGGAAGCCGAGTTCTTGTCCGAATACTTGAAACGCAAGCTCAAACTGCGGGGCAACCTGCAAACCGATACGGCAAAGCGCGGCATTGTCTTGTCCATTGACACGACCATCACGCAAACGAACGGATACCGTATCAATATCGACTCGAAGCAAATCCGGATCAGCGGGCGGACGGAAGAGGGCTTGTGGCAGGGAATACGCGCCTTGCGCCAGACGATGCCCGCCATCAAACACAGGCGCGTGGTGTTTTTCCCCGCCGCGGACATCTGCGGCAAGGGCATATAAAGCTGGCTGGCCGGACATGTATAACGAAAGCCGTTTCGATGTGAAACGGCTTTCGTTGCATACAGGCCATGCCAAAACCCTTGCTAATAGACAAACTTCACGTTGTCCACCCAGAGGGCGTTGCCTATGGTTCCCCAGAAAGCAGGCTGGATGCTGGACGAGAACATGACTATGATGTGCGTCGGTTCGTCGGCGGGGCCGCCCCACCCGACCTCCTGTATTTCCACCATCTCCCCTTTGCTGTTCTGGCAACAGTAAGGATTCCCGTCTTCGGGCATCAGCCCCATGTAGGGCTTGAACCACGGCTCCGATGTTACGTCGCCGTAGCGGATGGGCAGCTGGTAGGCGTTCTGCCAGGTGGAAACCGTCTTGCCGAAACGCTGGTAGCCCGTTCCGATGCGCTTGGCGTAAACGTTGCCGTCGGCATCCTCCCAGCGTTTTTGTAGGAAAACGAACACCATGGCGGCATCCTTGCCCGCGTGCTCCTTCAGCTTGAAACCGTTCGATTCGGTTACGATGCCCTTGTCGGAGATGCGGGCCTTGTAGTCAAACATGAGCGCGCGCGGCTTGCCCGTGAAGGGGATGCCCATGTCTATGTAGCCATAGGGGTCGTTCGTGCTGCGTATGGGTTCCAGCGTGCGGCCCAGGAAGATGGAGCCGGACACGACCACCGATATGTCGATGACGCCGAACACCTGCACCCTTTCCAGCATCACGTCCATACGCGCGCAATAGCCGTTGCCGCGCCGTTCGGGGAACATCGTGTTGCTGCCTTTGGCTATGCCGGCCACGTTGGCATAGGCGTTCGAGCTGCTCCACGGGGTGTGGAGGCCGTATTGGTAAGGGTCGTTGCCGTCGAGCGTGTCCGTAGGCCCGATGACATAAAGCGTTTTCTGCTTGCCGCCAAGCAGTTTGGACTCGGTGATGTGCCGCACAGTAAAGTGCTCGAAGTCGCCATAGCGGACGGCTTCGGTACGTTGCGCCCCCAGGGGGGCGGCCAGGGCTGCCACGATGGCGGCCAGGAGTATCTTGTTCTGTCGCATAAGGTTATTGGACTTTATGGTGCAAATATACGAAAAAGCATCGGTTCGCGCGCCATGCCCGCATCCGCAGGCGCGCATCAGCCTTGCCGGCGGATATAGACTTTGTGCGGCCCCGCGCCCGCGCTGCCAATGCCCGAACCGGGCGTTTCCTGCCACAGGCGCAGTTCCTTGCCTGCGGCGGTGCGGCTCATGCCCGTCAGGGCGGCGTAGTCGGCCGGCCGCATCACGGTGTTCTTGCCCAGGAAATCCAGCGCCAGTGCGAGCCGTTCCTCCGGCGTATAAGGCGACAGCCTGCGGCTTATGTTGCCCGGGGCGCGCTCCAGCGTGCACCTGCGCCGCGTCTCCCCGACCAGCTCCCGGTCGGCGCGGAAATTGACCTTGCCCACCTGTATGCTGGCCGCGTTGCGCCTTGTGCCCGAGCCGTCGGCCTGCTCTCGCTCGCGCCCCGCCTTGAGCGAGAGCGAGGGCGTGAACCGCCCGATGCCGTCCAGCCGGACGGACTGCCCCTCGGCCATGGCCGATGCGAGGCCGCGCGCCAGCAACATGAGCATGGCCCTGAGTTCGCCCACGCTGAACGTGGTTTCCCGTGCCACCGACCGGAGCAGCCCGTCGGTGTCCAGGCAACGGCTTATGAGCATACGCGGGTAGAGCACCGTCCGCCCCGCATGGCGGAAATCGACCATTTCCTGCATGGTGTATCGTGCTGACATAACGATGATTTTTTAAAACGTTACTGATGAAATCTTTATGCGGAAACGTCGCAAAATCCGTGCCATGCCCTGCAATCATATAGGCCGTTGAACGGTTTTTATAAACCACTGTGCAATCCGTACAAACCAAACAGCAACCAATGCAGATTGCAGTATGGTTTACAGAATAGTACGGCACCGGCCGGAAAAACCATCGCCGGCAGGCAAGGAAAAGGAGCCGCGCAAGCCACGTTGCCATCGCCGTCAAAGCAGGAAGGCGCGCACGTTGTCGGTTATTTTTATTATCTTTGCACCCTGGAAAACAACCGAAACACTAAAAAAACACCGTATGGCAGACGACAAAAAAGTAATCTTCTCCATGGTGGGCGTCTCCAAGTCGTTCACCCAACAGAAAAAAGTATTGAACAACATCTACCTCTCCTTCTTCTACGGCGCCAAGATAGGCATCATCGGCCTGAACGGGTCGGGCAAATCGACCCTGCTCAAAATCATCGCCGGCGTCGAGAAGAACTACGAAGGCGAAGTGGTCTTCTCCCCCGGCTACAGCGTGGGCTACCTGGAACAGGAGCCGCGGCTCGACCCCGAAAAGACCGTCAAGCAAATCGTGCAGGAAGGCGTGCAGCCCATCATGGACCTGCTTGCCGAGTTCGACCGCATCAACGAGCAGTTCGCCGACCCGGAGGCGGATTTCGACAAACTCATTGCACGGCAGGGCGAATTGCAGGAACTGCTTGACCAGCACGACGCCTGGAACATAGACAACAAACTCGAACGCGCCATGGACGCCCTGCGTTGCCCCGACGAGAACCAGCTCGTCAAGCACCTCTCCGGCGGCGAACGCCGGCGCGTGGCCCTGTGCCGCCTGCTCCTCCAGCAGCCCGACATCCTGCTGCTCGACGAGCCGACCAACCACCTCGACGCCGAATCCATCGACTGGCTCGAGCAACACTTGCAGCAATACGCCGGCACCGTCATAGCCATCACCCACGACCGCTACTTCCTCGACAAGGTAGCCGGATGGATACTGGAGCTCGACCGCGGCGAAGGCATCCCCTGGAAAGGCAACTACAGCTCCTGGCTCGAGCAGAAAACCGCCCGCATGGCCATGGAGGAAAAACAGGCAAGCAAGCGCCGCAAGACCCTGGAACGCGAGCTGGAATGGGTGCGCATGGCACCCAAGGCACGGCACGCCAAGGGCAAAGCCCGACTGGAAGCCTACGACCGCCTGCTCAACGAAGACCAGAAGGAACGCGAGGAAACACTCGAGATATTCATACCCAACGGCCCGCGCCTCGGCAACAAAGTCATAGAAGCCCGCGGCGTTTCCAAAGCCTTCGGCGACAAGCTGCTGTTCGAGAACCTCAACTTCACCCTGCCACCCAACGGCATAGTGGGCATCATCGGCCCTAACGGTGCCGGAAAGACCACGCTCTTCCGCCTCATCATGGGCATGGAACAGCCCGACAGCGGCACATTCACCATAGGCGAGACCGTCAAGGTCGGCTACGTGGACCAGGCACATGCCGACATAGACCCCGAAAAATCGGTGTTCCAGACCGTGTCGGGCGGGACGGAATTTATCCGCGTCGGCGGCCGGGAAATCAATGCGCGTGCCTACCTCGCCCGCTTCAACTTCACGGGCGGCGACCAGGAAAAACTCTGCAAGATGCTCTCCGGCGGCGAACGGAACCGCCTGCACCTGGCCTTGACCCTCAAATCGGAGGCCAACGTGCTGCTCCTCGACGAGCCTACCAACGACATCGATGTGAACACCCTGCGCGCACTGGAAGAGGGCTTGGAGGCCTTTGCCGGATGCGCCGTCGTCATCAGCCACGACCGATGGTTCCTGGACCGCATCTGCACGCATATCATCGCCTTCGAAGGCGACTCGCAAGTTTTCGTCTTTGAGGGCAGTTATTCCGAATACGAGGCCAACAAGCGTATGCGCCTCGGCGAGGACGCCGCCACCCCCAAGCGGATACGATACAAGAAACTCATGAAATGAAAACAAAAACAGGCAGGCAACCCAATCAGTTACCTGCCTGTTCTGTTTACGGATAAACCGGCGGCATCAGCCCCGTTTCTGCAACAGCACCACATTCTCCACATGCTGCGTATGCGGGAACATATCGACTGGCTGTATGGCCTTTACGGCATATTTCGCGTCCAGCAACGCGATGTCGCGCGCCTGCGTCGCCGGATTGCAGCTTACATAGACGATACGTTCCGGCTCCGCCGACAAGATGGTCTTGATGACATCCTCGTGCATTCCGGCGCGCGGCGGGTCGGTAATCACCACGTCAGGACGGCCGTAGGCAGCAATGAACTCCCCGTTCAATATGTCCTTCATGTCGCCCGCAAAAAACATTGCATTCGTAATTCCGTTCAACTCCGCATTGACTTTGGCATCTTCTATCGCCTCCGGCACATATTCGATACCGATAACCCGGCGTGCTTTCCCTGCCACAAAGTTGGCTATCGTTCCCGTGCCGGTGTACAAATCGAACACCAGCTCCTTGCCGGTCAGACCTGCAAAATCGCGTGCGACCTTGTAAAGTTCGTAGGCTTGCTCCGAATTGGTCTGGTAAAAAGATTTCGGCCCTATCTTGAAAGACAAATTTTCCATGCGTTCAAAAATATGGTCCTTGCCCTTGAACACATGTATTTCCTGGTCGGTGATGGTGTCGTTGGCCTTGGAGTTGATGACGTAAAGCAACGAGGTGATTTGCGGGAACTTATCCGCCAAATGCTGCAACAAGGCAATGCGCGCCTCTCTGTCCTCTCTGAAAAAGACTAATATCAGCATCAATTCGCCCGTTGTGCTGGTACGCACCATCATCGTGCGCAAGAAACCGGTCTGGGTACGCAAATCGAAAAACTCCAGGCCGTGTTCCAAAGCATAGCGGCGTATTTCGTTACGCAACTGGTTGTTGATATCATCCTGTAACCAGCATTCCTCTATGTCCAGCACCTTGTCGAAAGCGTTCGGAATATGGAAACCTACCGCATTCATCGTATCGAACTGCGTACCTTCACGCACTTCGTCCCATGTGCGCCAACGCTTGTTGCTAAACGTAAATTCAAGTTTGTTGCGGTAGCCGTAAATCTTCTGTGAACCGATAATAGGTGAAACAGGAGGCAATTCGACCTTTGCTATGCGGGTCAGATTGTCCATAACCTGCTTCTGCTTATATTTCAACTGTTCCTGATAAGGCAAAATTTGCCACTTGCAGCCCCCACACACACCATAATGCCTGCACTTAGGCTCGCAACGCTGTTCCGAGTAAGCATGAAAAGCCACAGGAACCGCTTCCATATAGTTATGCTTCTTACGGAGAACTTGCAAATCAACAACATCGCCCGGCACCACGAAAGGAACGAACACGACACAATCATCAACACGTGCAAGCGCTTTCCCTTCCGCTGCCACACCAGTAATGGTCACATTTTCCAATAAAGGAAGACTCTTTTTCTTTTTTGCCATTGCAAACAATACATATAATTATTAATTCATGACAAAAGTAACAACTTTGACGGAGTCCGACAAACAAAAAAACATTAGTTATTTAACAAGAAAGGCGTCCTTCCAGTCTTGTGTATAGACCGGAAGGACGCCCAGCAAAAAAAACGGCGGCTACCTACTCTCCCGCTCGCGCAGTACCAT
>CASDOZ010000003.1 GCA_949282265.1 uncultured Bacteroidales bacterium | reverse complement strand
ACAGATACTCGTCGTCAAGGGTAACAGATACCCTTGATGGCAGGTATCCGTTACTGTCCTGTATGCTGTACGGGCGCGTCCGTTTTGCGGTCTTTACCAAGGGGCGCACTGTTGCCAGTTGTATGTTATGATATTTTAACGGGGGGGGGGGTAAAATTAACTGCGCATAACATATCCGGGCTATTTGGCAGCCTCAGGCAGGGGTTGTATGTGTTGTTAATTTTCATGTATGTTTTTGTTATCGCTGCAAATGTAAGGATATTTTTTTAGAAATTCAAGGTCTTTTGGGGGTGTTTTTTTGGGGGTGCGCGCAGGAAAGCTGCCGTGGGGGGTAGAGGGGCGTTTTTTTGCATGGTTTGCCATCCGCGTTGTTATTGGAGACGTTGTGCACAACGTCTCTACCATGTGCCGTTTGTGCGAAACCTCGCCCGGACGTTGCAGTCCGTCGGGTGGTGCGTCCCCGCCTTATCCGCCGCCCGGCAGGCCAGCGTCGGGCGCGGCCAAAATTCATACTGTCCGAAGCCGGCCGCTTGTGGCATGAAGGCGGATTCAGCGGCGGCATTCTTTCCTCCCTTTCTTTTGCTGTTGAAAGAAAGGGAGTACAAGCGTAGCGCAGCGAGCGCGTAAGCCTTTTGCCGCGGTTGGCATTGCGCCGGTGCCATCCCTGCCATCGCCCCGCAGGGGGGCAAAAGGGCAGTGCGGCAAAACGTTTTCGGCTACATGGCTGGAATTACGTGAAATCTTCCTATCTTTGCAGCTCGTTTTTCCAATGGCGGGCAGGGGCGTTGCGGCGTGTGCCTGTTGCCTTTCCGGCATGGTCTTTCCCGCCAGTTATTATTTATATATGACTTTTCAAGAATTAGAACTCAAGGACGAAATCCTGCAAGCTGTGAAAGCCCTCGGATTCGAGACTCCTACGCCCGTGCAGGAACGGGTAATCCCTTTTATGTTGCATGAACAGAAAGACCTGGTTGCGCTTGCGCAGACGGGCACGGGCAAGACGGCCGCTTTCGGGCTGCCGCTCCTGAACATGCTGGAACCCGGCCGCCGGCAGACGCAGGCTTTAGTGCTGTCGCCGACGCGCGAGCTGTGTATACAGATATGCAAGGATCTGCGCAATTATGCCGCCGGCCTGCCGGACATACATATAGTGCCTGTCTATGGCGGCGAGGATATCCGCGTGCAGCTGCGCCAGCTGGACCGCACGCCGCATATCGTGGTGGCCACGCCCGGGCGGCTTATCGACCTGCTGCAACGCGGCAAGGTGCACCTCGATGCAGTGGAATACCTCGTCCTCGACGAGGCCGACGAAATGCTCAACATGGGCTTCAAGGATGACATAGAGACTATCTTGCAGGAAGTGCCGGCTGAACACCGCACGCTGCTGTTCTCGGCCACCATGCCCAACGAGATAGCGCGCATAGCGCGTACATACATGCAGAACCACGAGGAAATCACCGTGGGCGAACGCAATTCGGGCACGGAAAACGTGCAGCATGTCTATTACCTCTGCCAGGCCAAGCAACGCTACCTCGTGCTCAAACGCATCGTGGACATGCACCCCGACATCTACGCCATCATATTCTGCCGCACGCGGCAGGAAACCAAGGAGGTGGCCGAAAAGCTGATGCACGACGGTTACAACGCCGATGCGCTCCACGGCGACCTGAGCCAGGCGCAGCGCGACACGGTGATGCAGAAATTCCGCATACACAACCTGCAAATGCTGGTGGCAACCGATGTGGCGGCGCGCGGGCTGGACGTGAGCGACCTGACGCATGTAATCAACTACAACCTGCCCGACGATGTGGAAGTCTATACGCACCGCAGCGGCCGCACGGGGCGCGCCAACAAAAAAGGCGTGTCCGTGTCCATCATACACAGCAAGGAAAAATACAAAATCAAAACTATTGAGCGGATGCTCAAACGCGATTTTGAGCGGCAGCTGATTCCGAGCGGGCTGGATGTGTGCAAGAAACAGCTCTTCAACATGATAAACAAAATGCAGCACGTGGAGGTGAACGAGCAGATTGACGCCTACCTGCCGCAAATCATGAAGCAACTGGAATACCTTTCCAAGGAGGACATTATCAAGCGTTTCGTGTCCGAGGAGTTCAACCGCTTCCTGGACTACTACAAGGACGCGCCCGACCTGAACGTGGAGGAAAAGCCGGCTGACCGCAAGTCGCGCAAGCGCCAGCAGGATGAGCCTGGCAAGCCTGCCGGCAAAAAGGAACCGCGCGCCAAAAAGAAAAAGACGGGCGAGAAAATCCGCATGAAAATCAACCTGGGCGAACGGCAGGGCATCACGCCCAAACGCCTGCTCGGCATGATTAACGATGTGGTCGGCGACCGCGACATCATGGTCGGCGACATTGAAATCACTAACAAGTTTACTTTCTTCGATATTTTTGCCGACCAGTTCGCCAAGCTGGCACATGCTTTCGCTTCGCAAAATGACATTGAACTGGAACCGGCCAAGGGCAACCGTGCTTATGACAACCGCCGCAAGGCCGA
Organism: uncultured Bacteroidales bacterium; assembly: GCA_949282265.1. Lineage (GTDB taxonomy): Bacteria > Bacteroidota > Bacteroidia > Bacteroidales > Paludibacteraceae > CALUNA01. Next base: position 165,904 of record CASDOZ010000003.1, on the reverse strand, counting down.
TTTCAATGAGGGCTTTTGGGACGATGGCGCATGGGATGCCGCGCCGCGCGGCCGCCGGAAAGGCGGTAGCCGCCGCGGGGAGGACAAGCCTTGGCGGCGGAACCGGCGCAAATAAACATGAAAAGTCGCTTTTACATATTCCTGATATGCCTGTTGGCGGCAGTTCGTGCCGCCGCGCAGCCGCGCACGGAAATCACCGGCAACCTGCCGGACTATGTCGAGGCCATGAAAAGCGGGCTGGATTTCCCGATGGCGTGGCACAACTCGCGGCTGCCTTTCGCTGAATGGCGCGCGGAGGCACGCGGTTGCCTGCTTGCGTGTGCGGGGGCTTTCCCGCCAGCCGCCCCGTTCGACAGTGTGCTGCTCGCTTCCGAGCGGCGCGACGGATACACGGCGCATAAAATCCTGTTCAACGTGTCGGCATGGTCGCGCGTGCCGGCCTACTTGCTCGTCCCCGATGGCGACGGGCCTTTTCCCGCCATCCTGATGCTGCACGACCACGGGGCGCATTTCAGTATCGGCAAGGAAAAAATGGTGCGCCCGTTCGACGTGCCGGCCGGCGTGTCCGCCGATGCCGATGACTGGGTGCGGTGCAACTATGACAGCGTGTACGTGGCAGATGAGTTTGCGCGTGCGGGCTATGTGGTGCTTGCCGTCGATGCACTGATGTGGGGCGACCGGCAGGCGCAGGGCGGCACGCAATATGCGCTCCAGCAGGCTCTGGCTGCCAACCTGATGCAGCTGGGCTGTTCGTTGGGCGGCCTGATGCTGGCCGATGACATGCGCAGCGCGGATTTCCTGGCGTCGTTGCCTTGTGTAGATGCGGCGCGTGTCGGTGCGCTCGGTTTCTCCATGGGTGCTTGGCGCGCGTGGATGCTTGCGGCTGCCACTGACAGGGTCAGCGCGGCGGCTGCCGTGTGCTGGCTTTGCACGACGGATGCTTTGCTCGTGCCGGACAACAACCAGCTGAAAGGCGGTTCGGCCTATGCCATGTTGCTGCCGGGTCTGGTGCGTTACATGGATTATCCGCACGCCGCGTCTATTGCCTGCCCCAAGCCGATGCTCTTTTTCAACGGCACGCGCGACAAGTTGTTTCCCGTGAATGGCGTGCAGGATGCTTATGATGTCCTGCATCAGGTCTGGGCGTCGCAAGGCGCGGAAGGGCGGCTGGTTACGCGCCTGTGGGATGCGCCGCATTGTTTCAACCGCGCCATGCAGGCGGAAACCCTCCGTTTTTTCAACGCAGTTTTGCCATAAACTTTTCCGCATTGACCACGAAGCGGTCGTGCGTGGCTTTGCCTATCAGCTCGCCGCGTTCGTTATGCGCTTCGATGTCGAAGGATATTTTGCGCCCCTCGACGGCGGTTATGCGTGCCGTGCAGGTGATGGTCTCGCCTATGGCGGAGGCTTTCAGATGCTGTATGTCCATGCTGATGCCGACGGTGGTTTCTCCTTCCTGCAAATTTTCAACAGCTTTCCAGGCCGTGTTTTCCATGCAGGCCACCAGGGCCGGCGTGCCGAACACGGGCAGCGTGCCCGAGCCGAGGTTGATGGCCGATTGCCCGTCGCCGACGGTGAATGTCTGGGTCTTTTCCATAATGCGGGGATATTAGGCAAACAAAAAAGGCATCGGGAACAAAACTGTTCGTGGATGCCTTTTCTGTTATGTCGTGATTTTCTTATTTTGCGAAATATGCTTTCACGCTGTCGTTTTGAACAACGTCTTCCTGGAAAATGTAAGCGCCCGTCTTCGGGGACTTAACCATTTTGATTACCTTTGAATAGGTACGACCTGCACCTTGTTGCAAGGTTGCTACCGCTTTCTTTGCCATATCTTTACAGTTTATTTAATTTCTTTGTGGACAGTTACTCTTTTCAGAATGGGGTTGTATTTTTTCAACTCCAAGCGTTCGGGCGTGTTTTTACGGTTTTTAGTTGTGATGTAACGTGATGTACCCGGCATACCGCTTGCTTTGTGCTCCGTGCATTCCAAAATAACTTGAACTCTTGCTTCTTTCGATTTCTTTGCCATGGTTGTTCTCTTTTAATTTTGTTATGCGTATAAATAACCTTTTTCGGCGGCGGCTTTCAGGGCTGCATCCAAACCGAGTTTGTTTATGGTACGAAGACCGGCAGCCGATATGTTCAGGCTGATCCAGCAGTCTTGTTCTACCCAATAGAATTTTTTGCGAAACAGATTCACATCGAAAGTGCGTTTCGTCCGACGTTTCGAGTGGGAAACGTTGTTTCCTACCATCGCCTTTTTACCGGTAATCTGACAAATCTTTGACATTTCTCTGATATTTTATTTGTTTATTTTCCTTGCTAAAAACGGACTGCAAAGGTACGGTTTATTTTTTTAGTATGCAAGTGTTTGCCAAAAATAATTTGAAAACTGCCCTTGCAGGGGCTTTATGGCCTGAAAATACGTAGCAGCATGACCATGGCGGCCTGGGCTGCGCGCTGCACGTTTTGCTCCCGCAACGAGCCGAACTGGAAACGCTGGCTGATGGCTTTTTCAGCCGAGCAGGCTGCTATCCACACAGTACCGACTGGCTTGTCGGGCGTTCCTCCGGTGGGGCCGGCAATGCCCGATGTGGCTATGGCGTAGTCGGTGTGCAACAGCCGGCGCACGCCGTTGGCCATCTGTTCCACGACTTGCTGGCTGACGGCGCCGAAGGCTTCCAAATCGTTCTCCTGTACGCCCAACAACTGCATTTTGACTTCGTTGGAGTAGGCCACCACGCCGCCTTTGAAAAATGCGGAACTGCCGGAGAAGCTGGTGAGCAGCCGGGCAGCCATGCCGCCGGTGCAGCTTTCGGCCGTGGCCACGGTCTGCCGGTTTGCTGTCAGGTGGCGGCCGGCGATTTGTTCCAGCGGCAGGTCTTCGTGCGCCACGATTCCGTCGCCTAACAGCGGGAGCAGGCCTTGCAGCTGCTCGTCCATGTCGTGCTCGAGCAGCTCCTTGTCATCGCCCGTGCCGCTCAGACGCAGTTTGACAATGCCGTTGTTCGGCAGGTAGGCCAGGTGCATGTTGGCCGGCAGGCTGTTTTCCCAGTCCGTGATCCGGATGGCGACTTGCGATTCCGGTATGCCATAGACAATGGTGGTTTTGTGCAGGATGCCCGGTGTTCTGAAATGCTGTTGCAAGCGCGGGATGACTTCGTCCGCCATGGCGGTTTTCATTTCGTAGGGCACGCCAGGCATGGACACGATGACTTTGCCGTCTTTTTCGAACCACATGATGGGCGCGGTGCCTACTTTGTTTTGTATGACCGTGCAGTTGGCCGGCACCATGGCTTGTGCGGCGGTCAGCTTGTTCATGACGTTCGGCCGGTTGATGAACAGCCGTTCGATGTTTTCATACACTTCGTGGTTGTAAACCAGTTCCGTATGGAAATATTTGCACAGTGTCTGTTTGGTGATGTCGTCCTTGGTGGGGCCGAGGCCGCCGGTGAACAGGACGACTTGCGCGCGTGCCAGCGCGTTGTCGAGCGCTTCGGTGATGTGTGCCGCATTGTCGTGCACGGATGTGATTTGCGCCAGCTCGAAACCTTGCTTGTTCAGCTCCACGGCCATCCATGCCGAGTTGGTATCGACGATTTGCCCGATCAGGATTTCGTCGCCTATGGTGATGATTTCTACTTTTACGGTGTCCATGATTTATTTGTTTTTACGTTTTTCCGCCAGCATTTTGACGATTTCTCCGGCGGCAGTTTCCAGTTGGTCGTACCAAGCCTGCCCGAAACGGCGTATCAGCGGCTCTTTCAGGAATTTGTAAACCGGCATTCCGGCTTTTGTACCGCATTGGCGTGCACATTCGCACACCGACCACTGATGGTAGTTCACCGCGGTGTATTTGTTGTATTTTTGCAGCCGGATAGGGTACAGGTGGCATGAAATGGGTTTGTAAAAATCGGTTCTGCCCTCGCGGTAAGCCTTTTCGATGGCACATTTGCAAATGCCGTCGGCGTCCGTGCAGGTGAATACGCATTCGGCACCATCCACGATGGAGGTAACCGGTTCGCCGTCTTCGTCTATGTAGGAAACGCCCTGCCGTTTGATGACTTCGCGCGACTTTTCCGACAAATCGTCCCACACAACGGGCAACAGGTCTTCCAGAATCTTGACTTCTTCGGGCTCCAGCGGTGCGCCTGCATCGCCTTCTATGCAGCAAATGCCTTTGCAGGACTGTAAATCGCAGAGGAATTTCTGTTCCAGAACATCAAAACTTATCAGGGTGTCATCTATTTGCAACATACGCTGTTTTCTTTTTGAGGCGCAAAGTTACTAAAATCCGTGTGTAAAAAGTTTGCCGACTGCCGGAAAAATAAATGTAAAAAAATATGGGAAAAATGGATGGTCATGTGCGATAAATACATTATTTTTGTATTCAAACTACAAATCTATTGCTATGAGTGAAATTATCCTTGTCAATATCTCCGGTGAAGACCGTCCGGGCGTAACCGCCGCCATTACGAGTATCTTGGGAAATTATGATGCCTTGATTCTGGATATAGGCCAGGCGGATATACACCACGGCCTGTCGTTGGGCATTTTGTTCCAGACTCCGAGTGATTCCGCGCCGGTGTTGAAGGCGATTTTGTTCAAGACATCGGAGTTGGGCCTGAATGTGCGCTTCAGTGCTGTCAGCGAGGTGGAATACACCAATTGGGTGAATCGCCAAGGCAAAGGACGTTATGTGGTTACATTGCTTGGAAAGACCATTACGGCCAAACAACTGGGTTGTGTTACCAACGTGTTGGCACAGCAGCATTTGAACATCGACTCCATCAAACGTTTGACGGGACGCCCGGCGTTGCACCAGCAGGAAGAGAACCTGCGTTCGTGCATTGAGTTGTCCGTCCGCGGCGACCTGCCCGACAAAAAATGGATGTCGGAGCAGTTCCTGAAGTATTCGGCCGAGCTGGGGGTTGACATATCGTTCCAGAAGGATGACATGTTCCGCCGCAACCGCCGGCTTATTTGTTTCGATATGGATTCCACGCTCATCAAGACGGAAGTGATAGATGAACTGGCCGACCGCGCCGGAGTGGGCGAGCAGGTGCGCGCCATAACCGAATCGGCCATGCGGGGCGAGATAGATTTTACCGAGAGTTTCCGGCGGCGCGTTGCCCTGCTGAAAGGCCTGGATGAGTCGGTGATGCAGGACATTGCCGAGCATCTGCCGATTATGGACGGCGCCGACCGCCTGATGGCTACGTTGAAGACCTGCGGCATCAAGATTGCCATTCTGTCGGGCGGATTTACTTATTTCGGCCATTACTTGCAGAAACGTTTCGGCGTGGACTATGTTTATGCCAACGAGCTGGAAATAGTGGATGGCAAGCTGACCGGCCGCTATGTGGGCGATGTGGTCGATGGCCGCCGCAAAGCCGAGTTGCTACGCCTGATTGCGCAAGTGGAGAAAATCAACCTGGCGCAGGTGATTGCGGTGGGCGACGGCGCCAACGACTTGCCGATGCTGAACCTGGCCGGCCTGGGCATTGCGTTCCATGCCAAACCGAAAGTGAAGGCCAACGCCCAGCAGTCGCTCTCCACCATCGGGCTGGATGGCATTCTGTACTTCCTCGGTTTCCGCGATATACATATTGACATGTAGGAGATGTAAGGGTTATTTTTTGTTGTATAGGTTTTGGCAATTTATTCCAGCCGGGATAACTAAAAAATAAATAGCGTGGATGTCTTTTATAATATCCACGCTATTTATCTTTGGATTCCAGATCGTTATGACTGTAACTGTTCTATGAAATCATAGGCTTTGGCAAAATTTTCTGTCCAGAGATTGTACAGCATGTTCCGGTATCGTTCTTGTACGGCCAGTTTGTCTGTTCCGGTGTGTACGTATTGTCCATTGTACCTTTCTTGCTCGTTGATTTGCATGGGAATGGTTAGTGCCACTTCTTTTTTCTCTGTATCGTATAAATACAAGATATATTCCCCTTTCAATGTTATCAAACACTCGTTTTTATCAGCACAAAGAATCATTGGCAAATAGACCGGGAACAAGGTGAAGCAGGTAAATCCTGCGACTACCCAGCCGCCTATGGCTAATCCCGGTTTGTCGGAAATGGCGTCGTTGTACACATAAGCATGGTTAATTACGTCAATGAATGCCACGTAGCGTTTGGTGGATTTATAGGCGGCCAATTCTTGCATGGAATAAATGCCCATGTAGTATTCTTGTTTATTTATGGCCAGATGTTGCCGTTCGAGGCTAACACCATAATTTTTGACAAAAACATTGTTCCTGTTCAGGTTTCTGAAACCTATAAATTCCATTTTTTCATCTCCGAATTTGTCATGGGTTTCCAGTTTTACATCGGCCACTTTTAATGCCGTATGACATGAAGTCATGCTTATCGTACACAAGGCAATGAGAAAAAACATGCTCTTCTTCATAATCGCTAAAATGAATCGGTTAGAATCGTTTGAATGCATATACGTGTAAAGAAAAGTCAATTCCTTTCTTGCCGAACATGTAATACCATTGCATATGTGAAAAATATACGCACAAACCATAGTAGATATAGTTGATGTTTGTCAAAATCCCGGCACCGTTGATTTTGGCAATTTTTTTCTTGTTGGCTTTGTCTTTACCGAAAGCTACATTGTTGGCAAAAGTGGATGAACATATAAACGAAGGCAAGATAAAGGTACTTCCTGCTTCTTTCAGTTTGTCCTGAATAGCCTCTGTCTTGGGAAGTTTTCCTGATATGTTAAAACGTTGGTCTTTTTTATAATTTGCTTTGCCGACACCGTATGCTATGCTGTTTGCATACAGTTCCAATTCGTCTGTTCCAGGAATGAACCAGCCTTCTCCCAAGTTAGCGGCCCAATACATTTCCGGAAAATAGGTTTCCATCGGCAATCCGTTTTGTTCGCAATAATTGGCGATGTCAATCGCGTTTTGTTCGCCGTTTGTGCCGTTCAAGTTTTCCTGCAGCATTTGTTTGTGTACTTTCCGTATGGCTTCTATCTTTTCTCCGTCATTCAGGAATGGAACGGTCATTTGTGCAATATAATCTTCTTCACTTATGCCGGCTTTTTTGGCCGCTTTCTTGATTTGGCTTTGATACATGCCGTGCGGGGAAATCATCAGTCCGTGTTCACCGGATTCATCTACGTAAACGACTACTGCGTCAAAACCGTTTTGTGGGACAATGTCGCCGACTTCATATGCTTTTGCCAAGACAGAACATGCCACGATGGCAAATGTTATCATTATTTTTTTCATTGTATTTGTGTTGTAAAAATCCTCTACTCACTTGCTGGCTTTTCGAGTTACTCCAAAGGCTTTGGGAAGGAAATGTACACACATAAAAAAGCGTGAAGCCTTATTTGCTTCTATTTGGACTCTTAAGGAATCTGGACTACCTCTTATAAACCAAATATCAACACACAAAGCCCACGCATAAACGTGAGCGTCTGCAGCTCCTTACTTGGTTTATAAGATGCCTTAAAAGTGTCCAGTTTTTAAGAGTCCAAGTGTAAGCGAAACGCTTTTTCTATATTTTCATGATGTGTATACGTCGGTATACGTTGTTATTCCATAGGCAGCAATAGTTATTGTTTTTGACAATCGCAAAAATAATACATTATTCCGAAACATGCAAAAACGCCCGTCTAATGTTATGGGAATTAAAAATGGTTTTGTGTCGTTCTTCCCGTCAGAATACCCAGAAATGTAGCAGTGCCCGGACATTATTTGCTGTATGCTGTTGTTTTATGAAAAAATATTATCTTTGCCGCGCAAAACAGGAGCGGACAAATCTTGGGTTCAACCAATGCTGTAGCGTTTTTCCGTCCGGTTTTGTTCCTTTTTTTCAAAAAAATGGGGTGCCTTAATAATTCGGGCTGAGATCATACCCTTTGAACCCGCCATGTAATTGTGGAAGGGGAAAGAGCGGAAATCATCCGTATTTATCGATTGCACTCATTTACAAATTTAGTTTTGAACCGGCCGGGATGTCCGGCCATAAAATTTATTTGTTATGAGCAAAAAAACATGGAAGGCCGCATTGCTGTGCGGCATGTGCCTGCTGGCACAACACCCGATGATGGCGGAAAGCGCGGAATCGGGCGATGTCTGGAAAGAAGTGGATTTGGACGAGGTTGTCGTTTCGTCCACCCGTATCGGCAACAAAGGCTCGTTGTCGAACACGAAAGTGGAGGGCAAGGACTTGCAGGCCAGCAATATGGGCGAAAACTTGCCTTATCTGCTCCAGCGCACGCCCTCGTTGGTGGTTACGTCCGACGACGGTTTGGGAATCGGTTATGTCTATTTCCGCGTGCGCGGCACCGACCAGAGCCGTATCAACATGACCATCAACGGCGTGCCTCTGAACGATTCGGAATCGCAGAGCGTTTTCTGGGTCAATATGACCGATATGGTTGCCAGCATGGGCAGCCTGGATGTGCAGCGCGGTGTGGGCACATCGACGAACGGCGCGGCCGCTTTCGGTGCTTCGGTGAACATGCAGACCGAAAAGCCGGCTGCCAAACCTTATGCGGAAGTGTCGTTCAACGGCGGTTCGTACAATACCCTGCGCGAAAGCGTGAAAGCCGGCACGGGTATAATGAAACACGGCTTTGCCATCGATGCCCGCTATTCCAAGGTGAACAGCGACGGCTATATTGAACATTCCGCCAGCGATTTGTATTCCTATTATACATCGGCGGCGTGGTACGGGCAGCAGACCATGGTCAAATTGATAGCTTTTGGCGGCGCGGAAAGGACGGGAATCGCCTGGGATGGCATTGACCCGGTTACGTGGCGCGACAACCCGCGCTACAACGGTGCCGGTGTTTACACCGATGCGGACGGGCAGTTGCAGTATTACGAAAACAATACGGACAACTACAAGCAGCAGCACTATCAGGCGCATGTGTCGCATGTTTTCAGCAACCGCTGGAGCCTGAATGCCGCCTTGCACTATACGCGCGGCGATGGTTATTCGGAGCAGGTCAAAACCGAAGAGGATTTTGCCGATTATGGGCTGTCTGCCTATGATGACGGCAGCGGGAACATGGTGGAGAGCGGTGATTTGATACGCCGCAAATATCTGGCGAACGATTTTTACGGCGGTGTCATGGCAGTCAACTATAACACCAAGTCGTTGCAGTTGTCAGTCGGCGGCGCCGGAAACAATTACAACGGCCACCATTTCGGCGAAATCATCAATGTGCTCAACCAGGACTATCCGAACGAACTGGGCAATGAATATTACCGCAACCAGGCCGACAAGACCGATGCCAACGTGTATGTCAAGGCCAATTGGGAAATTGTGAAAGGACTGTCGGTGTACGGTGATTTGCAATACCGTTATATCGGCTACCACTTGTGGGGCCTGAACGATGAGGACATGAAGGAAATGGACATGCGCGATGATTTCCATTTTTTCAACCCGAAGGCCGGAATCACTTATCGCAGCAAGGGGCATAACGTGTACGCCAATTTTGCGATGGCCAATCGCGAGCCGACCCGCAAGAACTATACGGAAGGCGGCCCGAACGACCATCCGACCTACGAGACGCTGTATGATTATGAAGCCGGATACAGTTTTGCCAACCGCATTTTCAACATTGGCCTGAACTTGTATTACATGGACTATGACAACCAGCTTGTGCTGACCGGCAAGCTGAGCGATACGGGCGCGGCACTGACACGCAATGTGAAAGACAGTTACCGTGCCGGTATCGAGCTGATGGGCGGCGTGAAAATCGGCAAGCACTTGCGTTGGGATGCGAACCTGACATTGAGCCGGAACAAGATTCTGAATTACACGGACTGGATTGACGACTGGTATGCCGACTGGAATGACCCGCAAGTTGTTGCGAACAGCGGGCAGGTGCAGATGGACTACGGCACGGTGGACATTGCGTTTTCGCCGAACATAACGGCCGGTAGCACGGTTACCTTTGACTGGCAGCGTTTTACGGCTGCATTTCAGACCAATTACGTAGGTTCGCAGTATCTGGACAACACGATGAACGATGCTTCCAAGTTGCCGGCTTATTGCGTGAGCAATCTGAGCCTGGCCTATACCATGCCGGTGAAGAAAGTGCTGAAAGACATTACGTTCCGCGTGCAGATGAACAACCTGTTCAACGAAAAATATGTTTCCAATGGTTGGTCGTACAGCTACTTCGAGGGTGCGGATGCCGATGGCCGGTTCTTGAAAGAGAACCAGAAATACGAGGTCGGCTATTACGCGCAAGCTCCGTTTAACATACATGCCGGTGTGACAGTGCGTTTTTAAGTGATGAATTGACTGTTGTCCGAAAGGACGAAGATCTGGCGAAGTGGCGCAAACTCTGCAAACAGGGTTTGCGCTATTTTTTTGTTGATTTATACGGTTTTTATTATTTTTGCCCGAGTAATCATAAATGTATCTGCCTATGGAGAAATAGATTGTATGTAAGCATACTTTGAAAATATAATGGAAAAGCGTTATAAGCGAAGTTTTTAGGTTTTCGAAAACTAGACACTTTCAAGAACCCAACCAAAAACAAAAGCTGACTGGCGCTCACGTTTCGGCGTGGGCTTTTGTTGTTTTATTTCGGTTGGGTGGGTAGTCTAGGCCTCGGAAACCTGAAAAGAGCAAGAAAGTACCACGCTTTTTTGTGTGCTTGCAATTGGGATGCGATAGGTGCTTGACGGAAAAACTGAACCGCCGTTGCAGGAAAGGAAGTAGGGGTATTTACAAATTTATATTGATCATGAAAAAAGTTTTTAAATTCTTATTACTTATTGCTTTGCCTTTGCTGTTTGCGGCATGTGACAAGGGGAAAAATGCTCCAGAAGAAGCGGTCAGCATCATTGGAGAATGGATTTGTTACGAAGTAGAATGTACTTTTTATGAAAACAATGTGGTTGTGGAAAAAGGAAGTGAAACCGGTAATGGGCATTGGGTGAATCTGGAGGCAGATGGAACTTTTACGAGTGATGGTTATACATTTCCTTCTATTGGTACTTGGAAATACTTGGAATCACAAGGTACATTGGCCTTAACAAGTCGTGAATATGGGGCGGAAATTTACCCTGTTGTTTCTTTGACCGCAGATGAGCTAATTTTAAATTACACGTACGAGTATTACGATTCTTATTCTTACAGCTCAGAACCTGTATTATGTAAAGAAGTTTATCTGATAAAATATTATCGTTAATTTATTTGTTTTCGGTTAAATGAATTGACTGTCGTCCGAAAGGACATGGCCGGAAAAGTGGCGCAAACTCTGCAAACAGGGTTTGCGCTATTTTTTTCATTTTGATTTTTACAATAGCTCGTCTGATTTTGTCTTTTTGACTTGTTTTTCCGTGTTTTTGTGTTGTTATGATTGTAATTTGCGCATAAAACCAACAAAAAGTTTATTCTGTAATGGCCAGTTTTTTGTTTTTTAGCAGGTGTTTTTACAATCATGAAATTTTAATATGTGATAAAATGAAATAAATATCACGTTTTTACTTTTAATATGAATTATAATATATAATAAAACTACCAATTCAGAATTATGATAAAAAAAAGAATATTTTTGTCTTGAAATTATTTGTTGTTATTTGACAAAATGATTAATTTTGCGGCGTATATATGACAAAAAGAAATATAATTCAATAAAAATAAAGCATAATGACAAATAAAATCAGGTTTACCAAGATGCAGGGAGCTGGCAACGATTATGTGTATATCGATGCTACGGTGCAGGATGTTTCCCATCCCGAACGGTTGGCAGTAGAGATGAGTGACCGTCATTTTGGCGTTGGTTCGGATGGCTTGGTTTTGATTTTGCCTTCGGACAAGGCTGATTTTCGGATGCGGATGTTCAATGCCGATGGTTCGGAAGCCCAAATGTGCGGAAATGCGTCGCGTTGTGTCGGCAAATATGTCTATGAACATGGCCTGACGACCCAAAAGACTCTTTTGCTGGAAACCGCTTCCGGCATCAAGGTGCTTGATTTGCATGTATCGGATGGAAAAGTATCCCGGGTTTCGGTTGATATGGGTGTGCCGGTTCTGGAACCGGCTGCTATTCCGGTCAATTTGCCCGGCGAGCGTGTTGTGGATATGCCGATAACGGTTGCCGGCGAAGAGTATCGCATGACTTGTGTCTCCATGGGTAATCCTCACGCCGTGCTGTTTGTGCCGTCTTTGGATGCGGTGGATGTCCATGGGCTTGGCCCGCTGGCCGAGCATCACGCTTTGTTTCCCGAACGTTGCAATATCGAGTTTGCCGAAATCGTTTCGCCGACAGAGATTCGTATGCGCGTATGGGAACGTGGTGCGGGCGAAACGCTGGCTTGCGGCACGGGTGCGTGTGCCACATTGGTGGCGGCTGTTTTGAACGGGCTCACACAAAGGCAAGCGAAATTGCGTTTGCTGGGCGGTGACTTGGACATTGCATGGCGCGAAGATGGCCGTGTCTGTATGACCGGTGGGGCGGAAACGGTTTTCGATGGAGTCTGGCTTCGCTGAAAAATAAATGTTGAACAGGTATAAAAGAAAAATATATGGCATTAGTTAACGAACAATTCTTGAAACTCCCGGAGAGTTATCTGTTTTCCGAAATAGCAAAAAAGGTAGCTGCGTTTAAGGACGCTCATCCGGAAGCCCGTATCATACGTTTGGGCATAGGCGATGTGACCCGTCCGTTGCCTCCGGCAGTCATTGCGGCCCTGCACCGTGCGGTGGATGAAATGGCTGATGCGGCGACTTTCCGCGGTTACGGGCCGGAGCGCGGCTACGATTTTCTAGCGGAAGCGATTATCAAGCACGATTATGAAGCGCGCGGCGTGAAACTCGTCCCTTCCGAGATTTTTATCAGTGACGGTGCCAAGAGCGATACGGGAAATATAGGTGATATTTTGAGCAAGGATAACCGGATTGCGATTACAGATCCAGTTTATCCGGTCTATGTCGATACAAATGTTATGGGGTGCAGAGCAGGCGACTTGTTGCCTGATGGACATTGGAGCGATATCGCCTATATTCCTTGTTGTGCTGAAAATGATTTTATTCCGGAGTTGCCGGCCGAGAAGCCTGATGTGATTTATTTGTGTTACCCGAATAATCCGACGGGTACGGCATTGACAAAGAACGAGTTGAAGAAATGGGTCGATTATGCGCTGAAAAATCGTGTGCTGATTTTATTTGATGCGGCTTACGAAGCCTTTATCACAGAGCCGGATGTGCCGCACAGCATTTATGAAATCCGCGGTGCCAAACGGGTGGCCATTGAGTTCCGCAGTTTTTCCAAAACGGCAGGATTTACCGGTTTGCGTTGCGGTTATACCGTGGTTCCCAAAGAATTGCGCGGTGTCCGCGTGAACGGCGAGGAAGTGGATTTGAATGCGCTGTGGAACCGCCGGCAGAGCACGAAGTTCAACGGTACGGCTTATATTGTGCAACGTGCGGCCGAGGCTATCTATACGCCTCAGGGACAACGGGAAGTCAAGGCCAACATTGCGTATTACATGAACAATGCGCGTATTATCCGTGAGGGTCTGGCTTCGGCCGGTCTGAAAGTTTATGGCGGTGTGAATGCCCCGTATATCTGGCTGAAAACGCCCGATGGCATGGGTTCATGGGAGTTTTTCGCGCATTTATTGTACGATTGCCATGTGGTCGGGACGCCAGGTGTCGGTTTCGGTCCCTGCGGCGAGGGCTATCTGCGTTTGACCGCTTTCGGAAATACGCCAGATGTGGAGGAAGCCATTGAGCGTATCAAGGAATGGAAAATGTGATCTGGTAATTTTGCAACTAACGGTTTATGAAAATAATTTTTGATTTTTTACGTGTCTGCTCCAGAAAACAAAATCCCCTCAGGGGGATTGCTGACTGACAATTATGAAGACAAATCCAAGGATTTAATAAGTTGCATGGCCAGCGTGTTTCGAAACGCATAGAGGAATGAAGGACTGGACATTTACGAGCACGGTGAATCGGCCTATAACTAAACCAGTGGCGGGCGGGTTGGATAATTATTTCCCGCCAGCTGTAAAAAATAGAATTCTTTTCACAACCTAATTATACGCAACATGAGTACATTGAGATTCAAATTATTGGAAACGGCTTGTCAGCACAAGGCCGTTGTTCTGGAAAAGGAAGAAAAACGTCCATCCGAAATTTTCGGGGAGCATGTTTTCAACAGGGCCGCCATGGCTAAATATTTGTCCAAAAGGACATACAATGCCATTATAGATGCCATTGACAATGGGACATCGCTGGGACGCGAATATGCTGATGGTGTGGCTACCGGTATGAAACAGTGGGCCATGGAACAGGGTGCCACGCATTACACGCATTGGTTCCAGCCGCTGACTGGCGGAACAGCAGAAAAGCATGATGGTTTTATCGAGTTTGAGAAAGGTGCTGTCATAGAGGAGTTTTCCGGTAAGATTTTGATTCAGCAGGAGCCTGATGCATCCAGTTTCCCGAGCGGTGGTATCCGGAATACGTTTGAGGCGCGTGGTTATTCGGCCTGGGATCCATCATCGCCGGCATTCGTTGTGGGTGATACGCTTTGCATACCGACCGTATTCATTTCCTATACGGGCGAAGCGCTTGATTACAAGACACCGTTGCTGAAGGCCATTTCTGCCATGAGTGCTGCCGCCGTGAAAGTGTGCCATTTGTTTGATGAGCGCGTTACGAAAGTCTTCTCCTATTTGGGTTGGGAGCAAGAATATTTCCTGGTTGATGAGTCTTTGTATGCTGCTCGTCCCGATTTGGTACTTACCGGGCGTACCTTGATGGGGCATGACAGTGCCAAAAACCAGCAGTTGGAGGATCACTATTTCGGTTCTATCCCGACTCGTGTGCTGGCTTTCATGTCCGACTTGGAGCGTGAGTGCCTGAAGCTCGGCATTCCGGTGAAGACACGCCACAACGAAGTTGCTCCGAACCAGTTTGAGGTAGCTCCTATTTTTGAGGAAACCAATCTGGCCAATGACCACAACCTGTTGCTTATGTCCATTATGAAAAAAGTGGCGCGGCGTCATAGTTTCCGTGTTCTGTTGCATGAAAAACCGTTTAAAGGAATCAATGGTTCCGGAAAGCACAACAACTGGTCCATGGGGACGGACACGGGTGTGAACCTGTTGTCGCCGGGCAAAAACGGCCTTGAAAATTTGCAGTTCGTTACTTTCCTTGTCAATGTTTTAATGGCGGTTTACAAACACAATGATTTGCTGAAGGCTTCCATCTGCTCCGCGACCAATGCGCACCGTCTGGGCGCAAACGAGGCTCCTCCTGCCATAGTTTCCGTGTTCCTCGGCAAACAGATCTCCGAAGTGCTGGACAAGCTTGAAACGGCCACAACGGAAGAAGCAATTACGATGGATCCGAAAAGCGGTCTGAAAATAGGTGTGGCACATATTCCGGAAATTTTGTTAGACAATACGGACCGTAACCGTACGTCGCCTTTCGCGTTCACGGGCAACCGTTTTGAATTCCGTGCCGTAGGTTCATCGGCAAACTGTGGCGAGGCAATGATTGTATTGAACACGGCCGTAGCCGCACAGTTGAATGATTTTTATGCGGAAGTGGAACAGTTGATAGCAGGAGGAACGCAGAAGGAAAAAGCTATTTTCAGCGTTATCCGCAAATTGATAAAAGAATGTAAGGCCATCCGCTTTGATGGAAACGGTTACAGCGAGGAATGGAAAGCAGAGGCCGCCCGTCGCGGTTTGGACTGTGAAACAAGTGTTCCGGTGAACTTTGATGCCTATCTGCGGCCGAATAATGTGGAAATCTTTACTTCGACCCATGTGTTGAGCGAGGTGGAATTGCATTCGCGTTGCGAGGTCAAGTGGGAAACTTATACGAAGAAAATCCAGATTGAAGCGCGTGTGCTTGGCGATTTGGCTGTGAACCATATAGTTCCTGTCGCTTCCCGTTACCAGTCGGTTCTGCTCGATAATATCGCCAAATTCAATGCTTTGTTTCCGGCAGATGAGGCCAAAACACTGGCGGAGCAGGATATGAAGATGGTGCGCAAGGTGGCCAAGCATATTACGGCCGTCATGGAAAAAGTGGATGCCATGGTTAATGCACGCAAAGTGGCCAACAAACTGGATGAAGAACGGGCCAAAGCTATTGCATATCACGATACGGTACAGCCGCTGATGGATGAAATCCGTTACCACATAGACAAGCTCGAACTGATTGTGGACAATGAAATGTGGCCGTTGCCCAAATACAGGGAATTGTTATTTATCAGATAGTAAACCCCGGCCGTTATAGGTCGGATTTATAAAAAGTACCGTTGCGGCAGTTGGGATTATAAAATAATCCGGCTTGCCGGACGGTAATTGTAAAATCTTCTCGAATTATGCAACAAGGTAGAACGATGAAAAAACAGGGGCTTTACAGTCCCGAGTACGAACATGATGCATGTGGTGTCGGTTTGTTGGTGAATATTCACGGAGGCAAATCCCATAAAATAGTAGAAAGTGCCTTGCAAGTGTTGGAGCACATGAACCACCGCGGTGCGGAAGGCGCAGACCCCAAAACAGGCGATGGTGCCGGTATCATGATGCAGATTCCACACGAGTTTATTTTGTTACAAGGTATTCCCGTGCCAGAAAAAGGCACGTATGGTACCGGCCTGATTTTCCTTCCCAAGATGCAGGACGATCAGAACATGCTTATGAGTATTGTGGAACAGGAAGTTTCCAATGCGGGATTGCAGTTGCTGGCTACGCGCAATGTGCCGGTGAACAGTGAAATCTTGGGTGAGGGTTCGGCAGCCACAGAACCTGCCATCAAACAGATTTTTGTCATTTCGCCAACCGAAATGGATGAGGTTGGTTTGGGCAGGGCGCTTTATGTCTTGCGTAAAAAAATAGAAAGCAAGGTGCTGCAATCGGATATACCGGGGAAAAAGGATTTTTACGTGGTTTCGCTTTCAAACCGTAATATTGTATATAAAGGTATGTTGACTTCGCTGCAATTGCGCTATTATTACCTTGACCTGATCAATCCGTATTTTACCAGCGGCTTGGCATTGGTGCATTCGCGTTTCAGCACCAACACGTTCCCGACATGGAGTTTGGCGCAGCCTTTCCGTCTGTTGGGGCACAATGGCGAGATAAACACCATTCGTGGCAACCGCAAATGGATGGAAGCCCGCGAGAGCGTTTTGTGCCCGGAAACGCTTGGAGGCAATATTGACGTGCTGAAACCGATTGTCCAGCCGGAAATGAGCGATAGTGCATCGTTGGATAATGTCATGGAATTTTTCATGATGTCGGGCATGAGCTTGCCGCACGTGTTGTCTATGCTTGTGCCAGAGAGCTTTAACGAGAAAAACCCGATTTCGGAAGATTTGAAAGCGTTTTACGAGTATCACAGCATTGTCATGGAACCATGGGATGGGCCGGCAACCCTACTCTTTTCCGATGGCCGCTACGCGGGCGGAATGCTTGACCGGAACGGATTGCGTCCCGCACGTTACCTGATTACGCAGAACGACATGATGGTGATTGCTTCCGAAGCCGGAGTACTGGCTTTTGATGCGGCCGACATCAAGGAAAAAGGCCGTTTGAAGCCGGGAAAGCTGATTCTTGTCGATACGGAACAAGGAAAAATTTATCATGACAAGGAGCTGAAGGAGCAGTTGGCGGCGGCGCATCCTTATCGCGACTGGCTGTCGAAGAACCGCGTCAAATTGGACACTATCAGTTCAGGGCGCACGGTCGGGTGCGATGTTCCTGATTATGCGGCTTACTTGCATACTTTTGGTTTCTACAAGGAAGATGTGGAGCGCATCATTGTGCCAATGGCGGCGGACAGCAAAGAACCAGTGGCTTCCATGGGAAACGACACACCGTTGGCTCTGTTTTCGCAAAAACCGCAATTGTTATTCAATTATTTCCGGCAGCAGTTCGCGCAGGTAACTAATCCACCTATCGACCCGATTCGCGAAGAATTGGTCATGTCGCTTGGCAGCTACATTGGCGTTATCAATAAAAACCTGCTGGTGCAGTCGCCCGATGTCTGCAAGATGGTCAATTTGAAATCGCCCGTGATTACGAATACGGATGTGGATATTTTGCGCAACTTGCGATACAAGGGTTTCCGTACCATCACGCTACCTATGACTTTTGACATAACGACCGGCGCGGAAGGTCTGGAAAAAGGCATTGGGCGTTTGTGTGCCGAGGCGGAAAAAGCTGTCAAGGAAGACTTTAACTACATTATTCTTTCAGACAGGGGAATAAATGAGAGGCTGGCACCGATTCCATCGTTATTGGCTGTTTCTGCTGTACATAATCATTTGATATCAAAGCGTCTGCGTGTGCAAACCGCTATTGTGGTGGAAACCGGAGAGGCGCGCGAGGTAATGCACTTTGCCTTGCTGCTCGGCTATGGCGCAAGCGCGATAAATCCATACATGGCGTTTGCCGTGCTCGACCATCTGGTCAAGGACAAGGAAATCCAGTTGGATTACCATACGGCAGAGAAGAATTATCTGAAAGCCGTGAACAAAGGTTTGTTGAAAATCATTTCAAAAATGGGCATTTCCACCATGGGAAGCTATCGCGGCGCGCAGTTGTTCGAGGCAGTCGGCATATCCCAGGAATTGATTGACCGCTATTTTTGCGGGACAACCTCGAAAATCGGTGGTGTTACGTTGGAGGAAATCTACCGCGACATTGCAACTTTCCACGAGGATGCTTATGTTGATCACGAGCAATATCTGGAGCATAACGGCATATATAGTTACCGGAAGAACGGCGAGTTCCACGCATGGAATCCGGAAACCATTACGGCTTTGCAAGTGGCGACCCGTTTGGGTAGTTACAAGAAATTCAAGGAGTTCACGGCTTTGGTGGATAACAAGGAACAGCCGGTTTTCTTGCGCGACCGTTTGGACTTCAAGCGCAATCCCATTGACATATCATTGGTCGAGCCGGTCGAAGCGATTACGAAACGCTTTGTTACGGGAGCCATGTCGTTCGGGTCCATCAGCAAGGAGGCACATGAGGCTATGGCTATTGCCATGAACATGTTGGGGGGCAAGAGCAATACCGGTGAAGGCGGCGAGGATGCGGCTCGTTTCGCTGTACGCGAGGATGGCACATCGACAAGGAGTGCCATTAAGCAAGTGGCCTCGGGGCGTTTTGGAGTTACGGCCGAATATCTTGTGAATGCTGATGAAATCCAAATTAAGGTGGCGCAGGGTGCCAAGCCGGGCGAGGGTGGGCAACTGCCCGGTTTCAAGGTGGATAAAGTCATTGCGCATACACGTCATTCCATTCCGGGCATTTCACTCATTTCGCCACCGCCGCATCATGATATTTATTCCATTGAAGACCTGGCGCAGCTGATTTTCGATCTGAAAAATGTCAACCCGCGTGCCCGTATCAGTGTGAAACTTGTGTCTGAAAGCGGTGTTGGGACCATTGCGGCCGGTGTGGCTAAAGCCAAAGCCGACATGATCGTCATCAGCGGATGCGAAGGCGGCACGGGTGCAAGTCCGGTCAGTTCCATTAAACATGCCGGTCTGCCGTCGGAAATCGGGCTTTCGGAGACGCAGCAGACTTTGGTGTTGAACAATTTGCGCGGGCAGGTAACCTTGCAAGTGGACGGTCAGCTCAAAACGGGCCGCGACATTATTATCCAAGCTTTGCTTGGTGCGGAAGAATTCGGTTTTGCTACCAGCGCACTCATTGTCTTGGGTTGCGTGATGATGCGCAAATGTCACGTCAATACCTGTCCGGTCGGCGTGGCAACGCAAAACGAAGAATTGCGCAAACGCTTTCTTGGGCGTTCGGAATATCTTGTCAATTTCTTTACATTCCTTGCGCAGGAAGTACGTGAATGGCTGGCGGAAATGGGATTTGTCAAAATGGACGATATTATTGGCCGTTCTGATTTGTTGTTGTCAAAACCACCTGTCGGCGATCATACCATAGATAAACTGGATTTGTCAAAGATTTTGTACCGTCCGGTGGAAGCTGGCAAGTTTGCCTGCCGCAAACAGAAAGAGCAGGTGCATCAGATCGGGGAAGTGATTGACCAACGTCTGGTAAAGGCGGCTTTGCCTACTTTGAAATCGTTGATGCCCATAGAGTTGCATTTGCCTATTTGTAATACGGATCGTTCAACCGGTGCCATGTTGTCCGGCGAGATTGCGGTTCGGTTCGGCAACGAAGGTTTGCCAGCTGATACGATCCGTTGCAATTTTGCCGGTTCGGCAGGGCAGAGTTTCGGTGCTTTCTTGGCTCATGGTATTACATTTCATTTGTCCGGCGAGGCTAACGATTATCTCGGCAAAGGTCTTTCCGGCGGAAAAATCATTGTTGTGCCGCCCAAGGGTTCGCTGTTTGCGCCGGAGCAGAATATTATTGCGGGCAATACGTTGATGTATGGCGCGACTGCTGGAGAGGTTTATATCAACGGCATTGTCGGGGAACGTTTCTGCGTGCGTAACAGCGGTGCCATAGCCGTGGTTGAGGGTGCAGGTGACCATTGCTGCGAATACATGACAGGCGGACGCACTGTCGTGCTGGGAAGTGTCGGCCGCAATTTTGCTGCGGGCATGAGCGGCGGCATCGCATACGTTTGGGACAAGGATGGCAATTTCGATTTTTTCTGCAACATGGAAATGGTGGAATTGTCGCTGATTGAAGATGCCGCGGACAACAAGGAATTGCACCAACTGGTTCTGCTGCATTACGAACATACGCAAAGCCCGTTGGCAAAACGCATGTTGGACAATTGGAATGAATATGTGCAACAGTTCATCAAAGTCATGCCGATAGAATACAAGAAAGTATTGCATGACGAGCAAATGAAATCCTTACAGCGGAAAATCGCCAGCATGGAGCAGGATTATTGATTTTATGCAACAAGTTTAAAGAAGAGAATTATGGGAGATCCGAAAGCATTTTTGACGATAGGAAGAAAAGAGGCGGGCTATCGGCCTGTCCAGCAACGAAAATATGATTTTGCAGAAGTGGAACTGACGTTTAACGACGAAGATTGTCATGTGCAGGCTTCGCGTTGCATGGATTGCGGGGTTCCGTTCTGCCATTGGAATTGCCCGTTGGGCAACCGTCAGCCGGAATGGCAGGATTTGGTGTACAAAGGAAACTGGCGCGAAGCCTACCGCATTTTGCAGGAAACCGACGATTTTCCGGAATTTACCGGCCGCGTTTGTCCTGCATTGTGCGAGAAAGGTTGTGTGTTGGCCTTGTCGGCCAATGCGGCAGTAACCATCCGTAATAATGAGGCGGCCATTATAGAGAAAGCCTTCTCGGAAGGATATGTGACCGCATGTCCGCCCCGTACACGCACGGGAAAACGGGTGGCGGTCATCGGTTCCGGGCCGGCGGGTCTGGCGTGCGCCAACCAACTCAACCGCAAAGGGCACACGGTGGATGTGTTTGAAAAGGATGAACGTATCGGCGGTTTGTTGCGCTTGGGCATACCTGATTTCAAATTGAACAAAAGTGTGATAGATCGCCGGTTGGATCTTTTGGAGCAAGAAGGTATTTCGTTTACGTGCAATGCGCCCATAGGCATGGATAAAAAGGCTTTGGCTGCCATGCTCCGTGAATACGATGCCGTGTGCGTGGCGGTCGGTTCGGGACAGCCGCGCGATTTGCAGGTGGAAGGCCGCGGGTTGAAAGGTATTTATTTCGCTTTGGAGTTGCTGAAGCAACAAAACCGGCTTGTTGCGGGCGACATTGTGGAGCTGGAGCAGCTGATTTCTGCCAAGGGAAAACGCGTGCTTGTCATTGGAGGCGGCGATACGGGCTCCGACTGCGTCGGGACGAGCATACGGCAAGGTGCAACCAGCGTATTGCAGATAGAAATCATGCCCAAACCGCCGGTTGACAGGAATCCGGCGACGCCGTGGCCGAACTATCCGCAAATACTGAAAACATCGTCTTCGCACCAAGAAGGCTGCGAACGGCGTTGGAGTCTGGACACGGTACGTTTTATAGGCGAGGGCGGAGTGTTGAAACAGGTTGAAGTTGCACCCGTAACTTGGCAGGAGGGTAAGGATGGCCGCATGGTGTCCCGGCGATCCGCACAAACCGAGTTGCTTGATGTTGATTTGGTCTTTTTGGCGATGGGTTTCGTGCATCCTGTTTACGAGGGGTTGCTTGAAAACCTGGGCGTGGAACTTGATCTGCGCCGTAATGTCCGTGTCGATGCGGCCAACAGGACTTCGGTTGAAAAGGTTTTCGCGGCCGGCGATGCCTCTTACGGTGCCGGACTGGTCGTCCGCGCCATTGCTTCGGGACGAAAGGTCGCCGCAACCATAGATGATTATTTGTCGAACCTTAAAAAATAAAGTGCCATGTGTGGAATTATAGGAATATTCAATATACAATCGAACCCGGAACAATTGCGGCCTCAGGTGCTGCAAATGTCTAAACGTATCCGCCACCGCGGGCCGGACTGGTCGGGCATCTATGTCGGCCGGACAGCTATTTTGGCGCATGAGCGTCTGTCTATCGTTGATCCGGCATCGGGCGGGCAACCATTGAAAAGCCCGGATGGGAAATTGGTTCTTTCCGTAAATGGTGAAATTTATAATCATCGCGAGTTGCGTACCGGTATTTGCCGGGATTACCCGTTTCGGACAGGTTCGGATTGCGAGGTGATTTTGGCGTTGTATCAGAAAAAAGGCATCTCTTTTTTGGAAGATTTGAGCGGGATTTTCGCTTTTGCGCTTTATGACGAGGAGCAGGATCGCTTCCTGATTGCGCGCGATTCCATTGGTGTGATTCCGCTGTATATGGGCACGGACAGCGGGGGACGTGTTTATGTGGCATCCGAATTGAAGGCACTTGAAGGGTATTGTACCGATTACACGCCTTTCTTGCCCGGCCATTATTATGATAGTGCGACCGGCAGGTTAGTCAGATGGTACAAGCGCGACTGGGAGCAATTCGATGCCGTTAAGGACAATGGTGCGGATATACAGGAATTGCGAAATGCTTTGTGCGATGCGGTTCACCGGCAATTGATGAGCGATGTGCCCTATGGGGTATTGTTGTCCGGCGGTTTGGACTCGTCCGTAGTTTCTGCCATAGCCAAATGTTATGCCGCCAAACGTGTAGAGACCGATAATGTCGGTGATGCGTGGTGGCCGCAACTACATTCGTTTGCCGTCGGTCTGGAAGGTTCGCCCGATTTGGCAGCCGCCCGCGAGGTTGCCGGACATATCGGTACTGTCCACCACGAAATCCATTTCACGATCCAAGAAGGGCTGGATGCCTTGCGCGATGTGATTTATTATATTGAGACATATGATGTTACGACTGTCCGTGCTTCGACGCCCATGTATTTGCTGGCACGTGTCATAAAATCGATGGGTATCAAAATGGTACTTTCCGGCGAAGGTGCGGATGAAATTTTCGGAGGCTACCTTTATTTCCACAAAGCCCCCAATGCGCGGGCGTTCCATGAAGAATGCGTGCGCAAAATCGGCAAACTGTATTTGTACGATTGCCTACGTGCCAACAAAGCCTTGTCCGCTTGGGGCGTGGAGGGACGTGTCCCTTTCCTTGACAAACAGTTTATGGATGTGGCCATGCGCTTGAACCCGGAAATGAAGATGGCCAAAGATGGCCGCATTGAAAAGTGGATTTTGCGCAAGGCATTTGAGGATATGTTGCCTGAAAGCATTGTCTGGCGGCAAAAGGAGCAGTTTTCTGACGGCGTGGGTTATGGCTGGATTGATGTGTTGAAACAAATCACCGCAGAACATGTTTCAGATGAGGAAATGGCACACGCTGCCGAACGTTTCCCCATTAATCCGCCCATGAACAAGGAGGAGTATTTTTACCGCAGCATTTTCGAGGAGCATTTCCCGTCGGCAGTGGCGGCGCGTACAGTTCCTTCGGAGCGTTCGGTGGCGTGCAGCACGGCTACTGCTCTGGAATGGGATGAGTCGTTCCGCAAGCTGAATGACCCGTCGGGGCGTGCGGTGAAAAATGTACACAAACGAAGTTATTGATTACTCTTGTTGCATAAAGAGGAGAGGCTGCGGAATTTGTTCGTAGCGGTGCAGGCGAAGTTGTAGAAATTTCGCCTGTTTTTTGCGGATTCTTGTGGATGTAAAAAAACCGGCAGTGGTTGGCTGCCGGCATTATGAAAATGGATTCTTTGTTTTATCAGCCCTGCTTTTGCAGGTATTCGTCCATGGCTTTGGCAGCTTTGCGGCCATCGCTCATGGCCAGAATGACTGTGGCGCCGCCCCTGACAATGTCGCCGCCGGCAAAAATGGCAGGAATAGAGCTTTGCATGGTTTCCTCATTTACCACGATAGTGCCCCGCTTGCTGATGTCAAGCCCGTTTACCGAGTTTGGAATCAACGGGTTCGGCGATACGCCCACGCTGGCAATGACCAAATCCACATCGACCAGCTTTGTTTTTCCTTCCACGGGTACCGGGCTGCGGCGTCCGCTTTCGTCCGGTTCGCCCAGTTCCATGACCTGAAGCAGCATTTTGCTGACGCGACCATGTTCATCAGGCAGGTACTCAATCGGGTTTTGCAAGGTCATGAATTCTACGCCTTCTTCTTTGGCGTGCTTTACTTCTTCCACACGGGCGGGCATTTCCTGTTCGCTGCGGCGGTAAACAATCATGGCATGTTCCGCACCTAACCGCCGTGCTGTTCGTACCGAGTCCATGGCTGTGTTTCCGCCTCCGATGACTGCCACGTTCTTGCCACGTAGTATCGGGGTGTCGGCATCCGGATTGGCCGCATCCATCAGGTTTACACGGGTCAGGTATTCGTTACTGCTCATAACGCCGATCAGGTTCTCGCCCTTGATGTTCATGAAGCGTGGAAGTCCGGCGCCGCTACCTACGAATATTCCTTTGAAACCGTATTCTTCCAGTTGCTGTACGGTAATGGTTTTCCCGATAATTGTATCTTTTTCGAAATGGACACCCATTTTTTCCAGATTCTGGATTTCCACATCCACTATTTTGTTCGGCAAACGGAATTCCGGTATGCCGTATTTGAGAACGCCGCCTATTTCGTGCAAGGCTTCGAACACCGTTACATCATAGCCGGCTTTCGCCATGTCGCCGGCAAATGCAAGTCCGGCAGGACCAGAACCGACTACGGCTATTTTGATGCCGTTGGCCGGTGCTGTTTCCGGTATGGACATGTGTCCGCTTTCACGTTCATAATCGGCTACAAAACGTTCCAAGTAGCCAATGGCGACGGCAGGTTTGCCCATTTTCAGATGGATACATTTGCTTTCGCACTGTTTTTCCTGCGGGCAGACGCGGCCGCATACGGCCGGCAGCGTGGAACTTTGCTTGATAACGCGGGCAGCTTCCAGAAACTCGCCGCGCTCCACGTTTTTTACAAATTCCGGTATGTTGATGCCTACTGGGCAACCTTGCATACAACTCGGGTTGGCGCAATCCAGGCAGCGTTTGGCTTCCAGCAAAGCCTGTTCGCGGGTCAAGCCGCAGTTCACTTCCTCCGTAAAGGTCGTGATGCGGTAAGCCGGATCCAGCTCGTTCATTTTGACGCGCTCAATTTCCGTGCGCTCCTTTGGTTTCATGGATTTGCGCAATTCGGCGCGCCATTCGGCATCGCGGCCGGTGCAGGCGCCGTTTTCTTTTTCCTTGCAGTGCTGGATGGCTTCTTTTTCTTCTTCCTTGTAGCCGCCCAGGCGCAGCAGCATTTCGTCAAAATCGACCTGGTGCGCGTCGAATTCGGGCCCGTCCACGCATACGAACTTGGTCTTGCCGCCTACGGTGATACGACATGCGCCGCACATGCCCGTCCCGTCCACCATGATGGTGTTGAGCGAGGCTTCCGTCGGGATATTGTATTTTTTCGTGAGCTGTGCCACGAATTTCATCATGATGGCCGGCCCGATGGTGATGCACTTGTCCACTTTTTCGCGCTTGATGACTTCTTCCACGCCTTGTGTAACCAGTCCTTTCTGGCCGTATGAGCCGTCGTCGGTCATGATAATCACTTCGTCGGAAACGGCAGCAAGCTGTTTTTCCAGGATAATCAGTTCTTTGGTACGTGCCGCCAGCACTGTAACAACACGGTTTCCGGCTTTTTTGAGTGCTTCGGCTATGGGCAGCATCGGTGCGGCGCCTACTCCTCCGCAAGCGCATACGACGGTCCCGAATTTGTCTATGTGCGTGGCTTTGCCCAACGGTCCGACAACATCCGTGATATAGTCTCCGACTTCCAGATTGCATATCTTGGCGGATGAGACGCCTATTTTCTGAATGACGATAGTGATGGTGCCTTTTTCCGTATTGGCTGAGGCAATGGTCAGAGGTACACGTTCGCCTTTTTCGCCAACTTTGACAATTACAAAATGGCCTGCTTTGCGCGAACGGGCAATAAGAGGTGCTTCTACTTCAAGTTTTACAACATTTGCAGAAAAATATTCTTTGCTGACAACTTTATTCATCTTTTTGTGAGATTATGATTTTATTTGAAATATGACGTGCAAAGTTACAAAATAATTGCAAAACGACGAAACTTTAAGACAAATAACACTTGATATTGCTTTTAGGGATACGAAATGTCAATTGTGTGCAAGTGCGCGTCGTGAAGGAATTTGTTGCCTCTATTGTTTGAATCTAAAAAAGAAGTTATTTTTGCAAACCAGATGGATGGAGAAACCTGAAAATCCGAAAAAGAGTAGGGATAGATTAAAAAGAATATGATTATGAAAAAACTGGTTTTTGCGGCGGTGTTGGCATGTGTGGGTTTGGCATTTTCATCTTGCGGTGATGTGCAGAGATGTTATGAAATCACAGTAACTTATAAAGTTATGGGGCAAGAATTTTCTGCTACTTCACATGAACGTTGTACAAAGAATGAATTGAAAGATGCAGAAGCGGAAGTGAAAGCCCAATTAACAGCAATAGGTGTTTCAGAAGACGTTATCACCATTAAATCCAAAGCCGTTCCTGATTCCAATTGCGAATAAGCGACACGACAAATGGAAATGTTTGAAATGGATTGTCCCAAATTCCGGGGCTATCCATTTTTCTTTTTCATTATCCGCTTGTTTTGCCGTTCTTTTTCATTACATTTGCACTTTCATTTTTCAAAATTGAATTATGCAGGAAAAAGTTATTATCCTCGATTTCGGGTCGCAAACGACGCAGTTGATTGGCCGTCGTGTCCGCGAGCTGAGCGAATATTGTGAAATACTGCCCTACAACAAGTTTCCGGAAAACCTTGATGGTATCAAGGGAGTGATTTTGTCCGGCAGTCCCTATTCGGTTTATGATCCGGCCGCGTTCAAAACCGATTTGTCGCGTTTCCGCGGTAAATTGCCTGTATTGGGCATTTGCTATGGTGCGCAGTTCATAGCCTATACGTCGGGTGGCAAGGTCGAGCCTGCCGTTGCGCGTGAGTATGGCCGTGCCAACTTGGAAACCATAGACATGGCCGACGAATTGTTCAGCGGCATTAACCCTGGTTCACAGATTTGGATGTCGCATGGCGATACGATTACGGAATTGCCATCGAATTTTAAGATAATTGCCAGTACGGCCGATGTCCCAGTTGCCGCATTCCGCGTTGCGGGCGAAAAAACGTGGGGCGTGCAATTCCATCCGGAAGTGTTCCACACGTTGGATGGCATGTTGCTTTTGGACAATTTCCTGAATATTTGCGGATGTTCCAAAAACTGGTCGGCTGCTTCGTTCATCGACACGACGGTGGCTGCGCTGAAAGAGCAGTTGGGCAATGACAAGGTTGTGCTTGGCTTGTCCGGCGGCGTTGATTCGTCTGTGGCGGCCGTGTTGTTGCATAAGGCAATCGGCAACAACCTCACCTGCATTTTTGTAGATCACGGCTTGTTGCGCAAAAACGAGTTCCGTTCCGTTATGGATGCTTACAAACATTTGGGACTGAATGTTGTAGGTGTGGATGCCAGCGAAAAATTTTATAAGGCCTTGGCCGGTGTGTCTGACCCGGAACGCAAGCGCAAGATAATCGGTGCCGGATTTATTGACGTATTTGATGAAGCGGCGCGCCAAATCAAGGATGTGAAATGGCTTGCGCAAGGAACGATTTATCCTGATATTATTGAGTCGCTTTCCATTACGGGTACGACCATCAAGTCACACCACAATGTGGGCGGCTTGCCGGAAAAGATGAACTTGAAACTTTGTGAACCGTTGCGCCTGTTGTTTAAGGACGAGGTGCGCAAGGTTGGCCGTGAATTGGGCATGATGGCCCAGCTGATTAAACGGCAGCCGTTCCCCGGGCCGGGACTTGCCGTGCGCATTTTGGGTGAAATCACGCCGGAAAAAGTCCAGATCCTGCAAGAAGCTGATGATATTTTCATTTCCGCTTTGCGCGAATGGAATTTGTACGACCGCGTATGGCAGGCGGGCGTCATTCTGTTGCCGGTGCGTTCGGTCGGCGTCATGGGCGATGAGCGCACATACGAAAACGCCGTTGCGCTGCGTGCCGTTACCAGCACCGATGCCATGACGGCGGATTGGGCGCAACTGCCTTACGAGTTCCTGGCGAAAGTGTCGAACGACATTATCAACAAGGTGAAAGGCGTGAACCGTGTTGTTTATGACATCAGTTCCAAGCCGCCTGCGACTATTGAGTGGGAATGATTTTTCCCGGAAAGCTAAAACAATTAATGAAAACGGCTGATATGTAACATACCAGCCGTTTTTGTTTGTAGTAAAATCCGTTATTATCAGAATTGGTAACGGATACCCAAGGCGATACCGCCTTGCCACAACCCCCAGCCGTTAAAGCGAACTTTATCGCTGAACGATGGGCCTATTACTGGACGCCAGTCAAGCGACAGGTTCAACGGGAACCAGAAGTTGTATTCGATTCCGAGGCGGCCGGCAACGCCAGCATAACCCGTAACATGGTTGAAACCATACATGCCGCCTCCGGCACCGACACCGGCATACCAGTTCCAGCTGCCTTGTTCCTGCCACGAATTGATCGGGAAAAGCCAGTCATACGTTACGGCAGCTTCCAATCCGTAAAATGCGGGGAAACCGAAATCCACTTCCAGCATGTTGGAGGCTCCCAACGAATGCTGGTAGGATACTTCTGCACCATAACCCAAGCGTCCACCGATTGCGCGGGGTTGCGCGTTTACTGTACTGACTGCCACACACAAGACGGCAGCCATAACAAACAAAACCTTTTTCATTGTCATAAAATTTAATTCAACAGTCCGGCAAAATTAGTAAAAACTTCGGGATTTAGTTCCGTCTTCCGGTAAAATAGGACGATGCCATGTAAATTTTACAAAAAGTTTAACTCTCGGTTGTCCTATCCTGCATTTTAGTCAAATTTTGTATGCTTGTGGCAACAAATCCGAATTGTACATAGGATGCCGTTTTGCGCGGGTATGTACCTTTCTCTTTTTTTGGAAAATCTGTGCGGATAACTGGCTTTTACAACCTTTATGTGGCTTATTTTTTTTGAAAAAAGCCGTACCTTTGCGCCCGATTTTGACAAAACGTAAGCAAGTTTCTTTTCGCGGGCTTGCAAGATATGGATTTTTATAATTTTTGACTATGTTTCAACCAAAACTATTCAGTTGCCTGAAAGACTATTCCAAGGCACAGTTTTCTACTGATTTGATGGCCGGTATCATTGTCGGCATTGTGGCCCTGCCTTTGGCGATTGCTTTCGGCATTGCATCCGGCGTCGGCCCGGCAGAAGGACTGATAACCGCTGTCGTTGCCGGATTCATTATTTCTTTGTTGGGCGGTTCCCGTGTGCAAATCGGCGGCCCGACGGGAGCATTTATCGTGATTATTTATGGCATTATCCAGGAATTCGGTCTGGGCGGCCTGATGGTCGCGACGGTCATGGCCGGCATTTTGCTGGTGCTGATGGGCGTTTTCAAGCTCGGAAACGTGATTAAGTTTGTACCCTATCCGGTGATTGTCGGCTTTACGGGCGGTATTGCCCTGACGATTTTTTCGTCCCAAATCAACGATTTGTTCGGTTTGGGCATAACGGATGTGCCGGCGAATTTCATCGACAAGTGGATTTGCTATTTCCAGAACTTTTCACATATAAACTGGTGGGCATTGGGCATTGGCGTGGCAAGCGTGCTGATAATTGTTTACACGCCCAAAGTATCCAAGAAAATCCCCGGTTCGTTGGTTGCCATTTTGGTTATGACCGTTTTGGGCTGGGTGCTGGAAACCTATGCGCATGTTGGCTCCATTACGACCATTGGCGATTTGTATGCCTTGCCGAAGGGTATTCCCGCCCCAAAACTTCCGGCATTGCAATTGGCCGAAGGGCAGAATTTTGTCGATTTGTTGCGCACGTTGTTTCCGGCAGCCTTCACCATTGCCATGCTCGGTGCGATAGAGTCGCTGTTGTCGGCCATGGTGGCCGATGGTGCCATCGGCGACAAGCATGACTCCAACACGGAATTGATAGGGCAGGGCGTTGCCAATATCGTCAGCCCGTTTTTTGGCGGCATTCCGGCCACAGGAGCCATAGCGCGAACCATGACCAATATCAACAACGGAGGGCGCACGCCGGTGGCCGGACTGGTTCACGCGGTGGTGTTG
This sequence comes from uncultured Bacteroidales bacterium, assembly GCA_949282265.1. GTDB lineage: Bacteria > Bacteroidota > Bacteroidia > Bacteroidales > Paludibacteraceae > CALUNA01. Next base: position 135,335 of record CASDOZ010000003.1, on the reverse strand, counting down.
TTGCTGATTCTGCTTTTGCTCGGGCCGTTGGTGGGCTATATTCCCATGCCTTGCTTGGCCGGCGTGTTGGTTGTTGTGGCTTATAACATGAGTGGTTGGCGGTCGTTCGTGTCTTTGGCCAAGAACCCGAAATCCGATTTTGCCGTGCTGCTGGTTACGTTTTTCCTGACGGTCGTATTCGATTTGACCATAGCCATCGAGATAGGGTTGTTGCTGGCCATCGTGCTCTTCCTGAAACGCACCAACGAAACGACGGTTATCCGCTCGTTCCACGATGAAATAGACCCGGCGGAAAACCTGGATGTGGCCATTCACGAGGAGAAACTCCTGATTCCGCAGGGTGTGGAAGTCTATGAAATTGACGGGCCTTACTTTTTCGGCATTGCCAACAAGTTTGATGAAATCATGAAGGCTGTCGCTGATGCGCCCAAAGTGCGGATTATCCGTATGCGGAAAGTCGCGTTTATTGACAGCACGGGCATTCATAACTTGGAAAACTTGTGTTTGCAGTCGCAGAAGGCAGGTATCCGTGTCATCTTGTCGGGTGTTAATCCGCACGTACATTCTACACTCTTGAAAGCCGGTTTGATTGATTTGCTTGGCGATGAAAATGTGTGCAGCCATATCAATATCGCTTTGCAGCAGGCACGGAAATATACGGAAGTTTGATTTTTGCGGGAGGGTGAATGTCTGAAAAATTAAGAATCCGCCAGGAACATTTTTGTTCTTGGCGGATTTAAATAATGTTATCTGCTTGTTTAGCGTTATGGTTTACAGGTAAAATTCATTATAGATTTCAGTAGTTTGATTGTATTCCAACGTTTTAGCGAGCATAAGTATAGGTATGTCACAGTTGATATATTAGAAATGTTATTCATCTTTCAGATCGACAGTCGGAAAGGATATATAATTATCTATAAACCAACCGATGCTTGAATCATATACATGTTCTTGTTGTTTATGTACTCCCAGGAAGTCGGAAAAGAAAAATGCTTTTACTGTTGGAAGCATAGACACTACCCATTCGTTATCAGCCCCTTCCGGTACTGAAATAATAAAGTCTGTGGATAAACTACAAGTGGTTATTCCTGCCTTAGCACCTGCATCGATAGCACTTTGTTCATAACAAAACATATTAAAATGTGAAGTAGGTTCGCGTAAATCAAATCGCCAATTAAGTATTGGAGAACCCTGAGCAGGATTGGTTTTATTTATTACTTCGATGTCATTTATTGTTTCCGTATGGCTATTGGAAATGGTTACTCCGCCTGTAATTTGGGGACCTTCAATATTGACAACTCCTCCTAACTGCATAGATACTTGACTGGTATAAGATGTCTGGTGTTCAGTAGTTTGGGGGGCATGAGCATGAATAATGGCACCATTTGATTGAAATGGATAACATTTCAGTTCTACGTTAGTCAGGCAACAGCCATACGCTTTCCAGCTATCGCAATGCCACTCTCCATAAAATGCAGGTTCTACGTGGGCTATAAAACCAAGGTTTACCAAATAGAAATGGCTTTTTTTGTCTTTGCTATAAGCGGTCCATATCTTAGTTTCCACTTGGAAAGTAACGGTTTTTCCTTCATCACTACCTATATAAACAGGTACGGCTTCACTTCGCTGGCCGGTAACGATATAGGCAGATACCAAGTCTGTCAAATTCGATGAACTGTTTGATGGAGCCTTCGGTTCCAGGGCTCTCTGTAAACTTAGGCTTGTCATATCGCAATTAATACCCTGTCCGTATTCATTGATCACTTGTACAGATTCTTCGCCTTCAACTCCTTCAACACCTTCAACACCTTCAACTCCGGTAGCCGCGCTGAGACCATTGAGCTTAGAATAGAATCCGCTCGCTGATGGTAAAGGTCCGGAAAATACCCACAATGGCAGTTCGTTCGGATGTGACTCCTCTTCCTTTGGGTATGGATTATAGCAATCAAGCAGTGTGCAGACGGTATTAAAATCTTCGTTCGTTCCTCCCTCCCTTCATCATCATAACGATGCTTTGCTTGTGGAACATATCCTTGATGTCGGCCAACAGAGCGGCATCCGATTGGAACCGGGCAATATCTTGTTGGGTAAAGAAAAATGCATCGCCGACCTCCATTTTTGTTCCAGAAGTATAAGGCTTGGCTTCTTTGTAACGGTTTACCATATTATCGGACACTGCATGGTCTTCTTTACTCCAAGACGAAAGAAAATAAAGTGTGTTGTTATGCTTAACAGTTAATTGGTCAGTAGAAGGAAGCGGATCTGCTAATTTTTCTGAGTCCTCTACTTCTTCGGGAGCGTTAACATTTTCTTTATCACTGCACGATATACCTATTACAAGAGTTATGCAGCAAAACAGTAAATAATGTAATAAATAATACTTTTTCATAACAATATGGATGAGTTCTGTTTGTTGATATTTCTCAAATTCAAGTAGTAGAACTCATTTGCTGCTTGAATTGAGTTTATAGTTCTGTATTCACATTGTGTTTTTCCGAAAGCCTTTTGTTTAACATTGGATTCTGTTTTGGCTATGTCCGTATATTACGACAAGCAAATCGGGAAGAAAAGGCCCGCGGCTGCATGTCGTTTCCCGTGTGGGCATTGTGGCCTGCTGTCTTCGGAAAAATCCAAGCCAAATATAACGAAAGATGTTTTCCTCGGAAACCCTCTGAAATGTAAACGGATGTTATTTATCTGTTTTTTCGGGAGAAAAACGGTAAAAAAAAACGGGCAATCGTTGAATGGCGGTAGTTTGAAAAGGGTAGCCTATGAAAAATTTATCTGTTTTTATTGGAAAAATTGTAGAATAGGCAAAAGTGCCTTCAAAAATTTGGCGTAAAAAAGGCGTTTTTTGGATTGATTTTAATTTTCTTTTGTTAAATTCTAAAACTCATTTTTTCAGATCCGGCGTGCATCCATTTCTTTCGGTGGTTGTTCTGCTGAAGTTTTCCAACGGATTTGTCGGTGAGTTTCTTACAGTGTCATTCCTGCCTCCGAGCGGGCATCCAGGAGATGGGACGCGCGTTTCATCCTCGCCTTCACTCCCCAAGGCTCCGTGTCGGACACGGGGTGACGGCACAGTTGCGCCGTTGTACCATCGCGCCCTTCTGCACAGTCGATTGTACTTCCACCAATTGTCTGGATTGGCAGCCGACATGATTGTCGGAGTAGGGAATGTGCTGTTTTTTTAGCGTTTTCGGTAGGATGTCGGCGTAATGCCCATCTGTTTCTTAAAAAATTTGCAGAAAGCGGCTTGGTCGGAAAAATGCAGTTCTTCCGCAATTTGCCCGATGGATATCCTGTCGTCGTCAAGCATTGCTAAGGCTTGCTGAACGATTCTCTTGTAAAGAATATCATGCGGCGTTTTGCCCGTTGTTGCTTTTATAATGCGTGTCAGATGCTTGGCAGAAAGGCATAATTTGTCTGCATAGAATTTCAACGTGTGTTCAGTGGCAAAATGTTTGGAAACAAGTTTGATGAAATTCAGCGTTATAAAGTCTCGTTTGCTGACATGTGCAGGTGTTTTGTCGATCGATTGTTCGTAGGCGAGCAGGATATTCCCCAATTCCAAGCTAAAACTTTTGAAATAAAGTTTGATGACTTCTTGCCGGTAAAAATGTTTGTTGTCGCGTAGACTGTCTTCCAACAGCATAAGTCGCTGTTCGAGCGTTTTGCATTCGCTTGACGAGAAGTGCAGGATGGGCATACGTGATAAGTCCAGTATAGCTTTTGGAGGACCGGGGAGCAAGTTTTTCAGTGATTCTCTGGCAAATTCGAACGAAATAAACAGGCACCAAGCTTTTAAATCGGGGCTGAACCTGTCAAGTCGCACTGTAATCACGTCCAGAATATCTAAAAAACTGTTTGCCCCCATTTGACTACTTTTATCATTTGATTCAGACTCCAAACTATTGTGTAGTTCCACATGTAAACTTCCGCTGCATACAAGCATGAACATGCGGCTTCCGCCTATGGTACGCCCTTCCAGTTTCCTGAAGTCTACCGGAGGTATAAGCAGAATTTGGTTGTCCACATAACGGTATGGTGAGAACAACGGCAATAATTCTTTTGGGGTCATGGTTGTATTTTGCAAATCCATATTTTGGGGGCAAAGATAAAAAGTTCGGTTTTAACGAAAATAAATTTGTAAGCTAATTCACTATGTATTTTGCTAATAATTTCTAATGTAGGGAATTATTGACAAATGATTGTCCCATTTGTTCAAACAAAACAAATATGATTGCTTGTAACTTTGCACCGCAAAAATGAAGGATTAGTTATGATTAAGGTAAAAAAGATGCCCATGTTGGGTCTGTGCCTGTTATGTTTGTTATCCGCTTGTCAGCGTGAAAAACAGCAACAGGACAGCAGGGAGGAGTATCCTCTTATGAAGTTGAAGGCGGAGGACAGGATGTTATCTGTCAAATATTCCGCAGTGATAGAAGGTAAACAGGATGTGGAAATCCGGCCGCAGGTATCGGGTACGATTACGCAAGTTTTGGTAGAAGAAGGCGCTCATGTCAGGAAAGGGCAAATTTTGTTTGTAATAGACCAGATTCCTTATATTGCGGCGGTCAAACAGGCTGAGGCAGCGGTGGCTACAGCGGAAGCCAATGAAGCTATTGCGGCACAGAACCTGGAAGGCAAACAAATTTTGTATCAGGATAAAGTTGTTTCGGATTTTGAGCTTCGCACATCAGAAAACAACTACAAAAGTGCTCAGGCTGTTTTGGAACAGGCTCGCGCTGAATTGGTGAATGCGCAAAACAATCTTTCCTACACAGAAGTAAAAAGTCCTGTGGATGGTTATGCTGGTATGACTTCGTTCCGTATTGGCGCGCTGGTTAGCTCATCTCAAGCAGAACCTTTAATCCGTGTTTCGGACAATTCTAAAATGTATGTTTATTTTTCCATGACAGAAAAACAGGTGCTTTCCCTGACTGCTCAATATGGTTCGTTGGACAAGGCGCTTGCATCTTTTCCTGAAGTGTCGTTGGAACTAAATGACGGAACGGTGTACGAGCACAAAGGCCGGGTGGATGTTATTAGTGGTATTATTGATAAGACGACCGGTACTGCCAGTGTGCGTGCCGTATTCGGAAACCCAGACAGGCGATTGTTGAGCGGTGGTTCAGCCAATATTTTGGTACCCTATGAGCGTAATCAATGTTTGATTATTCCGCAGGGCAGTACGTATGAAATCCAAGACCGTATTTATGTATATAAAGTAGTGGATGGAAAAGCTGTTTCGACGCCAATAGAAGTCTTCAAAATCAATGATGGAGTGGAATATATTGTGGAGAATGGTTTGGAGGAAGGCGATGTGATAGTATCTGAAGGTGCTGGCTTCCTGAAAAACGGGACAGAACTTGTTGTTCCGGATGATATGGTTTCCGGCGCGAACGACAACGGGGAGGAAGGCGTATGAAACTGCAACATTTCATAGATCGGCCGATTTTGTCCATTGTCATTTCGGTCGTTATTCTTGTGGCCGGACTTATCGGGCTGTATGCCTTGTCAGTGGAGCAATATCCGGATATAGCACCGCCGACCATCCGTGTTTCCACAACGTATAGTGGTGCTAATGCAGAGGCTGTACAAAAGAGTGTTATCGTCCCGTTGGAAGAAGCCATCAATGGTGTGGAAAACATGACTTACATGACTTCCACAGCCAGTAACACGGGACGTGCGGAAATAACTGTTTATTTCAAGCAGGGAAGTGATCCGGATATGGCAGCTGTGAATGTGCAGAACAAAGTGTCCACGGCAACATCACTTTTGCCAGCGGAGGTAACTAAAGTTGGAGTTACCACCATGAAACGGCAGACCAGCATGTTGAAAATCTTTGGTCTTTACAGCCCGAACGGGACATATGATGAGAACTTCCTGACTAATTATCTGGAAATTAATGTTAAACCGCAAATCCAGCGTATTTCGGGTGTAGGCGAAGTGAATGTCATGGGGGGCGCTTATGCTATGCGTATATGGTTGAAGCCAGATGTCATGGCACAATATGAATTGGAGCCCAGTGATGTAGAAGCCGCTCTTTCAAGCCAAAACATTGAAGCATCTACCGGTGCCATAGGTGAGGATTCCAAAAATGTGTATCAATACACGTTGAAATACCGTGGCCGTTTGGAAACAGAACAGGAATTTGAAGAAATTGTCATCAAGGCTTATGATGATGGCCGTGTGCTGAAATTGAAAGATATTGCTGAGGTAGAATTAGGTGCACAGAGCTATTCTTATACTGGTACGGTGAACGCTGCTCCTGGTACTACCTGCATGATAAACCAAATGGCAGGAACGAATGCCAATGAAATCATTCAGGAAATAGACGCCTATTTGGCAGAGTTGTCGGAAAACTTGCCGGATGATATGGAAATCGTGGAACTGATGAGTACCAAAAACTTCCTTGATGCTTCTATTAATGAGGTGATTAAAACTCTTCTGGAAGCGATTGTTCTGGTCGTGCTGGTTGTCTATTTGTTCTTGCAAAACCCTCGCTCCACACTGATTCCGACCATTAGTATTTTCGTGTCGTTGATAGGTACGTTTGCTGCCTTGTATATTGCGGGTTTCAGTATTAACTTGTTGACATTGTTTGCATTGATTCTGGCTATTGGTACGGTTGTGGATGATGCCATAATTGTTGTGGAGGCGGTGCAAGTACGTTTCGATGATGGCTACCGTTCGCCTTACAAAGCGGCTATTAATGCAATGGATGGAATTTCATCGGCTATTGTTACTTCCACGTTAGTGTTTATGGCTGTATTTATTCCAGTATCGTTTATGGGTGGCACTTCCGGTGTGTTTTATACTCAGTTTGGTGTTACGATGGCAGTGGCAGTCGGTATTTCAGCTATTAATGCATTAACACTTTCACCGGCATTATGTGCGTTGATTTTACGTCCTAATGAGATTCTGGTAGATGGCAAAAAACCGGAATTTTCCACGCGCTTCCGTTTGGCTTTTGATGCGGCGTTCAAACGCATCGTGTTGAAATATAAAAGTGGCGTCAAATTTTTTATTAAGCGCAAATGGATGGCTTGGACGGCATTTGCCTTGGCGGTCGGGTTGTTGTTCTACTTTATGGGTACGACCAAGACGAGCTTGGTTCCTTCGGAAGACACTGGTTCTATTTTCGTTAGTCTGGATGCGCCGGCAGGCAGCACGCTTGCTGAAACGGCAAGTATTATGGACGAGGTGGAAAAAGAACTATTGAAGATTCCTCAAATAGATAATTTCAATAAAGTTGCCGGTTTCGGGATGGGCTCCGGTAGTGGGGCATCACATGGTATGTTTATTATTAAATTGAAACATTGGGATGAACGAAAAGGGGAGGAAAATAGTGTAAATGCCGTTTCTGATGAGATTTACCGGTGTACGGCACATATCAAGAATGCTAATATATTTGTATTCTTGCCACCAATGATCTCCGGTTATGGTACAGGAAACAGTTTTGAATTGTATTTGCAAGACCGTTCCGGCAAGGGAATTGCTGCATTGAGCCAAGTTACTGACCATTTCTTGGCAGAGTTGAATAAACGTCCTGAAATCCAGTTGGCTTACACTTCGTTCAGTGCGAATTTTCCGCAATATCGTGTTGATGTGGATGAAGCACAATGCCAGCGTGCCGGTGTCACAACGGAACATGTCTTGTCTGTTTTGTCGGGATATTTCGGCAGTATATATGCATCCAATTTCAACCGTTTTACGAAATTGTACCGCGTTATTATCCAAGCACCTTCCGATAGCCGTAATAGCATGCAGTCGTTGGATAATATTTTTGTGAAAACAGCGGGAGGAATGGCGCCGGTTAGCCAGTTTGTGAAGCTGACTAAAACATACGGTGCGGAATCGCTGACACGTTTCAATATGTTTTCATCTATCAATGTACAAGGTATGCCTGCAACGGGTTACAGTTCTGGTGATGTGATCCATGCGGTAAAGGAAGTTGCGGAAACAGCTTTGCCGACTGGATATGGATATGAATTTTCCGGTATGACGCGCGAAGAAGAGCAAATGGCCGATTCGCATAACACTGTAATTATATATGGTGTTTGTATGTTATTTATTTATTTGATATTGTGTGCATTGTATGAAAGTTTGTTTGTCCCGATGGCGGTAATTCTGTCTGTTCCTTTTGGCCTGATGGGTAGTTTCCTGTTTGCACGGATGTGGGGCATAGAAAACAATATTTATTTGCAGACGGGTTTGATTATGCTAATCGGTTTGTTGTCCAAAACAGCAATTTTGTTGACGGAATATGCAACCGAGCGGCGTAAGGAAGGCATGTCCTTGACGCAAGCAGCTATTTCGGCGGCAGGTGTTCGTTTGCGTCCTATTTTGATGACGGCTCTTACCATGATATTCGGTTTGTTGCCGCTTATGTTTGCATCGGGCGTTGGTGCCAACGGTAATACCTCTCTGGGTGTTGGAGCTGTGGGCGGCATGTTGATAGGAACTATCGCATTATTATTTGTAACACCCGCATTTTTCATTACGTTCCAGTATGTGGAAGAACGGGTAATGGGTAAACGAAAAGAAGACAGAAAGTTATGAGGAAGATAGTATATGCTCTATTGGGCGTTGTTTTATTGGCAAGTTGTTCCATATATCGGAAATACGAGCGTCCGGAGGATTTGCCTTTGGATGGTTTATATCGGGACAATGACAGTACAGCTGTTGCTGAAGATTCGTTGACTTTGGGCGATCTGCCTTGGCGGGAATTGTTCCGAGACAGTTTGTTACAGGACTTGATTTGTTACGGTCTGGAACATAACACGGATATGCAGGTTGCTTTGCTGCGTGTTGATCAGGCACAGGCACAACTGAAAGCGGCCAAGCTCTCGTTTCTGCCGTCGCTGACTTTTGCTCCGCAAGGTGCCTTGAATTCGACGGATGGCGGCAAGACAGCGTTGAAAACCTATGAATTGCCCGTGCAGGCCAGTTGGGAGATAGATTTGTTTGGCAATCTGCTCAATGCCAAACGTGGTACGCAGGCTGTTTTGTTGCAGCAGGAAGCCTATAAACGGGCCGTTTGTTCGGGACTGGTTGCGAGTATAGCAAATGATTACTATACGCTTCTGATGCTGGACGAGCAAATCGGCATTAGCTCTTCGGCTCTGGAACTCTGGAAGGAACAAGTCCGGCTGATGGAGGCGATGTTGCGTGTGGGCGAAGAAACGGAGAATGCGGTTACACAGGCGCGTGCCAATTTGTATGCGCTGGAGGCGACACACAACGACTTGTTGCGTCAGCAACGTGAGGCGGAAAATGCGCTTTGTACGTTGCTAGGAATGGTTTCCCAGCCAATCAGGCGCGGCTCGCTGGCAGAACAGGTGCTACCCGAACAACTGAATATCGGTATCCCGGTACGTTTGCTCTCCAAACGGCCGGATGTGATGCAGGCGGAAATGGCTTTGGCCGAGGCTTATTACACGACCAACCAGGCACGTTCCGCATTTTATCCGCAACTGGTGTTGAGCGGCAACGCCGGCTGGACGAACTCCTTGGGTGAGGCCGTTACTAATCCCGGAGGTTGGATTTTGTCGGCTGTGGCATCGTTGGCGCAACCTATCTTCAATCGTGGAAAACTCGTGTCAAACTTGCGTGTTTCCAAGGATGAGGAAGAGATAGCCAAACTGAACTACCAACAGGCATTGCTGGATGCCGGCGAGGAAGTGAACAATGCACTCTATGCTTCGGCTTCGGCGCAACGCAATTGGGAAATCCATACGAAACAATGCACGGAACTGGAGCGTACGGCGGAAACATCTGAAGCCTTGTATCTTACAGGGAACGCTTCCTATTTGGAATTGCTTACGGCACAGCAGTCTTTGCTCGATGCCCGTTTGAACGTCGCTTCTGACCGTTTTACACAATTGCAATCTGTCATTAACTTGTACAGTGCGTTAGGCGGTGGAAGTGAATGATGGGGGATAGTTATTAATAAAACAAACAGCGGCTGGCGTTTCTATTTCGCCAGCCGCTGTTTGTTTTATGCCATCGGGCTTTTATTCCATTTCTTCTTGTACGACTAAGTTCTTGATTTCCCAAGTGGCAGATGTTGTTGCGGAACTGGTATATTTGAAAGCGATGGTAATTACTTTTCCGCAGTAGTCGCTCAAACTCAGATTGCCTGTGTTCATGAAATCCCAGTTGTTTCCGGGTGGAACCATATAGGCATCGTTTTCATCCTTGTTGAACGGCAGATGTTTCCATGAACATGCGGTAACATCACCGGCAAAGTCGGTTGATATCATGATGAAGCATTCATCGGTAAATGCTTTGGTGTAGTTGACGGCCTGGTCAAAACTCAACACCGGATTCATGGCATCTTTCAGGTCGATGAGCGGTGAGATCAGCCAGCTTTCCGTAGCATGGTTGCCACCGACGTAGGCCGATGCTTTCATGCCGTAGCTGCTGCTTGTGGCCCATACGTAGGAAAGTCCATCCAGGGCAACATCCTGTATGGTAAAGTCTCCCTGCCGGTTGTCGGCGAATGTTTCCGAGAGATACAGGTTTTGTTTGGCAACCCATTGTTGTTCGGCCAGTTCAAAGGTCAGCACGGCCGTTTTGATATCGGTAGTCATGTTCCAGTTGCTGCCGTCGTAGCTGAATTCGCTTATGGTCATTCCGTTTTCGCTGTTGTAGATGACGGCATACGTGTCGTCGGATTGTGCGTACGGATAAGTTTGCGACAGGAAAACAGGGATAATGTCTTGCGGTTTGCTGATGGTGTTTCCGCCCAATGCGTTGTAAACCGGTTGGGGGATGGCTGTTACATTGGCATCGTCTGTTTTGTAGGCTTTCCACAGGCCGTTTTGGAGCACATACACGGCGGCCCGGTTGGCGGTTATGTCCTGCGCTCGGGTTTCCGGCTGGAATGTGCCGGATGGGCTTGCGTATGAGCATGCTGTTGCACCAAACCGGTCATTTTCATATGTGAAGGTAATGTTTTCTTCGGTTGTTCCGTCATCGGTGTAGCGGTCAAAAGAAACGATGTAGGTGCTTGCTTCGGGTGTCGGATAGTGTTCCGGCAGAACGAGATTGGCAATACCCCAAGCCAGTCGGTCGGCCATCAGTTGTGTCATTTCCGCATCGTCCATGTCGGTGTACAGGCTGTCCGGGTCATAATATTTTTTCCAGGTGGAAATTTTGTTGTTTATGTTGGCAAAGCTGGTGGCTGCGCCGAAATAGTATTCGGCCGTAATGGGGTCGTCTCTTGTGTCCAGATATCCGCTGTCCTGATTGGCTATGACCCAATCAAGCAACCGTTGGAAATCGGCGGTTTCCATGGCCAGTTTTTCGGGCTGTTCGGCGGAGCCTCCGACACTTGGTTCCACTTCATCGTACATGTAGTTTACAACCATGATTTCGCCTTCTTGTGCCTGCACGGCGGCTAGGATTTGCGGAATTTGCGACAGTGTGGCGGGTGTCAGGTAGGACGCCTGCACGGATTCTTTCCAGACCGATTCATAGTCGCTGTCGGTGAGCGTGTATTCCGAGATGTTCGCGAAGTCCTGCATGTATTCAGGCAGGGCCCGGGTTGTGTTGTGCGTAATGCGCATGAGGGAGCCGCTGCTCAGTTGCGGGTATTTTTCCGTGATAAATGCCGGGATGAACAGTTCGGCGGGTACAAGGTCGGAAAAACATTTGGTATTGGCCAGTGCCTGTAATGCTTTGTAGCAGGTGGAATCGTCATCCTGTTGCAAAGCGAGTTGTTTGTTTGTTTCGAGTCCGGCAATGTATGCGTAGTCGGTTGTTTCCAGCGTATGGCTCAGACTCTGGACATCCGTGATGGTGTGTTCGTAGTCCAATTGTTTGTCGCTGTAGAAATCCTCGCATCCGGCAGTGGCTGCCAGGAGCGGTAATATCATGAGGCCGAATATTTTCTTCATAATGATTTTTTTTACGGGTTAGAAATTAATTTTCAGACGTATGCTGTATGTGCGTCCGGTGGAGAAATACATGTACACGTTGTCCAGGTTTGCTTCAGCGATGCTTCCGGAGACGATGGAGCTTGGGTTGTACGCTTTTTCTATGTAGAATTGGTTCAGGACGTTGTTGACGTTGCCGGAAATGACGGCATCCAGTTTTCCCATTTGGAAGCGGTATGATGCGCGCAGGTCCAGTTGTCCGCCGGTAGGTATTTTCCATGGTGCAAGCACGTTGACGGTTTTTCCGAGTGAAAGGTTGCTTCCTGACAGTGAGTAGTAAGCGTAGTTGCGGTCATAGAGAACGTAGTCGCCTCCGATGCGCAGGCCTTTCATGGGTTTGAAGGTCATTCCCAAGGCGGCTGTTGTTTGTGCCGAGCCGCCTGCCTGTATGCCTTTCATGTTGATGATGGCATAGGCCTGGTCGGGTGCGCCCGGTGTTGTTATGGTTCCGTCGGGACGGAGTGCCTGTCCGTGTGCGTCATAGGCATAGCCCACAACGCTGTCGCTGTCCCATGTCCAGTCGCCCAATGAGAGCATGGCCGTAATTTCCAACCATTTGGTCGGCTCTGCCTTGATGTCGAGTTCCACGCCCATGTGGCGTGCGTTTACGCCGGTCATGTTCATGTAGTATTCTTCCTGGTTTTCCAGGGTTCCCGATTTGGTCATGGTCTTGTCCATCCATTCCGTGAAGTAGGCGTTCAGGTTTGCGCTCAGCCATGAGTTGTGGAATCCGTATCCGATTTCGGCCGACATGACCTGTTCGTTTCTGGCGTTTACATTGATGGCATTGCTTGTGGTTGACTGCATGAATGCGCCGTATGCAAATTTCGGTGCACGGGAGATGTAGCCTACGTTGACAAATATGTTGTTGTATTTGTTGATGTTGTAGTTGGCACCGGTTTTCACTGTTCCTCCGAGGAAGCCGACTGTTTCCGAACGTGCATGTTCGGCATCATAATAGAATCGGTCGTAGCGCCAGTAGTTTGTGTAGGATACGGAGCCGGCCAGGAACACGTTGAATGCATCCCGGTTGTATTCCGCCTGTGCGAATACGCCTTCCTGCACTACGTAGCTGTCGTAATCGCGGTACACGACGTCTCCGATTCCAAGTTTCTGGTATCGCCATGCCTTGTCGGCTGCGGCCGCATTGTTTTCCACGCTGACGCCTCCGCGTTCGGGGTCCATGTAGTAGTCTCCGCCGTAGAGGTCCACGATTTCGTTGGTGTGTGTGCCTTTGTAGTAGCGCAGGTCGAGTCCGGCATAGAAGTCGATGTATTCGGCGAACTTGTTTGTGTAGGTAGAAAGCAGTCCGTACCAGTTATGGTAGTTTTTGCTTTTGGACATGATCAGCATGGAGCCGTAGTTGCTTGCGCTGTTTATGTCGTATATGGCGCCGTAGTCGAATGTTCCGTCTGCTTTCCGGAAAGTGGTGTTCAGTTCACCATAGCGTGCGCCGTACCAGCTTTGGTATGAATAGTTGGAGAATTCGTCGTTTCCTTGTCCGGAATAGCCGTTGCCGCGGCCGATGGAAGTGTAGAGTGCGGTGGCGAGTGATGACTTGTGGTCTATTTGCCAGGTGTGGTTCAAGGAAATCTGCGGTTTGTGGTATTCATTGTAGTCCGCTGTTTTGCGTTGTCCGTTCTGGTCAAATCCGTAGCTGGCGTTGTAGCGGTATTTTGATTTGCCATCGGACATGTATTTGGCTACTTCTTCCCATCCGGCCATGGTCAGTGCTCCGTCGCGCTGGTAATGTTTTTGTGGTGCGCCAAAGGCCGTGAGTGACAGCTGGTGTGATTCGCCGATTCGTTTGGCTATGTTTACAAAATAATTGTAGCTTTCAAAGTCGGTTCCCTGGACGTATCCGTTGCCCCATGTTCTTGAGCCGAGCACCGTGAAAGCCCAGCCTTTTTCGGTCAGTCCGGAAGATACGCTGAATGCTACCTTGTTGTAGCCATCGTTGCCCAGGGCATATTGCAGTGATCCTCCCCGCTTGGAATCTATTCCTTTCGTGATGATGTTGATAGTTCCGCCCACGGATGGTGCCGATACTTTGGATGCTCCCAGACCGCGTTGTGTCTGCATGGTGGAGGTGACATCGTTCAGTCCTGCCCAGTTGCTCCAATATACGTTGCCGTTTTCCATGTCGTTCATGGGAACACCGTTTACCATGACGGCAATGTTTGTGTTGTCGAAACCACGCATATAGGCCTCCGAGTCGCCGAAACCGCCTCCTTGTCTGTTCACATGGACTCCGGGGGTTGTTTTCAGTATTTCCGGGAATTCCTGTGAACCCAGGCGTTCTTCAATTTCGAGTCCGGTAACGGTGGATACGGCTACCGGCGTTTTGCGCTGTATGGCCACCGAGGAAGTTATCGTAACGTCCTGCAAACCAATGGCATCGCTTTCCATCTCAATCTTGCCCAGGTTGGTCCGGTTGGCGGTTACTTTGATTTCGCGGGTAACGTAACCGACGTAGGAAAACTGCAGGGTAGCTTCCGTTTGTCCTATGTTCAGCTCGAAATAGCCGTCTACATCGGTTACCGTGCCGGCACTTGTGGCCGGGTTGTAAATGCTTACGCCGATAAGCGATTCGCTAGTACTCTTGTCGAGCACGACGCCTTTTACTACATGTTGTGCCGACAGCCATTGGACTGATGCCAACAATAATAGCAGACAAAATGTTTTTTTCATAAGATAAGTGTTAGTGTAACATGATTGTTTTATATTCCGATTTTCCGGAACGCGGACAAAGGTACGTTTTTCTGTTAAAATATTATATACTGAAATAAAATTTTTATATCGTTTGAAAAATATCGGTGTATGACAGGCTGGAATGTCAAATTGTTTAAAACAGGATTGGTTTTGTGTTAAACATAAAGTATTTCCGGTCAGGAAACATTTTGTCCGGCGGATGGTTGCATATTCGTTCTTTTTTACTACTTTTGCATCCGCAACCGAGGCCCCGTAGTTCAGCTGTATAGAACGTCAGATTCCGGTTCTGAAGGTCGTGGGTTAGAATCCCGCCGGGGTCACGAAGAAAACCGGATGCATCGTTTTTTCGATGTATCCGGTTTTTGTTTGGCGGATTTTCCTGTGGCTCTCCCGTGTTTTTCCTTTATTGCACCTGGTAGCACAAGCAGTATTCATAAGAGGCATTCGGTTGCAGCTGGACGACCAGAGCAAGAGTGCCGGCGGTGTCGGGCACTATGGTCATGGTCATGCTGCCGGTTTCAGGGTCGGTTGTCCAGTTTTTGTGCCAGGTGTTTCCGTTGACAAGCGCCCATTGAATCCCGTTTCGGGGGCGCAGCGTAAAAGTGTAGCTTTGCCCGCATTGCAGCGTGCCGTCGAGCGGGATATTTTCCAGTGCACATTGGCCATCGGTTTTATAAAATTCAGGTAATGCGTCTATGCTGCCGTTTCGTACACCGGCCAGCAGTTTACGGGTGTCGATGGCGTATTTTTCCAGCATTTCAGGACTGAAATTCCTGAGGCCGGATATTTCCGGCAAGGCCGTGGGGTTTGCCGCTTCCAGACGCGCCATGTCGGAGGCAGTGGGCCGCGCCACTTTATATTCCAGCACGGTAGTATAGGAACGGTCGTTTCCCAGCCTGAATCCAAAATTCAATTCACCGGCTTCTGTGGGCACAAAATCCACATAGTAAACGCCATTCTGTTGTTGCCATGTGGTCACGGCAGTCTGGTTTGAGATGATGGCCAGTTCGCAGGGTTGCAGTTTCTGCACGGCAAAACGATAGTTTGTGCCTACGCGCAAGGTTTGTTGCTCAGGGACTTGATTGAGATAAATGATGCCCATGCCACTGTTGTAAACTTTGGGCAAATCCGTGTCGCCGGCCATGCAGCGGTCGTATGTGGTTTGTGCGTCAAAACCGAGTTTGCCCCATGCCGGTCCTATCGGGGGAAGTGCATTGAATTGCTGGCGGCTGATGGGGTGCGGCAGCAGTTGGTAGGTTTCATCGTTGGGGAAATGCGTGAAGATATTCCAGTAAGGACTGACATGGAACCATGAATCGTCGTTTTCGTTTCGTATGAAAGTGCCGTTGTCCACAGAACCGGCTCCCCAGGTGGGGTCAATCAGAATGCCGGTGCTTTCGCCTTCCACGATGGCGAAAATCCATGCGTGTTTTTCCATGCGGCCGCCGTGTGTCTTGCCGATGCCCGTGATGATATGCGCTTTCAGCCCGACGGCTTCGGCCAGGCGGTAAAACAGTTCGCTGTATGCCTGGCATACGCCGCGGCGGTTGTCCCAACATTCGTCTGCGGTGTAGATGTTGTATGATGTGTCGTAGCTGATGTTGTCGCACAACCAGCGGTATATGGCATAAGCCTGCTTGTATTTGCTGTCGCAACCGGCTGTAATCTGTTGCGCAACCTGCGTGTAGTCGTAACGTGTCGGCGATATTTTATGCGCGTAATGCTCTTGTGCCGGTGTGTTCAAGGCAAACGCCAAGGCCAGAAAAAATGTGATGTTCCGCATGATTGGTTATTCCTTATCTTCTTGCAAAGATACGGGATTTTATTGAATGCAGGCGGCGTCCGGGATTTGCAAAAAAAGGACCGGTCGGCAGTGTATTTATTTTTTGAATTCATCCAATTTTAAGACAATAAATTATAAAGAATAACTATCTTTGCGCTTTCCTCACGCTGATGCTGTTTGGCAGTAAGGTTGGGTGGGGGATACATACGAAAAGACGTTTACTGGCGCTTTTGTTTTGACGGTGTAAGAACTTCGCAAATTCTTAACTTCAATGAGTTAGTCAAAAACCAAAGCAACGGGAACGTCCCTTGGGATGTTTATACACAGCCCTTGTTGCGCCTTGTCATGGAATGATAGGGGAAGCGGGCATGGGTATTAATATACATAAACATTAGCGTGGGGCTTTCGACGTTGCTCGTTTCGACTAAAAGCGAAGGCCTTTACATCGTGGAACGGGCGGCAGACCGGCTCCACGTTTTTTGTATGTAGTTTGGACAGGAATGTGTGAATTTTTGCTATCCTCCGTTTTTGCTTCACATAAAATATCTCATTGGTATGCCGATTTACGGTAGGTGAGCGATATTTGTCATTGCGAGGGATTGATTATTTTAATCAGTAAAAAAATGTTTTTGTAGTATATTCTTCTTTTCTAAATGTTTTTAGTAATTTTGTATTTGGATAAGCCAATTCTATATGTTTGAGAATAAAGGAGTGTTTATTGCTTTTGTAAGTTTAAAGTCTGAGAAACTGAAACACAAAAATTAGCAAGAATCTCTTGGGAAAGGTGAATCCTATAAAAGAACTGAGGAAAAATCAATCATTTGAAAATCCTTTTATATCTTGGATAAAAAAGTTTTGAAGCTAAAGATAAGATTATATTTATGGCAAATAAACAAGAAGATAGATTTATAAAACTTGACAATAAAGATATGGCTAAAGCCATTTTTCCCATTGTTGTATCTGCAAGTCGGAGTACTGACATCCCGGCTTTTTATGCAGACTGGTTTTTTGAACGCCTTAAAAAAGGATATTCCGCATGGACAAATCCATTCAATGGAAAGAAAAGCTATGTAGCCTATGAAGATACGAAATTCATTGTTTTTTGGTCGAAGAACCCTCGTCCACTTCTCAAACACCTTGACTATTTAAAAGAGAGAGGCATTGGTTGTTACGTGCAATACACGCTTAACAATTATGAAGATGAAGGGTTGGAACGTGGTGTACCTCCGCTTGAAGAACGTATAGAAACATTTAAGATGTTTGTCGACAGGCTTGGTAAAGGGGCTGTAATTTGGAGGTTTGACCCTCTTATTTTGACAGACAAAATTGATAGTGATAAACTTCTGCGAAAGATAGAATACATAGGTGACCAACTTAAAGGTTATACAGAGAAACTGGTTTTTAGCTTCGCAGATATATTATCATATCGCAAGGTTAAATCAAACCTTGAACGTGGCCATATTAATTATATGGATTGGACAAAGGAACAAATGATAGAGTTTGCGCAAAAACTCGTCTATATGAATAAAGCAAAAGGTTGGAATTATGTTATTGCAACTTGTGGTGAGATTGTTGATTTAGATGGAGTAGAACATAATCATTGCATAGATGACCGCCTTATGGTGCGTTTGGGTTATAAGTCCAAAAAATTAATGGATTTTCTTGGAGTTGAAATTATTGATAATCGGAATCCTTCATTCCTCTTTTATGATGGAGATGCTATTTATTTAGAGAACAATTTGTATGCCATTATAAAAAAGAATAATAAGGACAAGGGGCAACGCATAGCTTGCGGATGTATGAAAAGTAAAGATATAGGTGAATATAATACTTGCCCTCATTTATGTGAATATTGCTATGCGAATGCAAGTAAGGACATTGCAATAGAAAACTGGATGTTCCACAAGAAAAATCCTTTTGTAGAAAGTATATTGGGATAGATTTAGTAGATGGTTGATTATGAAAGTCAAATAGAAAATTTGGAGAATCCTGTTTTTAATGATTTTATCCGAATCGCATACAGTACATTGTCTGTAGAGAAGCGTCATTGTCCATGGAAAGGATTGAATCATGGTGTTGATTTGTTGCGTACGGATGAATTGCTTTCTCAATATCTGTGGTCGTATGGGAAAATGCATGAGAAGAAAGTACGTATTGCATTGAATGCTTTGCCGGCTTCTTTTAGATATTATGTACAAAATGTTACGATTGTTGATTGGGGATGCGGCCAAGGTCTTGCGAGTTGTTGTTGTTTGGATTATTTTAGGGAGAATGGCATCAACTTTGAAAATGTAAAGAAAATAATCTTAATAGAACCATCATGTAAGGCATTGGGACGTGCAAAGATTCATTTGCGGTCCTATCTGAAAAGTGATAAAAATTTGTTGTGTGTTAATAAGTTTATAGATGATTTAAAGGCGGAAGATCTTCCGATGGAACAAGGTGTAACCTTGCATTTCTTTTCTAATATACTGGATATAACATCGATAAATTTAGAGTCTTTGTCGTCTTTAGTAAACAGTGTGATTAAGGGGAAAAATTATTTTTTCTGCGTTGGGCCTACCAATATAGGAAGTGTACGTATAGAAGCTTTTGCTAAATACATGGGAATTAATGATGAAAGCATCATTCGTAGGTGTAGTGGCCAGTTGCCTGAACGTGGAACAATTAAAATGCTGGTTTTTACGAAAGAACAATTGAATATTGAAATTATAAGAAAGGAATTTTATATTAAACCGAAGAATATGATTAATGAGAAGGCTATAAAGCGATTAATAGAATTAGTTCAGAATAATGTTAAGAATAATGCAAGTATAATAGATAAGATTTTGCTGTTTTATAAGGTGGCTTTGGAATTGGAAAGAAGTAAAGAACCACAAGTCAAAAATGTTTATGAATACGAATTGGGATATAAAGATGAGAATACATTTATATTAAAACTCATTAATAATCAGCAATTTGTAAGTTTGTATAAAGACAATTTAGATGAGCAAAAGACAAAATGGCCGGCTAATTTGTATATAGGATTATGTATATCAATCAACAGACAAAAGTATCGTTTATTCAATAATATTGTTAATATATCAGTTCTGAAGAATTTTGATATACAAAAAGATGATCTGGTTGTTGACTTTGCTGATTTTACTGTAAATATTCAAGAGGCTGATAAACTAGGACTTATTGCAGAAGATGTGGAAAAGTTAGCAGAATATATTTCTTCAACAGAACCGTTGCCATCGTTTGATGGATTGCAGGAAGTCATAAAGCGAGTTGTTTCGAAAGATGCTGTTCTGGAAAAGATTGCATGCGTAGCCTTAAGCCAAAAGAATCCAGCTATAAGTCAAACTTATTCAGAGGTGAGTAATTGGAATTTGAATCGGATAGCAAACAAGAATTCTTTGTTGCAGGATTTTTTATTAAGAGCTCCTATTACAAATCAATTGGATGGAGGGCTAGTAGATAAGGATGAAATTTTACATATAACCTCTTTGGATCAATATCAAGAAGAAGCTGTTTTGTACGCACTTAACAATAAATTGTCGGTTATAACCGGACCTCCGGGAACAGGGAAAACTCAAGTAATTTTAAATATTCTCGCTAATGCAGCGGTTCGCGGAAAGAAAGTTTTAGTGGCAAGTAAAAATAATAAGGCGGTTGATAATGTAAAAGACCGTTTTGATGCTATTACAGGAAGCAATGATTTTCTGATGCGTTTTGGTCATAAGGAGTATATAAGAAAAACGACAATATCAGCTTTAGATGATTTTATTCGTCGTCCTCCAATTTCATTAGAAACAAATGCTTATGCTGAATACCTGGAAAAGAAGAAGTTGCTGGAAGAAGTAAAAAAAGAATATAACAAACAGCTTGATACAAAGAAACGTTTTGAGGATGAAAAAAGCAACTTGCAAGATGAATTAAAAAGATTTGTTGAAGGAGTAGCTAATCTTAAGTCGTGGAGTAAGAATGAATTGAGTGAATTACAAAAATCCAATCAGGACATTTGGTCATTTGTGATTGATTGTAAAGAGAAAGATGTGGATGCTTGTTGTATAATCATGCAGTCATTACGGAATAAATTGTACCATAAATTTACTGGCTATAGAAAATTATGGAATCTTCTGTTTAACAAGAATAAATATATTATGGAGCTATTACAGGCAATTGCTGAATGTCCATATACTATCAGAAATTATTTTGGAACCTTACCGCTAAAACAAAAGGTTGAAGATTTTAAAAGTACTAGAGAAATTTTGGCTCAAAGTGATACTGCATTGAATGTTATGCTACAAGCTAACAAACTGTTGATAGATATTGCTCTGATTAAAAAAGAAATAGAACGAAAATACAGATTATTAAATCAGCAGATACAGTCAATTAATAAGAAAATAGACGTTTGTAATGCGTCGTTGGCTTCATGTGTGAAGAAAATAGAGCAGTTGGAGATAGATAAGAATGACTGTATAAATTTTATCAAACAAAATAGTGTAAATATATTGTTTGATTGTTTGATAGAAACTCTTAATCAGAAAGATGCAATTCAAAAGGTAAATAGGTATAAACAGTTTATCCCCGATAATATTCCAACAGACCCGAAGCGATTAGATGAGTTTGTACAAAATGCAAGTGAATTCTTGGATGTATTCAAATTAAATGCAGTAACTAGTTTGTCTATTAAAAGTGCATTCCCAATTGCGGAAGATTTATTTGACATGGTTATCATAGACGAGGCATCCCAATGTGATATAGCATCAGCTATTCCTTTGGTGGCAAGGGCAAAGCAAATAGTTGTTATAGGTGATCCTTTACAGTTAAAGCATATTACTCCTGTTACAACAGAAGAAGAAAACATCATTGCTGATCAATTGAATTTAAGTGAATGTAATAATTTGAAATATGTGGAAGAATCTCTTTGGGACTATTGCTCGAGTTTTATTTCCAATGCTTACGATGTGAATAAACCTATAATGCTTACGGGACATTATAGGTGTCATCCACGAATAATAGGCTATTCAAATGATTTCTTTTATAGAAAAAGATTGGGACGTAATCTCGAAATTAATACAGTAGCAGATGGAACCGACGGTATTTGGTGGGTAGATGTACAAGGGGAACAAATGGATTCAACAATTAATATAAATGAGAAAGAAGTTTCTAAAACGCTTGAATTGGCCCGGGAAAAATGTGAGGAGTACAGATATAGTATTGGCATAATCACCCCTTTTCGAGATCAAGCTGCCGAAATAAATAAAAAGATTTCTGAAAAATTGAGAGATAGTGTTACAGCCGATACAGTCCATGCTTTCCAAGGCGATGAAAGAGATATGATAATTATTAGTTTAGTGGTAACAAATAATTCTCCTATAAATAAAATTCGTTGGATAGATGAGGCATGTTCTAACATTATGAATGTTGCTGTTACTCGTGCGCGCAAAGCATTATATATAGTAGGCAATAAATCGTATATATTGAATAATTCAAACCAAGATAAGGCATTGGGTTTTTTGGCCAGATATGTGTAAGTTTTATGGGAAAAATTGAAAATTAAGTGATTAATAACGGGAAGATTTTTTGTTGCCAGATATAAGATCGGACGATATGGATATATGGAATAATCTGTCATTGCCCGATATTGCATTGATATAGAGGATAAAACAAAAGGAATTACTGGCTATTCCCGCTGTAATTCCCTTTATTTTAAGAGGTCGGCTTTTAGGCCGACCTCTGTTGTTTTTCTGTGAAATGTTGGATAATCGTTCTTTTCAGTCTCCACTTATCCAACGGTTTGATAATTTCCCGTTTTATTTTTTCTCCCTTATCGTGATGGCATATCCGCCGCCGGGGGCAACGTACTGTTTCAGTTTCGATTTGGAAGTGATGGTTTTGGTTTTTATCTCGTAAGCCTGCGGATTGGTTTTGTAGTGTGTTTCAGGCGTGTCGCTGTAAATGGTGGCCTCGTATTTTTTGCCTTTGTCCAGGAAATCGAAGCTGATTTCGGACGTGCGTGCGTCATAGCCTCCCACGCTGCCCACGAACCAGTCGCCGGTGTTTTTGGCTTTCCGCGCTATGGTGATGTATTCAGCCGGTTCGGCTTCCAGGTAAACGCTCTTTTCCCATTCCATGGCTACATCCTTGATAAACTGGAATGCATCCATGTACTTTTCGTAGGTTTCGGGCAGGTCGGCGGCCATCTGTAACGGGCTGTACATGGTAACATAGAGTGCCAACTGGTTGGCTATGGTTATGTTAGCATGTGAGTTGTTGTTGGGGTTGTATTTGCAAATCTCCGTTTCAAACAATCCGGGCGTATAATCCATCGGACCGCCAATCAGGCGTGTGAACGGCAATATGGCCGTATGGTAGGGTTTGCTTCCGCCGAAGGCTTGGTATTCCGTGCCGCGTGCCGATTCGTTGCCGATCAGGTTCGGATAAGTGCGGCATATCCCGGTAGGACGGACAGCCTCGTGCGCATTGACCATGATGTGGTAGTCGGCCGCTTTTTCTATGGCGTATTGGTAGTGGTTCACAATCCACTGGCTGTAATGGTTTTCGCCCCGCGGAATGATGTTGCCTACATAGCCGCTCTTGACGGCGTCATATCCGTTGTCAACCATAAATTGGTAGGCTTGATCGAGATGGCGTTCGTAGTTGCGTATCGAGGCTGATGTTTCGTGGTGCATGATGATTTTGATACCTTTGCTTTTTGCATAGTCGCGTATTTCAGGTAGGTTGAAATCCGGATAGGGGGTAACGAAGTCAAATACATAATCTTTGGAATTTCCAAACCAGTCTTCCCAACCTTGGTTCCAGCCTTCTACCAGCACAGCATCAAATCCGTGTTCGGCAGCAAAGTCAATATAGCGTTTCACATTTTCTGTGGTAGCACCATGGCGTCCGTGAGGCTTGGCTTTGGTGTAGTCGGTGATTCCCAATTGTATGCTTGGAAAATCCCAAGTGTATGACCAGTCGCTTTTGCCGGTTATCATTTCCCACCATACACCCATATATTTACATGGTTTAATCCATGATGTATCTTTAATTTTGCAAGGTTCATTCAGGTTGAGCGTAATGCGCGATGCGAGTATATCACGTGCGTCGTCGCTGACAATGATGGTACGCCATGGCGATTGGCAAGGAGTCTGCATGTAACCTTTGTCGCCTTGTGCATCGGGTGTCAGCCATGATTCGAATATCATGTTTTCATCATCTAAGTTCAGATGCATGCATGCATAATTGATTAGGGCAGCCTCGTGCAGGTTTATGTAAAGGCCGTCATCAGTTTTTAGCAAGAGTGCTGTTTGCACTCCTGTGGGTGAGAATGTGGTTTGCGACAGGTTATCGGAAATTGCACCAGCCTGCAGGTCACGTATTTCAGACAAGCGCGATACGGTGTAGTCGTATTCCTGTGTATCATAATCACCTGGAATCCAATAGGCAATGTGGTCACCTGTCATGGCGAATTGTGTACGTTCTTCTTTGATGACAAAGTAGTTCAGATTTTTTTGTTGCGGGAATTCATAGCGGAATCCCAATCCGTCATCGAACAAACGGAAACGGATGACCATAATACGGTCTGTTACACTTTGTTGTAAAGTTACGGCCAATTCGTTGTAATGGTTACGGATTTCACTTTCTTCTCCCCACACTGTTTTCCAGGTTTCATCGAAAGTGGAAGTTTCAGTTGATTTTACGCTAAAGCCATTCAACAATGAGTAGCTGCTACCTTCATTTTTTGCGTCAAAATCATTAAAGTCTCTGCGCTGTGCCTCTCCTTTGAGTTCTATCCCTAAATGGCTGGGGGCTATCACTGTTTTTCCTTTGTAGGAAAGGGTATAGGTTGGTTTACCCTTGTCAATACTAAACTGCATTTCCAACTGCCCATTAGGCGACAATAGGTTTTGTGCGGAAATGATTGCAGTGCATAGTGAGAGCGCTAATGTTCCTAATATTTTTTTGTTCATAGCGTTGTACATTATTTGTTATTTTATTGGTTAGTCTTTTATGAGTTTATGAACGGATGTTTCTTTTCCATCTAAAAGTTTTACAAGATACGTACCTTTTGCCAATTGCGCAATATGAAGTGTAGATGATTTTGCATCCAGTTGTTTACGTAAAACAATTTGGCCGTTTATAGCATAAATTTCTACTATGCCTTTTCCATTGTTTAGATTGACATTTAGTAGGTCATTGGTTGGATTGGGATAAATATAGGTTTGCTTCGTGATGTTTTCGTTTATACCAGTTTCAATTCCAGAGGTTAATTCGATACTATACTCCAATGTGTTGTCGTTGAAACGTATGGTATATTCTCCTGCTGTTGTGATGTTAAAACTTAAATTGGGGTCTCCGCCTGTAGATAGAACAGCAGTTCCACTTAAACCCTGCGCATTGCCCCAATCATCACCAGTGAAATCATAAGTGTTTGCAAATTTCAGTTCTTGTTGACCGGCTGGAATATAGATCTTTGTAGCTTCCCATTGGTTGTCTCCCACTAGATTCATTACGCCTGCCATTGTTGTCCAATTATTAAATGTTCCTCCAATATACATTTCTTTTTGGTTGGATTCATATGTGCGTACAATGGCATATTGTAGTGTTTTCGGATTAAATGTGATATAATAGCTTCCGTCTTTTTCAATAGTAAATTTGATGTTCTTGCACTCATCATCCGGTCCTTTTATAGCTGTTCCTGTCAGGCTGTTGTTACCTTCTTCTGCACCCCAGTCAGATCCAGTCCAATTTTCTGTGTTTGCAAATTTCATTTCATATGTTCCTGCTTCGAAATAGAGGCGGTCGCTTGTTAAGGTTCCGTCTTCTGACGGATCTTTTAACATTAACCTTTTGTCTTCGTCTCCGTTGAACCAGTTGGTAAAGGTACCGGCAATGAAATAAACTCCGATTTTGCTTGTATCTAATGTGTTGACTGTATCTAATACGTTGGGGACAACAATTTCTAATTCATTGCTCCAATCTGAATATTGTATGGTCTCTCCACCGACAACCGCTACGCGGAAATATCTTGTTGGCCGTACAAAAGTTCCTTCACTTTGACTGATGGTAATGGCTAAGGAATCATTTCCTTTATTTGTACAATTAAATGACAGTAAAGCGTATGCTCCTGTTTTATAGTCAAACCCTTCTCCTTCATCGTCATACATGTATCCTTCTGCGTTGCCATCAGATAAAGGGTTCACATACAATGTAATGGAATCACAGGTATATTCCGCAGTGCTTTGTATGGTATGTCCCAAGCAAGGTAGTATGGCTCCTGGACGTAAAGCAACCGTGGCTTGATACCCATCATCCTCTGTTTCAAATGCAAGTTCATCCCAATCACCTTGAGGCAAGGTCGGATTGACTGCCCAACGTGGAATTATCAATAAGTCTTTACCTAATAAAAATGCTTGTTTTTCTTCCCGTAAATTTTCATTGGTTACATCGGCAAAAAACAGAGGACGCATGATAGGCATTCCTGTTTTAGATGATTCGTGGAATAGTGTATAGAAATAAGGTAATAAATGATAGCGGCGATTGATGGCATTTCGTGCAACAGTTTCAATTTTGTTGCCGAATGCCCATGGCTCTTGTGCATGTTCTGAAGTGTGGTTGCGAGAAAATGGATAGTAAGGTGCTAGAGCAAACCAATGTCCCATTAAATCAGCATTTCCAATACGTCCGTATCCGCCGACATCAGGACCTCCAAATGGTTGTCCGGAAAGGCCAAGATTGAGACACATAGGAATAGTCAGTTTCAGATGTTTCCATGTGTCAAGGTTGTCACCAGTCCATGTGGCGCAATAGCGTTGTGCCCCAAGATGGTTGGCGCGTGATAATATGAATGGGCGCTTTTCCGGTATTGCTTCAATGATTCCCTCGTAGGTGGCTTGTGACATAAGTGAGCCATATAAGTTGTGATAACGCATATGTGGGCCAGCAGCCAATCCTCCGCCGCCTTGGTGTTGGTTGTCTACCGGCATGGTCCATTCCTCTGTGTTGAATACTCCTGGTTCGTTCATGTCGTTCCATGCACCGTCTATATCATTGTTTTTTACAAATTCTCCATAGCGTTCTCCCCACCATTCACGTGTTTCTGGGCGTGTAAAATCGGGAAAATGGCACATACCGGGCCATACTTCACCTTCATAGGCTTCGCCGTCTTTGTTTAATACCCAATAATTTCCTTCATTTCCTTCCTGATATATACTATACTGTTCATCTATTTTTACGCCAGGGTCTGTGATGTAGCCGGCTTTGAAGCCTTTGCTGTGAAGCGAATCGTTCATAGCAATAGGATTTGGTACACCATCTGCCGTGAAATAGTTTGTTGCATCATATGTAAAAATGCGTTTGCCATCCATATAGTCGATATCAAACCATATAACATCACATGGGTGTTGCCTACGTCTGAACTCGTTTGTTATATATAATACGTCTGATGGTTTATATGAAGGATTATAGCGTGATTGATGGTAACCGATTGCCCATAATGGAGGCAGATTGATGTGTCCTGTCAATTCGCTGAGTGCTTGCATCATTTCCATCGGATTGTTTTTTTCAATGACAATAACACGGAAAGATGGGCCTTCGCTGGTTATCTTTATAGGATTGGACAGATTAATGTTGGAACGCCAACTGTTATCTGCAATAATACCGAATGTCTTTCCGTTTGGACGTACTCCCATAATCCATGGATGGGATTGATATAGGCCGGGTTTGTAATATCCGTAGTTGTCATTGTTCCATAATGGTATGTCATAACCATTTCTGCGTAAGTCACCGATAACAAGTCCGGTACCATATAGATCAGTACCTTCTTCGAAAGCAATTTCAACAAGAGTTTTACCTTCGTCTGTTGTGCCGAATACAGGACGTATTTCCCAAGTTTCAGGTACGTCATTCTGGTATAGGAGGTTCTTGGTTATGGCAAATGATGGCAATGTTTGGGTGGAATCGAAATCTACAGGATAGAATACTGCCATGTTGTTGTCAAACAAGAACGATGTTTGTGCTTGTACGCTTAGTAAACAACTTATGCTTGCTATTAAGTACGTTGTGAGCCTTTTGTACACATTCATAATCTTTGTTGTTAATAAATAATCGTTTTATATGTTATAGAATTGAGGCTTATAATGTAGATGCCTTTTTCTAATGGTAAATGTAAATCAGTAAATTGTCTTTCGTGGATGACAAGCCTGCCTGACAAATCGTAGATATGCAATGTATCTATTGTTTGTCCGTTCGTGCTCCATATATGTAATCCATCATGTCCGTTAATTGATATTGTTGCTTCATTGGGTGTTGACAATGACGATTCTTCACCATTATATTGAGCTTCGATTGTCTCGTTCAATAAGTTGACTGTAATGGTATAATGACCTTGTTTGTCTTCGTCAATAGTCCATTTATAGTCGGGAAATGTGTGTACAGTACTTCGTTCTCCTATATATGAGGCTGTTAGTATTGGAGCATTTTCGCTGATAGCATGAATGCTATATGGATCCCATGTTTTCTGGCCTAAGAACTTGAAGGCGTTGGGTTCTACATTTTCATTGCGTATTTTTAATTCACCTTCAAATACGTATGTACCAATAGGTTGATTTTCATTGGATAAAAGAATCGCTTTTTCTGCATCCCAGCCAGCTTCTGTAGCCCCTCCAACAATATAAAGTTTTTGTGAAGGCAAAAAGACTTGTGCGGTTACTCTTTTTTGTATTAGATCGATTCTTATTTTATAGGCAGGATCATCAACAAGAACTTCCCAACCGGCAGCATTATTGTCATTTGTTGTAACATATCTGCTGTTGCCGGTGATGTCAATGGCTTCTTGATATGGAATATAATAGGTTGTATAAGGTTCCGGTGCAGGGGTATCCATTATTTTTACATCTCCATTTTGTAAACTTCCTCCGTATAAGAAAAATGTTCCGTCGTAGCCTTTAATAAGTTGAGCCGTGCCGTTAGGTATGGCACTACCGCATATCCATAGGTTTTCTGGTAGTTCATCCAAGTTAACAGATTCGACTACCATAGTAAGTTGGCGCATATCAACGGTTATGGTATATAAACCGGAATTCTGTATGACAAATTTATAATCATCTATTTCAGTGGTATGATAGGCTAAATTGTGTGTTTGGCCTAATACGACAATTTCATTTTCACTCGTGGCATTAAAGCAGGGCCAAAAGGTTCCGCCGGCATTAATGAATTTGAAATCACTTGCACTTAATTGTCCTGTCCATGTAAATATGGCATTTTCTGTATTGGATGATACCAGTGTCATCTTTTGTGCATTGTTATTATCCCAACCATTGGCGGTTGCACCGCCAATGATATAGAGTTGTGTATAATCTTGTGCCAATGATAGGCTACAGAAAAAGCATATATTAAGGAATATGGAAAATATTCTGTTCATGATATAACTTTTTATATGATTATTCTTTGTGTTTGTTGATGGCCGTCGTATTCCATTTTGACAATATAGACCCCATTAGGTGTACTGTTGGGAATATTTACGTAAAATCCCATCGAGTTTTTCTCGTCTTGCTCTAAAATTATTTTTCCTGTAATGTCATGTAAATATAGTTTTATGTTATGGCAAATCTGGTCTGTATTGACACATAGTTTTTTTTCGTTTTGAATATAGTGGATGAAAGCGTTTTTGTCTTCTTTTGTCGTTTGTACTGCACTTTCTTCTGAAAATATTATGTTAATTTCGATGGTTTCATCACATGAAGTAGAGGGAATATAGAGTTTTATTATTTGCATTTCGCTGTCATAATTCCA
This sequence comes from uncultured Bacteroidales bacterium, assembly GCA_949282265.1. Taxonomy (GTDB): domain Bacteria; phylum Bacteroidota; class Bacteroidia; order Bacteroidales; family Paludibacteraceae; genus CALUNA01. The sequence goes on along the minus strand of CASDOZ010000003.1, from coordinate 106,109 downwards.
AGTTCCATTCCCTTCATTGCCCATTTGATATGGAATGTGGTTCACTTCAACTGATTGTGGGAATGTTGCGGCTAATATATGTAACTCGTAACTTCTGTTTGTGGGCATGCCATTGAAATTACCTTCACGTGGGTATATGGTGAAGGTTCCTTCTTTTTCATTACGGTTTTGGGTTATTTTAGTGAATGTATAAAGGCCATTTTGATAATTGTCATTGTCGTTTTCATCTTCATAATACATAAACTCGCCTTCTTGTCCGGGAGCAAATTGCAAAATAAGTTTATCTGGACGGCTTTTTAGGTGAGATAGTTTGGGATACATTGGAATAATTGCACCTTCTTTGTAATAATGAGGGATATCTGCCTGGGTGAAAGTCCGAGTATAACTTTTGTTTCCTTCCAGGATATCGCCACTATTTACCTCATACCAATTCCCTTTTGGTAGCCAAATGGTTTTATGGCTAATGCCATTGTTGTTGGAACGTTCTACTATTGGCGCTGCTAATATGTTATCACCAAACATATATTCGTCGTTGTGCTTGTAGGCTTCGTTTTCTTCTGGCCATTCGTAATAGAGTGGGCGACATATTGAAATACCTGTGTCATAAGCTGTACGAGCCTGTGTATAAATATAAGGCGCTAATGCATACCTGAGTTCTATGGCATCACGCATAAGTGTGAAATTGTCATATTTCCAGATTCTTCGTTCAATCGAGGCGTCTTTTGTGCTATGTGTGCGGAGGATAGGGGAAAAGACTCCATATTGAATCCATCTAAGGTAAAGTTCTGCATCATTGCCGCCATTTTGGTAATGTCCGCCGATGTCATGACTCCAATAGCCATAACCAACATTTGAAGCTGTAGCGGTAAAATAGGGCTCAAAGGCAAGGGTCTCAAAATTTGCATGTGCATCCCCAGAAAAGCCAACCTGATAACGATGATTGCCTAATCCTCCCCAGCGGTGTAAAATAATGGGGCGACCGTTTTCCTGTTGTTTCTTATCATTGAAAAATACATGGTTTAGCCAAAAAGTGTTACCTAATTTTTCTACATCATTGGCCAATAGCCATTGTTGCCAATCTAACCACCAGAAATCAACGCCAATGTTTTCATGTGGACGTATAATGTGTTTGAAAAATGCTTTATAGAATTCTTCATTCTCCAATCGCCATGGTATAGTTTGATTGGTGGGTAATCCTAGTTCATTGGCTAATGCTGTAAAGTTATCTTCATCAGGAGCGATTCCATCTGCAGGATGGAGATTGAGTGTGGCTTTTAAATGATTGTCATGAAGCCAGTTCAGAAATCCTTCCGGGTCGGGAAATAAACGCTTATTCCAACTCCATCCAGTCCATCCGCCACGTCCTCCATCATTACTGCTACCGGAATAGTGCCAGTCCATATCGACAACCATTACATCGAGAGGAATGTCATGGTCTTGTATTTCGCCTACTAAATCCTTGAAATCTTGTTCTGAATACTCTTCATATTTTGAATACCAATATCCGAATGCGTACATGGGTGGCATGGGGATGCGGCCAGCTATTTTAATAAAGTCTGATAACGCTTTTTTATAGTCATGCCCGTAACCTAAAAAATACCAGTCCATAGCAGTTTTGTCTTGACGTTCTCCGACCCAATCTACTCCATTTTCCCTTGGTTCGAACATTAGGCTTATACTGCCGTCTGGACGTTCTCCTGTTTCATCTATTACAGCCCAACCCGAACGTGAGAGAAGACCATTTTCCATTTCTGATAATTTGTTTGTTCCGTTCGCGCTGTCCAATGTACGCATGGTTCCTTTTAAATTTAAATTATCGGGTTTCCAAGGATACCATGTCTGTGTACGACCATCCATCTCAAATGTTATTTTGAGGTTTTCTGAACTTGCAGGATTAAATGTTCCAGGAAAACTGCCTATACGGTATTGTAAAGAAAGTTTTTCTGTTTTTATATATAAAAATCCGTCACGTTCTTCTTTTGTAAAAGGTGGTACTGGCAAGCGACGATTTAGCACCGTGAAAGAAGCACGGTCTTCGAATTGTTGTGTTTCACTCCATTCTATACGAATCATTTCTGGGGTTAATATGGTAAAGCGCATATTTCCCGAAATTACAATAGCTTCAGGGGCTGCTATAGGATTGTTTTCACTATAGACGGAATGGATAAAACAGCTTAATAATGACAATATTATAAATAGTTTTTTCATAAAATAATATATTAAGGTATTAATATTCAACTACAATCATACTCCAATATTTCAGTGACGGAATAGTACAATTGATTTTCCCATTTTCATATTGGTAATCCAAATGGATGGCAACACAGTCTTGATAATCAGGAGTTGCTATCCAAACGGCTTTAGGCTCGGCTTTGACGTTAAAACTGATAGCCAGATTTTCCAACAAATCAGGTTCTCCTTGGTTGCCTTCTGTATCACACCAGTCTAAATGTGTAGCATTTCTATAGCTTAGTAGGTGTATGACATCTTTGTTTGCGAATCGTTTGCCTACTGTGGCGATTTGTTGCTTTTGTGGTGGCCATTGATTAAATGTGCATTGGTTGTCTTCAGAGGTAATATCTACACCATACCATTCTCCATCTTCCCGTAACAGATTTTCGTACGCAGTCAGAAAATCATAATAGTGTACAAGAGCGGTTTTCAGTTCACCCTTCATACTTAAATTGTTGTTGGGGAAATATTCGTTACAGAGCATATGTTCACCCAATTGCAAAATACTTCCTCCCCACGCGAATGCAGCGGCACTACCCATAAGAATACCTGGAGTATTAAAATATCCGCGTCCTTTGCGGCCAAGTTCATAGTTGAGGTATGCCGCCAATACTGTTTCTTTTCCAGAAGACCAATTGTCATTGTTGGTAATTATGTTAGAAAAAATGGTAAAACCATTTTCGTCATTATGGTCCCATACTTCGGTATATAGAAAATCGACAGGAGCTTTGGATATTTGGTGTTCTTGTCCATATTGTCCCACAGCGTTCATTACCAGAGATTTGGATGGTTGTGCTTCTTTCATTTTTTCAATGAAGTTTTTGAATGTCTGGTCTAGATATACGATATTGCCGTAATAATCATATAAATCCCCACGCCAACCCAATTGGTCAATTTGGTAACCGTCAAAATCAAATACGGCATAAACATCATCATTTTGTGATGATATGTAGTCAATCCATTCTTCATTGGCGGGATTCACTAAATAGATACTGCTTTTGAAAGGCGAACCGAGCTCGTGGCAGTCTTTCGTAGTGTGGTTTCTGTCTTTGAAGATATACCATTCTTCCTGCACTCCATCGTCGGCGGCATCATCCAGCGCACCGTAAGCCAGGTTGTAGAACAGCGATTTCATTCCGTAGTTGTGCGAGGCTTTGATGTAACTTTCCACGGTCGTTTTGTAGCAATCGCGGGTTATGATGTCCGTCCATACTTCCATAGGTGCCGATGGGGTGCCAGCCAGCGGTTTGTGGTGTTTGTAGTGCCAGTCTTGATACTGCACATAGTTGATGTGGTGGCGGTTCAGGTTCGCCATGTTGGTTGCGATTTCGCTGCTGGACATTTTGCCGTAGGCCGACAGGAAACCGTTGCGCGGGAAGCGGGACACATCGGAGGATACATCTACAGCAATGCTGCCGTGGACAATCTCTTTGCCGTTTTCCACGCTGTACAAGTCAATCAAATATCCTTTGAAGTCATCGGCAGGTGGCTGCCATGTCCATTCACAACTTGTGAACGGTTCTTCGGCAAGGGTTGTGCCCAAATGGCGGTAACGCACCATGACATCGGTGGCGCCTTCTACCGGTTTGTTCAAGGTGATTTTGACGGTTTCGCCCGGATTGTAGCGTGCCTTGTCGGTGTTCAACTGTACGGGCATGTAGCCGTCACCATAAGTAATCGGGTCGTTGACTGGTTCAAACTTGTTACATGCCGCCAGGGACATGAAGAATGTCAGATATAATTGGAAAAAAACGATCTTTTTCATATATAGGTTGATTTTAGTTGCGTGTGAATGAAATGGTTTCGTCTGCGGCATTGATGACAATGCGGTAGTTCCCAGCTTCGGTTATTTTCCATTTATTGTCCGGCTGGTTGCCGACCACGTATGTGCCGTTTTCGGTTGGTGCGCAGTTGGCTTCCGGCGCCAGGATGAACTGTCCGCTCCAGTCATGGTTGATTTCGAGCGGGAATTTGATTTCGCCAGCTGATAAATAGCCGTCGTAGGAAAATTCATTGGGATTGTCCGGATTTTTGGCCATTTCGGTTACGTTGTCCCAACTCCAGCCTCCGGGCGTGGCGTCGCCTATCATCCAGATGTGCTCGTATTTGCCCGTTTCACCAAGCGATGTGATACTGATGGTCAGGTTGTTAATGTCCAATTCAATACGATAATTTCCGGCACTTGTTATTTCCCATTTGTAATCGGGACAGTCTTCTTCGTTCTCGCGGAAAACCATTTTTCCTGGGTCATTTTCGTCGCGGACATAGCACGGCAGGAATGAACCCAGCTCGGTAATGAATTTAAGTTCGCCTGCATTCAGCGCACCTTGCCAAGAGTAGCGTCCGGCATTGTTTTCATCTTCGGTTAGTTCAGTTGCCAGATTGCTGTCCCAACCTCCGGGCGTGGCATCGCCGACCATATAGAGGTGTTTTTCTTCCTCCACATCGCCTGTTTTGCTGAATTGGATGGTCAAGGCTTCCGTGTTCATTTCGATGCGGTAGATACCGGCGGACTCTATGTTCCACTTGTTGTCGGGGTAGTCTTCTTCGTTTTCGCGGAATACCATTTTGCCAGGATCGTTTTCGTCACGTACATAACATGGCAACCATGAACCCAGTTGGGTTATGAATTTGAGTTCGCCTTTTTTCAGGACACCTTCCCACGTGAAGAGCGACATGTTGTCATAGTCGGCAGTCATGGCTGTGGCCAGTTGGTTGTCCCAGCCGTTGGGTGCGGCATCGCCAATCAGGTAAATGGTCAATATCCGCCATTTGTAGGGCGCGATTTTCAAGGTTATGACCGGCGAAACTTGTGTCGGAACGTCCGGCGAGGCGACCGTTGCGGTCACGCGGGCTTCAAATTCGCTGTACGTTTCCAACGGGATGTCCGGGAAAAAATACAGCAAAGTGTCCGTGAGTTCCTTGTGCGTGAACGAGATAACGCGCGAATCGGTTTTGCCGATGTCGAATTTCATGCCTCCTTGGAAATCGTTCCCTTTCAGGTCCATTTCAAAAAGGTATGAGATGGCCGCGCCAGTGCCGGCGTTGGTGCCGCTGGTCCAGGTCAGTTGCAACGCTTCGGACGAGCTTGCACGTTGGTCACATGCCACAGAGTCGGACGATGCTTTCAGTTCAAGGGCGGTCTCGCCTTTGTCGGTGATGATTTTTTCTTCGCAACCGAATGATAGCAACGCGACTATGGCGCACGGTATGATAAGATTTTTCGTTTTCATGTCAGTTCATGTTTTGAATTAATAACCGGGGTTTTGTGTCAGCTTGCTGTTGGCCTCGATTTCCTGTTGCGGGATGGGGAACAGCAAATGTTTGGTCGTTGCGGATGTCTTTCCTATCGAATGTAGGAAATTCAGCGCGTAGTTGTCCTTGTAACGTATCATGTCAAACCACCGATGGCCTTCAAAGGCAAGTTCGATGCGGCGTTCGTGGATGATTTTTTCACGCATTTCGGCTTGCGACAAACCTTCTATGTCGGCACGGTTGGTCAAGCCGGCCCGTTGTCTGACTTCGTAGAGCGGGTTTTCAGCTTCTGTCGTGCGTCCGAGTTCGTTCAGGGATTCGGCTTTCATGAGCAATACATCGGCATAGCGGGTTACTACCCAGTTGGCATCGCTGGTGTTGTAGTCGGGCGATTGGGCTTTGGTGAGCAGGAATTTGCGCACGTTGTAGCCTGTCGTCGAGTAGGATGAACTATATTGTTTTCCGTCAAAAACAGGGCAGCCGGTGTAGAAAATGGTTTTGTCTTTCCGCAAGTCGCCTTCTTCATATTGCATTACAAACTCAGAGGTTGGTTGGTTCCAACCGTAGCAGCCGGCAGCCATGTTTGAGTTACGAGGTCCCATGAACGTACTCGTCCAAGAGCACTGGTTTTCGTTGCTCCAGAAATCGTAACTTGTCTTGCCATAATACTGTACTTCGAAAATCGATTCCACGCCGTTTTTCTTGGCTGGGTCGAAGTTGTCCGAATAGTCGGCTGCAAGTTCATAACCGGCTTCTCCTATTTCGTTGCACAAGCGTACTACTTCTTCGTATTTTTCATTGTCAGGCTCGTAAGTCAGGTAAACGCGTGCAAGTTCGGCCTTGGCAGCTTCTTTTGTGGCGCGTCCGAGGTCGGTCGTGGAGTATTCCGATTTGGCAGGCAACAGGTCGATGGCACTTTTCAGGTCGGAGATAATCAAGCTGTAAATTTCATCGACCGATGCGCGTTCCACTTGCAAGTCAGTTTCCGATGTTTGCGGTTCGGTAAGCAAAGGCACTCCGCCGAACAGCCTCACCAAAATGAAATAATAGTGTGCCCGCAAGAAATGGGCTTCGCCCAAACAGCGGTTTTTCATATATGTGTCTATGGTCATATCCGGCACTTTTTGCAGGACGAAGTTGCAACGCAGGATTCCCGGTGATGGGCCGCGCCATAAATCCAATGCGGCAAAGTTGTCTGCCGTGGCAATAAAGTTGGCCAAATCGACGGTTTCAATACCGTCCGTGCCGCCACCTGCACCCACTACGCTGTTGCCGGCAACGATGTCGAGCGTCCAGATACGCATGTTGTACAATTTTGCCCATTGCAAAGGCTGGTAGGCCGCATTCACGGCGGCGATAGCATCTTCTTCTGTCTTGAAACTTTGCGAGCTGTCCACCGAATCCCACGGTTCGCGGGTCAGGAAATCGTCGCAGGAATAGAGCAACGCGATAAGTGCGACAGCCATCCAGGTTTTATATACGAATAAGTGTTTCATTTGTCTTGTGGTTTTAGAAAGTTATGTTGATGCCGAAAGTGAAGTTGCGCGTAACCGGATATACATTGCTGTCGTTGCCGGAACCGCTGACTTCGGGGTCTAATCCCGTATAACGTGTCAGCGTGAGCAGGTTTTGCCCGGAAATGGAAAAACGCACGGATTGCATGGCTGCTTTTTTAGTCAGTTCTGACGGCAGCGTGTAACCCAATGAAACATTTTTCAGGCGCAGGTATGAACCGTCTTCCAGGAACCGGTCGGATACGCGGTTGTTTTTGTTCGGGTCGCTGAATACGGCACGCGGCATGGTGTTGCTCGTGCCTTCGCCGCGCCAGCGGTCCAGAACCGTTATCATTTGGTTCTGTGCCACGCTCATTGATTCCAATACTGCACGGTTGCCGTTGTAGATTTTGTTTCCGGCCACGCCTTGGAAGAAAATTTCCAAGTCGAACCCTTTCCATGACAGTTGGTTGTTCAGCGAGAATGTCCACGAGGGTGTCGGGCTGCCCAAAATGGTACGGTCGTCTTCGTTGATGACACCGTCGTTGTTCAAATCCTTGAAACAGATATCGCCCGGCTGCGTACTGGTGTAAGTGTCGCTTCCAACGGTTTGTATGGCGTGTTGGTCCACGTCTTCCTGCGTCTGGAAAATTCCGTCGGTAACGTAGCCGTAGAACGCGCTGACCGGATAGCCGACCATGTGCACGTTGTTGTCAAAATACATGGGCACGTCGCTGTTCAGGCTTAACAGTTGGTTGTGGTTATAGGATACGTTCCCGCTTGTCGTCCAAGTGAAATCGCCTTTGAAGTTGATGGATGTGAGTGCGAGTTCCACACCCATGTTGCGCATAAGCCCGGCGTTGATTTGCGGCACGTTTTCATCGGAATAACCGGATGAAATGGGTACGGACATCGGTACCAACATGTCGTTTGTATTCTTGATGTAGCCGTCCAGGTTTACAATCAGGCGGGCATCAATCATGGAAGCGTCCATGCCGACGTTGATTTGTTCCACTTCTTCCCAACGTACGTTCGGGTTGGGCATTACCCACGGCGCCAGGCCGCTGACTTGTGTCCCGTTGAAGTTGTATTGCACGGTTTGCAGTGCGGAGGCGTATGCGTAGTTGCCGACGCTGGCCTGGTTACCCGTAACGCCGTATCCGGCGCGGATTTTCAGGTCGCTCAGCGCAAACGATTTGTTAAAGAACTGTTCTTCGCTCAGGCGCCAGGCTGCCGATACGGACGGGAATACGCCCCAGCGGTTGGCTTTGCTGAAACGTGATGAACCATCGGCGCGCACGGTCGCAGTCAGCAAATAGCGGTTGTCATAACTGTAATTGGCACGCGCCATGAATGACAGGAGCGCCCAGTCGCTGCCGTTTCCTGACAAGGTCGGTTCCAGGATGCCGTTCGACAATTCTTGTGCGGTCTCGCTGATGAAACCTTGCACCGTGCCGCTCATGTACTCGTATGTGTTGGCTTGCGCCGACGAACCGATCATGGCGGTTACGTTATGCTTGTCGGCAATGAGCTTGTTGAATGTCAGCGTGTTGTCCCACAACCATGTGATACTTTTGTTGTAGGTGCGCGATGCTTGCGATTCGGGTTGCTCGATGGGTTCCCAATCGTATTTCGGTGTCCACGACTTGCTGTCCCAGAACAAAGTCTGTATGCCGAACGTGCTTTTGAAAACCAGCCATTCCCACGGTTTGATTTCGGCGTAAATGTTTCCAAGCAGGTTGTAGCCTTTTGTGGAACTGCTGTTTTCCATCATCTTCCCTATCGGGTTGGCAATGTCGCCCACGTACATGGCCAGTCCGACCGGGCCTGCCCACGAGCCATCTTCGTTTTTGATAGCCTGTGTCGGGAGTGCTTTCATTGTGTTTTGGATGTTGTATTCACCTTGCGACTTTATGTCGTGGTTCAGCGACAGTTTGTTTCCGAATTTCAGCCATTTGTAAATTTCCGTGTCCGAATTGAATTGCAATGTCAGACGTTTATAATCAGTTGTCTTTATTATACCTTGTTGATCGTAATATGCTCCGGAAACATAATATGTCGTTTTTTTTGTACCGCCCGAATAGCTCAGCGAGTAGTTTTGCGTAGGTGCGTATTGGAACAGTTCGCTCATCCAGTCCGTGCCTGTGCCTAATGCGGTCGGGTCGATGAATGCCGGGTTTTGTGGTTGTCCGCCGGCTGCCATCATTTCGTTGTGCAACGATGCGAATTGTGTGGCGTTCAGCAACGGCAGCGTGCGTTGTATCTGGTCGAAGCCGTAGGATGCTTTCAGGTTCAGGCTGCTTTTGTCGAAGTCGCCTTTTTTGGTTGTGATAATGATTACGCCGTATGCCCCGCGTGAGCCGTAAATGGCCGTGGCCGATGCGTCTTTCAGCACATCGACGGTTGCCACGTCGTCCATGTTAATCATGTTCAGGGGCACATCGGTCGGCACGCCGTCAATGACTAACAGCGGGTCGCTGTTGTTGATGGAGCCGATACCGCGCACTTTCATGCTCACGTTGCTGCCCGGCGCGCCGCTCGAAACGACCTGCAAGCCAGTTGCACGTCCTTGCAGGGCGGCTCCGAGGCTTGGCGACGGTTGGCGCGCAAGGTCTTTGGACGAAACTTGGGATATGGCTCCGGTCAAATCGCTTTTTTTCTGGATGCCGTAACCAATAACCACTACTTCTTCCAATTGTTCGTTGTCTTCTTTCAGTACGATTTGCAGGTTGCTCTGGTTGTTGATTGCAATTTCTTGCGTAACATAGCCGACGTAGCTGACAGTCAGCACAGACGAGCCGTCTTGCACTGTTATGGTAAACCGGCCGTCAAAATCGGTAATCGTGCCGTTTGTCGTGCCTTTTTCCATGATGTTCACGCCAATGAGCGGCTCATTGTTCACGTCGGAAATTAATCCTTGCACTGTCAGTTGCGCCATTGCACATGTGCAGACGAAACAAGCCAGGACAGACAAAAAGATCCGTTGAAATGTTTTCATCATATTGAGATTCTGGAATTATGGAAAAATGAAAGGATGGGCAAGCCATATCCTATATATTAACGGTATGGCTTGCCCGATTAGTTTAGCGTACTATGAATTTGTGAATGGCTTTTTGGCCGTTTTTGTGCAAGATGGCAATATATATGCCTGCGTGCAGGTTGCTGATGTCAAGTTGTCCGCCTTGGCATGAAGCTATGCGTGTACCGCTTATGGCCAATACTTCAATCTGGTTGGCATCCACGCAAACAATGTGGTCGTCGGTTATGTTCCAGGAAATTTCCTGTTCCGGCGAGATATTGGTTGCCGTTCCGCTGTCCCCGTTTTTGACAGCATTCAGTTTCATGTTGTTCAAATCCAATGTCAATGTGTAATTGCCTGTTTGTTCGGCGGAAACTTTGAATTTGTAGTCGTCATCGCTACCGGCAATCCGTTTGATATCCAATGTCCCTTCTGCAAGAGGCGCATCGGCAGTTGTTGCTCCATATGCGATGGAACCGAAATCATTGCTTGTGAAAAATTTCATTTGACCATTGTATAATTCGCCTGTCCAGCTATATACACCATCTGTTTCTGTTGAGTGCATGGTCTTATCCTCGAAAAAGTTCCAATCATTCTCAATGCCTGTCATGGCAGGACCGATGATATAGATTTTTTCCGGGTAAATGGTCATTGTATTTGTGTTCAGATTGATTGTGAGCTTGTAATTTACAGTACTTGGGTAATTAATCTTAAACTTCTTGTCTGAACTGCCATCCGAGTATTCAACTGTATATTCTCCCATTTCATTTACCGGTTGGTCTGCAGTGGTCGCTCCATACATTCTTCCCCAATCGTTACGAAGAAGGAATTTCAAGGAACCGCTTTTCAGTTTTATTAATGTAGTATATATTCCGGAGTTAAATTCAGTTTCAGCTATAGGAACTGTCTTGCTTAGATCCCAACCTGCTTCTGTTGCATCTCCAATGGGATATAGATATCCCGGATTTGTAATAGGGGTTGTTGGATTATCGGGCAATGCGGTTCCGTCTTCTACAGTTAGACGTGGAGTCTCGCCAGTTATATCCAATGTTAATTTATAACGCCCGGCAGTTATGTTGCATGATTTGTCTGGCATTGTATTATCTACACGCAGTTCCATGTCATAACTTTCGCCTGCAACAATGTTTTGTGCTAATTCTGATTTTCCTGTTTCTATTGTATCGGCAGCGGTAGGGCCATAACTGGGTTCATACGATGGATATGGAATGAATTTCATTCGACCATTTTTCAGTTCTCCTGTCCATGTATATACTCCTGGAGAGGTGGTGACCATGGAAGTAATTGCTGTTAAATCCCAATTGTTAGGTGTTGCATCACCAATTAAATACATACGAGCAGGATAATCAACTGCAAAAAGAGCAGAAACCGAAGCCATAAAAGCTGTCGCTAAAAGAAATACTTTTGTTCTCATAAAAGCTGGAATTAGATTTTGAATGATTAAACAATAAAATAATTTGGTCAAATGCATTTACCGGTCGCAAAAGTATAGGCTTTGGTTTTTGTGAACAAGTTGTAGTAGTGAAAAAGTAGTCGGTTTTACTATGTTATTACTTTATTATCAATTATTTACTGTTTTATTTTGACCTCAAAAAAGTAGTTTGTTTATGGGGCTTTTTATGGGGTGTGTCAAGGTCTGTTTCTTGTGGTTAAGATATTTATTTTTTATCTTTGTGTTGGCTTTTTCACGTATGCCGTTTTGTTAAAAAATAAAAGAATGGGGTTTATCATGAAAAGAATGCTGCTTTTTTCGTGCTTGATATGTACCTTCTTACAGGCTGGTGCTGTGGCTGTAAATTCTGTTGTACTTGATTCGTTGGATCAGATAATTCGTAACCATGCCGTATATGCACAACCCAAGGAAGAGGAAATAGCGAGGCAGAAAGCCAAACTCGATTCTGTCCGTGACGACATGGAACGTTTCCGTGTCCTAGGTGAAATAGCTGATGCGTATCGTTCATATAGCATTGATTCACAACTTGTTTATACACAAGAACGTATTGAGTTGTCAGAGCGTATTGGAAATCCCGACCTTGTGGTGCAAGCCATGCTCAACATGTCAGAATGCTATTATATGGTAGGCATGTACAAGGAAGCCGATGAACTGCTTGCGGATGCTTTTGCAAAGGGTATTCCTGATTTTCTGAAATCATATTATTACCACTTGCGCAGGACCCTATACGAATTGTTGGCTGATTATTCGTCTATTGACTTTCTGCACAATCAATATCTGGAATTGTTGGATGCGTACCGGGATTCTATTTTGAGTGTAAATCCGGTAGAATCGTTTACTTATGCGATTGTGAAATTCGACCAGGCTGTTTATCGGGAAAATTGGCAGGAAGCAATCGACCTGTTGAAAAACCATGATGCCAAAAACAACTTGTCCATCCACGAGAAGGCGCTTTTATATTATGGTTTGGCAAAAGTGTATGTGCAAATGGGTGATACGGATAATGCCATTTATTATTATGCCCTGTCATCACAATGTGATTTGAAGGCCGCGGTGCGGGAATATATCTCATTGCGCGAATTGGCGGAATTGCTTTTTGAGCGTGGGGATATTGAGAGGGCTTACAATTATATCAAATGTTCCATGGATGATGCGGCTTTGTGCAACGCCCGTTTAAGGGCAATAGAATTGTTGCCTATATATAAAATCATCCAAGAGGCGTATCAGGCACAGATAGAAAAGCAGCGGAAGTCGTCTTTGTTGTTTACTTATATTATATCTGTTTGCTTGTTTGTGATGATGGTTACTTTCATATTGGTGTTTTGGCAAAACCGGAAACTGAGTGCCACCAGGAAAAAACTGAAAGCGGCCAACGATGATTTGCTTGTTGCCAACTCCAATCTGGCAGAGAGCAACCATATCAAGGAAGAGTATATCAGCCGCTATATGAACCAGTGTTCAAATTACATAGAGAAAATGGATGAATATCGCCGGCAACTCAATAAAATGGCTACTTCCGGACAAAGCCAGGAGTTATTCAATACATTGAAATCTTCCAAAATCATAGACAAAGAACTAAAAGAATTTTATGCGAATTTCGATGAATCGTTTTTACAGCTTTATCCTGATTTTGTACAGAAATTCAATGACTTGCTGGAACCATCCGCCCGTGTGGTTCCCAAAGGCGAGCTGTTGTCGCCGGAACTGCGTATTTATGCCCTGATTCGCCTGGGGATAACCGACAGTGCCAAGATAGCGCAATTCCTTCGCTACTCCATCACGACCATTTATAACTATCGCACCAAAATGCGTAACAAAGCCTTGATTGACAGGAATTCATTCGATGAACGGGTGATGCGGCTGTAAGGGTAGGCCGCGATTGTGCAGGGAACAAGCAGGGCGTACTAAAATCCATATTCTTAGTACGCCCTGTTTCTATGCCATGAAAAGCAAATCATTGAAGGTGTTGGAATCTGCTTTCAGGCTATTTTATGATTTTGCTGCTATCCCATTGCCCGTTTTCATATTCAACAGAGAGTAGATAACTTCCTTTTGGTAAAGTGGATATGTCCAGAATGCAGCGGGATGCGTTTACTTGGACAGCGTTTACTTGTTGCCCGTATAGATTGTGGAGTACTACTTTTGCCATCGGTGTTCCGGCTTCTATGTGTAGCTGGTCGCTGGCAGGATTTGGAAATATCCGCAGTTTTTTATAGATTCCGGAAGTCAGGTTTGTCGTCTCTTCGCAATTGTTCCCGACTGTGTAGGAATAATATTTTGTGACACTCATACCTCCGGCAAATGCGAATTTGCAGGCTAAGTTAATGGTCGTACCAATTTCCGTATCATTGATAGTGGCGGTAAAATAATCGCCTTCGCGAGTCATCGGGTATTCAGTGAATGGAGTCTCTTTCCAGACGTATGCCATCACATCGGTTTTATCTTGGTCAAGTAGCCGCGATTTGACTTTTACGGAGTTGCCTTCCGTGCGGAATGCTATTTCATATCCTTCCGAGAAACTGCCTTGTTGCGCGTCAGTGGAAGTCCAGTCGCAGCCGCCGGATTCACCTGTTGCTGTTGACGCAACTGTTATTTGTATGCTTTCAGAAATGGCTGTTTGCCCTGCGGAATTGGTTGCCCGTGCACTGAGTTGGTATGTCCCTTCACCGTTGTTACGCCATTCTGCAGTGTAGGGTGCATCGCGGTCAGTCGCAATCAGCACGTTATCGACTATAAAATCAACTTGTGTGATGGTATTTCCTCCATAGTCATGCGCTTCCGCTTTGATGGTGATTGTCTGTTGTGGGCGTATCGTCTGGTTGGCAGCCGGCGAACTGATGAACACCTCCGGTAACATTTCACCGCGGGTCGAGAACCCCATGCTGCGTGGTTGCACGGTCAGGCTTTCGCCATCAGAAAAATGGACGGTTAGCGTTTCGTTTGTATAATTGTGTGCAACATAAGTTTTGCGTCCGCCCTTGTTGAACACGGCTGCGATAGGATAGTCGGCGGTTACGTTTGTTTCCACTTTGCCCAATGCGTTCATTGCGTGCAGCCAATGGTAGGTTTGTGGGTCGGAGATTCCGAATTTCAGGCTCCGCTGCGGGTAAGAATCGTAGAGTGCGATGGCTTCGGTCGGGTCGATGAATGCAGCAAATTGCCAGATTACGTCATGCCACAAGTTGGTGTTGGCTTCGTTTCGCATGATGCCTGTGTTTGCTTTTATTTCTTCCCATAGTTTGGTTGCATAGGCAAGATTGTGTCCCAAATAAAGCGAACCTCCGTGGATGGGATACAATTCTATGCCGTAGCTGGCGGCAATGTCACCAGTCCAGAAAGTCTGGTTGTCCAAGTCGTTCCCCCACAAGCGGGAAATAAGTGCATATTGTTGTGTGTCAGGGAAATTACGCTCGTACACGTCGAACCAATATTCTTCAATGGCGGTTTGTTCGGTGGTGTACAGGTAAATGCCCAAGTCACGGATGGCATCGTTGCCGGTTACGCAACCCCAATGTATGAGCGAGGAATTGAATTGCATACTTTCGGATGTGGATTCTTGGTCATTGCCTTGTGGAAAAGTGGCAAAACCGTTTGCCCAACAGTGTCCTGCGTAAGGGCTGAAATTGCGCAAATATGGGAAGAGCGGGTCGTTGCGGTCGGGACTTGCAGCATCGCGTACCAGCAAATTGACCATGTCGCCCCATTGGGCAGCCCAGCCCGGTTTGTATTGTTCCAGAAAAGCCGCGGCATGGATAAAGTATCCCCAATGGAAATGGTGGTCGTTCAGGTTGCTGTCTTGTCCGTGTCCGGCCGGATAGCCCAACAGGGCTGTCCAATCGTTGTTGTAATAGAAAAGAAAAGCTACTTCGCCGGCTTGATAGGAAAGCCAGTTTTCCACGCGCTGCTGCACGGTATTCAGAATGGTGTTGAGTGCGTCTTGGTTGCCGGATTCAGCCGCGATACGTCCTGTTTGTATCAAGCGGTTGAGCAATTGCCCGTCGTTATAGGAGTCTGTCCAGTCATCTATGCGGTCGTTTTTGATGGCATCTATTTTTTGTGTCAGGGTTGTTGCTGAAAAGCCGTTGCTTGTTTCATCTACGTAGGGCAGGGCAGGTAAAATGCCTTTGAATGTATTTTCTACCGTAAATGTATTGGTAGCCAGTGTTTTTATCGTGCCACGTACGGATGGGTAGGTAGCTATTTCTGCCATGTCATTTGTCGCTGCCAAATGTGCCCATTGGTGCGGGAATAGTCCTAAAAGAATTTGGTCATGGGAACCTTCCCTGACAAGTGTTTCCACTTCGAAACGGGTGGTTACGACTGATGTTTGCTCGTCGTATGAAAAATTGGCTTGCGTGTTTTGCGGGAAAACATAGGCAAAATCTTGGTAATCAAGTGCCATTTCACGGATGGATTTTTTGTTTTCCAAGGGCAATATGGCTGCTGAAAAATAATTTTTCCCGTTCAGGGTCGATGTGTATGTGCCGCCTTCTTGTTCCCAGATACTTCCTGTCGGTGCGTAAATGGCGAATGATGCGCCGTTTCTTGCATTTTCAATCCAGACAATTTCATTTTCTACATGTGCTGTGCCCGTGTTGATTCTTATTTGTACTGCATTGTTTTGCCCTTTCTCAAAATAGACGAAAGGCATACCTTGTCCGGCTGTGGCTTTCAGGCTGTGTGTGCCGTCGTTCCATGCCATGGTTACTGTCCAGTCGGAATAGTCATCAACAGTGCAACGTGATGCATTCAGGCCGGAAACACCAATGACAATGGGCTCCACGGCATCCATTACACCACGAGGAATATATGTGAGTACCAATCCTTGGTTGTTGGTTCTCAATGCCAAAGGATGCGGGAAAAGATTGGAAACGTGGTCGGAAACCAACAAGTTGGACCACCAATCGTTTGTTGGGACCGGTTTGCCGGATGCTGTACCGCTTAGCTGGGGTGTGCCGGGCGGAAATTGGTTGCGTCCGGCGGCATCCGTACCGGGGAAAGTGGTTGTGTAACTGCCGCTGCCAACAGTGACAATTGCCGCGTTGAGCCAAAACGACATGCTTATGAATAAAAGGGTGATGAGTGTACGCATGGTATCTTTATGAAAAAAATAACCCTTCCCCACCATTTGCAGGGAAAGGTTATTAGGTTAGTTAACTATTTTACTTCACAATCTTGTATGTGGCTTTCTGGCCGTTTGCAAACACAAGGCTCAGCATGTAGCTGCCTTTGGTCAGGGCGGAGCAGTCTATTTTTACGCTCTCTGTGTTCGGTTTTACGGTCAGTATTTGTTGTCCCATCAGGTTGAAAACGGTTGCCATGGCTATTTTGTCTGCTGCCTGGATATTCAGCACGTCGGCTACCGGATTCGGATAAACCGAACATTCCGTGTTCATTTCGATTATCGTGTTCGTGCTTTGCCCGGCACTGTAAAGTTCCGATTCGTTGACGGTGAATGTGCCTGTACTCCAGCGGCCGGCTGCATCCATGGAGGTCGTGTGCCATTGTAACCAATCAACGGTAAAACTAAGTGATGCCAGTTCAGTAACGGTTATTTTTTGACCGGCTACCGAATTCCCACTCACTGAACCAGTATTATATTCTTTTCCAGCTATCAATACGGCAACGAAATCAATGACAGTTCCTTCATTGTTCGGAGAAACCATGAAACTGACAGATGAACTGCTCTCTTTCTGGATAGTGAGTAAAATTCGTCCATTTGGGTCGGCCCATTCCGCATCCATTTGTTGTCCGGTCGGGAAATTGTAATAAACAAAAGAGGTTGTTGTTAAAGTAACAGTTGCACTATTTTCCGATTCGTTTCCAGCCAAATCTTTGGCAGTAATTGTGAGGTTGTAGGTTGTATTGGAATTTAAATTGTTCAAAGTGATAATATCTTCTACGGGAATGGAAGTTGTATTATAGCTGTTGGTTTCATCTACCACATGATAACTTACTACGCCTACATTGTCGGTCGCGCCGGTAATTTTTATTTGTACCGTGTTATGAGTAGGCGCACCAATAATTTCAGCTGTTCCCATAATTGGTTTTTCTGTATCATCTTCTATGTTTCCGCATACACCCCATTCAATGTCGCTTGGTTGTCCGAAATTGACTTCGCCGACCCCTTCTATTATGACATATAACGGAGTATAGAAAGTGGGATCTGTGGTTGAAGAAATGTTACATGTAATGGAAGTACCATCTGCGGCTACACTCTGGTGGTCACCATTCAAATAGTAACCACCAACACCATTGGCATTCACATATGAGCCGCCCAATCCAGTTAATCCTTCGCCTTCAATCAGGATTTGATAGTTCCCTTCACTTAATTTCTGGCACGTTAAAAAGATGGTGTTTGTACCATTGGTTAATGGTTCGGAACAATACTGTTTTGCAAAAATTACATTTGAACTGCATAGCATGGCAATACCTGTTGCCAAAACTTTTAAAAAATTCGATTTCATAATAATTTGATTTTTCTGTTGGTATTGATTTATTGAACTGTTATTTTTTTGATGTTGTTGCCTGCCTTGACAATGTATGCACCTGTTGGCAGCTGGATAGTAGCATTTTGCGTAGTTTCATTGTATAGGCAAATTCCTAACATGTTGAAAACCTGAATGTTTTCTTGAACGGACAATGAAATGTCCAATCGCTTTTCTCCTACTGTCAGTCGCATGGACTGGGTGTTATTGGTTGCCGGTATGGCTGCTGTTTGTTCCCCTTTCCAGAAATACACATTGTCCACAAAAACAGTTGCGTCATCATTGTCTGCTTCCATTTTTATCTGGTAGATGTTGGCTAAATTGATTCCTGTAAATGCAGACAGCGGGATATCGTATGAATTCCATTGGTTTGGGTTCAAGGGGTTGCAGGTGTATAATGATTCGCTTCCCCATATAGGAGATATACGGAATGCCACGGCATTGGGCGTATATACATCTACATGGAGATAATCCATTTCAGAAGCATCGAATGCAGCCACATTGTTGTTCAGTTCCCAACCTAAATAATTGAATTTTTCCATAAGATAGGCTTCATCTCCTTCCGCCAATTCCACCTTTGTCGTAACTGTTGTTTGTCCCCAGCCGCCAATGGCAAAAGCAGTGGCAGGAGCGTACGCGTCGCTGAATATGGAAATGACATCTTCAGCAGCATGTTTTGGCGTTGTGGCAGATGTTGGGAGTGACAAGGTTGTAACGGTTACGGGAACAGTCGTTTCACAAATATTCCCGTCTGCATCAGAGGCAGAAACGACAAAATTATAAGTAATTCCCGGTTGAAGACCGTTTACAGTGATATTGGCAGTTGCTCCTGAGACGGCACCGCCTGTTTGAGTAACACCGTTTGTTTCATCTTTTATTTCAAAATTGACTGCGCCGGAATTATCCGTGGCAGAACAAGCTATCACTGCGCTAAAATATGAAGTGGAAACCAGCGAGGCCGTCAAAGCTTGTGGTTTTTCCGTATCGACCTCCGCGGAGGAGTTGTAGAAATATACGTTGTCGATATATATCACCTTGTTTCCCAAATTGTTAAACTTGAACTGGAATATTCCAGAAAGATCCAGACCTTGGCTCTGGTAGTCTTCCAGATTCAAATCGACATTTGTCCATACTCCTGCTTGTGCAGTTATCTCTAAAAACTTTTCGCCATTTGGTTGTGTCCGGCAGATCGGGAACAGTTGGAAAGTGGTTTCTTCTGCCATCCAAACGTCCAAATGCAAATTTGTCATGGTGGCGGCATTGACATCGGATGTAAATTCCCAACCGAAATAACCCAAATTCGTAGTGGTAAATTTGGCTATGTTATCACCATCAATTTGTTCTTGGGCGTAAGTCGTCCCACTTCCCCATTCTCCAAAATTCCAACCTACATTTTGTGTGTAAGCATCGCTGTACAGCGAAATGAGTTTGCTTGCGGCATATTCAGGCGGTGTGGGGGCAGATGTTGTGGGCTGCGCCCATACACTTAGTGTCATGCACGACATTAAGACGCCAAGTGCCGGTCTTAGTAATGTACGTTTCATAATAAAAGAATTAAATAGTTAGTAATAAATTTGTTTTTATAATTGATGGCCATCAATTTTATTTTAGTTGCTTTCCCGCAGTAGTAACTGCGGGAAAGTGTGTTTTATCTCAGTGTAAATGTTGCCGGTGTTCCTTGTTGGCTGTCGGCGGCTATCCACACTTGGAATTCGCCAGGTTCGGCATAAGTGCGCATGTCGCTGTGGCAGAAAGCCAGGTCATCGGCCGTCAGTTCGAATGAAACGGTAGCTGTTTCGCCGGCTTTGATGTGCACTTTCTGGAAACCTTTAAGCAAGCGTACCGGCTGGCACAATGATGCGACGAGATCGCGGGTGTACAGTTGTACGGTTTCATACGCGTCGTATGAGCCAGTGTTTTTTACCTCGCAACTTACGGTGATTTTCCCGTTTCGTGTCAGCACAGTGTCCGAAAGTATCGGATTGGCGTATGTGAATGTTGTATAGCTCAAACCGTAACCGAATGGAAACAGCGGCTGACTGCCGGCGTCCAGATGGTAGCTGGTGGAACCGATGGAGAATTGCGGTGCTGCCACCGGAATGTCATCTATCATCGTCATGTTTGAGGCCGGGCGACCGGTATTTTTATGTGCATAATAAATAGGAACTTGCCCGACCATTTTTGGAATGGTAACCGGCAGTTTGCCGGATGGGACGGCTTGTCCGGTAATCAGGTCAGCCAATGCAGGGCCGGCCATGGTTCCTGCGTGGAAATGATAGAGCACGGCATCGGCCATTTCCGTTTCCTTTCTGATGGTCATGGGGCGTCCGGTCATGACAACGAGCACTAACGGCTTGCCGGTCGCTTTGAGCTGTCTGATTAATTCCGTTTGTGCTCCGGGCAACGAAATATCGGCGCGGCATTTGGCTTCGCCGGACAAAATGGCTTCCTCGCCAACGCAACATACGATGGCATCTGCGCGTTTGGCGGCTGCTACGGCTTTTTGTATGCCTTGTTGGTTGTTGTCGCGGCTGTATGTCAGTCCAGGCTCAACGATTACGTTGAATTGCTTGAGATTGCGGAATGCCTGTGCCGGCGTAACGCAATGTTCAGGCTCGGCATCGAAACACCATGTACCAACCTGGTCCACACCGGCATCGGCCAGCGGGCCTACGAGCGCAACTGTTTTGACATTCTTGAGCGGCAAGGTTTGTTTGTCGTTTTTCAGCAGCACTGCGCTTTCAATAGCGGCTTGTTTGGCTTTCTCAAGCGATTCAGGACGGTAGTACGGGTTTTCTACTTTGGCCGTGTAGGGATTTTCAAATAAGCCTAAACGGAATTTGAGCCGCAATATGTTGCGCACGGCATTATCTATGTCCGATTCCTTGACTTTGCCTTCTTCCACCAAGGTTTTCAGGTATTGCGTATAACCGTAACTCATCATGTCCATATCTACGCCTGCGTTGGCGGCTACTTCTGTGGCATGTTTCAGGTCGGAACAGAAACCGTGCGGTATCATTTGTTCCATGGAACCCCAGTCTGTAACCAGCACGCCGTCATAGTTCCATTCGTGCCGGAGTACGTCCTTGTTCAGCCATGCGTTTCCGGTAGAGGGCACGCCGTTGATATCGTTGAACGAGCACATAAACGTGGCGCAACCAGCATCGACGGAGGCTTTGAAAGGTGGCAGGTAAACATCGCGCAACTGCACTTCTGGAATCCAAGTCGTGTTATAATCTTTTCCACTTTCGCTGACTCCGTATCCGCAAAAGTGTTTTGCGCAGGCTGCCATGGCAGTCGGATTGGCCAGGTTGTCCGTCTGGTAGCCTCTGACGGTGGCGGCACCCATAACAGCAGATAAATAGGTGTCTTCGCCGTATGATTCGGCTATGCGTCCCCAACGCGGGTCGCGGCTCACGTCAATCATGGGCGAAAAAGTCCAGCGGATACCGCTTGCCGTCGATTCTTCGGCTGCTACGCGCGCGCCAGCCTCGACAACAGCCGGATTCCAGGTTGCTGCCTGTCCCAACGGAATGGGAAAAATGGTTTTGAAGCCGTGAATGACATCGCGGGCAATAATCAGCGGAATACCCAAACGGGATTCTTCGACAGCAATGCGCTGCAATTCGTTGACAACGTCCACATCGACTTCGTTCAAGATGGAGCCGACTTGTCCGGCACGGATCTGGCCTGTCAGCTCATCGGACAATCCCATGCCGTTGAGCTGGTTCATTTGCCCGATTTTTTCTTCCAAGGTCATGCGCGACAACAAATTATTGATTTGTTGTTCGGTGGCATCTTTTGCTGGTGTGCAGGCTGCCAATAACGCAATAGTGGCGAGCCATAACAGTTTGTTTTTCATATTTGTACAAATTTATGAATTGAGTTTGCTTAGTTTTTCAGCATTTTCCGGCTTATCGTGTTGCCGTTATGGCGTATTTTTGCAATGTATGTCCCTTTTGGCCAACTGCTGGCATCAATGCTACTGACGTTTTCTGCCTGGTAGATGACCGCACCGGCCAGATTGATTACTTCAATATGTTCCACCGTGCGGCCGAAAGCAAAAAAATCGGTGCTCGGGTTGGGGTAGCAGGTAATGGAAGTCAAGTCGGTATTGGTCGCGGAAATGGCGGTGTTTGCCGGGCCGGTGAATGTGTCGTCTGCGTCGCCTTGCTGGTAAACTTTGACGAAATCGACATACATGCAGGCTTCTCCGCTGGCAAGTGCTGTTACGGCGTTGATGTCCCATATCTGCGGGAACGAGCCGCCGACTGCCAGGTTGAACAGTACGAAAAACGGCTTATGGAAATAGTTTCCTGTTGCCCAATCCCCGTTCCGGTCGCTAATGGCCATCTGGAAATAAGGTTCCGCTTCCGGATATTTGTCTTGGTCAAGATACATTTTCAGTTCATTTTCATCCCAGTAGAGCGTGAACAAATGAAAATCATCCTGCATGCCGTATGCGTTGGTCTTGTGCTGGGCATAATTAGGGTAAGTGTTGTTGGAATCATAGAATCCCCAATGGCATGCCCCGTTGAAGTAGCGGTCCTGCGTGCCGTTGTTTATGCCGCTCACATGTCCCATTTCCACGATATCGATTTCGCCGCAGCGCGGCCAGCTCACTTGCGCAATGTCATTGCCCATCAGCCAGAATGCGGGCCACAATCCGTTGGCCGTATGCGGGAATTTGATGCTGGCTTCTATTTTGCCGTGGGTGAAGTAAACTTTGTTCTGGGTCGTTATGCGGCCGGAAGTGGCGGTTTTGCCGTTATAGTTTTCTTTTTTCGCGGTCAGTATCAGGCAACCTTTGCCCGAAACGGGTTCTTTGCCCACCGATACATTTTCGGCGCGGTAATATTGCAATTCGCCGTTTCCACCGCCGTCGCCGTTCACTTCAATGTTCCAGTTGTCCGTGTTCAGGCTATTCCCGTTGAAATAGTCTGCCCACACCAGGCGGTATCCATTGGTCTCACCGGTACCGGTTTCATCTCCACTGCTTCCGGGTTCTTCGCTGCCGGAATTTTCTGTCCGTGGATTGGGATCGTTGTCCAGCAGAATATCGTCGCATAGCATCCAGGCATCTTCGTTCAGGCTTTCCGTCCTGTCCACCATGAACATGATGAAACTGATGCCGCTGTCCTTGAATGCGGAAATGTCAAACACGACGTCTTGCCATTCTCCTGCTTTGATGGCGGTCATGGGTGTCAGGTCAAGCGAGCCGCCCGTCGGATGTGTGTCTGCCACTTTCAGGTTCGGCAAATTCTCGTTATTGCGATACATCATCACATGCAGGTAGTTGTAGCCGGTAATGGCATTTTCCGGTGTGTAAATCGCACCCGACCAGTTGTCGCAGCCCACTGCCCGCATGGTGTAGAGCACTTTGTCGGAGGTGTTCAGTCCTGTTTTGTATTCGTTTGTGCGTATTTCTGTGAAACAGCTTACGTTGTTCCACGTATGGGCATTCGCCTCAAAATCGTCCACCAACAGTTGTGCGTTCAAAAATGCCGGCAAAACCGTTATGCCCAATAAAAAAAGTAATTTCTTCATAAAGTTATTGTTTTGGATTATTCAAATTTGTACCAATTGATATTTATGTTGCCTTTTTGCACTGTTATGCGCAGGGTGTGTTTCCCTGCTGTTATGTCAACGGGAATTTCCAGTGTATTCCAGGCAGAGGCATCGCCTGTTTTTTCTGCTTCTACAAGTGCGATTTCTGCACCGTCGGCTTCTATTTTCAGGCTTGTATTGCTGTAAGCCGCATAGCGGATGCGCAGATGCGAAATATCTTTTTGTGCTTCGATTTGGTATTCCACCCATTGTCCGGCTATAAAATCGGCTAATTGCAATTGTCCGGTTGCATCAGTCGTAGGACGGATATGTGGCCCGGCAATCCAGCCATTTTTTCCGATGCTTTCTTGGCTGCATATTGCCGTGTATGTGTTTGGCAGAATATAGTTATCTGCATTTTGCCATGTATTTTTGTCCAACGATGGCAATCCGGCAAACACTTCCCCAAGTTCGCTTAGCGCGAAAGGTTTTGTTTTGGTGAGCAATTGCATGTAAGGATAGCTGTCCACAGGCCCATCAGCTCGTGGAATAAACCATGCGTAACGTTCCACCATCGAGTCGGCTTCCAGATAGGTAATGGCCTCGCTCATGAAATTCATTTGTGCCTGTGCGCTGGAAATGTGGTTTTCCCAAGCGCAAAATTCGGTCAGCCAAATCGGTTTGTCGTATTTATAAAAACGTTCCACGTATGATTTCAGCGCGCCGGCCGTACCCATGTAGCAATGAATGGCAATTGCAGCGACATCATCCGGTGGAACAAGTGTGAAAAATTCATCAAGCCATACGATGGGGTCGCCGTAACCATCCAACGTGCCGTAGTTCATGGCAGGAGAAACGATTTTCATATTTAATTCGTCTGCCAAGGCTTTCAGATCGTCCCAGTGTTCGGCCGCTTGTGTCGGTGTATAGTTGCATTGGTCGGTCAGATTCGGTTCGTTGAAGGCCAACAAGTATTCACAGTCGGGATCGGCCGCTTTATAGGCACGTATCCGGTTGGCATCATACGCTCCGTTCCAGGCCATCGGGCAAAAATCGAGATCGTACAATTGGAACAATTTACCGATATTTTCCGTTACATCCGGCCCCCAATTGTATGACCAGGAAATGTAAGGTGTGAGCAAATCAACATCTGAATCAATGGTGAAATTGTAGGAAACGCCCCGTTTGGCACTTTTCGGTAAAATGGCCAGCGCATCCGGCAAATCGGGCGGCGTGACTACGACGATGCAAGTGGCCTGAGTGTTGTTTTCGGAAGTGGCCATGATGGTTGTACTCCCGTCTTTCAGTGCGCGTACAAGCCCAATCCCCGATACAGAAGCTATTGTCGTGTCGGAAGATGTCCATTGTATGTATGCATCTGCATCGACTGGATCGCTTTGTATGGTCAGCAAGAAAGTTTCGCCCTCTTGTAGTTCCAATACAATTCGGTTGAGTGCAATATTTTTCAGGCCTTGTTCGGAACATGCTGTTGCAAACAGGCCGATGATAAAGAATATTAATATGAATCTATTCAGATTTGGCATGATTTATTCAATTTCATGACGCTGATAGACGCGAATCCAGTCTACTTTCATTAATATTTCGTTCTGGAAAATACTGTCATCAATGGTTCCGCCCATATTTCCACCTATGGCAAGGTTCAATATGATGAAAAAGCCTTGATTGAATGGCCATGTGTTAGCGTCATCCATAGGTACGGATTCTACCGTGGAAGCATATTCCGTATTATCCACGGTAAAAATGATTTTGTCGCGGCCATAATAATCTTCTTTGATCCATTCTATGCCATATATATGAAATTCGTCTTCTATGTCATCTATATAGGTGCGTGAACTCCAGTTGTTGCCTTTTGTTCCGTTTTTCTCTTTTGTATGCACGGCGAATGAAACCATGGTCGGTTGTGAACCTATATGTTCCATTATGTCTAATTCTCCACATTTGGGCCAACCGGTGGTAGAATAGTTTTGTCCAAGCATCCAGAAAGCCGGCCATGTCCCTTGCCCAGAAGGCAATGAAATGCGTGCTTCGATTTTGCCGTATGCAAATTCTTTTTTCCCTTTGGTGTTTATGCGTGCAGATGTATATTCGCGGTTTTCGTAGGTTTCTTTTCTGGCTTCTATGATTAGGCAACCGTTTTCGCATCTGATATTTTCAGAACGGTCTGTATAGTATTGCTGTTCGTTGTTTCCAAATCCGCCTCCTCCAATCTCATAGTTCCACACGTCTGTATCCAGACTTTCGTCATTGAATTCTTCGCTCCATACCAGTTCGTATTCGCCCCATGTGTGTGAAACAGCCACTGTAGCACTGGTACTTTCCGAACCGTTTGAGGCAGTTATGATTGAATAACCGGCTGACAAAGCGGTGACCAGTCCGTGTTCATCAACGCTTACAACGGAATCGTTGCTGGAAATCCATGTTAGTGGCAGATTGTACGTGTTTTTGCATTGCAGTTGGTATGTGTCACCTTTTTCAAGTGACAGGATTGTTGGAGTTATTAGCAAGTTCCCTTCTGAACTACTGCTCGTCACGATGATGATGCATTGGGCGCTTGCCTCTTTATATGTAGCAGTGATAGTAACTATTCCGGGTGTGAGTGCAGTAACAGTTCCGTAGAAAACAGTTGCTATGCTTTCATCCGAAGATGTCCAGTTTATATCTCCTGACGTAATACCAGTAATGGTGAGGTTTTTTATTTCTCCGACTGTCATTTCCAGCGTTGTCGGACTTAACGTGATTGTTATGGCTTCTTCTTTACATGAAAAAAATAGAAGCATAAAGCAGCATAGAGCCAATAATGGTGTTTTCATATGGTTGTGTTCCCTTTTTGAAATTAGATTGATTAGAGCCCGGTGGAACATCCAAGCTCCACCGAGTAAAAGTGCCGGTATTTTATTTTTTATAAATGAACACGGCATCTATATTGAGAATGGCACCCGGGACACCTTCCGTGAGAGCAACAAAGATGTTGATGGCTGTATCGCCAGTATAGCCAGAAAGGTTAAGGTCTGACAATGGGAATTCTATTTCTTGCCAAGAACCATCACGTGTAAAATCTTGTTTAACAGGACCATCGTATACTGATTTTGAGCCAAGGACAAATTTTGATGTGTTTTCTGCGCCGAACAGATAGAAGCAGTGAGAATAATTGTCTGTTGATTTGATGGCCATGTGGAAATAATATTGGTCTGGATTAGCAATTATTTTGTCATAAAGCGTTTTTGCATTTGCTTCCGGTACATTCAAGCCGCAACCTGACCATGTGCTTGTAACCGTCATGGATGTATAACCATCTGTATTGCCATAAAATCCCATGCCAGTGGCATCTTTGGCTGTGTAAGTTTGTTCCCAAATATATAAAAATTTGGTCATTTCATCGGGTCGGAAATCAAGGATGATTTTATCCCCTAACAATTCGGCAGTAGTGCCATCAAGGAAGAATGGATAGTATTCGCTTCCCTGCAATGAGGCGTGGTCTGCTCCGGGCGTTTCATTGCCATTTTCATTTTCATCACCGCTTCCTTCTGCAACAACTGTTACAATACAGGATGCTGTTTTTCCATCAGCGCTGGCTGCAATGATAGCGGTACCTTCGGCAACGCCGGTAACAACACCTCCGTCAACGGTAGCCACAGCGGTGTTCGATGATTCCCACGTAACTTCGGCTGCTCCGGCAGGTTCTACGGTGGCCGTCAAGGTTACGGTTTTGCCTACTTCAACTTGTACGGTTGATTGATCAAGTGTTACGTTTGTTACACCTTCGGGTGTTTTTTCACATGCAGCAAACATAAATGCGGCAGCTGCAAGGGCAATAAATTTACAGTGTTTCATAATTACTTAAATTTGAATTGTTTATAAATTGGTCAAAGACCGTTAATTATTAGTTGTTTCAATTAATATCCGGGATTCTGTTCCAGTAATGGATTCAGTTCGATTTCTTCGTCAGGAATTGGGAACAACTCGTGTTTGCCTGCAATAAAGGTTGCCATTTGGTCTTGTGCTTCCTGGCTTTCGGTGGCTTTGTAGGCATTCATGGTTTCTTCCGCTACGCCCCAGCGGCACAAGTCGAACCAGCGGTGGCCTTCCATGGCCAGCTCCATGCGGCGTTCGTGCCGGATTGCCTGCCGTAAAGTTGGATTGCTGATTTCCTGTCCGTTGATTTTCAATGTATATCCGGGATATGCCGGCAAATTGACACTTTGGCGTTGGCGTACTTCATTTAGTTTGTCTTTGGCTTCTGATTCGTTACCTAAGGCCTCGCAGGCTTCCGCGTACATCAACAATACATCAGCATAACGGATCTGTTTGTTGTTTATGGGTCCGCGGGTGGCGTGTGCGAGTGTGTAATAGCTTAAATCATCATTGTATAAGGCATATTTCCTGCTGATATAGCGGCTTCCCAAATATATTTCCTGAGCTGGATTTTCTATCAGCGTATCATTCGGGTTGAGGATGGTAACATCACGGCGTGTGTCGCCGGTTTCATATTCGTCGTACAAGTTCTGTGTCGGTTTGTTGAATCCCCAGCCTCCGCCCAGCATGGAGGAACGCGAACGTGTCAGTATAACGGTGAACGTGCCACGTGTAAATCCGAATCCTTCGCCATAGTCACTGGTCGGGTCTTCTACATATTGTATTTCAAACACGGATTCAGGGCCGTTTTCGCCGGCAAGTGTGAAGTTGTCGGCATAATTCGGACACAGCGAATATTCGCCCGATGCAATGATGGAATCGCCCCATGCTTTGGCTGCTTGATAGTATTGGGCAGCATCTGCGCCGTTCCTGTATTTGGTGTTTCCGTCACCGGCAAAATACAGGTTCGCTTTCATGAGCATGGCTTGTGCCGCACCTTTGGTGGCACGTCCCATGTCTTCGTCTGCATATTCACTCTTTTTCCAAAGATATTTTTGTGCATCTTCCAAATCCGAGAGGATGAAATCGTAAATTTCTGCCACTGAAGCACGGGCTTGTTGCCATTCGGCATCGGAATTGATAACGTGATCTACTTTTGGAACGCCGCCGAACACACGTACCAAACGGAAATAGTAGTATGCGCGCAGGAACTTGGCTTCACCTATCAGCCGGTTCTTGACACTCTGTGTCATGACGGAATCCAAATCCATGTTCGGGATATTTTCCAATGCCATGTTGCAGCGCGCTATTCCTTGGTATTGCGCTTTGTAAAAATCATGTAGCAATGTGTTGTTGGTTGCCGTTTTCCAGTTTTCCATGTCATACACATCGGACATGTCGTTGGTGCTTTGCCCGCCTTTCAGGGCATCGTCGCTGACTACGTCGCCGATAAACCATTCACAACAGTATGTATTGCTGTATTCCCATTGAAGGGGAACATAACAAGCGGTGATATTCTGTATGGCGGCATCTCCGCTGCTATAAAAGTCTTCTGTCATGGTGACGCCGGGCTGCGGTGCGGTCAACCAGTCATCGCAGGCGGTCAATGTGCTCGCAAGTATTATAACTAGGCTTATGAAATTCTTTTTCATGGGTATGGAATTTTATGAGTTAAAACTTAAAAATTCAGATTGATGCCGAATGTTATGGTTCTGCTCTGCGGATAGTTGCCATAGTCCACGCCTGCTGTTCCTACTTCCGGGTCATATCCGGTATATTTGGTCAGGGTGAACAGGTTGCTGCCGCTTACGTACAACCGGCAACGGTTGATATGTGCTTTTTCCGTGAGTTTGGACGGAATGGTGTAGCCGATTTGCAGGTTCTTCAACCGGAAATAAGCACCGTCTTCAATGAAACGCGAGCTGTTTTCCGTATTGGTCGGTGAACCTAACGGATTGGGAATGCTTCCGTCGCGGTTTTCCAATTCCATCCAGTTGATGCCGTTTTTCTCAAAGGCGGCACGTACAAGGTCGGAATATCCAATCCATACATCACTCATGGATGTGCTGAGCGTACATTCATCACCGGCTCCTTCGGTGCGTAGGCGCAATGCATTGTAAATTTTGTTACCATAGACGCCTTGGAAAAATACTTGGATATCGAAACCGTAAAACTCGGCACCTAAGTTCAAGCCGTATGTCAGCCATGGGAACGGACTGCCTAAATAGACATTGTCTTGGTCGTCGATTTTTCCGTCACCGTTTTGATCTTTGTATTTGGCATCACCGGCGTGCACGCCGATTTCTGCCGCACTGTATGACCACAAATGTTCGAGCGCCTTCTCATCAGATTGATAGATGCCTTCGTATTCATATCCCCAAAAACTATTCAGAGGCATACCCAAGTCTGTTTTTATCGGCTCACCATCATTATAAATGGGTGAGCCGCCGTTCAGCTCTATAAGTTCGTTTTTGATAAACGACACGTTGCCACCTATGGAATACTGCACTTTGCCAATATTGTTTTGATGGTCAAACGTAATTTCTACACCTTCGTTGCGGATGACGCCGACGTTTTTGATTGGGCTTCCCCAGTTGCCGACGTTGGCAGGTGCCTGTACATAAAGTAAAGCATCTTTTGTATCACGTAAGAAGTAATCTATGCTTCCGGACAGGCGGCCGCTCCAAAATCCGAAGTCAAGACCGGCATTCCATTGTTCGTTGGTTTCCCATTTGCCGTTTGAATTTATTTGTGTTAATACGGCTGCACCGGTTTGCAAAGCTTGGTTTACACCGAACGGATAACCGTAAAATACGTCGGATGAACTGCCCATAGAGAGTAAGAATGCATTCTCTGGTACACCATCGTTACCTACACGTCCCCAGCCTAAACGTAATTTCAGTTGGTCCAAATCCCGGAAATCTTTCATCCATGGTTCTTCGCTAATGCGCCATGCAAGTGCTGTGGATGGGAAATAGCCCCACAAGTTTTCTGGAAATTTGCTTGAAGCATCGGCACGGAAGTTAAGTGTTATCATGTAGCGGTTGTCGAACGAATAATAGGCACGTCCCAGCAACGATAGGCGGCGGATACGGCCTTTCGTGTCGCTTGCGTAGGTCTGGTCTTCGGTTGCATTACTCAAATACCAGTTTGTTTCTATCGGATTCAGAATGCTCGCACCGGAGCCGCTGATGCCATAATAATTGTATTCTTCGGCGGTTTGGCCGGCCATTATGGAGAATGAATGGCGGTCAATGTCTTTGGCATAAGTCAGTGTCGTTTCTTCCAATAAGGTGGAATAGCGGGTCATGCTGCTGGAAATAAAGTTCTTTTCCGATTTGTCATAGGACGAGTATTCGTATTTGTCCTTGTAGCTTCGGTCGCGTATAACAGAATAGTCCATGCTTAACGAAGAGCGCAAAGTCAGGTCTTTAATTGGATTGATTTCCACGAACATGTCGCCGACCCAGCGTTCGGTGTTGTTTTGCGGGTGTATGTGTTCTACCATGGACAGCGGGTTCGTAACGTTTTTAAAATTGGATGATGCAGAAATCTGGCCGCTAAGGTCATTTCCTTGGCGTGTAACGCTTCCTTCTGGATAATATGCAGGATCCCATGGAGCCATGGCCAATGCTGCTGAAATAATAGATGCACCAGGGCTGGAACTGTTGTTCATGGCATTGCGTCCTTGCGATGTCATGAAAGAAAGATGTTCGCCTACTTTCAACCAGTCGCGTACCTGGTAGTCGCTGTTAAAACGCAGGGTCAGACGCTCGTAGTCCGAACCGATAATTGTACCGTCTTGGGTGTAATAACTTGAACTGAATGCATAATGTCCTTTGTCGTTGCCTCCATCAATCGAAATGTTGTAGTTTTGCATGAAGGCATTCGGATTGAAAACGACATCCTGCCAGTCTGTTTCAATGCCGGAATAATCAAGCCCGTTCGGATATTTGGCTGTTTGTGCAACCGGATAATATTCAGAACTGCCAATGTTGTAGAGTTGCATCCATTCATTAAAACCATTGTTGAGGTAATAGGCCATTTGCTCCGCACCGTTCTTCATGGCATCAATGCTGAGCTTGGTCATTACCATGTCTTTGCTGTTCATCAAGTCTAATTTTTTCCAGCGGTTTTGCAAACCCCAATAGGCATCGAAAGAGATATTGGCTTTGCCTTGTGAGCCAGATTTCGTGGTAACCAGAATCACACCGTTCGCGCCGCGTGAGCCGTAAATGGCTGTTGCGGATGCATCTTTCAGAATTTCGGTAGATTTGATGTCATTGGGACTTAAAAAACTAATGTCTGTGGTGATAACGCCATCAACTACATACAACGGGTCATTACCGCCAATAGCTGAACCGATACCACGAATACGGATAGTGGCTGCGGCACCAGGTTGTCCACTGTTGGAATTGACAGTTACACCGGCTGCACGTCCTTGCAATGCCTGGTCAAGGCCAGCAGCTGGTGTTTTTTGCAGTTGATCTGCTTTTACGGATGTTACTGCACCGGTCAAGTCACTTTTCTTCATGGTTCCGTAACCAATGGCAACCACTTCGTCTAGCATCAGATTATCTGGCTCAAGAATAATTTTTAGAGGAGCATCAGAAATTACTTCTTTTTCCTGGGTTTTATAGCCGATGAAAGAAAAGACGAGGATGTCGCCTTTTGATGCTGAAATGGAAAAATTTCCATCCAAATCAGAAATTGTACCGATAGTGGTGCCTTTAAGGGTAATATTTGCACCTGTTACAGGGAATGGATCATCGGAGGCACTTATGTTGCCTGTTATCTTCCATGTTTGTGCAAATAGCAATGGAGCTTGTAAACAAAAAAGAAATAAGAAAATCTTTTTCATGGATCCTTGTTTTATGTACGGTTAAGTACGGTTAATTGAATGATAAAATCATGTGGTTTCCTGATACGAAAAGCACGTCGCAAATATAGAGTCTTGCGTATAGGGTTATCAAATTTTTTGGATACACATAAATTCACATTTATCAAAAAATGAATACGCAAAAAACTCTTCTTTTTATGTATAAAATGCTATTTATTATATATTTACTTTTTTATTTTAGTACGTTTTTTATGGAGATATTTTTCAAGTACAGATAGATGAATGTAGTGTATTTGACGTAATAAAAAACCTCGAAAAAGTTAATCCTTTTTCGAGGTTTTTGTTTCTTCGTATCCATTATCGGTATTACTTAGCTTCTGGAAAAATATTTCCAAACTGTCTGCGCGTCCTAAGCCTAATTTTTTACGCATTCGGTAACGTAACATTTCAACGCCACGCGTGGAAAGGTTCATGAGTGGTGCTATTTCTTTGGTGTATAACCCCATGTGGATGTAAATACATAGTTTCTGTTCATTTTTACTAAGTTGCGGGTATTGCTTGACCAACTTTTTAACAAATTTGTCATGTACCATATCGAAGTTTTCTTCAAATTTGTTCCAATCAATACCTTGCTCGATGCTCCGTGTCAGTTTGCTTTGCAACGAAGTGATACGTTTGCGTGCAGTATCAATATCTTTGTTTTGTAATTCATCGGCAATTTTCTTTAAATCATGCTTGACATCTGTTATCAATTCATTTTTAGTTAGATGATTAAGTAGTAGGTTAGATAATTCTTGGCTTTTGTTGCGTAATTCGTAGGCTGTTTTTTCGTTTTGTAATTTCAGTATTTCTTTCTCTCGAATGTGTGCTTCTTCTGCGAAATATTGTTCACGTTTGCGCATCTCTTCATCCTTGAATTTGGCCATTTGTAATTGTCCTATCTTTATTTTATGTCTGAAATACAAGTATATGCCGTATGCAAGGAACATTGTACATGCAATCCATAAAAGGTATGCCCACCATGAACGATACCAAGGCGGCAATATGTAGAATGATAGGCTTGTCTTGCTTTCTTCTAAATCTCCAGTAGTTCGCATACGTATTTCGAAAGTATAATTCCCCTCATGTAAAGTAGTATATTCCTTGGTTGTTGATTTGCTCCATGAACTAAATTTTTCTTCAATTGGAAGAAGTCGTACGCAGTATTCTTCCGTATTATCTAAGCAAAATGAGCTGCTATATGCAAATCGGATGGAATTATTTTTAAATGGGATGTATATTTTTGGTGGATTTGTAGGGAATGATTGTCCATAAATGATAGAATCTTTTGGAGATGTGACAGACATACGTCTGATTAGGATTGGACGTTTTTCTGTGTTTTGTTTTGCATTTGCATAATTCAAGTCAGCGAGTGCAAAGCCGGATACGCTACCGACAATTGCTTGATTATTGCCGAGTTGGTTGATGTGTGTGAATCCGCCGACAAAAAATCTCGGCATATCGATGATTTGTATTGGTTGTTCGGTAAATTGTCGTTTTTTCATATCATATTGGCGTACTTTCAGTGCATCCCCTGATATGTACCATATATTATTGTGCTCATCTTTCTGGATGGTTGCGTAATTTTTTATACCGTCCAATAAATTGAAAAAATCCTCTCGTTTTTCTAAGATGCCATTCGCATTTACTATACCACAAAAATGGTTATTGCTTAATATGATTTCTTCGTTTATTTTATCTATATGGAAATAATCGTTTTGCTGTTCTTGTGCGTGTATGAGTTCAGATACGCATGTCGTTTTGTCTTCGCTTAATGTTAGCCGTTCAATGCCACGGTTGGAAACAATCCATATTTTACCTTGGGCATCGATTTCAAAATTTCGTGAAGTAATGTCGAATCCTTTGATTTTGTGGCTAATGTAATATTTCCCTTGTTGTTTTTGCAAAATGTATAGGCCGTTATAACTTCCAGCTATTACATAGTCTGTTCCAGGTAGGGAGCGTACCTGCCAGAACCCTTCACTGTTGTCAATGTTTTGCAAGCGCGTTTTGTCAACTATGAACAATCCGCGGTTGTGTGAACAAAACAAAGTACCGTTGATTTCATCCAAACTCCAGACTTGGCCGCCGCTACCTTCTATCAATTGCAGTTCGGTGTGCTGTTGGGACATGTCCAATGGATAATTGCAATAATAAAGTCCTTGGTTTGTACCGAAATAGATTTTGTTTTCATAAATGGCACTTGTATATCCAGATCCATAAGAAAATGATTGGCCATAAAGCAATGATAGAGGGGATTCTATGACGATTTTGTCCAAACCTTGGTCAAGTCCGAGCCATAAATTCTCGTCATGATCGAACAATAGACTTAGTATGGTATTATTTTGTAAACCATTTTGTGTATTTACATAACGGCAGTTCTTGCCTTGCATATCTGTGATAGCCAATCCATTGAGTACGGTCCCATAAGCTATGTATTTTTTACCGACGCTTAGGGTGTATAGTTGATTTTTTCTGATAAAATTTTCTGCTTCTGTTTGGAAACGGCCTATTTTTTCTCCGTCATACAGGAATATTCCGTTAAAATCGGTGCCAATCAGGACGCCATTTTCACCATAAGGTTGCAAACTGCGTATTTCATAACCATATAGTTGTTCGGATCCGCGTAATGCGTTCAGATGATTTCCTGTGAGTAGATAAATGCCATCAACAGTTGCGACGTATATGCCGTTACCTATTAGTGCGGAACAATAAATACGAGATTTGGGGGTTATAACAGTTAATTCTCCTTGATCAGGGCGAATGAATATATGGTCACGTGTCTGAATATACAGTACATCTTCATGGCGATGTAAGTTCCAAACTTCTCCAAAATTTTTGTATGTTTCCGGGATGTCTAATGAAAGCGGCTGATAGTCAAGGCTTCCATAACAGTTTGCTGTTAGTTTTCCAAATTCGTTTGCGCCACCGACATAAATAGTCCCGTCAGAATCTATTTCTACAGAACGTATTACGCTTGAATTCCATATGCCGTATAATTGCCAGCTTTCCCCATCGAACTCTAAAAGGCCATAATTATTGGCTGCATAAATCCAGCCGTTTCGTTGCTGTTTTAGTTGCCAGTTTTGCGTGCCGGCTGCATATTCTTTGGGATAATAATTTGTAACTGGCATTTGCCATGCGGCATTTGCCAAAATAGATGATATGCAAGATAGCAGCAAACAGTGAATCTTATGTTTCATCCTTTTTTTTGTGTTTCGAGGCTGAGTTCCGGCACGATGAATTATAGCCCGTGTGTGAATTTTGTATTCCGGAAACAAAATTTCTTGCAAATATGAAGAAAGAAACTGTTTCTTCTACGAAAACCTGATTACACAAAAATACACATGACGTATTCATGTACTACGACATAAATACGTCATTATTATATAATAATCTGTTGAACAATTAATTGCAATCCAAATTTATATTCAAAAATATATCTTGAAATATCAGAATCTGATGTCTTATTGGTGAGTTTTGATAGAGAGAATGTATTTGGGATATTTATTTGCGTATTTGTTGTTTTATCCTTCCCGCATGAAGTCTAATGCTTCGAATATTTCATCTTTTGTGGCGTTTTGGTTGATGTAGATTTCCCCGATGTTTTTTAATAAAGTGAAATTTATTTCTTGCCCGTTGTTCTTTTTGTCGTGCATCATAAGCTCGTACAATTTATCGTATTGTTTGCATGACAGATTGTAGACACCATAATATTGTTTCATGATTTGTACGAGTTGCATGATAATTCCTTTTGGAAATCCGAGCTTTATAAATGACAAATATAGTTCTGTGACGCAACCATATAATATTGCATATCCGTGTAATAGAGGTGTGCCGGTTTGGTAAGAAAGGCTTTCTATGGCATGACCAATAGTGTGGCCGAAATTTAGAGCTTTTCTGATACCTTTTTCGGTCGGATCTTCATTTACGATATGTTGTTTGATTGCGATATTGCGTTTCAGCAAGGCGGTCAGCATCTCCATGTCAAGATTTTCCAAATCGAAACGGCAGGTATCAGCCCAGTCCTTATCTGTTGATATAAGTGCGTGTTTCAGCATTTCGGCAAATCCCGAACGTATATTTTTGCTGTCAAGGGTATTAAACAATTCTGTTGCAACCAATACATGTAACGCGGGTTTAAAAACGCCAATTTCATTCTTTAACCCCAAAAAATTCACACCTGTTTTACCACCAGTCGCAGCATCGACAGCACCTAATAGAGTGGTGGATACATTAATATAATTAAAACCGCGTTTGAATGTCGATGCCGTAAACCCGCCCAAGTCGGTTATCATGCCACCTCCTATATTTATTAATAATGAATGACGTGTCGCGCCTTGGGTGGAAAATGCTTCCCAGATTTTGATGGCAGTATATATGGTCTTGTTCTCGTCGCCTGCTGGTACAGAAATGGTGTGTGCATTGGTAAATGCAGGTATTTTTTGCAATATTGGTAGACAATATTGTTCTGTGTTGTTATCGGTAAGAATAAATAATCGATCGTATGTTGTCTTTTCCAGAATTTGCGTAAGCGTTTTTTTTATGTTGTTGGTAATGGAGGTCATATACTTACATTGAATTGTAAAAGAATCATTTATTATAACATATCCGATTTATTTAGGTCTGTTGTTCCGTGTCATGGAAAATGAATATCGTCGTAATATTAATGTTGGAAGTGATGCCCCTACGGCTAATCCAAATAAGATTGTAAATGCAGTTACTCCGTTTTTTAAAAAATCATCCATGTAGAATGATGCCAAGTCATTTTCGTTGATGTGTGTCATGAATTGATGCATTGCAAGGATTGTTCGATATGCGAACATGCCGGGAATCATGGGTAATAGTGCTGGAATGTACAATGTTGTTGTCGGGCTGTGTACTATGGCAGCAAATGGCAGGCTCAACCAGCCTATTAGAAATGCTCCTATAAATGATGCTGATGCAATATCCACTCCCATGCTGTTTGTTAGTAGGAAGCGTGATGCGTGTCCGATAGCGGCTAATAGTGCGCAGTAGGGAAGTGTCCTCAATGGCGGATTGGAAATGACGGAAAACCCAATGGCGGCGATGGCTGCGAATAGACCATCGGAGACTACAGCAATCAATAACGCTCCTGTTTCGTTCATTGTACATTTCCTCCTGCAATCATTAATGCGCATAAAAGCCCCATTGATAGGCAGGCTATCAGAAGCATTGCGTTGATTAGACGTGATGTCCCAGCCAGTACATGCCCTTCGATGATATCGATGACACCGTTTATTAGCGGTACGCCGGGAACAAGGAACAACACACTGGTTCCCATAGCGATGTCCGGTGTATTGCCCCAACCGAAAAAGAACAATGGGCTGGTACAGAGGGCGGCGCATAATGCGGATAAAAACCATATATAATAATGGTTCACATGTTTTTTGAGTAAAACTTGCCTTAATCCAAATCCCGTGGCGGTAGCGACCAAGACTCCCATGCAGGCGATCAAATCGCCGCCGAAGAGTTTACAGAAAGCGGCATTTGCAACACTTACGAGCATCCATACGATCCAGGCGTTTAATTTGGGCTTTGCCAATGCTTCCTTGTAGCCGTTCCATAGTTCGTTTATACTGAGGTGCTTGTCATAGGCGTCCCAACTTAATGCACTTAGATCGGAATTGAGTTCAAAACTGATTGGCATCGGTTTGATGCCGGATACCATGCTGTATGAATGTTCATCATCGGGTGTTCGGACGGTAATGATGACAGATTTCTGCAATAGGGTAATATGCATTTTGTAGCCGAAAGAATCTGCTATGCGTTTGGAGTTGCGAACGATCCGTGATGTATGTACGCCTGACGCCAATAGACTTGTTGCGTATTCGGATAAGAAAATGGCCAGCAATTTAAGTTGCTCGTGGATAGTTGATCCCATGTTTGTGCGCAAAAATGTCTGTGCAAAGATACAATATTTTGTTTGGTTGGAAAATCCGATTTTTCGTGTTTGGATTTTTTGTATCTTTGTCGCATGAATTCAAAAAAAACTCCGGAATATCGTATCTTGTTCGTGTGTTTAGGCAATATCTGCCGTTCGCCTATGGCGGAGGCCGTTATGCTTCGGAAAGTCTCGGATGCGGGCTTGTCGGATAAGTTTTTGATTGATTCCGCCGGTACATCATCGTATCATATTGGTGATCTGCCTGATATGCGTATGCGGCAGTTTGCTCGCCAATGTGGCTATGATTTAACGCATCGTGCCCGTCGTGTGTGTAGTGATGATTTTTTCGATTTTGATATGCTGATTGGGATGGATGATCAGAATGTCGCCGATTTGGAGGACTTGGCTCCGGAGCCTGAGGCCAAAAAGAAAATATTCCGCATGGCAGATTTTACCAATATCCATGGTTTGGATTATGTACCCGATCCGTATTATGGCGGAGCGGATGGTTTTCGTCTGGTGATAGAAATGTTGGAAGATGGTTGTGCTGAACTGCTGGACAGGTTGTTGAAATCTAAAGTCAGGATTGTTTAAGCAGCATTGTTGCGTAAAGTGAAGTAATTGTAATTGGAAGAAATAATGAAACGGATTTTGAGTATTGTGTGCGTGTTGTCCTTCGCTTTTGCAGCTTGGGGGCAGACGGAAGAAACCGTCCATAAAGTTATAGTAAAGCATTTGACGGAAGCGGAATTTTTGCAAAAGGTGGCTAATTATAAGGAGAATCCACATAGATGGGAATATCTGGGTGACAAACCTTGTATTGTCGATTTTTACGCTTCGTGGTGTGGACCGTGTAAAGCCTTGGCACCTATTTTGGAGGAATTGGCCAATGAGTATGCTGGGAAAATTTATGTGTATAAAGTGGATACGGAGCAGGAACGGGGATTGTCGGCTGCGTTCGGTATCCAGGCAATTCCTACCATGTTGTTTTGTCCTTTAAACGCACAACCGCAAATAGCGCAAGGAATGTTGCCGAAAGAACAACTGAAAATGGCAATAGAGCAAGTGCTGTTGAAAAAATAACTATTTTTATCAGATGGCCTATTGCGGTAATCAAAGAAAAGTTCTACTTTTGCACTCAGAAATCGCGGAGTGGAGCAGTGGTAGCTCGCTGGGCTCATAACCCAGAGGTCGTTCGTTCGAATCGGGCCTCCGCAACAAAGGAAGCCTGTCTGAAGAAAATCAGACAGGCTTTTTTACTATTGCTGTATTCATTTTTTAGCTTTGAAGGCGTAAATTTGCTTTGGCGTTGATCCTTGTTTACAATACGGGATTTTACTCTTTTTTTTAAATCGGGTATGTTTATTTGTTTATTTAAATTATTTATCTTACTTTTGGCCTGGTTTATTATGGAATATTAGAATGTTAGGTCGTTCTTATGTGTTTAGGTATCTGAGGCATTGTTTCTTGGCACGCAATACCAAAGGATATGGTGTGCATTCACCTTTCCTATTCGATTTTACGCAATCAGTAATATTGGAAAAGGAACCTTTTTATTGTTTTGATTCCATAGAACACTTGCGTAGAAAGTTGTGGATAGATTCCCGAAATGTACCAGCGGATGGTAGGGACAATAGTTCTGGCAAAAACAAAACCGTAGGTTATATTGCCAGAAATTGTATCAAGTCAAAAAAGTATGCACAGTTGTTGTTTCGTACGGCAACGTATTTGAAAGCCAGAAATATTTTAGAATTAGGTACTTCGTTGGGGATAACGACTTGTTATTTAGCTGCGGCTTCATCAACGGCAGAATGTATTACGATGGAACAGAACCCGGTTTTGCTCGCTGTGGCTCGTAATAATTTCCACATGCTCGGGCTTGAAAATATCCGAATTGTCGAAGGCAATATAGATGATCTTTTGCCGTTAATAATTTCACAGACTTCATCGTTAGATTTGGTCTTTATGGATGCAGAACATACGGAGAAATCTGTCATGTATTATTTTGAACAGTGCTTGCAAAAGAAGCATAATGAATCTGTATTTGTTGTGGATGGGATCCATCGTTCGGATGAAATGAGACGGGCATGGCGTGAAATCAGATTGCATAAGGAAGTAACGGCAACGATTGACTTGTTTGAAATGGGTTTTGTGTTTTTTAACAAGTATCTGGGTAAAAAGAATTATCGAATGCGGTTTTGAGTTGTTTGTAAGATAGGACTTATGATATATACAAAAACTGGAGATAAAGGTACTACATCTTTGATTGGGGGGACTCGTGTCTCGAAAGATGATTTGCGTTTGGAAACTTATGGTACGGCGGATGAATTGAACTCATTTGTCGGCTTGTTGCGTGCGCAAAACATCTCGAAAGAGATTGATAATGTTTTGTATGTTATTCAAAACCAGTTATTTGTGTTGGGCGGCTATTTGGCTACGGATGAAAGTGTTGCGGAATTGACAACAGCTACAAGAATCACTCCGGTTATGGTTTCTGGTTTGGAAAAACAGATAGACACAATGGAAGCGAATTTGCCGGTCATTCGCAAATTTATTTTGCCAGGTGGTGATCAGGCGGTTTCGTTGTGTCATGTTTGCCGGACGATTACGCGTCGTTTGGAGAGGTATATGGTGCAATTGAATAATAGGATAAATTCATTAGATGCCAATGCTTTGATTTATGTGAATCGGTTGTCTGATTTTTTCTTTGTTTTAGCTAAAAGAATAATGTTCGAAAACAAATGTGAAATTTTTGCATGGGACAGCAATAAGTGTGTGGAATAAATAAAAATATTTCTTATTTTTGCGCGATAAATAGAATCACTATTGTTATAGGTACAACTATTTGATTTACATGAAACTATGTATTGGACATTAGAATTAGCCTCTAAAATTGAAGATGCACCATGGCCCGCCACTAAAGATGAGTTGGTTGACTATGCGATCCGGTCTGGGGCGCCGCTGGAAGTTATAGAAAATTTGCAACAGATTGAAGATGAGGGGGAAATATATGAATCAATAGAAGATATATGGCCCGACTATCCAAGTAAAGAGGACTTTTTCTTTAATGAAGAAGAGTATTAAAAATACCTTATAGGCATGGGGTTACCCATGTTTGCCTTAAATATGAAAAAACATATTCTGTTTGCTATTATGTTTGTTTGTAGTTGGACATTGTCTGCCCAATTTGATTCACAGATAGCGCATTATATGTTTTTTAAAGGAGTTTTTAATCCGGCGGCGGCCGGAGAAGGCAATTTGATGAAAGTATCAGGCCTGCATCGTATGCAATGGATTGGGATACCTAACGCTCCTCAAACTACCTATTTTCATTTTCAGTCGCCATTTGTTATCGGCAAGACGGAACATGGCGCAGGAATTCGATTTGAAAATGAGAATATAGGGTTGCTGTCTGAGAAAGCAGTGCATGCGCAATATGCATTCAAATATGCGTTAGGGAATGGCCATCTTAGCATTGGAGCAGATTTGGGTTTCGTCAGTTTGGGTTTTAAAGGCGACAGTGTACATGAGATAACATCGGATTATCATGATATAACTGGTGATCAGTCAATTCCGACCTCTGCTGTTGAGGACATGGCTTTTGACATGTCTTTGGGATTATATTACAGAGCAACTAAGTGGTATGCTGGAATTTCGTACACTCATTTGACACAACCTGTGGTGGAATGGGATGATTATACATCTTTTCGTGTCCAAGGAACGATGTTCATGATGGGAGGTTATGACTTCGTGTTGCCAAAAGATTTTATATTGAAACCGAGCGCAATGGTATATACTGATTTCGCGTCATGGCAATATAATTTATCGCTTTTATTGGAGTATAAACAGCGGTTTCGTGGCGGATTGGGTATGCGCTTGCAGGATGCTGTAATTGTGATGTTGGGCATGGATATTATAAGTGGGTTGTCCATAGGATATGCTTATGAACTTCCTACATCAAAGATTATTATGGGAAGTTCCGGCTCGCATGAGTTGTATTTGTCATACGGATTCAATATTTTGCGGCAGAAGAAAAATAGTAAATACAAGAGTATTCGAATATTATGAGAATTGAAATAACATTATATCAAAAACCTATGAAAAAGTTTTTGCCGTTACTCGCATTTTCATTAATGCTTGCTTCATGTAACAAACCGGCTGGCGAACTGGTCGGAACCATGGGAAAACAATCTTTTCAAGAAGCTAATCCATACGGAATGGTATTTGTTGAACGCGGTTCGTTTATGATGGGTACCAATAACCAATCCACGGTTTTTTCGGAGGATGATAATTCGCTGAATGTAACAGTGAATGCATTCTGGATGGATGAGACCGAGATTACGAATGATGAGTACAAACAGTTTACAAACTGGGTACGTGACTCATTGGTGTTGAGGGCTTTGGTAAATATGGGGCGTATGGAATATGCCATAGTTCCGAAAGATGGAGATTATGATGAAGAAACAGTGCGCTTGAACTGGAAGCGTAAAATTCCTTGGACAAGTAAAGAGCCGGATATTCAAGATGTGTTGAATGAGTTTAAATATAGTGATGGTACTTTTGATTACCGTTCCATGCTTTATACTTACAAATCCATAAATTACGATCAGGCCTCTTTGCTAAGAAACCGTTATGATGTCAGTGTGGGACGTTTTCCGGAAAATACGGTTATCACAGTAGATAGCTCTTGGGTGGATTCAGAGGGCTTGATTCGTGATACGACAATTGTAAAGCGTCTTCGTGACCGCAGTGATTTGGTTTCGACGCGGATTATAAGCGTATATCCCGATACGTTGGTATGGGTGCGTGACTTTCAATATGCGTATAATGAGCCGTTGCTGAAAATGTATTTTTCGCATCCGGGATATGCACAGTATCCGGTTGTCGGGGTTACTTGGGAGCAGGCAAATGCTTTCTGTAATTGGCGTACGGCTTATTTCAATGGGAATAATCGCGTAATAGGACAAGATTACCGTTTGCCAACAGAAGCAGAATGGGAATATGCTGCACGCGGTGGAAAGAAAATGGCTACTTACCCATGGGGTGGTAATTATGCCCGTGATGCTAAAGGTTGTTTCTTAGCAAATTTCAAGCCTTACCGTGGTAATTATGCAGAAGATACGGGTGCAATGACCATGAAAGTCGGTACTTTTAAACCGAATGATTATGGCTTGTATGATATGGCAGGCAATGTGTCGGAATGGACTTCCACTGCTTACAATCCGAGCTTGAACGCTTGGGTCTCGGATATTAACCCGAGTTTCCAATACAACGCCAAGAAGAATGAAGCCCCGATGTTGAAACGCAAGGTTATTAAAGGTGGTTCGTGGAAAGACATAGCTTATTTCTTGCAATGTGGTTCACGCTCATACGAATA
Organism: uncultured Bacteroidales bacterium; assembly: GCA_949282265.1. Taxonomy (GTDB): domain Bacteria; phylum Bacteroidota; class Bacteroidia; order Bacteroidales; family Paludibacteraceae; genus CALUNA01. Next base: position 62,567 of record CASDOZ010000003.1, on the reverse strand, counting down.
CCAGTATGAAAGTCGTTCGTACATAGGTTTCCGTTGCGTCCGTTCTTATATGGGCGAATAAATCTAGATTGATTCAATATTATAAATAACAACAACATGTCAGAAAAGAAAGAAAAAAAGAAATTCGATTTTTACGAATGGTATGAGAGTGATCCTGTGAAACGTGGTATAGGCGCGGTTTATAGTTTGGGTGCGTCTGTCGTTATCATAGGTGCTTTGTTTAAAATTATGCATTTTCCAGGGGCTGGTGCTATGCTGATGGTAGGAATGCTTACAGAAGCAGTCCTTTTTGCTATAGGTGTATTTGATAAACCCCATGTCGAATATAAATGGGAGAATATATTTCCTGCATTGACAGGTAAAAGCCCGAAGCCTTTGACCTCGGCCGGAGCGGAAATGTTGGGAGTCGCAAATAACAGTATCCTTACCACTCCACAATCAGAAGCTAAGGTTAATGTAGCCGCTAATATTGCAATTCCTGAGTTGGATCCTAATGATATGAAGAAATTGTCTACTGGTATTAAAAGTTTGGTTACAACTACTGAACAATTATCCTCATTGTCTTCTTCTTTAGTAGAACCAGCAGACAAGTTTGCCAAAACTATTGATGCCGCTAATACAGCAACTGAAAAATTCGCTGGTTCACAGGAACGGTTGAATAAAGTAACACAAGATTTGGAAACATCTTATCAGACAATAACGGCTGATATGAATAAGATTGTTGCAGAAACGAATACATATGCAGAAAAAATTGATAAAGTAAATGCAAATCTTTCTTCTTTGAATTCTGTATATGAATTGCAGTTAAAGAATATCCAAGCACAAAGCGAATTGTTTGGACAACAACAGGAGAAAGTAAAGATGGTATCCGGGCATTTAGAGCAGATTTGTGCAGAGGCAAGCAAAATTCAACAGTCGGTTGCTATGACGGCTAAGGAAAGTGAAAAATATCAGCTTGGGATTAGTAAATTGTCTGAACAAATTGCCGATTTGAATAAAGTGTATGGCAATATGTTGAATGCTTTGAGTTAAAAGGAGAGTTAGAATGAGTGGAGCAAAGAATTGTCCGGAAACCCCGAGACAAAAAATGATCGGTATGATGTATTTGGTGCTGACGGCTATGTTGGCACTGAATGTGTCTGCTGATGTATTGAATGGATTTTTGCTCGTAGATGAAAGTCTGCGGACGACGATCAAAGCCACAGATATGCGAAATGAAACTTTGTATGATGAGTTTCAATATATTTATGAGCAAAATCCGGAGAAGACCAAAGAATGGTTGGATAAGGCAACACAGGTAAAATTGAAATCAGACACTTTCTTTAATTATATTCAGAACTTTAAGTATGAGATGGTAAAGATGGCAGATGGGGATGAAACAGATCCTAATCTGGAAGTTATTGTCAACCTTTCGAATACAGATGTTACCGGTACCTATGCATTGGTACAACGCCACGGAGCTGAGTTGAAAGAAAAGATGGCTGAGTACAAAGACTTTCTTATTAGTTTTGTAACAAATGATTCAGCAAGGGCAAGACGTTATGAGGTGATTTTTGAAACGCCAGATCGCCGGAGTTCGCACTCAGGTGAAATGATGTCATGGGAATACAGCATATTTGAAAGTATGCCATTGGGAGCAACTGTTACTATTTTGACTAAGATCCAAAATGATATTCGTTCTGTTGAAGCGGATTTGATTAACTATTTGAAAAATCAGACGGATGCGTTGGATTTCCGTGTAAATAAAATCGAGGCTTTGGTCGTTCCGAATTCGAAATATGTGATTAAAGGTGGTAAGTATAGCGCCCAAATAGTTTTGTCGGCCGTCGATTCTACCAAGGTTCCGCAGATATATGTCGGTTCGCGAGAATTGGATGCAAATGGGCTTTATGAAGTTTCATGCGGTAGTACGGGTTCTTTCAATTATTCTGGCTATATTCAGTTGCAGAAAAATGATGGTTCTATAGCGCAATATCCATTTAAAAGCGAATATATCGTAGGAGAACCCAGTGTTACTATTTCCAACACGGACTTGAATGTGGTATATCGCGGATATGATAACAAATTCAGTGTGTCGGTACCGGGCGTTTCAAGTGACAAAGTCAAGGTCAATGTTGTTGGAGCTGTGTGCCGTCAGTCGGGCAAAGGATGGATTATACGTCCCGAAGGTTCAAACAAGGAAGTTACGATTCAAGTTTCTGCCGAGGTAGATGGTAAGATGCAGTCTATGGGCAGTAGTGTATATCGTGTAAAAGCATTGCCGAAACCAATGGCGTATTTGAATGCTGGAGAAAATAAAATGTATAATGAAGGTAATATTCCTCGGAGTGCTTTGATTAACGGGACATCATTTCTCGAAGCCAGTTATGGACCGGATGGTTTGCTAAATCTGGACTTTAAAATTACCGGATTTACGTTGATGACGGATTACGGAACAACAGAGGCAAGAGGTAATAAATTCACAGCAGCCCAATTGCAACAGTTGAAACAGTTGAAAAAAGGAGCTTTGGTCAATATCGTTAATATCAAAGCAGCTGGCCCGGATGGTAAGGAACAGCGTTTGAGCGCAATACCATTGAAAATGCAATAAACACCTGTCGCGTACAGGGATAAAATAGAATGAATATGAAAAAATGGAGTTTGATAGTGCTTTTGTTGGGCACAACTTTATTCGCAGGAGCGCAAGAATCCTTGTCTTTCTTTGATGAGAAAGGGGGAATCAGAGCGGAAACCGTGGAATTGAGCCAACTGGCCGATACGTTGATAACAACTTATCATCGTGCAGATGATGTCGTGTGGGCTCGCGTTGTCTATCGCATTATAGATATGCGCTACAAACAAAATTTCCAATTGTATTTTCCGGTAAAGTCGGATGATCCTGAGTATAAAAGTCTTTTTAGATTGTTGTTGGATGCTATTACAGATGGCTTGCCTGTCTATCGGAAGTTGCCGGATGATATAAAACCATCTTTTGTGAATCCACTTGCACCCCAGGAGATAGCAAGTATTTTAATGACAGGTGACCCTTTGAGTGACGATACAGATTGGAATATAAGTACGTCGGGGGATTTCCTGTTGAATTATGATTCGGTGTCCAATAAATTGTCTTTTAATAATTATTCTTATGATGGTTATGTGCGGAATCAGGTGAAATTCCTTGTGCAGGAAGTTTATTTCTTCGACAAGCACACATCGCGGTTATATTCCAAGATATTGGCTATTGCCCCTTTGCATTCTGAAAGGGTAAATCTGGTAGATAACAATATCATGCAGTATTTGTGGCAATCTGTTTTGTTCTGGGTTTCATATGACCAGTTTAGACCTTATTTGGCACAACAGGTGGTTATTCCCAATGGTAACGACAAAGCGAGGGTAACCTATGATGAATTTTTCTTGAAGAAGTTGTATTTCAGCTATCTGCTAGGGGATAGTAATATGTACAGCCGGATGTTGCTGAACTATGCTATTACGGAAAAAGATGCCGTGAAAGAACAGAAACGGATTGAAACGGAACTGCTCAATTTTGAACAGGATTTATGGGAGAATTAATTCTTCCTTTTATCTGGAAGGCAACTTCGGGTTGCCTTTTTTTGCATGAAGACGAAAACCATAAACCGTTATGAGAAAGAACAGGCATAATTTTTTTAATATGTATTTCACAACAACAATCAGTATTACACTGGTGTTGTTCTTGGTGGGTTTGGTTTGTGCTATTTTTTTGTGTGCCAACAGTATCAGCGAAGAACTAAAAGAAAAGGTTTCTTTGTCCCTTGTGTTGAACGACAGTGTCGGTCAGCCGGAAGTGGAACGCATTAGTCGTATGCTGACTGTGGGTGCTTATGCAAAATCAGTAACATATATATCCAAGGAAGAGGCTTTGCAGGAATATATTACTGAATTGGGTGAAGATCCAGCCCAGTTTTTAGGATATAATCCATTGCTGGCATCGTTGGAAGTTGCCTTGAATGCTGATTACGCGCATGTGGACAGCATCCAGATGATTGAAACCAAATTGAAACCTTTCACCGGCATTAAGCGTATTATTTATCATCAGGAATTGATAAACGCCATAGATAAGAATGTCCGTATCATATCGTGGATTTTGTCGGCTTTTGCCGTGTTGATGCTTGTCTTCTCGTTGGTGCTGATTAACAATACCATTCGTTTGAGTGTTTATTCCAAGCGTTTTATTATCCATACAATGCGTTTGGTCGGTGCGACTCCATGGTTTATCCGTGCGCCGTTTGTACGGAAGCACATGTTGGTCGGTTTTGTTGCATCGTTATTGGCATTGGGCCTGTTGGCCGGTGCTGGCTACTATTTACGGCAGGAGCTTGGAATTGCTTTTGTTTCTGTTGATTATATTTCTTTAGCCATTCTTGCTGCGGGTTTGATAGCAGTGGGATTGTTCATTACGTTTTTTTCTTCCTATTGGGCTGTCGGCAAATATATACGCCTGAAAACGGATGATTTATATTATATTTAAAACAAAAGTCGGATAAACTATTTATTTAACCATACAAATTATGGAGCAAAATAATTTTTTCAATTTGGGTAAAACCAATATGATACTTATAGCTATCTCATTTGTAATCATAGTAGCCGGTTTCATTATTATGTCTGGTGTTGAGAGTGGGTCGGAGTATAATCCTGCTATTTTTTCTGCGCGGCATGTTACGGTCGGTCCCATGATTTCATTTGCCGGTTTTGTCTTTATGATAATTGCTATTTTATATAAGAAAAAGGAAAAATGAGTTGGTTTGAAGCATTGGTTTTGGGTCTGGTGCAAGGCTTGACCGAGTTTTTGCCGGTCAGTAGTAGCGGGCATTTGGAAATTGGGCAGGCCTTGTTGGGGAGCGCAAGTGAGGATAATCTGACATTTGCGATTGTCGTACACGCCGCAACTGTTTTGAGTACGATAGTGATTTTGTGGAAAGAGATTGTCGGTCTTTTTAAGGGTACGTTCTCAACGTGGCAATGGAATGAAGAAAAAGAATATGTTGCCAAAATATTGGTTTCTATGATACCGGTGATGATAGTAGGCCTGTTCTTTAAGGATGAGGTGGAGGCTTTGTTCGGTTCCGGTTTGCTTCTCGTGGGTTGCTGTCTGGTTGTAACAGCCATTTTATTGACATTCGCTTATTTTGCAAAACCACGTAAAAAAGAGACTATATCTTATTTGGATGCATTTATTATAGGCATAGGGCAGGCATGTGCTGTTTTGCCGGGTCTTTCTCGTTCGGGAACAACTATAGCAACTGGTTTGATCCTTGGTAATAAGAAAGAAACGATTGCGCAATTCTCGTTTTTGATGGTCTTGATCCCGATTTTAGGGGAAGCCTTATTGGAAACTATAGATTTGCTCCAAGGTGGCAGCCTTGGCTTGGGTATTCCGTTGTCATCGTTGCTTGTCGGTTTTTTGTCAGCTTTCGTTGCCGGATGCTTTGCTTGCAAGTTCATGATTAATTTAGTGAAAAAAGGGAAACTGATTTATTTCGCCATATATTGTGTTCTTGCCGGGGCGTTTGCTATCATATATTCTTTCATATAATTCATGGATTTTAAGGAAGGGGAAGTATTGTGTTTCTACAAACCGTACAAATGGACATCGTTTGCTTTGGTAAACAAAGTCCGTTGGATGATTTGCAGGCATATAGGCGAGAAGAAATTGAAGGTTGGTCATGCGGGTACGTTGGATCCTTTGGCGACGGGTGTTTTGGTTATTTGTACAGGTAAGAAGACGAAATTGATAGATTCGTTCCAATATGCGACCAAAGAATATGTGGCTACAATACGGTTGGGAGCGACCACTCCATCATTTGATTTGGAACATGACATAGATGCCACATATCCGACGGAACATATTACGCGGGAGTTGATAGAACAGACCTTGCCCCGTTTCACGGGTGAAATCTGGCAGATACCGCCGGTTTATTCTGCTGTGAAGATTGATGGCAAACGTGCGTATGATTACGCACGGAAAGGCGAGGATGTGGATATCAAACCGAAACTGTTGGTTATTGACGAAATTGAGTTGCTTGATTTCCATGAAATGGACTTGACCATCCGTATCGTATGCAGCAAAGGGACATATATACGTGCTCTGGCGCGCGATATAGGAAAGGCTTTGGGTTCGGGCGCACACTTGACGGCATTGGAACGAACGCGCGTCGGTTCTTTCCATGTGGAAGATTGCTTGACGGTCGAATCTTTTGAAAAAATGCTCTACGCAGATAGGAATGTTAATTAAATACAATAAGTAATATGAAGTTATCTCAATTCTCTTTTAAATTACCGGAGGAATTAATCGCCCAATATCCAGCTGAACATCGGGATGATTGCCGCATGTTGGTGCTGCATCGCAAGACGGGTGAAATAGAACATCGGATCTTTCATGAAATTATCGATTATTTTGATGAGCATGATTTGTTTATCCTGAATGATACTAAAGTGTTTCCGGCGCGCTTATATGGGAATAAGGAAAAAACAGGTGCCCAGATAGAAGTTTTCCTTTTGCGGGAATTGAATCGTGAATTACGTTATTGGGACGTGCTGGTTGAGCCTGCGCGTAAAATCCGGATAGGTAACAAACTGTATTTCGGGAATAATGACTCCATTGTAGCGGAGGTAATCGACAATACGACTTCCAGGGGACGTACCTTGCGTTTTTTGTATGATTCCGATTATGAAACATTCCGCAAAAGTCTGTTTGCTTTGGGCGAGACACCGCTTCCGCGTAACATTAAAAGGCCGGTGGAGCCAGAAGATGAGGAGCGTTATCAAACGATTTTTGCCAAGAATGAAGGAGCCGTAGCTGCTCCAGCAGCGGGTTTGCATTTCAGCCGTTCGTTGTTTAAACGAATGGAAATCAAAGGTATAGACACAGCATTCTTGACTTCGCATGTAAGTCTCGGGAACTTCAAGAATATAGATGTTGAGGATCTGACCAAACACAAAATGGATTCCGAGCAAATGTTCATTGGCCAGGAATTGGTGGACAAGATTGATGAAGTACATGCCCGTGGGAATAATGTTTGTGCGGTTGGCACGGATGTCATGCGGGCCTTGGAAACTGTTGTTGGTACGGATGGGCATATAAAGGCATACGACGGTTGGACGAACAAATTTATTTTTCCACCTTATGATTTCACTGTGGCCAATTGTATGGTAGCCAATTTCCAACAGCCTTATTCTACTTTGTTGATGTTGACAGCGGCTTTTGGTGGATATGAAAATGTCATGCACGCTTATGATGTTGCCATCAAGGAAAAATACAAGTTTGGTGATTATGGCGATGCCATGCTTATCGTGGACAAGTGAGATTACCAATCTATTGGCGCATAGCCGTGTTCCGTGAGATATTTGTTGGCGGCGGAAAAATGCCCGCAACCAATAAATCCGCGGAAAGCTGACAACGGCGATGGATGTACGGTTTTTAAAACCAGATGTTTTTGAGGGTCGATTACCGACCCTTTTTTTTGTGCATAACTTCCCCAAAGCATGAAAACAATATGTTCACGCTGGGAAGCCAAAGCCTGAATAGCTGCATCAGTAAAAGTTTCCCAGCCTTTGTTTTGGTGAGAACCGGCTTGATGTGCACGTACGGTCAGTGTAGCGTTTAACATTAATACGCCTTGGTTAGCCCAGCGTTGCAAATTACCACTTTGGGGCATTGGTTTATGCAAGTCACGTTCTATTTCCTTGAAGATATTGACCAGCGAGGGCGGAAACTCAATGCCATCATTCACAGAAAAGCATAGCCCGTGGGCTTGTCCGACACCATGATACGGATCTTGTCCTATAATTACTACCTTGACTTTGTCAAACGGACAACTGTCGAAAGCATTGAAAATCAAATGTGATGGTGGAAAAACTTGTGTCGTTTTATATTCTTGGCGGACAAAATCAGTCAGACGGATAAAATAATCCTTGTCAAATTCAGCTTGCAAAACAGCTTTCCATGTTGGTTCAATACGGACATCCATGTTTCTAAGTATTAAAATGGCATTTGTGGTTCATTTGTCGCAAAAATAGAAAAAAGTCGTTGGATATTCAATACTAATATTGATGCGAATAGGATATGCCTATTTGCTTTTGCGTACTTGTCATTTTTTGTTTATCTGCGGTAGGGTCATGTTTTTGGGAAGTCACTTTAACCAAATGGGGGAAATACGGGATTGCTTATTTCAATCGTTATGTCAATTTATAACTCATTCTGTGATATGCACAAGAACCATATTGTCGTATTGCCATACGGTGTTGTTTCGTTGGATAGCCTTTGTTTTCGTTCCAATGATACATGGGAAATTCCTTGTGTAGTTGTTGCATATAGTCATCGCGATAAGTTTTTGCCAGCACAGATGCAGCGGCAATGGACAAGAATTTGGCATCGCCTTTCACGATAGTCCGGTAGGGAATGAATTTATATGGTTTAAAACGATTTCCATCGACGATAATATGTTCTGGTTGTATTTTCAGTTGGTTGATTGCGCGGTGCATGGCCAGAATGGAGGCATTCAAGATATTTATTTCATCGATTTCTTGGGCGGTAACTTCACCGATTCCCCAAGCCGTGGCTGCTTGTTCAATAATGGGTCTTAATCGATATCGTTGAGCCTCTGTCAATTGCTTGGAATCATTTAACTCTTCGTTGGTGAAATCAGGCGGTAAAATAACTGCTGCAGCAAAAACGGAACCTGCCAGACAACCACGTCCAGCCTCGTCACAGCCACATTCTAAAACGTTGGGTATTAGGAAAGATTGCAACATATAGAATTTTTTGTTGTCAGAACGGATAACCAATAGCAAAATGGAATGCCATGTCGTCTTTCCATGTTGGCTTGTTACGCCATCGGTCGCGACGTTCCAAGGCCGGATCGTATAATTTTATGCCATAGTCGATGCGAAAGACAAAGAATGAAAAATCAAATCTCAGGCCGATACCGTATGCCAATGCAATTTGTTTGTAAAAAAAATTGAATTTGAAAGCGCCTCCTGGTTGACTTTCATATTCGCGGATTGTCCAGATATTGCCTCCATCGAGAAACAAAGCACCTTCTAATAGCCAGAATAATTTAGAACGTAGTTCTATATTGAGGTCTAGTTTAATATCACCAGACTGATTGTTGAAATCAATAAGATTACCACTACGCCGGTATGTACCGGGACCGAGCGTGCGTACTGACCACCCGCGGACACTGTTAGCTCCACCGCTGTAATACCGTTTTTCAAACGGTAATGAAGACGCATTGCCGTATGGTATTCCTATACCGAAAGATGCATGATATACAAAACGGTTGTTTTCGTCGAAGATTTGATGATAGGCAATGTCTCCATCGAATTTGACGTATTGTGAATAGCGTATGTTGAAAATTTTGAACGAGCCATCATCAGCTGGTTTGAGTTTGAACAAATAGCTTGCCCCATATAAAAGGTTTCCTGCAGTTTCAATGCCATAACGTGCCGTATAGTAGTTCCGTAGAGGACGCCCGGGGTTATAGTTGGAGTAAGAAGCAGAATAGCCGGTACGCATTATGAAGTGATCCTCGTAACTGTATTTCAGAATAGAACCATCGTTGATAAATTCTTCGCGGAATTCGTCCGAAAGCCAAGGCAGATATACGTAACTCAGGTCAAAAATGTCTAATGAATGGCGGAATGGCGAGTATCGGCGCGACCAAGTATATTTCATTCCAAGTCCACCGATCATGCGTGTATATTCCAAGGGTCTGTTTTGATAATTATATACCATGTTGAATTCCGTGTTGCCGCGTGTGTTCTTTTTAAAATCATCGGATGTGAATGGTACCAGCAAATTAGGAAAATTGAGCTTGGCTTCGCCACTTGCTTCGAATGTGTTGCCGACATCACGCCATTCATAGGCTGTACGGCCCTGTATGGAGAATGTTTCGGCGCCTTTGAAAATATTCCGGTGGGTAAAACCTATGTTACTGGCAATACCCCAATCTCCGGCAGAGAATGTGCCTTCGCCTTCCACGGAAAACGATTTTGGCTTGGCCGGTGTTATGACAATAAAACAGTCAAGTGAGCCAGGTATGATTTCAGCAAATGTGATGTTGACATACTTGACGGGGCCAAGGCTGTTCATGGCAGAATAAGTACGTTCAACCATAATATCGTTGTATAGTTCCCCTGGGACGATGTAACAGTTATTAATCAGTGTTTCTACCCGTAAATCACGCTTATTGCCATATGAGATTAAATAGTTCCCATGTCTTATCGTATCTATTTTATTATCGTCGGCCATGTGTTTGCCCGGTTCAAAACCAGTGTGTATGATTACTTCCCGAATGGTGTATTGTCTAAAAATTCGTTCTAAAATGGAGTCGTTGGCATTGCGTACGTAGTCACGAAGTTCCAAGGTCAAATCTATTTTCCTTGATTGTTTTGTGCTGTCTGCAATGTAATTAAGATAATCTTTTTCAAAATTGTAATACCCGATCCTACGCATTCGGTTAGTAATGCGCGTTCGTTCTGCATCTAATAGGTTTACATTAAATTGCATGCCAGGCTTTATCAGTGCGCGACTACTGTCAGAGGCGATTCGTTTTAATTCTGGCTGTTCGATGCTTATGTTGTAATGATTTAGTATGTATGGGTCGTATGCTTTAAGGTTATATGTAACGGTCGCTTTTTGCTTCTTCGTGGTTACGGACGAATTAACACTCGCATTGAAATATCCTTTGTTTTGTGCGAACTTTTCAATTTGGGTAATAGATGCGTCTGTGAGGGTAGAATCTAGTATGACCGGTGCATCGCCCATTTTACGCAATGTACGGTTTATCCATTTTGTGGTATCAGGACCAGACATGTTGTATACTCCTAATTGGAGTTTCCAAATACCAAGTAGTGATGAATTGGGTGTTTGGCGAAGATAATTTTTTATTTCTCCTTGGGTAATATCTTTAGTATCTGATTTTATGACAACTTTATCCAGTAGATATTTTCCTTCCGGAATATATTTAGTTGAACGGCAACCCGTAACAAAAAAAGCTACCGATAGGCAACACAGAAAGAAAAAGTGTTTTTGGGTCATACTGGAACCAGATAGTCTGCGTGAATTTGGTTGCGAAATTACGGAAAATCTGTGAGATAATTGCAGTAAAAGGTTGTATTTGAGCAAATAAATTTGAAGATTATGAAGTTGATAGGAATTTGTTGATTTTGAGGGAAGGATAAAAAAATAACTTAAAGCGGGATGAAGTCGAAAAATACTTTTTAGATTTTATCCAGTAGAAACATAAAAACAACAGGTTTGTGTTGTATGTTGTTATTTTGTTCTAATTTGTTTATTTGTAATATAATGGCACAAGAATAATGGATATGTAATAGCTAAAAGAAGTATTATGTGTTAATTCTTTCTTTTATATTCATTCGGTGTTGTCCCAGCTACTTTCTTGAATACTCTTGTGAAATGTTGTGGATATTGAAAGCCGAGATTGTAGGCTACTTGATTGATGGAATTTGTTGGGATAAGCAATTGTTCTTTGGCTATATCAATTATTTTGCTTTGTATCCATTCCAAAGCGGTCTTCCCTGTTTCTTTCTTAATCAAGTCGCCGAAGTAGTTGGGCGACAGGCAGAGCTCGCCGGCACAGTATCTCACGGTGGGCAGCCCCTTATGCAGGGCGTTGTCGCCTGTGAAGTAGTTGTCGAGCAGGGCCTCAAAGCGGGTCAGGATGTCCCGATTGACGTTCTGTCTCGTGATGAACTGGCGTTCGTAGAAGCGGAGGCAATAGTTGAGCAGCAGTTCGATGTTGTTCGCAATCAGTCGTTGGCTCAGCCGGTCGATAGAGTGCCGTAGCTCCTCCTGGATTTTTGTCAGACAATCTACGAAAATAACTCGCTCATGTTCAGAAAGATGTAGTGCTTCATTTACCTCATAGGAAAAAAAGGAGTATTCCTTGATGTTACGTCCGAGATTCGTGCCACGTATCAGGTCGGGGTGGAAGCATAGCGCGTAGCCTTGCGGTTGGAAGGCTTCGCCCGTGTCGTCTATGCCGATGACCTGCCCCGGAGCCAGGCAGACGACTGAGCCTTTCTGGTAGTCATATCGCTGGCGGCCGTATATAAGGTCGCAGTTCTTCTCGTCCTTCAGAAACACCACGTAGAAGCTGAACGTGTGTCGCATGTGGCGCATGGGCCTGGCTTTCGACAGGTCTATCACGCTGACTTGCGGATGCAGGGTTTCCACGCCAAGCATGTCGTTGTATTCAGTCACCGTCTCTATGTTCAATAAGGTATGCTCCATATCGTTATCCGTTCGGGTTGTTGCAACAAAGGTACGGAACATTCCTGGCATTTCCATGCCGGGCGGTGCAATATCCGTGTTTTTGTGAAGGGAGTCAGTGTTTTGTATAACAGCGGATTGGGAAATACAGTCTACCTTTGTGGCAGAAAACCAATAAGAAGACAAAGGACACGCAGATTGATGCTGCCTATGAGAATGTGCTGAACGGAAAAGTCAGGTTCCGTTACGTGATTGACATGAAAACCATGGAGTGAGATGAAAGTGGACGGGCGTCGTCTCCATTCGTTCGTGTACCTTGGTCAAACTTTTAAAATCAGCGATATGAAGCAGATCATCTTATTTACATTTGCCTTGTTGCTCGCCGCATCGGGAGCAACGGCGCAGCAGAATGATGGGTTACCTGGCGTACCACAGACGGAAACATACGTCGTGACGCCTGTTGATACGGCCAGTGGTGTGATTGTCCGTAAGGTTTCCTTCCTGCGGAGCAACAACATTGTACTGGTAGGCAATCTGTTTTTACCAAAGAACTTTGCTCCTTTCGGCCAATATCCCGCCGTCATCAGCGTACATCCCGCCGGAAGCGTTAAGGAGCAGTCGGCCGGGCTCTATGCCTACCGACTGGCAGAAAACGGTTTTGTGGCCCTTGCTTTCGATGCCACGTATGCAGGCGAAAGCGGCGGTACACCCCATGGGTCGGAAGCACCATACGAGCGTGTGGAAGACATCCGTTATGCCGTGGATTACCTGGTCACACTTCCATTTGTAGACGAACGTCGCATCGGTGCGCTCGGGCTGTGTGCCGGAGGCGGGTATGTTATGGCTACTGCTCCGACCGAAAGGCGTATCCGTGCCGTTGCCGGCGTCAGTGCTGCCGACATCGGTGCCGCCAATCGGGAAGGCTGGTTACGCGGACGAAGCGTAGAGGATCAAATCAAACTGTTGGAAGATGTGTCCGAGCAGCGTACCCGAAAAGCCCGTGGAGGGGAGCTGTTGAAAGTATATATGTGTCCTGAACCGGATGAAAACACGGCTCCGTCTTTCCGTGAAGGATATGAATACTACCGCATGGCCCGTGCACGGCATCCACGTGCGGACAACTTTTACCTGCGCCGCAGCCAAGCCACCAAAATGGCTTTCTCCGCCATTGAGAATATCTATTTGTTGACACAACCCGTATTGCTTGTTGTCGGTGCCAAAGCCGATTCGGAATGGCAGACCGAACGCTTTTATAAAGCCCTGCCGGGAAAGGACAAAGAAGTGTTTACCGTACAAGGGTATTCGCACATAGACCTCTACGACAAACCCGGAGCCGTCAATCCCGCAGTGGAGAAGCTGACAGATTTCTTCAAACGAACATTAGACTAACGCATAATGAACATAATGAAACAGAAAATAATTGCAGTCATCACGATGTTGCTTGCTATACTTCCATTCACATCGTGCGCCCAAACCATTCAAAGAAAGGAGAAAAACATGGAAACAAGGAAAATACTTGTGGCGTTCTTTTCACGAACCGGAGAAAATTATAACGTGGGACATATCGAGAAAGGCAATACCCACATCATAGCCGAAATGATTGCCGCAGAAACGAAAGGCAAACTTTTCCAAATCCTGCCTGTCATTCCTTATCCCGATGGCTACACGGAATGTACGCAGGTCGCCAAGCATGAATTGAACGACAAGGCCCGTCCTGCCATTCAGGGCGATGCTTCGGTAGAGGATTACGACATCGTCTTCATCGGTTACCCCAACTGGTGGGGTGATATGCCTATGCCCGTATATACGTTCATTGAGAAGCACAACTGGCATGGCAAGACTGTCATTCCGTTCTGCACCCATGATGGAAGCGGACTGTCCGGAACGGAAAGCAGACTGAAATCAGCTTGTAAAGGTTCCACTGTTCTGAAAGGTTTGGCAGTACGGGGGACCACGGCTCAGAACAAACGGGAAGAGGCGCGGCAAAGTGTAAGGAACTGGTTAAACAAGTTGGATTATTAAACGCCGCGAAGATGAAAGACGTAATGATTCTCACCGGTGCCGGACAAATCGGAATGGCGATAGCCCGGCGTATGGGATATGGAATGAAAATTGTCGTTGGCGACAAGCGGTTGGAAAATGCGGTAGCGGTTGCCGATACGATGAACAAGGCGGGGTTCGATGCCGTTCCTGTCGAAATGGATTTGTCTTCCCAAAAGTCAATCCTTGCCTTGATCAATACGGCACAACAATACGGAGAGCTTGCGATGTTCGTCAATGCAGCCGGGGTTTCGCCCTCACAAGCCTCCATCGAAACCATACTGAAAGTGGATTTGTATGGTACGGCAGTGTTGTTGGCGGAAGTGGGGAAAGTCATCAAGCCGGGCGGTGTAGGCGTGACCATTTCCAGCCAATCCGGGTATCGCCTGCCTGCGTTGGATGCGGAGACAGACCGTCTACTGGCCTGTACACCGCCCGAAAAACTGTTGAACCTTGAAGTCTTGCACCCTCGTAACATACGTGATACGCTCCATGCCTACCAGTTGGCGAAGCGTTGCAACGTGAAGCGCGTCATGGCGGAAGCCGTTAAGTGGGGCAAGCGCGGTGCACGTATCAATTCCATCTCACCCGGCATCATCGTCACGCCGCTAGCCCTTGATGAGTTCAACGGGCCGCGTGGCGATTTCTACAAGGATATGTTTACCCGGTGTCCGGCAGGTCGTCCCGGTACGGCAGATGAAGTGGCGAATGTCGCAGAGTTGTTGATGAGCAACCGGGGGACGTTCATCACTGGAGCTGACTTTCTGGTAGACGGAGGAGCAACAGCCGCTTATTTCTATGGAGATTGATGCGTGGAATATAAAGAAGTTGGAACACTCCGCGAGGACACAAACGGATTATGTAATAGTTTTTTAGATAATCGTTTGCTGGGATATTCCAAATATTTGCGGATATGCTTTCCTCTGCAATTATTGTTCGTATGTAAGTTCGTCCAATGTTTTTTGTGTGTTGTGGCTGAAAAAGATTATTCTCCAAAACGAATGCCTGGGGTGGAACCATTTGATTCAGTGCGTTCCTTCTTGTACATGGGAAACGCAATTAAGCCTATGGCGGATATGGCTATGACGGCAATTTGTAAAAAAATAGTTATTCTTTTTATGCGATTCAATGTTTTATTGCTAATGTTGGATAATGCACTTTCTATGGATAGGTTTTCTGCATTTTCTTGCCATTCGATGACACGGTTTCCTAATACGCTGCAAATTTCAGGATGTTCGTCCAGCAATAATTGGATTTGTCCTGCTGGTAATGTTTTGTCGTATAAATCTGGTTCAATGACATTTATCTTTGATTCAATGTTTTTTATTGCCGACTGCATGTAACGATTGCATATTGTCGGGATAAAACTAAGCAGGATTACCAAAAGCAATGCTATGAAGGATGTAGCAAGAATGATTTTTTTCATATTTCATTGTTTATATAAACGACTGTCTTAGTCGGTTTGCAGGAAATACGTTGGTGCAATGGTTTGCGTAATTTTTTTAGTTCCATGTAGCGTTCGGGGCATCCTAAATCTTTGAGTACTATTTTGGCCAATACGCGACCACAAGGTGCTTGCATGTAATCCGTAAATGTATCGGGGCGTATCCCGTTTGCATTTCGTTGCATTAACAACGCGTATTTTCGTTTCTTGTCATTCCAAGTAGATAAGATGCGCATGGCGTTGTGGAAGCATGTGAGTGCGATTATCGCCTGAGGGATAATGAGCCATAAGCTGATGCGCCAAACAGCCAAACAACCTATGCAACCTCCTGCTGCCAGCAGGAGGAACGCATAGATGTTAAGATACAGATAGCGTTTTATGGTGTTAATCCGCTTCATTTCTGTTTTTTATTGTGCTGAAGATATGGCTTTGTAGAACGCATCTACTATTTTTTGAGCTTCAGATTCGTCGTCAGTGGTCAGCTGGATGCTGGTCCGCTGGGTGAATGATTCATAATATAAGTGATAAGCGGGGCAGAATACGAAACAAGTCGTTTCCTTGTAATAGCCAAGTTCCTTTACACTACTTGGAAGTAAGTATTTTACTTCTTTATCTGTATTGAAAACATAACATTTGCGCATTCTGCGTACTTCTACCACTCGTTTGTCGGTTATCACAATAAAACCATCGATTTTGAAACCCAGTATCAATCCTATTATTTTACGAATTTTGCCTATCAGTTGGGCAATCGGATTGGGTGAAGTGGAATAAAGTTCTGCTTCCAATTCAACAATTAATTTTTCATCCTCGTTAAGGATAACGCCTGATTTTAATTTGTCCATAAAAATGTAATTTAATTGCCTACTCTTCGTCGGATTTTCAGCTGCCTCCGTATATGATAATTGTGTCTTATCTTTACAAACAAGGTGGTTTCATCGTAAGCGGTTACCAACGAATTGGCTATCGCTGTTTTAATGAATGTTTATATTGCAAAGTTATTTAAAGGAAGTCTTTCTGTATATAGACAAATATGGATTTTTAATTGTTTTGTCCAGTTATTTGGTTGAGTTGTGTAGTTATTAATGTGTTTGCGGTCATTATGTATAAAAACTCCCTTTTGATTTTTTGGGGGTTTGTCCAAAAATGTTTTGCAGTTTTTGGACAAGTTCATTTGATTTTTTGTAGTTTTGCAATAAAGTTGTCATGATGATTTCAAAAGCCAAAATAAAATTGATCCGTTCGCTGGAACTGAAAAAGAAACGTGATGAAGAAGGCCTTTTTATTGCAGAAGGTGATAAAGTGGTTTCGGAATTGTTGTCTTGTTTCCCATGCCGTATGTTGGCCGCTTTGCCTGAATGGTTGTGCACACATGATGTAGCCCAAACGATGGAAGTTTTTGAAGTAACGCAAGATGAATTGGCTTCTGCTTCTCTCCAAAAGTCACCGCAACAGGTATTGGCTATTTTTGAGAAACGTGTGGATGAATCAGTGTTGGAAATGGGGCGCGATTGTTTGCGTCTGGCTTTGGATAATATCCAAGATCCAGGGAATTTGGGCACTATCTTGCGCATAGCCGATTGGTTTGGTATTAAGCATGTTTTGTGTTCTCCTCATTGTGCGGATGTGTATAATCCGAAAGTTGTGCAAGCAACTATGGGGGCTTTGGCTCGCGTGCAGGTGCACTATGTAGATTTACCGGCATTTTTGGGGGAAGAGTCTGCAGCAGGTGTGCCGGTGTACGGAACATTCTTGGATGGCGAAAATATTTATGAGAAATCGTTGACTGATTATGGAATTATTGTGATGGGTAATGAAGGGAAAGGTATATCCGATGCGGTTCGTACTTGTATATCGGAACGTGTGTTTATTCCGAATTATCCCCAGGGAGCCGT
The DNA here is from genome assembly GCA_949282265.1 of uncultured Bacteroidales bacterium. Taxonomy (GTDB): domain Bacteria; phylum Bacteroidota; class Bacteroidia; order Bacteroidales; family Paludibacteraceae; genus CALUNA01. Next base: position 44,941 of record CASDOZ010000003.1, on the reverse strand, counting down.
GACTTCCGAGTCATTAAATGTTTCTGCGGCTACTGCTATCGTGTGTGCCGAATTCAGAAGGCGTATGAGCAAAGATCGTAAAAACAAGTTTGTGGGGTGAACTTGCGTGCGGCTAAATCCAATTCTTTCCAGATAAGAAGTTTATTGCGTTCGCCAATATGGATGGGGCGTGTGCACGCTGCTATAGCGGAAAAAGCATCTGTTTCTGGATTTATGGAAACAGGGGTTAGCAGTTCTCCTGATATCACTCCATCTGTAAAAATAGTCGCGGCAGGTTCGTGTGACATTTCATCGAGTGATAACAAGTCTTTGATATTGCCAACTTCATCGATTTCAACAATCATACGGGGACGTATGGTTGTTACATCGATACACATATAGTGGCTCATGATTTTCATGGCTTAATTTATTTGGCAACCATTTCCTTCGGTTGCATTTCCTTTTTTTTGATAAATCCGCGCTGGCTTGTTTTTCCAATGTCTGTTTTTGGATGTTTTTGTCTTGCCGTGTCTTGCAGCGCTTTGAATATGCTATCTTGTAATTGGATTTTGTAGATGCTGCGCATGGGGAATGGTTCTTGTTTCGGCTTTTGGTAATTACCGAGCAAAATATCCAGATATATGCGTTGTGAATCTGGAGTTTGTGTCAATATCTGGGGTATCAATGAATCCAGAAAGGCCAATTCTGGCCTTTGCATATTTTCTTGGGCTTTTTGTTGTTGTAAAATATGAGCCCAGAAGTCGTTTTCTGTTTGTAAATCTTCTAAAACATCGATGTATATTTTCTCAAAGATTTTCGGTTTGCTGGAATACCAAACGATAGAGGAATCAAATTGTGCTTGTGAAATGCCATAGTTCATCAAAACATTTTGATAACATTCGTTTTTTTGTTCGCCCCGATAATTTTTAACAGAAATGAGCCCATCTGTTTTATGCAAATCAACCAGAACTTTGCGCATGGTCGATCGTGACAGAACACCTTCTGGTCGGCGATTGCATGCAACTGGTACAACCAGAAACAGAACACAATATAGTAGTTTGCGATAAACAGACATTATTTTATTGTTTCTCGTTTGGAGCTTTTTCTAAACTTTCATTGAGTTCTTTCCTATAGAATAAAAGGATCATAAATACGGCAACGGTAATAGCTGAGTCAGCAATGTTGAATACAGGCCGGAAAAAGAGGACTTCTCCTGCTGCATTGTGTATTAGTGGGAAATATAACATGTCCACAACTTTACCGTAGAAAAATGGAGCATATCCACCTCCTTCGGGGAACAAAGTTGCAATTTGATTGAAAGAGCTTTCGCTGAAAATCAGACCGTAAAACAAACAATCTATTAGATTTCCGATAGCTCCAGCCAATACCAAAGCGATGGTGATTATGAAACCAATCCGCATTTGCTGTCGTATAAGGCGGTGAATGTAATAGCACAAAGCACCGATAGCCACAATCCGGAACAGAGTTAAAAACAATTTGCTTCCCATTTCCCAACCAAACGCCATCCCATTGTTCTCGACAAAACAGATTTGAAACCAAGGGAACACTTCAATGTATCCGCCAAGCGGGAAATGTAATTTGATATAAAATTTCACGATTTGGTCAATTGCCAAAATAAGTACTACAATGAAAATTGTCCAAAATCTTGCGGAAAGTTTCATGTCGTTTTTATGATTTTGATATGAAATATGCCAATTACGCCAAAGTCTATTGGCCAATTGGCATATTTTCTTGTCAATAATTATTTATTTCCCTTCTTTTGCTTCAATGCTTAGCGTAGCATGTGGTACGGCGCGCAGACGTTCTTTGGGGATCAGTTTCCCTGTTTCCCGACAAATTCCGTATGTTTTATTTTCTATACGTACCAATGCCGCTTGCAGGTGTTGTATGAATTTCATTTGCCGTTGTGCTAGCCGACCGGCTTCTTCTTTGTTCAGTGTAGTAGCACCTTCTTCCAGAACTTTGAATGTAGGCGATGTATCCATGACATCATTGCCCGTGTTGGCAATTGCCGCTCTCAAACCATCGTATTCTTGCTGTGCCTTGGCTAACTTTTCAAGGATTAATGCCTTGAACTCTTCCAATTCTGCATCAGAGTATCTCGTTTTTTCTTCCATGGTAATTTTATTTTTTAATTAAACTTTCCATTCGTATTTTGAGGATAAGATCCTCCAAAAACTTGTGCGAAAGTAAGTATATTTTTTTACATACAAAACTATTTCAGAAATATTTTACATTGTCCAGACAGGTCATGAATTCTCGAAAATGGGCACTGTAGTATTTTGGCAGATATCGTTCTTTTACAATACAGATATGCTTTATTTTTTACAAATTACTTATAATGAAAAGATTGTTTTGAACATTGCCATTTTTGTGCTCATGGTGTTTTTCTATTTTCCATTTATCATTGTGCTCTATTGCTTGTTATTATAATGTTCAGCAAATGGTAATGGGTTTTTATTTCGGATAATTTTCTTACTTTTGTCCTGTTTCTGAAATATGCATGACTATGAATTACGATCCGATCAAGAAAAGTTTGGGTAAAATTTTCAATACTACACCCATGTTGCGTATCTTTTTCTATAAATTTTTGGATGTGCTGTTGCTACGGGCATGGCATGTAAAACGTATAGTGAAAAAGAAGTTGTATTCACGTAGAAGCGAGGCGTTGCATTTTCTGGATGCTGGTATGGGTTTCGGGCAATACAGTTATTGGCTGGTTTCCAAGTTCCCAAAATGTTTTTTGCAAGGAATCGATGTGAAGGAGGAACAAGTGATAGATTGCAATCGTTTCTTTATGCAGATAAATAAACCGAATGCCATTTTTGCATGTGCGGATTTGCTCGCCTTGTCTGATAAGGATATGTATGATTTTATTCTGAATGTCGATGTTATGGAACATATAGAGGAGGATGAGCAGGTGTTATGCAATTTTTACCGGGCTTTGAAGCCGGACGGCTGTTTGCTTATTTCCACGCCTTCCGATTTGGGCGGTTCCGATGTCCATGACGAGCATGAAGAATCTTTTATCGGCGAGCATGTGCGTAATGGATACAGCGTGGAAGATATTACGGCCAAATTGAAACGTGCAGGATTTGGGAAAATATATACGACCTATTCATATGGCTTATATGGGCACATTTCATGGATATTGTCCATGAAAATCCCCATTTTGTCGTTGAATTTTTCCAAATGGCTTTTGCCTGTGGTCTTCTTGTATTATTTAGTAGTCGCTATCCCATGCTTGATTCTGAATCTTTTGGATGTTTACGGGCATAATCATGAAGGTACGGGATTGATAGTTTGGGCGGAAAAATAATTTTGTTATTCACGGGAAATAGTTTATTTTTGCAAGATACAAAAGTAGCCGAATAACATAATTATTAAACATAGCTATACAGCAACATGGGACGCAAACAAAACCTGGAAGAAAAAAAATTATGGGAATTATCACCCGTGTGGGCTGTACTTACCCCCGAAGAGAAAGAATTCTTGGAAGAGAATGTTACAGTACACTATTTTAAGAAAAACGAACTGATTCATTGCGAGGGTGAACTTCCCACCCACATGATGGTTTTGACCAAAGGGAAAGTAAAAGTGTTTAAGGAAGGTGTCAGCAACAGGAACCAAATCATACGTATGCTGAAACCTTTTGAACATTTCGGTTATCGGGCAATGATTGCCGATGAAACCTATAATACCAGCGTCTGTGCTTTTGAGCTTTCTACGGTGTACATGGTGACGAAAAACGCTTTCTTGACTTTGCTGAAAAACAACACGCAATTTTGTTATCTGTTCCTTATCGAGATGGCCAAGGACTTGGGCGCTTCCGACACGCGTTCCGTAAACCTGACCCAGAAACACATCCGCGGCCGCCTGGCCGAGGCGTTGTTGTTCTTGAAGAAAAGTTATGGTTTGGAAGAAGATGGCGCGACCATCAGCATGTACATGTCGCGTGAAGATTTGGCTAATTTGTCAAACATGACGACTTCGAACGCGATACGTACATTGTCCAATTTCGCATCGGAAGGCATTATCAGTATTGACGGCCGGAAAATAAAAATTCTGGAAGAAAGCCGATTGGTGAAAATCAGCCGTTTAGGTTAACCCGACTAAATTTGAACGTTTGACTCCGTATAGAAAAATAACGTATTGTATTGAGCACAAACAGCTCAATAAAGCCTTTGGGGAATTGCAGCAATGGATGACGGCTGCAAAGTCGGGCTTGTATGCCGATCAGTTTGAGAATTTGCAGACGACTTATCGCTTTTTACTGGACTATTTTGTCCGTAATGTTGCAGACCCGCGGCGCAAGGAAGTATATGATAAATTGTTGGTCGGCCTGTATGAATTGGCGGACCAAGTGAATGCCGAAATCCAGGAACGCGATTCGGTCCTGTTCGATTATGTCCAAATGCGCCAGTTCAAACAACGGGCCATTGGAATTAAGCCGGGACACATGTTGCGTAATCTTTCCGATTTTTACGATGGTGTTGTTTCCCGCTTGGTTTATGAAGAAACCTTGGGACAATTGTTTGATTCCTTGTGGTTGCGCGATGTGTATTCGGAAGAACTACGCAATTTTTATGTAGAATTGACTACTCGACCGGATTTTGGGAATAATGAAAAATGTTTGGCTGTGACGGCTTTGACATTGAGCTTATGGAGACGTTTTTCATTGGTAAAGATGCTCCTTTTGCTAGATGGTTGCATGCAATTGAACAAATATGTACGTGCCCGGGCATGGGTCGGTTTATGCTTTTTATCAGCAAAATATGACAGCCGTATGCGATTGTATCCGGATTTATCCGCCCGTTTGCATTTGTTGTCGGAACAACAGGGGATGACCGATATAGCGAAAACGGTGGTTTCACAGATTATCCGCTCTGCGCAGACAGAAGAAATATCGCAAAAACTTAAAAACGAGATTATTCCGGAAATGCTGAAAGCCAATCCGCGTTTACGCGAAAAACTTAATAATGAAGCATTCCTGAAAATAGAAGATATTGAGGAGCCTAATCCTGAATGGGCGGAATTTTTGGAAGAAAGCGGAATCGGGAAAAAGTTGCGTGAACTGACTGAATTGCAAATGGAAGGTGCCGACGTGTATATGGGTACTTTTTCGGCTTTGCGTTCATTGCCCTTTTTTGAGCAGACAAGCCATTGGTTCATGCTTTTCGATAAGGATTTCTCGGACATAGCTTCGTTGTTTGCTGATTCCGGTAAAACAATCTTGTCCGCATTCATAAAAAGCAATGTCCTGTGTAATTCCGACAAATATGCCTTTTGTTATGCCCTTCGGCAAATGCCGCTTGCACAGCAGAAGGCCATGCAGACGTCGTTGAATGCGGAAATGGAACAATTGAGCGAGCAAATGAATGAACAGTCGGTTGTTTCAAACCTTGGTGCGCAGGTTTCCAACCAATACGTACAGGATTTATACCGCTTTTTTAAATTGCATCGGCACAGGAACGACTTTGAAGATATGTTCGTTTATGCCTTGACATTGCATAAAACACGTTTTTTCGAGTACTTTTTTAGCGATGGTCCCGACCGGCTGGATATTGCAAGTTTCTATTTTGCAAAAAAGCATTACGTGCAGGCTTTGGAACTCTTCCGTGATTTGGAGAACGACTTCCCGACGGCAGAGTTATATCAGAAAATAGGCTATTCCTGTCAGCAGATCGGCGACTTGACGGAGGCAATGTATGCCTATGAACGCGCGGATTTGATTATGCCTGACAATGTTTGGACATTGAAAAGGATGGCAGTTTGCTCACGGTTGCAAGGCAAGATAGAGAATGCTTTGTGTTACTATTCGAGTGTGGCCCAGCTGAAGCCGGATGACAAGAAAAATCTGTTGAATACCGGATTGTGCTATCTGGAATTGAAGCAGTATGACAAAGCGTTGAACTTGTACTATAAATTGGATATAGAATATCCGGAAGACATGCAAGTTTGGCGGGCTTTGGCCTGGTGCTCTTTCGTTATGGGAAATTATGGGCAATCGAAGAAGTATTGGGATAAAGTGCTGGCAAATAGGCCTACTTCGGAAGATTGTTTGAATGCCGCCCATAATTTGTTTTGCATGGGCAACAGGGCAGATGCGATCAGTCTGTACCGCCGCAGTAAATCGGAAAGTAAATCATTGGCTGATTTCCGCCGTTCACTTATCAAGGATATGGATTGCCTGAGAGAGCAAGGGATTGATGCGGATGACATTGCCTTGTTACTGGAATGTATCTGATTCCGCTATTTGTTTTGTGATTTCGCTTTTTATCTGGATTTTTCCGCTTGTGCGGGAAAATCAGTTTTAACAAGCCTTTGGAAAAAGGATGTGTTGACAAACCAGTTGTTATTGGCGCAAAATCCCATAGGACTTTTTATAAAAACAGGACGGGGAACTTTTCACAAAGTTCCCCGTTCTATAGGCATTAGTTTTTTAAGGTATAAAAAAGATTGTGTTGCTTTTAGTTAACGCTTACAAAGTAACGGTTATTTTTTTGTTTGCGCAATACCCTAAAACATGTTCTTCAACACATTATGTATTTGAAAACGTATGTTTTTTAACAATTGGTCGGTGATATGCCTGGATGTTTTTGGGAAAAATGGCTATTCTTGGTTACAATTTGTCATTCTGTGAAGCTAACTCGATTACCTCCAGATTATCCACACTTCCATTGTTCAATTCGAAACGTACAATCGTTTGGACTAAATGAAAACCGTATTTGCCAGCCGCCCCCGGATTGATGTGCAATAAGCCGAGTTGTTGGTCATAACGCACTTTCAGTATGTGCGAATGGCCGCAAACAAACAGCTTGGGCGGATGCAGGAATATTTCCGGTTTCACGGCGGTATCGTATTTGCCCGGGTAACCGCCAATGTGGGTTATCCATACGGAAACACCTTCCAACTCGAATCGGTTGTGCTGGGGCAGAATGGCGCGCAAATCATGTCCGTCTATGTTTCCCCAGACGGCGCGTGTCGGCTTGAACTCCATGAGTTTTTCAAGCACGGCAGGCGACCCGATGTCGCCTGCGTGCCATATTTCATCACAGTTGGAAAAGTGCTCGAAAATGCGTTCGTCCAATAATCCGTGCGTGTCCGAGAGCAACCCGATCCGTTTCATTGCATTAGAATACGACTCCCAGTGAAATGAGGAATGTGTTGAGCGGGTCGTATGCCGAATTTTTTATTTCTTCACCCACGTTGTTCAGTTTGATGTCTTTTGTTATGTTCTGGATAAGATTGTAGCGCACATCCACATTGAGCAAGTTGAACAATTCGATGCCCACACCGGTTTCCAGACCGAAACTCGCCTTGCGGAATTGGTCCTCTATGCCGGGCAGTATGTTCCCGTTCGGATCTTTGAATTCGGACAGCGAACCTGCATTGAAGCGCACCTTCGGGCCTGCGACAAGCCGCATGTTGATAATTTTCAGGTCGAAGAGTTTGACACCGGCTAACAGTGGCAGGTCAATGGTGCTGAATGTGATTTTCTTGTCATAGGTGATGTCGTTAATGGTAAACTGGTAATCATTTTTCTGCATATTGTACAATAGTTCCGGCTGGAAATACACACGTTTGCCCATACGGAAAAGTACACCTGCATGGAAGCCGTTTGCAATGTCATTTTTGATGCTTCCCATGTTGTAACCGTTAATGTCTTCCTTGAAATTCCCGATGCCGATTGAACTGGTATAACCGGCTTTGACTCCGAAACTGAATTCGGCAAATGCGATACTTGTACATAGCATAAATGTACCGATAAAAAGTAGTTTCTTCATAATGTTTTCTGTTTTTAAATGGTTTATAAAAATAGGTTCGGCTTCCGCTTCTGTGCCTCTTCCAAACTTAATAATGTTTCTTTTTGTTCATGTTGTCGCCTGAGGTCATGCTGGCGTTTTTTCAAATCTTCCACAAATGCGCCATACGTGTTTTTGTTCAGTAATTTGTTGGCAACAATTACGTTGATGGATGCATCCTTGGTGTGTACGACCGGCGCATCGTAAAGCGGAGCTATTTTCACTGCCGTATGGATGTCCGATGTCGTTGCTCCGCCGATGAGTAAGGGAATCCGTGCCCCTGATTTTTGCAATAGGCTTGCTACTTCGCACATTTCGCTGAGCGAGGGCGTAATCAAGCCGCTTAAACCGATTAAATCCACCTGTTCTTTCAACGCGGTTTCCACAATCTGTTCGCGCGGAACCATAACCCCCAAATCGATGACTTCGTAGTTGTTACATACCATGATGACGCTCACAATATTTTTGCCAATGTCGTGTACGTCCCCTTTGACTGTCGCTATCAGGAATTTGCCGTTTTTGGTTGCGTTCTGTGCGTTTGCTTTTTCCATGTAAGGTTGCAAGAATCCGACAGCCTGTTTCATGGTACGGGCAGTCTTGACTACTTGTGGCAGGAACATTTTCCCTTCGCCGAACAGTTCGCCGACTTTGTTCATGCCGGCCATTAGCGGTTTTTCTATGATTTCAACCGGGCTGGCATATTTTTGAAGTGCTTCTTGCAAATCAGTTTCGAGGTAAGTTCCAATACCTTTCAGCAAAGCATATTCCAATCGTTCTTCTATTGTCCCGGAGCGCCATGATTCTTGTTCGTTTTGTGTGGAGGCTGCTGTTGATTGGTTATGCTGTGCATATTCAATCAGTTTCTCTGCCGCATTTTTGTTTTTGTTCAATACGACATTTTCCACCAATTCCAGAAGTTCGGCAGGAATCTCTTCATAAATCTGCAACATGCCGGCATTGACAATACCCATATCCAGTCCGGCTGCAATGGCGTGGTACAGGAAAACGGAATGCATGGCTTCACGCACGGTGTTGTTTCCGCGGAATGCGAACGACAGGTTGCTGATGCCGCCGCTGACTTTTGCCAGGGGCAGGTTTTGTTTGATCCAGCGTGTGGCTTCAATGAAATCGACGGCGTAGTTGTCGTGCTGTTCCATGCCGGTCGCGATAGACAGGACGTTTGGATCGAAAATGATGTCCTGGGCGGGAAATCCGATGCCGGTCAGCAATTTGTATGCGCGTTCGCATACTTCTATCTTCCGTGCGTAGGTGTCGGCCTGCCCTTGCTCATCGAAAGCCATAACGACAACTGCCGCCCCCAATAGTCTGATTTTTCGTGCTTTTTCTATAAAGGCGACTTCCCCCTCTTTCAAACTAATGGAATTGACTATCGATTTTCCTTGCGTGCATTTCAAGGCAGCCTCAATGACTTCCCATTTGGAAGAATCAATCATCAAAGGCACTTTGGCTATGTCAGGTTCCGATGCAATCAGATTGACAAAGTTCACCATTTCCGCGTGGGCATCCAGCATGGCATCGTCAAAGTTCAAATCCAATACTTGCGCCCCGTTTTCAACTTGTGAGCGTGCAATGGCCAATGCCTCATCATATTTCTTTTCGTTGATTAAACGGAGGAATTTGCGTGAACCGGCAACATTGCACCTTTCCCCGATATTCAGGAAGCTGCCACCCGATGGTTGATATGTGCTATCGTTGAGTTTCATGTTGTTTTTAGCGCCTGCGCATTATGTCGATAGTTAGTAGGATAAATCCGGCTGCAACTGATAAAAAGTAAATGACATCCCTGCTGTCTATAACTCCTTTGCTAATGGATTTGTAATGTTCATGAAAACCAATTGATTGAATGAAATTCACGGTTTGCCCGTGAACAAACAGGCTGCCCAACAGGTCGAAACCATAAAACATAATGAAGCAGAAAGTTATTCCGATAATGAATGCCGCTATCTGGTTTTTTGTCAGTGCGGATGCGCAAATTCCTATTGCACAGTTGATTCCTGCCAGGAAAACCAATCCGATAAACCCTCCCCAAAAAGCGCCGTTGTCCACGTTCCCTTGCGGTTCGGCTAGAGTGCGGATAGATATGTAATAAATGCAACAAGGCAATAACGCCAGGGTAGTAAGCAGCCAGCTTGCAAGATATTTGCCCAAGACAATGGCACTCCGGCTGATTGGATGGGTCTTCAGCAAGTCCCACGTCCGTTCTTTCCGTTCTTCAGCAAACATACGCATAGTTACGGCAGGGCATAAAAACATAAACAACCATGGGGCCAACGTAAACAACCCGTCCAGTTGCGCATATCCGGAATCCAGAATGTTATATTCTCCGGGGATGACCCACAGGAACAGTCCGGTTATGAGCAGGAACAGTCCAATTACAATATAACCGGTTGCATTGCTGAAAAAATAGCGGAATTCTTTGAAAAAGATAGCTGACACGGTAGTTAAAATTAGCAGTATCTGACAGTTGGGAATATATAATTTCTGTTACTTTGAATAAAGTCATTATCTTTGCGGTGTCAAAAATACTACAATTTATTCGAATGTACAATAAAAAATCATACTGGCTTTTCAAAACGATAGGATTGCTGTTGCTTTTTGTTCCCGTCATTCCGTTGCGTGCGCAATATCATGCAATGTACCAATTCCGGGCCGAATACATGTATGGAATGTTGCTTAAACACGACCAGCACATGGAAGCATTGGTTGACAAACCGGCCATGGGGGCGGAACTTTCTGTCGATTTCTTGCCAAATGGAAAACAGCAATGGCCGTTTTTATGGAATGGTGCATCAGTGGGGGCGGCGTTGGCATATGTGAATTTAGGCAATCCGAATGTTTTGGGTCATGCTATCGCGTTATATCCTTATGTAAATATTCCGATTCTTCGTTTGTCCTGGCTTTGCGTCAGTGTCAAACCCGGAGTCGGCCTTGGTTTTGTTACGAAAACATTTGGTAATACAGCCCCTCCTGGGACAACTTCCCTTGCCAATCCGGATGGAACTATCAATACGGCGGTGGGGTCGGTCGTCAATGCTTGTTTGCGGGGGACTCTGGCTTTTGAAGTTCCTGTTTACAAAGGATTCGGCATAACGGGCGGGATCGGCTATCTTCATTTGTCAAATGGGAGCATTAAAACGCCGAACTCGGGTTTGAATATGTTGTCGGCGCAGTTGGGGTGTGTCTATTTTCCACAATATGATATTTACAATCGTATTTATGTGCCGCGTGTCCGGCAACCTATGGACAAACGTTTTTCATACGAATTAACGTTGTCCGGCGGGGTGCGTGAACTGTACTATCAGGATAACCGCATGTACGGTATTGCTTCGGCGGCATTCAGCGTACATTATCCATTGGCTCGCATTTTCCGTCTAGGTATTGGTGCGGATGCTTTTTATGATGGCGTTTTTGGCGCTGTTAATGCTGATTATGCTACCGGAAATGAGCCGGTAACGAATTATGCAAGAACTTACATTACGTCCAGCGAACTGAAGAACCAGTTTCGCGTGGGTGTGTCTTTGCAGCCGGAATTGATTTTCGGGAGATTGATTGCGGGTGTTCATTTGGGTGTGTATTTATATGATCCGATTAAAAACTTGGAACCTTTTGCCGATGCGAAAAACGGCACTGTCAAAAAGGGTATTTTTTACAAATACGATATTAACAAGGAAGATGGTTGGTTTTATACCCGTTTGGGGCTAAAATATTTGATAACCGATTATTTTTATGTGGCTGTCGGTTTGAAGACTCATTTGCAGAAAGCTGAATTTATAGAATGGGGTGTTGGCGTGAGGCTTTGAGATAAAGGAAAACAAAAACGGGAGAAAATTTGTTTTGTTCATTTTCTCCCGTTTTTTGTTGGTTTAGTCTATGTTCAGCTTGCGTTTTGCAGGCGGTGCATATTCGCGTGCTTCATTTGGGTTTCTGCATATTCGCGTGTTATTTGCAAAGTTTTTTTGTCAGTCGAAGGCATGTCGAACATGGCATCCATCATGATCATTTCGACGATGGACCGCAGCCCGCGTGCACCTAACTTGAACTCAATGGCTTTGTCCACAATGTAATCCAAGACATCCGCATCGAACGAAAGTTCGATGTCATCCATTTTGAACAATTTGATGTATTGTTTGATAATGGAATTTTTAGGCTCAGTCAATATCCTGCGCAAGGCGTTTCTGTCAAGCGGTTCCAGATAGGTTAGTATCGGCAAGCGGCCGATGATTTCCGGAATCAGGCCGAAACTTTTCAAGTCTTGCGGCGTGATATACTGCAACAAGTTGTTGCGGTCTATCTTGTGGTTGTTTTGTGCGGCCGTGTAACCGACTGTCTGCGTGTTGAGCCGTGCTGCAATCCGTTTTTCAATGCCATCAAATGCGCCGCCGCAAATGAACAGGATGTTCTGTGTGTTTACGGCAATCAGTTTTTGTTCAGGATGCTTGCGTCCGCCTTGTGGCGGCACATTCACCACAGAACCTTCCAGCAATTTCAGCAAGCCTTGCTGCACGCCTTCCCCGCTGACATCGCGTGTGATGCTCGGGTTGTCGCTCTTGCGGGCTATTTTGTCTATCTCATCAATGAAGACAATGCCTCGTTCGGCGGCTTTGACATCGTAATCGGCCACTTGCAACAAGCGTGTCAGGATGCTTTCTATGTCTTCGCCGACATAACCGGCTTCTGTCAGGACAGTCGCATCCACAATGGTGAAAGGGACATGCAGCTTGCGTGCAATCGTCTTGGCCAGCAAAGTCTTGCCCGTACCTGTGGAACCGACCATGATGATATTCGATTTTTCTATCTCCACTTCATCAGCTCCGTTTTTTTGCATCAGCCGTTTGTAGTGATTGTAAACGGCAACGGACAGGAACTTTTTGGCTTCATCCTGCCCTATGACATATTGGTCAAGGAACGCCTTTATTTCCCGTGGTTTCGGCAACTCTTTGCCTTCCAATGGATTCGGGGTTTCTTTTTTGAAGGTGTCCTTGACTATTTCGTCGGCTTGTTCCACACAATCGCTGCAGATGGCAACACCATTTCCACCATAAATAAGCAGGCTAACCTCATTCTCAGGTCTTCCGCAAAAACTGCAATACCTTTTGTCTTGTTGTGTTTTAGCCACGATTATTTTTTCTCCTTGATTAGCAGTTTGTCAATCATCCCGTAGTCGAGAGCTTCCTGTGCGGTCATCCAATAATCGCGGTCAGAGTCTTTCTCGATGCGTTTGTACGGGTTTCCCGAATGTTCGGCAATGATGGTGTACAACTCTTTTTTGAGTTTCTGGATCTCACGTGCCGTGATTTCTATGTCTGATGCCTGGCCTTGCGCGCCGCCCATGGGCTGGTGGATCATCACCCGCGAGTGGGTGAGGGCCGAACGCTTGCCCTTTTCGCCCGCAACGAGCAGGACGGCAGCCATTGAAGCTGCCATGCCCGTGCAGATGGTGCATACATCAGAACTGATGAATTGCATGGTGTCGTAAATGCCTAAGCCGGCATATACGCTTCCACCCGGCGAGTTCAGGTAAATGGAGATATCCCGTCCGGAATCGGCGGAATCTAGATACAGCAACTGCGCCTGGATAACGTTGGCCGTATAATCGTCGATTTGCGTGCCGAGGAAAATGATGCGATCCATCATCAGGCGCGAAAATACATCCATTTGTGTTACGTTCAACTGGCGTTCTTCCAAGATGGAAGGCGAGATGTAATTGCTTGTTACATCCATGTATTTTTCCAGATGCATACTGTTCATTCCCAGATGCCGTGTCGCATATTTCTTGAAATCGTCCATGTCTTTATTTTGTTTCAAACAGTTTGTTGAAATCGTCTATCGAAATCTTCTTGGTATCAAGTTTTGCCGTTTTCTTGATGGTGTCGAATACCTTGTTTTCCAAAACACGCTCAATCAGACCTTTTAACTGGTCTTCTTTTTTCATCATGTCCTTGGCGTAATTGTCCAGAATGGAATCATCTATGCCGGTCAGACCGTATTGGCTGAATTGCATTTTTGCCATTTGTTTGGCGTAATTTTCCACTTCGGCCGGTTCAACTTCCAATTTGTTTTCTTTGGCGATTTTTTCTTTTGCCAGATGCCATTTCAGTTCATCCAGCATTTTCGGATAGTCGGTTGCCAGCGACTCCTCCGTTATGTCTTTATGGGCGGCCAGAATCCAGCGTTTTAGGAAAGCATCCGGAAAGGCCAAGTTTTCCAGTTGCTTCATAATCATCTCCTTGGCATCCAATCCGAATTTGTAAGCGGAGTTTTGCGCCATGTCTTCTTTTATGTCGGCACTTACTTTGGTACGGAAATCTGCTTCGTCGGCCACGTTACCGGCCCCATACACTTTGTCGAACAACTCTTGGTTGATTTCGGATTTTGTATAGCGGGTAATTGTTTTGATTTCAAACTGGAAATCAGCGGTAGGAATCTGCGAGTCTTTCCCCAATTTGAGCAACGAGCGTATTTCTGCATCGCTTCCGAAAGCAGCGTGCGGGTTGAATACGACTTTCTCCCCTTTCTTTTTGCCTACGAAAAGTTTTTTCTGGTTTTCGTCTTTCATATACATCGGGCTTACGGTCGTATCAATAGCTTGGATGCCGCCTTCTTTCGGCTGGCCGTTTTCCAACTCGACCAAATCGCCTTTCAGTACATCGCCTTCTTCTACATCTTCAACTTGTGAGTATTGGCCAAAACGTTCCGCGTATGCTGATATGCGGTCTTCAATCATTTTGTCGGTAATATCAATGTCATAGTAGGCGACCTCGTTGCTAATGTTTACGTCAAAGGCAGGTGCCAAGGCAACATCGAATGCAAATTCGAACGTTTCGTCTGTGTCGAAATTGATTTCTTTCTGTTCAGTTTCGTTGGGCAGCGGTTCGCCCAATATGTTCAGGTCGTTTTCTTTAATGTAATCGTAAAGTTTTTCAGAAAGGATTTTATTGATTTCTTCACCTAATACGGCTTTGCCATACATTTTCTTGACTAAATTCAATGGCACCATGCCGGGGCGGAATCCCGGGATATTGGCTTTTTTGCGGTAATCGCGCAACGTTTTTTCTACATTACCCTCATAATCGGGTTTTGCAATTTCGATCGTAATGATAGCGTTCAACTGATCGATGTCTTTTTTTACGATATTCATATTTCTATATAGATAATAAAATGATTTACAATAACTTGCCGGTGTTCACAAACAAGGGCGCAAAGGTAGTGAAAAAAACTGCAAAATGCAAGGTTTGTATTTAACAGCTTGTTCCATATTGTGTCATGGTTGCTATTTTGTCAAATCCGGCAAACCTATGCCGGTACTTTACTTAAAGAAGTATGCCAGATTAATGGCCAGGATACGGTTGCGGTTTTTGTGTGGCACAGGAGTGTCCCTGACTATGTTTTCCGTTATATCTTGGCTGATGAAACTTTGGCTCCAGTTGACGCCGATCTGCAATTTCTTGAACAATTCTATTCCGCCGCCGGCATTGTAACCGGCATCTAACCGGTTTGCGAATGTTGCATATTGTATGGGTGTTTCTATGTCGGTTTCGGCTTCGAGTGTCGTTTTCCCGTAAAATGCGCAGCCCCCATATACGCCTGCTGAGGCAAATATGCCGAATACGCCGATACGGAATATGTATTTTGCATTTAGCGGGATTTCGATGTAGCCGGTTTCATTATAACCGCGGATAGATGCGTCCGCGGCATCTGTATATGAAAAATTGCTGCCTTTTTGTGAAAAGATAATGCCGGTTTCTCCGCCTATCCCTTTGGAAGACAACAGTTGGTACATTACCCCTATATTGAAGGCATTCAGCATGTCGGCTTGGTAGCCGGTAAACATGTCATTGTTCCCGTTGAATACTTTGTTCTCGTTGGCAAGGTTGACACCTGCGCGCACGGAAAATTGTGCGTACGTACATGTCATACTTGCGAATATGCACAAAAGTGGAATGATTGTTTTTTGCAATTTCATGTTTCTGTATCAATCCGTTTTCTTGGAATGGCGTTTGCGTTCTGTCTCGTCCAAGATGATTTTCCGTAAACGTATTTTCGTTGGAGTAACCTCGACATATTCGTCCTCCTTGATATATTCCAATGCTTCTTCAAGGCTGAAAACAACAGGCGGTGCAATGTGCGTTTTTTCGTCGGACCCGGATGCGCGCATGTTGGTCAGTTTTTTCGATTTCGTGACGTTTATTACAATGTCGCCTTCTTTGGAGCTTTCACCAACGACTTGTCCTGCATATACCTCGTCTTGGGGGAAAATGAAGAAACGGCCGCGATCCTGCAATTTGTCTATGGCATAGGCATAGGCAGTGCCGCTTTCCATGGCAATCAATGAGCCGTTGTTCCTTTTCTCAATTTCGCCTTTATATGGCTGGTATTCGAGGAAGCGGTGTGACATGATGGCCTCGCCGGCCGATATGGTTAGTACATAGTTGCGCAATCCGATAATTCCTCGCGACGGTATCGTGAACTCCAGCTGTATGCGGTCGTTTACGGCCTCCATGCTCAGCATTTCGCCCTTGCGTTGCGATACGATTTCGATAATTTTGCCGGAACACTCTTCGGGTGTGTTCACTGTCAGCTGTTCCACCGGCTCACAACGCACGCCATCAATTTCCTTGAAAATGACTTGCGGTTGCCCTACTTGTAACTCATAGCCTTCGCGGCGCATGGTTTCTATCAATATGGACAGATGCAGAACTCCGCGTCCGTAAACATGCCAGATGTCTTCGTGCGGGTTCTTTTCTACCCGCAAGGCCAGGTTCTTGTCAAGTTCGCGCATGAGCCGTTCGTGTATGTGCCTGGATGTCACGAACTTGCCTTCTCTTCCAAAAAATGGCGAGTCGTTAATGGTGAATACCATGCTCATGGTCGGTTCATCGATGGCGATAGGTGCCATGGGTTCCGGGTTGTTGGCATCGCATATCGTGTCGCCGATTTCAAATCCGTCGATGCCGACAATGGCACATATATCACCTGAACCGACCTCCGTGGCTTTGGTTCGGCCGAGTCCGGTAAAGGTGTGCAATTCCTTGATGCGGGTTTTTATCATGGTCGTGCCATCGCGTTTTGCCAATGTAACATCCATGTTTTCACGCAGTATGCCGCGATGTACGCGGCCGACGGCGATACGTCCTAAATAAGGCGAATAGTCCAATGAGGTAATCAGCATTTGCGGTGTACCATCGATAAATTTCGGTTCGGGAATATATTCGATAATGGCATCCAACAAAGGCAAGATGTTGTTTGTCGGTTTGCGCCAGTCGGTGCTCATCCAGTTGTTTTTCGCTGACCCGTATAGGGTTTGGAAATCCAGTTGGTCTTCAGTGGCGTTCAGGTTGAACATGAGGTCAAAAACAGCCTCCTGTACTTCGTCCGGCCGGCAATTGAGCTTGTCCACCTTGTTGATGACGACAATTGGCTTCAGGTTCATTTGCAGGGCTTTTTGCAGCACAAAACGTGTTTGCGGCATTGGGCCTTCAAAAGCATCCACCAGCAGCAGGACGCCATCCGCCATGTTGAGGACCCGTTCCACTTCGCCGCCAAAATCGGCGTGTCCCGGGGTGTCTATTACGTTGATTTTATAGCCTTTGTATTCGATGGACACGTTTTTGGCCAGAATGGTGATTCCGCGTTCGCGCTCCAGATCGTTGTTGTCCATAATCAACTCGCCTGTTTTTTCGTTGTCGCGGAAAAGATGCCCGGCCATCAGCATCTTGTCAACCAAGGTGGTTTTCCCGTGATCGACGTGGGCGATAATAGCTATGTTTCTAATTTTCTGCATATTATTCTTTTTTATGCTGTTTGAAAAAGCGGGTGCAAAGATAGGGAAAATAGATGAAAAAACAAAACCACCGCAAGAACAACTTGCGATGGCTCTGTGACCCCAGCGGGATTCAAACCCACAACCCCCACATCCGTAGTGTGGTACTCTATTCAGTTGAGCTATGGGGCCATTCGGATTTCGGCTGCAAAGGTAAGGATGTTTTTCGGAATACCAAATATTTTGCGAAAAAATATTTTAGAGGTATTTCTTTACGGATAATTTACCATAGTATGGGATTATTCTATTATAACTTTTTGTACGTTTGTGCATATTTGCACGATATAAATGCCCTTATTTGGGATGTCAATAGTACGTTTCAGACCACGATAAAACAATTGTCCTTTGATGTCATAAATAGCTGCCTCTTTGGTTGTGCCTATGATTTGTAGAGAATTTTCCTTGCTAATAACAGTAAAGTAGGGTTCTGCTGTCGTTACATTTATGGTGGTACTATAATCATTTATATATCCATTGCCCATTTTTACGACTTTAGGACCTTCAAATAGAGGGTATGGGTCTATGCCGAGTAATTGTCCCCATATGTTCTCAATTTGTTTGTTGTTAAGTAGCCAACAGACCTCTCCGATATTGAATTGCATGGTATTCTTTGCTTCTGCTTGTCCGACTATATCATTACCGCTTATTCCACCAGAAGCACTTTCTTGTAAATAATAACAATTTGTGATAGTACCATTGTTATATCCAGCAATACCACTAGTTTCTTCTTTGCTTGTAATAGTGCCAATATTATAGCAATTGCTTATATTGCCGGAATTGTAGCCGACAACTCCGCCGACACAATAAATATCAGTTAGATTTTTTGTTTCATCGTTATAAATGACATCGCTTATTACCAATTGTGAAGCGTTGCAATCGTCGCTTTTTTTTAAATTTTCAGCCAAAATAATTGTACAAAAGCACAATGCTGTTGTTGTTAGTGAAATTTTTCGCATATATCAATAGTTCAATTTAACATTATCCACGTACATCAAACTGCCCACATCACCTTTCAACTGGTCGCCTTGATAACTTGTACTGTATGCCACATGGATATGGGTCGGCAACAAATCCGACGTATATACCACATTGACCGTTTTGGTTTCCCAACCGCTTGTGGCGCCAAACTCCGCACGGCCTTGCCCCACAACGGTTATGTTGGCCTCATCGCCTATGGTATGATACTCAAACTGGCCGGCAGGACCGTCATAATGCAACAAATGTATTTCTATGGAACCTTTGTCCGTGCTTCCGCCAGGCGTATAATATATGTCCGTTGTCAGCGAAAGCGGCTTGGCCGTGAACGGAATACCGAAATAAGTCATTTTCTTCGGCGTGTTCATTTGGCTGATATTCATTTGGAAATAGCCCAAGAACAAATTACCGGCAGTAAAAGTACTTACCACAGGCGCTTTCTTGGCCTCTAACCTGGCATACGTATTACCACCTTCCGTTGCTTTTGTTGTCAATGTAACATAAGAATTGTTAGCACTGGCCCAATCTCCCCCCGGAGTTTTATCATTTGTCCAAATACTCATATCGCTGTTTGCCAATTGGGGTTCATACGAAACGACAATCGTCCAATTGGCCGTATTTGTACCATCTTCCGAGGTTATAGTGAATGTTTTCATGTAATTACTCGGATTGAAAGGCGTAGAGTTGCCGATGGCATCAAATGAAAGCGAGTTTCCGTTCGTGCTGGTCAGCGCGCCCGACAGCTTTGCACCATTCGACACCGAAGCGGTCGCCCTGAACGAGAACGCGCCGGAACCCGTCTCCGTCACACTGATTTTCACTATTTTATTGACATGGTCAATATTCGGTTGCTTGACAGTATAGCCGGAAGCTACGTTGGAAACCGTAAAGCCGGTCAGTTTCGCTGCATTGTTCTTTTCCGGTGTCAGATCATTATTTATTCCTATGATATTGCCAACATTATAGGAATTGTTTATGTAGGAAGAGTTTTCTCCTGAAATCCCGCCAACAGAATTTTCAGAACCTATTATAGTGCCAGTATTATAGCACTGATTTATATGGCCTCCATTGAATCCAGCTATTCCGCCGATACGATAGAGTGTTCCTTGTACAATTCCTGTATTGTGGCAATTTGTTATGTTTCCTGTGTTGTGCCCGGATATGCCAGCAACATTCCATTTCCCATCAATTATACCACCATTGTAACATTTATTGATTATGCCATCATTACAGCCACATATTCCGCCAACAAAATTATTCCCTTTGATGCGGCTTGCTTTTATACTAAGGTTTTGTATTGTACCATTTTGACCGTTGTAGCCAAATAAACCTTGGTATATGTTTTCGGAATTTATGTAAACTCCGAAAATGCAGTACTGTTGTCCATCAAAGTTGCCATTAAATGCAATCGCTGTTTCATGTGTTACAATACCTATTGGATTAAAAACATTCAGATGACCAGTATTGTTGTCTTCAATCCAGTTTTGCCAATTAGTTGTATCGTTGAGTAGAATGTCAGTAGTAAGTACGAAATAAGTATCAGAATAGTTGTGCCCGGAGTTAATTTGTTGTGCTAAATATGCTAGTTCTGCACCATTGCTAATTTGATAAGGAGCAAGATTTGTCCCGTCACCTCCGGCAAAGGAAGTTGCAATGGAACCATCCCAAATTACTTGTGTTTTGACGTTGTTTAAAGTGAGTAACGTTAAGAGGCTGATGAGTAATAATTTTTTCATTAGAATATGTTTTGTCCTGTAAATAAAACTTGAAAATTGATCAAATAATCATTTTTAAGTTTCAATTGAAAGGATGTTTTTGTTGCGAAAGACATGCTGCAAAAGTAATCTTTTTTTTTGAAAATAAAATGTTCTTTTTTGATTTTATGGAAGTGGAAGCCGTTTGCATTTGTCTGATATTGTCAAAAAAAGTATCTTTGCGCAATTGCCGGCACTTCCAGCCTGGGACAGTCCGGCTTTTCTGGTTGTTGATTGATAATAATTTAATTATAAGATAGATATGAATATACTCTTGCTTGGTTCGGGGGGACGCGAACATGCCATTGCGTGGAAATTGGCACAAAGCGAAAAACTGACAAAATTGTTTATTGCACCGGGAAATGCGGGTACTTGTTCTGTGGGGACGAATTTGCCCGTTTCCGCAACAGATTTTCCTGCTTTGAAGCAGGCCGTCTTGCAAAATGGCATTGATATGGTTGTGGTTGGCCCGGAAGACCCGTTGGTGAAAGGCGTGGCCGATTTTTTTGCCGCGGATGCTGATTTGCAGCATATCCCCGTAATTGGGCCGGATAAAAAAGGTGCGCAACTGGAAGGCAGCAAGGATTTTTCCAAGCAATTCATGTTGCGGCACAACATTCCGACAGCACGATATTTCAGTGTAAATGCTGGAAATATGGATGCTGGAATTGCTTTTCTGAAAACTATGAAGCCGCCTTATGTGCTGAAGGCTGATGGATTGGCGGCGGGCAAAGGTGTGTTGATCCTGAATGATTTGGATGAGGCGGTTGCCGAATTGCGCAATATGTTGCATGGCAAGTTCGGGGCGGCGAGTGCGACGGTTGTGATTGAGGAATTTTTGTCCGGAATAGAATGTTCCGTGTTCGTGCTGACAGACGGCACGCACTATAAGATATTGCCGGAAGCCAAAGACTATAAGCGCATTGGCGAGGGCGACAAAGGCTTGAACACGGGCGGAATGGGTTCCGTTTCGCCCGTGCCTTTTTGCACGCCGGAGTTCATGGGCAAAATCGAAACACGGATTATCCGTCCGACCATTGATGGCTTGCGTGCCGAGGGAATTTGCTACAAGGGCTTCATTTTCTTTGGCTTAATCAAGGTGGGCGATGAGCCATACGTGATAGAGTACAACGCCCGCATGGGCGATCCGGAAACGGAAACGGTCATGTTGCGCCTGAAATCCGATTTGGTTGATTTGCTGGAAGGGGTTGCAGCCGGAAATCTGGATGAGAAACAGGTGGAATTTGATCCGCGTTCGGCCGTGGCGGTTATGTTGGTTTCAGGCGGCTATCCGGAAGCCTATGAAAAAGGGAAAGCGATTACAGGTATTGAGCAGGTTACGGACAGTATGGTGTTCCATGCGGGGACAGCCTTGAAAGATGGCCAGGTTGTTACAGCCGGCGGACGTGTGATAGCGATCAGCTCTTATGGCACAACCAGGGAAGAAGCACGCGCCAAATCGTTTGAAAATGCACAAAAAATCCAGTTTGACGGGAAATATTGCCGTCGCGACATAGGATTTGACTTATAGCTTGGTTGACCATGGCACTTGTTTTTGCAAAACATCACGCAAAATCCACGGTGTGGACACTTTCACCGTTGGATAAAAGCACAGTCAGAATGTTGAATGGCGGTACTTGGCTGTTCGCATATCATATTGACAATGAGAAGTTTTGCGATGCATTGTCGAAAATGCTGGAGGAATATCCTATATTTGGCGGACGTATGACCGGACCGGATGGGGTTTGTTGTAACAATAGTGGTGTATGGTTTGAATTGGCGGAACGCCCCAATCTTACTTGCAAGGATGTGGCTGCAATGCCGCGTCTGCCGAAATATTTGCAGGCAACACATTCCTGTTCCGCTTTCATGAAAGGCAAGGTACCGCCTTTGTCGGTGATGCAGACTTTGTTGGCCGACGGAACTGTAATGAGCTTTGCTGTCAATCATGCTTGCGCGGATGGCGCCACGTTGTATCAGTTGGTAGATAATTTGGCAAAAATTTATTGTGGACACCCTGTTGAACCATTTGTTTTTGACCAGAAATATCTGCCCGAACCGAAATGGTCGAGGGAAGAATTGATTGGAATATTGCCCGGGAGAGATTGGTTCCCGGTTGGTTTGAAAAATTTAGTGTCGTTTTTTGTGTCCCGGGTCAGGCATACGCCGGAAAGGGCGGTGTTCATTCCGGCCAGAATTTTGGATAGTTGTAAAAAACGCTGTCAGGAAATTCTGGGTGGACCGGTCAGTACGCATGTGTTGTTGTGCGCATTTGTGGTCAAATTGGTTGCGGAAGCCGAACAAAGCCGGCCGGAAACGGAATTTTCAATTGTCTCCACAGTGGATTTGCGCGGACGTATAGGCATTCCCGCAAATTTTGGTGGGAATGCCGTGCTAAATGTTCCAGTGCCGTATTTTCCTGTCGGTGAAAGGAATTTGCCGGATATTGTCAAGACAATTGGGCAGGGGATGGTACGGGCGCTTCAACCCGACAGGTTGGAACAAGATTTTTTGTTGAATTTGAGTGCGATGAACCATGTCGTTCCTTTTGTCGGATTTGATTTGTCTGCAACGTCAAAACGTTTCCCGCATTGCATATTGGTGAATAATTTTTGCAGGTTTCCGGTTTATGCAGTTGACTTTGGCGGTGGGACGCCATTGCGCGCTTGGCCGAACGATTTGCCGGATGTGCTGAAAATATGGCCGGCCATATCGCCTGAAAAAGGCGTACTACTGTTATGCAAGGATAATTTGGCACGTTTGGTCAGCAAACTGGAACGGAGCGGGAAATTGGAGCAATTGATAGCGGATATAGTTGAATAAATTTACATAGTATGGCAAAAATATTAGTCATTGATGATGAGCGGAGTATTCGTAATACGCTCAAAGACATATTGGAATTTGAAAAGCACAAGGTGGATTTGGCCGAAGATGGCAAACAAGGGCTTGAAATGGCCAAAAATGTTGCTTATGATATTATCTTCTCGGACATAAAAATGCCGGGTATGGACGGGGTGGAACTATTGACTGCTTTGGCGGAAAATGAGTTGGAAACTCCGATTGTGATGATTTCGGGGCATGGGAATATAGAAACAGCTGTCGAATGTATTAAAAAAGGTGCTTTTGATTTTATAGAAAAGCCGATTGATTTGAACCGTTTGCTGATTACAGCCAAAAATGCTTTGGAGAAAAAAAGTCTGGTAACCGAAACCAAGACGTTGAAACGCAAGGTGGACAAGAAATACCAGATGGTTGGCGAGTCGGAAGCAATCCGGAAAGTGCGCGACATGATAGACCGCGTCGCGCCTACCGACGCAAGGGTTTTGATTACGGGGAATAATGGGACCGGCAAGGAAATTGTGGCACGCATGATTTACATGCAAAGCAAACGGAATAATGCGCCGTTGGTGGAGGTCAATTGTGCCGCCATTCCTTCCGAGTTGATAGAAAGCGAGTTGTTTGGACACGAAAAAGGTTCGTTTACGTCGGCTATCAAACAGCGTATCGGCAAGTTCGAGCAGTCCGATGGCGGGACGATTTTTCTGGACGAAATCGGCGATATGAGCTTGGCGGCGCAAACCAAGGTGCTACGTGCTTTGCAGGAAAATGAAATAACGCGCGTGGGCAGCGATAAAAACATACATGTCAATGTCCGTGTGTTGGCTGCCACGAACAAGGATTTGAAAACGGAAATAGAAAAAGGCAATTTCCGTGAAGATTTGTACCATCGTTTGAACGTGATTCCCATCCATGTGCCGTCGCTTGATGAGCGCAAGGAGGATATTCCTTTGCTGGTGAACCACTTTTGCGAACTGATTTGTGCCGAGCAGGGAATTGCGCTTAAAAAATTCGACCATGCGGCTATTGAACGTTTGCAGCAACGCACATGGACCGGAAATATACGTGAATTGCGTAATGTCGTGGAACGGTTGATTATTTTGTGCGGTAATACGATTACGGCTGCTGATGTGGATATGTATGCTTTTTGAACGTAAAAAAATAAAGATATGAAACCATTGGAACAACAAAGGATAGCTATTTGTAGCGATCACGCCGGTTATGAATTGAAGTTGAAAGTCGTTGATTTTCTGAAGAGCCAAGGTGTGTCCGCTTTGAAGGATTTCGGGTGTTATTCGGCAGACAGTTGCGATTATCCCGACTTTGCCCATCCCCTGGCCAATGCGGTGGAAGCCGGTGAATTTGATTTTGGCATTGCGATTTGCGGCAGCGGGAACGGCATCAATATGACCGTGAACAAGCATCAGGGAATCCGTTCCGCTTTGTGCTGGCAGCCGGAATTAGCTTCGCTGGCACGTTTGCACAACAATGCCAATGTGCTTGCCATGCCTGCTCGGTTTATTCCGGCCGAAACGGCTTATGAGATAGTGAAGGCCTTTTTCTCAACCGATTTTGAAGGCGGCAGGCATCAGCGGCGCATAGATAAGATTCCTCTTTCTTAACGCGACAATGGCCTTTCGTGTAAATGCCGGTATTCAATTTGATGCTGGTGCTCATGATCGTGGTCGTGTCCGCTGAAAACGGAGATGCAGATATAGCATCCGACAAGAATGAACAAGATTGCGCAAACACGTCGGAACCATGTTTCCACAGCGGGCATCTTGTTAGTTAATCGGCTTACTCCGGAAACGCTGTATGCGATTGCAAAGGCAATAATGATAACAGGTAATCCGGTAGCAATGGCGAAAGAGATTGGTAGTAACAATCCAGCAGGTTGAGCCAAAGTCATTGGAATCAACATACCGAAATATAAGACGCCGCTATACGGGCAAAAAGCCAAGGAGAAAATAATGCCCAGCAGGAAAGCCCACCACCAACTTCCGGCTTTGGATTTTTGGATGATACGGTCGTTGAAACTACCTTGCTCATGATGATGCGTGTCGTGATGATGAAATTTGAATACGCCCAGCATGAATATGCCGCATACAATCAGGAATGGTCCCATGGCCGGTTCTCCGTATGTCTCAAAAAAATGCTGTATGTGCAGAATGTCAGCACCTAACAGAAAAACCAAGGCCAATCCCGAATAGGCAACTATTTTTCCTAAGGCATACATTAATCCGTTCAAAAGCACATTACGTTTATGCTTTACGTCCTTGCTGATAAAGCTTATGGCGGTTATGTTTGTACAAAAAGGACATGGGCTGATTGTGGTCATAAGCCCTAAAAGGAAAGCGGTTATAGTAGGAAATGTATTGTTGTCCAGCAGTTGTAGTTGTTCCAACATGTTGTTATGTGTTTTGAAATTTGGGCGCAAAAATAATATTTTTATCTGACTTTGGCATAAGGATTGTGAACGAAACCCCAGGCATATTGGTATGAAAATTTCGTATCGACATATGGCGGTTTTATGTGTGTTTTCGTTCGGAGTAGGCACTTTGTGGGCACAGTCGGATGGAAGACCTGAGCGTACGCCGGAACAAGAGGCTGCAAAACAAACGGAAACCATGCAGCGTGAACTGGACTTAAGCCCTGAACAGGTTACGCGCATTCATGAAATCAATCTGAAATACGCCGAGGAACGGCAGGATACTGATACGCGTACGGAAGCGATGGAACGTATGCGGCGTAAGAATGAAGATTACAAGCGCGTTTTGGATGAGGCTCAATATGAGCATTTGCAAAGCAAGCGTGTGGAGCGCCGTACTCGTCCGTTGGATGGCAGGGTAGGAGATGGGCGGATGACAACGCCGCGAATGGGAACACCGGCTCAATCACAACGTTCGCAGCCCCGTTCCATAACGCAAGAAAATGTAAATTCGACCGGACGGCAAACAGAAAATTTATCCTCCAATACGCGCCAATCATCCACTGCGGTACAAAACCGTAATTCATCAACATCCATTCGGATTAATAGCACAAGCAGTAATCGGCCACCGGTAGCAGGCGGCCCTTCTATGCCGCCTCGTCAGCCTGCCCCTGCTCCCCGCAATTCCCAACCGCAAATGAGGCGATAACTATGTCCAATCCTTTTTTCAAGTTCAAACAATTTACGGTATATCATGACCGCAGTACTATGAAAGTTGGTACGGATGGTGTTCTGCTTGGTGCTTGGACGCCATTTACAGGTAAGGAAAAGCATGTGCTTGATATTGGAACAGGTTGCGGTTTGGTCGCTTTGATGTTGGCGCAGCGTATCCACAATGCACAAATTACAGGTATTGATATTGATGTCGCGTCGGTGGGGCAGGCGAATGAGAATTTTCAGGCAAGTCCGTGGCCGGAACGTTTGAAGGCGGAACTTGTATCTGTCCAGGAATTAAGCCGCCAGACGGATTTGCGTTACGATTTGATAGTAAGTAATCCGCCGTTTTTTGTAAACAGTTTGCCGAATCCAAGGTTGGAACGGATGCAGGCACGCCATACTTGTATGCTTTCGCATGAGGATTTGTTGCATGCGGTTGTTGCGTTGTTGGAACCGCGGGGGGCTTTTGCCCTTGTCCTGCCCGTTAATGAAGGGCAGCAATTTGTCGGATTGGCGCAAGTTGCCGGTTTGTCCTTGGCACGCAGAACCTATGTCCTGCCTCTTCCGGAGAGTAGTCCGAAACGTTTGCTGTTGTGTTTTACCAAGCAACCGGTAGATAGTGAGGAAACACAATTGGTCATTGAAACGGCCGGTCGACATGTCTATTCAGATGAATATAAAGACCTGACCAAGGATTTTTATCTCTGATTATCTGTTTTTATGGCAGGATTATGTAGATTACAGTTGCACTCCAAACAAGCCATAAACCATATTTAAGATACCACGGAGTTGCCGGCCGGTCTTCATGCGCCAAGAGTGCCGGGAAAAAACGGCGTAGAATGAAGTAGCAACTTACCGCAACGGCTATTCCTACCACGGTGCCGCCTAATATGTCACCCGGATAGTGTACGCCTAAATATACCCGTGAATATGCATTCAGGAAAGCCCATACGAAAAGCAATATGCTGGTAGGCAGTTCCCTTTTGTCTGCAATCAGGCAGAAAGCCATGGCCAGGCCGAATGAATTGGCGGCATGTGATGAAACGAAGCCAAACCGTCCGCCGCGGTAACCGTTTATAAGGTGCAATATTCCTTCCAATTCCGGTACTCGTGATGGACGTGGGCGTTCCACCAACTCTTTTATTATGGAGGACGATATGAAGTCGGAAAGTCCGACGCATATTCCCAGAACCAATAGAATCCAGATGGATTGTTTCCGCCAGCGGTAAATTATAAGCGCGGCTAATGTCAGATAGAGCGGTATCCATGTCAGTGACTGGCTGTAATTCCACATGAGATTGTCCCAGAAAGGCGTATGGAAGCCATTTAGGAATAGTAACAGTTCAGTGTCAATATGTTGTAACATGGAAATCCCTTAGATTCTTTCTATATTCGTGGCTTTAAGCCAACCTACATTGCCATTGCCGAAACCGATTTCATACCATTCTCCCAGAGCATCCCGGATAGTAACTTTTGTGCCTTCATGCAGGACAAATAAATCGGTTCCACTTTTATCGGGCGAACTCTTGACGGTTACGACTCCGGTCATTACGATGGCATCGGCATGTTCCTTAAATTCTTTATGGGTGATGCCTGCGAAGACAAACGTCAGCAAGGAAAGCCCGATGAAAAATACTCCGATACGAAAACCGAATTTCCGGAATGACAGTTTTTTACCGAATGCGAACAGGAAAAAGGAGAGGATGAAGAGGATGAAAAAAGCAATACTGAGGCATACCCATACATTGGGCAACAGCAAATGCATGAGGTTTACAGTCCAGTTGCGGAGGAAAAACATGCGGGGTGTTTCCACCTTGTCTATAATCTGTGCCTGGGCCAGTTCGAGATTATATTCTGCATCCTTGTAAAATGGGCGCAAACGCAACGCACGCTCATAATTCAGGATGGATTTGCCGATTTCATTCAGTTTGTAATAAGTGTTGCCAAGATTATAATATAGTTCAGCAGCTTGTCCTTCTGTTTGAAGTATTTCTTCATACAACGCTGCTGCTGTTTCGTAATCGCCGTTTGCGTACGATTCGTTGGCTTGCGCGAATTTCTCTTGTGCGAATGCCATTACATGCGCACATGCCAGGATAAATATGATAATTGTCTTTTTCATTGTCTTATTTTAAGCATTCTTCCAGGTTACTAATTACTTTGGCGACTTTGGCGTACAGTTCGCCCATCGGGTCATCGCCGGTAGCAGGAGCATAACGCGCGAACTCGCATGTGTTCAGTACATCGATAAATGCATCGATATGTTCTTGCGGTACTTGATGCGCAGCCAATTCTTCTTGTACGTTTGCTTTGTTCAGGTTAGCCATGGGGATGGACAACTTGTCGCTCAGATAGCTCCACGAGGCTTTCAAGATTTCATCGTAGAATTGTTCCTTTTTGTTCTCTTTCCAGAACTTCTGGGCGATCTTCAACCTGCGTTGGGCGACCTTGTTCGCTTTTTTGTTTTTCCGTTTGGCTACATCGGCATTCTCCTTGATTTGTTGGCGGAAGAAAACAAACATTAGTGAAGCAATGACAAGTGGCAACAGATAACACAGCCAGAATGTCCATGTTCCAAACAGCAATTTCGGTTCTGCTTGCAATTTGACGGGTTGGGTTGCGATGTATCTAATATCCGTGCTGATTTGCTTTACATCTTCCTTGCTGACAAAAGTGCCGGTTACAACGGCATCTTCCGAATCTCCTTTTTCGACGG
This sequence comes from uncultured Bacteroidales bacterium, assembly GCA_949282265.1. Taxonomy (GTDB): domain Bacteria; phylum Bacteroidota; class Bacteroidia; order Bacteroidales; family Paludibacteraceae; genus CALUNA01. The sequence continues at coordinate 15,867 of CASDOZ010000003.1, read as the reverse complement.
TCAAATTATAGGCAGGGGTTTTGAGTGTCTTGTATGTCTTGTCCTGCGTGTCGAAATAGGAAAACTCTATGGGTGGAATGGTGAAATTGCCGGCAGAACGTGGGATTGCCAGATATTCTATGTTTTTTGTGCCGGTAACTCCCGATGGCGTGTTCTTGAAATTATTGACAACTTTGGGATCGTATAACTCAAAGTCGGATGGAAAGTCCACACTCGGGGTCTTTAATAACTTCATGTTGCCTGTGCCGGAAATGGTCAGGGTCAGTGTAACAGCTTCATTAGCTTTGACAGAATTTTTGTTTATGTTCGAACTGATGTTGAAACGGCCTACTGCTCCAGTATAACTGGCCGGTTTTCCCGGTGGCAATGGGTTGACCTTGATTTTGACTCCCGGCGCAACCAACATCTTCGTTACATTTGTATAGGATGCGAAAAAATCATCGAAAATGCTACGTACCTGCGATCTGTTTTGTACGCGTATGACAGCCTCAAAGTTGGCCTTGTCAATTTCTATTTCGCCGGTGCGTTGTGGATAAAGTAGCACTTGGTGCAGCACAACCGTGCCATAATTCCGTCCATTATAATGTTCGTAATCCAATTGCTGCGTACTGCTTTGTTCTATGCTTTGTTGCAGGAAGCCGTTAAAATCGGGCAGCTTGGTGTTGTTGGTGAATTGCGTTACATCAACTAATGTATATAGTTTGTATGTGAGTAAAATGCATTCTTGCTCATATACATTGGTTTTTGATACTTGTGTGCGTATGAATATGTTTTCGTTTGAGATGTTATCTGCTGCAGTCGTGTTTGCCCGTTGTTGTCCTTGTCCCGATTGCCCTTGCTGTGGTTGAGTCTGGTCTGGTGGCAATACTTTTATTTTTAATCCATTGGATGTGTATCTTTCTTTACTCACGGTGATACTTGCCGATGGTATGGTAAATGTACCTTCTTTTTTGGCCATCAAAGTATATGTGAATGTTTTAGATACACTGCTCGTCCGTTTCCCGTTGATAAAAGTCATGCTGGAGCTTGTACTTTCAAACGGGCCGGCCAAGATGTCGAAATCGGTGATTTCCGGAATCCGCAAATCTTTGCTACCGGAAGCGTTTACCGTATATGTCAATTGGAATGGTTGATCCATGATAACCGTACTTGGCGCCGATGCGGTGAATTGTACCTCATCTGCGGCATGGATGGCAAGTGCCGGTATCAGGCATAACCAGAATAAAATGTATTTCTTGCTCATTTTCTCTATCATATTTACCAATCTTTATCTGCTTTTTTGGAGCTTTTCATTGTTGCGCGTTTTGCTTTTTCTTGGGTTTCTTTTTCATCTTGCAGCAATGCTTCTAGGATTTGTTCCGCATTCTCTTTGCTCATGGTTTGTTCCTGAGGTTGGGGTTGCTGTTGCTCCTGGTCTTGTTGTTCCTGTTCTTGTTTATTTTGCTCTTGTTGTTGGTTCTGCTTTTGTTCGTCTTGTTTGTTGTCGTCCTTGTTGTCTTGGTTTTGTTGTTGCTGTTGCTGCTGGCGGAGCATTTCCTGCGCGTATGCCAGATTGTAGCGTGTTTCGTCATCTTTCGGGTTGTTTTTCAAGGCCTGCTTGTAGGCAGCAATGCTTTCGGCATATTTCTGCTGTTGCAGCAATGCGTTCCCGATATTATGGTTGACGGCAGCCAGTTTCCCTTTGTCATCTTCCGCTTGTGTGCCGGCTATTTTGAATTGTTCTATGGCATCGTCGAATTTTTCTTGTTTGTAAAGTGCATCACCTAGGTTAAAGTGCCCTTCAAAGGAATCTTTGTTTTTGTTTAAACCTTTACGATATTCTACTTCCGCTTCCGTATATTTTTCCTGTTTATAATATTTGTTGCCGGAGCGTATGTCGGCACTCTCCTGTTGGGCCATGATAGGTATAGGCATAGAGGCGAGTAATCCTATGAATATGTAGAGACGTCTGAAAATGTGAGTATGCAACATCATAAATTTCATTATACAAGTTGTGAATAAGCGTCTATTATTTAAATAGTTCTATTTTGCTTAACCGTTTGTTCTTACGGCTGAGTATGAAGAAATCGACGATAAGCAACAGCAATGCTATCCATACGAACGATTGATACTGTTCGTTATAATCAGCATAAATGGTTGTTTCTATATCGGATTTTGCCAAGCTGTCCAGTTCTTTGGTCAGTACACGGAGGGCGGTGTTCGTGTTGTCAGCTCTGAGGTAGATGCCGTTTCCTGCTTGTGCTATCTGTTGGCACATTTCTTCGTTCAACTTGGAAACAACAACGTTCCCATCCTTGTCTTTCCTAAAGCTCATGGTTCCTTCAATCGGGATCGGGCTTCCTTCCGGTTTGCCTATTCCGACTACATAAACAGAAATGCCTTTTTCCTTGGCGAGTTTTGCAGCCCCGACAGCGTCGTCCTCGTGGTTCTCTCCGTCGGTTATCAGGATGATGGCCTGGGCGGCTTCACTTTCCATTCCAAATGATTTTATGGCCATGTCCAATGCTGTTCCAATGGCTGTACCTTGCCGTGGTACCAAGCTTGGCGTAATATTCGATAAAAACATTTTAGCGGAAACATAGTCGCATGTGATGGGTATTTGCGTATAGGCATCACCAGCAAAAACCACCAGGCCGACTTTGTCATTTACCATACCATCCACTAATTTGGATAACAACTGTTTTGAGCGTTCCAGACGGTTGGGCTGCACGTCTTGCGCCAGCATGGAGTTAGACACGTCTAATGCAATCATCACTTCAATGCCGCTCCGTTTCACGGTTTGTTCTTTCATGCCGTATTGCGGCCGTGCCAATGCTATGATAATCATGCCCAATGCTATGATTTGCAGAATGAATTTCAGGCGCGGACGCGATGTGGATGCGTTCGGCATCAGGCTTTTCAGCAATTCTGGATCGCCGAAAGCACGCAGGCGTTTGCGTTGGGTACGCCGCACAAAATAGTACATGATAATCAATACGGGAATGATTATCAGCAGAAACAAATATTCGGGCTGTGCAAATCTGAACATGTCAATTGGTAATTGATTTAATGACTAAATTCCGTATAAGTATTTCCAAAATCACGCAGAGGAGTGCTCCAAGCACAAACAAAGCATAACCTTCGTTCTTTTTGCTGTATTCCTGTACGCGGATTTTTGTTTTTTCCAGTTCATCTATCTGTTGGTAGATAGAACGTAGTGTTGCCGCATTGGTTGCCCTGAAATATTCACCTCCTGTTGTTTGGGCAATGTCTTTCAGGGTTGTTTCGTCAAACTCCGAGTCGGTAGTAACGTATTGTGTCCCCATTGGCGTTTGTACGGGAATTCGCACTTGTCCGTGCGAGCCGACACCAATGGTATATACCCTGATTCCGAATGTGCGGGCGATTTCGGCTGCGGTTGCCGGCGCAATTTCGCCGCGGTTATTGGAGCCGTCGGTTAGTAAAATGATGACTTTCGATTTGGTCGGGCTGTCTTTCATGCGATTGACGGCGTTGGCCAAACCCAGGCCGATGGCGGTTCCGTCTTCAATCATACCGTATTCCACGCTTTTGAACAGGTTGACCAAAACGGCGTGGTCGGTGGTCAGCGGGCATTGCGTGAAGCTTTGGCTTGCAAAGACTACCAAACCGATATTGTCGTTCGGGCGTGCCAAAATAAACTCGGTAGCTACGTTTTTGGCCACTTCCAAGCGGTTGGGGCGCAGGTCTTCCGCCAGCATGGTGCTGGAAATGTCGAGTGCCATCATGATGTCGATTCCTTCTGTCTTTTCTGTACGCCATTGGTTACTTGTTTGGGGCCGCGCCAATGCGAGAATCAGCAGGGTGAGTGCGATGACGCGGAGCGCAAAAGGCACATGCAGAAAATAAACCCGGAACGATTTCGGAAAGTCACGGATTGTTTTATGCGATGAAATCTGAATGCTTGCATCCGACTTCCTCAATTCCCAAAAATACCAGAAAAATATTGGTATTAGCAAGAATAGCAAAAATAAATATTCAGGATTATTGAATGTCATATGTTACAAACTTTCTGGGCTCAATAAAAAATTTTACGCCTCTTTACTTTCTTCGGGTAATTTATTTTCTTCCGGCATGGTTCCTCTGACAAACAAATAAGCGTTGTTCAGACTCTGTTCATTTTCATCTGGCATAGCCGTCCATTTGGCGAATTTTACTAAGTCAGCCAAAGTTAGGATTTGTTTCAAGGCTTCGTATTCCGATTTTTTATTTGTCATTTCTGGTTTCAATGTCATCAGTATTTCCATGGAAGTCATTTCCATGCTACTGATTCCAAATGTGCCATCGATATAATTGCGCACGACATCGGTCAATTCCGTATGATAATTTTTTTGACGTCCATGTTGTTGCCATATTTTTTCCGCTTTAATTTTGTCTAATGCTTCAATAGCGATTTCATACGGTGGTCGTTGGATTACAATCAGAGCCTCTTCTTGCTCGTCTTTTGTACGGTGGTATTTTTTATATAGAAAATATCCCAAAACGGCTAATCCGGCAATGACAAGTACCAGCAAAACAATGCGGATGATTCCCCACCAATAAATGGGTGGCGCGTACGTCCCTTTTATGTCCGTTATGGCATGGTTGGCCGTGTCAATGACGAATGGTTGGATCACGTTCAACGTAAAGGCGTTGGAATACACGGTGTCTTTCCCACATACAAACGGTTGTGCCGGAACGTAATACAACGAGTCTTCAAAAGACGTGATGACAAGTTTTTTGGAAACTAGAATCCTGTCAGCCGTCAAACTTACGGTGTCCAGCGGGTTTTGCTCCACAATTTCGATGCCATCAATCAAACGGTCTGTCCATATTGGCAAAATGACCGTACTGTCGGCAGGTTGAGCAATTTCAAAAGTCAGGTTGGTCTGGTCGCCAATCCAGATGGCGGCCGTGTCAATTTTTGCATCAATGCTGACGGTTTGTGCGGAAAGCATGGCCGCACACAGGGCCGCAACCAATAAACCGTATGTTTTTTTTGATAAGATTCCCATAAAAAAGACTTTAATTTTTCATGCCCGCATTTTGAACAGTTTCATCAACGCCTTTACAAAATCATCCGACGTGCTCATGGACACGGAGTCCACTCCTGATTTTAAAAACGCTTGTTGTATGCTTAATTGCCGTTCTCCCCATGCGTCCCGATATGCTTTTGTCAAGTGCTTGTCCGATGTGTCCACCCAAATGCGTTCGTCAGTTTCCGCGTCTTTCAGTTTCAGCAAGCCGATGTTCGGTAACTCTGTTTCGCGGATATCATAAACTTGCAGGGCACCTATGTCGTGTTTGCGGTTGGCAATGACCAAGGCATCTTCAAAATCCTCATCAATGAAGTCGGAAATAAGAAATGCCGTCGAACGTTTTTTGATGACATTCGTGAAATAGCGCAACACGTTGGCAATGTCCGTCTTGTTGCTTTCTGGTTGGAAATCAATCAGTTCGCGTATGATGTGCAACACATGTTTCCGGCCTTTTTGCGGTGGAATGAATTTTTCTATCTTGTCAGAAAACAGGATAACGCCGATTTTGTCGTTGTTCTGTATGGATGAGAATGCGATTGTTGCGGCAATTTCGGTTATCAGGTCTTTTTTCGTTTCTGTAATGGTTCCAAAATTCCGGCTGGCCGATACGTCGACGAGCAGCATGACCGTTAACTCGCGTTCTTCTTCAAAAACCTTGATATACGGATGATTGAAACGTGCCGTGACGTTCCAGTCGATGCTGCGGACATCATCGCCGTACTGGTATTCGCGTACTTCAGAAAAGGTCATGCCACGCCCTTTGAAGGCGGTATGATATTCGCCTGCAAAGATATTCTGGGAAAGACCGCGTGTCTTGATCTCGATTTTCCGTACTTTTTTTAATAAATCTGTCGTTTCCACTGTGTCTTATGTTTATCCGACAATACTTTATGGAACTTCTACTGCGTTCAGGATTTCCGTGATGATTTCTTCGGAAGTCATATTGTTGGCTTCTGCTTCGTAGCTCAGCCCGATACGATGGCGAAGTACGTCGTAGCATACGGCACGCACGTCTTCTGGAATGACATATCCGCGGCGTTTAATGAATGCGTATGCACGTGTGGCAAGGGCCAAGTTGATGGATGCACGGGGCGATGCTCCGAATGCAATCATGTCTTTCAACGAATCCAGGCCATAGTCTTGTGGAAAACGTGTCGCAAATACGATATCGACAATGTAGCGTTCTATTTTTTCATCGATATATACTTGTTTTACCACATCTCGGGCGGCAATGATTTCCGTCTTGCTTAGAATCGGGTTTACAACCGGCTTTTCCTTGTTTATGTTCTGACGTACGATAAGTTTTTCTTCTTCTTTTTTAGGATAGTCGATAATCACTTTCAGCATGAAACGGTCCACTTGCGCCTCTGGAAGCGGATAGGTCCCTTCTTGTTCTATCGGGTTTTGTGTGGCCAGTACAAGGAACGGTTCCTCCAATTTGAAAGTCTTTTCGCCGATTGTGATTTGGCGTTCCTGCATGGCTTCCAGCAAAGCGCTTTGTACTTTGGCCGGTGCACGGTTAATTTCATCTGCAAGGACGAAGTTGGCAAAAATCGGCCCTTGTTTGATGGTGAACTCTTCGTTCTTCTGGCTGTAGATTTGCGTTCCGAGCACGTCGGCTGGTAACAAGTCGGGAGTGAATTGGATACGGCTGAAGTCAGCTTTGATTAAATCAGCCAAAGTTTTGATAGCCAATGTTTTTGCCAGACCAGGGACACCTTCCAACAAAATATGTCCGTCGGACAGCAAGCCGATAAGCAGGGATTCTATCAAATGCTTTTGTCCTACAATAACTTTGTTCATGCCTAACATGAGGGCATCCACAAATGAACTTTGGCGTTCAATACGCTCATTCAGTTCTCTAATGTCAATGATTTCTGCCATAAAATTATGTAACTAGGTTTTTATTCTTTTCTTCTGTAATACAAATTTCTTGTGCAGCAAAAGTAGTTGATTTTGAAATGTTAAAACCACTGTTTAACCACAATTAACCACAATTTGCAATAATACGACAACCTTCTTGAGACACTTTGCGATTTGTAAATTTACCTTTCATGTTTGTCTTTCATGTACAAAAAAGGCTACCTACTTATATAAGTAGATAGCTTTTTTGATATGTTTTGCAAATTTAATAATTGCGGGCGAAAATCACGCGTTGGGCCGATGGTTTTCCTGTTACCATACATTTTCCAGGAGTCTTGTCGCCTTCCAGCGGAATGCAACGGATGGTCGCTTTTGTTTCATTCTTGATTTTTTCTTCTGTTTCTGGTGTTCCATCCCAATGACACATCAGAAAGCCGCCTTTTTCTATTTCCACCTTGAATTCTTCGTATGAATCCACATTTCGGGTCACAGAACTGCGATAGTCGAAAGCCTTCTTAAAAATATTGGCTTGTATGTCGTCCAATAGTTGCTGAATATGGGTTTCAATGCCATCCAGTGGCATGGTTTCCTTGGTTAATGTGTCGCGTCGGAATACTTCGATTGTATTGTTCTCCATATCGCGCATACCCATAGCTAAACGCACGGGAACACCTTTCAATTCATATTCGGCAAATTTCCAACCGGGTTTTTTAGTGTCGTTGTTGTCGAATTTGACGGAAATACCGGCTTTTTTGAGCTTGTCTGTGATTTCTGCAACTTTTTCCGCAATGGCTGCCTGTTGTTCTGCGTTCTTATATATAGGAATGATAACGACCTGATAGGGTGCCAATTTTGGGGGCAAGATAAGCCCGTTATCGTCTGAGTGGGTCATGATGAGCGCACCCATCAACCGGGTGGAAACGCCCCACGAAGTAGCCCAGACGTAGTCTTGCGTGTTCTCCTTGGTGATGAATTTCACATCGAATGCCTTGGCGAAATTCTGTCCGAGGAAGTGTGATGTGCCTGCCTGCAAGGCTTTGCCGTCTTGCATGAGGGCTTCTATGCAGAAAGTTTCTATGGCGCCGGCAAAGCGTTCGTTGGCCGATTTTACGCCTTTGATGACTGGAATGGCCATGAAATTTTCAGCAAAATCAGCATAGACGTTTAGCATTTTTACCGCTTCGGCCATGGCTTCTTCGCTGGTCGCATGTGCCGTGTGGCCCTCTTGCCATAAGAATTCGGCCGTACGTAGGAACAAACGTGTGCGCATTTCCCAACGCATGACGTTGGCCCATTGATTGCACAAGATAGGCAAATCGCGGTAGGAATTAATCCAGCCTTTGTAAGTGTTCCATATAATAGTTTCGGAAGTTGGGCGTACAATTAATTCTTCTTCTAGTTTTGCATCTGGGTCAACAATGACTCCTTTGCCGTCTGGGTCGTTTTTCAGGCGGTAGTGGGTCACTACAGCGCATTCTTTTGCAAAACCTTCTACGTGTTCAGCTTCCCTGCACATGAAAGATTTTGGTATTAGGAGCGGAAAATAGGCGTTCTGATGTCCTGTTTCTTTGAACATGCGGTCCAATTCCGCTTGGATTTTTTCCCAAATTGCATAGCCGTAAGGTTTGATAACCATACAGCCGCGTACGGCCGAGTTTTCAGCCAAATCTGCTTTGATAACCAAATCGTTATACCACTGCGAATAATTTTCGCTGCGTGGGGTCAGTTCTTTTAATCCTGTCGCCATAATTCAGAGTTATTTTTCGGGCGGCAAAGGTACAATAATTTTAGCGTTTTCCGAACAGGATTTTTCAGTACTTTGTATTTTAGCCCGATAGGCTGGTTTATATGCTTAAAAATGTAAATGTGTATAGTTGGTTGGTTATTTAGTTTATGAAATCTGGTTACCGCGTTAAAATAACGCTTTGTGTCAGGTAGAGTAGGTCGTATATAAAAAAATATCCGTATTTTTGCCAAAGTAAAAATTAAAATTTAGAAGCTATGCAAAACATAAAAGAACGTTTGGAAGCCCTCAGGGAGGCTATGAAACAGCAGCGTGTCGCAGCTTTCATTATCCCTGGCACCGATCCGCACGCCAGCGAATATATAACGGAACATTGGCAGGAGCGTGTTTGGATTTCGGGCTTTACGGGCTCGGCAGGAACTGTGGTAGTTACGCAAAAAGCAGCAGGATTATGGACAGATTCACGTTATTTCCTGCAAGCGGATATCCAACTGAAAGATACCGGAATAGACCTTTTTAAGGCTGGTTTGCCGGATACGCCTTCTATAAATGCCTGGTTAGTTTCCGTATTGAAAAAGGGCGAGCGGGTAGCTGTCAATCCGGAAATGTTTTCCGTAAGGGCTTATGCCGAAATGTCGGCTGATTTTGAAGTGGCCGGACTTGAGTTGGTACCTCGTGATTTTTTGAAAATGTTGTGGCATGATCGTCCTAGCTTGCCTATTGAACCCTTTTTCGTGTTGGACACGGAGTACGCCGGCCGGACCGTCAGTGATAAGCTAGCGCAAGTTCGCGCTATCATGGATTCCCATGGTGCGGATGTTTGCGTCTTTTCCGCGCTTGATGATATAGCTTGGCTGCTCAATATACGCGGAACGGATGTCGATTTCAATCCGGTAGTCATTTCCTATGCGATGGTGGAAAAAGAGCATTGCACCTTGTTCATTGCGCCTGAAAAACTGACGGCGGAAACGGTCAGGTATGTCGTGTCGAACAAAATCGCGATAGCCGATTATGAAAATATTTATTCCGCATTGAAATCCATCCAGAATTATAGTACAGTCATGTACGATGGCACGCGATTGAACCGTGCGCTATATGATGCGATACCGGCTTCTTGCCGGAAAATAGATGTGCTGTCGCCGGTACAGAGGTTGAAAAGCATAAAGAACGAAACGGAACTGAAAGGAATCCGGCAGGCTATGCTGTCGGATGGGGTTGCGTTGGCGCGTTTCTTTATCTGGTTGGAGCAGAATGTGGCAAAGGGGCATCTGACCGAATGCGACATCATGACGATGTTGAAAGGCTTCCGGGCCGAGGACCCGCATTTTATGGGTGAGAGTTTCGGTACGATTGCCGGCTATGGATCCAATGGCGCGATTGTCCATTATGCGGCCTGCGATGAGACATGCGCGACTTTGCAGCTGGACAACTTGTTGCTGTTGGATTCCGGCGGGCAATATCTGAACGGAACGACGGATATTACGCGCACAGTGTGCCTTGGACAGCCGACGGAGCAGCAGAAGCATGATTTCACCTTGGTGCTGAAAGGGCATGTCGCTTTGGCGCGCACCAAGTTCCCGAAAGGGACGCGCGGCTCGCAGTTGGATATTCTGGCGCACCAATTCTTGTGGCAGGAAGGCTTGCATTACGGTCATGGCACCGGTCATGGCGTCGGTCATTTCCTGTGCGTTCATGAAGGGCCGCAGAACATCCGGATGGATGAAAACCCGACGGTGCTGGAACCGGGAATGGTCATCTCCGACGAGCCGGGAATTTACCGCACGGGTGAATATGGCATCCGTACCGAGAATCTGGTTACAGTGGTGGAAGATGAGACGAACGATTTTGCTTCATTCCTGAAATTTGAAACATTGACTTTGTGCCCATACGATTCCAACCTTATTGATGTGGATATGCTGAACCAAGCGGAAAAGGATTGGATAAATGCCTATCATAAGCGTGTTTACGATAACATTGCACCGCTGTTGAATAAAGAGGAACAAAGCTGGCTGAAATTGAAATGTTCGGAAATTTGATGGAGTTTCCTTGGATTATATAAAAAACTTGCTTGATGAAGTCAAGCAAGTTTTTTGTTTTTATCTGGTCAACTGGCGGTGTTTTTCCGTTGGCGATAGGCGGTTTCCAAGCGGTTTATCTGCTTGTGGCAACGGATATGGAATAGAACAGCTGCAATGCTCAGCCCGACTACAAATGCCGTCCATACGCCGGAGGCTCCCATACCGGCTGGAAACGCCAGAATGTAACCCAAAGGCAAATTAATGCAAATGTAGGCAATAAAAGCATAGAACATTGGTCTTTTCACATCGGTCAGTCCGCGCAGGATGCCCGCTCCGACGGCTTGCAGCCCATCGGAAATCTGGAAAAATCCGGCCAGCACCAAAAGCGGTGCCGCGGCTGTTGCGGTAGCTGCTTCTGTGGTGAATATCCACGGAATGTGGTGGCGCAGGCTTATCATCAAAGTCGCCATAATGGCATTGACCAAAAGGCATAAGTGGATACTTGCGTTGCCTGCCATGCGTAGTGCGTAAAAGTCATTCATTCCTAATTGGTGGCTGATACGGATGGTTGTTGCGGCGGATACGCCCGTAATCATCATGAAAGCAATGTGCGAAATATTTTGTGCTATCTGGTAGGCTGCGAGGGGTGTCGCACCTAACCAGCCTACCATGATGGCGGATAATGCGAATGCTGCCGTTTCCAACAGCATGTGACCGCCAATGGGCAATCCGATTTTCGCGACTTTCAGGATGCGTGTCCAATTCAGCAATTTCCAACGGAAGGCCTGAATGAACCCCCACCATAACTGGTTCCGTTTCAATACGAACCAAAACATAATGGGCATGAGCAGGCGTGAAATCAATGTGGCGAGGCCGGCGCCGAACACACCGAATTGCGGGCAACCCCATTTTCCGAAAATAAAAATGTAGTTCATGAAGATGTTAAGCAAATTGGCAATGATAGTGATTACCATCGCTATTTTCGTATTGCCCAAACCTTCCAAGAACTGTTTACATACGCAGAAAGCTAAAAATGGCAGCAGGCTGATTACTAATGTCGTGTAATAGGGACCGGCCAATTCTGCTACACGCGGCACTTGTCCCATCTGGTCCAAGAACGGAATTAATGCGGCCAGTATGGCGGTTATGGTCAGACCCAGTAGGAGTGTGAAGGCAGTTCCGTTGTGCAACAGTTTGGCGACTGAACCGTTTTGTTTCCTGACAAAAGCAGCTCCTATGAGCGGCGTAAGTCCCATTGTGGCACCCATGATAAATACTAAGCCGATAATGAAAATGGAGTTGGCAAATGCGGCGGCAGCCAGCTCTTCCGTACCTAAATGCCCGACCATGATGGTGTCGGCCAGCTGCACGATGCCACCTCCCAATTGGGTCAGCATGATAGGTACAGCCACTTTCAGGTTACGCCTGTAAAACGGGATGTAATCTTTCCATTTTGTAGCCATAGGTTTGCTTTTTACCGATTAAAAAAGTTTGCAAAAGTACATAAAGCAATTGAACCGGGCAAACATTCTTAACCATCTGTTTTTTTGTGGAATCATGTCGTTCCCATGTGGATTTGTATTTGTTTGTAGTTGACTGTAAATTCCTGAGATTCAACTATTATTATTTCGCTTTCGGCCGGTTGTTGGCTGTTTGGTAAAAAAAGCGTACTTTTGCAGTCTTTTTAGAGTTATGGAAATAAGGCGGAGTTGCCCGCCAAAAATGAAGATATGAAAAAGTTTAAGGAATACTCGAAGTTCGATTTATCGGAAATCAACAAAGATGTGTTGAAACAATGGCAGGACAAGGATTTGTTCGGCCAAAGTATAGCAACCCGCGAAGGTTGTCCTGCGTTCGTGTTTTTTGAGGGTCCCCCGTCGGCAAACGGAATGCCCGGCATTCACCATGTCATGGCGCGAACCATTAAAGACACCTTCTGCCGTTACAAAACCATGCAGGGCTTTCAAGTGAAACGCAAGGCCGGTTGGGACACACATGGCTTGCCTGTCGAGCTGGGCGTGGAAAAATCGCTGGGTATCACCAAAGAAGATATTGGCAAGAAAATCAGTGTGGAAGAATACAACAACGCTTGCCGCAAGGATGTCATGAAATTTACCAAGGAATGGACTTCATTAACCGAGAAAATGGGTTATTGGGTCGATTTGGAACATCCTTACATCACGTATGACAACAAATATATCGAAAGCCTTTGGTATCTGCTTAAACAACTGTACGGCAAAGGTTTGTTGTACAAAGGCTATACGATACAGCCTTATTCACCGGCGGCGGGAACGGGACTATCCACGCACGAGCTGAATCAGCCCGGCTGTTACCGCGATGTCAAGGATACGACGGTTACGGCGCAATTCAAAATCAAAGGTGACCGTTTCGGCGAAAACGCCTATTTCCTGGCGTGGACGACGACGCCCTGGACCTTGCCCTCGAACACCGCATTGTGCGTAGGCCCGAAAATCGATTATGTCGTAGTCAAGAGTTTCAATCCGTATAACGGCCGGCCGGCAACTTACATATTGGCGAAAGCCTTGCTGCACAGCTTGTTCAACCCGAAGGCCGCGGAAATCCCGTTGGCCGATTACAAACCAGGCGACAAACTGGTGCCATTCGAGGTCGTTGCGGAATGCAAGGGGACTGATTTGGTCGGCGTGGAATACGAACAGTTGATACCGTGGGTCAATCCGGGCGAAGGTGCGTTCCGTGTCATTCCGGGCGATTATGTTACGACCGAAGACGGTACCGGCATCGTGCATATCGCGCCGACTTTTGGTGCGGACGATGCGTTCGTGGCCAAGAAAGCCGGTGTCCCGGGCATGAATTTCTACACCAAAAAAGGCGAGATGCGTCCCATGGTGGACATGACGGGCAAATTTTTCCTGTTGGATGAATTGGACGGGCAGTTTGTGAAAAACCAGGTCAATGTCGAATTGTATAAAGAGTACGAGGGCCGTTATGTCAAGAATGCGTATGACCCGAACTTGACCGACCAGGACGAAACTTTGGATATCTCGCTCTGCATGATGCTGAAACAGCAGGGGCTTGCATTCAAAATTGAGAAACATGTGCACAATTATCCGCATTGCTGGCGCACGGACAAGCCGGTTTTGTATTACCCGCTCGACAGCTGGTTTATTAAGACGACGGCGTGCCGCGACGAGATGATTGCCTTGAACAAAACCATCAAGTGGAAACCGGAATCCACTGGCACGGGACGTTTCGGCAAGTGGCTGGAAAACTTGAACGACTGGAACTTGAGCCGCAGCCGCTATTGGGGAACACCGCTCCCGATATGGCGTACCGAGGATGGCTCGGAAGAAATCTGCATCGGTTCGGTGGCAGAGTTGATGGCCGAAATCGAAAAATCGGTGGCCGCCGGCTTGATGCAGGAAAATCCGTACAAGAACTTCAAGGTGAGCGATTATTCCGAAGCCAATTATGCGCCGGAAAATATCGATTTACATCGTCCGTACGTGGACAACATTATATTGGTATCCAAAAACGGCAAGCCGATGAGACGTGAACTGGACCTGATTGACGTGTGGTTCGATTCCGGCGCGATGCCTTATGCACAAGTGCATTATCCGTTTGAAAACCAGGATGCCATCCGCACGGCCGATTTCATTTCGGAAGGTGTGGATCAAACGCGCGGCTGGTTCTTTACCTTGCACGCCATCCACACGATGATAGAAAACCGGGTGGCGTTCAAGAGCGTGGTTTCGCATGGTTTGGTGCTGGACAAGAACGGCAACAAAATGTCCAAGCGTCTGGGCAACAGTGTCGATCCGTTTGCGGTGATTGACAAATACGGCTCCGACCCGTTGCGTTGGTACATGATGACGAATGCTTCCCCGTGGGACAACCTGAAATTCGATTTGGAAGGTGTGGAGGAAGTCCGCCGCAAATTCTTCGGGACGTTATACAATACTTATTCTTTCTTCGCGCTTTACGCCAATGTGGATGGTTTTACAGGCGAAGAGCCGCAAGTGCCGGTTGCGGAGCGTCCGGAAATAGACCGCTGGATTTTGTCTTTGCTCAATTCGCTGGTCAAGGAAGTTACGGAACATTATGAAAATTACGAACCGACGCGCGCAGGCCGTGCCATCAGCGATTTTGTCGGCGAAAACCTGAGCAACTGGTATGTGCGCTTGAACCGCAAACGTTTCTGGGGCGGCACGATGGATGCCGACAAGCTGTCGGCTTACCAGACGCTTTACGCATGTCTGACAACCGTGGCCCAACTGATGGCGCCGATTGCACCTTTCTATGCCGACAGGCTGTATGCCGATTTGGGCGCAGCTGGAAGTGTGCATGTTTCCAAGTTTCCGAAATGCAATGAAACGTTGATAGACAAGCATCTGGAAGAATGTATGCAGTTGGCGCAGCAAAGCTCGTCCATGATTTTGGCTTTGCGCCGCAAGGCGGAAAAGAAAGTGCGCCAGCCTTTGCAGAAAGCAGTCATTCCGGCTCCCGACGCGAAAATCATGGAAGAGTTGCAATACGTGGCCGATTTGATTAAAGCGGAAGTCAATGTCAAGGAGTTGCAAATCGTTACGGCTGAAGATGACACCGTGAAACTTGTCAAGCGCATCAAGCCGAATTTCAAGACTTTGGGCAAGAAATACGGTAAGCAGATGAAAGAAATTGCCGCTGCCGTTGCCGCCCTGACGCAGGATGAAATCGGGCGCATTGAGCGCGATGGGCAGATTGTCCTGCCTTTGCAGGGTGGTGAGGTGTGCATTGAACTGGCCGATGTGGAAATAGCGACGGAGGACATGCCGGGCTGGTTGGTGGCCAACGAAGGCGTGCTGACCATTGCGTTGGATATTGAGGTAACCGAGGAATTGCGCCAGGAAGGTATCGCGCGTGAGTTGGTTAACCGCATCCAGAATATCCGCAAAAGTAACGGTTACGAAATTACGGACAAAATCAATATTCAGATAGAGAGATTGCCCGAAATAAATGCGGCCGTGGAAAATTACAAAGGCTATATTTCGACACAGGTGTTGGCCAACTCGTTGGAGTTGGCAGACAGTTTGTCCCAACCGGTTGAGCTGGATTTTGAAGACTATGTGGTAAAAGTTGAAATAGGGAAAACCTGTTGGCGGAATTAATTAGCGTTGATAATATGTTTGAAAAGTTGCGCATATCGTTGATTTTTATTAACTTAGTGTTTTCCAAATCATTAAGTTTA
>CASDOZ010000002.1 GCA_949282265.1 uncultured Bacteroidales bacterium | reverse complement strand
TCTCCGAAACGTCTCCCGTCGGCTTCTGCCGGCCTGTCGTGTATGCTTGTCCTGTCCGGGATATTGCGCACCTTGGTCTTCCTGACAACCTTGACATGACGCCTGTATTTCAGTTTATGGCGGCAATGGTTGCGGAGTTCCCCGCTTTCGTCGCCCCTTATCCTTTTGTAAATCGTCTCATGGGAGATATGTTCCGATTTCATGGAAAGGTAACCGGAGATTTGCCGTGGAGACCAGTCTTCTGTCTTCAAAAGATGCAAGGCCTCTTTCAGGATGTTCCTGTCAATGCCCCTGTTACCAGGTATGCGCTCTTTACGGATATCAGCACTTTCCTGCGCAATCCGCCAACTATAACGCCCCAAACGGGTTGAGTTGCGTTTTATCTCCCTTCCTACGGTGGAGGGATGAACTTTTATTTGCCGAGCAATGGCTTTACGGCTTTTGCCTTCTTGTAATCCCAGATAGATTGCGTATCTTTGCTCGCGGGTTAAATGATTATAGTGCATAGCAACACAAAATTACTTAATCCATTCGGGGAAGCGGAGGCTTCCCCTTTATTTTTTTTGTATTGCTGAATGACCCTTGTGAGTTGGTTGCCTCCCTCCTCCGCCCTTTCCGCTACGCTCCAAGGACGGAGGAGGATGGTTGCACTTCTATCTTGAATCTATAGTATGATTATTCGTTTTTTTGATTTTTCCGCCTTTCCCGTATGATAAATTATGGCTATTTTTGTCCTTCCTAAATGTAATTTTATGTATAGTCGTACGGAGGTTATGTTTGGTGCGGAAGGTATGGCTAGTTTGCGTTCTGCACATGTATTGGTGGTCGGATGTGGCGGTGTGGGTGGTGCCGTGCTGGAAATGTTGGCGCGTGCAGGGATTGGCAGGTTGACGCTGGTGGATGCGGATTGTGTGCAAGCCAGCAATATCAACCGCCAGCTGATTGCTACCTCCTCGACCATTGGACAGTTCAAGGTTGATGTGTGGCGCCGGCGTTTGTTGGATATTAGCCCGGGTTTGCAAGTTACTACCTATGCCGAATTTTTGGAAGAAAATAATACGATATGTTTGTTGGACTCACAGTGTTTTGATTTTGTCGTGGATGCCATCGATACAGTTTCGCCCAAAGTTTTTTTACTCTCCCAGTGTGTTGCACGGAACATTCCCATCATATCTTCAATGGGTTCAGGTGGCAAAACAGATCCATCGAAAATCAGACTTGCGGATATTTCCAAGACGGAATATTGCCCGTTGGCGAAGGTCGTGCGTACCCGTCTGGCGGCTTTGGGTATAAGGCATGGCATCCCATGCGTGTTCAGCACAGAGCCAGCGGACAGACGTTTTGTAGTACCGGCCGATGGCGAGAAATACAAAAAAAGCACCACAGGCACAGTGTCATATATGCCCAATATGTTCGGTTGCTGGATAGCGAGTTATCTGATAAGGCGGATTGCCGGACAAAAATAAACAACAGGTTTCAAAGGCAAATCCAACATTCTTTCGTATCTTTGCAATCGGATTCAGTTTTTAGTAGTGTTATGAGCGAACGTTATAGCCTGCGCGGGGTTTCCGCAGCCAAGGAAGATGTGCACAATGCCATCAAGAACATAGACAAAGGTATTTTTCCCAAAGCATTTTGTAAAATTATTCCGGATGTTTTGGGCGGTGACCCGGACTATTGCAATATCATGCACGCAGACGGTGCCGGCACCAAATCAAGCTTGGCCTACATGTATTGGAAGGAAACCGGTGATTTGTCCGTATGGAAGGGCATCGCGCAGGATGCGCTGATTATGAACATAGATGATTTGCTGTGTGTCGGTGCAACGGATAATATTTTGTTGTCGAGTACGATAGGGCGTAACAAAAATTTGATTCCGGGTGAAGTGGTTTCGGCCATCATCAACGGGACAAACGAACTGGTGGAAGAGTTACGCGACTTGGGCGTAAATGTTTATCATACAGGCGGTGAGACCGCCGATGTGGGCGATTTGGTACGTACCATAATTGTGGACAGCACGGTAACATGCCGCATGAAACGTTCGGATGTGATTGACAACGGGAACATTGCAAGCGGTGATGTGATCGTCGCTTTGTCCAGTTGCGGGCAGGCGACGTATGAAAAGGACTATAATGGTGGCATGGGCAGCAACGGGCTGACTTCGGCTCGCCATGATGTATTTGCACATTATCTGGCAGACAAGTATCCGGAAAGTTATGACCATGCCATGCCTGACGATTTGGCGTACGCGGGTTCATATTCGCTGACGCAAAAAATAGAAGGCATAAATATTGATGCAGGAAAACTCGTGCTTTCGCCGACACGCACTTATGCGCCGGTAGTTAAACGTCTGTTGGATGAGTTGCGTCCCCATATTCATGGTATGGTTCATTGTTCGGGTGGCGCTCTGACCAAGGTCATGCATTTTGTGGAAAATATGAAAATTGTAAAAAACAATTTGTTTCCTGTTCCACCTTTGTTCCGCATTATCCAAAAGGAATCCGGTACGGACTGGAAAGAAATGTACAAGGTTTTCAATATGGGGCAACGTCTGGAAATCTATTTGCCGGAAACTCATGCGCGGCAGGTTGTTGAGATTGCCCGTTCGTTTAACATAGATGCACAGGTGTGTGGATATTGCGAAGCTGCGGATTCCAACCGGCTGGTTATCGAAAGTGAGTTTGGAAAATTTGAATACTAAAATATGTAAAATACTAAATTAAAATCATATGAATATCAAACATTTATCAATTATTGCATTGGCGTTGGTTATGACAGCATGCAGCAAGAAAGTTACCCAGACTACGGGTATTGATTTGACTAATTTGGATACGACCGCTGTGCCGCAAAATGATTTTTACCAATTTGCGTGTGGCGGCTGGATGGAAAAACATCCGCTGACAGCGGAATATTCACGTTTTGGCTCATTTGACAAATTGGCGGAAGACAACCGCAAGCAATTGAATGGGCTGATTGAAGAATTGGCCCAGCAATCCAACAAAACGCAGGGCAGTATTGAGCAAAAGATAGGTGACCTCTACAATTTGGCGATGGACAGCATTCGGTTGAATACAGAGGGTTATCAGCCGATTCAGGCCACTTTGGAAAAAATAGGTGCCTTGACAGACAAAGCCCAATTGGCGGCTTTGTTGCCGGAATTGTACATGAATGGGGAAGGTGGCAGTTTCTTTTATGTTTATGTGGATGCGGATGCCAAAAACAGTTCCATGAATTTGTTGCAGACATATCAGGGTGGTTATGCTTTGGGCGAGCGCGAGTATTATTTGGACAATGATGAACATACGGCGGAAATCCGTGCCAAATATCAGGAGCATGTTGCCAAGATGTTTGAATTGTGCGGTTTCACACCGGAGCAGGCCAAGAACAATGCGGCTGCCGTACTGCGTATCGAAACTCGCCTGGCAACAGCGGCATTTGACAATGTGACTTTGCGTGACCCGCAATTGAATTATAACAAAATGCCTATGGCCGATTTGAAGGCTTTGGTTCCACAAATTGACTGGGATGCCTATTGGAACGGACTTGGTATATCGACAGACGAAATTTCTGTTGGACAGGTAAAACATTTGCAGGAGGTAGGTAAGATTATTGAGAGTGAACCGCTTGCCGATATTATTACTTATTTGCAATGGCAAACCATTGATGGTGCGGCTTCTTATTTGAGCGATGAGCTGAGTGCGCAGAATTTTGAGTTTTATGGTAAAGTCTTGTCAGGAAAAGAGGCACAGGCGCCACGATGGAAACGTGCGGTCGATGTTGTGAACGGAACGTTGGGCGAGGCTGTCGGACAAATGTATGTGGCGAAATATTTCCCGCCAGAGGCAAAACAGCGTATGCTTGATTTGGTGAAAAATTTGCAGATTTCTTTGGGCGAACGAATCCAGAATCTGGAATGGATGGGCGACACGACCAAAGCCCGCGCGCAAGAAAAATTGGATGCATTTTATGTGAAAATCGGCTATCCTGACAAATGGCGCGATTATACGGCTTTGGAAATAAATCCGTCCGAATCGTATTATGCCAACTTGAAACATGCCAGCCGTTTTGAAAATGAGTACAACTTCAGTTTTGTAAACAAACCGGTGGACAAGGACCGTTGGTATATGACACCGCAGACCGTTAATGCTTATTACAATCCAAGTACGAACGAGATTTGCTTCCCTGCCGGTATCCTGCAATATCCTTTCTTCGATATGAATGCGGATGATGCGTTCAATTATGGTGCGATTGGCGTGGTTATCGGCCATGAAATGACACATGGTTTTGATGACCAGGGTTGCCAGTTTGACAAGGATGGTAATTTGCATAATTGGTGGACGGCTGAAGACAAGGCAAATTTTGATGCCCGTACAAAAGTAATGGCGGATTATTTCGATGCTATCGAAGTCGCACCGGGTGTACATGCAAACGGGCGCTTTACTTTGGGAGAGAATATCGCTGACCACGGAGGTCTGCAGGTTAGTTATCAGGCATTCAAAAATGCCACGAAAGAAACTCCGTTGGACACAGTGGATGGCTTCTCGCCTGAACAACGTTTCTTCCTGGCTTATGCCAATGTGTGGGCAGGAAATATCCGTCCCGAAGAAATTCTGGTTCGTACCAAAGGAGACCCGCATTCACTTGGCCGTTGGCGTGTAAATGGAGCCTTGCCTCATATAAATGCATGGTATGAAGCCTTCGGTGTGACTGAAGATTCGCCGATGTATGTGGCTCCAGAAAATCGCGTTTCCATTTGGTAAACCATGTGGAAAGTCAATGCGGAGCTACGCAGATATGTCGAAGGGAACATATTGCCAAAGTATGCGGCGTTCGACAAAGGGCATGACGAACGTCATGCACGGAAAGTGATTGCAGATAGTCTGGCATTGGCAGCGGATAGGGCTGACGTGGATATTGATATGGTTTATGCCATAGCTGCTTATCATGATGTAGGTTTGTCGGAAGGACGCGACCTGCATCATGTTTATTCAGGTAAAAAATTGTATTCGGACAGTAATTTGCGGCGATGGTTTTTGGAATCGCAAATAAAGATGATGCAGGAAGCGGTGGAAGATCATCGCGCATCGAATAGGATAGAGCCTCGCAGCATATATGGCAGGATAGTGGCGGAAGCCGACCGGGATATTGTTCCCGAAACGATTGTACGGCGTACAATTCAGTTCGGTTTGAAAACTCATCCGGAACAGTCAGATTTTGAATTTCATTACCGGCGTGCAGAAGAGCATATTTGTAAAAAATATGGTGAAGGCGGCTATCTGAAATTATATTTGCATAGTCCGAAAAATGAAAAGGGCTTGCAGGAAATTCGGGCGATGTTGGCTGACCGAGCAGTTTTCAGAACGTTGTGCAAACGTATTTTTGAACAAGAAATATGTGCCGATAAATCATGAATGTGGAAGATTTAAGAAAAGATTTTCCTATTTTGCAGGAAAAAGTATATGGGCAGCCCTTGGTCTATTTTGACAATGCAGCGACTACCCAGAAACCGCAGTGTGTTTTGGATAAAATCATGGCCGGTTATACCAAGTACAACGCCAATATACATCGCGGCGTTCATTATTTGAGCCAGTTGGCGACCGAGGCGCATGAATCTGCCCGTCAGGTTGTTGCGGATTTTATCGGTGCGCCGGACCGGACGAATATCGTTTTTACGAAGGGGACGACCGAGGCGATAAATCTGATTGCCTTTTCGTTTGGCGAACAGTTTGTCGGCGAGGGCGATGAAGTGTTGATTACAGCAATGGAACATCATTCCAACATCGTGCCGTGGCAAATGTTATGCGGACGTAAAAAGGCTGTGTTGCGTGTGGCACCGGTTCTGGAAAACGGGGAGCTGGACATGGAGGCCTTTCGGCAGATGCTTTCGGAGCGTACAAAAATTGTTTCTGCAGCACATGTTTCCAATGTATTGGGAACAGTGAATCCGGTCAAGGAGATAGTGCGTGCAGCACACGCAAAGAAAATCCCTGTGTTGATAGATGGTGCGCAGTCAGTACCGCACATGCCGGTAGATGTTCAGGATATTGATGCCGATTTTTACGTTTTTTCAGGACATAAAATATACGGTTCGACCGGCGTTGGTGTGTTGTATGGGAAAAAAGAGTGGTTGGAGGCCATCCCGCCATACCAAGGTGGCGGTGAAATGATTGCGAATGTAACATTTGAGCGGACAACCTATAACGAATTGCCCTACAAGTTTGAAGCAGGCACGCCGGATTATATCGGTTCGACGGCTTTGGCAGAAGCCTTGCGCTACGTCGGGCAAATCGGCATGAATGAAATTGCAGCGCATGAACAGTCTTTGATTCGTTATGCGACTGCACGTCTGAAAGAAATAGACGGTATGCGTATTATTGGCGAGGCTGGACAGAAAAGCGGTGTTATTTCGTTCCTGGTCGGCAAAATCCATCCGTATGATTTGGGCATGTTGCTGGATAAAATGGGCATTGCTGTCCGTACAGGCCATCATTGCGCGCAGCCGCTGATTGACTATTATGGCATTCCGGGAACGGTACGCATGTCATTTGGATTGTATAATACTGAGAAAGAGATAGATATGTTTATGCAAGCCATGAAACGCGTAGTGCCAATGTTGAATTGAAAACAGATGTTTATATGACTCCGAAGGAACAATACCGCATCTTATGCGAACAGGAAACGACAATCCCGTTGTTTTTGCAATATTGGTGGATGGAAGCTGTATGCATGGGCAAACAATGGGATGTGCTGTTGTGTACCCGTAATGGTGAGATTGTCGCCGCTATGCCGTATTTGTGTGGCAAGAAATTGTGTATGAAATACATAATCCAGCCGCAGCAGACACAAATGAATGGCATTTGGGTCAAGCCTGAATATGCGGATGAGGCATCCGAATTGGCAAATAATTTCATTTCACAACTGAAAGGGTTGCAACTGGCTTATTATTATCAACAATATCCCATTGCATCGCCTTTTCCTGCCTGTTTCAAGGAGAATGGCTTCAAGGTGAAGGAACGGGTAACTTATAGGATAGAAGATTTGACGGATATGGAAAGTGTTGTTGCATCTTTCCAAAAAAGCAAGCGGAAACAATTGCGGAAAGCTTTGACTTTGAAGACAGACTTGAATATGTCGAGTGATGAATTTTATAACTTCCATGTGGCTTGCCTTGCAGAGCAGAAAAAAACTATAAATTATTCACGTGCATTCTTTCTGGCACTCTATAAGGCTGCAAAAGTTCATTCTCAAGGACAAATTATAGCTGTTCGCAATATGGATGGTCAAGTACTTGCTGCCGTTTTCCTTGTGTGGGATGCGACCTCTGCGTACTTTTTGATTTCAAGTTATTCGCATATTCATAATAAAACAGGTGCAACGGCATTGATTGTGCTGGAGTCGATGAAATTTGCTCGTTGTAAAGTGAAGGCATTCGATTTCGAAGGTAGTATGGATCCTGGTATAGCTACTTTCCACAGGGAGTTTGGAGGCCAAAAGACGGTTTATTATAGTATTGAAAAATATTATAAACCTATTTTCCGGTTGTTTCTGTTTGCTAATCGGTTGCGGACATGGAAAATACGTTGAAAGTGTTGTTTTTGACTCCATGGTATCCTAATCGTTATGATGCTATGCTTGGCCTTTTTGCACGTAAACATGCAGAGGCTGTTTCGCGTTATGCGGATGTATGCGTGCTTTATTTACATCCAGATAAGCATGTTGCTAATTTTGAAATGGTAGAACAGCGTTTTGGAGCAGTTCGGGAATTTTATGTATATTATCCTTTTTCTACAGGACGTGTTTTGTCGCGTTTTTCCAAAGTTGTAAATTATGTACGTGCTTTTCGGATGGGTTATCGCAAACTTTATGCTGAATGGGGAAAGGCGGATATTTGTCAAGTGAATGTCCTGACACGATGTGGTGTCTTAGCATATTGGTTAAAATTGCGATATAAGATTCCATACGTGATTGTCGAACACTGGTCTCGCTATTTACCTGTGAATTTTAATTTCACAGGTTTTTTCCATCGTTTGATTACAAAAATAGTGGTTTATCATGCTTTTTGTGTTATGACAGTTTCTAAGTTGCTGCGAGATGCCATGCAGACTTGTGGATTGTATAATGGTAATTATCTACGGATAAACAATGTGGTGGATGATTTTTTTTATCAGTCTCAGCACCCCCAAAAACGTGTAAAGAAACGCATGTTGCACGTATCCTGTTTTATGGATGATGCAAAAAATATAAGTGGGTTGTTGCGTGCAGTCAAACAAGTTGCTGATCAACGGGATGATTTTGAATTGCTTATAGTCGGGACGGGAGTTGATTATGAATATTTGGTTCAATATGCGAGGCAGATAGGCTTGCGTGAAGATATTGTTTGTTTTGTAGGTGAACAAACGCCCAAAGAGGTTTGTTCATGGATGTATAATAGCGATTTTTTAGTAATGTTTTCGAATTATGAAACGGCTGGCGTTATTTTTTCGGAAGTATGGGCTTGCGGAAAGCCTTTGATATCAACTCCAGTCGGCATGATTCCGGAAAATCTTACGCCTCAGAACGGGAAACTAGTGCCGATAGGTGATGAAGGCGCATTGTGTGATGCGATTATTTGGATGTTAGACCATTTCCAGGAATATAATCCGGAAATAATTAGAGAGTCAGCTAGGAAATTCACATACGACGAAGTCGGAAAACAATTGTTGCAGGTGTATAAAGCAGCTGTTCGTTAAGTTATGAATTGTTTCTTGGAGTGTATATTGTCTGTTTGATGTTGGGAGGACTAACAAAAAAATCTTTCGATAGAATCTAAATTGATTTTGGTGAAATGAATGAAATCCGGGGTAATTATAAACATTTGTTGTTTACTCGTTTTAATATTAATTCTGCCGATACGTTGAGTTGCCGTTTGGATCCGGCATATCTGAAAGTACGTTTTGAATTATTTGAAAGATATTGTTTGCCTTCTGTACAGAATCAAACGAATCAGAATTTTATATGGCTTCTTTTACTTGATGAGAATACTCCGAATGATTATAAAGACAGGATTAAGTTATATCAAGAAAAATATGGTCGCATAACACCTATTTATCTGCCAACACACTTGGACGATGCAAATGAAGTTTATGCGCGTATCAGTCAAGAGTATGCTTTGGGCGTTGATTTCCTTGTTACGACTCGACTTGATAATGATGATGCACTTCATAAGGATTATGTCAAGGATGTTCAGGAAATTGTTATGGGAACAAATTCATGGAGAACGACAGTTATCAGTTTCATGCGAGGACTACAATTGTATGAGAAACGTAATGTTGCTTTTAGGGTGGAATGCGTTTCAAATCATTTTGTGACATTAATTGAGCCTACATCAGGCTCAGTTCGTTCTGCTCTTGGATATGATCACACAAGAATAACTAACAAGTTTCCTTGTATTATAAAAAAGCACCTTCGTTGGTTGGAAGTTGTACATGACACAAATGTCGTCAATAACTTTTCGCCTTACCTGCATCCACGTATATATTGGCGAAAATCTGCGGCTGTATGTGGGTTTCCCATAGATTTATTGCCATTTCTTGGTTTTGTACGGGCTTTGGGCTGTTGGTTTCAGATGTATGCTGCATTCCGTATCAGGCAATTCAAGAAGTTGCTTCGTTTATCTTCCGGTCGTATCTCTTGATTAAGATCCAGAACCAGCCTAATTGTGTACATGTTACAATGGCACTCCCGAAAGCATAACCGGCGATGGCAACGGTGAAATTGTGCGCAAATATTCCAATTAAAACACCAATGAGCCGTGTTGTTGCTAACAGTATTTCAAAAAAAAGTCCAGTACGTTGTTTAAAAAATAAATCAGGGATAAAACCAGTGCTGGCTACAATGAGTGAGAATGTCAGCCAAGGAAGCATATAGCGAATATATATGCCGGTTGTATCCCATGTGTCGCCTAATAACCATTGGGTTAGGGTTGGTAGAAAGGGGTATAAGATGCAGGAACCTGCGCTGGCAATGAGTAGGGTGTAAATGACCAACTTTTTATAAAATGCAGTGAGGGGTCTTTGACTTTGCGTATCGTGGTTCATTTTCTGGAACAATACCTGATATACCGATCTGGAGATCATGTTGACAGGTGTAAAAGCAAGTAGGACAGCCATACTCCAATAGCCAATTGAACTTGTCCCGAATACGGGAGTCAGTAACAGGACGGGTATTTGCCCGAAGAATTGATTGACCAACGCCCGCACCAGAGAAAATTTTGGAAAGTTTGCATATTTGTTTGCTACATATTTGCAGCGACTTACGCTGATGTGTGTAAATTGTATGGCATATTTCCGCAAAGCCATTGTCAAACTGATAATGAATGAAGCTATACATCCAACAACCGATGAAACGATCAATCCGCCTGCCAGAAAACCGGAGATTCCGAAAAAATATTTTGTGCCTGAGTTGATAATACTTTGTGACAGCTGATAAATGCTGATGTTGCTAAATTGTTTTTTTCGGGTCAGCCAATAGTTAAGCAAATTCCAGAATGCAGAACCGGCGACAAACAGCGGGAGCAGGAAATACCAGTCGGCAAGTTCGGGTGTGTTGAAGAGATTGGCTATATTATGTCGGAAAGGGATTGTTAAAGCGATGAATGCTATTACTACCAGTGCAATGAAACTGCCTGTCTGGAAAAGGGCGATAGCATCTTTGTCGCGTTTGGGTAATACGATGGCATATTGATATTCAGCGGTTGCCAATAATACAAGTATGCCCCCGATACTTGAAAACAAATTGAACAGGCCAAAATCTTCTGGGGAATATAACCGTGTGAGGACAGGGTATATAATTAGTCCAATGGCTTGTGCAACAATATTGGCAGAAAGGAGTTTTGCTGAATTTTTTGCTGCGTCCGTATGGATTATATGTCGTATGTCGCTTAAATATTTCATTGCATGAACGGGATTCGACAAAGGTATCAAATAATTGTGTTATGACCAACCTTTGTTTTGTGATTTATCAGCACTCCGGGCTTTGTTGTTTGATGGCAATCCATTTTTTTGTACTTTTGTCCGTCTATAAAAATGGTCAATGTAATGGTTTGTTTGTACCTGAAAAATGATTTAAGTTGTAGGGTAAATATATTATAAAACGCAGAAAATTAGGTTAATAGAGGATTATGAAACTGTTTTTTAGAAAATTATATGTCCGCATACGTACCTTGTCAAATTTGCAAGAGGATACGAATGTGGAGGCTACTATAGCTTCTATTAAAAAGGGAATTGAGTTTAAAGGGCCTAATGTATGGATTTTAGCGTTTGCTATTATTATCGCTTCTGTCGGCCTGAATGTGAATTCGACAGCCGTTATTATCGGCGCCATGCTTGTTTCGCCGCTTATGGGGCCAATCAATGGCATTGGTCTGGCAATCGGGTGTGTGGATATGGATTTGTTGAAGCATTCTTTGAAGCATTTGTTTATAATGGTGTTGATTAGTTTGCTGGCTTCGACAACCTATTTTTTATTGACGCCATTGAGCGATGCGCAGTCGGAATTGCTGGCGCGTACGACGCCGACCATTTATGATGTTTTGATTGCCTTTTTTGGCGGAATGGCTGGCATCGTAGCTTTGTCGCGCAAAGAACAGTCGATTACCATAATTTCTGGCGTAGCAATAGCTACTGCACTTATGCCTCCGTTGTGTACGGCGGGTTTTGGGCTTGCCACAGGACAGTTCAATTATTTCTTCGGGGCGTTCTACTTGTTTTTTATCAATTCTTTTTTCATCGCATTGGCTACGTTTGTCATGGTGCGATATCTGCATTTCCCGCAGAAGAATTATTTGGATGAAAGCAAGCGCAAGTTGGTCAAAAGGGGGATTACATTGTTTGCCTTGATAGTGATAATTCCCAGTGTGTTTATCGCTTATCGCGTAGTACGCGAAACTGCTTTTAATTCGGCTGCAATCCGCTTTGTGGGATCTATTCAGGAAAACGAATTGTTTAGTGAAGCAGAGTTGTTTAGTTCAAGGCGCGAATATTCGCGTAAAGAGCCTAAAATATCGATATCCTTTATAGGCAAGCAATTGACGGAACAGCAGGTGGAATATTTGCATAAACAGTTGGCCGTTTATGGCTTGGAAGGTACACATTTGGAGATTAGGCAAATGGGTGGTGGAACTTTGGATATAGGAGCACAAACGGGGTTGATTACAGATATTTTGAATAAGAAGGATATGCAGATACAGCATCGGGATTCATTGATTGAGCAAATGACTTTGGAACTGGAAAAAATACATGGTTCTGCTGTCGCTTATCGTAAGATAGCCCAGGAAATAGCCGTGCAATATCCTATGATAGAATCGTTTGCTGTCGCGAATGCTGTTTATACGCATACGCAAAGTTTAAGCCAGGATACGCTTCCCGTCTTGTTCGTCAGATGGTCGGCTGGGCCGGATATGCTTGTAGCGGGGAAAATGACTGATTGATTGCGTGTCCGTCTGGAACAACCTGCTTTGGTGGTTTATTCAATGCCTTGATTGTAAGAATAATAATGTTGTAGTAAAAATAAATTATGTTTTCAGAACGAGATTCGCAGTCTCCTGTACATCGTCGGGGAAGTATAGAAGTGGTTTGCGGTTCCATGTTTTCGGGTAAAACGGAGGAACTGATACGTCGTATGCGTCGTGCCCAGTTTGCCAAACAAAAAGTGGAAATATTCAAACCAGCTATTGACACACGCTATTCGGATGTTGAGGTCGTTTCGCATGACAAGAAGGCAATCGCATCCACGCCGGTGGATTCCTCTGGCAATATCTTGTTGTTGGCTGATGATGTGGAAGTCGTCGGTATTGATGAGGCGCAGTTTTTTGACGATGGCTTGGTTGATGTTTGCCGTGAACTTGCCAACAGGGGCGTGCGTGTCATTGTTGCCGGTCTGGATATGGACTATCAAGGAAAACCTTTCGGGCCGATGCCTGCATTGATGGCAATTGCAGAAGATGTCTATAAAGTACATGCCATTTGTGCGCGTTGCGGCTCTTTGGCTTATGTTTCCCATCGGCTGATAGAGAGCGACAAACGGGTGTTGCTTGGCGAAACAGCCGAGTATGAACCGATATGCCGCCGTTGTTTTAATGAACTTAATCATGGAAAAGATGAATAGCGAGCGTCCTTATACTTTTGACAGAACGGTGCGTCTGTTGATTGCAATAGCAGTGTTGACAGTCCTGTTTTTGTTGACTAAACGGTTGAGCAGTGTGTTGTTGCCGTTTCTTATCAGTTGGTTCATTGCCTACATGATTCATCCTGTGGTGAAATTTTTTCAGTACACATGCCGGCTGAAGAATCGAGTGTTGGCTGTGATTGTTACTTTGCTTGGGCTGTTGATTGTGTTTGCTGGTATAGTGGCTGTACTTGTACCCTTGATTTCCAAAGAGTTCAGCAAGTTGAGTGATTTGGTTTCCATGTATATGAATGGAAAGAGTGCATTGGCCTTTTTGCCGGAAACATGGCAGGTGTGGTTGAGGACATTCGTGTCCCAGTTGGATATCATAACCTTGTTGCATGATGAGGGGTTGATGGATGCTTTGAAACGTTTGCTTCCTCAACTGTGGAGCATAGTGGATAGCTCTATTAGTTTTATCATGGGAATAGCTGTCGTTTTTGTGTGCTTGCTGTATCTCGTGTTTATTTTGGTTGATTTTGAAAAAATCTCGCAAGGCTGGAGCGATTTTATTCCTCCTAAATACAAACCGTTATTATTGGACATAACACATGATTTGGAGGTAGGCATGAACCGTTATTTTCGTGGACAGGCATTGGTGGCTTTGTCTGTGGGGGTGTTGTTTGCCATTGGTTTCTGCATAACAGGCCTCCCGCTGGCAATAGTCATAGGTCTGTTTATAGGTTTGCTGAATATGGTTCCATATTTGCAAACGATAGGCATAATCCCTTGTGTGCTACTTGGCCTGTTGCAATCAATGGAAACTGGTACTAATTTCGGACTCGTCTTGTTAGGAATAGCTATTGTTTTTGTTGTGGTTCAATGTATTGAAGACTTGGTGCTTGTGCCCAAAATCATGGGTAATGTGACAGGTATGAATCCGGCTCTGATTTTGTTGTCGCTTTCCATTTGGGGGTCATTGCTTGGACTGGCCGGCATGATTATAGCATTGCCGTTGACCACTTTGATCATATCTTACTACAAACGTTTTATACTTGGCGAAACTGTTGTCCCACCCGTGAAAGCAGTTGATGCGGAAACCCAAAAAATCGAAGAAGCCTGATTCTTATGCCGTTTCGTTGCTCAGTTTTATGTCTCTGATCATGAGTTGTTGGCTGGTGTTCCCATTATAGGTGTTTTCTTCTATCGTGTAACAGATGTCCAATGGGATACCGGCTTTCAGTGCCTGGTTGTATTCACCCATTTGAAAGGCAATGCCGTTCTGGACGCTTTTGGAACTTCCGTCGGTCAAAGCCATTTTTAAATGTTCATGCTCTTTCCCGACAGGATGGCTCTTCCCGCAATCCGTAACTTTGCGTGTGACGAAAACCGGTTTCATATTGCTCGGACCGAACGGGCCGAACTGTTTTAATATCCGGCAGAAACGCGGCGTGATGTCTTTGAATTCAACTATGGCATCAATGTCTATCTGTGGTTGCTGTTGTTCGGGCAAGATGTTTTCTGACACGAACTTTTCAAAACGTTCTATAAATTGGGGTAAATGTTTTTCTTGCAGGGACAGGCCGGCCGCATACATGTGTCCCCCGAATGTTTCGAGCAGGTCGCGGCAAGAATCAATGGCAGCATAAATGTCAAAACCGGCAACAGAACGCGCCGACCCTGATACCATGCCATTGGAACAGGTCAATACAACCGTGGGTTTGTAATATTCTTCTGTCAACCGTGATGCCACGATGCCCAACACGCCTTTGTGCCAATCTGGCTTATATACGACGAGCGAACGCCGCGTGTTGAATTGCTGGTCTGCCTGGATAATGGACAAGGCATCATCAGTAATGCTTTTGTCAAGATGTTTGCGGTCGTTGTTGTATTCGTCAATGGTGTCGCTTTTTTCTTTGGCAAAGGTCGGGTCGTGCGAAATCAACAGCTGCACGGCTTCTGATGCCACTTTCATACGGCCGGAAGCATTGATGCGCGGGCCAATCTTGAAAACGATATCGCTAATTGTAACTTCTTTGTCAGATAATCCGCATACATCCAGAATGCCTTTGATACCAATGCTCGGATTGTGATTTATTTGTTTCAGGCCGTAATAGGCCAATATCCGGTTTTCGCCTGTAATTGGAACAATGTCCGAAGCAATGCTCAGTGCCACAAGATCCAGCAGGGGCAACAGGAGTTTGAAGTCAATCCCGTTTGTTTTGGCGAATGCTTGCATAAACTTGAAACCGACGCCGCATCCGGATAACTCTGTATAAGGATAATTGCAGTCATTGCGTTTGGGATCCAGCACGGCAACAGCGGGTGGAATCTTGTCATCTGTAGTATGATGGTCGCATATAATGAAATCGACATTGCGCGACGTTGCATAAGCAACCTTGCCAACGGCTTTTATGCCGCAGTCTAAAGCAATGACCAGACGGAAGTTGTTGGCAGCTGCATAGTCTATGCCTTGTATGGAGATGCCATAACCTTCTGTGTAACGGTTAGGTATGTAAAAATCTATGTTGGCATAAAATTGTTTCAGAAATTTATACACCAATGCCACTGCTGTTGTCCCATCCACGTCGTAATCGCCGTAAACAAGGATTTTCTCATTGCGTTGCATGGCCGATGTCAACCTGTCAACGGCTTTACGCATGTCAGCCATCAGGAACGGATCGTGCAAATCGTTTAAATCGGGTCGGAAAAAATGACGGGCGTCATCAAACGTATTGATACCCCGTTGGACCAGTAATTGTGCAAGTATCGGACTGATACCTAATTCCTTCGCTAATTTATTTGTTGTTATGATTTGCCCATCTGTCAATTGATTAAAAATCCATTTATGAGTCATGGAGCGTTATATTTTTAAAGTGGTAAAGATACAGTGTTTTTTCTTTTCATGCAAATAAAATTTGTAGAGGCTTGAATATGTGAAAAATAATTTATACCTTTGCGCCCGCTTTTCGAGAAAAAGCATAGCTATTAACTTTTTAATTTATAACTTAAAATGGCAACAAAAATCAGATTGCAACGCCACGGCCGTAAAGGATATGCTTATTATCATATCGTAATAGCTGATAGCCGTGCCCCGCGTGATGGTAAATTTATTGAACGTATCGGTTCTTACAATCCAAACACGAATCCAGCAACTGTGGATTTGAAATTTGACAGAGCCCTGTATTGGGTGAATGTTGGTGCGCAACCGACGGATACAGTACGCAATATCCTTTCGGATGAAGGCGTAATGTTGATGAAGCATTTGCAAGGCGGTGTCAAGAAAGGCGCTTTTGATGAAGCTGAAGCACAAAAACGTTTTGAGGCTTGGAAAGCTACTAAAAACAAGGCTCTGGATAAAACCAGAGAACAAGTGGCAGCAGAAAAAGCTGCCCAAGCAAAAGCACGTTTGGATGCAGAAATAAAAGTAAACCAGGAAAAAGCAGCAGAGTTGGCTAAGAAAAAAGCCGAGGCTCTTGCCGCCCAAGAAGCTGCAGCAGCTGCAGCAGCGGCTCCGGCAGAAGAAACAGCTGCGCCAGAAGCAACTCCGGCTGCGGAATAGTCGTTTCTTATGGCAATTAGTTAAAAGCCCGATTTTGTCGGGCTTTTATTTTATAATACATAATACAACCGCCTTTTTTGCGTTTAAATATTTATAACCTTTACTATAAATGGAGGTCATGCTATGATAGAACATCAGGTCAATGCGGCAATCCAAGTGTTGCCAACACCAGGCGATTCCACGCATCCTTATGTAATCGTGGACAAGGCTATTGAAGCAATTGCGTCAACGGGGCTTCCTTATAAAGTTTGTCCGTTCGAAACCGTCGTTGAGGGAACTTATGATGAAGTAATGGATGCAATACGTCTGGCACAGGAGGCCTGTTATTTGGCTGGCGCGGAAAGCGTGATTACGAATGTGAAAATACAAACCTCGGCGAAAGAGGATGTCACGATTGAAAGCAAGGTGGGGAAATACGAGTAGCATTCGTACTTTACATGTTGTTAAGTCACGAATAAAGGATAATAGCCAGGTCTTGAAAAATATGACGTGGCTTTCTGTCTTGCAGGTTGCCAATTATCTGATTCCATTATTGATAATCCCTTATATTGTGAGGGTATTAGGGGTTGAGCTGTTTGGAAAGGTGTCATATGCCCAGAATGTTATTTCATATTTTACTTTGATTGTAAATTTCGGATTTGAATATTCTGTAACACGCCGAATTGCGATTTGGAAGCATGATAAGGATAAAGTGAGTCTCGTATTTTGGAGCGTAATGAGACAAAAAACGATATTGTTGTTTGTGTCTTTTGTCTGTTTGCTAATCTTATATTTGTGCTTTCCAAAAGTTCATAATGACATAAATCTTTATGCGATAATATTCATATTGAACGTCGGTGTAGTATTGTTCCCGACATGGTTCTTCCAAGGCATTGAGGACATGGGCAAAATGGCAGTCTTTAATGTCCTTATCAAAACGCTGGGGTTGTTGTTGACCGTGGCTTTTGTACATTCTGCCTCCGAATATTTGTTATATCCGCTTTTTACATCTGTCGCTTATGTTATTTGCGGTGTAGTTGCCATGATTTATGTGCTTAAACATTATGGTATTACTTATGTAAAAACCAGAAAAGCAATCCGATTTCTTGTGTTTAAAGAAGGGTTCCCTGTGTTTTTGAATAATTTATTTGTCAGTTTATACACAATTGCAAATATGACAATATTGGGTTTTTTTGTTTCAGATGTCGTGATTGGATATTATTCTGGTGCGCACAAAATAATAATGGCTGTGCTTATGTTCACCAGTACTCCTATCAATATGGCACTTTATCCCAATATCAGCCGTAAGTTTGCAGTTTCTAAAGAACAGGGGATTGCTTATTTGAAGAATATCACTAAAATTGTAGTATTATTTTCTATAACTGTTTCCATATTGGTTTATATTTTTGCACCGTTATTGGTAAGACTTATTCTTGGAGTTGAGTTTGTAAGTAGTATAGCCATGCTTCGTATATTTTCTGTTTTGCCATTTTTGGTGACAATAGCCAGCTTGTTTACGGTACAAGGGCTTTATGGTATAGGCTTACAAAAGTATGCTCCATGGATAGGTTGTTCCATTGGCATATTTTGTATTGTCCTTAATTTTGTTACGATACCAAGATTTGGTATGTATGGAGCTGCATTTAGCTGGATTATCGCCCAGACTTTGGAATTGATAATTACAGGAACTATCCTAAGAGTATATTTTAATAAACAAAAGAATAGATGAAAATAAATATATATCTTCCAATACTTCCATTCCGACCCACAGGAGGTTGCAAGATTATGTATGAATATGCCAATCAATTGGCACGAAGGGGGCATGATGTCGTTATTTATAATGTATATACAAATCCGTATTTTGTATATCGTTGGCCTCATTGGATGAGGTGTTTGAGGAATAACTTGTTATACCCAAACTATCGTCCGATTTGGTTTGATCTGGATGAAAGAATAATATGTAAAAATATTCCGTATCTTGCAGATATATATGTTAGAGATGCGAATATCTCGTTTTCTACAAATTGGGCTTTGGCATTTTTGTTGAATGAGTTGAGTGCAAGCAAAGGAAGAAAGTTCAATCTTATACAAGATTATGAATTATGGATTAGTAACAACAAAGAGATGCTTCATGCATCATATCGCTTGCCGGTAACTCATGTCGTTATTGCTGACTATTTGGCTGACATAGTAGAAAAAGAAAGTGGTATTCGGCCAATTGTAATATACAATGCTATTAATCAAGATGTTTATAAAATAGAAAAAGAGATAGAAAATCGGTCTCCGCATTCAGTTTCAATGTTGTTCTCCATTGAAGAAAGGAAAGGTACGAACTATGGATTGGATGCGTTGCGGATATGCCAAAAAGAGGTGTCGGACTTACATGTGGAATTATTTGGGGTATATCCTGTATCTCAAAAATTGGAATCATGGATTCATTATACTCAAATGCCAAAAGATTTAGGAGCTTTGTACAACTCTACGGCTATTTATTTTACTCCAAGCAATGGAGAGGGGTGGGCATTGCCTCCCGCAGAAGCTATGAACTGTGGTTGTGCATTGATTTGTACTGATATAGGGGGGCATGCTGCATATGCAAAAAACGGGCAAACGGCTTTGTTGGTAAGGCCAAAAGACTCAAAGGATATGGCGGAAAAACTTTTATTTTTATTGCAAAATAATGAGAAAAGGATTCGCTTGGCAA
This sequence comes from uncultured Bacteroidales bacterium, assembly GCA_949282265.1. Lineage (GTDB taxonomy): Bacteria > Bacteroidota > Bacteroidia > Bacteroidales > Paludibacteraceae > CALUNA01. The sequence continues at coordinate 211,242 of CASDOZ010000002.1, read as the reverse complement.
AAAAAGGGAATGAATTTGTAAAACAATTTAACTGGGATGTGGCAATCCAAAAAATGGAAATGCTATTTGAAGGGAAGGCTTGAAGTTGCGAGTAGAGGATGTTTTATTTGCTGATATTTGTCATATTATTGATTATGTCTGTTTTGGAGATTTCCAAAATAGATAAAGGGAGTCATCGGATATTGATTCAATTGTCATGGCTGATATTGGTTGTGGTCGCTGGCACTCGTTATGAAACCGGGGCTGATTGGGATGGATATACTAAATATCTTGATCAAGTGGTTCCTATCGGAAAATTTATAATGATAGGTCAGACGGGAGGGGATGTCGGTTTTGAGTTTGGCTATTTTTTGTTTTGTGCTCTTTTGAAGCAATTGGGTCTCGGCTTTCAGTGGCTTATATTTTTTGTCACGCTATTTAACGTGTCGCTTATAACCAAGGCATTGAAAAACTATACTCACTATGTGGTATGGGGATTATTTGTATATTATTCACTGTTGTATATAACGGTTGAATTTTCTTTGATTAGGCAAGCTATTGCTGCATCAATCTGTTTTTATTCTTATAAGTTTATAGAGGAACGTAAATTGGGTAAATTTCTTTTGCTTGTCATTATAGCCTCCTCTTTTCATCGTTCTGCGATTATTATTATTCCTTTGTATTTTGTTTTACAAATGTGTTATAGTAACGTAGTACTTATTGCTATTACGATTTTTGGTTGTGTTCTTATGTTGTTCCGCATTCCTTGGATTACGAGTCTTTTGATGTTTGTAGGTCGCTTTTTAGGTGATGGTTTTGGGGAGAAGATTGTTTTATATACCCAACATGATGTGTATGGGATCGGCAAGGAGGCTAGTATAGGAGATTTTTTGAATATTGTATTGTTTATTATATTTTTGTTAGGTAGAAAATCTATTGAAAATAAAAAGTATGGTAATTTATTTTTGAATCTATTTGTTGCGTATTTAATTGTATATTATTACATTTATGAATATATGGAAATATCAGTCCGTTTTGGATTGTATTTTATGTACTCTTTGGCAGTTTTATTTCCTGTTTTGTTGGAATCTTGTTTGAGTTATTATAATAGATTGGTTTGGGCAATTGCATTGTTTCTGTATTGTTTTATATATAATATCAATATATATATAAACCATCCTACTACGGTGTTGTACAACCCATATCAGAACTATATCGTATATCAGATTTTGAATAAACCAAGTATAGGTGAGGAACGTTTGGAAGCAAATAAAGAAATTGTCCGTAAACATCGACAAAAGTTGAAAAAATAAATTACTAGGAACTTTTGTTTCTATGTCAAGAAGATATTAATACCCAATTTATTGAATGCTAATATGAAATATTTTGTGAAAGCTAAGTAGAGATATAGTTGTGAATAGTGAATGATTTTCAAAAGGGATTTGTAATTAATTAAATAAGTTGTAATAAAATGGTATCAATCCTTTTGTCGACATATAATGGAGAACGCTATGTAAAAGAACAAATAGAGTCCATAATAAGACAAACTGTGCGTGAGTGGCGACTAATTATTCACGATGATGGTTCTGTGGATTCCACGGTTGATATTATTAAGCAATATGTACAAAAAGATGAGAGAATAATATTGGTGGAGGACGGTTTCACCCATTTAGGTGTTGCTCAGAGTTTCATTTATTTATTGCGTTTCGTTTCAACAGATTTTATTATGTTTTGTGACCAAGATGATGTGTGGTTGGAAAACAAGGTAGAAATAATGTATTCAGCCATTATTGCTAAAAACAATAATATCCCTCAAGCTATATTTTCTAATGCGTATTTATGGAACGATAAGCGGGGTGTTATTTCAAATCGAAATACACTAACCTATCCGCATAAATTGGAAGATTTGTTGTTTTTGAATACTGGTATACAAGGCGCATCTGCTATTTTTAATAAAAAAGCGAAAGATTTAATGCAAACACCAATAAATTATTGTGCTATGCACGATCATCTTTTAACGCTTGTTATAATGACTTTTGGGGAGATTGACTATATAGATAAATCGCTTATGTATTATAGACAGCATACAGGCAATGTAACAGGTAACGCTCCTGGGAGTATGAAAAATAAGATCAAGTTATTATACAAGCATTCGCACATACCTGTCATAGATAAGAAACATTATGAAGGCTTAAAGTCTTTTTATGAGGCTTTTAAACAACAAATACCGGCAGACAAGCGAACTATAATAGAAGTTTTTTTAAGTTTGCCTCAAAAAACTTTTATGCAACGTATTATTTTGATAATAAAATATCGATTTAAGATATTTGATTCTACTATGTTGTTGCTTGCGAAAGTTTGTGTACGTAATTTTTGTTGAAGAAAATGATTTAATGAAAAAACGAAAACTTATATATGTAATCCATTCTTTAGGTGTTGGTGGAACAGAAGTTGCTTTGCTTTCGGCTATTCCTAAATTGTGCGAAAATTTTGATTTTCAATTAATTGTTTTAAAAAAATACGATCAAAGATTAGTCCGTAATTTCTCAAAAAATGAACTGAGGTCTATAATTGTTTTTTCGGGAATTTTTAGTTATATCCATGCGTTTACATATTTAAGGAAACAATGTCCGCAGATCATAATCTCATCCTTGTGGAAGGGTGCTTTGTTGGCGTTAGCGCAGAAAAAAATGAATAAGTCGGTGCAGTATATCCATTTTGTTCACAGCTCAAAGTTTTTCCATATTTTGGATCGCATGGTTTCTATCCAAGCTTTAAAAAAGGCAGATGTGATATTTTGTGATTCTATGGCGTCGAAGGAGTTTGTTTTTCCCTATACAAAAGGGCAACCAATGAAAATTATTTCTTTTCTTCGTTTTCAAAATCCTGTTGTGTTTGAGAATAAACAATCAATCTCTCCAAGAGGGCTTTATGTTGGGCGTATTCATCCGTGTAAGCGTCTGGATCGTTTGGTTCTTTTTGTTAATCAGCTGATTGTATCGGGAATTGATTTTTATGTTGATTTATATGGTAGGGATGATGGAGCGATGTTAGATATTGTCCAGTTGATAAAAAGAAATCATATACAGAATAACATAGTGTTTAAGGGAGAAGTTGAGATGAGTGAAGTAAAGGATCTGTTTGCGCAGTATGATTTTTATATACAAACTAGTGAGGCTGAAGGAATGGCAATGTCGGTGGTAGAAGCAATGCAGCATGGGTTAGTATGTATCTTGACTAATGTGGGGGAAATCAGGAATTATGCGAAACCAGGTGAAAATGCTATCATTATAGATGAACCTTTTGAGGAGCATATGTCTACTGCTGTAAATGCATGTCAAGAACTTATTACTAAACCGGAGTTGTATAATAAAATAGCTAATAATGCGTTTACTTCATTTAAGTCAAAGGAGATCTTTGCAGATTCTTTGGTGAATACAATTTTAAATAGTGCTAGTATCTAATGAATATGCCTTTAAAAATAGCATTTGTGGGGAATAGCTCATTAACTATGTTTAATTTTCGAGCTTCTATGTTGTCTGATATGAAAAAAAAGGGGTATGATGTTGTGGTTCTAGTGGTGATAGATTCGGATATTAAATATTATAATGACTTGGGTGTACGCCTTATTCCAATTAATATAGATCGCAGAGGAACAAATCCTGTGAGGGATATACGATTTATCAAGCAATTAAAATCTATATATGCCCAAGAGAAGTTTGATTTTATTTTTCATTATACTATTAAACCTGTTATTTATGGTTCAATGGCAGCAATGTTTGTTGGAATACCATATGTTTCTGTAATAACAGGCTTGGGATATACTTTTATTCATAAGGGTTTTCTTAGAAAGACAACAATCGCGTTGTATTCATTTGCATTAAGACAAGCAAGAGAGGTGTGGTTTTTAAATAATGATGACAAAGATGTGTTTTTGCATGAGAAAATAGTTAGTGCTGATAAGACATTTGTTTTGCCCGGTGAGGGAGTGGATACAATGATTTTTAGACCTATGCCTAAAAGGAAAGATTTTTTTTCTTTTATTTTTATAGGTAGGGTGTTGTGGGATAAAGGGGTCGCAGAGTTTGTAGAAGCAGCTCGATTGTTGAAATCTAAACATCCTGAGATTCGTTTCCAGATATTGGGATCTTTGGCAGCAGAAAACCCAGCTGCGGTAAAACCTGAAGAAATGCAACTCTGGGTGAATCAAGGGATTGTTGATTATTTGGGAGAGACAAGAAAAGTAACTTCATATATAGCAAATTGTGATTGTTTAGTCCTTCCTTCATATAGAGAAGGTTTATCCCGTGTTTTGTTGGAAGCTGCTGCCATGGAGCGTCCTATCATTGCCTCTGATATAACTGGTTGTAAAGAAATTGTCGTTGATGGGGTTAATGGCTATTTATGTAATCCAAGAGATGTGGCTGGACTTGCGCAATGTATGGAGAAAATGTATAACTGTTCTGTAGAGGAGCGTATGAGAATGGGAATAGAGGGCAGAAAGAAAATTATGCAAATATTTGATGATCGAATTATAATTGACTTGTACCATAGTAAACTATCTCAATTTTTTGGTGACCAAAATAATGAAAGATAGTTATAGGTAGCATATATTGTGTGTTTTTGTTGATTTCTTCTATGCCTTGCCTTAATGTTTCCATAGTCCTTTATAAAACACCTTTTGAAGATGTCAGAAGAATTGTTTTGGCTTTGCGTGGAAGCCGGTGGGTCAAGCATGTTTATTTGATAGACAACTCGCCGGCCAGGAACGGGCAAATGGATGCTCTGCCGGCTGTCTATGTGTTCAACGGGCGGAATTTGGGATATGGCGCAGCCCATAATATCGCAATCCGGAAGACGCTGGAAGAAAATGTGCCTTTCCATTTGGTCGTAAATGCAGATGTGCAATTGCAGGCTGATATTTTGGAGATGCTCTTGCATTTTATGCATAAAAATTCAAAAATTGGCTTGTTAGTACCCAAAGTTTTTTATCCGGACGGTGAAATTCAATATCTTTGCAAATTATTGCCGACACCGCTTGATTTATGGGGGCGTCGTTTCTTGCCGGCAGCGTGGATGCGAAAGCGCATGGAGCGTTTTGAGTTGCGTGGCAGTGGCTACGACAAAGTAATGAACGTTCCTTATCTGTCGGGTTGTTTCATGCTGTTCCGGGCAGAAACTTTACGGCAGGTTGGTTTGTTTGATGAGCGTTTTTTCTTGTATCCGGAAGATGTGGATATGACACGCCGGATTCATCGCTGTTACGAGACGGTATTTTATCCGGAAGTTTCGGTCATACATGCCCATGGGCACGGTTCGTACAAGAGCATGAAACTGCTGTGGGTGCATATTGTAAACATGTGTCGCTATTTCAACAAGTGGGGATGGTTTTGGGACAAGGAAAGGCGTTTGTTTAATCGGCGTTGTTTGGATGCATATATACCTTTGAAAAAGTAGATACTTATGAATTTCAGTTTGTTACAAATATCAAGCACATTTATGGTGCTTTTTGCCATTATCGATATTTTGGGTTCCATCCCATTGATTTTATCATTGCGCCAGAAAGGCGAAAAGATACATGCTTTGCAGGCAACGTTGGTGGCTCTGGCAATTTTGTTGCTTTTTCTTTTTGCAGGTGATTTCATATTGAAGATTTTTAATGTGGATATACAATCGTTTGCTGTTGCCGGTGCTTTGGTCATTTTCATTTTTGCTTTGGAAATGTTGCTGGATATAGAAATATTTCGGAATCGAGGTCCGGAAGGAAGTTCATCCATTGTGCCTTTGGCCTTTCCGCTGATTGCAGGCCCTGGCTCGTTTACGACTTTATTGTCGTTACGTGCCGAATATGATGTGGAAAATATTATTATTGGATTGGTACTTAACTTGGTGTTTGTTTATTTCGTGCTGCGTTCGACAGCCAAAATCGAGAAATTTTTCGGTGAAGGCGGCATATATGTGATGCGCAAGTTCTTCGGGATTATTTTGCTTGCCATTTCGGTCAAATTGTTTACCGGTAATCTGAGTTCACTTTTTTGATTTGCGGGTTTGCCGGAAAATGCGTACTTTTGTCCCGTATCCCGTTTCCCGTAAAATATGGGGCGGACAGTAGGCTATCGGATATTTGTAGATAATCAATCAAAAGAAATAACATAATATGATTAATGCACAGGACATAAAAATGGGAACTTGCATCCGTATGGACGGACGCTTGTATTTTGTAATTGATTTCTTGCACGTAAAACCTGGTAAAGGGAATACGTTTATGCGTACAAAACTTAAAGATGTTGTTGACGGGCGTGTATTGGAACGCCGTTTCAATATCGGTGAAAAGTTGGAAGATGTACGTGTGGAACGTCGTCCGTACCAATTTTTGTATAAGGAAGGCAACGACTATATTTTCATGAACCAGGAAACTTATGAGCAGGCTCCGATTGCCCATGATCTGATAACGGGTGTTGATTTCCTGAAAGAAGAAATGGTTGTTGAGGTTGTTTCGGATGCTTCGTCAGAAACGATACTGTTTGCAGAAGTCCCTGTTAAGGTTCAATTGAAAATAACTTATACCGAGCCAGGATTGAAAGGCGATACGGCTACGAATGCGACCAAGCCGGCCAAAGTGGAAACTGGCGCGGAAGTCCGCGTTCCGTTGTTCATTAACGAAGGCGAGATTATTGAAGTAGATACGCGCGACGGTTCATACCAGGGCCGTGTGAAAGCATAGGGAGATTTATCTCCCCAAGAGAATGACCGTAAGGATTGCCTTGCGGTCATTCATCGTCTTTATAGTACAAGATTTTAACCTTCCAAATAATTATAACCTATGATGAAAAAAGTACTTCTATTTTGTATTGCCGTACAGATGTTTGTTTTGCTTCCGGCTCAAACCACGGTAAGTTTTGAACAGTTGTTTGCCACGGGCGACATGGCGCCATATATGAATCAGGTTGTCAGCCTGCCGGTCACTGATACGCTTTATTTGAACGGTTACACGACCAATAACAGTTTCAATATGTTTGTATCCGATCACCGGGCGCAAAATGATTGTGGGCAAGGTGATAATCCACGTGTCGTTTATTCGTTTACGTTGTATGATAGTAACACTCCCGGATTTAAACGTTTAGGGACAAAATTGGCCAACGTGACCATGAAGGTTACGGGAGCAAATTCGGCCGAAGTGCAGGGTGGCATGACTTATATAGACCATCAGCGTCCGGCGCGGCATGGCAATATAGGTGATTATGACCTTAAAATTTGCGGATTCAATGTTGAGAATTTTTATATAGTGACAGGGACGTCGGATAATGATGCGACCAAGAAGAGCAAGGTGATTGCCGCTTTGAAAGACATTAATGCCGATATTTTTGCCCTTTGTGAGATGGAGGAGCAGCCGACGTCCATGCAAGTACTTGCCGCGGCACTGAATGAGGCTTGGGGAAGCAATGTTTATGCGGCCGTGCAAGATAATATCACGACAACAAGTACTTATACCCGTTCGGGATTCATTTATAAAACATCTGTGGTTGAACCGTATGGAGGCTTCAGCGAAGCATCGACGAACAATATCTACAAGAAACGGAATATCGCGCAAGGATTCAAAGACTTGGATACGGGAGAAACTTTTGTGTTGGGTATGAACCACTTCAAGGCGAAAGACAGCAGCAGCGATGAAGGGGAAGGGACACGTCTGACCAACGCCAACCAACTTGTGAATTTCCTGAAAACCGCGCCTAATAAATATGCCGATAATGATATTTTGCTGATGGGCGATTTCAATTCCTGCACGGGGGAAGAGCCTTTGCGGATTATACAGAATGCGGGCTATACGGATTTATTGGCTATTTATGAACCGGGGGCATACAGCAAGGTTTTTGATTATACGACAGAACTGCTTGACCATGCCTTTGCTTCTACTACAATGTTGGATTATGTTACTGGCGCGACAGTATATCATATCAATGCGGATGAGCGTCCGGCGCGGAAATACGATGCAGGTACAATTTGGCGCAGTGCCGACCACGATCCTGTGATTGTAGGTTTGCGTTTTGGCGAAGGTGGCGGGCAAACGACAAGCTGCCGGGATTTGGCAGAGAATTACACGTTTGACACTTCGTTAGACCCATTTGTCGCCCAAAGTGTAACTGGTTACCAGAGCTGGTACCGTGATTCATACGGTTATGCCAAGGTGAGTGGATATAGTAGTGGTGTGAATAATGTCAACGAGGATTGGCTTGTTTCGCCGGCATACGATTTAAGTGGTTACACTATGGCGACATTAAAATTCAATCATGCTATCAATTACGACAGGGATGGTCGTAAGGAGGATTATCAGACTTTGTGGATATGCAATGACTATATAGGCGATGTCAAGACGGCTACTTGGGAGCAGTTGGCCATTCCGGCATATCCAAGCGGGACAGACTGGACTTTTGTGAATAGTGGTGATATACCTGTTCCGCAACAATATCTGACGGATAATTTCCGGTTTGCCTTCAAATACATTTCAACGGAAACGGAAAGTGCTGCCACGTGGGAAGTGGATAATATCCAGTTGACGGCAGTTTGTGCGGAAACGGCATTGCCGATGACACTCGCCCCACAGGCTTCCGTTTATGTTTCCGGGCGCGTGATGACGATTAGCGGTGCGGCAGGCATGTATATGGGCGTGTATGACCTGATGGGGCGTACGGTAGGGCTTTCGGAAGTTGCATCCGATACCTATCAACTGGAACTGCCTGCACGCGGATTATATGTCGTTTATTTGCGTAATCCAGCCGGATACACGGAAACCCATAAAGTGATTGTGCCTTGATGGTTGAGGCGTAATGGAAGATAGAAAAGTCCGGCTTTGAACCGGACTTTTTTGTTATATAGTTTTAGATTCTATAAATTCAGTTCTACACGGACTGGACAGTGGTCGGAGTGTACGACATCAGTTAAAATGGCGGCTCCTATCAAATGTTGACGGAGTGGTTCACTTACCCAATGGTAATCGATGCGCCAGCCTGCATTCCGGAAGCGTGCGCCTCCCCGGAAACTCCACCAACTGTATTTTTGGGCCGATTGGTCGAAAACGCGAAACGAATCAACCATGCCAGTAGCTTCATACTCATCCATCCATGCACGCTCTTCCGGCAAGAAGCCGGAGACACCGATTTGCCTTTCGGGGTGGTTGATGTCAATAGGTTTATGGCAAATGTTGTAGTCTCCACAAACTACCAGATTCGGACGTTCTTGGCGTAATTGGTTGATAAATGGTAGGAACGCTTCCAGAAAGTCCATTTTGAACGCCTGCCGTTCGTCACCTGATGAGCCGGACGGCACGTAAACGGATATGACGGTCAGTTCACCGAAGTCGGCCCGGAGAATGCGGCCTTCGCTATCGTAACGCGGATTGTCCATGCCGGCAACGACGCGGTCTGGTTCTTGTTTGGACAATATGGCCACACCGCTATATCCTTTCTTTTCAGCAGAATGTAAATAAACGTGGTATCCCATTTCTTGGAATATCGTCTTGTCAATTTGCTCGGGTTGTGCTTTGGTTTCTTGCAGACATGCAATGTCCGGATTCTCTTGTTTAAGCCATTCTGCCAGTCCTTTGCCCAATGCGGCACGGATCCCGTTCACGTTGTACGATATAATTTTCATGATGGGTTAATTTTGCGTTGATTTGATACGTTTGTAAAGGTTTGATGCAAATACGAAATTGTCCAGGCTTTCGCAGTTGGCATGGAAAATATCGTGCCGGCAACCTTGCCATTTTTTTTCTCCTTGTTGGATAAATATGATATTGTCGCCGATTTCCATAATGGAATTCATGTCGTGCGAGTTGATAATGGTAGTTATATTGTATTCCTGTGTGATTTCGTGTATCAATTTGTCGATAATAAGCGATGTTTGCGGATCAAGTCCAGAATTCGGCTCATCGCAGAACAGATATTTTGGGTTAAGTGCGATAGCCCGGGCAATGGCGACACGTTTTTGCATTCCACCGCTTATTTCCGAGGGCATTAGATTGTAGGAGCGTTCAGGCATGTTGACACGTTGCAAGCAGAAGTAAGCCCGTTCTTTTTGTTCATCCGGTGTTTTAGTGGAAAACATTTCCAGTGGGAACATGACATTTTCCAAAACAGTCATGGAATCAAATAAAGCAGCTCCTTGGAATAGCATACCGACTTCACGGCGTAAAACACGGATGTCTTTCATGCGCATGTCCGGCAGGTTACGTCCATCGTATTCTATGCGCCCGCTATCTATGCGATGCAGTCCGATAATGCTTTTCAATAGCACCGTTTTTCCTGATCCGCTCGGTCCGATGATCATATTGGCTTTTCCGCTTTCGAATACGGCAGAGATATCTTTCAGGACGATTTCCCCATCAAATGATTTGGTGATATGTTTTATTTCTATCATAATGGGCTGGTGTTTTAGTTAAGCATCAAATCTGTGATGATGAGGTCAAAAAGCAGGATAAGCAAGCTGCTGTTTACAACGGCATTGGTACTTGCTTTGCCGACATCCAGAGCTCCGCCGTAAGCATAGTAACCATAATACGAGGCAATTGATGCAATGAGGAATGCGAATACGACAGATTTGACGACAGCGTAGAATACGTAATATGGAATGAATGCGTATTGGATACCCAGTAAATAATCAGATACGGTGATAATGTCGGTCAGCAGGGCTGACAAATAGCCTCCGAAAAGTCCGATAGCGGAACTGATAATAACGAAAAACGGCATGACAATAATAAAAGCCATGATTTTGGGTAGAATCAAATAATTGGCCGAATTGATACCCATGATTTCCAGTGCATCGATTTGTTCGGTTATGCGCATGGTACCAATCTCTGATGCAATGCTGGAGCCGATTTTTCCTGCTAGGATCAGGCACAAGATGGTGCTTGTGAATTCCAGCAACAACGTGTCGCGGGTAACCAGTCCGGTCGTGTAAGCTGGTAAAATAGGATTTTCCGTATTCAATTTGGTTTGTATTGTCATAATGGCTCCCATGAATACGGACATTACAATTAAAATTGGAAGCGTTTGCAACCCGATTTTGTCAAGTTCTTTCATGAACATGCGAAATGAGATGCGCCAGCTGTCAGGGCGTACTAATGTACGTCCCATTAGTTGGGTATAACGGCCGATATGTGCGAATACATTCATGATTTGGTTATAACGGAACATAAAACCTTGCAAAGATAAGCAAAAAAGCAGACAAAAGCAGCAGTTGTTATCGCTTTTTACGGATAAGCAGGCATAAGCCGATGATTGTGAATAATGCATTTAGGATAAGACGTTCGTGGCTGAATGTGTAACCGTTGAACCATTCTTGCGAATTGGCATCCAGAATGTAACATAATATGGGTGAAAGTATTGCCACAATGGGAACCCATTTGTCCCGGATGTCCCTTTTAACGAAAATCCCGAATGCGAACATCCCCAATAGTGGGCCGTAGGTGTAACTTGCCAAAGTATAGACCGTATTGATGACGGCATCATTGTTGAGCAAGTTGATGATGAAAATGATGATGCCCATAATTGTAGCCATGCCGATGTGAATCCATTGTCGCAAGCGTGCTGTCTGTTTTTCGTTGTTTTTTTTCTGGCTTTCCAGAATATCCACTGTGAATGAAGTTGTCAGTGCTGTTAATGCAGAGCCGGCTGCCGCGTATGCTGCAGATACCAGGCCGACAATGAAAAGGAGGCCGACGATAGTCGGGAAAAAGCCCTGAGTTGCCAGAAACGGGAAAACTTCGTCGCCTTTTGCAGGCAATTGTATGGCATTGTTTGCAGCGTATGTGTAGAGCAACACGCCGAGCATCAAAAACAGCAGGATAATGAATATCTGCAAGATGCTTCCGGTAATCATGTTTTTTTGTGAATCCTTAAAGTTTTTGCAACTCAATGTTTTCTGCATCATATCTTGGTCAAGGCCGGTCGTGGCAATGACCGTGAATACGCCTGCTAAAAATTGTTTGAAAAAATAGTGCTTGTCGTTTATATCATCAAAGAAGAATACGCGCGCCATGTCCGATTCGCAGAATAAGTTCTTGACTTCCAAGAAGCTTATGTCCAAGTCGGCGGCGATGTAATAAATACATAATCCGACGGAAAAGATTAGGCAGAAAGTTTTTAGGGAATCGGTCCATATTAGTGATTTGACGCCTCCTTGGCAGGTGTAAATCCAGACAATTCCCACGGTGGACAGAACGTTTAAGGCAAACGGCAACCCGAGCGGCTCGAAAACCAACAATTGCAGCACGATGCAAACAATGAACAGTCGGATAGCCGCGCCGAGCATTTTGGAAATGAAAAACAGCCACGCGCCCGTTTTATATGAAGTGATGCCGAATCGACTTTCCAGATATTCATAAATGGAAGTCAGATTCATTTTGTAAAATAGCGGAATCAGTACGTAGGCGATAATGATTTGTCCGGCCGTGAATCCAAGCACCATTTGCAGATATGCGAAACTGTCGGTCGCTACCATGCCGGGCACGGAAACGAACGTTACGCCGGATATTGCAGCCCCGATTGTAGAGAAAGCGACAACATACCATGGCGATTTCCTGTTTCCTGAAAAAAAACCAGCGTTGTCGGTTTTTCTGCCGGAAAGATAGGAAATAAGGAAAAGTATGATAAAATACGCAGCAATAGTGATAAGAATCAAAAACGGTTTCATATGCAAGGTGTTTTTCTGGATGAATGCATGTTTTGGATGGACATGCCGATAATGTTTCGCAAAGTTATGAAAAAAACGGAATATTTATCTGGGACGGAAAAACTGCTATTTTTTTTGAAATATAGGGGGAAAACAACAAAGGCCATTCAACTTGGAAGTTGGATAGCCTTTGTGCAAATTTCTTTTGAGAAATGTTATTTGCGTCTTTCTTTGATTTTGGCTTTTTTGCCAGTGAGTGCACGCAAATAATACAGTTTGGCACGGCGTACTTTACCGTATTTGTTTACGGTAATGCTTTCAATGAACGGAGAATTCATGGGAAAGATACGTTCAACCCCGATGTTTCCGGACATTTTGCGAACCGTGAAACGTTTGTTCTCCTCATGGCCAGACACGCGGATAACGTCACCGCGAAATTCCTGGATACGTTCCTTGTTACCTTCTTTAATGCGGTATGCAACTGTCACCGTGTCGCCGCTTTTGAAAGCGGGGTAGTTCTTTTCTACCTTAAAAGCCTCTTGGGCTACTTTCATTAAATCCATTTCTTTATCGATTTTATGGGTTATGGCGGAGTATTCGCAGCCATTCTTTACTACTGCCAGAGACTACGCCCGAATTCGAGCCGCAAAGGTACGCTTTTTTTTTGAAAGAAAAAATGCTCCTGCAAAAATTTCTTTTTAGATGTCCTTGTCTGATTTGTATAGTTGGAAACTTAATATCATGCAGGGACAAAATCCAATTGTTTTTTGAGCAAATCGGCTTTGACCACTTTTATGCGGATTGGATCTCCTAACTGGAATTTCTTGTGGGTCTGCCTGCCAATCACGCAATAGTTCTTGTCGTCGAAAATGAAATAGTCGTTGTAACCCAAATCCCGCATGGCAATCATGCCTTCGCATTTGCTTTCGGTCAGTTCCACGTAAACGCCCCATTCGGTAACGCCGGAAATGACGCCGTCGAATACTTGTCCAAGCCTTTCGGACATAAACTCCACTTGCTTGTACTTGATACTTGCGCGTTCGGCTTCTGCCGCGAGTTGTTCCATGTCTGAACTGTGTTTGCAGAAATCTTCGTATTCTTCAGCTTTGACGCTTCGGCCGCCGGATAAATAACGTTCTAAAAGCCGATGTACCATCATGTCCGGATAGCGTCTGATGGGGGAGGTGAAGTGCGTGTAGAAATCGAACGCAAGGCCGTAATGCCCGATGTTAAATGTGCTATATACAGCTTTTGCCATACTTCTGACAGCTAGCGTTTCAATCAAGTTTTGTTCTTTTTTGCCTTGTACCTCGTCTAACAAATGGTTTATCGCATGGGAAACCTGACCTTTTTTGCCGCTCGTTTTCAAATTATAGCCGAAGCGTTTGATGAATGTGGAGAAATTCTGGAGCTTTTCTGGATTTGGCGTGTCGTGTATGCGGTAAACGAATGTTTTGGCTTTTCGCCCCTTTCCTGGCTTTCCGATATGGGTCGCTGTGGTTTGGTTTGCCAGCAGCATAAATTCTTCTACTAATTTATTTGCATCCTTGGCTTCCTTGAAGAATACGCTGAGTGGTTTACCGTTTTCGTCGATGTTGAACCTGACTTCAACGCGGTCAAAGGCGATGGCACCATTCTGGAAACGTTTCTGGCGTAGTTTTTTTGCCAGTTTGTCAAGTGCCAGTATTTCGTTGCGGAAATCGCCTTCTCCGGTTTCGATGATTTGTTGTGCTTCTTCGTATGTGAAACGTCGGTCGCTTTTTATTATAGTACGGCAAATGTCGTATTGTTGCACGTTTGCTTCGTCGTCCAAATGGAATATGACAGAGAAACACAATTTTTCTTCATCAGGCCGTAATGAGCAAATTCCGTTTGATAAATGTTCAGGCAGCATAGGAATTGTTCTATCTACTAAATAGACGGAAGTGGCTCGCTTGTAGGCTTCTTTGTCTATAATATCGCCAGGTTTAACATAATGCGTAACGTCAGCAATATGTACGCCGACTTCCCAAAGACCACTGTCAAGTTGGCGTATGGACAAAGCGTCGTCAAAATCCTTGGCATCGCGTGGATCTATTGTGAAAGTGCACACATCGCGCATGTCTATGCGTTTCGCGATTTCTTCCGCCGTGATGCCGGCATCAATCTTGTTGGCGGCGGTTTCCACATCCTGCGGATAAGTATATGGCAGTCCATATTCGGCCAGGATGGCGTGCATTTCCGTATTGTTGTTGCCGCGGTCGCCAAGTACATCAAGGATTTCGCCACGTGGGTTCTTTTCATCCGGCTTCCATTCTGACAACTTCACAACCACTTTCTGCCCGTTTTTGGCTCCTTTGAGTTTGCTTTGCGGTATATAGACATCGTTGGTCATGATTTTATTGTCCAAAATGACGAAAGCATTGTTGTCGTGTGTTTCGAGCAAGCCGACAAACGTATCTTTTGCCCGTTTGATGATTTCCACAACTTCGCCTTCCGGCTGGCTGCCTTTGCGGCGTGCGTACAAATATACTTTTGCTGTGTCTCCGGCAATGGCGTGGTTGGTTTTGCGTTCGGGAATGAAAATTTCATCACCACCATCGTTCGGGAGCAAATATGTTTTGACGCCTCGCCTACTGATAGTTCCTTCCACATAACCACCACGCGAGTTTAATTTGAACTTGCCGCGTGATATTTCGGTTAGAAATTCTTCATCCCACAAGTCATATAGGATTTCGTTGACTAATATGCGCTGGCTTTCATTTTTGATGCCGAACAGGGCGGCCATTTGCTTATAGTTGAATGTCTTTTGCGGGTTCTCGTTGAAGGCGTTGATGATTTTGCGCACCAGATCCGATTTTCGTATACGTTCGGAAGCTGTTTTTTTGTTTTTTTTTCTCATAGTTTTTTTTGTATGCGCTTTTATGCACATAAGTTGCACAAATATACAACAAAGCATTGATAAAAAATACGTTTTTGTCAAACTTATTTTTTTGTATGGCTACTTGCTTTGTCCGGCAAAACGATCGTTGTCGTGTTGTCGATTGGTTTTTATTCATTACTTTTGCAGTCCTTATGTTATAATATGAAACGAATCGCATTTATAATCAATCCTATATCGGGAACACGTTCCAAACGGGATTTGCCGTCAAGTATAACTTCTGGGATGAATAAAGAATATTTTGATGTGGACGTTGTGTTTACGGAATATCCCGGTCATGCGACGGAGTTGGCTCGTGGTTTTGTGGAACGTGGCTATTATGGTGTGGTCGCGGTGGGAGGCGATGGTACGGTCAATGAAGTAGGGCGGGCGTTGGTCCATACGGATACGGCTTTGGGTATTCTACCGGTTGGTTCAGGAAATGGTTTGGCTCGTCATATCCGTATGTCCATGCAACCTAGGAAAGCAATCGCTCAATTGAATTGTACAGAAGTCATATCTGTTGATTATGGTTTGGCCAATGGGCGTCCGTTTTTTTGTACTTGTGGAACAGGTTTCGATGCTTATATCAGTTCAAAATTTGCAAAAGCTGGCAAACGCGGCTTGATGACTTATATCAGGGAGATGATAATGAGTTATTTCGATTATGAACCGGAAACGTACCGTTTGTCAGGTGATGGTGTCCAGTTGGAAATCAAGGCTTTTGTCGTTACTTTTGCCAATGCATCCCAATGGGGTAACAATGCTTATATTGCGCCGCGGGCCAGCATTCAGGATGGATTGATCGACATTGCGGTGTTGAGTCGTTTCCCTGCCATTGTCGCGCCGGGACTTGCCATGCAGTTGTTTATCAAGAACATAGACAAAAACTTGTTTATGCATTCCATGAAAGTGCGTGAGGTAACTTTGTTTCGCGAAAAATGCGGGGTATTTCATTATGACGGCGATCCTGTGGAGGAGGGCAGGGAAATACATATCAGGTTAGTTCCTGATGGTTTGAAATTATTGGTGGAGAAACGTTTTTGAAAATAAGAAATAGTATCAATGTTTTTATGAAAATCAAAGTACTGAATAAGTCAAAACATGCATTGCCGCGTTATGAAACTGCCATGTCTGCTGGATTGGACTTACGTGCCAATTTGGATGAACCGGTTTTGTTAAAACCGTTGGAACGTAAATTGATCCCGACAGGATTGTATATTGAATTGCCGTGTGGATATGAAGCGCAGATTCGCCCACGTAGCGGTTTGGCATTGAAAAAGGGCATAACCGTCCTGAATTCGCCAGGTACGATCGATGCCGATTATCGTGGAGAAATTTGCGTCATTCTGGTGAATCTGTCTGCTGAGGATTTTTTGGTGGCGGATGGTGAACGCATTTGCCAAATGGTTATTGCCAAACACGAACAAGCCGAATTGGAAGCGGTAAAGTCACTTTCGGAAACAGAACGCGGTGCCGGCGGTTTTGGCCATACCGGTAAAAAATAGTTGGCTATTTGTATAGCAGGATGCGGAATGTGGTACCTATGCCTATTTCTGACTGCTTGACAAATATTTTGCCGTGATGGTAACTTTCCACAATGCGTTTGGTTAAAGAGAGTCCTAATCCCCAGCCCCGGCGTTTGGTTGTGTATCCTGGTTTGAAAATTGTTTTGAAACGTGAACGTTCAATGCCTTTTCCTGTGTCGCTGACGTCTATTTGCAGGAAACGCTCGTGTTCAGACAATGCAAAATGGATTTTTCCGGCACCGTTCATTGCGTCTATGGCGTTCTTGCATAGATTCTCTATGACCCATTCGAACAATGGTACATTCAGATTCGAAACTATAGGGCGTTTGTCGTAAGACAGACTGATTTCGACTTTCTCGGAAGTCCTGCTTTTCATGTAATTAATGGCATTTTCAATGGTAGTTACCAAATCTTCTTGTTTTAGTTCTGGTTGGGATCCGATTTTTGAAAACCGTTCTGCGATTATACGTAACCGGTTGATGTCTTTGCCCATTTCAGGCAATAATTTGTCATCGGGATGCTTGGTCTTGAGCAATTCTTGCCATGCCAGCAAAGAAGATATAGGGGTGCCTAATTGATGGGCGGTTTCTTTAGATAATCCGACCCAGACTTGGTTTTGTTCTGCCTTTTTTGTCCCTGAAAAAGCGATGAAAGCCATTAACAGGAATACGAAAATAACACTGAATTGAATGTATGGAAAATAGTGCAACTGTTTCAATAATAAAGAATCGTCATAATAGATATATTGTACCGTGTTTTTATCGAGACGTACTTCTATTGGTGCACGAAAAGCTTTTAGCCGAGCAATCTCAGCGGCATAGAATTCTTCTTTGTTTTTGAGTGGTTCTTTTACGTTTCTGGAGAAAATGATTTGGTCTTTGTCGTCGACCATGTAAACAGGGATCGTTGTATTTCCTTCTATGATTGATGATACAAAATCAATATCTGTGTTTTCGTCTGCTAAAATAAATTGGCGTGTCGCTTCCGCCCAAATTTCTATTTTCCGGCTTTCTTCGGTTGCCAGCTTGTGTGCCAAACTGTTGGTGAACCATACGGAAAACACCACTATGGCTAGGGCAATAAGAATGAAGACGTATTTCAGCGTTTCCAGGTTGTTATATATTTTTTTCATTTGACAGATGGTTTAAACCGATTTGTGAAATTTGTTTTGTTCGTATTTATCATACAACGTCAAAGATGCTGAAAAATTGTATGTGTGATTATGTCAGGAAAAACTATTATTTTTGCAAAGCTATATAACTCATCAATAACTCTCTGTAAATATGCATAAATCAGGTTTCGTTAATATTGTAGGTAACCCGAATGTCGGCAAATCAACATTGATGAACGCTTTGGTTGGTGAGCGCATTTCCATTATTACGCAAAAGGCGCAAACAACACGTCATCGGATTATGGGTATCGTGAACGGGGATGATTTCCAGATTGTATACTCGGATACGCCGGGCGTATTGAAACCAAATTACCGTTTGCAGGAGTCCATGCTCAACTTTTCCCGTTCGGCCTTGGTTGATGCAGATGTTTTGTTGTATGTTACCGATGTATATGACTCGATAGATAAAAATGCCGATTTCTTGGAAAAAGTAAAACAAAATTTGGCTCCAGTCTTGTTGGTTATCAATAAAATTGATTTGACCGATCAAGATGGGTTGATTGCATTGGTCGAAAAATGGAAGAATGTATTGCCGCAAGCGGAAATTTATCCGGTGTCTGCCAAGGAAAAATTCAATGTGGACCAGTTGTTCAAACGCATCAAAGAATTGTTGCCGGAGTGCCCGCCGTTTTTCGAAAAGGACCAGTTGACAGACAAACCTGCTCGTTTTTTTGTGGATGAAATCATTCGTGAGAAGATTTTGCTGAATTATGATAAGGAAATACCTTATTCTGTGGAGGTTGTGGTTGAACAATTTAAGGAAGAAGAAAAGTTGATACGAATCAATGCAGTTATTTATGTCGAGCGCGACTCCCAAAAAGGTATTATCATTGGTCGAGGCGGTAAATCGTTGAAAAAGGTTGGTTCAGAAGCTAGGAAGGATTTGGAAGCGTTTTTTGATAAAAAAATCTTTTTGGAGCTCTTTGTTAAGGTAGAGAAAGACTGGCGTAACAAGGAAAGCAAACTGAAAACTTTCGGCTATCAGTTAGAGTAGGGGATGTACAAATATTATTTGTGCCCGAAAATGCGTTTGTACGCATCTTACGGGCACATTTTTTTCAGCACGTTATTTTTTTTCCGGCTTCTATGGCATGTTCTTTTCCATTGATGACAATTTCGATTTTTCCACCTGCAATATTAGAAACAATGGTACGTTGCTGTTCGATGCGTATTTCCAGTAAATTGCTGCGGAATACGATATGGAAACCGAATGCATTCCATTGCTCGGGTATTTGCGGATGCAAATGGACTCTGCCTTCTTTTATGCGTAATCCGCCGAATCCTTGGACTACACTTAGCCAAGTACCAGCCATGCTGGTTATGTGAAGCCCGTTTGCTACGTCGCTGTTGTAATCGTCCAAATCAAGGCGGGCTGTGCGCAAGTATAGTTCGTATGCGCGTTTTTTATTACCGATGGTACTTGCAACGATGGAATGCAAACCGGCCGACAACGAGGATTCGTGTACGGTAAGCGGTTCGTAAAACTCAAAATTGCGCCGGATTGTTTCTATGGGGAAATCGTCTTCAAATAAATACAATCCTTGTATAACATCGGCTTGTTTGATGGCGGATGAGCGCATGATTCTGTCCCATGTCCAGTTTTGGTTTAGGGGTAATTGGTTCTGTGGAATGTCTTTGGCGGCAATAAATTCTTTGTCCCAGAATCCATCTTGTTGCAGGAAAATGCCGTGTTTTTGGTCTTCCGGCAAGTACATGTTATTTATGATTTCTTGCCAGATGCCAGTTTCCATTTTTTCGTTGAAATCCAATTTTTGGCATAGTTCCTTGTATGTCCTGAAACTCTCTTTTTTTACCTGCGTAATGCATGATAATGTGTATTGCAGGCACCATCTGGCAATATAATTGGTGTACCAATTGTTGTTTATGTTGTTCTCGTATAGGTTCGGCCCGGTTACACCTAACAGCATATACTTGTGTTCGTGCTTTGAATAGCTGACTCGTTGTGCCCAAAACCGTGCAATGGCAATCAAGGTTTCCAATCCGTATTGTTCCATGTACATGGTGTCACCGGTGTAATCAATGTATTTGTATATGGCGTAGGCGATTGCGCCGTTACGATGTATTTCTTCAAACGTATATTCCCATTCGTTATGGCTTTCATCTCCGTTAAATGTGGCCAGCGGAAAGAATGCAGCTCCGTTGCCTATACCGATTTTTTTTGCATTGGCAATGGCCTTTGGCAACTGTTTGTAGCGATATAGCAGCAGGTTTTTGGATACATGGCTTGGTGCTGTGCATAAAAAGAACGGGATGCAGATGATTTCCGTGTCCCAGCGCGTGGCGCCTGCATATTTTTCTCCGGTGAATCCTTTGGGTGAAATGTTGAGTCGGGCATCATTTCCCGTATAAGTTTGGTGTAGTTGGAATATGTTGTAACGAATGGCCTGTTGGGCGGCAATATCTCCTTCAATAATAATGTCCGATTGTGCCCAGCGTTCAGCCCATGCGTTGCGGTGTTCGGCAAAAAGTTGGTTCCAGCCTTTTGCTTTCGCTTCGCGCGCAATACGGCATGCGACTTCCGTCAGTTCTTCACGTGGGTAGTTCAGGGAATCTATTACGGCGATGTATTTGTTCAGGCATAATGTGTCACCAGGCCGGACGTCGGCACCGATACTGAATCCAGCAACTCGTTCTTTTTCTATTTTTGTCGCTTTTGCGTGTTGATGTTCATTGTTCTTGTACAATATATATGTCAGTGCGCAACATACATGGAAGTCTAACCGGCGTGTTTGTGCCCATAAGTAAGAAACATCTTGCTCGGTTTTCGTCTGGAGTACATTCCAGAAGGCTTCATCGTAATTGGTGTGCGTGTTCCGGACATCTCCATCAATAAATGGGATAAATGAAATCCGGCCTTCATAATTAAGGGATGTTACAGAGTAGTTGATGGCCCCGATTTCATTTTCCGCCATGCTTAAAAAGCGTTTTACTGAAACACGGATTTTGTTCCCTTTTAGCGATGTGGCTTCAAATGAACGTTCCAGGAAGCCTTCGCGCATGTTCAATACGCGCCTGAAGTTCTGTACGTCCCATTCGCCGATATCCAAGCGGTCATCGTTCAGGCGCACGCTGATTCCTGACCAGTTTGGAGCATTGATGATTTTGTCATCGTTGTTGCAATAACCGTTTTTCCAGTTGCCGCGTTCCGGTTTTTCTGGGAAATAGATGCCGGCAACGTATGAGCCGGACATGGATTCGCCAGAATAATGTTCTTCGAAATTGGCACGTTGCCCTATGTGCCCGTTTGCTATACTGAAAATACTTTCAGATTCTAATTGTTTGTCTGGATGGAAGCCATCTTCAATTATGCACCATGCATCGTGTGTCAGATATTTGTTCATAAATTGCGGTTTGACTGTTTTAATGATAGTTGTCGTTGTCTATTTGGTTGTTCCTCTGATTATCAAGTTTGTTTCAATCGTTTTTTTGCATATTGGTTCTTTGGGATCCTCGTTTTCACGATTTTCGCGGATGCGACGTATGAGTAGTTCGGTGGCCGATTTGCCTATTTCGTGGCCGTGCTGTTCTACTGTAGTAAGCATTGGATCGCACGATTTGGCAATCTCCCCGTCGGAGAAACCGCAAATGGCCACTTCGTGTGGCACATTTAATTTGGCTAATTTGGTCGCATATAGGATGCCGGCTGCACAGTGGTCGTTCATGGCCAGAAAGCCATCTGGCCTATCAGGAGTATCCAAAAGCTCAGGAGTAATAATAATGGCTTCTTCCCGAGTATCGCATATTTTTATGAGCGTTTCATCAATGGGAAGGCCATAATGTGACAATGCATCGATGTAACCGTTTTTTCTGTTTCTAGATATCTCCAAATGTAGTGGAGAACTGTAGAACGCAATGCGCTTGCAGCCGGTTTGAATCAGGTATTCTACGGCTTCGTATGCACCAGTATAGTCGTCTACGACTACTTGGTCGGCGGAAACAGCTGTGCAGGTCCTGAAAAAAAATACCAAGGGAATTTCGTTGCCTACTATCTCTTGCAAATGTTCGTAGTGAGTGGTTTTGTTTGATAGGCAAAGTAAAATTCCGGCCACCCTGCTGTTGATCATGGCTTGGACATTCTTGACTTCTTTGTCGTACTGTTCGTTCGATTGGCAAATAATGACATTGTAACCATTCTGGTTCGCATAATCTTCTATGCCAGCCAAAATGGAGGAGAAAAAGAAATGGACTATTTCTGGAACGATGACGCCGATAGTGTTGTTGATGCTCATGCGCAGGTTTGAGGCCAAGGCGTTGGGTTTGTAATTGTTGATTTTTGCATACTTGTTTACAATGTCTTTCGTCTCTTGGCTTATGTCCGGATGGTCTTTCAGTGCGCGCGATACGGTCGATGCGGATATGTTCAACGCCTTGGCGATATCTATGATTGTAATTGGTTTTTTCATTGTGGACTCCAGAAATTTGTTCAAAAATACGGAGCATTTATGATAAATGCAAATTTGTGCAAGAAAAATCGCAAACGTTTGCGATTTTTCTTGCACAATGGTTCTGTTTTCAGCGTTTTGCCGTAGGATATTGATGTCCGGTTTGGAGCATTTTCCATAGAGCCCATTATACAAACTGAAATCCCCGACTCTCACGAGCCAGGGATTTCCATATTAATTCACTAACCATCAAAAAATCCATTATGTAAGCAGGTATGTTTCCGTTTTGCGGTTAAACAATTACCACACTGCAAAAATACTAGTCATATGCTAATCATATTGTGGATAAAATGACGGAATATCGTTACAATTTGACATATAAAACTCATAAACATGCAATTTGTGGGCTTTTTTGTTTGGATGTTTATTGATGTTCTGCTCTTAACAAATCATTTACGGTTTTTACTGGATTGAATGTTTCAACGGGAACCTCAACAAAGATTGTGTTCCAGTCGCTCATGGCACCATTCCATAATCCAGGCAATTCCAAGGCTTTGAGGGCTTTCCCGTTCTTTGATTTTTCGGAAATGAAACAGGTGTTTTTGTCAACGTATTTAGGTAACTGGAATTTCTCTCCTTGATAATTGCGTACACCACATACCAAATCGACGGGATTGAAGTGGGTGGCTTGTTGCATCATTGATTTGTCCTTGATCTGGGAACTTTCTAAAATTTGCGGTGAAACGCTTCCGTCCGGATTTACTGTCATGAACGGGCCGCCACCAGGCTCGCCAGAGTTTTTGACCATGCCGCATACGCGTATCGGACGATTCAATTTTCGGAACAAGTATGCAATCAATTCGTCGTGGTTTAATTCGTTTATGTTGTCCAGATGGTTGTTCAGGCGTTCTTCGCAGAATTGGCGTATAATATTTAGTTTTGTATCTGTAATTTCCTTGTTTTCAAGTTCTTTCAGATAAGAAAATGTTTGTTTTTGTATGTTTACCAAAATACCGGCGATTAACTGTTTGTATTTGATGGTCGGTTCTTTTAGTCTATCGGGTACAACGTTGTCTATGTTTTTAATGAAAATGACATCGGCATCTATTTCATTGAGGTTCTCGATCAGTGCGCCGTGCCCGCCCGGACGGAATAGGATTTTCCCGTTTTCGCGGAAAGGCTCATTATTGGCATCGGCTGCCACGGTATCCGTGCTTGGCTTCTGTTCGGAGAAACTGATGTTGTATTTGATGCCGAATTTGTCTTCGTATGCCGACAAATGTTCTGCTATATGTTGTTGGAATAACGCCCTGTGTTCCGCAGAAATAGTGAAATGTATGTTCACAACATTTTGTTTCGTGTTCGCATACAAAGCGCCTTCAACCAAATGTTCCAATGCCGGTGTCCGTTGCTCGTTGGGATAATTGTGGAATTTCAGTAACCCTTTGGGCAAAGAACCATAATTCAGGCCATCTATTTTCAGTAAATGGTGGATTATGGTTTTCATTTCGCCGGCAATCATTAACTCGTTGATGTTTTTGCCCTCGTATTTTTGGCACATTTCATTGAGGTCATCATAAAAGGCAAAATGGTTGATTCCGGCAAAGAATTTCCTGATAAAATCATTTTCTGTACTGTCCGGGTTGTCGGCATATTCAAAAAGATCTTTGAACATGCGGCTTGCGGCTCCTGATGCAGGTACGAATTTTACAATGGTATTGTCTCCTTTGAGGTAATTTTTCCACTCGTTCAGAAAATAGTTTTTATTGGTTTCGTCAATTTGCATGATTCCGTTGCCAAGCGATGCTGCAGAGCGGATTTCCAAAGCAGGGAAACCTGTAGCAAAAGAATTTAATTGTGCCTCCACTTGGGCGATTTCAATTCCTTTTTGGGCGAAAAGTTCTTTGTCTTGTTGTGTGAAGTTCATAATGTCATGGAATTTAAGTTTGAAAATGCGTTGGCAATGAATTGCTTCCCGCAAAGATAGAGAAAAAAGTGAATAAAAAAATCAAAATGCGGAAAAACTATGCAAATCTTTCAGAATGTCATACCCGTGTGTCGTTGCAGTTGGTCTTATTGCGTTTCAATAGTCGAAACTCCATTTGAGGTCGTCAAATTTTATCCCATAAACGTCATATTTTGCACATGGTACCCCCGCCTCCCATTCTAATTTTGCAATATAAAATTCGAGTGTTGCCGCACTGTGGATTTTTGTGAAACCAATCATTTTCTTTACTTAATTTTAAATAGACAAAAATGAAAAAGAACAAGCGAGATGTTATCGTGCTGAAAGCGGGCTTTTTGGCATGTCTGCTTATGCTTTTTTGTGTGGGCATTCATGCCCAGACCAAGACGATAAGCGGTACGGTGCTGGATGCGACCGGGGAAACCGTGATTGCGGCTTCTGTTGTTGTAAAAGGTACGACGATAGGAACCGTGACGGACTATGATGGGCATTATACTTTGGATGTGCCGGCCGATGCGAAAACATTGGTTTTTTCCTTTATGGGAATGCGGACAGAAGAAGTCGCTATTAGCGGCAGTGTGATAAATGTAATCATGCAAGAGGACAACCAGTTGATAGATGAAGTGGTTGTTACCGGTTACGGGACAACGAAAAAGCGTGATTTGGTAACTTCGGTTGCATCGGTAAGTGCAGAACAGTTGAAAGACATTCCGGTAACCAGTGCGGCGGAAGCCATTCAAGGTAAAATGGCCGGTGTGCAGGTTACGACAACCGAAGGTTCTCCGGATGCTGACATTAAAATCCGTGTACGTGGAGGAACATCATTGACACAAAGCAATGAACCGTTATATATCGTAGATGGCTTCCCTGTAAGTAGTATCAGTGATATCCCTCCTACGGATATCCAGAGCATAGACGTTTTGAAAGATGCTGCGGCTACGGCCATATATGGCGCACAAGGTGCGAACGGTGTAATTATAATTACAACAAAAGATGCTAGTACGACCGGTGAAAAGAATACAATCACAGTGGACTACAATGGATACGTCGGTTGGAAGCGTATGGCGAATAAATATGAAATGATGGATTCGCGTGATTATACCTTGTTGCAATATGAGTATGCTTATCTTAATTCAAATGGTCGCGCTGCTGGTATAGCTAGTAGTTTCTCGAAATATTTTGACCAATATTATATTGATAATGGTTCTAGCTCAAGCTATCAGACTCCGATATCGGAGTTGCTTGATTATTGGGGAAATGCTCCCGCGACAGATTGGCAAAGGGCTACTTTTGGGCCAACGTGGGGAGAAAGACTCAATGAGGCGCAAGGGGATGCGCTGGATGGTATGGACAATAATTATAATCATCAAGGTTTTAATTCCAACCATAGTGTTTCAATTTCAGGTGGTAACAAAAATGCAAATTTTAATCTTAGCTATAACCGCATAGATGATGATGCAATTATGTATGCCTCAGATTACGTGCGTGACAATATTTCATTTAAGGGAAAGTTTAAGCCGATTAAAGATCTGACGATAGGTGTTACAGCTCGTTATACTAATACGAGAATTCTTGGTGCAGGCTCAAATACATCTGAAGATTCTGGCTCAAAAACACAGTCGCGTGTGCGTAATGCAGTGGCATATACGCCTGTTAATTTATTGTCGCGTGATGATAACAATATTGATGATTATGAATCATATGGTTCGCTTTTTGATCCGATTACCACAATAAATCATAATTGGCAAACAAAATCGGATGAGAAATATACGTTAAATGGTTATGCATCATGGAAGTTTGCTAAGAAGTTCACTTTACGTACCGAGGTGGGGTATGAGGGACGCTATCAGAACCGTGACCGCTATTATGGTCCGACCTCTTATTATTCCCGTTCGAATCCGGCTCCAGCCTTTATTGCCAGTGTAACTGGATCTAACGAATCTGGTGCAATGGGTATGGGAAACGTCATCGTCAGAGATGAGATAGACACCCGATTACGAAATTCCAATACTTTCGAATACAAAGATGAGTGGGGAGACGGACACAATTTCAGCCTTCTGGTCGGTGAAGAAACTATAGTAAATCATGGTGAAGACAAGATATTTTATGGCTATGGTTATGAAACCACATATACGGGCGAAGATATCTTCAATTATTTGAATCAGGCTATTGCATTTGATTATTCTAATTCCATTGCGGCCAATGATAATATGTTATCGTTTTTCGGTAGGGCTAATTATGACTACATGGGGCGTTACTATCTGACGGCAACAATGCGTGCAGATGCTTCGACGCGTTTCTCGCAGGGGAATCAATGGGGATATTTCCCATCCGTAGCTGCTGCATGGCGGATGAGTGATGAATCTTGGATGAAAGGAGCTGGTGATTGGTTGTCTAATCTGAAATGGAGATTCTCATACGGTACAGCAGGTAACAATAATGTTGATTTGGGTTATCTGGATTTCAATTATGCATCAAGTACTACATCTTATACGGGTGCTTTTGGCGGAGGCACAACTACTATTCTTACTTCGGGAGGAAGTGATAAAATTTGTGCCAATCCTGATTTGAAATGGGAAACCACTATTACGCGTGACCTCGGTTTGGATTACGGCTTCTTCAATGAACGCCTTTCTGGTGCGATTGATCTTTATTTGAACAATACCCGTGATTTGATATTGCTATTCAATCTGCCGGCGGGCGGGTATAATTATCAATATCGCAATGTGGGGTCGACAGAGAATCGGGGTATTGATTTTTCAATTCGCGGCATAGCCCTTGACCATAATAGCAAACGCCTTTCATATGGTTTGACCATTGATGCCAATGTTAGTATAAACCGCAATAAAGTGGTTGACCTTGGCGGTATGAAAAGCATTGCCATTACTTCCAGCTGTTTCTCGGCCAATTATGAGAACAGTTATGAATTTCTGGTAACAGAAGGAGCGCCCATTGGCCAGGTGTATGGCTATAAAACGGATGGTTGGTATACGGCAGAAGATTTCAGTAGTTATAATACACGCACAGGACAATGGCTAGATGAAAATGGTAATGTGGTAGAAACCCCGTTAAGTACTAATGGGGCTCGTCCAGGTATGCCTAAAATAGTTGATACTGATGGTGTAGAAGGAATATCCGGCGATGATTGCATGGTGATAGGCAATACAATGCCCGACTTTTCAGGAGGCTTCAGCCTATCGGCATATGTTGGAGGAAACTCATGGGGACAAATTGATTTTGGAGCCAACTTCACATATTCTTATGGGAATGATGTGGTTAACTTGACTGCTCTGGATTTCACTACCATGTATAATAGCTCTAAATTGCAAAACAAATTGCAGTCCGTAGCTTATGGAAACCGTTACTCGCTTTTTACTGAAAACGGTGATTATATTCCGGCTTCCTATGCCTCAAATGCCGTTAACGGCATTTTGTCAGGCGATGCATATACGGCAATGGCAGCGGCCTTGAATGAATCGAATTCCGGTGCTACTTCTGCCAATCCGGTGCTAACAGACTTGGCTCTAACAGACCAATATGTGGAAGATGCATCTTTTTTACGACTGGCGAATTTGACAGTTGGCTATACATTGCCTGACAAATGGATTGAAAAAGCTCATATTTCACGATTACGCGTTTATTTTCAAGCTTCGAATCTCTTTTGTCTGACCAACTATTCTGGCGCAGACCCAGAAGTCGACACACGTTCAAGCCAAAATCCGTTGGCTATTGGCGTTGACTGGTCTGCATATCCCAAAACTCGTGGATTTAATGTGGGACTCAATTTGTCTTTTTAACAAAATGAATTAAGCAATAATGTTAATCAATATGAAAAAAAATAGGATAGTGATAGTCTTGATGGGAATCCTGTCGTTCTCGTCATGTGCTGATTTCTTCGAAACAGATTCACCAAGCACCTTAGGTAAAGAAGACGTGTTCAGTAATCTTACGCGTACAGAGCAAGCCATTGCCGGTATTTATGATCAATTTGGTCAGGATCGTTCATACCGCAACCGTTTGTCATGTGGATATCAAGGCTTGAACACTGATATCGAGTACAACAACAAAGGGTCTGATACGGAATATTACACATATAATTACCAGCTTACCGGAAATCTTTCGCGTGATGGTGGAAAAGATCCTTGGGGGTATCTGAACACGGCTATTGAACGTGCCAATGATGTTATTGAGGGTATCCGTGAATACGGGGATACGACTAATACGGAATATGCTTACTTCCTTGGCGAGGCCTTGTTCCTGCGCTCATTTGTTTATCTTGAAATGGTCAAATTCTGGGGGGATCTGCCGCCACGTTTTGAATCTTTGTCAAAAAATCCGGATGGAGTGAACATAGCAAAAAATGATCGTAATATTATTTATGAACAGCTACGTGCCGATTTAAAGCGTGCGGCGAAGTTGATGCCCTGGTCGGCAGCATGTCCTGGTTATGCGACAAACTATGTGGGACGTCCGAGTAAAGCTGCGGCATTAGCGCTGTTGGCCAGGATGGATTTGATGTATGCTGGATATGCGTTGCGTCCAGATTATATGGATCCGAGCGGAAACGCGCCCTATGGTGTGCAGTTGAATGTAAAAGATGAAACCCTGCGTCAGGAACTTTATGCAGAAGCCATGGATGCCTGCGCACAAATAATCAATCAGGAAGATAACAAATTTCAAGATACGTTTGCAGAAGTCTTCAAGGACATCTGCTCCGAAGTGACTGATTATTCACAAACAGAATACATTTGGGTTATTGACTTTGTGGCCAATGGGCGCGGTCAGTTTTTGAATTATAACACATCATCCGTCTCTGACGCAAACCTGGATGGCGTACTCAAACATTATGTAAGTGGTTCCACCAATGCGGCTCAAAGCATCGTGCCTACTTTTGTCTATGCTTTTGAAGATGGTG
This sequence comes from uncultured Bacteroidales bacterium, assembly GCA_949282265.1. Taxonomy (GTDB): domain Bacteria; phylum Bacteroidota; class Bacteroidia; order Bacteroidales; family Paludibacteraceae; genus CALUNA01. Next base: position 181,714 of record CASDOZ010000002.1, on the reverse strand, counting down.
ATCTTCGGAAGGATGTAACCGTGTTGCCATATCGCTGGTATAACGATGATGCATCGGGCAGCTATTCCAATGACTCTACCCGTTTAACGGTATTTCCTGGAAGCGAGAATGGTGTAGAGCGTTTGTGGCAACGACATCAAAATGTAGCAAGCTACTATTTAGGGAAATATCGTATAGAATGGATGTCGCGTGATTATAATAGCGGTGCAAATGATGATGGAATCGATTATCCGATTATTCGTTATGGCGATGTGTTGCTGATGTATGCAGAAGCCAGCCTTGGCCCTATTACAACAGATATCAATACTGGTGTGGTCTCTACGAGTGGGAATATTACTTCTGCAACTCCCTGCAACCTGACACCTCAGGCTGCTTATGACAAAGTACGTGCGCGTGCAGGACTTGCTTCAAAAACACTTAATATAGAAAATATCATAAATGAAAGAGCATTTGAGTTGTGTGGTGAATACATACGCAAATATGACCTGATGCGTTGGGGGTTACTGAAACACAATTTAGTGAAAACCATGGCTGACATAGCGGCATTGAACAATCATGAAGGTATTTATGCGCAAACGAGTGATTCCATTTGGTTTAAATATCGTTTGGCTGATACTCCGGATGACTATCGCCATACGGGTGCTACACAAAACGTATATCTTATGGATAGTATATGGGGATTGAATATCGGAGAAAATTCTCGCCCCGAATGGTTTAACAGCGATAACGGTTGGGTCGCAAAAAATATCTTTTATAGCTCAAGTGATAATATACGCCACTTGAATCCAAACGATTATTATCTTTATTATTCGGAAGATCTACTTGACAGCCGCCATTATTGGCCGATTTATCGTATTAATGTAGGAACTAGTAATGGTACCCTGTGGAATGATTATGGGTATGGTCAATGATTTCATAAGGTAAATAAAGTTAGATACAAAGCACTTCAAATATCGAGGTGCTTTGTGTGTCTTTTTATGTAATAGGCATGAAAATGAGAATTATCTTTTTGTTATACTTCTTCTTGTCGACTCTCTTGTTTGTAAGTTGTAACCAGCCTGAAATTTCTGAAGTAGAAGGTGATGCAATTTCAGCAGATAGTATTGCACCGCTCATAACAACGTTGCATTATGGTGACGGTGCAGGAATACAAACTACCGGTGGACGAGGTGGTAGCGTTTATTATGTAACATCCCTTGAAGATAATAATGATGCTGGAACATTGCGATATGCACTTAGTCAAAATGCTACGCGCGTTATAGTGTTTCGTGTTAGTGGAGTGATAAATCTTAACACAACTTTGCGCATACGATACGGAAATCTTACAATTGCCGGACAGACTGCTCCCGGCGATGGAATTTGTATTGCCGGTTATCCCGTAATGATAGAAGCGGACAATGTCATCATCCGTTTCATGCGTTTCCGGATGGGTGATGAAAATAAAGTAGAGGGCGATGCCTTGACTTGCATAAACCGTAAAAATATTATCATAGACCATTGTTCCATGAGTTGGGGAACGGATGAGTGTGCCTCGTGTTATGGCAACGAAAATTTTACCATGCAGTATTGCCTGATTTCAGAAAGCCTGCGTAACTCGGTGCATAACAAAGGCTCGCATGGCTATGGTGGCATTTGGGGAGGCCAGACGGTGAGCTATCATCACAATCTGTTGGCGCATCATGACAGTCGAACTCCCCGTTTCTGTGGGAGCCGCTATACGAATGCGCCTGAGTTGGAAAAGGTCGATTTCCGGAACAATGTCATTTATAACTGGGCCGGTTTGGGCGGATATGCCGGTGAAGGAGGCAGTTATAATATGATTAACAATTATTATAAACCCGGTCCGGCAACCAAAGCCCGCAATAATGAAGTTTGTTACCGTATCTTTGCACCGAATGCCGATGACGGTTCCAATGAGCAACCCAAAGGGGTCTGGGGCATGTTTTATGTTTCGGGGAATATTATGGAGGGATATGATAATATTACGGCCGATAATTGGAATGGTGGCATACAACCGGATACCCGTAATGCGGTAAGTCCTTTTTCAATGGAACAGATTAAGTCATCGGAGGTTTTTGACATAACATCTTATGCTGTGACGGAAACGGCGGCCGAAGCCTATGAAACCGTTTTGGCTTATGCCGGAGCTTCTTTGGCACGTGATGAAACAGACAAGCGTATTGTGAATGAGGTTAGAAATTGTACTTACACTTATACGGGCAGCAATGGTAGTACAAACGGTATTATTGACAGTCAGGCCGATGTAGGAGGCTGGGATGAGTATGTAACGGCAGAGTTGCCGAAAGACAGCGATTTGGATGGCATTCCGGATGATTGGGAAGATGCTTTTGGTCTGGACAAACTTTCTTCTTCAGATGCTAAGGCTCAGACGCTGCAACCGCCTTATTCGAATCTGGAAGTCTATCTGAATAGTCTGGTCGAGCATTTGTATTGATTTGGAAAACAATAAAATAGCAATAATGAAAAAGAATCTGATTTTATGTGGATTATTGTTCCTGTTTGCAGGAACTGGTTTGTTAGCCCAGACACCAGCTTTTCCAGGGGCTTATGGTGGTGGCATGTACACGACGGGCGGACGTGGTGGTAAAGTGTTGTATGTAACGTCGCTTGAAGATGGCGAAACGAGCGATGTGGGTACATTGCGTTGGGCGGTTAGCCAAAAATATCCGCGTACGGTTATGTTCAAGGTGTCGGGAATCATACACCTGAAACGTAAGCTTTCCATTAAAAGTGGTGATTTGACCATAGCAGGTCAGTCGGCACCGGGCGATGGCATTTGTGTGGCCGATTATGAGGTTACGTTGGGTGCAGACAATATTATTGTGCGTTACATGCGTTTCCGTCCCGGACATTCTGATTTGGAAGCGGAGAGTGATGCCATTAACGGCAGAAGATTAAAAAATATCATTCTTGACCATTGTTCCATGAGCTGGAGCGTTGATGAGTGCGCTTCGTTTTATGACAACAAGGATTTCACCATGCAATGGTGTTTCATTGCCGAGAGCCTTTGTAACTCAGGACACTCCAAAGGCGCACACGGTTATGGCGGAATCTGGGGTGGGGAAAATGCCAGTTTTCACCATAACCTCATTGCCAATCATCTGAGTCGTAATCCGCGTTTCAACGGTTGGAAACGTGCCGGACTGAAATATCGTACGACAATTGCCGAGGAGCGTGTCGATTTCCGGAACAACGTTGTTTTCAATTGGGGAGACAATAGCACTTATGGTGGAGAAAGTGCAGGCCATTACAACATCGTGGCCAATTATTTTAAGCCCGGAATGGGTACGGCTTCTTCCAAACGTGAACGTATCACGCAGGTGGATATGGACAAGAACAAGGCGGACAGTGTTCCTCCCGGACATGGCTTTTATTATATTGCCGATAACTTTGTGTTTGGAGCCGATAACCCGAAAGGTAACGATTGGTCGCATGTGTCGTTGAAAGAAGGCGTCAAACGCAAGAATTGTTACTCGGCTGAACCGTTCGCATATACGCCTATTTTGCAACATTCCGCAGAAGCAGTGTTGATGAGCGTTGCTGCATACGGTGGGGCATCGTATGCGCGTGATGCGGTTGATCAACGATTGGCGCAGGAACTTGTTACGGGGCGTTCGCATTTCAAAGGCTCTGTTACAGGACGTGCCGGCATTATCGACCGCGTGGAAGATGTGGGCGGTTTCCCGGAGTATAAGTCGGCAGAACCGCCGGCTGACAGCAATGAAGATGGAATTCCCGATGGCTGGCTGGAACAAAACTATCCGGGCAAAGCTGCAAACGACCTGAATGAAGATGGTTATACGTATCTGGAAGTATACTTGAACAGTATTGTAGAGCAAATAACAAATGCGCAATATGCTGGTGCAAAATTGAATTAAAAGGGTTATGTGATTGAACAGGAAGCCGGTTTGTCTTATGATATTCCGGCTTTTTCGTGTATATTTGCAGTTCTTTTTTGTAATTCATGTCAGTAGTAGTTATAGGGGCAATTATTTTAGGTTATTTCAGTTTGTTGTTGCTGATTTCGTTTATTACGGGTCGGAATCGCGCAACGGACAATGCTGCTTTCTTTCTTGGTAACAGGCAGTCGCCGTGGTGGATTGTGGCTATCGGTATGGTCGGTTCATCCTTGTCAGGAGTGAGTTTTGTTTCTGTGCCCGGCATGGTCCGCGATATAGATTTTGCATACATGCAGACCGTATTCGGTTTCTTTTTTGGTTATCTGGTAATTGCCAAAGTGTTGCTCCCGTTATATTACAGGCTGCATCTGACCACGATATACACATATTTGGAAGGACGGATTGGCTCGCGTGCGCATAAAACAGGTGCGTGGTTCTTTTTTATATCCAAATTGATTGGTGCGGCTGTCCGTTTGTATATTGTAGCTTTGATGTTGCAGTATTTTGTGGCTTCCCATTGGAATTTGCCGTTTTGGGCAACGGTATGCATCATTATTGTCATGATATGGGCCTATACATTCAGGAGCGGAATCAAGACTATAGTTTGGACAGATACTTTGCAGACGGTTTGCTTGCTGGCCACGTTAATATTGATTATCATCAGTACGTTCAAGGAGATAGATATGCCTATGGGACAAATCTTGGAAACAATCCAGGTGAATGGCTATGCCCGGATTTTTGTGCTGGATGACTGGTTTGACAAGCAGAATTTCTTCAAGCAGTTTCTTAGTGGCATTTTCATCGTAATTGTAATGACCGGCCTCGACCAGGATATGATGCAGAAAAACCTGACATGCAGGAATCTGAAAGATGCGCAGAAAAACATGTATTGGTATGGCTTTTCGTTTATTCCTGTAAATTTGCTGTTTTTGTTTTTGGGTGCCTTGTTGTTGCTTTATGCGCAGCAACAGCAAATCCCTTTGCCGGAAATGTCTGATGACATACTGCCAGAACTCGCTATCAATCATTTAGGCGGTTGGGTGTCGGTATTGTTTGCTATCGGCATTGTGGCGGCCGCTTTCTCAAGTGCGGACTCAGCTTTGGCCGCTTTGACAACTTCGTTTGCTGTGGATATTCTACATATAGATGAAACGGACAAAGCCAGGGCCAGACGTAGCCGCATGCTGATTCATATAGGCATATCAGTGGCTTTTGCTGCTATCATCATGCTTTTCAAGGCATTGAACAACACTAGTGTAATTGATGCCATATTTGTCCTTGTTGGATATACTTACGGGCCTTTGTTGGGCATGTATGCTTTCGGCCTGTTGACCAAGTGGCAGACCGATGACAAATGGGTTCCATACATAGCAGTAGCTGCCCCCGTGATATGTTATGTGTTGAATCAACTGACTAAAACTTGTTGGAATTATGCTTTCGGCTACGAATTGCTTATGCTAAATGGAATGCTTACTTTTGCCGGACTGTGTTTGACAAGTCGTAAAAAAATATCATCAGAATCATCAAAATAGACATAATTATGATTAAAACGGCTCAATTTGTAATATCAAATTCGGATGTGGCCAAATGTCCGGCTGGCACTTTGCCTGAATATGCCTTCATAGGGCGTTCCAATGTGGGAAAATCTTCTTTGATAAACATGCTTTGCAACCGGAAAGATCTGGCCAAGGCATCGGCCAAACCGGGCAAAACCTTGTTGATAAACCATTTTTTGATAAATAATTCCTGGTTTCTGGTCGATTTGCCAGGCTATGGATACGCTTCGGCAGGTAAATCGGCGCGCGAGCGCTTGCGCAAGATGATAGAAGACTATGTTTTGGAGCGTGAACAACTGACCTCGTTGTTTGTGCTGATAGATTCGCGCCATGAACCTCAGCAAATTGATTTGGAATTTATGGAATGGCTTGGTGAAAATGGAGTACCTTTTGCCATTGTGTTTACTAAGTCTGATAAGTTGAGCCCCACCAGGTTACGTGAAAATATGCAGGTGTATAGGGACAAAATGTTGGAAGTGTGGGAAGAGATGCCGCCTTGTTTTATCACTTCGAGCGAAGAAAAAACGGGTAAAGATGAATTGGTTAATTATATAGAAAGTATCAATGAAAGTTTATAGAATGATGCTGGCAGAGTGTTTCAGGCGTTTTTTCAGAATGGGGACCATGTGTATTTGTTGCCTTTGCCTGTTGGTATCCTGCAACCGTCCCGCAGCCGCCGGAAGCATTTCATATACGGCAGGCGATACGTTGCCATTGTTGTATGCGACCGGATTTTCAATAGTATATGCAGATGATTACAAGGAAGTTACTGTTTATAATCCATGGCAGAGGCATGAAGTCATGGAACGTTATTATTTGATACATGACGATACTTGTGTTACGCCGTCGGATGGGCTTCGGATTCATATCCCGTTGCGGCGTATGGTAGCCACATCGTGCACGCACATTGGCATGTTGGATGTTTTGGGTTGTTTGGAAACCCTTGCGGGTGTTTGTTCGCCAAAACTTATTTATAATGTGCAGGTTAGGGAAGCTTGTGCCAATGGAACTGTGGCTGATTTGGGTGATGCAATGGCTGTCAATGAGGAAAAAACAATGGCTTTGAATCCAGATGTGGTTATGATGAGCGGTTATAACCAGAGTGATGCATATTCTGCTCGGTTGAAACGGGTTCATATTCCCGTTGTGTCTAATTTGGAATGGATGGAAACCAATTTGTTGGCCCGTGCCGAGTGGTTGAAGTTTGTTGCGGCTTTTTATGACCGTGAAGCATTAGCTGACAGCCTGTTTACCGATATTTGTTGCCGTTATGACAGTTTGCGGGCTCTTGTCGTCCTCATTAACGATAAGCCGACAGTCATGACCGGTGGCAATTTTCGAGGCACATGGTATATGCCGTCGGGCCGGGGATATATGGGACGCTTGTTTGCAGATGCTGGAGCCGATTATTTTTATGCCTCCGACACGACGGCCGGCAGTTTGCCACTTGGGGTGGAAGTCGTGCTGAAGAATTTTTCAAATGCGGATGTTTGGGTTGCCAGTTCTGCAGGTACGTTGGAAGAATTGGCTGCAATGGATTCCAAGCATACTTTGTTCAAAGCGTTCCGGAACGGGAGAGTATATAATTTTAATGCCCGCACTACGCCGGAAGGTGGTAATGATTTTTGGGAGACGGGCATCGTCCGTCCTGATTGGATTTTAGCGGATATGATTAAAGTTTTTTATCCAGAATTGTTATCGGAACATGATTTCGTTTTTGTCAGGCATTTGCCATAAGTGGGTATTTTTTGTCTTTTAAAAGAGGTATAAAAAATCCCTTCCAGAAATTTGATTCAGGAAAGGATTTTTTGTGAGTTTGAAAATTTGTATTAGAACATCATTCAAAATATCCTTTAATGATTCCGCGTGGACTGTTACGGACGAACAGAATGATTTCATCCCGCTCCTTACTGGTTGGCAATTCGGCTTCTACACGTTCTATCGCGTGGCTTGTATTCATGCCCATTTGGTAAATGTAGCGGAAAATGTCTTGGATATCCCGTATTTGTTCGTTTGAATAACCCCGTCTGCGCAATCCAATGGAATTTACACCCGCGTAGGCTAATGGGTCACGTCCAGCCTTTACGTATGGCGGAACATCTTTGGTTACCCGTGAACCGCCTTGCAGCATGACGTGTGAGCCAATGTGTGTGAATTGGTGTACTAATGACCCTCCTCCGATAACAGCATAGTCATCGATGGTGACTTCTCCGGCCAATTGTGTGGCGTTCGATATGATGACATTGTTCCCGACGACGCAATCATGTGCGACATGGCAATATGCCATAATCAGGCAGTTGTCTCCCACTACGGTTTTGCCTTTTGATGCGGTACCGCGGTTGATTGTTACATATTCTCGTATGGTTGTATTGTCGCCAATGATGGCCAGCGTGTCCTCGCCGCGGAATTTCAAGTCTTGCGGAATCGCGCCGATGACCGCGCCGGGAAAAATCGTGCAATTTTTTCCAATACGCACGCCTTCCATGATGGTAACGTTTGACCCAATGCGGGTTCCTTCACCGATAATGACATTCTTGTCTATGCTGACAAACGGTTCTATGACGACCGTCGGGGCTATTTTCGCATCCGGATGGATATAAGCTAATGGTTGTTTCATTTTTATTTGTTTTTTAGTCCTTTTGTTGCTGAGATTCTATTTGTTTTTTATAATTTGTGCTACAAATTCGGCCTCTGTTGTGATCTTTCCACCGACAAAGCAATATCCTTTTACGTTTGCTAATCCTCTTCTAATTTCGGAAGTAAATTCCAAGCGGAAGACAAGCGTATCGCCAGGAACGACCTTGTGACGGAACTTGACATTGTCTATTTTCAAGAAATAAGTACTGTACCGTTCCGGTTCCTCTTTGTCATGTAAAACTAATATTCCTGCTGTTTGGGCCATAGCCTCCACAAGCAATACGCCCGGCATGACGGGCTCTTGTGGAAAATGCCCTTGAAAAAACGGTTCGTTGGTGGTTACGTTTTTCACGCCGACGATGACTTTGTCCGAGATGGATACGATTTTGTCAACCAACAGGAACGGGTAACGGTGCGGCAACATTTTTTTTATTTGGTTAATGTCATAAATAGGCGGTACGGTGTCATCATAAACAGGTGCCTGGATTTCCTGGTGTTTGAGTTGTTTGCGCAATACTTTCGCAAATTCCGTGTTGGTTTTGTGTCCGGGGCAATAGGCAATGACTTTTCCTTGTATCTGTTTCCCGATAAGCATCAAATCACCCATAACGTCAAGTAATTTATGGCGTGCCGGTTCGTTGTCGTGCTTCAACTGGCCGCATAAGTAACCTAACCGGTCGGCCGGTACGGTCGGCTGGTTCATTTTTTCCGCAATCTGGTCGATTTTTGCCTGTGGGAGCAGTTTGTCATAAATGACAATGGCATTTTGCAAGTCTCCACCTTTTATGAGATCAGCTTCCAGTAGCGGTTCAATTTCGCGTACAAACACGAAGGTACGTGCGCTTGCAATCTCTTCTGCAAAATCTTCCTTGTGTTCTAAGGTTGCGTATTGGTTGTTCAGAATGGGAGACGGATAATCAATGTGTACATCTACGCTGAAATGGTCGTCTGGTAAAATGACGATTTTTGAGTTCCCTTCGGGGGCGACATAGTCTATTCGTTTTCGTACAATGAAAACGTCACGATCGGCATCTTGTTCTTTAATACCGGCTTTTTGTAACGCTTCTGTAAAAGGTTTGGCGCTGCCGTCCATAATGGGGAATTCTGGAGCATTGACCTCTATCAGGCAATTGTCGATGTCCGCAGCCGACAAAGCTGCCATGGCATGTTCTATCGTACTGATTTTCCATTCTCCTTTTTGTAGGACAGTACCGCGTTGTGTGGCCGAAACAAGTTCGGCAGTGAGTTCATAACAAGGTTGTTCTGGTAAATCGATGCGTTTTACGCAAATACCAGTATTCACTTCGGCTGGATGGAATGTTAATTTGATAAATAATCCAGTGTGTAGGCCAATACCTTCCAGCGTGAATGCTTCTTGTATAGTTCGCTGTTTCATATTTTTGTTTTTGATTCGCTGCTTTGGGCTTGTAATTCAGCAACTTGTTTTTGTAATTCAAATATGTTTTTTTGCAAGTCGGCTAAATTTTTAAAGACGATGGATGAACGGCGGAAATTGGAAATAGGAATTGCTGGATAACCTTGGAAAATTTGTCCAGTTGTCTTAATATGGTTCGGAACGCCTGTTTGGGCACCGAAAGTATTATTGTCGCCAATGGAAATATGACCAGCAAAACCGACTTGTCCGGCAACGATACAACTTTTACCGATTTTTGTTGAGCCGGCAATACCAGTCTGCGCTGCCATAACTGTGTTCTCGCCAATCTCTACATTGTGTGCCACTTGTATCAAATTGTCTAATTTGACACCTTTGTGTATTATGGTGCTGCCGATTGTGGCACGGTCAACAACTGTGTTGGCTTGTATTTCGACATCATCTTCCAAAATAACATTCCCGCTCTGAGGAATTTTATCATAGCTGCCATCACTAGTTGGTGAAAAGCCAAATCCATCTGAACCAATAATGACGCCGGCTTGTAAAATGCAACGGTCTCCGATTTGCGAATGGTCAAAAATTTTTACGCCGGCGAATAGTTTGCAATCGTTCCCAATCCTTGCGTTATCATCTATGAAAACATGTGGATATATGCGGGTGTTGTCGCCAATAGTAACATGCTCTCCTATATATGCAAAAGGTGCGATATATACGTTTTCCCCTATTTGGGCCGTATTCGAAATGTAAGCTAACGATGAAATTCCCGTTTTTACTTTTTTTTGCGATTCTGCAAATTGTAACAATTTGGCTAAGCATTCGTAAGCGTTGTCAACTCTGATTAGTGTAGCAGGGATGGCTCTATCAGGCTGGAAATCTTTATTTACCAGAACTACACTTGCTTTGGTCTCATATATATAATGAGTGTATTTGGGGTTGGCCAAGAATGTAATTGCGCCTTTATGTCCCTCCTCTATGCGGGCAAAATTGCTGATTAGTTCATTCGGGTTTCCTTCTACAACTCCGTGTAGGAAATCGGCTATTTGCTGGGCTGTAAATTCCATAAAAGTAAATTTAGGTTACAAAAGTAATAAACTATTTTTAAACAAACGAATGTTGTTGCATGTTTACTGACTTTTTTTGGTTCCGGTTTGGCTTATTTGAGCCGTTTATATCTTATAATAACAGAAATAGTACTTCTCAACTTTTTTTGTCAATACACTTATATTTAACATATCGGACGCATCAGCAATGTCTTTAATGCTTCCATCCTTATATAAAATATTGATACGGTCATTGCTTGGGTCGTATGTATCTGTACTTACGGTTTCTTCACCAATAAAGTATTCCGCATCGGCCTTGTTTATTCCGAAATGGGTTGTATACAAGCCAATCTTGTTTTCCCTGAACAGACTATCGAAAGGATGTTCCTGGATTTCGACTTTAAACAAATTCCTGTTTATAAATGCTTTGCAGAGCGCGGATAGGATGATGTCGGAATGCCCGGCCCAGATTTTAATGGCGCAGACAATGTCGGAATCATCCAATAGTACAAACTGTCCGAGTGCTTCCGTTGAATTGATGAACTGTTCTTTGTCGATGTTATGGTAAAGGAAATAGTGCAAAGCCGGTGAACAAAACAGCTCCGTACCTTTGGCCGCTAATGTTTTGGCACGTTTCAGAATGTTAGTCAGCAATTTTTCTGCGGCTACGGACGTTTTGTGCAAATAAACCTGCCAATACATCAGACGGCGTGCTACCAGGAATTTCTCGATTGAGTAGATGCCTTTAGCTTCGACAACTAATTTGCCATCTTTAACATGTAGCATTTTTAGAATGCGTGCGGAGCCAACCATACCTTCGCTGACTCCGCAGAAAAAACTGTCACGGCACAAATAGTCAAGTCTGTCCACATCCAATTGTCCGGAAACAAGCTGGTGGAGGAATGGTTTGTCGTACTGGTTTTGGAAGATGGCGATTGCCTTGTCCAGTTTCCCATTGAAAGTTTTGTTTATCTCTTCCAACATGAGTAACGAAATAGTTTCGTGACTGATATTATGGACTAATGTGTTTTCCAAAACATGAGAGAATGGGCCGTGACCAATATCATGTAACAAAATGGCGGCTTTTGCCGCATCGGCTTCCTCGTCCGAAATGTCTAAGCCTTGCAAACGTAATTGGTTGATAGCTTCACCCATCAAGTGCATCGCGCCAAGCGAATGAAGGAAACGCGTGTGTTCGGCACCTGGATAAACTAAAAATGACAACCCTAGTTGTTTGATGCGGTTCAGGCGTTGGAAATAAGGATGCTGAATAATTTCATAAATGAAATCGTTCGGAATATTGATAAACCCGAAAACTGGGTCGTTTATGATTTTCCGTTTTATGTCTTTTTTTAATTGATTGGTTCCTGATGACATTCTTTTTGCATAAAAGTCTGCAAAGATAACATTAATTAACCGAAATGCCAAACGTATATTTTTTTAGATTATTTGTGGCTGGCTTTTCATTAAAAAGCGTGCTGTACGTCGGGTTTTTTGCATGAGTAATATCTCTTTGTTGCCGGTTGTACGTGCTATGATTTCGGGCGTTACACCGCGGATTGTCAGCAATTCTAATTGGTCGTTATATGTTACCCTGAACTTGTTGTGCAGTTCGCTAAGCGCGCCTTCCACATATCGTGTGTTGTCCACGCAAACGGATATGGTTACAGCGGAACTTTGTATCAGCGATATTTTCAGCCGGTGTTTGTGCAAAATGTTGAACATGGTGGACAACCCGTCTTCCAATACGAACGAAAAATCGCGCGGCCGTACCGTAATCAATATCTGGTTTTTTCGTAAAATAAGCACTGGTACATCGATAGGATGTTTCGTGCTGGCTTTTATGACGGATCCGCTTGCTTCAGGATTTTCAAACGGTTTTACAAACAATGGTATATGCTTGTTTTCTAGCGGTTTGATGGTTTTCGGGTGGATGACTTGTGCGCCGCTGTATGCTAATTCAACCGCGTCGTAGTAGGTCAGTTCCGGAATGTGTATCGTGTCGGGGAAAATGCGTGGGTCGGCATTGAGAATGCCGGGTACATCTTTCCAAATGGTTACGCTCTCGGCATTCAGCAGGTTGGCGACCACGGCGGCGGTGTAGTCGGAACCTTCGCGTCCGAGCGTTGTCGGATGCCCTTGCGTGTTGCCGCCGATAAATCCCTGCCCGATATAAATTGTGGCTGGTTGCTGGTCTATGGCCTGTTTCAGCCGCTCCGCTGATTCTTCCATATAGATGTTTGCTTCCCTGAAATTGCTGTCTGTCTGCAGGATATGCCGCATGTCCAACCATTTGTTTGGTATGCCGCATTCGTTCAGGTATGCGGAAATAATGCGTGTGGAAATTAGTTCGCCGCATGAAACAATGCGGTCGTATGCCTTGTCGTATTCGGCGTCAATCGGAGCGGATAAAATGGCTTGTAATTCAGTGAAAATTGGCTCGATTGCATCCTTCCCAGTTTGGACATCGGTAAATAAGTGTTCTATAATCTCCAGGTGGAATGTTTTTATTGTTTTTAGCTTTTCAAAAGCTTGCGTTTGCTCGCTTTGCATATAATGTTCCAATACTTCTTCCAAGGCATTGGTGGTTTTGCCCATGGCGGAAATTACAACGAACATCTGGCCTTCCGACAGGGACAGGATATGGGCCAGATTGCGGACACCTGCCGCGGAACGAACCGATGCACCGCCGAATTTGTAAACTTTCATGATGTAAATAGTTTTGTTTGTGTTCCGATTATGTGGTTTGGAGCGCTCTTTTGCAAATGCTTATTTTCTGAAAATAAAGTAAACAGCCAATATAAGGAAAAAGAATCCGACTAAATGGTTCCAGCGGAATGTCTCATTTTTGAACAATAAGGTCGAGAAAACAGTAAATACGACCAAGGTTACGACTTCTTGTATGACTTTGAGTTGCAACAACGAGAATGGCCCTCCGTTTTCGCGGAAACCAATGCGGTTTGCCGGCACTTGGAAGCAATACTCAAAAAATGCAATGCCCCAGCTGATGGCTATGACGGCAATCAGGGGAAGCGCTTCGAACCATTTGAATTCTTTAAGTTTCAGATGCCCGTACCATGCAAAAGTCATGAATATGTTCGAAACGATCAACAGTAATATTGTAACTACACCTTTCATTTTTTTGGTAAATATTGTGGTTTTACATTTTCCATTGCGTGCCAAATGCTTTCGCAGGCATTCGGATTCATTTGCTTGAGTTGTTGCACCAGCTGCTTCATGTTGTTGCGTGAACTTTCTTTCTCGAACGGACAGGTTTTTGATTGTTGCCGGTAGCCGCGCAAAGCGGCAAAACGGATTAGTTCATCCTCGTTGACTAGACAGAGCGGCCGTATAATAGTCATATCAAATTTGTCCATTTTCAATTTTGGCGGCATCGTGCCGAATGTCCCTTGATAGACAAGGTTCAGTAGTAGCGTTTCCACCACATCGTCTTTGTGATGTCCCAGAGCTATTTTCCGGCAGCCTGCTTTTTCCGCAACTTCAAACAAAGCTTTGCGCCTATACCAGGAGCATAAAAAACATGGCGACTTGTGATCCACCTCTTTGTCATTAAATTTTGTAACATGATGGATAAACGGAATGTTATAATGTTTGCAACAATCTTCTAGATATTCCAGGTCGGAGCGGTAGCCGATGTTTTCAATGGAAACGTGCACGGCCGTCAGCCGGAAACGTGGAACGAATATTTTCATGCGTTCGCCGAGAAATTCGACTAATGCCAGCGAATCTTTCCCGCCGGAAAGACCAATCAGAATATGGTCGCCATCTTTGATGAGCCGATAATCTTTCATGGCTTTTCCCATTTTGGAGATTATCGAGCGGACGACTTTTTGCTGTAATAAATCCGTTTCCATAATGCGGGCGCAAAGGTACAAAAAAACAATACCAGAACAAAAGTTTCTGATTTCCAATGAGCATGTTTATTCTTTTATATTTGATTGTGCTATGATGTATTGCGCTTTTGTTTTGCGTCATATTTTTTTGTGTTAGGTGCATGCATCAATTCAATGTCTGGTTTTGAAAAGAAGTTGATAATATATTTGTAGTTAGGTGTTTGTACTTGTACATCCGACTTCTTTTAACACACGCGGATTCTTGCTGGAATTTTTTTTTTGAAAAAAAGTACAACTCATTTTGGCAATTCGGGAAAAAGCACTACATTTGCAGCCGATTTGAGGATAACGCGGAAATAGCTCAGTTGGTAGAGCACGACCTTGCCAAGGTCGGGGTCGCGGGTTCGAGTCCCGTTTTCCGCTCAAAATAAAGTGGTTGCGAGCCGTCGGGTTTCGCTTTCTTTTTCTAAAAAAGACGCTTTTCGTGTTTGTATTGTTTTTGGGCCCAAATGGCGGAATTGGTAGACGCGCTAGTTTCAGGGACTAGTGAGCATTAGTTCGTGCAGGTTCGAGTCCTGTTTTGGGCACTTTCCCTTATTTTTGCGTAGGTGGTGAAATTGGTATACACGCTACTTTGAGGGGGTAGTGCCGGTTTCGGCGTGTGAGTTCGAGTCTCATCCTACGCACGAGGTTTGCATAAAAACGCAAGCCTTTTTTTGTATCTGTCGGTGATTTCTCAACAGAAAACATTAACTTTGCACCTCTGATTTGTCAGATACAATCACAAAATATTATACGCATGATTCATAAATTTGATTTTTTGGTCATTGGCGGAGGTATTGCCGGTATCAGCTTTGCGCTGAAAGCCTCCAAATATGGCAAGGCCGCGCTTTTGTGCAAGACCACATTGGACGAATCGAATACATCTTTTGCCCAAGGCGGTATAGCTACCGTCACGTATGAACCGGATAATTTTGAAAAACATATCAGCGATACGCTGATTGCGGGTGATGGCCATTGCAGGTTGGAAGCAGTTGAGAAAGTGGTGCACGAAGCACCTGCGCAAATCCAGGAGCTATTGAACTGGCATGTCGATTTTGACCGTTGTGAGGATGGACGTTTCGATTTGCACAAGGAAGGCGGGCACGGGGAATTCCGGATTTTGCACCACAAGGACAACACGGGTTATGAAATCCAGCAAAGCCTGAACAAGGAAGTCCGCAACAACAAGAACGTTACGATCTTCGAGCACCATTTTGCCATTGAAATCCTGACACAACACCATTTGGGCGAGGTGGTTACGCACCATACGCCGAACATTGAATGTTATGGCGCGTATGTTTTGAACCAGAAAAACAACCATATCGATACATTCTTGTCCAAAGTCACTTTGTTGGCCACGGGCGGTATCGGCAGCGTGTACAGCACGACCACCAATCCGGAAATTGCCACAGGCGATGGCATTGCCATGGTTCATCGTGCACGCGGCGTGATTGAGGACATGGAGTTCGTGCAATTCCACCCGACCGCGCTCTATCATCCGGGCGACAAGCCCTCGTTCTTGATAACGGAGGCGATTCGTGGCTACGGTGCCGTTTTGCGCACCAAGGATGGCAAGGAATTTATGCACAAGTACGATTCGCGGGGCTCGTTGGCACCGCGCGACATTGTGGCGCGCGCCATTGACAATGAAATGAAAATCCAAGGAACGGACTATGTTTATCTGGACGTTACGCACAAGGACCCGGAGGAAACCAAGAAACATTTCCCGAATATTTACCAGAAATGCTTGAGCTTGGGAATCGATATCACGAAGGATTATATTCCCGTGTCGCCTACGCAGCATTATTTGTGCGGCGGCATAGCGGTCGATTTGAACGGGCAGACATCCATCAACCGTTTGTACGCTGCCGGCGAATGTTCCTGCACCGGCCTGCACGGTGCGAACCGTCTGGCTTCCAATTCGTTGATTGAGGCCATTGTTTATGCCGACAGTGCCGTGAAACATGCGGCTGCCCATTTGGACGAATTGTCGTATGTGGATTACATGCCGGAATGGAACGATGAAGGCACGAAATTGCCGGAAGAAATGGTGCTGATTACGCAGAGTTTCCGCGAAGTGGAGCAAATCATGAGCACGTATGTCGGCATTGTGCGGAGCAATTTGCGTTTGCACCGCGCCATGAGCCGTCTGGAAATCCTGTACCGTGAAACGGAGGATTTGTTTGAACGTTCGGTTGTCAGCCGCGAAATCTGCGAATTGCGTAATGTCATCAGCGTGGCTTATCTGATTATCAAGCACGCGCTGCGCCGGCGCGAAAGCCGCGGGTTGCATTATACGGTGGACTATCCGCATAAAAACAAATAATCTCGGCAGGCAACTGCCTTATTCGTTTATAAATTTCGATTATGGTAAAACACATTGTTTTCTTTCGTTTTCTGGATGAAGCAGAAGGCGCCACAAAGTTGGAAAATGCACGTAAGGCAAAAGCCGGTTTGGAAAGTCTGACGGGAAAAATCCCTTTCCTGAGACGTGCCGAAGTCGGTTTGAATATACCCAATGCGCCGAAAACCGATTATGATTTGTGCCTCTATTGCGAGTTCGACTCGTATGCCGATTTGGATGCATACCAGGAACATCCTGAACACCTGAAAGTCGTTTCGTTCATTTCCAAGGTGCGTAGCGGACGGGCTGCCGTGGATTACGAGGTCTAACCGTAGCGGGATATTATGGATTTGACAAAGGTAACCACGTTGGTTTTCGATTTTGGCGGTGTCATCATCAACCTTGACCGCGAAGCATGTGTCAGGCGTTATGAGGAACTGGGAGTCAGGAATGCCGGCCAATTGCTGGACAATTACATCCAGTCGGGTGTGTTCTTGCAGTTGGAACGCGGCGAAATCAGCAATGCCGATTTCCGGAACGTAATCCGGAGTTTGTCCGAAAAGCCAATGACTGATGCGCAAATTGACGAGGCTCTGGGTTGTTTCCTGTTGGATATTCCTGCCGCCAAATTGGAAAAGTTGCTGGAACTGCGCAAAAAATACCGTGTGTTGATGCTCAGCAACACAAATGCCATTCATTTCCCAATGTGTGCGGAAACCCGTTTTACGTACAATGGCCATACTTTGGACGATTTCTTCGACAAATGCTATTTGTCCTACGAAATGCACCTATGCAAGCCTGACCCGCGAATTTTTCAGGAGTTGCTCCGGCAGGAAGGTTTGCAGGCTGCCGAATGCCTTTTTCTGGACGATGGCCGTAAAAATATAGAAGCTGCGGCTTCGCTCGGTTTTCAAACCTATTGGGTGGAAAACGGGGAGTGGCTGCATTTGTTTTAAATTTTAATTCGATAGATTTTTGTATGGAAGAAGAAAAAATTACGGGTCTGCCTGAAAATGCGACACGTGAATTGAAGCCCGGTGAAGAATATAAGCCGATTTTGTCGCCCAACCAGTCGTATCCCGAAGTGAATGTCCGTTCGGTTACTTTGGGCTTGGTTATGGCGGTCGTTTTTTCGGCGGCGGCAGCTTTTTTGGGTCTGAAAGTCGGACAGGTTTTTGAAGCGGCCATTCCGATTGCCATTATCGCGGTCGGTTTGTCCACGGCGACCAAACGCAAGAATGCCCTTGGCGAGAATGTCATTATTCAGTCGATTGGCGCAAGCTCGGGTGTCGTGGTGGCTGGTGCTATTTTCACCTTGCCGGCACTGTTTATTTTGCAGGCCAAATATGGCGAAGAAATCACTGTAAGTTTCATGCAGGTATTTTTGAGCTCGTTGCTCGGTGGCGTGCTGGGAATTTTGTTTATGATTCCTTTCCGGAAATATTTTGTGAGCGACATGCACGGTAAATATCCGTTCCCGGAAGCCACGGCGACAACGCAGGTGCTGATTTCCGGCGAAAAAGGCGGAAACCAAGCTAAACCGTTGTTGATTGCCGGCCTGATTGGCGGTATATATGATTTTGTCGTATCCACTTTCGGTTGCTGGGCGGAAACGGTTTCGACGCGCGTTTTTGCGCTTGGCGATGCTATTGCGGAAAAGGCAAAACTGGTATTCAAACTGAATGTCGGTGCGGCTGTTGTCGGTTTGGGTTATATTGTCGGCCTGAAATATGCCGCGATTATCTGTGCGGGTTCCGCTTTGGTCTGGTTCATTTTGGTGCCGTTGTTCCCTTTGCTCGGGAGCGATTTGCTGTTGCAACTCAATCCGAATGTTACGGATCCGATAGCCGGAATGGATGCGGAAACCATTTTTACCACTTATGCCCGCCATATCGGTATCGGCGGTATCGCCATGGCTGGAATTATCGGTATCGTCAAGTCGTGGGGCATCGTTAAGGGTGCAGTGTCGCTGGCTGCCCGTGAAATGAAAGGCAAGAATATAGTGCAGGACAAAAAGGTGTTGCGCACGCAGCGCGATTTGTCCATGAAAGTGATTATCATTGGCGTAACTTTGGCAATTATCGCGACGTTCATATTTTTCTACTTCGGTGTCGTGCATAACTTGCTTCATGCGCTGGTTGGGATATTGGTGGTCGGCATTATTGCGTTTTTGTTCACGACCGTGGCCGCTAATGCCATTGCCATAGTCGGGACGAATCCAGTTTCCGGCATGACGTTGATGACGCTGATTCTGGCCTCCGTCATTATGGTGGCAGTCGGCATGAAAGGAACGGCCGGCATGGTAGCAGCCTTGATTATGGGCGGTGTGGTTTGTACGGCATTAAGTATGGCCGGTGGCTTTATAACCGACTTGAAAATTGGTTACTGGATAGGAACGACGCCGGCCAAACAGGAAACTTGGAAATTCCTGGGAACATTGGTATCGGCAGCAACAGTTGGCGGCGTAATAATGGTTCTGAACAAAACATACGGTTTTGTCGGTGAAAATGCCTTGGTGGCTCCGCAAGCAAATGCAATGGCGGCTGTCATCGAACCATTGATGAGCGGTTCGGGTGCGTTGTGGATATTGTATGGTATCGGCGCCTTGTTGGCTATTGTGCTGACATTGTTCAAAGTTCCGGCTTTGGCCTTTGCATTGGGCATGTTCATCCCGATGGATTTGAATGCGCCATTGTTGGTTGGCGGTTTTATCAGCTGGTACGTGAGCACACGCTCGAAGGATACAGGCTTGAATGCGGCACGCCAAGAACGCGGAACGCTGATTGCTTCCGGATTTATTGCCGGCGGTGCGCTGATGGGCGTTGTGAGCGCAACTTTGAAATGGGCTGGTGTTGAACTTTACCAGGAAGCATGGGCAGCCACGAACACTGCGCAATGGTTAGGTTTGGGAATGTACATCCTGCTGTGCATTTATCTTGCCTGGGACAGCATGAAAGCGAAAGTGGAGAAATAAGCGGAATAACCCAGGGTGGAAAACAAAAGGCGTAGCGATCTTTTCAAAATTCGCTACGCCTTGTTTTTTATGGAAGTGAAAGATTTGACTCTTATTGTTTCTTTTTGGACCGTTTTACTTCCGTTGTAAACATCATAATCCCGTATATGCCGCAAGCCAAAAGGATTAAATCTTCATAGGCATTGAAAAATAATGATTTTATGCCGGTTAATCCCCAAATTGTCATTAAAAAGATAAGTAGTCTGTTTTTCCTTTGATAACCACCATAAACAACAATGCTTAAACTGATTATTGGACAGGGCATTATATATGTTACCATTTGTGGAAAGGAGTTTCCAAAAATTACAGAAACCAAAGGATATAGTCCATACAATGACAATAGTGCCACTTGTAATACGTTGGGAATTTGGAGAATATCATCATGATTGTGCCAAGCCTCATATAAAAACAGGATTCCACAAAGCAGAAACAATGGCAGGGCGAAAAAAAATTGTATGGGTTCTGTGCCAAACAACGCAAAAAAGGCTATTCCTATATATAAATTGACAATCCCTAATGCAAATTTTGCTGCCCAATTTGTCTTCTTTGAATATGAGAGAACAAGGGCGGTAAGCACAAATACGAGCAAGATGATTTGGATAATCAACGTATGCTCGTTGTAATTTCCTATTACGTTCCAAAATGTATATGCATCCATTCAGAATCCTCCGCAATATTCATTTATGCTATTGAAAAACGATGTGCCAAAATTTGTATTCGGCACATCGTTTTTCAAATTTTGGGAACAAAGTCGGCTATTGCTATTTCATGATTTCCATTTGGTGCCTTACTGATTCCTCGTGTATGGCAACCAGCACTGTCTTCATGAAGTCTTCGCCCATGCCCATTGATTTGGCTTGGAAAATGCGTTTGCTCAGAATTTCTTCATAACGTGCGCTTTGCAGAATGGGCATGTTGTGTTCCTTTTTGTACTGTCCGATTTCTTCGGAAATGCGCATACGTTTTGCCAGCAATTCCAGTAAATCGTTATCGCATACATCTATTTGTTTGCGCAGTTGCTCAAGGCTTTCCGTACTTTGCTTCATATCGCGTATAATTAATGTATCCAGAATGAAGTCCAGGACATCGGGCGTAACCTGTTGTGATGCATCGCTCCATGCTTTTTCCGGGTTGCAGTGGCTTTCCACCATCAAGCCGTCGAAGTTCAGGTCCATTGCTTGCTGGCACAACGGCCCGACCAGTTCGCGTTTCCCGCCGATATGGCTCGGGTCGCAGAATATCGGCAGGCTCGGCAAACGCCTTTTCAGTTCGATGGGAATATGCCATTGCGGCAGGTTGCGGTATATTTTTTTGTCATACGTGCTGAATCCGCGGTGAATGGCGGCAATGCGGTGCACGCCGGCGTTGTAGATGCGTTCAATGGCGCCTATCCACAGTTCCAGGTCCGGATTTACGGGATTTTTAATCATGACGGGAATGTCGGTGCCTTCCAGTGCATCGGCTATCTCCTGCATGGCAAACGGATTGGCCGATGTGCGTGCGCCTATCCACAGAATGTCCACATCGTTGGCCAAAGCCTCGCGGACATGTTTGGAGGTGGCCACTTCGGTGGCGACATACATGCCGAGTTCTTCCTTGACACGTTTGAGCCACGGCAGGCCTTCCGCGCCGACACCTTCAAATCCGCCCGGTTTGGTGCGCGGTTTCCAAATGCCCGCTCTGAAAATTTTAATACCGTGGCGCGACAAGCTGCGTGCCGTGTTCATGACTTGCTCTTCGGTTTCTGCACTGCAGGGCCCTGCTATGACGATAGGCCTTTTGGCCGGAACATCCGGCAATGAAATAGGTTCAAAATCCATATTCTTGATGATTTGTTTCCTGTTTTCGGCAGGAATGGTTTTTATCTTCGGTTTTATAATTGTCAGCTGTTTTCAATCATTTTGCGTATGCGTTCCCGGGCTGCCTGCAATTTGTCATCTTTGGCACAAAGCGAAATCCGGACGAAGCGTTCGCCGTTGCTACCGAAAATAAATCCGGGCACGATAAAGACATGTGCTTCGTGCAGGACTTTTTCCGTCAGGTCTTCCACGCATTTGTACTTGTCGGGGATTTTTCCCCACAGGAACATGCCCGTTTGCCGCGGGTCGTAGGTGCAACCCAATAAATCCATGACTTCTTCCGCCAGTTTGCGGCGGTTGCGGTAGTTGGCGTTGTTGCCTTCGTACCAGTCTTTTTCTGCTTCAAGGGCTTTTGCGGCGGCCAGTTGCACCGGCCGGAACATGCCGCTGTCTATATTGCTTTTCACTTTCAGAATCCATTGCACGAACTGCGCGTTGCTTGCCAGCATACCGACACGCCAGCCGGGCATGTTGTGGCTTTTGCTCATGGAGTTGAACTCTATGCAGCATTCTTTTGCGCCGGGAACAGCCAGGATGCTGATAGGATGGTCATTCAGGATAAAGCTGTACGGGTTGTCGTTGACGATGACGATGTTTTTCCGCCGTGCGAAATCAACTAAACGTGCATACAACTCCGGGCTCGCATTTGCGCCGGTCGGCATGTTCGGATAGTTTGTCCACATCAATTTTACATGGCTTGTGTCCATGCGTTCCAGTTCATCGAAATCGGGCAGCCAGCCATTCTCCTCGCGTAAATTGTAATTGATGATGTTGGCGCCTAACAGTCTGCTGAGCGATGTATAGGTCGGATAGCCGGGGTTGGGAACCAGGACGCTGTCGCCGGGATTGACAAATGCCAGTGTAACATGCAGGATACCTTCCTTGGAACCGATGAGCGGCTGTATTTCCGTTTTCGGGTCAAGGGTCACGCCATACCATTTTTTATACCAATCGGCAAATGCCTGGCGCAATTCGGGAATGCCTACATAGGGCTGATAGCCATGCACATCGGGTTTTACGGCCTCTGTGCAAAGTGTGTGCAGCGTTTCTGCCGATGGCGGCATGTCTGGACTTCCGATGCCTAAGCTGATAACGTCTAAGCCATCGGCGTTCATGGCCGCGACTTCTTTCAGTTTTTTTGAAAAATAATATTCTGAAACGCTTTCCAATCGGGTTGCTGGTACTATGTTCATATTGTAAAATGATAAAAGTTTGACTTGGTTAGCTGACGAAGGCTTCGTATTCGCCCAATATTTTCATGTCTTTCAACAAGGGAGTTACGGCATCGATTCCTTGCCGGTAACGGGTGTAATTGTCAAAATTGACTGTGATGTAGAACTGATATTCCCATTCGCGTCCGATAATCGGCAAGGATTGTATTTTGGTCAGGTTCAGATGGTAGAACGACAAAATGGACAGGACCTTGGCCAAGCTGCCTTCTTCGTGCGGCAGGGTGAAACTCAGCGTCGCTTTGTTGATGGTTTTGCTGCGCAGCAGTTCATCGGCATTCCATTTGTCCGACAAAATCAGGAAGCGTGTAAAATTGCGTTTGTTCGTTTCTATGCCATCTTCCAGGATTTGCAGGTCGTACATTTGTGCGGCCAGCGTGCTGCAAATGGCCGCGCGCCCCATGATACGTTGCTCGGCGATTTCTTTTGCAGACAGTGCCGTATCGAGGCTTTCGACGGCTTTCAACTCTTTGTGCCTGTCCAGAAATTCTTCGCATTGCATCAGTGCGATAGGGTGGGAATGCACCTCGGAAATGTCGCTTAGTTGCTGCCCTTTCAGTGCGGCAAGGCAATGGGAAATACGCAGTTTGTATTCGCCTACGATACATAATCTGCTATCGTTGAGCAAAATATGGTTTTGGAGCAAGCTGCCGGCAATGGTGTTTTCTATGGCAACAATGCCCAACAAATTTCCATCTTTGCGCATGGCTTCAAATACATCCTTGAATGTATCGCACGGTAAAATATCTATTTCCTCGTTCCGGAAATAGTTGCGGGCGGCAATTTCATGGAAAGCCCCGCATACGCCTTGTATGGCAACGGTTTTCATATTTTTTTTCGGTCTGCTTTAATAAAAAATCCTGCTCAATTATTTCGAGCAGGATTTTCCAATAATGTAATATCTCTATAAACTTACGACATATTGTTTCCTGCTCTTACTGTTTAAAGTAAAAGTAAAAGAAATAATATGCGTAAAACTTCCAATTCATAACTTTTTTGCTTAAATCGCTGCAAAGATAAAACTATTTTTTTTATCAGCCAAGAACAAACCGCAATTAATGTTGTTTTTTGTGCGATATTTTTATTGAATGGCTGTTGGAATATGTTTCAGACCCGTTCAACGGACTTGACGCCTTTGACGGTTTTCAATTTTTTGATTAATCCTTCCAGTTCGTGGGTGTCGGTCAGCATGACTGTCAAATGCCCTTGGAACAATCCGTCGTTCGAGTCAATGGAAATGGAACGCAGCATGATGTTCTGCTCCTTTGAAATGATGGACGTAACGTTTGTTACGATTCCAATGTCATCGTGTCCGACAATTCGCAAGGTAATCGGATAGCGTGCGCCGACGGGTTTGCCCGACCAGCGTGCGTTCACGATGCGGTAGCCGAAACGGGCAATCATTTGCGGGGCGTTCGGGCAGTCTTGCCTGTGGATTTTGATGCCGCCCGATACGCTGACAAACCCGAAAATAGGGTCGCCGTAAATCGGATTGCAACATTTGGCCAGCTTGTAATCCACGTTTTTCAGATTTTTGTCTATCACGAGTACATCCTCATCGGAATGTGCGTCAAGCTGTTGTGTGAAGTTTTCCGCACTGCGCAGTTCCTGTGTGTCGGCTGGTGTTTCCTTCTTGTCGAGGTCCAAATAGGCATCGCGGATTTGGAGCATGTCCAATTTGTTTTGTGCCAGTTCCTGGTAAAAATCGCTGACGGCTTTGTAACCCATTTTTTTCGCCAGCCGCGACAATTTGCCATCGTCCAGTTCTATTTTCCAGTTCTTGAAACGGCGTACCAGTGCCTCGCGGCCGACTTCCGCATCTTTGAACTCGATTTCTTTCAGTGCCTGCCTGATTTTGCTTTTGGCTTTCGATGTGGTGACGATTTGCAGCCACGATGCGTTGGGCTTCTGCGATGGCGCGGTCAGCACTTCGACCTGGTCGCCGTTTTTCAGGATGTATTTGATGGATTGGTTTTTGCCGTTCACTTTTGCGCCGACACATTTTGCGCCCAAGCCGGAATGTATGGCAAAGGCGAAATCCAACGCGGTCGCGCCTTTGGGCAGCTTGTGCAAATCGCCGTTGGGCGTGAACACAAAAACTTCCTTGTCGTACAGGTTGAGCTTGAATTCGTCCATGAAATCAACGGCGTTCAGTTCGGGATTTTCCAAAATTTCCCGAATGTTTTTCAACCATTCATCCATGCCGGTTTCGCTTTTAATGCCTTTATATTTCCAATGTGCCGCCAGACCTTTTTCCGCAATCTCATCCATGCGTTTGGTGCGTATTTGCACTTCTACCCATTTGTTTTCCGGGCCGAGCACGGTGGTGTGCAGGCTTTCATATCCGTTTGACTTCGGTATGGTCAGCCAGTCGCGCAACCGGTTCGGGTTGGGCTGGTACATGTCGGCAATAATGGAATAAACCTGCCAGCATTCGGCTTTCTCTTTTTCCAGTTCGCTGTCCAAAATGATGCGTATGGCGAACAAGTCGTATATGTTCTCGAATTCGGTGTTTTGCTTTTTTATTTTGTTGTAAATGGAATGAATGGACTTTGTGCGCCCTTTGATTTCAAATTTGAAGCCGAGCGATTCCAGTTTTTCCTTTAATGGCTTGATGAACGCCTCAATGTAAGCATCCCTGTGCCGTTTGGTTTCACTAAGTTTCTGGGCGATGTTCTTGTATATTTCGTGGTTTGTATATTTGAGCGACAAGTCTTCCAGTTCAGTTTTGATGGCGTACAATCCCATACGGTGTGCTAATGGCGCGTATAGGAAAGCGGTTTCCCGTGCCACGGCTTGCCGTTGCTCTTCATCGGGCAGCTTTTGCAGGTAGCGCATCTGGTGCAGGCGCTCGGCAAGCATGATCAGGATGACGCGCACGTCTTCCGCGAAGGTCAGCAGGAGTTTGCGGAAATTCTCCGTTTCTATGGCCGCATTGCGGTTGTAGAGTTCTTTGGCGCGTCCCAATCCTTTGATAACCGTGCTGATAGAAACGTCAAAATGTTTTTCTATCTCTTCCAGTGTCAACCGTTCGCTTTTTACCTCGTCATCCAGCAGCACGCTCAATACGGCCGTACGTCCCAGCCCGATTTCGTCCAGAATGATTTCTACGATGGAGAGCTTGCCGTATAATGTTTCCGTGTCCGTGATGACATGCGTGCGCAGGAAAACCATGTCGTCTTTCGACAATATATTCGGGTGAGTTTTTTTCAAATGCCTGTACAACGTTCCCGTTGTGGTGTAAATGGTCTTTTCCATAGAAATATGGTCGTCAAATTTTCTGCAAATATATCAAGAATGCACCAATAAGCTGTGTTATGTTTATAAAAAGAAAACGCTAAAAGTTCGCAAAAGTAAAAAATACAATAATTTTTGGCAGTTATGGTGGGAAAATTGAATTTCTTTTATAAATTTGCACGTCCGAATCCAGCATCGGTTTTTAAGGGTGGTTCGGATGGAATGGAAAATACATGCAAATCATTTTTTAACAGCAAAATATAATGAAAACAGTAATCAAAATTTTATTGGGAATTTCCATTATTTTTCTCGCCTACATTTGTGTAGATAGCGTAGTTACGCCAATCCAGTTTGAAAAGGAAAAAGCTTTGCGCGAAAAGGATGTTGTCGCAAGATTGGTTCAGATCCGTGCGGCACAACTTGAGTTCAAAGCGCAATACGGGCGTTATACCGCCGATTTGGATTCGTTGGTCAATTTTGTGAAGACAGCCAAGAAGAAAGAAGTCAAGAAAGAAGGCGCGTTGACGGAAAAACAATTGGAAGATGGTTTGACGGAAGCCAAGGCCGTGAAAATCGTGTTGCGTGGCAATGCGCGTGAAATCAAGGCAAATGGCTTGGAAGGATTCCGCCGCGATACGATTCTTACGCCAATGATTACTTTCTTGTATAAAGGTGCTTATAGCGACGATAATATCTCCGAATTGGTAGTTGTTCCCCACAGCAACGGTAAACGGTTCGAGATGGAAGTGAATAACGGATATGTTAAAAACAATATTCCTATTCCATTGTTCGAGGCACGTACTCCGTTCGATACTTATTTGGCCGATTTGAACCATCAAGAATTGGTAAATACCAAGGACGTAGCCGTAAAATTGGACAAATATCCTGGTTTGAAGGTGGGTTCGGTTGTTGAACCAAACAACAATGCCGGAAACTGGGAGTAATACGGTCTATGCCGTCTGCAGATATATATGATTTATCCATCCGGATTTTTCCGGATGGATTTTCTTTTGCCGTTTCGGAAGGTGGCAGGGCGTTGGCCCGCTCCCAGCGGAAAGGGCTTGAACGTCGTGATGTAATTCCGCTTTTAGAGCGAGATATGAAACAATTGCAAATTGCAGGAACGGGAAATTTGAAGAAACGGATTATTGTGCATACGCCGGTGTTTACGTTGGTTCCGACGGCACTTTACAGAAAAGAAGATATCCAGGTTTGGTTGCGTTTTTTTCAAACGGATATAAAGGAATACAATATATTGCGTGAAGACACCTTGCCTATGTTTGATTGCGTTAATATATATGCTTTGTCATCGGCCGTGTTCGATTTTATCCGAACCTGTGATGAAATCGAAGTTCGCCATTGCTTATCAAACCTGCTTTTAGAAAATGTGGTGCCGTTCAGACAGCAAAGTCAATCCGCTATTTTTTTGTATGTTGCTCCAGCGGAAATCAATGTTGTTGTGTTTGTCTCAGGAAAGTTGATGTTAGCGAATTCTTTTTGTTACATGACTTCTGCGGATGTCCTATACCATCTTTTGAATATATATGAGCGTTTGCAACTTCCGGTCAATGAAACTAAATGCTATATGGACATTTCGGAAAATGGGCGTGATGTGAAAGATTTATTGCAGCAATATGTTAATGTGGAAATCATGTAAGAAATGCGAATCATTAGTGGAAAATATAAAGGACGCCATTTTTATCCGCCGGCCAATATCACAGCACGGCCGACAACGGATTTTGCTAAAGAAAGTTTGTTCAATGTACTGAATAACCACATCGATTTTGAGGATATCACTGTACTTGATTTGTTTGCAGGGACAGGCAGTATTGGGCTGGAGTGCATATCGCGTGGTGCCCGTAATGTGATTGCTGTGGAGATGGCCACGACACAATTGAATTTTATCCGTAAGATATGTGGCGAGCTGCATATAGACAATTTGATGACGGTACGTGGTGATGTGTTCAAATATATTGCTTCTTGCGGCTTGCATTTTGATTTTGTTTTTGCAGATCCGCCTTACCAGTTGCCGGAATTGTCATTGGTTCCTGATAAAGTGTTCGAACATGATTTGTTGAAACCGGATGGAATTTTCGTGTTGGAACATTCTGGCAAGCAGCAATTCGCGGAACATCCGCATTTTTTTGAGCATCGCCGCTATGGCAGCGTGAATTTCAGCTTGTTCGCGTAGTGATACAAAAAAAGGGTAAGCTGGCTACATCGCACCGCTACAACCTTTTACCCTTGCTGCTGTCAGGCCCTGGGGGAGTTCAAAGGGAGCTGGTCGTGTAGGACTTACCCACTGCAAAAGTACGGCTTTTTTCCGATATGCGCAAAAAAAATCTTTGTCTGTACTATTTTTGATGTCCAATTGTTTTGAAGGCCTTGCTAAACATTGGGTTTTTATCGTGTGTGTTTGCTTAGGAG
Source organism: uncultured Bacteroidales bacterium (assembly GCA_949282265.1). Lineage (GTDB taxonomy): Bacteria > Bacteroidota > Bacteroidia > Bacteroidales > Paludibacteraceae > CALUNA01. Next base: position 153,163 of record CASDOZ010000002.1, on the reverse strand, counting down.
GGGTTGGTTAAGGCGATTACTCGTTCTGGTGAAGGTTATTCGCGTTGTCCGGCAATTTTTTTTCAATAGTTATTTGTTGTTTCGGAAAAAAGCATTACTTTTGCACCCGCAATGCCCAGATGGCGGAATTGGTAGACGCGCTGGTCTCAAACACCAGTGGATTCACTTCCATGCCGGTTCGATCCCGGCTCTGGGTACAAACGCAAAAAGCTGATAGTCCGTCGATTGTCAGCTTTTCGTGTAATATGACGGATTGTTTCACTTATCAATAAATACACAAGATTATGCTTCCATTATCAAACCGTCTGCTATCGCTTTCCCCATCGGAAACCTTAGCCATGTCGCAGAAGAGCAACGAATTAAAGGCACAGGGTGTCGATGTGATCAATTTAAGCGTTGGCGAGCCTGATTTTTATACGCCGGAACATATCAAGCAAGCTGCCAAACAGGCTGTTGATGATAATTTTTCGTTCTATTCGCCGGTGCCCGGATATTTGCCTTTGCGTAAGGCTATTTGCGCAAAACTGAAAAAAGAAAATGGTTTGGATTATCAGCCGGAACAGATTGTCTGCTCCAACGGGGCGAAGCAGTCCGTTTGTAACGTGGTTCTGGCTTTGATTGGCAAAGGCGATGAAGTCATTATCCCGGCTCCTTTCTGGGTGAGCTATCCGGAAATGGTTACGTTGGCCGATGGTACGAGTGTTTTCGTGTCGGCCGGCATTGAGCAGGATTTCAAAATCACGCCGGAGCAATTGGAAGCAGCCATTACTCCCAAGACCAAAGCGATTATTTTGTGTTCCCCGAGCAATCCGACTGGCAGTGTTTATTCGCAGGAGGAACTGAAAGGCCTGGCGGACGTGCTGGCAAAATACCCGAATATTTATATCATTTCGGACGAAATCTACGAACATATCAATTATGCAGGTTCGCATCAGAGCATTGCCCAATTTGAAAATGTACGCGACCGCGTGATTATCGTTAATGGTGTTTCCAAAGGTTATGCCATGACCGGTTGGCGTATCGGTTGGATTGCGGCTCCGGCTTGGATTGCAAAAGCGTGCAACACCTTGCAGGGACAATATACGTCAGGGCCTTGCTCGGTTGCCCAAAAAGCCGCCGAAGCTGCCTATACGGGCGACCAGAGCTGTGTGGAAGAAATGCGCCAGGCATTTGAACGCCGCAAGAATCTGGTGGTAAGTCTGGCCAAGGATATTCCCGGCTTGAAGGTGAATGACCCGAAAGGGGCGTTTTATATTTTCCCGCAATGCAGTTCGTTCTTCGGGAAATCTTACCAAGGGCGTGTAATTGAGAATGCTGCCGATTTGGCTATGTTCTTGTTGGAAGTCGGCCATGTGGCTTGTGTCGGCGGTAAGGCGTTCGGTGCACCGGATTGCATCCGGATGTCGTATGCAACCTCGGATGAGAACCTGAAAAAGGCTTTTGCCCGCATCAAAGAGGCATTGGCGTTGCTGGCATAGGTATTTTTTTCGGAAAGGAAAAAATGGCACGGAATTTTTTTTTCGTGCCATTTTTGTAATAAATGTTTTATGTTTGTCGTTGGCAGTTATGCTTGGGTTTCATAAATCATAACTGATAACCAACCGGTTGTCTATATAATGGAAACTAAAAACATCAGTCTGGAAAGCCTGCTGGAATATGCCTTGCCGCACTAATTCATCCGGGCTTCCGCAGCAGATTCCTTTTTGCGGTTGCATAAGCCAGATTTTGTCGGCGGTCTGCAAGGCCAAATCCAGCTCGTGGGAGCTTATCAGTACGGAACGCCGGGTGTCGTGCGCCAATTGCCGGAGCAACAGCATGATTTTTATACGGTTGGGCAAATCGAGGTGTGCGGTCGGCTCGTCCAGCAGAATCAGCGGCGTGTCTTGTGCCAATGCCTTGGCAATCATTACCCTTTGTTTTTCTCCATCGGACAGGCAGTTGAAGAAGCATTCGCTTTTGTCGGTTAGCCGTACCATTTCGATGGATTTTGTGATAGCCTTTTTGTCGGCTTCCGACAACCCTCCGAGCCAGGAACTGTGCGGGTAGCGGCCTAATGCGACCATTTCAAAAACAGTTGTATTTTCCAATTCGACTTTGTCGGTCAGTACCAATGAAAATAATTTTGCCTTATCCGTGTCGTTCAGTTTGTCGGCATTTTTGCCTTGGATGGTCAATGAACCGCCCAACTTGTCTTGTAAGCCGGCCAGCGTGCGCAACAAAGTCGATTTGCCGCATCCGTTGCTTCCGAGGATGCAAATCATTTCTCCTGCCTGCACTTCAAGGTCCAGGGGTTGCTGGATAGGCTGTCCATCATAGCCGATTATGAGTTGTCTGGCCGATAAAATCATGGTGGTTCCAATTTGGTTGCAAAAATAAAAAAAACTCCTGAATCCATTGGTGGGTTCAGGAGTTTTCAATTTATGTTGAAGAATTATGCTTCTGTTTTTTCTTCTGCATTTTCTTCTTCTGCAGCTTTCTTGGTAGCTTTCTTTTTAGCCGGTTTTTCTGCTGCTTCTTCTTTCTTTGCAGCTTCCTTGGCGGCTAATTTTTCCAAAGCGGCAGCATCCATTTGCTCTTTCAGGCTGGACAGTGCATCCAAGTCGCCTAACGTGGTTTTTTCCATCGGAGCCTGTACTAAGGCAGGTTCTTTCTTGGCACGGCGGCCTTTTTCCTTGCTTTCTGCCTTGTCAGCATTTTTCTCTTCGTATGTGCGTACATGCGAAAGGGCAATGCGTTTGGCGTCTTTGTTGAACTCGATTACTTTGAAGAGCAATTTCTCGTCAACTTTGGCAGGAGTACCATCTTCTTTGGCCAAATGTTTGGTTGTGCAGAAGCCTTCAACACCGTATGGCAATACGACAACAGCGCCTTTGTCGCTTATTTCAGCGATGGTTCCTTCGTGTACCGTATCAACACCGAATGTGCTTTCCAAAGCATCCCACGGGTTTTCTTCCAATTGTTTGTGGCCTAAACTCAAACGGCGGTTTTCTTTGTCGATTTCCAGAACTTGAACCTCAATGTCAGCACCGATTTGAGTAAATTCAGACGGATGTTTGATTTTCTTGGTCCAACTCAAGTCGGAAATGTGGATCAGACCATCAACGCCTTCTTCAATTTCAACAAATACGCCGAAGTTGGTGAAGTTGCGTACTTTTGCCGTATGTTTCGTGCCAACGGCATATTTGGTTTCAACATTTTCCCATGGATCTGGTTTCAGTTGCTTGATACCCAATGACATTTTGCGTTCTTCGCGGTCGAGTGTCAGGATAACGGCTTCGACTTCGTCGCCAACTTTCAGGAAATCTTGGGCGGAACGCAAATGCTGGCTCCAGCTCATTTCGGAAACATGGATCAAACCCTCTACGCCCGGAGCAACTTCGACGAATGCGCCGTAATCGGCCATGACAACGACTTTGCCTTTGATTTTGTCGCCAACAGCCAAGTTTGGATCCAAAGCGTCCCAAGGATGCGGGGAAAGTTGTTTCAGACCCAATGCGATACGTTTCTTCTCGTCGTCGAAATCCAAGATAACGACATTCAGTTTCTGATCCAAAGACACGATCTCTTCCGGATGCGAAACGCGGCCCCAACTCAAATCAGTGATGTGGATCAAGCCATCTACGCCGCCCAAATCGATAAATACGCCATAGGAAGTAATGTTCTTGACGGTTCCTTCCAAAACCTGGCCTTTTTGCAGGCGGCTGATGATTTCGCGTTTTTGTTGTTCGATTTCAGCTTCGATAAGAGCCTTGTGCGAAACAACGACATTCCGGTATTCGTGGTTGATTTTCACCACGCGGAACTCCATGGTCTTGCCAACAAACACATCGTAGTCGCGGATCGGTTTTACGTCGATTTGTGAACCCGGCAAGAATGCTTCGATGCCGAATATATCGACAATCATACCGCCTTTGGTGCGGCATTTGATAAATCCTTTTACTACTTCTTCGTTTTCGAGAGCTTGGTTTACGCGGTCCCATGAACGAGAAGCGCGGGCTTGCTTGTGTGACAGGATCAATTGTCCTTTCTTGTCTTCCTGGCTTTCGATATATACTTCAACCTTGTCGCCGACTTTCAGGTCGGGATTATAACGGAATTCGCTCATCGGAACGATACCATCCGATTTGTATCCAACGTTTACAACAACTTCGCGTTTGTTGATGGAGATTACAGTGCCTTCAACAACTTCCTTGTCCTTGATGGCGTTTAAGGTCTGGTCATACTTTTTGGTGAGTTCTTCTCTTGACTGTGCGCTGATGTTGTCGCCTTTTTCATAGGCATCCCAGTCGAACTCAGCCGGCGCGGCATTGGTTTGAGCGGTTTGCTCAGGTACAACTGTTTCTTCAACAGGTGCTTTTACATCTTCAACGATGTTTTCTTTGTTTTCTTCCATAACAGGAATTTTGAATTTTATGCAGAACGTTTTTCGCGTTCCGCGGGTTAGACAATGAGTTAATTACATGCTTTGCAAAAAAGCGGGCGCAAAGATATAAAAATTAATTGATTTTGACAACTTTGCGGATAGCATATTTTTTGTAATTTTGCACCCGTAAAAAACTTGTGGGATAATTTTTTCCGAAATAATTTATTTGGCAAACATGATAACTATAGACCAACTTAAAAATTTGTTGGAACGCGGGTCTGCGTTGAGGAGGTATCTTTGACATCGACCAGAAACGTATCCAAGTAGAAGAAGAAGAATTACGCACCCATGCTCCGGGTTTCTGGGATGATGCCAAGGCGGCGGAAAAACAGATGCGTAAAGTGAAGGAACTGAAAAATTGGATTACCGGCTATGAGGCTGTTGCCGCGGCATTGGATGAATTGCAACTTGCTTATGACTTTTACAAGGACGAAGCGGTAAGTGAGGAGGAAGTCGATTCGGCTTACAATCAGGCCTTGCAGGAAGTGGAAGCGTTGGAAATGAAAAATATGCTTTCCAAGCCGGAAGACCAGTTGGGCGCTGCGCTGAAAATTGTGGCAGGTGCCGGTGGAACGGAAGCACAGGATTGGGCGGAGATGTTATTCCGTATGTATCAACGTTGGTGCGAACGGAAAGGCTACAAATGGGAGATTGCCAACTATCAAGAAGGTGACGAGGCCGGAATAAAGACCGCTACGATAAAAGTCGAGGGTGATATGGCTTACGGCTATCTGAAAAGCGAAAATGGTGTGCACCGTTTGGTGCGTGTCAGCCCGTTCAACGCGCAGGGCAAGCGCATGACTTCCTTCACATCGGTGTTTGTCGTGCCATTGGTGGATGATACGATTGAAATTGAAATCAATCCGGCAAATTTGAGTTGGGATACGTTCCGTTCCAGCGGTGCCGGCGGGCAGAACGTGAACAAAGTGGAGTCGGGCGTGAGGTTGCATTATAAGTTTACGAATCCGGTTACGGGGCAACCCGATGAAATCGTGATAGAAAATACGGAAACGCGCGACCAACCTAAAAACCGTGAGAATGCGTTGCGCCTGTTGCGTTCGCAGTTGTATGAACTGGAACTTGAAAAAAGGCGTCAGGAAACAGCCCGCATAGAGGCCAGCAAGAAAAAAATCGAATGGGGGTCGCAGATACGGAGTTATGTTTTTGATGACCGCCGTGTGAAAGACCATCGGACAAATTACCAGACTTCCAATGTCAATGCCGTGATGGATGGCGACATAGATGCGTTCATCAAGGCGTATTTGATGGAATTTGCATGATGTTATTATGAAAAAAGCAGTACGGGTTCAAAAGGTCCGTGCTGTTTTTTTTGTACCAGTATTTATGCCTTTTTTGGAAATATCTTTGCATGTATAAACGAGATAGAAAATAAAACCCTGTGCTTCAACAATTTCTTGTTTCCCGGATAGTGGCTAAACTGCCGTTCGTGCCGAACGATGATCAACGGCAATTAATCGGCAAGTTGGGCGTATTTTTGCTTGCGCAGGATGCTTCCAAGTTGTTTTTGCTGAAAGGATATGCCGGAACGGGAAAAACCAGCATTGTAGCAGCCTTGGTCAAAGCCATGCAAGAGTTGCAACAAAAAACGGTTTTGTTGGCTCCGACGGGTCGTGCTGCCAAGGTATTATCAAGTTACGCAAATTTTCCTGCTTACACTATTCACAAAAAGATTTACAGGCAACGCGCTTTGGATTCAACTCAATTCGGTTTGAACGATAATTTGCATACGGACACGCTTTTCATCGTGGACGAGGCATCGATGGTCTCGAACCAGACAGGCGACAACATGTCTTTCGGCACAGGGCGCTTATTGGATGATTTGGTCCGTTTCGTGTATAGCGGCCGTAATTGTTGGCTGTTGTTGTTGGGAGATACGGCCCAATTGCCGCCAGTCAAGCAGGTGCACAGTCCGGCTTTGGATGCCGCATATTTGGAAAGCTATGGGTTGAATGTAATCGAATTTGAACTGACGCAAGTGGCCAGACAAGCGCTTGAAAGCGGAATTTTGTTTAATGCGACCCAATTGAGGCAGCAGATAGCGGATAATGACGTGTCCCGTTTTCCTGAAATCCGGACGGAAGGATTTAATGACGTAACCTTGCTTTCGGGTGAAAATGTGCTGGATGAACTGCAGCGGGCTTATGATGAAGTCGGGGCGGAAAATACGTTGGTAGTTACGCGTTCCAACAAACGGGCGAATTTGTATAATCAAGGCATACGTGCCCGCATTTTGTGGAAAGATGATGAACTGGGCAATGGCGACATGTTGATGGTAACGCGCAATAATTATTTTTGGACAAAGCAGTATGAAGGACTTGATTTTTTGGCCAATGGCGATATGTTGGAAATCGTGCGGGTGCGGAAATACCATGAGTTGTACGGGATGCGTTTTGTCGAATTGAGCTTGCGCTCCATGGATTATGATTGGGAAATAGATGCAATGGTTCTGTTGGACAGCCTTTATACGGAGCTGCCGGAAAAGAATTATGAACTGGCCAATTTGTTGTTTCAACGGATTGGGTTGGATTATCCTGAAATCAAGAGCCGCAAGCAAATGGTAAAAACAATTATGGACAGCCCTTTTTACAACGCTTTGCAAGTGCGGTTCGCTTATGCGGTTACATGCCATAAGGCACAAGGCGGGCAATGGAAGCGGGTTTTTATTGACCAAGGGCAGCCTAACGAGGACATTTTGGGGCTGGATTATTATCGTTGGTGTTATACGGCAATTACGCGGGCGACAGAAAAAGTGTTTTTTGTCGGATAAAAGGCCTTTTTTGTGGAAAAAGTAATTTTTTTTGTGTATTTGAATACAAAAAATAAAGGAAATGCTATGGTTATAATAAAAAAAAACTATCTTTGTCCTCCTAAAATCCATAAATTATCTGTATTATGAAAAAACATTTTCTAATTTATTATTTGACCATCGTTTTTGCTGGAGTATTCATGTTTGCTTCATGCAAGGCGGATGTTGATTTAGGCAATGTCTCGACTGAAATGGAGCTTAATCTGGGATTGGCTCTGCCTTTGGGGACTGTCCGTGCGACGATGGGTGATTTTATCGGCGATACGACAATCAAGTATCTTAACATCAATGAGAATGGTATCTATGAATTGAGCTATTCGGATACATTTGCTGTTGATTACCATACAGTTGTGTTTACGGAAAACACAAATATCGCCAACGAGGATTTTAAATTGTCAGAGCAAATTGCAGGTTCCCCGATTGAGTTGCAGGCTGGGCAGACATACACCTTGGAATTTCCGATGAATCTGAATTTGATGGACATAAATAAAGATCCTGAAAATTACGAACGTATCGACAGTGTCGTGATTACACAGGCGCTTTTTACTTCCAATTTTTCCCTAATGGGTGATTTGGACATACAATACGGTGATGAATTGGAAAAAGTACAGATTATTTTGCCGGAACATAATTTCAGAAATCTGGACAAGAACCTTTTCCCGGACAATACGGTGGATGTTGCGTTGAATAAACGCTTTGGCGCAGATCATCCGATCGAGATACCTCGTTTCACATTGAATTTGTTGAAAACAGACAAATTGTCTGATGGTGTGGATGACAATATAACCGTAACTTGCCGGTTGGTGATTACGCCCAAGCGCGATAGAACCATAACAAACTTGGAAGCAGGCTTTGCATATACATTTAAAGTTAATTTGATAGATTACAGTGTGATTTACGGTTGGTTCTGTCCAAATGATGATTTGGCTACCACAGATACGCTTTTTGTTGCCAAGGAAATGGGTGAAGATTTGTTCAATAGATTTAAAGATACACGTTTGCCGTTCAAAAATCCTTACATACAATTAAAAAATAGGACTAATGTAGGTATTCCTGTTGAATGGAGACTGTATGATGTAAAGACATTCTCCGCTGATGGCGATGTTGTGTCCATTAATTTCCAGAATGGAATGTTGTCATGGCCGATTACAATTTGTCCAGCTTCGCCATATGAACTGAAAGAAACGGTGAACACCATTGATACCGATGATGGTGATATAAATGAGTTGTTTGCATTTTTGCCGGAAAAATTATGTTTCTCTCGTGATTTGCTGTTTTTTAGCACGGGAACAGGGAAAAATACCCAATATTTCTTACCGAAAGATGCTGTGTTTGAATTGTCTGCTACTGTTGTATTGCCTCTTGATTTTGATCCGGATTTATACATAACATATAGTGATACAATTGAGAATATTAATATTTCTGATTCTATATTAGAGGCTAACAATATGTCGTTGGACAATGTCCAGTTGAAGTTGGTTGTTAAGAATGGTTTGCCTTTCGAAATAAGCGGTAGTTTTGTCTTTTTAGATGAGGCAGGAGAAGCCCTTGAAATGAAAGTTGTGCAAACAGAAACCGGAAGTTCGGATAAGTTTGTGTTTGCAGCAGGTACAACACAAAATGGTATAGTAACTGAGCCTTCACAAAATGTGCTTTCGGTTGTTGTAACCAGCACAGAGCTTGACAAATTATATAGATTGAAAAATATTGTTTATACGGCAGAGTTGGGCAAGAATAAAGGAACAGCCACGCTTACGCCGGAAAATTATTTGTCTGTCCAAGTCGGTTTGTCGGCGCAAGCAGGAGTAACGTTAAATTCACAGTCGAACCAATAAGGAAAAACATATGAAAACGACATTAAGATATTTCGTAGCAGTAGTATTGTTGGGTGCCATGACATGTGTGTTGGTAAACGCCCAGCAGGTGAATACTTTGTATTTTCTGGATAATGCTCCCATGAGGCATTATTTGAATCCGGCTTACCAGCCTTATAGCAATGTATATATCAGTTTGCCGATAATCGGATATACAAGTTTATGGGCAGGCAATAATTCCATTTCCTTGAAAGACGTGATATACAAAGATGCGGCAGGCCAGACTATTACGTTTTTACATCCGAATGGCGACAAAGCGGCTTTTTTGGATCGTATAAAAAATCCGATGTCGGTCAATACAGATATACAACTTAATTTATTGAGTTTTGGTTGGCGTTGGAAAAAGGCTTATTGGCATGTAACTTTGACGGAAAAAATGGAAGGTGCGGTTGCATTGCCTCAAGACTTGTTCCGCTTCGGATTATATGGAATGGATTTGTCGGATATGAGCAAGAATGCATTCGATCTTACAAAATTGAATATGGATGCTTCTGTTTATACCGAGTTGGGCTTGGGATATTCGCGGTTGATTAACGATCAGTGGGCTGTTGGTGGAAAACTGAAGTTTTTGTACGGTTCAGCCAATATGTCAGCCAAGTTCGATGACTTGTCGGTTTTGACGACAGATGAGTTGTGGCGTTTGCAGGGAACTGGTGCGCTTCGCATAGCAGCCCCGGTTACGATACCGAACGATGTGTTGAACGATGAATTTTCTATCACGCCGAGTTCGAATGTCCTGGATTGGGTGAAACCGGCCGGTCTTGGAGGTGCCATTGATTTGGGTGCTACTTATAAACCAATTGACATGTTGACCTTGTCGTTGTCTGTTACCGATTTGGGATTTATCCGTTGGCGGCAAAATGTCAGCACGGTAAATGGCGAGATTGATTACACATATACGGGTGTGGGTGAATATTCGTATGACGAAGTTACCGCCCAGAATTTTATGGACACTGTCACCAATTTTATTGTGAACGGTTTGAAATCGGCGAGCACGGTTGGCGAAACAAGTCATGATGCTTATACGTTGATGACGACAGCCAAACTCAATTTCGGTGCGGAAGTCAATTTCTGGGATAACCGTGTTGGTGTCGGCGTTCATTCACGGACATCTTTTGCCCGCAAAAAAGTGTACGAAGAAGTTACGTTGGGAGCTAATTTCCGTCCTTACGAATGGGTAAACCTTGCTGCCAGCTATTCGTTTGTGAATGGCCGTTTCAATTCGATTGGCGCTGCGCTCGGTTTGCGTGGCGGCCCGTTGCAGTTGACGTTTATGGCTGATTATATTCCGTTTACGTATGCCGCGGTATCGCAAAATGCGAGCCCAACGATACCTTATAAAATAAAAGGTGTCAACCTTGGAGTCGGTATCAGTCTGGTATTCGGGCATGATAAAGACAGGGACGGTGTTGTGAACAGGAAAGACTTGTGTCCGGAAACGCCGCGCGGTGTTATTGTGGACGAAGTCGGTTGCCCGGTCGATACGGATAAGGACGGCGTACCAGATTATTTGGATGAATGTCCAGATACGCCGGCAGAAGCCTACGGCATGGTGGATGAAAAAGGTTGTCCGATTGATACGGATGGTGATGGCGTCCCAGATTACATGGACCGTTGCCCGGATACGCCGGAGGCTGCCTATGGTTTGGTGGACGAGTTCGGTTGCCCGCTTGATACCGACGAGGATGGTGTTCCTGATTATTTGGATGAATGTCCTGATACGCCGCGTGAGGCTTACGGAATGGTAGATGAGAAGGGCTGTCCGCTTGATACGGATGGTGATGGCGTTCCAGACTATATGGACCGTTGTCCGGATACGCCGGCAGAAGCCTATGGCCAGGTTGATGAGTTCGGTTGCCCGAAAGATGATGATAATGACGGTGTTCCAAACTATTTGGATAAGTGTCCAGACACGAAGCCCGAAGCAGTACGTTTCGTAGATGACTGCGGTTGCGACTTGGATACGGATGGTGACGGTGTGCCAGATTATATGGATGAATGTCCGAAGACGCCGGGTACGGTTGAAAATCATGGTTGTCCGGAAGTGAAGAAAGAAGTGCGTACCTTGTTTACAAAAGCATTGCAGGGCATCCAGTTTGAAACGGGCAAGGCCGTGATCAAACGTTCTTCCTACACGATTTTGAGACAGATTGCCAAAGTATTGATAGAAAATCCGACTTACCTGGTAGAAATACAAGGTCATACGGACAATGTGGGTAATGATGACTTGAATATGGCTCTGTCGGAAAAACGTGCGAATGCGGTACGCGACTTCCTGATAAAAGAAGGCGTGGATGCAAACCGCATGACGGCTAAGGGTTACGGTGAAACCATGCCGGTTGCCGATAACAAGACAGCCGCCGGACGTGCCAAGAACCGTCGTGTAGAATTTATCGTTTCGTTTGAAGCAGTAACTTACGAATAAAATCGGATATGGATAGAAAGAAACCGCTACGTTTTGTTAGCGGTTTCTTTTTGTCATGTTATTGGATTTTTATACTTTTGCAGACCGAAAACCAAGGGAATCTCCCTTTTTGCAGAACATTTGATTTTAATCAAACTTAATTTATATGGGAAGAGCATTTGAATATAGGAAAGCTACGAAACTGAAACGTTGGGGCAACATGGCCCGCGTATTTACCAAATTAGGCAAGCAAATTACCATTGCAGCCCGTGAAGGCGGCCCTGACCCTGATATGAACCCGCGTTTGCGTGTGCTCATGCAGCAATCCAAGAAAGAGAACATGCCGAAAGAGAATGTCGAACGCGCCATTAAGAAAGCATTCTCGAAAGATGAGGCGGATTATAAGGAAATCAATTATGAAGGTTATGGCCCTCATGGCATAGCTATTTTTGTGGAAACGGCCACGGACAATAACACGCGGACTGTTGCTAATATCCGCAGCTATTTCAACCGTTTTGGCGGTTCGCTTGGCACTTCCGGCTGCCTGCAATTCCTGTTCGACCACAAATGCGTGTTCAATATCGTGCCGAAAGCCGATGTTTCCTTGGAGGATTTGGAACTGGAACTGATTGATTACGGCGTGGAAGAACTCAACCAGGATGAAGAAGGCAACATTATCCTGTACGGCGATTTTCAATCGTATGCCGCTATCCAGAAATACTTGGAAGAAAACGGTTTTGAAATCAACAGTGCTGAATTCGAGCGTATTCCGAACGATTACAAGGAACTGAATGAGGAACAGCGCGCATCCGTCCAGAAATTGTTGGACAAGATAGAAGAAGACGAGGATGTGCAGAATGTGTTCCACAATATGGTCATGCCGGAAGAATAAACGCAGATAGATTATTTTGCAATATCAAGGCCTTTCGTCACTTTGTGGCGGAAGGCTTTTTTTATGTTTGTTTATTTTGTAAGAAATTTTTACCTTTGCGAATCCCTGCCACGCCGAGTCCTGTGTTTGTAAAAACCGGAGGTGTGGGCGGGATGACATATATAGGAAAGGCGTTTACTTGACGCTTTGTTTTCTGACGCATCAGAACTTCGCAAATTTTGGGTATAGTCGGGAACAAAGCAACGGTAGATGTCTGCGGGATATGTTTATATCAGGCAGCATATTTTCCCCAATAGGGAAGGTGTATGATGTCTTTACATATCGGCGTGGGCTTCTGCGTTGCTCGTTCAACTATACCGGGCAATGCGAAGGCCTTGATGCGTGGGACGAGTAACAGGTACGGATTCCCGCGCTTTCTTTTTATTAAACAATCAACAAATCAGTTTTTCGCCATTGGAATCATGGCAAGTTGAAAAGGGACAAACCTATTTGTTTTTATGTCGTCTCTTTGTGCCTTGGGTTATGCTATATCTCGGTATGGGATAATATTTGTTTAATTTAATTTTATGTGAAATGGGGAAAATTAGATCGATTGTCATGGCAGCATTATTGATGATGGCTGCTGTGCTTTGGGCGCAAGAACCGCCTGAGGCTTTGAATGTCCATCGGCATGATGGAAGCGTGAGTTCCACCTTATTTGATGGTTTGCAAAATCTGGAATTTTTAGATGGAAGCATTGTTGTGCATTTGTGCTCTGGAGCTTCCCAGTCCATTTTAATGGACGATGTTCGTAAAATCACTTTTGGTGATTATGTATCCGATGGATTCCTTGTGCTTTTTTCAGTTGTTGATGAAAAGGGAGGTATGTTATCGGCAACAGCCGATGGCGTAGAGATTTTTTCGGGTACAAGTGTTAAGGAAGGTAGCAATGTGTTGTTTACAGCGATTCCAGATGAGAATTGTGAAGTGAAGGAATGGAAAATCAATGGAGTTGCTGTCAAGGATAACATGACCAATACATTGTCTGTTTATGATGTAAAAGAAAGCCTTAATGTTACTGTTGAATTTAATTTGCTCAATGCCCTCGCTGAATCAATGGCGCAAGAAAGCATGAAAGTGTACCGCAATGGGGAAAATGATATTGTGGTGGAAAGTACATTGGATATAAAAGCATGTTCGCTTATGGATATTTGTGGTAGGATAGTTTATCAAGGGGTTACGGGCAGTATGTCGAACCAAGTGGTTATACCTGTCAATTATTTGCCGGCAGGTGTTTATTTGGTCAATATTGAAACGGCAAAAGGCAATATGTCCAGGAAAGTCATAATTAGTAAATAATCAGCAATTCTAAAATCAAAATATATTATGAAAAAGATATTCTCAATTATGTTGGCGGCGGTTGCGATATTGTCCGTTTACGCCCAAGAACAAACTACGCGTACCATGCGTGTATTTTACGATGGTAGCATTATATACCAACGCAATACTTTGTTGGTGGATAGTATTAATTTTTTGGTGGATGATGGTGAAGTTGGCGGAGGGCAGACCTCTAATGACACGAGCCAAATCTATGTAGGTGTGGTGGCTTTTAACCAATATGTGAACCAATTCCCCATAACAAATGATTTGGAAGCAGCTAAATCATTCATAAATGCCCAAGTCAATGACAAGGATGCAACGGCGTTTGCGTATTCTGTTTCAAAGGGAAACCAGATGTTTGATGCGCCGGATTTGCCGGAATTTGATAAAATATTCATGCTGAATTTTTCGGATGGAACCGACAATTATTCAAATATGATGTGGGGTGGGGAAGGAAGAATGGTTGGTGCTGCCAATGTGTATGACACGGCACATTACGACCTTTCCCAACGCGTGGGCTTGAATTCGTATGCAATAGGATTTGGCAATGACGTGGGATTTGGCGAAAAAATGCGGAAAGTAGTATTCGGAAGCGGTGAATATCATAATGCCACTTCTTCTGCACAATTGCAACCGACGTTTAATGAGATTGCGACTTCGATTATAGCATCTTCCAAAAATGTCATGTTGCAGACGAATCCTGGTTACTATTCTGAAACAATGGGTTATAAATACTTTTGTTTTACATTTTGGGCTGAAAATAACCGGTTGGATACCATTTATGCAAAATTGGAAGGAAATCCGACGGATGGATTTGTGCTGGATATAACCAAGAACGGGACTTATGCCCGTTTTGACGTACCTGCACGTGGCGTTTTTGACATGGAAGCAGGGAAAGTGCAGATACCGCTGAACAATCTGAAATTTATAGTAGATGGTGAGGAAGTGCAGTTTGATTTTGAGATACTGGTTTCTTTTGATGGAGAATTGTATTATGCGGATGTGGAGGAAGCATCCACTGCTGAGGCGATAAGCAAAAAGATTGCGGTTGTTCTGGTGTTGGACTGTTCAACCTCAATGGGTGAATCGTTTGCCCCGATGCAGGCAGCTGCCATTGACTTTATAGAAACGCTCGAAGCAATGGATCAAACACAGGGTGGCGGTAGTGGCACAGGAACAGGCACAGGAACAGTGTTTGAGGAATATACGGAAACCCTTGAAGGAGGCCCTTCATTTACAATGAAAGCAGTAAAAGGCGGAATCTTTGTCATGGGGGCGCAATCGGAAAGCTCTGATTTGCCCAATTACGACCCAAATGCAGAAGATGAAGGCCCTATTCATAATGTGATCCTTTCTGATTATTATATGGGGGAGTTTGAAGTAACCCAGGGATTGTGGGAATATGTCATGGGAGCGCATGATGCAACACATTTTCCGGCAGATGCAGAAAAGGTGTATTTATATCCAGCCTTTAGTTCTAATGGAAATTTAGTGGAGACAGGTGGTTCATATATGTATGGAGGCTCTACTCCGTCTAATAGTTATGGCAAAGGTAATAATTATCCTGTTTACTATGTTTCCTATAATGATATTGTGGGTGAGAACGGCTTCTTGGATCGTCTGAACGCTCTGACGGGTAAAGAATACCGTTTGCCGACAGAAGCGGAATGGGAATATGCAGCCCGTGGCGGTCAGGAAAATCAATATACGCGGGAAACGACTGATGCTATAGGAGTTCCGAGTGACGCCATTCTGTATGTGTATTCCGGTAGCAATTCGATAGGTGATGTGGCTTGGTATTCGGATAATACGGCTTCAACTCGTCAGGTCGGCACGAAAAGTCCCAATGAATTGGGCATCTATGATATGAGTGGCAATGTGTACGAATGGTGCTACGACTGGTATGGCAGTTATAGCAATACGCAGCAGACCAATCCAATGGGACCTTCTTCGGGCTTGTACCGTGTTGGTCGTGGCGGGAGCAGGTACACTGATGCGTCGGGCTGTCGTGTATCTCTTCGCGCTGTTGGCACCCAGACTGATCGCAGCGACGGGCTTGGTTTCCGCTTGGTCTTGTCTCGTTATTAGTATAGCATAAAATATGTTTGTCTGTGGAAATCAGGTGTGGATTTCACACGGACAACAGGGAATTAGCATAGTTAAAGCTGCATCTCGGAAGTTAGAAATAACTCTGGGATGCAGCTTGTTTTTTTATGTCGTTTTTTTGCGTATAAAATGTCGGTTTATCCTTGCCCGTTTTTTTTGCCCGAATGCCCATAAATATGTAATTTTGCAATCGGTAAAAAAAGTTGTGTAATCAATGAAAATCCTGATAGTTGGTTTGGGTGGTGTCGGCGGTTATTATGGCGGTTTGCTGGCACGCGAATATGAACAAGATAATACGATAGACATTTGTTTTTATGCCCGTGGCGCACATTTGGAAGCCATTCGCCGGAATGGTTTGACGGTTGAAGATACGCACGAGACTTTTGTGGCGCATCCGGCTCTCGTAACGGACAACGCCGGCGAAATCGGTGTGGCGGATTGCATTATTGTGGCTACCAAAAGTTATGATTTGGCCGCCGTAATCGACAGCATCCGTCCGTGCGTGGGTGCGGAGACCGTTGTCTTGCCATTGCTGAACGGCGTAATGATTGCGCCCATGATTCGCGAACTGCTTCCCGGAACGGAAGTGTGGGAAGGTTGCACTTACATTGTCGGGCGGCGCACAAAACCGGGCGTGGTGGCCAATCTGGGCAATGTGCAGGATGTCTATTTCGGCTATTCCGGCCGGACGAATCCCATGTTGCTCCGTATGGAGCAGGTTTTCCGTCAGGCGCATATCGAAGCCACGTTCTCCACGGACATTATGGCCATTATCTGGCGTAAATTCTTCTTTATCAGTACGACGGCATCGCTGACTTCCTATTTCGATTGCAGTTTCGGCGCCTTGCTCTCCGACGAACATCGCAAACAGACTTTGCTGGGCATGTTGCATGAGTTGTTGGTTGTGTCGCAGGCGGAGGGCATCCCGACGGACAAGACTTATATTGACAAGACCGTGGCGTGGCTGGAACGTTTGCCGTTCGAGTCCACATCGTCCATGCACACGGATTTTACCAACCACCATACCACCGAGGTGGAGAACCTGACAGGTACGGTTATCCGGCTGGCGCACAGACATAATGTGCCTGTTCCCATATACGAACAAGTATATCAGACACTTGTAAACAAACAATAAACGATAATACAATGAATTATTTTAAAGTTTTAGCAATGGCAGCAGCCACAGTAGCAACAACGGCTTGCACGCAGCAGTCCGGCAAGCCGACCATAGGCAGGCAGGAAATGAAAATCGAGAACCACCGTCTGACGCCGGAAGTTTTGTGGGCGTTTGGCCGTTTGGGCGGCGCGCAGGTGTCGCCGGATGGCACGCAGGTTTTGTACAGCGTAACCTATCCGAGCATAAAGGAAGACAAAACCAATACGGAATGGTTTGTCATGAATGCGGATGGCAGCAATGCGCATCAAATCACATACACCGATTTGTCGGAACATGCGGCCAAATGGCTGGATGGTGGCCGTAAGATTGCGTTCATGTCGGCAGAAAGCGGTTCCATGCAGTTGTGGGTCATGAATGCGGATGGCAGTGACCGCCGGCAGGTGTCCGATGTGGAAGGCGGCATCAACGATTTCATGTTTTCGCCGGACGAAAAGCAGGTTTTGTATATCGCCAATGTCAAATACGGCGAACGCACAGCCGATATTTACCCGGATTTGGACAAGGCGCAGG
Source organism: uncultured Bacteroidales bacterium (assembly GCA_949282265.1). Taxonomy (GTDB): domain Bacteria; phylum Bacteroidota; class Bacteroidia; order Bacteroidales; family Paludibacteraceae; genus CALUNA01. Next base: position 135,591 of record CASDOZ010000002.1, on the reverse strand, counting down.
GCTTTGTCGTGGATGAACTGATGTACAAGCATTGGGACGAGTGGGTAACTTCCGTTCCGCATCCGTTCCTGGCCGAATTTGACGGCAAGAGCTTACGCAAGGCTGTTGATTTGCTGGAAGGCGAACCGTATGAGTGCCCGATGAAACCGTTCGGTGGAATGGAGCAGTTGGCCTTCTCGCCCGATGGGCAAACGATTGCCTATACCTGCCGGAAAAAGACAGGCAAGGCTTATGCGGAAAGTACGAACAGCGATATTTATTTGTACGACATAGCTACGCGCACCACCAAAACGAATCTGACGGAAGGCATGATGGGCTATGACATCAATCCTGTGTTCTCGCCCGACGGGCGTTATATTGCTTGGGAAAGCATGGAACGCGATGGCTACGAATCGGACAAGAACCGTTTGTTCATTGCCGATTTGCAGACCGGTGAACGCACCGACCTGACCGCAGCTTTTGACCAGAGTGTGGCTTCCTTGTGTTGGGATGCGGCTTCGGAAAACATTTATTTTATCAGCGTGCAGCACGGAACGACGCAAATATACAAAACCGACAAGGCTGGAAAGTCCATAACCAAATTGACGGAAGGACAGCATGATTATGAATGGATTGGCTTGACAACCAACGGCTTGATAGGTATGCGCCACAGTATGAGTTGCCCGAATGAGTTATATGCCATCGACATGGCCGGTGTGCAGACGCAGCTTACGTTTGAGAACAAACATTTGCTTGACCAGATAGAAATGGGCAGGGTGGAGGAACGCTGGATAAAAACCACCGACGGCAAGCAGATGCTGACGTGGATTGTTTATCCGCCCGAGTTCGACCCGAACAAGAAATATCCGGCATTGCTCTATTGCCAGGGCGGCCCGCAAAGTCCGGTGAGCCAATTCTGGAGCTATCGCTGGAATTTGCAGATCATGGCGGCCAATGATTATATCGTCGTGGCGCCGAACCGTCGCGGATTGTACGGTTTCGGGCAGGAATGGCTGGAACAGATTAGCGGCGATTACGGCGGTCAGAACATGAAGGACTATTTTTCTGCCATCGATGCCATGGCGGCGGAGCCGTTTGTCGATGCCGACCATCTGGGCTGCGTGGGGGCAAGTTATGGCGGATTTTCCGTTTATTGGCTGGCAGGACATCACGAAAAACGTTTCAAGGCATTTATCGCCCATGATGGTATCTTCAATCTGGAGCAGCAATATGTGGAAACGGAAGAAATGTGGTTCCCGAATTGGGATCTGGGTGGTGCATACTGGGACAAGAATCCGATTGCGCAACGTACGTATGCCAATTCGCCGCACAAGTTTGTGGATAAATGGGATACACCTATTTTGTGCATACACGGCGAAAAGGACTACCGCATTTTGGCATCACAAGGCATGTCGGCCTTCAATGCCGCCCAGTTGCGCGGTGTTCCGTCGGAATTGCTGATATTCCCCGATGAAAACCATTGGGTAACCAAGCCGCAGAATGGCATTTTGTGGCAACGGGTATTTTTCCGCTGGCTGGATAAGTGGTTGAAAGAATAATCGCTTCTTTGAAAGCGATTTACGCCCCAGAAACCCTTCAGGGGCGCATCTTTTTTTCTCTCAATGGGAAGGGAATAAGAACAGCTTGTTGGGGCATTATAAAAATTACGGGCATCTGATTTCATATATCGGATGCCCGTAAAGTTTTTTGCATTGGTTTTGCAAAGGTCCTATTTTTCTATTTTCAGCAAAGCGCCGGTTTTCGGGTCAAACTGGAGCTTGACATCCGACTTGATGAACAATTCAACCGGCAGCGGAACGCTGATGCCGAATTGTGGCACCGTAACTTCCTTGTTCACATAAACGGTTTGTCCTTGTGATACGGTCACTTTGGCAGAACCAGGCAGGTTATAGAATAATGCGGCAGGTTGCTGTTTGGCTTTTTCGTCTTGCGGCAGATATTTTTGCTTGTTGGCTTTTATGCTCAGGAAAATCGGTGTGCCTCCTAAATCATTTATGGGTACAATACCGCTATGTGCAGAAAAACGTGCCAGGATGGATTGGTTTACATCATCCGTAGGCGTTATTTCGATTATTTCCCGTAATGTTTCGGTTGTTGTCTTGCCGATGAACAATTCGCATAATTCCTTTTCTGTTTTGGCCATTTCGTCCAATACGGTCTGGAACGAAAGTCCGTCAGCCGGCAGTTGGTCAACATCGCCGGAAAGAATGTTGATGCGGCTTTCGCGTATGCGGTAAATCTGTTTGGCTGTACCTTCGGCCATTTTGGCAATTGAATTGGCAAACATTTGTTCTTCGCCCAGAGGCATAAGGGAAGGCCCGGCCGGTTTCGGGTTAGTAACCGGCAAGTTCTTTTCTTGCCGGGGTTTGCTTACGGGGGCATCATCATTAATGGCACATAAAATCCCTTTCTTGTCCAGGGTTACATAGCAGTTCAGCAGGTTTTTGTCCGGTATGATTTTATATTTCCGGTTTTCATCAGCAATGGTTTTTGTCAGCAACCGTATGTTTTTGATTGTATAAACGGTTTTGTTTTCGGTTATGACGTTTTTTGTGCCCAAATAGCGTTCGGAGTATTGGTAAAATATACCGACTTCCTGAGTTTGTTTTTCGTATTCGATTTCAAATCCGAAAACCACTTTCGGCATGGCATATACAATGGCGCTTTCGCCCTCCATGACGGTTTGTGCCTGCATAGCCGGAATCGAACACGCGAAAAATAGTGCGATAATCGGATAAATGAAAAATTTGTGTTTCATAACTATCAATTTTGGTGTTTAAGAATTCCAAATGTTCCAAGCGGCGATTGCTTGTCCGGTTAACATTCCAGAGCCATTTACAATAGTACAACCTTGTTGTTCCGCCCGCTGCAAAAATAGTGTTTTTCCCGGATTGTATACCACATCGAACAACAAGTGTTTCGGACCGAGGCAATGGTAAGGAATATCGGGGCATTCATCCGTTTTCGGGAATGTGCCGAGCGGCGTCGCATTGACAATCAGCGTATGCGCTTCTATGGTTTCCGGCAGTAGCTGGCTGTATGTCAGCATACCTGGTTTTGCCGTCCGTGATACAAAAGTGGACATTATGCCCATTTGTTCCAGACCGTATTTGATGGCTTTGGATGCGCCGCCTGTACCCAAAATCAGGGCTTCCTGATGCCACGGCTTAATATGTGGGCGTATGGATTCCAAGAAACCGATGGCATCCGAGTTGTAGCCTTTCAGGTGTATTTGGTTCCCGGTTCGGCTGAATTTGATGACGTTGACTGCACCGATGGCTCTGGCTGTATCGTCCAGCTCGTCCAGAAACGGAATGATTTGTTCTTTGTATGGAATCGTAACGTTCAGGCCGGAAAAATCGATTTGTTGTACAAGCTGCGGGAAATTTTGTATGTTTTCCAGTTCGTACAGCTCGTATGATGCATCGATTTTCTCGTCGGAAAATTTTTGCGTAAAGTATTTTTTTGAAAATGAATGCCCTAACGGGAATCCGATTAACCCGAAATGTTTCATGCGCGCAAAGGTATTAAAAAAAACGGGATTTTCAGGTTTCCCCGAAAATCCCGTCCGGAATTTATTGCTGTTTTGAAGAAATTACATCATTCCGCCCATTCCTCCGCCCATGGCAGGCATGGCAGGTGCTGGGTTTTCTTCTTTCTTTTCCACGATAACGCATTCTGTTGTCAGGAACATGCCGGCAATGGAAGCCGCATTTTCCAAAGCTACACGCGTAACTTTCGCTGGGTCAACGACACCGGCTGCCAACATAGCTTCGTATTTGTCGGCACGGGCATTGTATCCGAAATCGCCTTTGCCTTCGCGGACTTTTTGTACCACAACGGCACCTTCTTTGCCTGCATTGCCTACGATTTGGCGCAGCGGCTCTTCAATGGCGCGCTTTACGATTTCGATACCAGTCTGTTCGTCGTCATTGTCGCCTTTCAGGTTGTTCAAGGCTTCTTGTGCACGTATATAAGTTACACCACCGCCCGGTACGATACCTTCTTCAATGGCGGCACGTGTTGCACTCAACGCGTCATCCACACGGTCTTTCTTTTCTTTCATTTCCACTTCGGAAGCGGCTCCGACATAAAGTACGGCAACCCCGCCAGACAGTTTGGCCAGACGTTCCTGCAATTTTTCGCGGTCGTAGTCGCTGGTCGTGGCAGCTATCTGTGCCTTGATCTGTGCAACACGGCTGGCGATGTTTTCCTTGCTTCCAGCACCGTTCACAATTGTCGTATTGTCTTTGTTTACTGTAACTTTTTCAGCGGTTCCAAGCATGTCAAGCGTTGCGCTTTCTAGTTTGATGCCTTTTTCTTCGGAAATGACCATGCCGCCGGTCAGGATGGCAATGTCTTCCAACATTTCTTTTCTGCGGTCGCCGAAACCAGGAGCCTTAACGGCACAGATTTTCAATTGGGCGCGCAAACGGTTTACTACCAATGTGGTCAAAGCCTCGCTGTCCACATCTTCTGCGATAATCAGCAATGGACGTCCTGATTGTACGGCCGGTTCCAGAACAGGCAGCAGTTCTTTCAGGTTGGATATTTTCTTGTCGTGGATCAGGATGTAGGGCTTTTCCATTTCTACTTCCATAGTTTCCGTGTTGGTTACAAAATACGGTGAAATGTAACCGCGGTCGAATTGCATACCTTCCACTACATCAATGGTCGTGTCGGTGCCTTTGGCTTCTTCAATGGTGATAACACCATCTTTCGAAACTTTGCGCATGGCATCTGCAATCAGTTTGCCGATTTCGGCATCATTGTTTGCTGAAATGGTAGCTACTTGCTCGATTTTATTGTAGTTGTCACCGACAACTTCAGACTGTTTTTTGATGCTAGAAACAACAGCAGCAACAGCTTTGTCAATACCACGTTTTAAGTCCATTGGATTAGCACCTGCTGTTACGTTTTTCAGTCCAACACTTACAATAGACTGTGCCAGAACAGTAGCAGTTGTTGTGCCATCACCAGCCTGATCACCGGTTTTGCTGGCAACTTCTTTAACCAATTGTGCGCCCAAGTTTTGCATTGGATCTGCCAATTCGATTTCTTTGGCAACAGTAACACCGTCTTTCGTGATTTGTGGGGCACCGAATTTTTTCTCAATGATAACGTTACGTCCTTTCGGACCAAGGGTTACTTTTACGGCGTTTGCCAATTCGTCCACGCCTTTTTTCAGTTGGTCGCGGGCATCAATATTAAATGAAATTTCTTTTGCCATAGTTGTAAAATTTTGATTTGTTAAAATTTTGATTATACGATTGCGAGAACATCGCTTTGACGCATAATCAGGTATTTTTCTCCGTCAAGTTCAAGTTCTGTTCCGGCATATTTGCCATAGAGGACATGGTCTCCGACTTTCAGAACCATTTCTTCATCTTTGGTTCCGTTGCCAACTGCCAAAATTTCGCCTTTCAACGGTTTCTCTTTTGCTGAATCGGGGATAATGATTCCGCCGACTGTCTTTTCTTCTGCCGGTGCGGGTTTAATCAGCACACGGTCTGCTAATGGTTTTACATTCATGACTTTATGTTTTTTATTTAATGTTTGTGATTGTGTGTTTATTGTTGTGTTTTGTTCGCTTCAATCAACAAATTGTTGTTTTCGTCATAAAGGCGAAGCGTACGTTTGTTAATGGAGTATTTTACCACTTTGTTGAAAGTTCCGAGAAAAGCATCTTCTATGTACATGCTTTCTATGCAAAACATTTTTGTAGCGCCTGCGTTACTGAATTTGATGGTGTCTTTGGCTGGGACTTCAAACGTTGCAAAATAACTGTTGCAGCCAGTTTTTCCGCTTACACGTTTTTCCTCCCAATTGAAATTCAAGGTCGGAACTTTTTCTAGATTGTCGTTTGTGAAATTCAGGGTGTCGTTAATGCTGGTCACATTCCATGAACTGTTGAAGTCTTTGGCAATGGCTGCCATATTCTTGGAACTGTTGCACGAACCTAAAAACATCAGACTTGCCAGACAAGCTACTGATAAAAATACGTTTTTTTTCATATTGCGATGCGAATTTCGTAATGTTTTCGCGGCGTCCTTTTACATAATGCGTGCCAAAATGGGATTATGACAATATGGCAGGCGTGTGGAGTGGTTATTGTTTAAGGGAACACAAATGTCCGAGTTTGTAGCAATCAAACAGGAACAATGATGGCCTTTTGCTGCATAGTTGTTTTGTCATCAGCGGTCTGAATAAACGGAATGCGATGCCTATAAACCAATGGATATGGGTTGGCAAATTCAGATATGTGCGTAATAATTTGGATGTTGCAGGTAGTTCAGGTTGTTTTGTTTCCCTGTATAACTTCAATAAATTGGCATTGGCTATCTCTGTTTTTTGAAGAAATATTTTGTTTGTATCCAGCCCTTTGTGTATCAATGGATTATTTATGCGTATTATGGGAATTTGTTTTTCAATAAGGCGGATGCCAAATAGTGTGTCTTCATGCCCATAACCATGTATGTTTTCATCGAAACGGATAAGGTTGAAAATTTTATGTGGTATCATGAAATTGAAGGTGGTGAAGCAACCGCCATAATTTTGATTTCCTTCTCTTTTTAGCCCGTATGTCAGCCGTAAACTGTATGCCGGATTTGTTTCGTTTGGGTCATAAGCGGTTCCGCCGATAACTACCTGGCTTTGATTTTTGCAATACGGCAGGTATGCGGAAATAAAGTCAGATTTACAGACGGCAGCATCGCAATCCATAAACAGTAAGGAGTTGTATTTGGCCATATCGGCCAATCGGTTACGGATGCGGGAACGTCCTATGTTTTCAGCCAATTCAATGTATTGGCAATGTGGTAAATTGTTTATGTCCTGGTTTGCTTCTTTGCAAGTTGCAGATGCATCATCCATGACAATGATTTCATATCGAATTGCGGCATCTTTGGCTTGCCGTCGCAAATCCATGACCAGTTGGGTGCAATCGTAATTATATGTAGGTATCAGGATTGAGAGCATGTTGTTATTTTTCGTGGCAGATTTTGTCAAGCAATTCGGTAAATTGTTGTGCTTGTTGTTCGCGGCAGAATTTTTTTTTCTCCGCCATATTGACAGTTTGCCGTGTGAAACCGTTGTGCTTCCATTCGGCATATTTTTCCAAGATGAATGTTCTTATCCCGGCTGTGTCGGTTGCAGCAAGTCCTGCGTTTGTTTTTTGCATGGTTTCGGCCAGGCAGGCTTCATCGCTACGGACGCAAAGCACAGGTTTTTCTACCCCCAATGCCTCAAAAAATTTGGTAGTCATTATGCCGTGAGGCCCGTTGGCGGTGGTTCTATTGGCCAGGACAAGCACAATGGATGCATTGTGCAGGATGCCCGGGACTTTTTCCGGCGTAACAAAATCATGGAATACGAACGTTTGTGCCGGAAATATGTCAGCGTATTTTTGCCGCAATGTGGTTTGTGTTTGTTTGTCGGTGTACCAATGCAAACGCAAGTCGGCAAACAATCCTGTCTGTTCAGCTTGTAATTCCTGTAAGGCTTGGAACAGTAATTCTGGATTGCGTAAATTATTTTCCAACATGCGGCCTGTATATATAATGTTGAATGTTTGAACTTGCACATCCATGGGATAAAACAGCGTGCTGTCATATCCGTTGTAAATAAGTTCGATGTTCGGATTGTAGGCCTTTAATATGCTTACGTGCCATGGTGATACGGTTGTCAAGGCATTGGCGGAGCGTAAAACACGGTTGCGCCGCCAAGTGTTTATGCGTCGTCCTTTGCCCCAAAGGCGCAACTGTTCTGAGAAATTTCCCGGTTGCGGATATTGTTCCATAATGTCGCGCAAATCGGCAATGAGCGGAATACCTAATGTCTTTGCGGCCTTGTGGGCAAAAAGTAACGGGAATGTATAAAACGTGCTGCACAATACGGTATCATAATGCTGATGCATGATTCCTGTTTTGGCACGCTGCCAGAAATAGCGGTCTTTGTATGTAAAAATCAGGTTCAGTATGTGTTTGAATGCGTATTCTGGTTTTGCCCAACAGGTATTTTGAAAGTGGTAATATTTTATGCGGTGGACTTCCACACGTGGTGGCATTGGCAATGTGAAATGGCTTTCGCCAAATTGTTCCGTATAAACAGTTACTTGCCAGTCTTCCGGCAGATATTTGCACAAATAACCCATACGCGGAGCAAAATCCGGTGGAAACGCGTCAGTTATCAGCAGCAGATGTTTCATTGTGCAATTCTTGTATGAGTTCCAGATACAATTGTTTGTGGTAGTTTTTTTCCAGACCGCCAATGCTGCTGTTGTGCCATAGCAAAACAATTTCCCCGCCATGTTTTTTCACTTCCGCAATAAGTTTCTGACAATAGTCCAGAGCTTGCTCATAATCCAGATTCATGTATTGTTTGCCGTTTAATGTGCCATCCATTACGGTCATGGGGTGCAATGTCAGGGCGGTCAATTCCTTTGTTTTCGGGTCAATCCATCTGACGGCATGGCATGTGCCGAGTCGGAAACCGGCTACATCGGCATAACCCATGGTAAAGTCGTCTGTGATTCCGGCATCAGGTAATGCCCTCATGCAACCAGGCTCACATGAGCGCAGGAAATGATGGCGGTTGGCTGTAACGTCGGTTTGGATAGCTGTTGCAAGCCGTTGCTTTTCCGTGGCGATAAATTCGGGATGTTCTCCGGCAAGATAGCTGGTGTGCAGTCCTATCTGTACACCGTTTTCCCGGCAAAGCCTGATTAACATCTGGACATCGTTGCTGCGTAAATCGTAGCAAGGTTGGTCCTCGGGTATGTCGGATTTGCCTGCTTTGACAAAGACGATTCCAGTCGCAGCCGGCAGTTTGCGGTTTTGCTCGAACAGCCACGGAAAAGTGTATAACGGATCGTTGTTGATATTCAATAAAGCGGATCTGAACACTTGTGCCAATGATTCCAGGCTGTTTCTCCGCAGTGGGTGAAGTGCCCGCATGACGCCGCCGCAGAAACCTCGGATATTCCTGTATTGCTCAATCTTGTCGGCATCGTGTGTCAGGTAGATATGTGAAAAACCGCTTGCCGGTTCGGCGATTTCCACGCCGGTCTCACGCAATAGACGGCGCAGCAGCCTGCCGTATTCATCTACAATCGGCCTGTCAAGGCAACCATGCAGATAGAGGATGCTGTCTTTGCCGGGGAAGCGTCCGTGTCGGTCGCGTTGCGGGCAGATGGTTTCTTCGTAGCGAGACAGCAGGAAAAATGCGCTGGCCACCAGGTCCGCGTAAAGGATGATTGTGTTTTCTTGTTGTTCAATCACAGGTTTGCCGAACAAAATCGGGACGCCTTCAAGTTCTTGCAAAGGCAGGGTAGGGCGTGATATGGCTCTGCCGAAACAGCCGGGTGTGAAAAACATGCTGGGAACAATGACGATACGATAGTTTGCAAACCGGCTGCTGTCGGCCGTGTAGCCAATCCAGGAAGCGTGTGGCGGTTGCCGAAGCATGAACGAAAGCAGGTATGTCAGTGTTTGTTCGGAAAGCATAGCACAAAAATACGTACTAAAATAGAGATGCGCAAATGCGATTGGTAAAAAGTATGGCTGTGGTGGATTATCATAAAAAAATCCCTGTTGGAGCAGGGATTTTATAGGTGCATCAGTACAAAACAATGGGATTTTATTTTAGCCTGAACGAAATCGGGATGGTGAATTTGACGCGTACAGCCTCGCCTTTCATTTTGCCGGGTTTCCATTTGGGCATGGCCTTGATAACGCGGACGGCTTCCTTGTCCAGACTTTCGTTAATGCTTTTTATTACATTAATGTCTGTAATAGAGCCATCTTTGTCCACAACAAACTGGCAAATGACACGTCCTTCAAGGCCGGCCTTTTCCGCATCGTCAGGATATTTTATATTTTCCTTGAGATATTGGAACAGTTTGTCTTGTCCTCCCGGAAATTCAGGCATTTGCTCTACAACAGTGTAAATTTCCTCCATTTCAAATGCCGCTCCAACAAATTCTTGATTTTCAATGACCTCTGCTGGAGCAGTTTCTGTATTGGCTGCAACAACCGTTTCTTCCGTTTGTGTTTTTTCGCTATCTTTGTCCGCGGTTTCGGACGTGCATGAGGTCTGTGCGAACAATAGCAGTTCGGCACAGATGACGGGCAGAATGTAAAGTGCCTTGACATGTGCCCATTTTGAAGATTCTTTTCGTAACATCATAGTGATTCTGTTTTTAAGTTTGCTGTGATTGAAGCTGTTGGCGACAGAAAACCACCTCTTGCCGACAGCTTTTTCAATTAATAAGAGTTGATATTGTTTTGCATTGATGCCTTGTTTCAGTACGGTGGCGTCGGCCTCGTATTCGTGCACGGCGCACAACTCGTTTTTGAGCAGCCAGATGGCCGGGTTGAACCATTGCAGGCAGCTTAACATGTTGAACAACAGCAAATCTGCGGAATGATACCCGCGAATATGCGCGTATTCGTGTATCAATATCTCCTGTCCGTTTGCAGCATAGTCCGCTTCGGACATGACAATGGTTTTCATATTGCTGAACGGTGCGGTCGAATCTGCTGTCAGCACGAGTGTGACCCCGTCTGGAAGTGTGATTTGCCGTCCCTTGTGGGAGATGGCTCGCACGCGCAGCAGAGAATAAATCAGCATCCCGACGGTGGCCGCGCAACCGAGGCAATAAACCGCAAGGAATAATACAGCCCACGGGAATTGTCTGTCCGGTTCGGCAAGTGTTGCGGTCAGGCCGTCGATGGTAATGAATGCTGTTTCCGGCGTCTCCGTGTAAATGGTGATGCGGCATACCGGCAGGATAAAAGCCGACAATGTCCCCAACAGCAACAGTGCACGGTTCAACTTGTGGTAAGTCTCCCGGCTGACCAGGATTTTGAAAAGCAGGTAGAAAACAATCAGGCAACCGGCGACTTTCAGATTATACAGTAAAAACGTTTCGGCGTTCATTTCTTTTCGATTTGCGAGATGAGTTGTTTTAGTTCCTCAATGGATATTTTTTCCTCTTCGACCAAGGCGGAAACGGCTTGCATGTAGGAATTTGCAAAATACTTGCTGATGACGCTCTTCAATGTCGATTTCTTGAAATCTTCCTTGCTGACAAGCGGGTAATATTGGTATGTGCTTCCATAGGCTTTGTGTCCGACGTAGCCTTTTGACTCCAAGGTACGCACCATGGTGGATAATGTGTTGAAATGCGGTTTCGGTTCGGGATACAGGTTTACTAATTCGCGGACAAACAATGCGCCTTTTGCCCAAAAGAACTGCATCAGTTCTTCTTCTTTTTTGGTCAGTTTTTCCATAACTGTCATTTTAAAATCAATCTCGCTGCAAAGATAACTAAAAATATTTCACGAGCAACTAAAATATGTAGTTTTATAACTAAAAAAAATAGTTTTACTGTCTTGTCTTTATCTATGTCGTTGTTTATGAATGATTAAGTCCTTATTCTGGGTGTGGGAAAAATAGGGGAATATTCTGGAATCAGAGGCATGTGTTGTTCCCCAAAAATGGTTGTTTGGCAGGAAACCTTGTTTTTATGTCTGGTTGCAAGTAGGCAGCAGATATGGACGGTTGCTGATAACTATTTTTCGTCGGCTTACCTTATTTTCCAATAATTATGTCTATTTTTGTCGTTCTGAAAAACGCGGCTTGCGGCGCGGAAAAATTTGAAACGCATGCTTACAACCCACACGTTTTTAGGTAAATATTTTTTTCTGCCGGTCATGTTTCTGCTGTTGCCGGCAAGTTTTGTAGCGTCGGTTGCAGCCAATTCGTTGAAAACCACGTATGAAAAAGGCTTGTTCACCACCTATTGCACGGTTGAGGTCGCGGCAGACAAACCGGCTGCCAATGAGGTGATTGACGATTTGATAAGCCAGTTCCAAGGTGATCCGGAACGTTTGTTCGATTGGGCGTTTAAAGGAATCGGCCAACAGAAAGATGGCTCGGAAAAAGATGCGGTTATTTTGGTTTGGAATGCCACTTCCTACGATCCGCAGACTGGCATTAGTATTCTGAATGTTGATGCCGTGGTGCCAGGGATCACGGTTTTCCGTGACATTGAACTGAAAAGCAAGGTGGAAGACCGTGAACTGCAGGATGGTTCGCGGCGTATTCGTGTGGACATGTTTTATTCAGGTTCATTGCTCAAAGAATCGTATGGCGTTTTTTACGTGAAACAACTTGCGCCGGACAAAATGCTTTACACGATTGAAATAAATATACGCTTCGGTTGGTTTTTCAATATTTTTATTACGCAACGCCGTTACAAGGCCTTGGCCGAATTCCGTGTGGAAAAATTCATGCAGAATTTGCGCGATGAGACGGAAAGGCGTTATGGCTTGCGCAATTCTACAACCGGTAACTAATTGATGGAGAAACGATATGGATTTATTAGCAAAATTGGAAGGACTGCAACATAAATTTGAGGAAATCTCGTTGCTGATTACCGACCCGGCTGTGATTGCCGATATGGCGCGTTATGTGAAACTCAACAAGGAATATCACGAGTTGGAGCGGATTATGGATGCGCAGAAGCGTTACCGTACGGCTTTGGCCGATTTGGCCGATGCCAAACAGGTATTGGCCGAGGAGTCGGATGCTGATTTGCGTGAAATGGCACGTGCCGAGCAGGAGTCGTTGGAGAAGCGCATCCCGCAGTTGGAGGAGGAAATCAAGTTGTTGCTCATTCCGGCCGACCCCGAAGATGGCAAGAATGTGGTGATGGAGATACGTGGAGGAACTGGTGGCGATGAGGCTGCCATTTTTGCAGGCGACTTGTTCCGCATGTATTCCAAGTATTGTGAAACCAAAGGCTGGAAAGTTACGGTTTCCAATTTTACCGAAGGTCCTTCGGGAGGCTTCAAGGAAATCATTTTCAATGTGACGGGCGAGCAGGTTTATGGCACGTTGAAGTATGAAAGCGGCGTACACCGCGTGCAACGTGTGCCGGCTACCGAAACGCAGGGGCGAGTGCATACATCGGCGGCTACGGTGGCCGTGCTGCCTGAGGCGGACGAGTTCGATGTGCAGATAAACGAGGGTGAAATCAAATGGGACACGTTCCGAAGCGGCGGTGCCGGTGGGCAGAACGTGAACAAGGTGGAGTCGGGTGTGCGCTTGCGCTATGTCTGGAAAAACCCGAATACCGGCGTTGCCGAAGAAATCCTGATTGAGTGTACCGAAACCCGCGACCAGCCCAAAAACAAAGAGCGGGCATTGGCGCGTTTGCGCACCCAAATATATGACCGCGAGCACCAGAAATATATCGACGATATTGCCGCAAGGCGCAAGACAATGGTCAGCACCGGCGACCGCTCGGCCAAAATACGCACCTACAACTATCCGCAGGGGCGTATCACCGACCATCGTATCGGCATGACAATCTATAATCTGGCCGCATTTATGGATGGCGACATACAGCAAGTTATTGATGGACTTATTGTGGCCGAAAATGCCGAACGGCTGAAAGAAAGCGAATTGTAGAGGAAGAAAAATATTACAATTATAGAATAAATTCTTATGAGTTATCCATCCATTGATACTTTGCAAAAGGTTCTGAGCGAGCAGGTATTCTTCCATACAAAGGATGCCAAAAAGGCAGCCGGAAGAGCACTTGGAACGATGATTGAAATCATCTCTTTTTACTTGTTAAAAGAATGGGGAATAGAAGATTCCATCTCAATTGAAAAAGGTCTAAGCGAATATGGCAATCCTTCAATCACTCACAATGTAGAATTTACTTTGCATCCACTGCTAAAATGCGAGGAAACAACCATAACAAACAAACTTCCTTTGACATCTTCGAAGATTTTGAAAGAACTAAGGGTAGAAAAAGAATTCAAAGCAAAATCTGGTTGTTTGCTTGACAAAGACCTTACTTTAAAAAACGCTTGTACCATTGCCGAAGACTCAACTACTATTGTCCAAGCTATAATCAAACGCATAACAAATGAGAACATCTCTTTAAACACGAACTTTCTACATCAAAAACCTTATGCCATGTTTGAATGCAAACGTGTCGGGGTAGAAGAAGGTTCAAAAAAAGGGCCTCAAACCATAGAGAAAGCAAAACAAGGAGCCTACGTTGCTCAAAACACATCTTCTCTCCAAAAAATACGTAATGAGAAAGGAGAAAAATACGGCATAATCTATAACCATGGCGAACCTATCATTCAACCTTATTCTGACTTGTTGCACACCATCATTAACGGGAACGACAAAAATCTGCTAAAAAACTTTACTTTATCCATTGGGATTGTCAGCAATCACGGCAATTGGTTTACGTCCGAAAACCAAAACAAAGAACTAAAGGTGCTGGCACAATCTTATGATTGGTTGCTGTTCCTGTCAGACATCGGCCTTGCGCAATTCATAACAGACTTGTTGTTACAACCCTGTCCCATCTATGAGTCCATAAGAGAAGCTTTTTTAAACTCATATAAAGAGGGAAAAAAGAGTAATGTCTTCACCAAAGTCAAAATGAATCTGGAAGCCCATTATGCTCTATGCCGATATTTTAATGAACATATCAGCGATATTGAAAGTTGGTTTAATATAATAACTCCCCAGAATGTTTCCATAACGACATTAAAAGACGAATTATTCATTTTGAAAAATAAGAATTGGAGGGAAATCATATGACCGCCGGACGAAAAGTAAATACCCAAAGCCAAAGTTGGTGCACTCCCCAAAAATACGTAAACGCCATCAGAAAATTCTTTGACGGCAGCATTAGTTTGGATCCATGCTCCAACAACTACTCTATTGTACATGCAGAAACGGAATTCAGGTTGCCCGAAACAGATGGATTGAAACAAGAATGGAACTATCCAACCATTTACATGAATCCTCCGTATGGTGCGGACAGGGACAGAGGTACGACCATAAAAGATTGGTTGGCAAAATGTGTTTTGTCACATCAAAAATACCTTTCAGAAATTATTGCCTTGATACCTGTCGCACCGAACACAACTCACTGGAAAAAATGTATATTTGGACATGCCTCTGCCATCTGTTTCTTATATGACACAAGATTGCGTTTCTTGGTAAATGGAACAGATTCTGGAAAAGGAGCACCCATGGCCTGCTGCCTTGTATATTGGGGAAGTAACATTCAAAAATTTTTCAACAACTTCATTGAATATGGAGCTGTGGTTGATATTTCAAATTTGAAAAAACAAAAAATAGGGGAAGATACCCTATATGACAAAAGTTTATTCGAAGAAGATGTTATCCTTATTCCTTCAAGTCAAGTCATTTAAATCAACAAATAAAACAAGACAAACATATCTTCATATTAAAAAACATGGACAAGCAACAACTCTTTGGAAACATTATGCGCAAAAAATCATTTCTTTGCGTTGGTTTGGACACGGATGTAGAAAAAATCCCGGAACATTTGTTTGATGAGTCGGATGATGCCATTTTCGCATTCAACAAAGCTATTATCGATGCGACGGCTGATTTATGCGTCGCCTATAAGCCAAATTTGGCGTTTTACGAAAGTATTGGCATTGAAGGCTGGGACATCTTGGAACGCACGGTGGAATATATCCGCACCAATTATCCAGACCAGTTTATCATTGCTGATGCCAAGCGTGGCGATATTGGCAATACGTCGGCCATGTATGCGCGCACGTTTTTCGGCAACATGGATGTGGACAGTGTTACCGTGGCTCCTTATATGGGTGCAGACAGTGTTACGCCTTTCCTGACTTATCCGGGCAAATGGGTTACCTTGCTCGCTTTGACCAGCAACAAGGGCGCATTTGATTTCCAATTTATGGAAGACCGCGCTACCGGTGAGCGGCTATTTGAAAAAGTACTTCGCACGTCGCTCCAATGGGGCAATGCTGACAACATGATGTATGTGGTGGGTGCAACCAAGGCCGAAATGCTGGAAGATGTGCGCAAAATTGTGCCTGAACATTTCCTGCTTGTACCCGGAATCGGGGCGCAGGGC
Organism: uncultured Bacteroidales bacterium; assembly: GCA_949282265.1. Classification (GTDB taxonomy): domain Bacteria; phylum Bacteroidota; class Bacteroidia; order Bacteroidales; family Paludibacteraceae; genus CALUNA01. The sequence goes on along the minus strand of CASDOZ010000002.1, from coordinate 119,636 downwards.
GGCAGTTTGCAGGAAGTGGCCGCGCACGGTATGAATAGCCAATGTGGTTTGCTGGTCAATTCTTCGCGGGCGATTATCTATGCCGACAGCACGCCAGCTTTTGCTGATGCTGCACGTGCAGAAGCCCGACGTGTACAGCAGGAGATGGCTGTTTTATTGGAGAAACTACTTTCTTGATAGGGTAGGTTGTTTATGGCTTGAGTCTTAATGCCAAACAATATATTCTGTAAATTATGAAAGTGGCTAAAACAAGGTTGAATCCTTAGAACACTTACAAATTATAAGTGGTAAATATAAAAGGAACTCTCTTAAACCTCATTTTGGGGTGATAATAGGATTTTTTATTGCAGTTGAAGATCTAATTGTCAAGTTATAAATTTTTCTTTAAAAATTGACTTTTTAGTCAGTTATAAACAACAAAGCCGTCTTGCTTATGTAAAAAGCAAGACGGCTTTGTTGTTTAAGAAACGATTGGGTTACATCTCCCATTTCTCGCAACTGGCAACCAGGTCATCGAAACAGTGGATTTTCGATTTTTCCTGCACTTCGGCAATTTGGCGGTTTACGGCTTCGTCGTAACTTTCTTCTTCCACATCGCGGATGACGCCCATTGCGATAGGCAGCTCCGGGCCTTCCATCAGGGCGAGCTTTTTGTGCAGGGTGTCATCGGCACAATGTGCATCGTGCACCAGAATGTCTTTTTCGGTGATGCCGTTTTCGCCGATGGTAACGGCTTTTAGGTTCCAGCCGTTTAAAACGAGTCCTTTGTTGCGCTCCGCGCCGAAAATCATAGGTTTGCCATGTTCCAGCACAATCATGCGATCGGCGCGGTGTTCCTTGTCGGCAATCCAGCCGTGTGCCCCGTTGTTGAATATGATGCAATTCACCAAGCATTCCACCAAGGCCGCACCTTTATGTTTGGCGGCCGCCACCATGCTGCTGACGGTAGTCTGTATGTCTACATCCAATGCGCGTGCGAAGAATGTCCCGCGTGCGCCGAACACTAATTCCGCAGGGCGGAACGGCCGCTCCACGGTTCCGTAAGGTGATGATTTGCTGACAAACCCTTTTTTGCTCGTCGGTGAATATTGCCCTTTGGTCAGACCGTATATCTGGTTGTTGAACAAGACAATGTTCAGGTTCACGTTCCGGCGCAGGCTGTGTATGAAATGGTTTCCGCCAATAGCGAGGCAGTCGCCATCACCCGACATTTGCCATACGGTCAGTTCGGGATGTGAGGTCTTGACGCCGGTGGCGATGGCTGCTCCGCGTCCGTGTATGGTGTTGAAACCGTATGTGCTCAAATAGTGCGGCATACGTGATGAACATCCGATGCCGGATATGACAACCGTTTGATGTGGGGCTATGCCCAGTTCGGCCATGGCTTTTTGTAGTGAATTGACAACGGCATGGTCGCCGCAGCCTGGGCAGAAACGCACGTATTGGTCGCTTTTGAAATCTTTTGCAGTAAACATAACCTAATATGATTTGTGTGGCAGTTGGGAATATGGTATTCCCTTTCGTGCCGCTGTTTTTCTTATTTGTTGATTATTTCAAGGAAATTGGCTTCCAATTCGCTGACATTGAACGGTTGCCCTTCCACTTTGTTGCATTGGTACAGATGCACGTTTTCTACTTGCGAACGCAGGTATGTCGCAAACTGTCCTGTATTCAGTTCGCAAACAACCACTTTTGGATATTTGTGCAAAACATCGGCCGTATTTTTGGGCAGTGGCGCAATGTAGTTGAAGTGCGCCAGCGCTATTTTGTGGCCTTGTGCGTTCAAGTTGGTCATTGCGCTCATCAAATGGCCTTTTGTGCTTCCCCAACCGACAATCAGCAATTCCGCATCATCGGCACAGCCTTCTACGGTTACATCGGGAATTACCTCAATGATGTTTTTGATTTTTTGTGCGCGGTTTTCCGTCATAATGGCATGGTTTGCCGGTTGTGTGGATATGCTTCCGGTCTGGTTGTCACGTTCCAGCCCCATGTTCCGGTGTTCGAAACCTTCCATACCTGGTATAGCCCAATAGCGTATCTTTGTATTTTCGTCGCGCTTGGCAACATTGTATGTGCCTTTGAGTTCGGCAGGTACCATGTGTGGTGTAATAGCTGGCATATCGGCCAGTTTAGGCAATTTCCATAAGGAAGACCCGTTAGCAAGGAACGTGTCTGACAGCAGAATGACCGGTGTCATGTGTTCCAATGCTATTTTGCTGGCCATGTAGGTAAATTCGAAACAGTCAGCCGGTGAACTAGCGGCAATCACCACAATTGGGCTTTCTCCGTTCCGTCCGTAAATGGCTTGCAGCAGGTCGGTCTGTTCTGTTTTGGTCGGCATACCTGTACTAGGACCACCACGCATGACATCGATAACAACGAGTGGTAACTCAGCCATTGTAGTCAATCCGATAGCTTCTGATTTCAAAGAGAGGCCGGGACCGGATGTACTAGTTGCAGCCAGGCAGCCGGCAAAGGCTGCACCGATAGCAGTGCATACACCGGATATTTCATCTTCAACTTGTACAACCATGGCGCCGACATCTTTCCGCAAGGCAAGTTCTTGCATGATGTCTGTGGCCGGTGTAATGGGATAGCTGCCCAGGAACAGTTTCAAGCCGGCTTTTTCAGCGGCGGCAATCAGGCCCCATGCGGTGGCTTTGTTGCCATTGATGCTTGTGTATGTGCCTTTGGGCATGGAATGCGATTTGTCAATGACAAATGTGGAAATGTTCAAGTGCAGGTTGTTCCCGTAATTGTAACCATCGGTCAGGACTTTTACGTTCGCTTTCAGCAAATCGGGCTTTTTGCCGAATTTGTTGCCTAAGAAATGTATGGCTTGGTCAATCGGGCGGTTGAATAACCAGCAAACAACGCCCAATGCGAACATGTTCTTGCTTCGGATAACGGATTTGTTGTCCATGCCGAAATCTGCCAGGCTGTCTTTGGTTAGCTGTGTCAGCGGGACAGGAATAATCTGTACGGTGTCCGAGAGTCCCAATTCCTCAAAAGGATTATCGGTTTTGAATTGCGCTTTTTCCAGATCTTGCTTTTCAAATGAATCAGTGTCGATAATGACGACGCCCATTTTTTTGATGCTTTTGGCATTCACTTTCAATGCGGCCGGATTCATAGCCACGAGTACATCAGCTTGGTCACCAGGCGTATAAACTTTGCTGGAGCCCAAATGTACTTGGAAACCCGATACACCACCGAGCGTGCCTTGCGGGGCGCGGATTTCGGCGGGGAAGTCTGGGAATGTTGAAATTTCATTGCCCAAAATGGCGGACAAATTCGAGAACAATGTGCCGGTCAATTGCATACCATCGCCGGAGTCGCCGGAAAAGCGCACTACAACATTGTCTAATGCTGTTATTGATGTCTTTGTATCCATATCCTAAATTAATTGCAGTAAATACAAGCGAACGGTGATGTTTCGGTCGGAAAGGGGTCGCTTATCGCCTGTATGGATTGGGTTTGGTTCATTTTGGGTGCAAAAGTATAGAAAAATCATTTTTTATGCAAGTAAAATGTATATTTTTTTATTGAATCGGTAAAATTTTGTATTTTAATTGTATATTTATTCTATTTTTCATGTTTTGTTGAATAATTATGTTGTATAAAATTTTCGCTTTGACCTAACTTCCGATTGGTTTGTTTATTTTTCCGTACATTTGCCTAGAATTTAAGACAAATGACTATGAAAAAAACTTTTTATATCTTGTTGGTAGTTTTGATGGCAGGCGGGATTTTTTGTTACACATCGTGGAACCGTTGGTTCCACAACCCCCCAGAGGCAGATTATATGACACCTGATTTTCCAGACAGGATTACATGGACGTTGGGGGAGGATATTCATAGCCGCACTTTGAGTTGGCGTTGCGGTGAAGTGCCTGATTCGGCTTTTGTCGATTTCGTGCGCTTGGGTACAACGGACACTTTGCAAGTCCCAGCAACGGGAACGGTTGTAGAAAGCCGTTCGGGAAAATCGGTGTTCTACCAAGCGCACTTTTCTGGTATGCAGGAAGAGGCCGTTTATGCTTACCGCATAACGACCGGCACGCAGCGGACGCCGTGGCACACTTTCCGCGTGGCTGCTGCCAACAATTTTTCATTTGCTTTGTTTGGTGATATCCACATTCCCGATTCCCTGTTGTCATCTATGGTTGCCGTGCTTGATACGTGTCCTACCTATGCGGGTGCGGCTTTTTGGGCTTTTGCAGGTGATATGATCGAGCGCCCGACCGATGCTTATTGGTGTGCGTTTTATGATGCTTTGGGCGATGTGCCGTTGCGGCGTCCCATTCTGGCCTGCACGGGCAACCACGAATATTTGAAAGCGCTTGTCAAGCCATTGGACACCCGTTGGGTGCATACTTTTGTCAATCCGGCTAACGGGCCGGAAAAATATCGCGGGCGTACTTATTATGTCGATTATGCGCCTGTGCGAATGGTTGTGGTTGATACCGATGGCCTTGCCGGTCCTGCCGATTATGTGCGGGTTCGGAAGTGGCTGAAACGGATTTTGGCGGACAATCCGCAGAAATGGGCTGTCGTTATCATGCATCATCCGGTCTATTCGGCCGCCGAGGGCCGTTCCAATCCGTTGATGCGTTTGGCTTTCAAGGGAATTTTCGCTCGTTACCGCGTCGATGTGGTTATACAAGGGCATGATCATTCTTACATGCGGCGTAATTCATATATGGATGGCCGCGCGACGACGCCTGTTTACATGGTGCTGAACAGTTCACCGAAAAATTACAGGCAAAAATCGAATCCGGTGGCGGATTGTGTAGGCTATGGCGAGCGGTTTTATCAATATGTAATCGTTTCGGCTGACAGTTTGTGTGTCCGTACGTATCGCGCGGCCGACAACAGCTTGTACGACGGTTTTGTGATATGGAAATAATCAGTCAAAAAGCTCGTTGAGCACTTCCATGGATTGAACCCCGTAAAACTCGGGAACATGCAGCGTGTAATATTGTAAGATGTTGTTTAGCGCGACGGTGCGTTGGTTGCGGTTCATGTGTAGCTGCATCATGTCGTTGTAGCCGCATTGGCATATCTGTTTGAATATCTCGAAATCGGTACTGTCTAAAAAATGGGGGTGCAACGGCCTTTGGTAACATGTTTCGCCGCTTTCCATATCGAAGAACAAGCCTTTGCCCGCTAAGTTCGGGAAAAAGCCAATGTATTTGGAAAGTTGCATCAGGAAAACCGGATGGAAGTTGGCGGGTGCCATCGTCCCATCAAGCATACGGATGGAATATTCCAGGAACGTGAAAAGTTCTTCGTTTTCGATGGGCTGTTTTAGCGTCCTATACAAGACTTCGGCCAAGAAAAGGACGATGGCTTGTTTGGCAAAATCGAATGGAATGGTTTTGAATGGGAGCAGCAGCCTGCTTTCGCGGATACGTTGCAAGTCTTGCGTCGGATTACCGGCTATTTCCACTTCGATAATTGACAGTGGCGCAAACAGGGCCGCTTTGTTTGCCGATTTTTTAGCGTGGGTGCCATTCACTATATAATTTGTGCGGCCGAAATGTTCCGTATAAAGATGGACAATATTTGATGTGTCGGAATATTTGGTCAGGTGAAGTACTATGGCCGCTGTTTTTGTGTACATGTTTTTTTGCGTTTCGTAGCGTGGCAAAGGTAACACAATAAAAGAAATTTTTGTGGAAGGTCTTGTAAATTAATCCATTCGGGAAAAAAGTGAGAATATTTTACACAAATATTTTGCCATGTCAAAAAAACGTTCTATCTTTGCACCCGCAAAACTCGAAAACGAGTATGGCCCATTCGTCTATCGGCTAGGACGCAAGATTTTCATTCTTGAAAGAGGAGTTCGATTCTCCTATGGGCTACTGAGTAAAAACGATTTAAAAGAAATTTGAGATGGCAAATCATAAATCATCTGTAAAAAGAATACGTCAGATAGAAAAGCGTAAACTGCACAATCGTTATTATGCAAAAACTGCTCGTAATGCGGTTCGTAAAATGCGCGCTACTACTGAAAAAGCTGTTGCTGCCGAAATGCTCCCGAAAGTATCGGCTATGTTGGATAAATTGGCAAAACGCAATATTATCCACAAAAACAAAGCCAGCAATTTGAAGTCGAAATTAGCACTTCACGTAAACAAATTGGCATAAATAATTTTTGTTTTCATAAGTAAATGTAAACTGGCCGGAGTTTTATCCGGTCAGTTTTTTTGTCTGAAAATAATAGATAGACAGCCCAGTTTGATAATGAGATTATAATTTTGGGGCATCCGACAACTGTCGGATGCCCCAAAATATTTTAGTCGATTTGTTCTTACAATTGCTCGAGTGTCGCCGTCAGCAAATCCCAAAATTTCTGCACCGTGGCAATGTTTATTTTTTCGTCGGGCGAGTGCGGATGCCGGATTGTCGGTCCAAAGGAAACCATGTCCATTTTCGGATAGTTCTGTCCGAGTATGCCGCATTCCAAGCCGGCATGTATAATCATGATTTTAGGTTCATTACCGAATTTCTGTTTGTAAACCTCTTTCATGATGTTCAGGATGGGCGAATTGAGATTCGGTTTCCAGCCGGGATATGCACCACTTAATTCCACCTTGGCGCCGGCCAATGTGAATATACTCGAAATCATCGAAACGAGCTCTTCTTTCCTGCTCTCGACGGAACTGCGCGTCAGGCATGAAACGGTGATTTTCTGTCCGTCGGATCTGACGGCAGCTAGGTTGTTGGATGTCTCGACAATGTCTGGAATTTCTGGAATATAACGGAATACACCATCCGGACATGCTGTAATGGCATTTATCAAATCGTCTTGGATTTCTTCGGGGATTACTCCGCTCGGCAAGGGCATGATTTCTTCAGCAGTAAACTGGATATAGTCTTCCACGCCATCATATTCGGTAACGAACAAACTTTCGTAATCGGCTACCAAGTCCATAATGTCATCCAGATCGTCTGCCGGAATGGTGATGATAGCGGATGCTTCGCGCGGAATGGCGTTGCGCAGGTTTCCGCCTTCCACGCTGGCAAGGCGGGCATCATATTCCGAAACGGCTTCTTTCAGGAAACGGAACAGCAGTTTGTTGGCGTTGGCACGTTGCAGTTTGATGTCAATGCCGGAGTGTCCGCCTTTCAGGCCTTTCAGCGTGACTTTTAGGGCAATGTCGCCATCGGGCACAGGAACTTCAAAATAGCGGAACGAGATGTTGCAGTCTATGCCGCCGGCACAGCCGACGTATAATTCGCCTTCGTCTTCGGAGTCCATGTTCAGCAGGGTTTCTCCTTGCAGGAATCCTGCTTTCAGCCCGAATGCGCCGTACATGCCGGTTTCTTCATCAACGGTGAAGAAGGCTTCCAAGGGCGGATGTTTAATGCTTTTGTCAGCCAGAATGGCCATCGCGGTGGCTACGCCTATGCCGTTGTCCGCTCCCAAGGTTGTACCCTCGGCGGTGACCCATTCGCCATCGACATAAGCGCGTATGGCATCGGTTTCAAAATTGAAAACAGTGTCATCGTTTTTTTGGGGAACCATGTCCAAGTGCCCTTGCAGAATCACGCCTTTGTGGTTTTCGTAGCCAGGATAGGCGGGCTTGCGGATAAGCACGTTGCCGATTTCATCTTGCAGCGTTTCGAGTCCGAGCGATTTCCCGTAGTTTACCATGAATTGCCCGATTGCTTCTTTTTTCCCTGACGGGCGGGGCACTTGTGTCAGTTTCTGGAAATTTTGCCATACAGCGGTCGGCTGCAACTGGCAAATGTCGTTCTTGTTCATGTCAATATGTTCAATAAGGTTTGTAATTATTTTCCACGATTCCACAAAGGTAGGAATTTGTTTTTGAAAAAAGTGAAATTCGGGCGACGTTTTGTTTTATTAGGGCTTTATAGTACGGATATTTTTTGTTTTTTTCGTAATTTCGCGTCCTCAAAAAGAACATATATGCGAGTTTGTAGATACTTTTTTTCCCTTCTTGCCATAGCCTGTTCGGCTCATGTTTTTTGTGCCGATAATGCTGTGGGCAGGTTCGTGTCATCGTCCATTACGAAGAATGCGACGATAAGTTTGTTGGTCAAGAACGTGGAAACCGGCCGTGTGGTGGCTGATTTCAGGAGCAACAGCGCGACTCCGCCCGCTTCGATAACGAAATTGTTGACAACGGCCACGGCTATGGAAATGTTGGGGCCGGACTTCCGTTTTGAAACTTATCTTGAAACGGATGGGATGCTGGAAAATGGCGTTTTGCATGGGAATTTGTACATACGTGGCACCGGCGACCCGACCTTGGGCTCGTATAAAGTAGGAAACCGCAATTTCCTGTCTGTCTGGGTGCGTGAAATACGCGATGCGGGTATCAAGCAAATCAAAGGTGGCGTTGTTGCGGACATTTCGTTTTTCGATACGGATGAAGCCATTAATCCCCAATGGATATGGGAAGACATAGGCAATTATTATGCGCCGGGAATCTCGGCTTTGTCCTATATGGACAACTCCATGAACATACAGTTGATGTCGGGGGCGGTCGGCTCCATAGCCACGGTTATCAAGACTTTGCCCACGGTGCCCGATGTGGAGTTTGAAAACCATATTGTCTGCAAGGCGATTGATTATGACGGTGCTTATGTGCATGGCTTGCCGTTTTCCAACCGGCGTTATCTGGTTGGTTCCGTACCGGCAAACAAAGGTGTGTTCGGACTGCGTGGCGATATTCCGAATCCAGGTTTGCTGTTGGCGCAGCATTTGACTTCCCAATTGGAATCTGCGGGTATAAATGTTTCAAAACCAGCTGGTTATCAAAAGGAAAAATCGCAGGAAGAAGAACGCAAGGTCATTTATGTGCACAAATCACCTTTGTTGAGCGAGATTATTATAGAAACGAATTTCCAGAGCAATAATCATTATGCGGAACAATTGTTCCGTTATCTGGGCAGCCGTGTCGCAGTTCCGGCTACGGTCAAGAATTCAGTTGATATTATCAAGCAGTTCTGGAAAGCGCGAATGATAGACCTTTCGTCGGTATTTTTGTGTGATGGCTCCGGCCTGGCTCCTCAAAACGCCATTCCGGCTGATGTCTTTGTCGATTTGCTGACTTATATGTCGCAAGTGAGCAAATATAAGGATACGTTCATTTCCACATTGCCGGTGGCCGGTGAGACCGGTACATTGTCCGGGTTCCTGAAAGATACATCCTTGCACGGCAAGGTGCAGGCCAAGAGCGGCACTACAAGCCGGATCAAGAGCTATGCCGGTTATATGAATATTCCCGGCAAGGGGAATTTTGTGTTTTGTGTGATAGTGAATAATGGCGCAGCCAAGGCGCGGGTTGTCCAGCGGGAAATAGAACATTTTTTGGTGGATTTGACTTCCGAATTGCCAACTCAAACCTTGTAACTATGCAGTTTGTTTCTGAATTGGGCAGTACAAACACGTTTCTTGCGGATTTGGCGCGCAAGGAGTCGTTGCCGGATGGTTATACGGTTTACACCTACCGTCAGATGCATGGCCGTGGCCAGCGGGGAAACCGTTGGGAGAGTGAACCGGATGCCAATGTGTTGTTCAGTGTATTGTGGCATTTGCAGCAACTTCCTGTCGGGGAGCAGTTTGTCATATCGCAGATAGCCTCGTTGTGTGTGCGGAATGTGGCGGCTCGCTATGTAGAAGGTGTAACCATCAAATGGCCGAATGACATTTATTGCGGCGACAGCAAACTTGCCGGTATGCTGATAGAAACTGTGCTCGAAGGTCCACTTGTCCGGCAAGCGATTGTCGGCATCGGGTTGAATGTAAACCAGACCGTATTTCCCGGCCATTTGCCTAACCCGGTTTCTTTGGCACAAATGACAGGCCGGCAATATGACAAATATGCGGTTCTGGAAGAAATGACAACGGAATTGGCGCGTTTGCGCACGCTTGCTTTTGCCCGCCCGGATGACTTGCGCCACATGTATTTTGAACATCTTTATCGTGCCGGCGGCTTTTATCCATATCGTGCCGATGGTGTTTTGTTCGATGCGGAAATCGCTGATATACTGACGGACGGTGTCCTCGTGCTTCGGTTAAGGGATGGACAAGTGCGCCGTTTCTTTTTCAAGGAAGTGGAGTTCGTCCTGTAACGGTGCTATTTTCAATGGTCAATGCCGTTGCTGTGCAGCAAGTGGCGTGCATTTTCAATGGCGGCCTGTGTGATATCCGAACCGCTCATCATTTGTGCGATTTCCCGTATCCGCTCTTCATAATTCAATTGTTTAATATGGGTTTCGGTGCGGTCTTGCCGGTCAATTTTATAGACTTTGTAGTGGTAAGCACCTTTGGCGCTGATTTGTGGCAGGTGTGTAATGCTGATTACTTGCATGTTCACAGCCATTTTTTGCATGATGTTTCCCATGCTGTCGGCAATCTCGCCCGATACGCCGGTGTCGATTTCGTCAAAAATGATTGTCGGTAGTGCTTGCGAATGTGTGAGCATGGATTTTATGCACAGCATGACGCGCGAAATTTCGCCGCCGGAGGCAATCTCCGCTACATTGCGCGGTGTTTGGTTTTTGTTGGCCGCGAACAGGAATTGCAAATCATCTTTCCCGTTTTCCGTATAGTCGGGTAGGGGGGTAATGGCGATTTGCAATTGCGGATGTGGAATTCCAAGCGTGGTCAGTTGTGTCGTGATTTGTTGCTCTATGTCGTTCTTGACGGCTTTTCTGGATTTTGTCAGTAATTCCGCTTTTTCCTGCAACGTTTTCAAACAAGCGGCCTGCTGTTTCTCCAATGCTGCTATTTCTTCATCAAATGAATCCATGCGTTGCATTTTTTGTGCAAGGTCGTTTTGCAGTGCGATAAGTTCTTCTTCCGTTTGCAGGCGGTGTTTTTGCAGGAGCGAGTTGAGCAGATCCATGCGTTCCGCGACTATTTGTTGCCGTTGCGGGTCATATTCCGTGCGTTCTGCAATGTCGCCGATTTCTCCGGCAATGTCTTTCAGTTCGATGTGCACGCTTTCCAAACGTTCTTCGAGGCTTTCCTGGCCGGGCAGGTATTTGCTGATTTTCCGCATGGCTGCAATACAGTTTTTCAGCCGGTCGTTGATGCCGTTTTCATCATCTATCCAAGTGAAACAATTGCCGGCTTCCGTCCGGATTTCTTCTGCATGTGTGAGTCTGTCCATCTCCTGTTCCAGTTCGGCCATTTCGCCTGCTTGTAGTTTCGCATCGGCCAGTTGCTGGTATTGGAAATTGATGTAATCGGCATCGGCGCGTTGTGTGTTCGCTGTTTCGCGGAGTGTGGCGAGCTGTTTGCTGACTTGCCCGTAGTTTTGGAAAGCGGCTTTGTATTCGGCACGCAGTGCCGCATTGCGGGCAACCGTATCCACTACATTCAATTGGAATCTGTCCGAATTGAGCAGCAAGTTTTCGTGTTGTGAATGGATGTCGATGAGCTGCGTTGCCAGCTCTTTCAATTTGTTCAATGCAATGGGCGTGTCGTTTACGAAGCTGCGCGATTTTCCGCTGGCCGTCAGCTCGCGGCGGATAATGCAGTGTTGCGGATTGTAATCTAAGTCGTTCTCCGTGAAAAAGTTCTGCAGCGGATATGCACTAATGTCAAATTCGGCTTCGATGACGCACTTTTGCTCGCCTTGTGTGATGGCTTTTGAATCGGCGCGTTGCCCCATGACGAGTCCCAATGCTCCTAAAATGATGGATTTTCCCGCTCCTGTTTCACCTGTAATGACAGAAAAGCCGGGCTGGAATTCAATATGCAAATCTGAAATCAGGGCATAGTTGGATATGGAAATGGTGCGTAGCATTATTGCGTGATTTTTTCGTAAAGGTTGGCGCGGGTCGGGTCTATGGAAATTAGCAAATCATAGACTTCCGTCTTTTCCTGTTCAGTCCCTTTGGAAAAGATATTGACTATTTCGTCGGCTTTTGCGTCCAGAAAAGTGGTGATGGCAATGGCCGATAAGCGTGCGTTATAACATTCTTTCAGCACGGGCATTCCTTCCGCTATTTTTGCGCGTCCGTTGGCTACATTGGCATACATTTCGTCCAAACCAAGCCGGTGATAGTCGTACAAGTACGAACGGTATTTCTTGAACGCATCATCCATCAGGTTGTTAATGAGTGCATAGCGGTTCCTGTGGCTATTGAATGCTTTCCAACCATCCGATTCGCAGCCGGTCAGGCTTGCGCTCTGCGCCGCGTTCACTATATTTTCGCAAATCTGGAAATAAGGCGTCCCGCCGTAACGCGAGAATGAATCCATGTCGTAACCGATGATTAAGTAGCCGTAATAGGTCAGCATGGCCGTCAGGTTGGTTGTGAACACGTTCTCTTGATATTCCAACTGGTCGAATTCCGCGTAAGTGAAGCAGAAACTTTCATCCTTGAAATTGAACAGCGGCGTGTCATACGAGGAATTGTACACCGGTCGGCGTGCTTGGATTTGTAATTCTGCCGTATAAAAATTGTCCTCTACTTGGGTGATGACAATGGTCATGCTGCAATCAATGCGCTCTATGGCCGAAAATGTCATGTTGGTCCATTTCCGGTTGTTCATGTATTCGTTGATGGTTTGCTGCAATGTGTTGAAAACCTGCTTGTTCGTGCCTTGAATCTGGTCTGAGTTGATTTGTACGTTGCAGTTCAGTTCTTGTGCGCCGAGTTGGCAAACCAGCAACATGCAGCATATTATTGTCGGGATTATCTTTTTCATTGTTCACAGAATTTGCTTTAGTTGGTCTATAATATCTTCCGCCACCTGTTTTTTGTCTTTTAAATCAAACGCCTGCGATGTCCCGTTATTGCGGAAAATGGTGATTTTATTGGTGTCGTAGCCAAAGCCTGCTTGTGGGTCGCGCAGGGAGTTCAACACGATGAAATCAAAATTCTTGCGTTTCATTTTTTCCTGTGCGTGCGTGCTTTCGTGTTCGGTTTCCAAGGCGAAGCCCACTAAAAATTGCCGGTCATTTTTCAGCTTGCCTAATGCGGCGGCAATGTCTTGTGTGGGTTGTAGCGTAATGGTCAGTGCATCAGTCCCGCGTTTTACTTTCTGTTCAGCTTGGCTTTCAGGGCGGAAATCCGCGACGGCGGCACATAGAATTGCGCCATCTTGCAGGGCAAAGTGTTCTGTTGCAGCCCGGTACATTTCGGCGGCAGATTCTACATCAATACGTTTTATGTTTGGATGTGTGGCTTTTAATTGTACGGGGCCGGCTATCAATGTAACTTCCGCTCCGCGTTCAGCACAAGTTTCAGCCAAGGCAAACCCCATTTTGCCAGTCGAGTAGTTGCCAATGAAACGCACGGGGTCTATTTTTTCATAAGTCGGTCCCGCAGTAATCATGATTTTCCGGCCGGCCAAGTCCTTGGGGCGGAAAAAATCCTTGACAAGGCGTGCGATTTCCGTAGGTTCTTCCATCCGGCCTTTTCCTATGGCTCCACATGCCAGTTCACCTTCCTCGGGTTCAATGAACCGTATGCCGAACCTGGAAAGTTTTTGCAGGTTTGCTTGTACGGCAGGGTGGGCGTACATGTGCGTGTTCATGGCCGGTGCCAGAAATATCGGTTTATGGAAAGCCAAAAAAACTGTGCTCAATGCATCGTCTGCTATGCCGTTTGCGAATTTGCCGATGATGTCGGCGGAAGCGGGCGCGACGACCATGCAATCGGCCCAATCGGCCAGCTCGATATGTGCCGTGCTGTATTGTTCCACGGGCGCGAACATGTCTGAATAGACTTTGTTCTGCGACAGGGTTTCCAGCGTGAGCCGCGTGACGAATTGCAGCGCGTTTGGCGTACATACGGTTTTGACGGTTGCGCCCTGTTTCTTGAACAATCGGATTAATTCCGGTGTCTTGTAGGCGGCAATGCCGCCAGATATGCCAAGCAGGATATTCATGATTTTGGTTTTTGCGCCTTGTCGGCCTTATGCGTGCAAAGTTACAAAAAAAGGATAAAGAATGAAATGTCCTTTATCCTTTTAGGTCAATGCAACAACCAGGATGATTATTTCATTTTTTCTTTTTCCTTGGCCGGATTACGGTAGAAAATTTTGTTGTCGATAAATTCTTTGGTTGCAAGCAGGGTCGGTTTCGGCAATTTTTCGTAGTAGCGCGAAACTTCAATCTGCTCCTTGTTTTCAAAGACTTCTTCGATATTATCGTTGGAGGTGGTAAATTCCTGCAATTTGTCTTCCAATTCCTTTTTCAAATCAACACTGATTTGATTGGCGCGTTTGGCAATAATGGCTACGGTTTCGTACACATTGCCGACCTCTTCACACAATTTGTTCATGTCTAATGTCTGTGTGTTGGTCGGAGCATTTAATCTTTTGTAATCCATAGTGTTATAAATATTTTATGTTTTTATTTTTTCTTTATTTGGTTAAATATGCGTTCTGCATTCTTGCGGTATTTTCCATCTGGGAATTCGCCTATGTAGCTGTAGTATTCGTCAATGGTTTCTTGCCTGCGTTCTTCTTTTTTCTCATCCACACTCAATAGGGTTTGTTGGTATTTTGAGTTCAGCATGATGAAACTGAATTCTTCGCGATACTGGTTTGTCGGATAATTTCTCAATGCATTCTGCGAAACAATTTTGGCTGATTCGTAATTATCGCCCAAATAAGTACCTAAGTTGTAATATAGACGTGCATTCAACAATTCTTTGTATGCCAGTTTGTTGGCTAATTCTTCCAATAATTTGTTGGCATCCTGCACGAAGCTGCTTTCTGGATAAATGTCTATAAATTCTTGCAAAGCATCTATAGCGTTGCGCGTGGCTGTCTGATCTAAACGTGCGTCGGGTGAGTCCAGATAGTAGCAATAACCGACCATGTATTTTGCCTCAATTACATAACGCCCTTTTGGATAGGTTCTTACGTATGTTTTGTAATACTCACTGGCTGTATAATAGTCTTTCTGACCCATGTAACAACGGCACAAATAGAACAGGATTTCTTCTGAACGTTCCGTGCCTTTGTAGTATGTCGATATGTCATCGAACAAGGTCTGGGCGCGCATGTAATCTTTCTGTTCAAAATAAGCGACCGCTTTTTCGTATTTCAGTTCCGGATCAGTGCTTTTGAGCAATTTTTGGTAATCGCTGCATGATACGGCCATGGAAGCAATCAAGATAATATATAAAAACTTGTGTTTCATATTTGGTTTTTGGCCTGCAAAGGTAGTCATTTTCTGTTGTAAAGCAAGTGCTTATCTGTTTTTTATTTTACTTTATGACTTCTAAAAAACTGCGTTTTGTCTAGCCTTTTTATTTTTTGATACCCAGCGGGTCGGTTATTTCATGTATTTTTCAAATCCGGGCGTGTGCACGGTTTGCATTTTGCCTTGTTCGTCCGCATAAATCAGGAAACATTCCGTGTCGGGCAAGCGGTTGATGAGTGCAAAAGCTTCATCTTTTCCCAACACCATACATGCGGTGGCAAGGGCATCGGCACGCATACACGATGTGGCTATAATGGTGGCGCTCAGCAAGCTGTGCGTTACCGGATAGCCTGTGCGCGGGTCGATGGTATGTGCGTATTTTTTCCCGTCCTGGTAATAAAATTGCCGGTAATTGCCGGATGTGGCCATGCAGGCATCTTCTATGTGGATTACAGTTTCTATTTCGCTGATGGTGTTGGTCGGGTCATCGATTGGTTTGTTGATGCCGACGCGCCATGGTTTGCCCTCCGGGTTCCGGCCGTGTGCCACGATTTCGCCGCCTATGTCAACCAGGTAGTTTTCGCAACCGTTGGCGGCCAGGAATTCGCCGACAACATCGCAGCCGTAACCTTTGGCTATGGCACTTGCATCCAACATGATACGCGGGTCGTTCTTGACAATGTGGTGCCGTTCCAGATACAAACGCCAGTGGCCGGTAAATTGCAGCAGGCTGTCTATGCGTTCGGGCGTGATTGTCTCCTTTTCGGAGAAACCGAATCCCCAGGCATTGACTAATGGTGCCACGGTTATGTCGAATGCGCCGTGTGTCAGTTCGGAAACGCTTTTGGCTTGCGCGTACATGCGCTCGAAATAAGGATCGAGCGTAACCGTGTCGTTGCGGTTTACGCGCGAAATGATTGATTGCGGGTCGTAAACCGACAGTGAATGGTTGAACACTGCCAGCAAACTGTCAATACTGTTTTGCAAATCAAGCTTGTCGGTTTGCGAATATTGTATGTTGTAATAAGTTCCGAAGACTTGTCCATGGTTTTGGATATAGGGTACAGTTTCCTTTTTGTTGTTTGGGTAAAAAACCAGGAAAAACAAGGCGACAAGAATAAGCGCCAAGGTAATCAGACGGCGTTGTTTCATAATTAATATTTTGCCGCAAAGGTACGAAAAAAAGTCGGTTTGGCATAGCTTGGAATTGTAGGTAAAAAACCAGCCGAATATATTGTAAAAATACATTCAGCTGATTCCTAATTTATTTGTAAAGTGATATGTTCTTTCTTTTTTTGTTTTAGAAGTAGAACATCATATACAGTTTCCCTCCTAAATTACCTGTGCCGCAAGTAAATGAAGTGTCGCCAGGGCGAACCAATTCTGTACGTGTCTCGACTGTATTTGTTTTAAGATTGTAGCCTTCTAATTTTTGGAAACTTTGTCTTTCGAAAGCCCCTAATGCACAGAGCGATACTTCTCCCCCTATTGACAAGTGGGAAGCCAAGAAAATTTCCACTCCTACATGTGCGCTTAGGCCAATGTATTGGATGTTGCCTTCATGGAAATCCTCTGTAATATAAGCGGCTGTCCAGTCTTGCACGGGGGCTGCCCCGCCAAAAGCACGCGATGGCGTTTGATTTACTTCGGTGATGGCGTTGCCGTATTCGTAAGTGGTCTTTTCAGCGGCAAATCCGTAAATCAGATCAGCGCCTGCATAACCTTGTATGCGTTTGTAACCGCGTCTGTATTCCGCTCCCAAGGCAATGGAACCACCTGATTGTTGATATCGGCGTGTGTCAATTATTTTTGCTTCAGACAGCGGATTCAAGGCAATGGCGGCATCATCATCGACATATTCTTTTTCAACATTTGTTCCTGTGAGAATACCGATGTTTGCCCGAAGGGCTATATGGTCAGTCAACATATATTTTCCCATAATGGAAACGGTCGGATTCAAAAGTAATGCATCATCTCCTCCAAAACGGTTTAGTGTATTACCCAAATTTTGATTGAACATATTGCCTGCATAATTGAGCAGCGGCACCAAGTCTATTCCCAATCCGATATCCCCGGCTTTCGGGAGTTCCACGGATTTCTTACTTTTAGCTTCATCTTGGGCAAAGATGCCTGCCGGCAAAGCCAGCAGGAACATCAATGCGAATATTTTCGTTTTTTTCATAATATATAATTAAAATGGATACAAATTTATTGTAGATTACCAATTCATAGGATTATGATATTCATAACCATATTCAGAATCGACTGTATTGCCTATGCCATAAATTATGTCATAATCTTCCGGAGTAAATGCCTGATTTACATTAGCTATTGATAGTGCTATAAATTTGTTGTTATCAGAAGCGGATGCTGTACGTTGTGCGGAAGAATAGACCCCTGATAATTTTTGTTTTTGCCATTTTGTGCTGGTGTTTGTTTTATAATAGTGTTCAAACGCTCTTTCTGAATCAATGGAGGCGTAGTTTGCATCAACTTGGGCTCTGACAATAACATTTGAATAATCCCAAGTTTCATAAAAATTAGCCGTTATATTATATTCACCATTACTATCTGTTGTAGTATTGTACACAATGGATCTTTCATTATCAATAGTTAATGTTACTCTAACCGGGTATGAAGGAACTTCTTTCGTTGATTTTATAGATGAAATAATATCTCCATATGCGTCAGGTACAGGTGCTTCATAATCACGTGTCACTTTACCTTTGATAGTAATTTCTTGATTGCGTTCTGGTTGATCTGTTGTAAGAGTCGGATTTATTTCGATATTGGCAATTTGTATATCGCCTTGTTCAATAGAAATTGAAGCTCCCGTTGTGATAGTTGTGTTGTTAAATAATACATTATCAGTGGTGGTTATAGTTCCATCATTGTTTAGTGTGCCATAAGTGGCATAAAATGGTAATACATCGATAGTTGCTTGCGCACGGGTTGAAGTAGCAGGAATGGCGATGGAATAATTACCATTGGCATCGGTTGTGGTGGTATATAATTTATCTCCATCTGAACCGCTCTTGTATGCATCATACGGAACTTTGACTGTAACGGTAACGCCACTGGCAGGTACCATATTGACACCAACGAGCATCGCGTCTCCATCTTGACGGGCACCTTGGTCATACATTACTTTTCCTTGGATGGTGGCGCGTCCTTCAATAACATCTAAGGTCATTTCAGATTGTTCTTCGCGGCAACCTGTCCATAAACACAAAACTGCTGCTAGTGCAGCTCCTAAAAATAGCCTTGTTTTTTTCATAATGATAGAAATTAGTTAATGAAATGAGTTGTTTATTTATTGAATCTGCAACATGTTGGCAAATATATTGTTTTTTTATAGAAACTCAAAACAAAAAATCAAATAAAATTTTAATATCTTAAATGAATTAGGTTTGAAATTGTTGTAAATTACTCATTATTAACTAATTAGTATTTGTTTAAAGATGTTTGTGTTGTTGTATTAATGGTAAAAGATATTGGATGCAGAAACTCTTTGGGTTTGTTGAAAATTGGAAGGTATATCTTGAGGTTGGCGTTTATGCATACATAAGAATGTAAATGAAAAATTGTTTTGGGAATGATAAACAAGGGATATAATTATTAGAAATATATCATTTTTACGGGACAAGGTTGGGTGTAGGCTGAATTATAGTGAAGTTTGCCGTATCTTTGCCAATTGTTTTAAACCATTGTTGTTTTTCCTTGTCTAAAAGATAATTTTTAGGTGTGAAGATGAAAAGGATATTTGCCGTTATTTTGATTTTGTTCAGTTACCGTGCCTACGGGCAGTATAGGATTCAGTCGCAGGTTGTTGGTGCGGAAAACGGCGAGTTGGTTGAAATGGCCACGGTGCGTTTGCTGAATCCGCGCGATTCTTCGTTGGTCAAAGGCGTGCAGACTGACCAGCGCGGTTTTTTTACCTTGGACAAGGTGCATAACGGTAACTATATATTGGTAGTCAGCTTTGTAGGGTATAAAAATGAAGCACGTAATGTTACGGTGCGTGGTAAAAACTTGTTTTTGAAAACTATTTACCTGGAAGAAGATGTCGCATTGCTTGGTGAAGTGGAAGTGAAAGGCACGGCGGCCCAGATGGTGGTGCGTGGCGACACGACTGAATATAATGCGGCGGCATTCAAGACTGCCGAAAACGCTGTGGTTGAAGAGTTGTTGAAAAAAATGCCGGGCGTAGAGGTGGATGCCGATGGAAAAATAACTGTGAACGGGGAAGAAATAAAAAAAGTCCGTGTGGATGGCAAAAAGTTTTTTGAAGATGACCCCCAAATGGCTACAAAAAACATTCCGGCTGAAATGATAGATAAAATACAAGTGCTTGATGAAAAGTCGGAAATGGCTAAATTGACCGGATTTGAAGACGATGAGACGGAGCGGATTATAAATCTGACCTTGAAACCGAACCGCAAAAAAGGAATTTTTGGAAATTTCACTGGCGGAGGCGGTATGGATGTGGTAAAAGGAGATGACGATGTGTATGATCCTCGCTATAACGCGAATGTCTTTTTGAATATGATGCTTAATGAATCGCAAACGAGCATTATCGGCGGCGCCAACAATACCAACCAGTCGCGGAGCGGCCGCGGACGTTCCAATATCAATGCGGGAAGCGGTATCACGAATACGCAGAATTTGGGTGTCAATACGCATATTGAGCCGAACAGTTATTTGAAAATAGGCGGCGATGCTGCGGCAAATCATTCATCGAACCTTACTTTGAGCAGTATTGAAAAAAATACCTATTCCAATGAGCAGGATTTTACTAATTATGATGATACGCGTCGTGTGTCCAACAATTATGATGCAAACATGCGTTTGGAAATGGAATGGGAAATTGATTCCATGAACACGATTATCGTGCATCCTAATATCTCGTACTCCAATTCTGTGCTGACTTCTGCAAACGAATATACTTATTTTACGGAGGGGGACAGTGTCAGCTGGGGAAATTCGGACAATTATTCGAACCAGACGAGTATAAAAGGCGGAGGACGGATGATTTATAACCACAAATTTCCGAAAGCGGGGCGCACATTGACCGCACATGTGAATATAGATGTATCCGATGACCGTACTAATGGCATGAATTATTCCGAAAAAAATGTCCGTGAGGATAATGCGCAGGAAGTCATTGACCAGCAGGTCCGGCAGGTGTCCAACTCGTTCCGTTATGAAGTTCGTGTTTCCTATGTGGAACCGCTGTTTGCTAACAAACATTTCTTGGAAATAGCGGCGGCAGTGAATAATAATATCCGCAAATCGGAGAAATCACAGTATAGCAAGGATGCAGATGGGTTTTATACGCAGTTTGATTCTGTTTACAGCAATAATTTCATTAATCGCTTTTTTAGTGAAACGATGGAAGTTAATTATCGTCTGAAAGACAAAACGTATGATTTGATGATTGGTGCCAAGGCGAATCCTTCGCAAACATACAGTTACACGACGTATGGAAATGCGGACAGACGCGATGTGGTTAATGAAGTATGGAATTTTTCGCCGACCGCCAGTTTCAAATATAGTTTCGGAAAAAGGGAGTTCCTCCGCGTCATGTATAGGGGAACTACGAGCCAGCCTACTGTCGAACAAATGGAGCCTTCCAAAAATAATTCGGACCCGATGAACGAACGTGTCGGAAATCTGGATTTGAAGCCAGCCTTTAACCAGTCGTTGCGCCTTATGTATTCCAAATTCAACCAAGAGCGTTTTTCATCGTTCAGTGCAGGCCTTTTTGGGCAAATGACCAAAGATGCGTTAGTCAGCAATAGCATATACGATGAGACGGGCAAAAAATATTACCAGACGGTTAATGCTGCTGATATTCCTTTTTCTGCCAGTGCCCATGTCATGTATAATACGCCTTTGGTCCAGAAACGTTTGCATTTCAATACGCGGACTTCCGTTTCATACAACCGTCGGGTTGGCTATACTTTGACAGGATTGCCAACCGATAC
Organism: uncultured Bacteroidales bacterium; assembly: GCA_949282265.1. Classification (GTDB taxonomy): domain Bacteria; phylum Bacteroidota; class Bacteroidia; order Bacteroidales; family Paludibacteraceae; genus CALUNA01. Next base: position 98,497 of record CASDOZ010000002.1, on the reverse strand, counting down.
GGTTGATGCTGAAAACTTGCAGCTCGGCGCACTGAGCCTGAACAATAATCTGGGCGCAAATGAGTTTTTGTCGCTTACGTTTACACACGATGTCGTGGAAATCGGCGTACAAGGCAAGTTTGCGTATTCACGCACGCAAAACAACTTGAGCACACAAGGCATTACGCATGTGTATGACTGGAATGCGACAGGCAATTTGACTTTGCATTTGCCGGGGCAGTTTACGTTTGCATCCGATATCGGCTATACGGCACGCTATGGTTATAACCTGTCGGATGTGAACGAGTTGATTTGGAACGCTTCGCTGGATAAAACCTTGCTGAAAAACCGGGCTACATTGTCGCTCAAAGCCTACGATATCCTGAACCAGCGGAAGAATATCCGTGAAACGATTGGTGAGAATTATGTGCAATACTCGGTATATAATACTTTGCCAACTTATGTTATGCTCAGTTTCACATACAAATTGAACAAAATGGGCAATGTGAGAATGCGTAATGATGGACCTCCTCATCCGGACGGGCCGCATGGAATGCCAGGAAGCGAGCCACCTCCACCGCCTCCGCCACTTTGACGGGGATGTTATTGGCCGATAGCATGCGGATTGTCAATGTATTTGTGGTAATACGGCATTGGTGGAAACAAACAGAGCGTAACGGATTGTATGGAATTTCGTTGCGCTCTGTGTTTATGTGGTGTATTCTTATTTTTAGAATCCGCTGTATAGCAAAGTGATACGCATGGGCGAAGTTTTGTTGGAACCGCTTCTGACAGCCGTTCCGTTCAGCAGGTAATTATGAGTTACAGAGGTGATAACCGTCGTCCCTGATGATGTCGTAGCTGTTCCTGATGGTGTGACGGGTACAAGATACATGTTCAGCGTGTCGGCCATTTGGTTATTGTCTTTGCGGATTTCTGCTGTGATAATGTCTGAGATATCGTATGAATAATATAGGATATTTTCATCGTTGCTGTTTTGTGTGGTAGTCAGCGATGTAGCTATGGCGCATGTGTCGGACAAAATGCCGCCATTTGCAAAGAAATCACTGAATTCCGACTCTTTTACCAAAAGCATATAAGATGGAGATTGTAACCACGTCAGGACATTTTCTGCATCATAATCCTGATAGTTGGCGACTTCTACTTTTATGGTAGCTGCGTTCAAGTAAACACGCCGGTCACCCATGTTGGCGGCAATGGAATCACGCAATTTGCGCATGGGCAATGCTACTTTTGTATAAATGTTTGCCGGTGAAACAACATAATTGACGCTGTCAGCTACATGCGAATTATTTTCTCTGCCGCTGTGTTCAAAACGGTTAACTTGGCGTACCTCGGAATTTGCATAATAACCTTTGGTTGCGTTTACGGTAGTGTCACGTCCGTTGATACTATATGTGAAGTGATAGTAGAGCATCATGTCTATTTGCGTAATATGCAACATAGCTGATGTGCCAAAATCTGTAGTGATGTATAATCCTTTGAAAAATTCCGTGAAAGCATCTTGTGAAGCGTATGCGCCCTCAGGAAAATTGAAAAAACGTTCTGCAATTTCTTTTCGTGCAGTTTCATTCGGCTCGCGTCCGTCATCTCCCAACATGAATGAGATGTACGGATAATAACTTCCTGACGAACTGTTATATACGGAGTCTGTCGGTACATCGGGGGCAATAATCCGTCGTCCTAATAAAATGGATTTGTCACAATAATCTTCCACTTTCAGGTTGGAATAGTAGCGGGCGGAATAATCGAAAGTGCCTTTGTTCATTTCATACAGTTTTATTTCCATGGGCGCTTTCCCGTCTCCAAACCATGTTGAATAATATAGTACGACTTCGATCGAATCTGCTACGGAATTTGCGGGGAAAACGAAGCCTTCTGGACATGCTAGTTGAGCAAGAATATCACCTTTGGTAATTCCGAATTTTGGGTCTTGATATACTCCTAATAAGAATGAATCTTGTCGTGCACAAATGGAGTCGCCAAAAATATTGTCCGTACTTAAATGAAATGTATCTGCATGGAGCAGAATCATATCCTGTGATGGTTGTATGTCTTTGCCGGTATTTTCGATATTGTCATTACAAGCTGTCAAATAAAGACTCGCCAATGCAATTCCTAAAGACAAATGCAAATATTTCATGTTGGTTCAGGAGATTATTAAAAACATGATTGGTAAAAATCCATGTACTCTCGTCCGGGCTGTTCGTTTGCGGCATAATGCATAAACGGCAACTGGCGTTGGTTTACGTATGCTTCCAGTTCTGGATTTATGTGCGGGCTGGCTTGTATGACTGCATCGGAATAGTTTATGGCCAGCTTGGTCAGCATCTCAAAATCGACAGGTTTGTCCTTGATGAACTCCACATCCGATTTTTCTATGCCCTCAATCCATAAGGAGTCCGCGAATGTCTTGCGGAAAGGCACTTTGAAGTGGTCGTCGAATATGGAATAAACGATTTTGGCATCTTTGAAAAATGGGTCGTCATTGTATCCTTTTCTGATGTACAAAGGTGCCAGGGCGCTCAGCCATCCTTGGCAGTGAATGATATCAGGAGTCCAGCGCAATTTTTTTACGGTCTCCAATACTCCACGTGCGTAAAATATCGTGCGCTCGTCGTTGTCTTCATAATCGTTACCTTCGGCATCGACCAAGGCGGGCTTCCGCCGGAAATAATCCTCGTTGTCTATGAAATAGACCTGCATACGTACGGATTGGATGGATGCTACCTTGATGATTAGCGGATGATCCGTGTCATCGATTATCAGATTCATTCCCGACAAACGGATGACTTCGTGCAACTGGTTGCGCCGTTCGTTTACTTCGCCGTATTTGGGCATGAATGTCCGCGTGTCGCAACCCATCTCCTGGGCAACTTGCGGTAATTTGCGTCCAAGTATCGATGCGGGAGTTTCTTCAACATAAGGATAAATTTCCTGTGAAATATACAGGATCTTGGAGAATTTTTTCATATCGAATCCGATAATTTGATTTGACGTTGCAAAGATATAAAAAAAAAGCGGGATAAAAGCAAGCGCGAAAGGTTATTTAAGTGTTGTACACAAGATGTACCATACCGTTTCCGGAGAAGATGAATTGCCGGAAACGCCTGTTTTGCAATTGGTCAAATCCCGGGAACTATCTGGGTATAAGCAAGAAGGAACAATCCGTTTGCGCTTGGTTGTTCCTTCTTGTGCGGTTGTATGGCTTTGTGCTGCCCGGTTTGCGGTGTCAATGTATGGTTACCATGGTTGCCCCGAAACCGTATTCCTTGAATGATGCATCTTGGTACGTGTAACGCGGGTAATGTTTTTTCAAAGCCTGTTCAATTTCCTTGCGCAGCACGCCTTCGCCTTTGCCATGGATGAACACGATTTTTTTACCTTTGAAGCGTGCGTTTTCGGCTAATGTTTTGTGGAAAACCTCCATTTGATAAGCCAGCATGTCGGCATTGTTCATGCCGGCGGTAGTGTCCAAAAGCTGGTTTATGTGTAAATCTACTTCCAGAATATCGTTTGCGGCCGGTTTGGGCTGGAAATGTTTTTTGCGAATGGGTTGTTCCTTGTGTGTCATTGCCTCTTTGATTTCCGCTTCGGATATTTGTTCCATGCGCAGTTTGTTTTTCCATGCTTGCAAATCTATCAGCATGGCTAGTTCATCAAAATAATCGCTTTCTATAAAGCTGTGCAGCTTGTAGAATTTGACCAAATCAAGTCGTATGTCTATGTCAAGGACAGACTGCCCATTGTATGCCTTGCCCTTTTTGAACAGGATAGTTTGCATTCGCAGGTATTCCCATTTGTTCAGTTCTGCTTTTTCAACATCGGCCAGTACGTCCTGCATGTTCGGATCGAGCCAGCCGGCGGCCAGGCTGTGGAATTTACCGTCTTGTACTGAAACTAGGTTATATGCCAGGTAATAGTTGCTGTCATTGACCAGAATACATTCGTAATCAGTGGTTTGTAACGCTTTTATGTTATTCGGGACAAAAGCGAGGAAAGTTTTGGGCACATCGCCTTCCGCTGTTTCATAAATAGGAGTTTTCAATACCGGTGTGGGCATTTCCTTGGGTAAAATGTCCTTGGCTTGGAGCGGGTTGCCGCTTCGCGTTTCTGCTTCGGGTTCGTGGGTCGGGAAATTATTGCTTTTGACATTGTTCACAACCACGCATTCTTGTGGCAGGACGGGGATTTCAAATCCATCCTCGTCTTCAACATATACCAATTTTGCCGCAGTGTCTATTTTTACAATTTTACCGCCTCCCACGGCGTTGAGAAAGCGGACGGTATCTCCGATTTTCAGCATATACGAATGATTATATGATTTTACGCTTGCAAAGTTACGCAGTTTTTTGTGATTCTTTCCTTTTCTATTGGAAAAACATGCCGTAATATGTGAAAAGAAAAATTAGAAGTGGCAACCGGCTTATTTTTTATACCTTTGCAGTCCATTTAGCAATTATATAATTATGTCCACTCCGCTTTATATAGAAGAGTTCGATTATCCGTTGACGGATGAACGCATTGCCAAATACCCGCTTCCTCAGCGTGATACATCCAAGTTGTTGCTCTATCGGAATCATGCGATCAGTGAGGATGTCTTTTACAACATAGATAAGTACCTGCCAGCGGGTTCGTTGTTGGTTTATAACAACACGAAAGTAATCCAGGCCAGATTGGTTTTCCACAAGGCGACGGGTGCGCGCATTGAAATATTTTGCCTGGAACCTTTGTCCCCGCATGACCATGCGCTTGCGCTTGGTTCGACCGCGGGTTGTACGTGGAAGTGCCTGGTCGGTAATTTGAAAAAGTGGAAAAACAATGAAATAAGCCGGGAAATAGATGTGAACGGTAAACCGTGCCGTTTGGTTGCCGAGCGGATTTCGACAAACGGGAACACCCATGAAATACGTTTCAGTTGGGAACATGCGGATGTCTCGTTTGCTGAAATTTTGGATGCTGCCGGTGAACTGCCGATACCTCCTTATTTGAACCGTCCGACAGAGGAGCAGGACAAGGTGACTTATCAGACTGTATATTCGCGCATCAAAGGTTCGGTGGCCGCCCCGACCGCAGGTCTGCATTTCACGGAAAATGTTCTTGAAAAGTTGCGGAAACAACATGTTTTTACAGAAGAAATTACGTTGCATGTGGGAGCTGGCACATTCCAGCCGGTAAAGACTTCCGATGCTAACGAGCATACCATGCACACGGAAATAATAGCCGTGCCCCGTAAGGCGATTGAGCATATTTGCCGGAACTTGGGGCATATTGTGGCTGTGGGAACAACTTCCGTACGCACTTTGGAGAGCCTTTATTATATTGGGGCGGACATTCAGTCTTGCAGTCCGGACATGACACCTTTTGTCGGGCAGTTCAGACCTTATGATTGTCAGGATGGGTTGTCCGTGCGGCAGGCTTTACAGAATATTTTGGACTATTTGACGGCAACAGGACAGGATACTTTGCACGCGGAAACCCAAATCATGATAAAACCGGGCTATCGTTTCCGTTTGGTCGATGCCATGATAACCAATTTTCATCAGCCCAAAAGCACTTTGCTGTTGTTGGTTTCTGCTTTTGTCGGCGAAGATTGGAAGAAAATATACGATTACGCTTTGACACATGATTTCCGCTTCCTGAGTTACGGCGACAGCAGTCTGTTGTTTCCTAACGTATAGGTTAGTAATGCAATATAACGAAGTTCTTCAGGAGTATAAGGAGAAAGTACACAGGGAACTCTGTCGTGTATGTGACAACTAAAAAATTTTCGGGGAAATAAAAATAAATACAGAACTATAAATCAATATAACATGAATATAAGAATGAGAAATATTACAATTAAATAATGTCTTGTTATGTTACTTTTGATAGTCTTGAGTAACATTTCTGTAGCGCAAGATTGTCTTGACTCTGAATCTTATTATCAATACATTAAAAATAATGGGCAACCACATTTGGAATATGTACTTGATAAAATACGTTCACATTCAGTTGTTGCAATAGGGGAAGATCATTGGATAGATGCTCACCTTCAATTCTTGTGCGAACTGATAACTGCTTCAGCAAAAGATTCAACGGCGAATATTGATGCGGTGGCAGTTGAGTTTGGATCCGAAAGGTATCAGTATCTTGCAGACAGCCTGATAAAATCCCCTGTTTACAGAGAAGACTTGGTCTTTAAGATATTGCAATATACACCTGATGATTTGGGTAATCCATATAAAGAATATGCAGATGTTTTCAAATCCGTATGGGAAAACAATCAAAAGAAACCTGAAAGTCTCCGAACACGTATCCTTTTAGTGGATCCGGCGTATATACAGGATTATTTTGATGGCAAGGACTATGTATATACGGGTTCACGGGATGATAATATGTTTGATATCATAAGGAATTATATCATTAAACGCTCGCACATAGTATTTTATGCAGGAACTGCACATACTTTGGCTCGTGTAAATGGTACACGTCAGGGGGATTACTACTACAATTGGCCTTCAGCCGGCTTTTTACTCAAAAGTTGTTATCCTCAAGATGTATTCATCATCAATTTATGGGGTGGTCAAATGGGAAGCAGAGGCTATATCGAGAACAGTCAGACTCGGTGGAACCTTATAGCTGACGGTGTAATAGATAACGCATTCCAGAAGTACGGCAATAAACCTGTCGGATTTGATTTAAACGATGATTTTCCGCTGTTAAGGACAGAAACATATTTCGCTAATCCGACAATAAAACTGTCAAGTTATGGCGAGAAGGGTTCGCCCTACACAAAAGAACAGAAACTTAGTGATATATGCGATGGTATTGTATTTGTCAAACCTGTTTCAGAGTTTAATGGAATACACCTTATCAATATCTATGATGAGGAATTTATCGAGAAGGCAAATAAACGTACCAAAGGTGCTTGTAAAACAGCAGAAGATATTTTGAAAACTGTGAAGGAATGGCATCCTATTCTGCAGTTTTAATGCTTGTATATGATAGTAAGAAGTCACGCGAATACTATAAAAACAGTCAAGGTTATCTTGGCTGTTTTTTTGTAATGATCTACTCTTGTCAATCAATTGAAAAGCCTTTGAAATATATCCGAAGGGATATCTGGCTCATGCTGTTCTTCCTGTTCATCAGGCTTTTGTCCTAAAGTATGGACTTTATACCCTCTCTTTACCTTCAGAGTGTATTCCGATGCTTTCTTTCTGAACATCTTCTGGAAAAACGGCACATTGCTTTTCACCGCTGTACCGCTTGCAAACTGTCAATGATAATGGTTACAGGGCCGTCGTTCAGCAATTCAACTTCCATTATTGCTCCAAAAATGCCGGTTTCGACTGGAATATGGTATTCCGTTTCTAATAATTGGTTGAAATATTCGTAGAGTGGTTTTGCTTGTTCGGGGCGGGCTGCATCGACAAAAGCCGGACGGTTCCCTTTGCGTGTGTCCGCATACAAGGTGAATTGGGAAATACTTAAGATGGAACCATTTATGTCGTGTATTGACAGGTTCATTTTTTCGTTTTCATCTTCGAAAACACGCAATCCAGATAGTTTTCGGGCGATGTATTGCGCGTCTTGTTCTGTGTCTTGATGCGTTATGCCCACCAACACCATGAATCCGCATTCTATTTTACCGGCCACTTTGCCACCAACTTTGACGCAGGCATGTGTGACCCGTTGTACGACTACTCTCATTATAATTTTGTTTATCGGTTTTCTTGGAAATTCCCCTGCAAATATCCGAATAAAATTCCATTGTTTTTTCATGGCGTGACTGCTTCTGTTCGTATTTTGTTGGTTGATAGGTATTTGCTGTGTTGGATTGATATTTTTTTAAAAAGCTATTGTGTATATGAAAACTTGATACTATATTTGCAGCCAGAAATTGTAATGATTACAATTATATTAATAAATCATAAACAAACAATCTTCATTAAACTTATTTATTATGAATTCATTGAAAGGAACCCAGACCGAAAAGAACCTGTTGACTTCATTTGCAGGTGAAAGTCAGGCACGTATGCGTTACACGTATTTTTCCAGTGTAGCAAAGAAAGAAGGCTATGAACAAATTGCAGCTATTTTTATGGAAACAGCCGACCAGGAAAAGGAACATGCAAAACGTATGTTTAAATATCTGGAAGGTGGTAAAGTGGAAATTACTGCCACATATCCCGCTGGTATCATCAGCACGACTTTGGAGAATTTGTTGGCAGCTGCCAGCGGCGAAAATGAAGAGTGGTCGATGGACTATCCGCATTTTGCCGATGTAGCTGACCAGGAAGGCTTTCCGGAAATAGCCCGTATGTATCGGAATATTGCCGTTGCGGAAAAAGGGCATGAGGAACGGTACCTTGCTTTGGCCAAAAATTTGCAAAATGCGACTGTATTTGCCAAAGAAGGCGAGGTTGTTTGGCAGTGCCGCAACTGTGGTTATATCCACGTTGGCAAAGAGGCACCCGAAGTTTGCCCGGCTTGTTTGCATCCGCAGGCATATTTTGAAATTAAGAAAGAAAATTATTGATTGCGCGTTGGCCGAATGGGATTGCGATGGTTTTGTCGTAATGCCTTGACATGATGAAAACCGGAACTGCCGAAGAAAAATCTCGCAGTTCCGGTTTTGCTTTTTGAGAGTGCAAATTTGTGCCTGTTAATTGCTGTTTATTCGGGTTTGATGGATTTGATGCGTTTTGCCGGAACGCCTCCGGCAATCGTATTTTCCGATACGTCTTTTGTTACAACCGCTCCTGCCGCTATTATGGCATTGTCGCCGATGGTTACTCCTTGCAGAATAGTAGCATTGGAGCCTATCCATACATTTTTGCCGAGCGTAATAGGGGCAGGATAGGTGTTTTTCCTGTCGTTCGGGCATATCCCATGGTTAAGCGTGGCGAATACGACATTGTGGCCTATCTGGCAACCATCGCCTATCGTGATGCCGCCGTGGTCTTGAAAGTGGCAACATGCGTTAATAAACACGTTTTCGCCAATTTGGATATTCTTGCCAAAATCACTGTAAAAGGGTGGAAATACGCGCACGGAGTCTGGTATTTTTTTACCCAATAGTGCAGATAATAAGGCTCTGATTTCATTTTGGGTATGGTAACCGTTGTTCAATTGGAATGTGATACGCCGGGCCTCATCGCTCATTTTGTCCATGAACTCATAAATCTCGTTTGTGTTGAGCGGAAGCCTTTTGCCGGCATGTTCTATAAAATCTTCAAGTGTCATGTTTTCCCGTTTTTTTCAGCATGATTGATATGGAAATGGTTTTATTTCAGATATTTCTGGAAGAAATTTTCTATTTTTTCAAATGGAATTACATCCAGGTTGTCATATAAGTCAACGTGGTTTGCGCCGGGAATAATCAGCAATTCTTTGTTGTCGCCTTTCAGCTTTTTGAAAGCATCTTCGCTGAAATAACGTGAGTGTGCTTTTTCTCCGTGAATCATTAAAACGGCACTTCTTATTTCATCACTGTATGCAAGCAGCGGGGTGTTGATGAATGACAGGGCGGAAGTTATGTTCCAACCGCCATTTGAATTGAGTGAGCGTTTGTGGTAGCCACGTTTGGTTTTGTAGTAGGCGTGGTAGTCCTTGACAAATTGCGGGGCATCATCCGGCAGCGGGTCAACGACACCGCCGGCCAGCGCATACGAACCGTCCTTATAATCGGCCGTACGCTGTGCGTTGAGGCGTTTGCGGAGTTCGTACCGCGCATCGGCATCCAACGCATCGAAATAACCGCGGGCATTCACCCTGCTCATGTCGTACATGGTGACAGTGACAGTCCCTTTGATTCGTGTGTCTATGGAGGCGGCATTCAGCGCCATTCCTCCCCAGCCGCAGATGCCGATAATGCCGATACGTTCAGGATCGACATCGCCGCGCGTGGAAAGGAAGTCTATGGCGGCGCAGAAATCTTCCGTGTTTATATCGGGTGATGCTACATAGCGGGGTTCTCCGCCGCTTTCGCCCGTGTAGGATGGGTCGAATGCAATGGCCAGGAAACCGCGCTCAGCCATGGCTTGGGCATAAAGCCCGGATGCTTGCTCCTTTACAGCCCCGAAAGGTCCGCATACGGCAATTGCGGGCAATTTGCCGGTATAATTTATGGGTTTGTACATGTCGCCGGCTAAAGTAATGCCAAAACGGTTTTTAAAATGGATGCTTTCGACAGTCACTTTGTTGCTGGGGGCAAATGTCTTGTCGTTTTGTTGTGCATGTGTCGTGTTCATAGTCAGTAATGATAGAAATAAAATGTAAATTGATTTGGTGTTCATTGGTTCGTCTTTTTGCATGAATGTTTCTTTTTTTGTTGGGCTGCAGTTCCTTCTTGTGGCACGGTTCCGGATTGGCATCGGCGGAACATAGTTGCCATGTGGCCGGATGGCTTTTTGCAAACTGTCGTTTCCTGCAACAAAAATAGTGGATGTTTTCTGGAAAGTATGTATCCGATTTACGGATGTTGCTACCCGAATCTTTGTTTTTTTTCTTTGAAATGCTTGGTGTGTTTGGGCAAAATGAATTACTTTTGTTCAAAAGAACTGGAATTTATGGAAGAATATGTGGAACTTGATGCGGTAGAAAAATACAACAATCTGTTTGGTTTGGAAACCAAACACCCGTTGGTGAATGTGATTGATTTGTCGAAGGCGACAAGATATCCGGAACATTTCCGTATTCATTATGGCGTTTATGCATTGTATTTGAAAGATTCTTATTGTGGCGATATTCTGTATGGCCGTCAGGCTTACGATTACCAGGCCGGTACTGTTGTAGGTTTCGCTCCGGGACAGGTTGTGGCGACAGATGTGCCTGCGGGGACTCGCCCGTTGGCTCACGGGCTTATGTTTCATCCCGATCTTATCCGCGGGACTGCACTTGGCAATGAAATCAAGAATTATACGTTTTTTTCCTACGAGACACGCGAGGCCTTGCATCTTTCGGATGATGAAAAACGTATTGTAATGGAGTGTTTAGGAAAAATAGAAGCGGAGTTGAATCGTCCTGCCGACAGGCATAGCAGGCGGCTGATTGTTGCGAATATCGGCCTGTTGCTTGACTATTGTATGCGTTTTTATGAACGCCAGTTTGTTACCCGCAAGCAAGTGAACAAGGATGTCATCGTGCGTTTTGAGCGTTTGTTGGATGAGTATTTCGATGCCGAAACCCCACAGCAGGCCGGCTTGCCTACTGTGAAATATTTTGCCGAGCGGGTGTTCTTGTCGCCAAACTATTTTGGCGACTTGATCAGCAAGCAAACAGGCAAAACCGCATCTGAATATATCCAGCATAAATTGGTAGAGAAAGCCAAGGATTCGTTGCGTGCGACAAACAAGACCGTGGGGCAGATTGCTTATGAGTTGGGTTTCCAGTATCCTCAGCACTTGAACCGCATGTTTAAACGGCTGGTAGGCTGTACGCCCAATGAATACCGTGTGCAAGTATAGGACGGTTGTCAAAATCAACGCCAAAAACAATAGGGAACATTCCGAATGAAAAATGTTCCCTATCTTGTTTCAGTTTGTAGTTTTATACGAATTTATAAATGCACCATTCATCATATTTGTTGCCTGGCCGTAAAACGGGGCTTGGGAAGAACGGCAGGTTGGGAGAATTCGGGAAACCTTGTGCTTCCATACAGACAGCATATTGCACGTCATATTTTTTCCCGTACTTTCCAACGTTTTGTTCCACCCAGTTTCCTGTATAAACCTGTATGCCGGGCAAGGTCGTATAAACCTCCATGGTCCGGTTGGCGGCAGATACGCTGCCGGCCAGCGCACAATCGCCCTGTTGCGCTTTGTTGATAATCCAGTTGTTGTCCAGCCCGCGGCCTATGGCAAAGAACGGGTCGTCGATGCGTTCCCCGATTGCCTGTGCGTTCCGATAATCCATCGGAGTGCCGGTTACGCTCTTGATTTCGCCGGTCGGCGATTGCGTATCGTCTATCTCCGTATAGAAATCGGCATTGAGTTGCAATACATGGTCGCGTATGTCGCCTTCGCCGGCTCCTTTCAAGTTGAAGTAGGCGTGGTTGGTGAATCCGGCAATGGTCGGCTTGTCTGTCGTGGCTTCGTAGTGGATGCTCAGCGCATTGTCCTCGGTTATGGCATACGTTACGACAGTTGTCAGTGTGCCGGGATAGTTCTCTTCACCGTCAGCTGAAATGTATTGCAGCTTCAGGCTTGTTTCCGAAACTTCCAGCACGTCCCATACTTTCTGGTTGAAACCGATATTGCCACCGTGCAGGTGGTTGGTGCCGTTATTTATGGCCAGTTGGTATTGTTTGCCATCTAGAGTGAACTTGCCGTCTTTGATGCGGTTGGCAAAGCGTCCGACTATGGTGTTGAAATAGGTCTCTTTCTCTATCCACTCGTCCAATGTTTCAAAACCGAGCACGACATCTGCTAGCTTGTCATCTTTGTCAGGAGCAAAAAGCGTAACGATTTTTGCCCCGTAGTTGGTGATGTCGGCATACATTCCATTCTGGTTTTTCAGCGTGAACAGGCCGACTTGTTTGCCATCGACTATTTTGTCGAAAGATGCTTTATTAACCATATCTTTTGTTTTAATGGTTCGGATTTATTCTACGCGGCGTGCTCCATCGCCGATTTCAGCAATATAAAAATCGGGTTTGATACCGGTTTTGGCTTCGTAATTGGCTCCTACTTGTTGGATGAAGGTGTCGATGGCTTCGTCCTTGACCAATGAAACCGTGCAGCCTCCGAATCCGCCGCCGGTCATGCGTGAGCCGATAACGCCGTCTATTTTCCAAGCCTCTTCGGCCATGGTGTCCAATTGCAGGCCGGTTACTTCATAGTCATCGCGTAGCGAAACGTGTGAAGCGTTCATGAGTTTGCCGAAAGCGGCGATGTCGCCTGCTTTCAGTGCTTTTACGGCATCGGTCGTGCGTTGTACTTCACCGACAACGTGGCGCGCGCGTTTGTGCGCAACAGGGTCGGTTATGGCATTTTCAATGGTTTTGAATTCGGCTTCGGTCAGCTCTGCCAGATATTTGATGGGGCGGACCTTGTTGATTTGTTCTACTGCCAGTTTGCATTCTGCTACACGTTGGTTGTATGCGCCGGAGTCCAGTTTGTGTGGGCTGTGCGTATTGCTGATAACGACTTTTATACCGTTCAGCTTTACCGGAACCAATTCAAATTGCAAGGTGTCGCAGTTTAGGAAAATGGCGTGGTCTTTTTTGCCTTGTGCACTTGCGAACTGGTCCATGATGCCGCAGTTTACCAATGCAAATTCATGTTCGGACAATTGTCCTATTTTTGCCAGTTCGGTGCGGTCGTAACCAGTGCCCAATTGGTCATTGAAAGCATAAGCGGTTACAACTTCGAGGGCGGCGGATGATGAAAGTCCAGCCCCGTTGGGCACGTTTCCCCAAATCAAGATGTCGTAACCTTTTTCGATTTTCACACCGCGTTTTACAAATTGCGCGATACAACCGAGCGGATAATTTACCCAGCTGTTGGATAATGGTGTGGTCAGCTGGTCAGAGTCCAACGTTACGATTTCCGGCTGGTTGAGCGATTTGAAACGCATGACTTTTTCATTGTTACCGGCTAAAAGCAAGTATGTGCCGAAACTCAAAGCGCATGGGAATACGAATCCTCCATTATAGTCAGTATGTTCACCTATTAAATTTACACGGCCGGGTGAGAAATATACGGCCTCGGCAACTTTTCCGTAAGCAGTCTGAAAGGCTGCTTTTAATTCTTGTACTGTCATAAAAAATCAGTTAGAGAAATTGTTAATAATTAGAAATAAGATATCTTTTTTATACACAAAAAGTAGTTGCAAATATACAACAATCAACTTGAATACGATGGGGTAGAAAAAGTGTTTTGCAGCATAAAAACATGAGATTTCTATAACTGACAGACTGACAGTTTGTGTTTTTTGGCAAGCTAATTGAAAATGCAGGTGCAAAAAATGAAATATGGATAATAAAATGAAAAAGGAGAAGAAAAATCATACGGAATCTAATGCTGTTCAGATAGAGAAAGATATTCAGAAGGTAGCGGAACAGCAAGATGTACAAAATGGAGAAGCTGCGATAGAGGAAGTATCGGAAGAAAAAGAACAGCAAGAGCAGGAGTTGAGGATTGCCGAATTGACGGAAAAATGTGCCGAATTGACAGATAAGAACCTCCGGCTTATGGCAGAATTTGACAATTATCGTAAGCGTACGCTCAAAGAAAAATCAGATTTGATAAAATCGGCCGGTGAAAGCATTTTCATTGACATGCTTCCGTTGATAGATGATTTTGAACGGGCCAAAGCGGCGTTGGAATCGACAAACGACCTTGCTGCGGTGAAAGAAGGTATTGATTTGATATACAATAAATTTATTACGTTTCTTAACCAGAAAGGCGTGAAGGCGATTGAAACGGAAAATGCTGATTTCAATGTCGAATTTCACGAGGCAATAACAACCTATCCAGCTCCGACTGAAGAACAGAAAGGTAAAATCATTGATTGCGTGACCAAAGGTTACACATTGAACGATAAGGTGATACGGTTTAGCAAAGTTGTTGTCGGTGAATAAGTGTTTCCGATGGTTTGAATAGAAAGGGGGAAGTCTGCAACATGGCAAAAAGAGATTATTATGAAGTTCTGGGCGTGTCGAAAACGGCCACGGCCGATGAAATAAAGAAAGCGTATCGTAAAAAGGCGATACAATACCATCCGGATAAAAATCCGGGCGACAAGGAAGCCGAAGAGAAGTTCAAGGAGGCCGCCGAAGCCTATGAGGTTTTGAGTGACGAGAACAAGCGTGCACGTTATGACCAGTTCGGTCACGCCGGTGTTGGTGGTGCGGCAGGTGGTGGATTCCAGGGCGGCGGCATGAGCATGGAGGATATTTTCTCGCAGTTCGGCGATATTTTCGGCGGACATTTCGGCGGCTTTGGAGGTTTTGGCGGGTTCAGTGGTTTTGGCGGTAGTAGCAGCCGGGGAAAACGGGTTCGCCGCGGTAACGATTTACGTGTAAAGGTGAAATTGACTTTGGCGGAAATCGCCACCGGCGTGGAGAAAAAAATCAAAGTGAAAAAACTTGTTCCCTGTTCGCATTGTGATGGTACGGGTGCAGCCAGCGGCTCGTCCATGGAAACATGTACGAATTGCCACGGTACAGGACGGGTAACGCGCGTACAACAAACCATCTTGGGCGCGATGCAGACTCAAACAGAATGTTCGGTTTGTGGTGGAGAAGGGCAGATTATCAAAAATAAATGTCCGTATTGCAATGGCGAAGGTGTTGTCAAAGCCGAAGAAATCATTAGTATAAACATCCCAGCCGGTGTTATGGAAGGGATGCAGTTGCAAATGAGTGGTAAAGGTAATGCCGCTCGACGCGGTGGCGTGAATGGTGATTTGCTGATTCTGGTGGAGGAAGAGCCGCATCCGGAACTGATAAGGGATGAAAACGACTTGATTTATAACCTGTTGTTAAGTGTCCCAACGGCGACATTGGGCGGACAAGTTGAAGTGCCTACCGTTACGGGCAAGGTGAAAATTACCATTGCGCCGGGTACACAGCCGGGCAAGGTCTTGCGGTTGCGAGGAAAAGGATTGCCGAATGTCAATTCATACGGTACGGGTGATTTGCTGATAAACATAGGCGTATATATTCCGGAAAAATTGAACAAGGAAGAGAAGAAAGCGATGGAGCAATTGGCCGCTTCGGAAAATATGAATCCGGATGCAGCCGACAAGCGCAATTTCTTCAGTAATTTCAAAAATATGTTCCGTTAAATGGCGGAAGTCGATTCGACGATTGTGTTGTTTTGACTGTAAGGGCCGCGACAGCTGTTGGTGTTATTGCTGTCGTGGCTTTTTATATTATGCGATTATTTTGTTTTTCTTTATGAACCGGTAAAAATAAGGCTTGTAAGCCAATAATTGTTTTTGTATTTTTGCACCCTAATGTTACGCATCAAAAAAATATATAGTTATGTGCTCAAACAGTTCTTGGGACTGTTAGTGGTTACTTTTTTAATTTGCATTTTTATTTTGTTGATGCAGTTTGTTTGGATGCACGTCAATGATTTGGTAGGCAAAGGTGTCGGCATAGGAGTGTTAGCTGAGTTTTTTTTGTATGCGGTTGTGTCTGTTACGTCTTTGGCTCTGCCGTTGGCTATATTGCTGGCCTCCTTGATGACTTTTGGGAATTTGGGCGAAAAATCCGAATTGACGGCCATGAAAGCCGCTGGCATATCCTTGTTCAGGATTATGCGTCCGCTGATTGTTTGCATTTCTTTCATTTGCATTGGTGCATTTTTCTTTTCTAATTATGTGGTGCCTGTGTCCGAAAGCAAATTGTGGACATTGATATTTTCCTTGCGCCAGAAATCTCCAGAATTTGATATTCCTGTCGGCGAATTTTATGATGGCATCCAAGGCTATAACATTTATGTGCGTGAAAAAGACCCGAAGCGGAAGTTGCTGAAAAATTTGATGATATATGATTTCTCCAACGGATTTAACAACGCGACAGTCATGGTGGCGGATTCCGGTCGGGTGTATTTTACGAAAGACAATAAATATTTGTTACTGGAATTGTACAGCGGTGAAAGTTTTGAAAACCTGAAAAAGCAAAACATGGCAACTGCGACGCGCAATATTCCGTATCGTCGGGAGGTTTTTGAAAATAAAAAGCTTCTGATTGATTTTGATTCAGAATTTACTCGTTACGATGAGTCCTTGATGGCAGACCAGCATATCAGTAAAACAGTTGCAGAGTTGAAGCAATCAATTGATTCTGTGACAATTGTAGCAGATCGAAGAGCTAGGGATCAAAGTAGTGATATTATTTGCAATAATTATTTTGGACGCGAATCGGAGAAAAGCAAGATATTGGAGCCGGTTGTTTCAGGCAAAATTTCGCAACAGGTATTGGACTCCGTGTGGGATAGCTTACAGCTTAGTGATAGAGCGGCAGCTATGCGCCAAGCTGTGGAATCAGCTCGTCGAATGAATGATAAAATTGTGTATAATAAGCTTTTGTTGACAGACTCTATTATGTATATACGACGGCATGAAATTTATATGCATCGCAAATTTACTTTGTCGTTCGCTTGTCTGATATTTTTCTTTATCGGTGCCCCCCTAGGAGCCATTATCCGCAAAGGTGGTTTGGGAGCACCAACAGTCATATCAGTTGTCATGTTTATTTTTTATTACATTATAGATAACACGGGTTATAAAATGGCTCGTGAAGGAATTTGGACGGCTTTTGAAGGAATGTGGCTCAGTTCGGCCGTCTTACTTCCGATTGGTATATTTCTGACCTACAAAGCGGCTACCGATTCTGCCTTGTTCAATCCGGATGCGTGGGCAAAATGGTTGAACAAACAAAAAAGGAAATATCGGCAAAAGGCTAAAACCGTTCAAAATTGGGTTAGAAACAAGTTTGGAAAACAATAATAAAATTGATATAGTATATGAAATTGGACTCCATTGAAGCTGCAATTGATGATTTCCGTGATGGAAAATTTGTGATAGTGGTCGATGACGAAGATCGTGAAAATGAAGGTGATTTGATTATCGCGGCAGAAAAAATAACACCCGAAAAGGTGAACTTCATGCTGAAACATGCGCGTGGCGTACTGTGTGCGCCTATAACGATTTCGCGTTGTGAAGAATTAGACTTGCCGCATCAGGTGTCTGACAATACGTCGGTTTTGGGCACGCCGTTCACAGTGACAATTGACAAGTTGGAAGGCTGTACAACAGGCGTTTCTGCCGCTGATCGTGCTGCTACCATTCAGGCTTTGGCTGATCCGGCCTCCAAACCGGAAACATTCGGGCGTCCTGGACATGTCAATCCTTTGTATGCGCAGGAAAAAGGCGTTTTGCGCAGGGCTGGGCATACGGAGGCTTGTGTTGACATGGCACGTCTGGCAGGCCTGTATCCGGCTGCCGCACTGATGGAAATCATGAATGAAGACGGCACGATGGCGCGTTTGCCGGAATTGCGTGAAATGGCTGATAAATATGGATTTAAACTTATTTCGATAGCAGATTTGATCAGTTACCGGCTGAAACAGGAATCTCTGGTAGAACGCGGTGTGGAGGTGGACATGCCGACACAATATGGGCATTTCCGCTTGATACCTTTCCGTCAAAAAAGTAATGGATTGGAGCATATTGCTTTGATTAAAGGGGAAATAAAGGAAGGAGAGGCTGTTCTTGTACGTGTACATTCTTCTTGTGCGACTGGTGATATCTTTGGTTCGATGCGGTGTGATTGTGGTGATCAGTTGCATAAAGCCCTCCGTATGATTGAGGAAGAAGGTAAAGGTGCGTTTGTCTATCTTAATCAGGAAGGCAGGGGTATTGGATTGATGGAAAAAATGAAAGCCTACAAGTTGCAGGAAGGCGGCATGGACACTGTTGATGCCAATCTTTGCCTTGGGCATCAGGCGGATGAACGTGATTATGGTGTGGGCGCGCAGATTTTGCGCAGTATCGGAATAACCAAAATGCGCTTGTTGACCAATAATCCTGTAAAGCGTGTCGGTTTGGAATCGTTCGGTTTGGAAATCGTTGAGAATGTTTCCATCGAGATAGAACCAAATCCCTACAATGCTTTTTATATGGAGACTAAGAAAAAGCGTATGGGACATAATTTACATAAGATATGATAGCTTTAATTACCGGAGCTACATCCGGATTTGGGTATGCTTCCGCCATAAAATTGGCAGAACTTGGTTATGATGTGGTCATAACGGGGCGTCGTGTAGATCGTTTGGCGCAATTAGAAAAAGAGATTGCTGAGCGTTATGCAATCAAAGTTAAAACGTTGTGTTTTGACATTCGTGACCGAAAAGCATGTCAAACTGCGTGGAACAGTTTGACGGCAGATTGGCAACAAGTGGATGTTTTGCTCAACAATGCGGGACTTGCAGCAGGTGCAGACCCTTTCGACAAAGCCGATATTGATGACTTTGAGTGTATGATTGATACTAATGTGAAAGGCTTGTTGTATATGTCGAAATTGGTTGTGGAAGAAATGAAGAAGCGTCATTGTGGGCAGATTATAAACTTGTCATCCATCGCCGGTGTGGAAGTTTACCCTAATGGGAATATATATTGTGCAACCAAGCATGCTGTCAATGCCATTACCAAAGGTATGCGTATGGATTTGTTGCCATATGGTATAAAAGTGAGCTCTATATCACCTGGTGCGGCAGAAACGGAGTTTTCATTGGTGCGTTATAAAGGTGATGAGGCTAAAGCAAATGCGGTTTACAATGGTTTGGAACCTCTTGTTGCTGAAGATATTGCTGATACAGTCGCCTTTATTGTCACTCGGCCGGCGCATGTTATGATTAATGATATATTATTAACGCCGGCTCGGCAGGCAAGTAGTATGGTCTTTAACCGGAATTAGTTTTTTATTCTGTGTTTTAAAACACATATGCTTGTTTTTTGGAAAAAAATAATTAGCTTTGCCAACCACTTATTTAACAATACTTATTCTTGAATGATTATGGACTCACTTGAATTGAACAAGGACACTCAAACCGCAGAGGCAGAAAAAATAAAACAGCAAGCGGAAACTCCAATAGCAGAAACTTCCGAAAAAACAGAAACAGCAGACATAATAGAAACGGAAGATATGGTTGAAACTGCAATGAAATCAAAAGAACCGCTACGTACGAAAGAAGAACTGGTAGCGGAACTGCAAGCACTTATCAATCGTCAAGTTGAGGAAATAAAAGAACAAGTGGAAAGCCTGAAACAAACTTTCTATAAAATATATAACGCCGAACAAGCTGCAAAAAAGCAGGCTTTTTTGGATGAAGGTGGAGTATTGGAAGAATATATACCTACAATTGATGAGACTGAACAGGCTTTTAAAAGATTGTTAGCCGAATATAAAAAGCGCAAAGCGGAGGAGAATGCAAGGCTGGAACGTGAAAAAGAACAGAATTTGTTGCAGAAACAACACATTCTGGAACAAATGAAAGCTTTGGTTGACAATAACTCGGATATATCTTCCAATTTGCAGGAATTTAAACAATTACAGCAAAAATGGAAAGAAATAGGTGCTGTCCCAGCTACTCATTCAACCAGTCTCTGGAAACAGTATAATCTTTATCAAGAGCAATTTTATGATTTGGTAAAAATCAACAATGAGTTGCGCGAATATGATTTCAAGAAAAACTTGGAATCTAAAACCGCTTTGTGTGAGGCTGCAGAAAAATTGGACGAAATGCCCAATGTGGTGGAAGCCTTTCGGGAATTGCAAAGGTTGCATGATGAATGGAAAACCATAGGACCTGTGGCGCGTGAATTACGTGAGGAAATCTGGGCACGTTTCCAGGCAGCTTCGGCTGTTATCAACAAAAAACATCAGGAATATTTCCAGGCTTTACATCAGGCTGAAGATGAAAACCTGCAAAAGAAAACAGCCTTATGCGAAAAATTGGAGGCCATTGATTATGCAGCCTTGACGAGCTTCAAACTGTGGGAAGAAAAATCGGAAGAAGTGATGGCTATTCAGGCCGAATGGAGGACGATTGGTTTTGCGCCGCATAAGGTGAACAAGCAGATTTACAGCCGTTATCGTGAATTATGCGATGAATTTTTCAATAAGAAATCCGCATTTTATAAGGAAACCAAGAGCGAGCTGGCACAGAATTTAGAGAAAAAACGCAATTTGTGTGCGCAAGCCGAAGCACTGAAAGAGAGTACGGATTGGAAAGAAACAACAGAAAAACTGATTGCCCTGCAAAAGGAGTGGAAAACTATCGGTCCGGTAGCTAAAAAATATTCGGATGATATTTGGAAACGTTTCTTGGCAGCCTGTGATTATTTCTTTAATCGTAAAAAGCAGGAGGTTCCCAATACTGCGGCTCAAGAGCAACAAAACCTTTCGTTGAAAAAGGAATTGATTTCCCGTATGGAGCAATTCGAGCGTTGCGATACAGTGGATGAGTCAGTTGCAGCTATCCGTTCCATGATTGATGAGTTCAATGCCATAGGTTTTGTCCCGTTCAAGGAAAAGGATAAGATTTATAAACAATTCCGTGATGCGGTGGACAAGCAATTTGATGCGCTGAATGTGGATAAGGCATTGCGTAAATTGGATACATTCCGCACAAATTTGCAAGATATGCAGGCCAAAGGCGAGAACAAATTATTGGATGAGCGTCGTAAGCTATTGCGTGTGTACGATAACTTGAAAGCAGAAATAGCCATAAGTGAAAATAATATAGGCTTCTTCTCTGCCAAGTCGAAAAAATCAGAGAACATGCTTAAAGAAATGGAGCGCAAAATAAATTCGTTGAAAGAAGAATTACGTTTGATAGAAACAAAAATAGGATTGATTGATGAGAAGTTGTAGTAATGCATATTATCTGATATACAATTGATAATCAAATGCTAAAAATAATTTTATTGTTTTTTATGGAAATAATCAGTCGGATTTATTGGTTATAAAAAAATAAAATAGTAAGTTTATAGCACTTTTTAAAAACAATACGAATTAAACTCTAAATAGTTAATTATCATGATTAAGACAATCACATTCAACGAGTTGAGAAAGGTGAAAGACAGCCTTCCAAGCGGGAGTATGGCCAAGATTGCAGAAGAACTTGGCTTGGACGTAGAAACTGTACGTAGCTATTTTGGCGGGAAAAAGGCGAGCGGAGAAGGCTTCCATATAGAACCAGGACCAGATGGTGGACTGGTAATGTT
Source organism: uncultured Bacteroidales bacterium (assembly GCA_949282265.1). Classification (GTDB taxonomy): domain Bacteria; phylum Bacteroidota; class Bacteroidia; order Bacteroidales; family Paludibacteraceae; genus CALUNA01. The sequence continues at coordinate 76,768 of CASDOZ010000002.1, read as the reverse complement.
AGATGACACAAAGATTTTGGAAGTCGCTTTGCGGATGGCATGGGAAAACAAATCCATGTAAAATCTTTCTTTTCTCATGAACAGATAACCCGTGGCAATTCGGCTGCGGGTTTTTTTGTATTTGCAATTTGCTTCCGGCCTGTTTTTCAAGGATAATTGGAAAAAATACCGAAAGGCAAACGTTGACCACAGTTTTAGCTTATCATGATATGACACAACTTTCCGTATATCAGTTGGCAGATGAATATGCGCTTTCCACGAACCGTTGCATATTCCTGACGGGGAAAGCAGGAACCGGCAAAACGACGTTCCTGCATAATTTGCAGCATAAAACCCATAAACAGATGGTGATTGCGGCTCCGACAGGAGTTGCAGCCATTAATGCGGGGGGAACGACTTTGCATTCGTTGTTCCAACTGCCCTTCAGTCCTTTTATTCCGACGGAAGAGTTCCGTAAACAATTGGTTTCAGGCATAAAAATGCGTGCTGACCGTCGGAAAGTGTTGTATGAATTGGAGCTTCTGGTTATTGATGAAGTAAGCATGGTGCGTGCTGATGTATTGGATGCTGTCGATACGTTGTTGCGCCATTTCAAATATCGTCATTCAGAGCCGTTCGGTGGTGTCCAAGTGTTGCTGATCGGCGACATGTTCCAACTCTCGCCTGTGGTTCAGGATGCTGAATGGCAGTTGTTGCGTGCTTACTATAAAGGGCCTTATTTTTTCCAGAGCAAGGTGTTGCAGGAAGTGCAACCGGTTTATATAGAGCTGGATACAATCTATCGGCAACAGAATGAAAAGTTTGTTGCCTTGCTGAACCAGGTACGTAATAACTGCCTGACCGATGCTGGCATGGAAATGTTGCGCGAACGTTATATGCCTGATTATAGAAATGGGGATGAACAGGATTTTCATATTACATTGACGACGCATAATTATCTGGCGGATAAGATTAACACGGAAGAACTTGCTAAAATACAAGATATTACGAAGACATATCAGGCGGTTGTTTCTGGTGAATTCCAGGAGAAGAGTTATCCTACGGAAGCTACATTGGAATTGAAAGCCGGTGCAAAAGTGATGTTTGTGAAAAACGATGAGCAGCATCCGCGTCGTTTCTATAATGGGAAAATCGGCATGGTGGTCAATTGGGAAGATGATGCCATTGTGGTTGAGTCGGACGGGGAGGAAATACGTGTGGAGCGGATGGTCTGGAAAAATATCCGTTATGCCACCGACCCGCAGACAAAACAGCTTGTGGAAGAAGAATTGGGACGTTTCACACAATTCCCTTTACGTTTGGCTTGGGCAATAACCATCCATAAAAGCCAGGGCTTGACATTCGACAAGGTGGTTATTGATGCAGGAAAAGCTTTTGCGCCCGGCCAGGTGTATGTGGCATTGAGCCGTTGCCGTTCTTTGGAGGGAATCGTGCTGCTTAGTCCGATTGGCACGGGTAGTCTTGGCTGTGCGCCGGATATTCTGGAGTATGAACGTTCCAAGCCGCTCCCGGAAGAAGTAGAACGAGGGTTGTCGGAGGCTCGTCGTGATTATCTGGGTTTGTTGTTTTCATCCGTTTTTGATTTCCGTGGTGTCAATGGCCAGATAGAAAGGCTGATTGCTTATGTGAAAGAGAATGCTTCACAATTTAACGAACAGGCAGTGGATTATTTGGCCGGAATACAAGGACGGTTGTTTGCCTTGCAGGAGATAGGTCGGAAATTCCGTATTCAATTGGGTCAGATTATTTCTGGACAGGATTACCAGTCGCATTTGCAAAAGCGCATGGCTGCGGCCAGCCAATATTTCCAATCCGAACTCAAAAATCTGGAAGATTTGATAATGCAGTCGCCGGTGCATACCGATGTGCGCGCCCATGCCAAGGAATATGATGACAGCCTGCAAACGGTTTTCGGTGCGTTGGCACAAAAAGTTGCTTTGATGGATGCTTTGGGGACCGATGCGACATTGGAAGCATATTATGATGCGCGTGCGCGTTTTGTCATGCCACCGTTTCGTGTGAAGTCGTATGCAGCTTTGCAGGAACATTTGGAAACATCGTCGGAACATCCTGAATTGCTGGTACGTTTGGCTCGTTTGCGTAACAAACTGGCCAAAGAAATCAGTTCCCCGGTCTATTTGATTGGAAGCACGGCCATGTTGGTTGATATTTCGAACCGTTTGCCGTGTACGGAAAAAGGATTATTGCGAATTAAGGGATTTGGCAAGAAAAAATTTGAGCGTTTCGGCAAACAGTTTTTGGAAATAATATGCGATTATGTGCAAGAGCATGATTTGGAACCGATGCCGGAAGAGCCGGAAATAGCGGCCAAGCCGAAACGGCAGAAAGGGGACAGCAGCCGGCAGACCTTGGCCATGTTCCGTTCTGGAATGACAATAGGTCGGATAGCGGAAGAGCGTGGCTTGGCCTTGACTACGATAGTCGGCCATTTGTTCACTTTTGTCCGTTCCCATGACTTGCAGTTGTCCGATTTGTTATCGGTGGAGAAACTCCGTCAGGCTCAGGACATTGTGTCGCGACAGCTTGAGCCGGAAGAAAAATTTGTCTTGTTGCAAGATAACCTGGCACCTGACGAATACGCTGTTTTTGTCCATTGGTGGCGTACCCAGATGTAAGTTGTTATAGTTTGATGGCGTATTTTTTCAAACGTTCGTTTACCATGTGTTCCGGGATAATCTTGCGTATGCTAGTGGCCATGATGTTTAGCAGTCGTTCCCGTACATAATCTTTGCGCACGACGATGGAAATCTCGCGTACAGGCTCGGGGTTGGACAGACGTTTGACATTTTGTTGCTGTCTGGGGTGGAGCAATTCTATATGCAGTTCGGGAATGATGGTATATCCGCCGTTTTCATCTACGATTTTGACCAATGTGTCGATGCTTCCGGCCTCATACGTGGCGGAATAACCTGACTTCTGCTCGCAGATATTCAGCACTTGGTTACGCAGGCAATGCCCTTCTTGCAACAGCCAGAGCCGTTCGGTCGGCAGCTGGTGTGATTCGACTTCTGCTTTCTGGTACAAAGGGTCTTCGGGCGATACATAAGCAGAAAAACGTTCATAATAAATTGGGATTTCCAGCAATTCGTTGTTGTTCAACGGAGTGGCTAACAATGCCATGTCGAGTTCGGCGCGTTCGAGCCTGTCAATAATGGCTGCTGTGCGTGCTTCGGAAACCCGTAACCGGATTTGCGGGTACGTGGCATGTATGGTTTTAAAGAGTTTGGGCAAGATGTATGGGGCGACGGTAGGAATGATTCCTAAACGGATTTCCCCGGATTCTTTTTCTTTGTCGCTCAAAACCATTTCTTTGAGTTGCGATGCGTTGAACAAAGTGATTTTTGCCTGGCGGATAATGGCCTCGCCGGCCAATGTCGGGCGGGTCGGATGGCTGTTCCGGTCGAAAATTTGTACATCCAACTCGTTCTCCAGTTTTTGAATCATTGAACTCAGGGTGGATTGTGTTATGCCGCAGGCTTCGGCTGCATTTACGAAATGCCGGTATTTGTCCACGGCGACGATGTATTCCAATTGTTGCAGGGTCATAGCATTATTGATTTTATCGATGCAAAGATAGAAAAATTCTGTTTGCTGGATATAAAAACGTGCATTATCTTTGCAACAACAATAAAAAAAACGAATCCAAAAAGCAGAGGAATTTATTGGCATGGCTGTTGTCCGCATATATTGCAGAATGGCTCTAAATAAAATAAGATGAAAAAATTTTTTGTATTACTTGCGTCCGGTCTGATGGTTATGTCATGTACGGGACAAACTAAAAAAACAGAAACAATGAGTGTGAAACATTTGACAAAAGCTGAATTTTTGACCAAGGTTGTTAATTATGAAGCTAATCCCGGTGAATGGAAATTTTTAGGTGATAAACCGGCTATTATAGATTTTTATGCTTCGTGGTGTGGTCCATGCAAGGCGGTTGCGCCCATATTGGAGGAACTGGCTACTGAATACGAAGGGCGTATTGATATCTACAAGGTGGATACAGAGAAAGAACAGGAATTAGCCGCTGTGTTCGGAATCCGTTCCATTCCATCCATTTTGTTTATTCCGATGGAAGGACAACCTCAAATGGCGCAGGGGGCTATGCCCAAATCTTCGTTTGTGGATGCAATTAACGACATTTTGTTGAAAAAATAGTCATGGCTGTTGCAGTTGACAAAACATTGTGTCCGCATGACCACGTGTGCCCGTTGATTAGGCTTTGCCCGGTCGGGGCAATTACGCAAGGCTTGGACGGATTCCCTGTGGTAGATAACGAAATTTGCATTTCGTGCGGGAAATGTGTACAGAAATGCCCGATGAAAGCTATGCGTTTTCTAGATTGAACGTGATTGTTACAACAGGAAAGGCGACTTTTTCAGGTCGCCTTTTGTCTTTATTTTTTATCTCCATCCCACAGGAACTTCATCCATTCGTCCAATTTGCGTTCGGCCGGATTTCCTTGCGGATGCCAGAATTTTGCATTTTTCAGTTCGTCCGGTAGGAACTGCTGCTTGACAAAATGGTTCGGGAAATCATGTGCGTATTTATATTCCGCCCCATAATCCAGTTCTTTCATCAGCTGTGTCGGGGCGTTGCGCAGATGCAGCGGCACCGGCAAGTTTCCAGTCTCTTTTACAGAAGCCAAGGCGCTGTCTATGCTTAGATAGGCAGAGTTGCTCTTTTGCGAGGTTGCCAAATAAATGGTGGTTTCTGCCAAAATAATCCGTCCTTCCGGCCAACCTATTTTTGTGAGTGCATCAAAACAGGCATTGGCCAGCAAAAGGGCATTTGGGTTGGCTAACCCGATGTCTTCCGCGGCCGATATGACTAACCGCCGCGCAATGAACTTCGGGTCTTCGCCTGCAGCAACCATGCGTGCCAGCCAATAGATGGCAGCATCGGGGTCGCTCCCGCGTATGGATTTGATAAAGGCGGAAATGATGTCATAGTGCATTTCGCCATCTTTGTCGTAGGCAACTGGATTCTGCTGCAGTCGTTCCGTGACAGTACGGTTGTCAATGATAACGGTGTCGGTTGCATCGGATGCGTTGCAGACCAGTTCCAGAATGTTCAGCAATTTGCGGGCGTCTCCGCCGGAATAGCGCAATATGGCGTCATATTCCTTGATTTCCACATGTTTGTTTTTCAGTTCGTTGTCTTGTGCCAGTGCCCGATGGACGAGTTCCAGCAAATCAGCTTTTTCAAGTGGTTTCAGCACATACACCTGGCAGCGTGAGAGCAGGGGAGTAATCACTTCAAACGATGGGTTTTCGGTGGTTGCGCCGATCAGTGTTACCGTTCCGTTTTCCACAGCACCGAGCAAACTGTCTTGTTGCGCTTTGCTGAACCGGTGGATTTCATCGATGAACAGAATCGGATTGGCAGCGGAAAAGAAACGTTGTTTGCTCGCCTTTTCGATGACTTCACGCACATCTTTCACACCGGACGTTACTGCGCTTAAAGTATAGAAAGGGCGATCCAACTGGTTCGCAATGATTTTGGCAAGTGTCGTTTTGCCGACACCCGGAGGTCCCCACAAAATGAATGAGGAAATATTTCCTGATTCGATCATTTTGCGTAAAACGGCATCTTTGCCGACCAGATGTTTTTGGCCGATATATTCGTCTAATGTATGCGGACGCATCCGCTCTGCCAATGGTTGCATGGTATGTGCTGTTTTTTTACAATCGCAAAGATACTGTTTTTATCGTAGGAAATTACGGGTTTGGGACTTTTTAATAACCGGGATTTTGGGTCAAACTGGGATTGAGTGACAAAATATTATCCGGTATTGGGAAGACGGTTGTATAACCGTTTTCTTCCTTCGGTAATGCCGGCCGCTCGCTGTATGTTCGTGTGAATTTCCCGAAACGGATTAAATCTTGGCGGCGCCAGCCTTCCCAAGCCAGTTCGAGTTGCCGTTCGGCCAAGATGTTTTCCAAGGTCGCCGGGCGTGGCGGCATGTCGGCGCGCGCACGGACGGCGTTTAGTTCGGTATCGCCGTTTTCTCCGTTACGCACTTTCGCTTCGCTTTTCATAAGTAACACGTCTGCATAACGGAACAGGACTATGTCGTTGTCCGACAGTTTCCCGTCTTTGGTCGCCTGGTTGTCTATTTCATATTTTTTCATGCGTGCGCCGGCCGTTTTTTCTTCCGGTAGCCCGGATAAGTCCAGTTTGACATGCCATGGCAAGTATTCCAGTATGGTGCCGTTGTCCAGACGTACGGTGTCGCCTTTAAGGTCTGTTACAATGCCGGCGTAATAGCAGGCATCGAAGCGGCTATCGGTGCTGTCGGTGTCGTATCCGAAAGTCTGCAAAGCTTCGACGGTTGCGCATGAGCCATTTTCTCCGCCTAACCCGTATGCTTTTGCATGATTGTAATGCCGTGAGCGGAACAGGTTTTGCATTTGGTTGGTATAGGTGTATTTGTCCATCGGAATGGTAAAGATATTTTCCGGTGATGTTTCGTTATATACTTTGAAATTGTCCGTATAGGCTGGTGCGAGGCTGTATCCGAATTTTTCAAGGCTGTCGCAAAAGGCTTGTACGGTTTGCCAAGCATTAAGTTTCTGGTTGCCGATTTTAAACGTTATGTTCTTCCCGTCTGGGCGTGTGCCGTCTGTCCAGTCATTATCGGCATAGACTTCGTAGTTCAATATGATTTTTGCCAGCAGGAAATGGGTTACGGGGCGGGTTATCCTGCCGTAATAGCTGCCGAGTGCATTGCTTCGTTCGTTGCTCAAATCTGGCAACGCGGCCAATAATTCATTGACGGTAAATTCGAATATCTGGCTGCGGGGCTGCTGTGTTACTTGTCCAATGGGTGTTGAGGCAGATAAAACGAGTGGCACGTGGCCGAACAGATCCATCAAGTAGTAATAATACATGGCACGTAATGCACGGACTTCTGCTTTCCACGCGGTCAAATCAAAGTCAGGGTGTTCCTTTTGGAACGCATCGAGTTGTTCGATGGATTGATTGCTAAGCACAATGACCTTGTACAGGTATTCCCATGTGGCTTGTATGGCATAATTGTTTGTTCCCCAGTCGTGTAAAAACAATCCTTGCCAGAAACCTCCATCGTACCAGTCGCCGCCGCGTGTCGGAATAATGGCTTCGTCTGTGGTGAAGGTGTTCAGGTCGTATATTCCACGATAAGTGCCTTGTAGCCCTTGGCTGTCTTCATATCCGCCTATGTAATTATACAAGGTAGCCACGGTACGGATATAAATCTCGGTCGGATTGTCAACCCCTATGCTTCCTGGAATTTGATCACGTGGTGTATCTTCTAAAAACTGGTTGCATGAACCTAGCGACAATGCCAATATGCAGGTTGTGATTGGAAATATATGCGTCTTTTTCATATTCTTGGTGTTTAAAATTGGAAGTTAAGTCCGATTGAATAGGAACGATAGACAGGATATGTGCGTTTGTCATCAATACCGAGTGTGTTGTTTACGATAGAGCTGTTAATCAGTGGTGTAAGTCCTGAATATGCACTGATGGTAGCCAAGTTGTTTATGGAACAAGACACGCGGATGTACTGGAAATATTTTTGCCATTTTCCCAATGGAATGTTCCAACCGATTGTCAGATAATTGAAGTTAATATAATCCCCCTTTTCAAGCCAGTAATCAGTGGCTGTCTGGTCTTTTATGTTAAGTTCGGGTGCGCCTTTCATGACGTTGTAGTCAGGAAAACTGCCCATATTCATGTAGCTGAGTGCTGTCCCGTTGTAGATTTTGTGCCCAAACGCACCGTTGATTTGTAGCGAGATGTCGAAGTCGCGGTAACGCAGGCTGATATTGGATCCGAGCATGGCTTTGGGCATTGCTTGGCCGGCTATATACCGGTCTTCGCCGTCTTCTATGCTGACGCCGCCACCGTTCAGGTCGGCAATGCCATATTTGTAACTTCCATCAGCTTGTTTTACGAGGCCTGTGCAATGTGGCAGGTAAAAAACTCCGAGCGGCTGTCCTACAATTTGATAGACGATATGGTTGTTCCCTCCGTGGAAACCGGCGCCGTTCAGGTCGGCTATCGGGGTGTAGAGCGGAGCGGACATTTCCTGACCATTGTACGTCCCACTCAATGACAATAATTTGTTTTGTTGGAAAGTCAAGTTTACGTTTATGTTCAAATCTATATCTTTGGTTTGCACGGGTGTGATGCCCATGCCCAATTCCACGCCTGTGTTTTGCATGGAACCAAGGTTTGCCAGTAGTTTGTTGTATGCAAACGGCGGCACGCTGACATCGTACAGGTAGAGCATGTCGGTAGTTTTTGCGTAATAATAATCGGTTGCAAAAATCAGGCGGTTGTCCCATATCGCCGCATCGATGCCGACATTGAAAGTGTGTTTCACTTCCCATTTCAAATCCGGGTTGGCATTTCGTATAACGCCCATGGTCACAGTAGGTGAACCGTCAACGGAAACAATGCCGTTCGGTTTCAGCAATTGCAACGAGTTGTACGAATCTATGGCACCGAGGTTGCCGGACAAACCGTATCCGGTTCTTATTTTCAGGTTGTTAATAAAAGCAACGTCTTTCATGAAATTTTCTTTGCTGATAACCCATGCGGCCGATGCTGATGGGAAAAATCCCCAACGGTTGTTTATGCCGACTTTTGATGAACCGTCGGTGCGGAGGTTTACGGTTGCGACGTATTTGTCTGCATATACATAATTGAAGCGTCCGAGGAAAGAAACCAGACGCGGGGATTCATACGAGGAACCGGTTCCTTCCCACAAGCGGACGGCGCCGGCCTGCAAATTGTTGTAACCGAACTCGTCAGTCGTGAAATTGGTAACGGTCGTGTAGAAACCGCTTGTGATTGTTCGTTGTGCTTCGGCAAGGCCGAGTACATCTAATTTGTGCGCTCCCCAAGAGCCGGTGTAGTTCAGTTTCAAGTGCCCGATCAAGTCTTCGGATTGCCGGTTTCCCCGATAGGCTTGTCCATGTCCCAAAACGCTTGTCGGGAAATACTGGGCATTCCCGATGGAATTGTATGAATAAGAGCCGAACATGGAAAAAATCAGGTTTTCCCATAGTTCGACGGATACTTGTACGTGTGTGTTGAAGTGTGCATTGGCTTCATCGTCTTGCACTTCCAGCCATGCAATCGGATTGGTTATTTGGCTGGCATTGGTGGTATTGTCCCATGAACCGGTTTCTGGGTTCTTGTGGGCGGGAAAGGTTGGATTGAATGCTGCTGCGGAATAGAAAGTCTTTTGTATGTCAGTTAGATAGCTGTTTTTCTGGAAAGAGCCGAACATGCCCATGTCGATGTTCAGTTTGTCTTGGAAAGCCCGTTGCGTAAAGTTGATTTTTGCGGTAAAATTTTGTTGTTTATCCGATTGAATGACTTCCTGTTTGTCTAATAGACCCAGTGAAGCACGATAGTTGGATGCTTTTGTGCCTCCTCCGAAAGCGATATGGTGGTTTTGCATGAATGCAGGCCGTGTAATGGCGTTTGGGAAATCCGTGTCGTAGCCCAAGTCCAGAATGTCTATGCCTGCTTGGCGTGCGACGGCGCGAAATTCGTCAGCGGAAAGCATGTTTATGTTTTTGTAAACAGCTTGGATGCCGATGTTCCCGTTGTAATTTACGTTGAACGATTCGTTTTTCCCTTTTTTTGTGGCTACTTCAATGACGCCGGATGCTCCTCTGGAACCATATTGTGCGGTTTCAGAAGCATCTTTGAGAATGGTGAAACTTTCTATGTCTGCCGGATATATGGTGTTCAATATATCTATGTCGGCGGATACGCCATCAATAATGACCAACGGGTCGTTCCCGCCGGTCAGTGAGGTGGTGCCGCGTACTCGTACGGATGACAGGACGGCCGCACGGTTTTCACCGCTTATTACGTTCACGCCGGCAGCTTGTCCGCTGAGGGCATCCAGCGGCGTGGAGACAAAACCTTTGTTCATTCGCTCTTCGGAAACTTTGTCAATTGATCCGGAAATACTCTGCTGGTTTCCTGTGGCATAACCTATATTGATGTTTTCTGCTAATAATGTTGTGTCTTTAGTTTGTATATTTTCTTTGTTGCTGTCTGATGGATTTTGTGCTATGATTGCAAATGGAAGCAACCCCAAAAAAGATAATAGTGCAGTTGTTGTGTGTTTCCCAGAGGTATGTTTCATGCGTATATAAAATATGGTTGATATGATAGATTGTTTTTTGAAAAGAGAACGATCCGGTTACAAAAATAGTTTTTGTTTTTATGAATAACAAATTTTTACAACTAAAAATGTTATGTAAAAAATAGAAAATAAGGACTCTTTTCTTGCCATTTTTTCTTTCATGAAGTTTTATGACAAATTGTATTTTTAATCCTTGTAAGGGAAGTGTTATATTGGTTGAGATCTGATAAGGCAATTTTGACAAAATGCCATCAAATAGATAGAAATTCGGTTTTTTATACCTATATAAGTTGTGATTTTGACAAATAATTTCTATTTTTGCCCCATAATTTAGACAAAAGATATCATGGAGAAGATTGATGAATTAGATCGTAAAATTTTGCAGATAATAACCCAGAATGCTAGAATTCCGTTTAAAGATGTAGCTGAAGCATGTGGTGTATCAAGGGCAGCTGTACATCAGCGTGTACAGCGTTTATTTGATATAGGCGTCATTATTGGTTCTGGTTATAATGTAAACCCAAAAATGTTGGGTTATCAAATGTGTGCTTATATTGGCATTACGTTGGAAAAAGGATCCATGTATAAAAGTGTGGTAACTGAATTGGAAAAAATTCCAGAAATAGTGGAATCACAGTATACGTTGGGTGCATATACAATATTGGTAAAATTGTATGCGCGGAATGACGAGCATTTGATGGAATTGTTGAATGGTAAAATTCAGGAAATTCCGGGCGTAGCTTCAACGGAAACGTTGACATCCTTGGATCAGCGCATCAAACGGCAAATACCTATTGAATAAAACTAATGAAAAATCGGGAACTTGCAGGCAAATGGCTGGTGCCAGCGCCTGCAAGTTTTCTATGTTTGGATATGCATAAAACAGGAAATGAAATGGAAATTGTAGTTAGTGGAATCCGGCCTACCGGAAATTTGCATTTGGGGAATTATTTCGGAGCAGTGAAAGGTTTTGTCCAAATGCAGGATGAATATAAATGTTTCTTTTTTATAGCCGACTGGCATTCACTTACCACGCATCCGCATCCGGAAAATATCCGCCGGAGCGTCAGGACCATTTTAGCTGAATATCTGGCTTGTGGCATTGACCCGGAAAAGGCGACTATTTATGTGCAGAGCGATGTGCCGGAAGTGGTCGAACTCTATTTGTATCTGAATATGAATGCCGGCATCGGTGAATTGATGCGGACCACTTCTTTCAAGGACAAGGCGCGCCAGCAGTTGCACATTGACAGGGTGCACACCAGCGATGGTGACGTGGAACGTGAAATCTTCAATGAGGGAAACAAACATAGTGTCAGTGCCGGACTGTTGACCTATCCCACCTTGATGGCCGCTGATATTATGATTCACAAGGCTGTGAAAGTACCTGTGGGCAAGGACCAGGAACAGAATATGGAAATGGCCCGTCGTTTTGCCCGCCGTTTCAATGCTACCTATGGGGTTGAACTGTTCCCGGAACCGGCTTCTTTCTATTATTCAAGCAAAGCTGTGAAAGTGCCTGGCTTGGATGGTTCCGGCAAGATGGGCAAAAGCGAGGGGAACGCCATTTATCTGATAGATGATGAGAAAACTATCCGGAAAAAGGTTATGAAAGCCGTAACGGACAGTGGCCCCACGAAACCAAATGCTGCCAAGCCGGAGCCTATTCAGAATCTGTTTACACTGATGGAAATCGTTTCGGAACCTTCAACGTATGATTATTTCAATGCGCAGTATAATGCATGTGCCATTCGCTACGGCGACATGAAAAAGCAGTTGGCCGAAGATATTAATGCCTTTTGTGCGCCAATCAGGGAACGTATCCTGGATATTGCGGCAAATGAGAGTTATTTGGACAAAGTGGTTGCTCTTGGTGCCGAGAAGGCTCGTGCGAGCGCAGCCAATACATTGAAGGAAGTTCGTCAAATTATCGGTTTTAAGTAATTATGAAAAAGATTCTGTCTTTTTTTGCCTTGTCTTTCCTGTTTGTCTGGCAGGCGGCCGGCTATGATGCTGTCGGGCATCGCATAGTTGCAGACATCGCATACGGGCAATTGACCAAAAAGGCCCGTAAGCAAGTGGATGCCATCTTGGGAACACACGGCATCGTTTATTATGCTTCGTGGGCGGACGACATCAAAAGCGACAAGCAATATTCGTACAGCTACCAATGGCATTTCCAGAATCTTGCCGACGGCATGTCTGGGCAGGATATTGCGGATTTGTGGAATGAGCCGAAGCGCGAAGGCGAATACTTGTTTTATGCTTTGGACAGTCTGGCCCGTGTGCTGGAGCAAGATCCCTCCAACGCGGATGCGTTGAAATTTGTTGTGCATTTTGTCGGTGATTGTATGCAACCCATGCATTTGGGACGGGTTGAGGACTTGGGCGGTAATAAGATTTATTTGAAATGGTTTGGTAAAAGTGTGAAATTGCATACGCTCTGGGACCGTTACCTGATTGAGAACCGGCAATATTCATATTCGGAATACAGCCGTTATTTGTGTGACAAATACGAGAATGAACCGGTGCGGCAAATGACTCTGCTCGAAGCGGTCCAGAAATGTTATGCAATCAGGCAAGCCATTTATGATTACCAGCAAAAGGGCGATAAAAACAATTATCATTATGCTTATCGCTTCAATGCTGATTTGGATTGGTGCTTGTATGCGGCAGGTGTGCAGTTGGGAAAATTGTTGAATGGAATTTACAATTAATCAGCAAATTATATTGATTTTTGCAAGCGGCGTTTTTAACACAAGAAGAATGCCGCTTGCTTGTTTGTTGGCATAATAATTGCGTAAAAACAGAGTGATTGAAGGACTTAAATTAACGATATATGAAACCATTATTTATTTGCAGTATTTTGCTTGCCTTCTCTTCCAGTTTGTTCGGTGAAGCATTTATTGATGATATTTACTTCACGCCCGAAGATGCCCAACGGGAAGCAGAAGCTGCCCGGCAGAAAAAAGCCAATCGTAAAAATGGCGCCTTGGAAATTGTTTACATCGACAATGATGCAGCCTCCCAATCTTCCGATACGCTTGTTGTCGCATCCGATTCGGATGCAATCGAAATGGCAACGGAAGGCGAATATCTGAACGGTTTTGTTGGCTCGGATTCGGATTTGGAATATGCGAACCGTATTGCGCGTTTCCACAATCCGAAATTTGCCATTCACATTAGCGATCCGGGATATACGGATATTTATTTCCTGGATGATGACAGTTGGAATGTGTATATTGATGGTTCGTATGCATATGTAACGCCGACTTGGACGAATCCGTATTATTTTGACTATATGTATTCGCCGGCTTTCTACAACCCATGGGCATGGCGTTATAATCCCTATGGTTATTGGGGCTCATATTATTCCTGGTACGGCTACAATTGGGGATGGTCGGTAGGTTGGAATTACGGTTGGTATAATCCGTGGTATGACCCTTATTATTATGGTTGGTATAATCCATATTATCCTTACCACTATCATCACCATCATCATTATATTGACGGGAATTACATTGCTGGCAATCGCTATGCAAGCGGCACGCGGGTCGGAAATTCGGGTGTTACAGCCGTAGGCGGAATATCTGGAGGTTCCCGTACGGGTGGAACATCAACCACGGCATCTGCCGCCGGTACGCGGGTAAGTACAGGCACTCGTACATCGACACGTACTGCATATACAGCCGTCTCGGATGGAACGACAAACCGGACGCTTCGTTCAGACGGAAGTGCTGCACGCACGACCCGTTCGGCGGTTGTTTCCGGACGTACCGGCACGGCGGCAAATATCACAACTGGACGTGCCGGCACAAGCGGAGCAAGTCCTTCCCGGACAACGGCAACACGTGATTTGGCCTCGTATAGAACCGGAACAAGTGCAGGAACAACAACTTCACGCACAAATGTAACAACTACATCCGCCGGCAGGAGTTCATATACAACGGCGACAGGTTCATCCGGGACATACAGGAGTTCTTCCGCGACCATGAGCCGTCCTGCCACGAGCGGCCGTACTTCTGTTTCCACATCCTATTCCGGCAGGAGCAACAGCAGTTATTCATCTCGGCCTTCGACCTCAACGGCTACTCGTAACAGCAGCTATTCAACCGGGACAACTACCCGGAGCAGCAGCACAAGTTCGTATCGTTCCGGCGGCGTATCGACTGGACGCAGTTCTTCGTTCAGTTCGGGCGGCAGCCGGGTGAGCAGTGGCGGTTCACGTAGCAGTGGTGGCGGCCGGCGATAATTCAGTAAGGATTTTAATTTCGTGACAATATGAAAAAAATAAGTTGCATATTCGGGTTGGCTTGTATGTCCATGCTGGCCGTGGCCCAAGATGAATTTGATGCAGTGCGTATTGCTTCTACGGATATAACGGGTTCTGCACGTTATGTAGGCATGAGTGGCGCATTCGGTGCTTTGGGCGGTGATGTTTCCGCCATAAAGGACAATCCGGCTGCCTTGGGTGTTTTCCGGACTTCGGAAGCAAGCATGACCATGGAGTTCAATACGGCTCTTACAAATAGCGTTTGGAATGGCATTTATACGCCGGATAATAATTTTAAGTCGCCGTTTACGCAGGCGACGTATGTCGCTAATTTTACACGGGAGGGTAAAACAAAGGGCTTGGTTTCGCATAGTTTCTCTTTTCAGTACGACCGTTTGAAGACATTCAATCGACGTGTAAGCATCAACAGTGGGGCAACTTCCGCGTCATTGACGGATTTTATGGCGACATACGCGAATTTCAACAAAACTCCCGCTACTGATTTTGAATATACCGATGCTGGATACAATCCGTATGATTATCAAGCTTGGTTGCCGACAATGGGCTATCAAGGATATTTGATAAATCCGGCGACAAATGATTCCTGGGTTTCCATTTTGGGCAAAGATGAAAAAGTAACGCCATCTTATTCTGCTTATGAGAGCGGTTCCATCAATAATTTTTCGCTTAGTTGGGGTGGTAATTTCGGAAACCGGATATATATAGGTGCCGGATTTAATATGCTTACCATGACTTATTCATTGCAGTCTGTGTATCAAGAAAATTTTGGTGCAGGTGGCGGCTTCTCGCTGGATAATTCTTTTTGGACATCGGGTGCCGGCTGGAATTTTACTGCTGGTATCATAGCTCGGCCGATTAATATGCTTCGTTTGGGATTTGCCGTACAGACACCGACTATTTTTTCATTGACGGACACGTATGATGCCGCTTTGAAATATGATTCGTATAATATACAAGATTCAACCGCCGTTCGTGGCTCTACCGCTCCTGGGTCATACGGTTATTCGTATTACCGGATGTATTCCCCGCTTAAATTGAATGCCGGTCTGGCTTTGGTCTTTGGTAAAATAGGTTTGTTGAGTTTTGAATATAATTATGCCAATTACAGGAACATGACTTTGTCGGACCGGAGCGGCAATACTGCTAATTTTTCTGTGGAAAATAATAGTATCCGTACGACATTGCGTGACCAGCATACTGTAAAAGTAGGTGCGGAAGTCAAACCTACATCCAATTGGTCAATTCGTGCGGGAGCTGCTTATCAGACGCCGGTAACCAAGACTGAGGCGGCCAAGTTGTTGGGTAACATGTGGTCAAACAGCATGGTTACAGATATGAGTTATTGGAAAGAACGGGGAACTGCTTATGCAAGTTGCGGGTTTGGTTATCGTGAAACGTGGTGGTATGTTGATTTTGCATACCAGTATAGGCTGGGTTTGCATGATTTTTATGCGTTTGATTCCAGTTCATTGCTTTATGCGGTAACTCCGGCAACTGTACGTACGCAAAACCATAATGTGGTGGTAACATTGGGATTGAAGTTTTAAGGGTTGGTAATTTATAGGGAATGGGCTGGGTTGTTTTTTTTACAATCCAGCCCATTTTTGCTGGCTAATAAATTGAAAATCTCCGTTCCATTGCGGAACGGAGATTTTCAATTGTAATGGTATTGGTTACTCCTCAACAATCTTCTTGAACAGTTTTTTCATGTTCACTTCGTCGGCAAGCATGGCGTGCAGTTGTTCTATGTTGACACGTTCCTGCTGCATGGTATCCCTGTGGCGGACGGTTACGCAATTGTCGTTCAGCGTTTCGTGGTCAATGGTTACGCAGAAAGGCGTGCCAATGGCATCTTGGCGGCGGTAGCGTTTCCCGATGGAATCTTTTTCGTCGTATGCGCACTTGAAGTCGAATTTGAGCATGTTCATGATTTCACGCGCTTTTTCCGGCAGGCCGTCTTTCTTGACTAACGGCATGATGCAGGCTTTGACTGGCGCAAGCACGGCCGGCAGTTTCAGAACAACGCGGCTGTCACCGCCTTCCAATGTTTCTTCGGTGTATGCGGCCGACATGATGGAAAGGAACATACGGTCCACACCGATGGACGTTTCGATAACGTAGGGCGTATAGCTTTTGTTCAGTTCCGGATCGAAATATTCGATTTTCTTTCCGCTGTATTTGGCATGTTGGCTCAAATCGAAATCTGTACGGCTGTGTATGCCTTCCACTTCCTTGAATCCGAAAGGCATTTCAAATTCAATGTCGGTAGCGGCGTTGGCATAGTGTGCCAGTTTGTCGTGGTCGTGGAAACGGTATTTGTGGTCACCCAAACCGAGTGCCTTGTGCCATTTCAAGCGGAATTGTTTCCAATGTTCAAACCATTTCAGCTCTTCGCCGGGACGTACAAAGAATTGCATTTCCATTTGTTCGAACTCGCGCATACGGAAAATGAACTGGCGGGCGACGATTTCATTCCGGAAAGCCTTGCCTATTTGTGCAATGCCGAAAGGTACTTTCATGCGTCCGGTCTTTTGTACGTTCAGGAAGTTTACGAAAATACCTTGCGCCGTTTCCGGGCGTAGGAAAATTTTCATGGAACCATCGGCGGTGGAACCCATTTCGGTGGAGAACATGAGGTTGAACTGGCGTACATCGGTCCAGTTGCGCGTGCCGCTGATGGGGCAGACGATGCCCTCGTCCAGAATGATATTTTTCAATTCGACAAGGTCGTTTTCGTTAAGCGCCTTGGCGTAACGTGCATGGAGTGCATCGCGTTTAACGATATGTTCCTGAACGCGTGGGTTTGTGCTTTTGTAGAGTTCCGCATCAAAACTTTCCCCGAACTTTTTGGCGGCTTTTTCAACTTCCTTGTTTATTTTTTCATCGTATTTGGCCAGTTGTTCCTCAATAAGCACGTCGGCGCGATAGCGTTTTTTGCTGTCCTTGTTGTCGATGAGCGGGTCGTTGAATGCATCAACGTGCCCCGATGCTTTCCATGTTGTCGGGTGCATGAAAATAGCGGCATCAATGCCGACGATATTTTCGTGCAGCAGAATCATGGAATCCCACCAGTATTTCTTTATGTTGTTTTTTAATTCTACACCATTTTGCCCGTAGTCATAGACAGCACCAAGGCCATCATAAATTTCACTTGAAGGAAATACAAATCCGTATTCCTTGCAGTGCGCTACCAATTTTTTGAAAACATCTTCTTGTGAAGCCATAATTCAAATTTTGTTTATTATTAGAAATAGTTATTTTCCTGTGTCTTATGTATTCGATTTGCCGCCAATCTATTTGCGGTACAACCTGCAAAAGTACAAAAATCTTGTGCCTTGTGCAACAGCCTCTACATTTTAGCGGTCAAATGAGATGACGTTGTTGTTTCTTTATCGTTTCAGCCATTTGGCGAAATTGTCCGGATTTTCATCGAATGTATAACTATGTGTTAGCGGATTTCCATCATTGTCAAGCATGACATAGAAAGGTTGTGCATTCGCGCCGAATTTGCTGCGTTGCAGATAGCTCCATTTGTCGCCCACTGTTTTCAATGTACGTGTTTTCCCGTTCTCGGTAATCGTGAACGGTTCTTTCAACGGCGTCTTGTCATCAACATAAAGCGTAATCAGCACAAAATCTTCTTCGAGCATATTTCTTACGGTGGGGTCGGTCCATACGGTCGCTTCCATTTTGCGGCAATTGACGCAGCCGTATCCTGAAAAATCGACCACAACTTTTTTGCCCATCCGGGCTGCATAGCCCATGCCTTCATCGTAGTCAGTGAATAAGGCATGTACTTCGTTGTCATATAGGTTGAAGTCCTGCGTATGCAATGGTGGTGCGAATGCACTGATGGCTTTCAGCGGCGCGCCCCACAGTCCGGGAAGCATATAGACGGAAAATGCGAGCGATATCATGGCCAGGAACAGTCGCGGTACAGAAACGTGTTGTGTCTCGGAATCGTGTTCGAAGCGGAGTTTTCCCAACAGGTAAAGTCCCAGCAGGAAGAAAATGATAATCCACAGCGCGATGAATACCTCACGGTCAAGTATATGCCATCCGTATGCCAAATCGGCTACTGACAGGAATTTCAGGGCGAAAGCAAGTTCGATAAAGGCCAATACCACTTTTACTACGTTCAGCCAGCCACCCGATTTTGGCAGTGATTTGAGCAGGGTGGGGAAGAAAGCGAACAGACTGAACGGAATGGCCAGTGCAATGGCGAAGCCGAGCATGCCGATTGCCGGTGCGAGCAGGCTCTGCGAAGCAATTTCCACAAGCAGAAAACCTATAATAGGGCCTGTGCATGAAAACGAAACCAAGGCCAGTGTAAAAGCCATTAAGAATATGCTTAACAAGCCAGAAGTCTGTTCCGCCTTGCTGTCGATTGCGGTGGACCATTTTGAGGGCAGGGTAATTTCAAATGCACCAAAGAATGATATGGCGAAAACAACCAATAGTGCAAAAAAGAACAAATTGAAAAATGCGTTTGTTGATAGGCTATTCAGTGCGCTTGCCCCGAAAATGACTGTAATCAGGATACCTAATAACAAATAAATGACAACTATGGAAATGCCATAGAGTATGGCATCGCGTTTGCCGCGTGCCTTGTTGTCTGCCCGTTTCAGGAAGAAGCTGACTGTCATGGGAATAATCGGCCAGACGCATGGGGTAAGCAAGGCCAGCAGGCCGCCAAGGAATCCAGTCAGGAATATCCACCAGAACGAATGGTCGGAAGTCGGGTTGTCGCTGCCATATGCCTGCAGTTCTTGTATGACTGGTTTCCAATAATCTGTCTGGAACATGGGTTGGAAAAGTGCTGTTGCGGGCAATGTATCTGTAACCGTTTCTTCCGTATTTGTGGCTTTGCCTATGCTGAATGTCTCTTCTGTCGGCGGGAGGCAAGTTTTGTCATTGCAGGCCATGTATTCAACATAACCGCTGACATATATGGCAGATGCATCCGGATAGCTGATTTGTTGTGTGAAGGTAACTTCGTTGTTATACCAGCTCAGGGTCATGTCGAAATTGGCGTCATATTCTTCAACGACGGGGCTGGTGGAACTTATTTCACCGATTAAAGTTGCATTTTCTACCTTGTCGAAAACAATGTTGGTTGGTTTGGGGCCACCTTCCGGTAATTCCATGCTGTATAGATGCCAGCTGTCGTCGATAGTGGCTTTGATAAGGATTTCACCCGTCGTGTCCGATATGGCTTTGTGTTCAAACTGCCATGTGATGGGTTCGTAAATCTGCGCGCTCAGTCCGAGTGCGCCACAAAAGGCGATTAGGGATAAAAGTCTTTTCATATCTTGTCTTGTTTATAATCGATTAGTTTTCTGTATTCTTTGAAATTGCAGCCAGATGATGTCAAGCAATTCGTCGGTGGTATTAGCTATATGGTCCGGCTGCTCAGCTTCTAATTCCGTACGTGGTCTGAATCCCCACGTAACTCCTATGGAAATGACGCCTGAATTATGTGCGGTTTGCATATCTACCGCACTGTCGCCGACAAAAAGTGTTTCCTGCTTGGAACAACCGGTTTGGGTAAGAATATCATGTCCGATTTGCGGATCGGGTTTTACGGGTATTCCTTCACGTTGCCCGAAAACGGCGGAAAAACGAATTCTAGGGAAATATTTTTCCATTAAGGCGGCGGTCCCTTCCTGGTATTTGTTGGAGGCCACGGCTATTTTTATGTTTTTTTGTTGCAGGACATCCAGCAGTTCGGTTATTCCCGGATATGGTTTTGTCAAATCGGCCTTATGCAGGTTGTAATATGGTAGGAACTTTTCCCGTATGCGCAATATGTTTTCTTGTGTCCGTGCGTTTTCCGGCAAGGCCCGTTCAAACAGTTTGTTGATGCCGTTGCCTACAAAATAGTTGTAGGCTTCGACGGGATGGATCGGAAAACCGCAACATTCCAATGCATGGTTTGTACTTGCTGCCAAATCGGCTACGGTATTGAGCAGGGTGCCGTCCAAATCGAAAATCACTAACATGGTCGTTGCTTTTATTGTGTTAGCATAAATTTGAAGCTGATCCCGAAATCCGTACTTGTTACCGGATAGGATGTTGAAATCAGTGGTGTTGTTCCCTGGTGCTCGAAATAAAGCTGTATGTTGATTTTTGAGCTGAATACGTAATCGGCAGTTGCCCGGATAGCCAGCACTTTGTTCCCACTTGATGGTTGTGTCAGGCCTTCTTCCATTTTCCGCAACAGCGATTTGATGTCTTTGTAAGAAACATCGGCTGTCAGTTTCAGGTCGTTGCTGATTCGTTTTTGTTTGTCGGAATTCAGTTTGAGGATTACATCGAAGTCTTTGATTGTGTATCCGAACCCGACAACAAATTCGTCATTCCGGCTTTCTATCAATTGTGTGCTTGATACGTTCAGCGTCAAGTTGCGTTGTTTGCGGTATTCCACTTTGGCTGTCATGCTGTTTTTCATGGCTACGTTTACGCCTAACAGCGGGCTAAATTGCTCGGTTAGGGATACGCTTGCTATATCGTAGGCTGACGATGGGATTGGATTGCCTGTTTGCACATCTTGCACAAAGCCCAAACCGTTCGGATTGCCTTCTATTCCGACCCAACTGGAATAAGAGCTGTAATTTCCGATGGTGTACTTACAGGTGTATCCGTGTGTCAGGCTGACTGACTTGAAATGATCTTTCAACCATGGAAGTTTTCCAAGACCGTCGTACGACAAGGTCCAGTTTGGCAGAATTTGCCATAGTTTCAGGAACGGGTTCACGTCGATGGTTTGGATGTCCCTGCCTGTATATGCAGCCAGAAATGCAGGAATCAGCACATCGCTCGAGTTGGTTGCGATAGTTCCCAGTTCGGAGTTGTATGCTTGGTCTGCAAGTGCCTGGTTTGTTTCTTTGATGAATCCGCTGTTCGGGTATCGCGTGTCGCTGTACATGCCTTGTAACCGTCCAGCCATAATGTCGCGGTAACGCAAAAATGTGTCATAGGTTTCTGATGAATAATTGTCGGTGGCTTTTCCCATGCGTGTGAATGCAGTCCCTATGGCTACTTGTGTGATATTGTAGTTTCCTGTAAAGGTTTCCATTTTGCCATCTTCCAGCATTTGGATTGTTGAGCTGTTGGCTATGTAGCGTTTCCCGTTCACGTTGATTTTGAGTCCAGGCAGTGGTTCTGCCGTTATTTTCAGGTCAAAGTCGGATGTGTATGCGGCTGTCGATGGATTGGAAATACTGTCGTTTATGTAAAGCCAGCCTTTATTTCGCGCTTTGTCCATGAAGTTCTTGTCAATGAACCCGAAAGCAAAGTCATATCCAGGTGCATAAAGTCCGCTTTCGCGTTTTTGTCCCATGAATTTTGGCTCGTAATAGAAACCGTTCACAGTCAAACTGTTCGATTCCCTGTACGTAACGGATACTTTCCGTAGCATCATCAAGAAACGGCTGGTCATGTCGCCGATTTGCTGTGGGATGGTGCGTTGGTTAGGGTCTTGGCTGACAATGGTGAGCAACACGCTGTCCATGTTCGCGGGTGAAATTATCCGGATGGCATTTTTGTCGGTTGCCTTGTATTTGATTTTTACGTTGCGTCCGTTTTTGTCCACGGCTGTTACTTCTATTTTTTCTGCATTTAGGCGGTGGTTCACGATGGCCGGCTCACCTGCTGTGGAAGAGACGGTTTGCGTATATGTTTTCGGCGTGAAGCGCCTGTTTTGTACCGGCCTGCCGGAATAACGTTGGTTGACAAATTTCAGGTAATCTGATTTGTTGTACAATTTTTCAAAGTTGAAGGCTCCATCTGCCTGCCATGCACCCATGCCGGAAATGACATTACCGATATTTTCGTCATCCAATGCAGCAGTCTGATTCCAGTTGTAAGTGGAATTATAAGAGGCATTGGCTGTAATCCAGTCGAAAGCAGGAATCTTATTGAGTGGCAGAGCCCATGAAGCTGAAAATACCTGTTGGTATGCGTATGGTCTGCCTAGTTTTATGATATTGGCCATTACTGTGTCGCGCCATGCTTCATAGTATTCTTTCCCGATTTCTGGAGTGAAATACGGTTCTTCTATGTTGGCATTCATGGCAGTCTGCAAACTGAATTTAATGGACTTGGACAAGTCGTATGCAATGCTGAAATCTCGATTCCACATGAAGTCTTTAGAGAAAATCAGGTCATCGTTTACGCTGTTCGTACCACTGAAATCTCGTAAGACTGTTTGTGTAAATGTACGTGTCATTTCTGTGTTGAATGACCAGTTTTGTGGCAAATAATAGATATTGAAATCTTTTATGATTCTAAATGCCGGTTTACTCAATGCCTTGCTGTTCTTGAAAGGTTCCCATGGCTTAGGTGTAAATGTGTGCCCGTAATTGATAGAACCCCGTTGTGTTTTTACCAAATCTTTTTCGATTTCCGGTGTATGCTCGTTTTGTTCCGAGTGTGCATAGCTGAACGTAAAGTTAGCCGGATCATAGAATTGCGGTTTTTTGCTTTTTATGTTTACTTTGGCATTCGAAACAGTAAAGTTACGGCTTGTGGCAACTGTTTGTGCCATTTCTTTGATGGAATCGGTTTCGTGCTTTGAGTCGTATATGTCTAAAACATCTTGTAGCTCAATATCAGTGTCTAAGGGATCATATTTGGGTGATTGTGTCTCGTTCGTGTAGGAAAAATACAATGGGATTTGCAGTTTTGCTTTTTCCGGGAATAACCGTCCTGCTTCTAACGCAGCCGAGAAACTGAGCTGGTACATGTCTTCCATATTGCGGTCGAGCACGTTGCTTTCAATGCTTCCGTAACCGGCTGTTTCTATGCGTCCGGCTACATTGAATTGTCCAATGTCCGACAGGCTCAGTGCTGCATTGGCCATCGCGGCCCAGCCGCCGTCTTCATTGTACTCACTCATGCGCATTTCGTTCACCCAGATTTCTCCTGATTTTATTTCGTTGCTGGCGTTCCGGATACCGATCATGATGTTTGACACTTCACCCAAAGTTGGGTTGCCCAATACGGTGATTTTGTTCAGCGGTTTTTCTTCATCGTATACGGAATAAGGAATGTTGTTTGCAACGTTTGGAGTCCCGCTTCGTTTGGCGGCGTTCCGTTTTTGCTTGGCATCTGTTAATACTTCAAACGGAAAATCAAACATATTGTTTTCCGGCCATACGATGGCACGGTTTGCGTCATTGTCGGAATATATGCCGGCAGGAGTCAATACCAATGGAATTTCGTATTCATAGTAATTGTTTACCATGTCGGAACCTAATCGGATGAAGCAAGTCAGTTGGTAGTCTTCCAATCCTTGCGGGTCGTCCAGCAGTTCTTCGGTATGTACGAACATTTGCATACGTTTGTAGTTACGCATGTCGTATGCGGTGTTTTTGTACACGGCACGTGCATCTCCCGGTGCAAGGTTGGTTACACGTAACACCATTGCCTGCTCGTTCTGTTCTATCATTTGCACTTGCCCCGGATCGGTCTGCCGAGTTATCCCTGGCGGTAACAGGTAGTTGACTGGCTCTTTCCGCGAGTCTTCTTCTATGTTTACCGCCTGCACATCCAGGCTTCCTTCCGAAATAGGTGGGTTGGTGATATCGTACAATGTTTTCGTGTAGCTGCGCCATTCGCCACGTACCAAATCAAGCGTTGCAAGACGCAAATGTGTCTCTTCCGTGAAACCTGTCAGGAACAAACGGAAGAAACGTATGCTTTTGAAGTTGCGGATGCTACCGACACGATCCTCGTATTCACTGATGGGAATCTTGAATTGATACCAATCCACATCAACCGTGTTGCCGTTTTCGAGTTGCACGCTCGAAGTTATTTTGTTGGTTATGTAATTGGAACCGACTACCATGGCTTCGGGTGCGATTCTGATTTTGTATTGGTAATACTTTTCGTACTCATTCAGTGTGTTGTCGCTGTTTATGTCTTCAATGTCAGGCGACAAGGTGGCTGCCGTGCTGTAATTTTCCCGGTTGTTGTCCGATTCCGGTGAATTCCCTTCGGTGTTGTTGTAATATTTGTAACGTTCCGTTATGCTTTTTTCCGCATTATCGTAATCGGAGCCGCGGTAAAAATGGTAGTTGTCGCCGGCCGGGTCGTTAAGTGGCGAGAATGGGTCATCCTGCCATCTGGCACGTGTGGCAGCGTCAATTTTCGCATTGACGGCATCGACGTAATTTTTATAAGTCATGTTCCCGTTCGGGTCGGTGAACAAAAACTCATCTTCATTGCTCAAACCGTCCAGGCCGACATCCTGGGCCTCGCGGGCGCCGGTTTCATTGCTGAATGCCGTAACGGTTGATTGTGCACGGGGAACACGTCCCCAAACCGTTGATTCCGTGCCATCTGTGGAACCATCAATAGGCAAGCCGTGTTCAAACGATTTTTTGCCATCTTTCAGAATGTCTTCGCTGATGTCTCCCAGATTGAAGTACAGGTATCCGCCTTTATATGTCGGACTTGGATTGGTCAGCGCGGGATCCATCATCCAAAATTCGATGTATTCGATATTGGATGTTTCAAAGTCCGTAACGTCAAGTTTGCGCATGATACCTCCCCAACGGTCGGCCGGATTGGACAATGTTCCATCTGAGTTCATTCCGTCGCTGTCCAGATTGTACGGGCCGCGTTCATTCGGATAGTAAGACAGGTTCAGAATGTTCAGCCTTGAAACTTCATTGGCGAGCGATTGCCTTTCCGGATATATTTCCTTGACCTTGACAACACGTACGCGGTGGTCGGAAAGGGCGTCTTTGTCATTGGCCAGATGGGTAGGAGTCCCGTTTTGCGGTACGTTCAGGATTTGGTCTATGGTGTACCAAGATAGCAATGCCCTGTTTTTACCGTATTGTACATTATTACTGAGGGCCGCCTCAGGGAACATGCTTGGTGTACTTGACAGCTTCCAGTAGTTAAAATAATGTAAGTCTATGTTTGTTTTTGTCGATTCAAAATCATCGATATATGCAAGTCCGGCGTCACTGACTTCTTTTGTGTGTCCAGGAATCAGCTGTGCAAACTCCGCGTTAATGGAGAATGTGGAAGGTGCAGTAGCCGTTGTGAAAGGCAATTTGTCTATCAGATTGGTAAGCCACTGTGACTCAGTCTTCCACGAAGTGTTTAATCCCCAAATGGTGTTGGATAAAGGTTCGCTTCCGGTGTTGACCTTGGTGGTAAGAGGCCTTTCTGATAAGTGCATGATGGTTCCGCCTACTACCAAATTTTCATTGAATTCATAGTCCACATGTGTGCCGAACAATGATTTCCGTTGCATACTGAATAACGACTGGTTTTCCAATGTAACGTTTACGTCCGTATTTGAATCCAAAATAGACTGGTTCAGGATTTTAACGGTTCCCATCATATAGTCGACCGTATAATCGACGTTTTCTGTCAGTGTAGCTCCACCCGCTGTTACCGTAACAGAACCACGCGGCACGTTCATGGCATTCAGGCGGATTTCATTTCCTGCGGAACCTTTATATTTGCCGGTGATAACGAATTTGTTCTTTTCGCTGAATTCTTGGGCAATGACTAATGTCGAATCATACAACTCTTCATATACGTATTTATCGGCAATGGCATCGTTGTTAATAGCCTTGCGTAAATGCGAACCGAATGGTTCCAGCACGGGAAATATGATACGTCCGGAACTTGACAGGGCCGTATAACCTTCCACATAGTCGAATTTACCATCTGGGTTCGTGTTTTGCTTGCTGTCCAACCTGTCTAGGTTCATTACTTTCAGCAGGGTTTTGTTTTTGATGTCGCCTTCGGAAATATATTGCAAGTCCGTACCGACAGAATCGTTCCGGTACATGATGTATAGCTCGAAATCTTCTGATTGCATTTGTGATGCGCCTGTGGAGTAAACATTTTTCATCATCAAATCCCATGTTGCCAAACTTGGATCTTGCGCTGTGCTCTTTAATAACTTGACAACTAATGTATTGGGTGCTTCTATGCCGTCTGTCGAAAATTCCCCGACCTGGTAGGTCTGCCCTGCGTAAGTATATTCGTATGCAACAGCTAGCACTTCATCCGGATTGAGTGAGGTCTGCAAGGACAAAATTCCGAGTGCACTGTTCAATGTATATTCCGAGGACGAAAGCAGGCGCGCACTTTCTATTTTTTCGTAATCTTCGCCGCCGTTGATGTCATCACCTGCATATTGTGTGGTCAGGACATTGTTTGTCTGCTGTATGTCGCGGATGCCGGGCAAGTTGATGACTTCATTATATAGTGAGTTTGCCTTGTTCCTGGGCAGTTGGCTGCTTGCATCAGGAACCCAATGGTTGTTGTCTATATGTTTGGGTTCGCCCAAGTCCATGAATGCTACAATGTTGCGTGCGTTGTCATAATTGCCGCGTTTGTTCGTTACCCACACTTCGATTCGTTGGATGGTAACACCTGACATAATGTGCGGCAGCTTGCTCATGGATGTCTCGTATGTGTCCCGGAAATAATGCCCTAAAAAGAAATGGCGGTTTTCATCATAGTTGTCAATGGCAATCTCGTACTCGGTTGTTTGTGCGCCTCCTTTGGAGCTTACTGTCTGGCTTTCGGAATTCTGTTGCGTAACGATGGCTTGTACTTTCAGTTTGCCGAATTGCAAATCGGTTTTGACGCCGAACAGGGCTTGGCTTCCCGTAATAAGCGAACTGTTCAGCGTCATGCTGACATTACCGGCTTCAATGTTCTGGATGATATCATCTTCTTTGCCTTTGTATGCAAGTTTAACGGCTTGCTGGTCAAAATCAAACGAAGCTTCGGTGTTGTAGTTCATGTTGAAATTCACCTTGTCGCCGACTTTGCCGTTTACATTGAGCTGTATTTTTTCATCAAAGTCAAAAACATTGTTTTTCCTGGATTTCTCAGTCAATGCAGGGTTGTCTATGTAATTATGGTTGAACCCGAATTGCAGTTCTGCGGAGCCTTGCGTTTTCAAGCGTACGCCTCCCGGCCCGAAAATCTTGTCGGCTGGCCCGATGTCGAATTTCATGTCCGTGATGTTGAACTTTTCTTCGTTATTCCGTTCGCCGGTATTGTTTTTTTCTTTCCAGTAATTTTGTATGGCTTTGCGGGCGGCGTAATCCCTGTATTCGCTTTCCGTCATCATAAACGGTGTGGAAATGTCATTCTCACCGACCCGCGTATGGATGATGTAGTTGCCTGTTGCCGGGTCATATTCAACGACAGTGTTTATGTTTTCCGGATTCTGCAAGTCGAAAGGGTAGGTCAAATCCAAATCTTCGTACGTGTCTTGTTTGAGTTGTTTTACACGGACAGGAAGCGTATCAGTAACAGCTTCATTATCTGAAGTTGCTGCTTCTTGTGCATAAAGGCTTGTCCCATTGGCTAACAGGATATAAAGGCAGCCGCATAATATGTAAAAATATCTCTTCAACAAAAATTTGGATTCGGATTTTATAACATGCAGGCGGTTCAGGGTTTATAACATTTTCAGAGCCATTTTGATAACTTGTTCGACGGTTGCTGTCGGTTGGGCAGATAAGATGTTGTCCACGACCTTTGCAGATGGGTTTTGCGCAAAACCGAGCATCGTCAATGCTGCAACGGCTTCTTCTTTCAGCTCGTTGTTGTTGGCGTTGGGTTTGATATTTATTGTTTCACCATTTGGCTCTATGCTGATTTTCTGTATCTTGTCACGCAGTTCGACAATAATGCGCTGTGATGTTTTGCTGCCAATACCTTTTATGGCATTAAGTGCTGCCGTGTTGCCTTGCGCAATAATCTGTTGTATTTCAGCGGCAGAATAGGATGACATGATCATTCTTGCCGTGTTTGCACCGATGCCGGACACAGTAATCAGCAGGAGGAAAAGCATACGTTCGCCTTTGGTCCGGAAACCGAACAGCAGATGCGCATCCTCGCGGATAATTTCGTGGATATACAAAATCGTCTCTTTTGTGCCTGTCAGCGCTGTGAATGTGGGCAGGGCAATGTGTATTTCATAACCGATCCCGCCGGTTTCCAGCACGGTGTACGTCGGTGTGAGTTCTGTAATTGTCCCTTTTATGTAGTCTATCATATCCTGGTCTTACCTTGAAAAAATATAATATTTTTATATTCCGGCAAAAATACATAAAATATCCCGGCCGGGCAATATTCTATTGTTCAACGTCTGCCCGCTGTTTTTATTGTGGAGATTTGTGTTTGGACTGCTAAAAAATATCGTTTATGCTTTGTTGCGTTGTTTGCGGAACTTCCGGATTCCCAACCAAATTATGGCAATACAGAACAATATGATGATAATGATGGACAACTCGTGACTGTATTGGTTTATGAGATCAGCTTGTCCATGGGCTATATATCCCAACAAGGCCAAAATAATGTTCCATGCACCTGCTCCCAAGGCGGTAAATCCAAGAAATGTCCAGAAATTCATTCTTGCCAAACCTGCGGGAATGGAAATTAACTGTCGGATGCCGGGAATCAACCTTCCGACAAAAGTTGATATTTTTCCATGTTCATTGAAGTATTCTTCCGCTTTTTGTATTTTTTCGCTGCTTAGCAAAAATAAGTGTCCTATTTTGCTATTTGCGAATTTGTATACAATGGGTCTGCCCAGCCAAATTGCCAGCGCGTAATTGATGATTGCGCCAATGAGTGCACCTAATGTACCGAACAGTATGATGAGCAATACGTTGATGGTGTATGAATCGGTAACGTTCAGGCTGCTGTTTTCGTGGTTGGCGACGTATACGGCAGGAGGGATAACGATTTCTGACGGAAACGGGATAAAGGAACTTTCAATGGCCATAAGGGCAGTAATACTCCAGTAATTCATGTTCTCACCGTACCAGTTTTCGACTTTTTGCAAGATAGAAAGAGTGTCGGTTTTTGCATTGGCTGTTGTCATGTTGTTTTGTGCGTCGCAGATTATGCTGCAAATGATCAAAATGCTTGCAAGAATTGTTTTTTTCATTCTGTAAGTGTTATTTGTTGTTATTTGTTCTTTTTGTCAATAAATTTGTAAGCAAATTGCTGATTTCTGGACAAATTTCGAAAAACATTTCTATAGCTTTGGAGTTTTTCGTAGCGGCAACATCCAAATAATCAAATGCGTTTTCGTAGTCTTCCAGTTTGGCATATGCCACAGCCAGCATTAAATGGACGTGTTCTAGGCTTTGATCTAATTCCATAGCTTTCAGGTAACAGTCGAGTGCATCCTGATAACGGCTCATGTCCATTAGTAGATTGCCGTATGCCATAAGTGTATCAGCCTGTAAAGGCTCTATCTCCAATGATTTCTGATAGGCAGAGGCTGATTTTTCCAATTCTTCCAAGTTGCTGTATGCTTCAGCGAGATATACGTATGCATCATAAGCATCATCTCTCAAGCTAATGGCTTTTTCAAGTATAGGAATGCTTTCTTGGTAACGGTCGCCTTCCAGCATGCAAATAGCTATGCCTATATAGCCGTCATAATTGTCTGGAGCCTCTTCTATTGAATATTGATAGAATAAAATGGCTGTGCTGAAATCTTCCAATTTTTCGTAACATTCTCCGATAAAAGTATTTATCTGCCATTTTTCAACATTATTTTCTTTACATTCCGTATAGCATTTTATGGCTTCTTTGTATTGTTTGAGTTGAAAATGCACATGCCCTTTTTGTAGCCATACCAATGAGTCATATTTATCAATGGTCAGACAATAATCATATGCTTCAATGGCTTTCTCATATTTTTTTTGTACAAAATATATTTGGCCGAGGTTGAACCATGCTTCACCCATGTAGGGATCTATATCTAGAATACGGCTGTAAGTGTCAATGGCTTTTTCGGTTTGTTCGAGGCGTTCTTGGCAATAAGCGAGTTCAAACAGCAAGTCAATGTTGTATGGGTTGATTTTGTCGCCGGTCAGCAGGAATTTTTCTGCGATGCGGAATTTTTCTTGCCCTTGGAAAACAAATGCTATGTCCAGACAAATGTTATCAAGGTCACT
Organism: uncultured Bacteroidales bacterium; assembly: GCA_949282265.1. Lineage (GTDB taxonomy): Bacteria > Bacteroidota > Bacteroidia > Bacteroidales > Paludibacteraceae > CALUNA01. Next base: position 46,332 of record CASDOZ010000002.1, on the reverse strand, counting down.
GTCGTTGTTGTTCAACAGATGGTCGGCAAGTACTTCGGCTTCCTCATTGCGGTTCAGTTTTGAAAAAGCATCTATTTTGAGCAATTGCGCTTCATAATCATTTGTATTGGGTAAGCGTTCCAAAGTCGCCAGGGCTTTGTGTATCTCACCCGCGGCCAGATAGGTTTTTGCCCGTTTGATTTGCAGTTCATTGCTTGCCGGATGCAGGCGTAGACCCACATCGATAGCCCGGTCCGAATCTTTGGTCCGTCCCTTGTGCAAGTAATATTCCGAAATGGTTTCCAGTTCTTCGACATCAAAATAGCCCGGATTTTCGCCGGACAGATATTGCTCGAAACGACGGACTATTTCGGCTGCATTTTCATCCAGATAGTCGTTCATACAGGCAAAATTGCGTCCTATTTTTTTTAACAAGGAGCGAATAAGGTACAAGCCTTATCCGCCCAAGGAAAAAATTATTTGTTCAACAGTTCTTTTACTTTGGCGGAAATCATTCGGCCGTCAGCTTTGCCAGCCAATTGTTTGGTTGCAATGCCCATCACCTTGCCCATGTCCTGCGGGCCGGCAGCCCCCACTTGTCCGATGATTTCTTTTAATGTGGCTTCCAGTTCAGCTTCGCTCATTTGTGCTGGCAAGTATTTTTCTATGACAGCAATTTCGGCTTGTTCTTTTTCTGCCAATTCCGGCCGACCGCCGTCGATATACATTTGTGCGGAATCTTTGCGTTGCTTTACCATCTTCTGAAGTATCCGGACAGCATGTTCGTCACTGAGTTCACCGGCTGCACCTTTAGCCGTTTTAGCTTCGAGAAATTCTTTTTTTATGCCACGCAATGCGTCTAATGCTACTTTTTCCTGAGCCAACATGGCTTTTTTAATGTCTTCGCTTATTTTGTCAAATAGAGTCATAATGGTATATTTTATTATTGTTTAGATTGCATTTTTCGTTTCCATGCAGGAACTTCTACGCTGTTTTTTAGTTCGTCATCGTTGTCCCAATCTATTTCTTCAATGGAAATGACAGGTATGTCTCCTTCTGTACCTGCTATGTCTTCGGTATTTCCGGATTCTTCTGTCTTGCTCTTGGTTGCTGTTTGCGGAGAATTTCCGTAAAATTCCTTGATGGCTTCATCCACGGTCGGCGGTGTGCTTGCCTCTGTTTTGTTTCCGGTTTCCGCGTTGGTGGCAGCTTCTGGTTCGTTCCCGTCCGTTTCCTTTTGCAGTTTGGGCGGCATACCCGGAATGGAGCTGACGGCAAAGCCGGTCGCTATGATGGTTACTTTGACTTGTTCACCCAAACTGTCATCAAAGGTGGCACCCCAAATCACTTCTACATTGTCACCTACAGTAGCCATGAATTCATGTATCTGTTCCACTTCCTCCATTCTGATTTGGTGTTCATTCGAGCAGTAAAAACTCAGCAGAATTTTGCTGGCGCCTTTTATGTCGCTTGTGTTTACCAATGGTGAAGTCAATGCATCTTGTATGGCATTGGTTATGCGATCTTCTCCAGCCGCATAGCCAGTATTCATAATGGCGACATTCCCATCTTTCAAAATGGTATAGACATCGGCAAAGTCAGTATTGATATATCCCGGAATCGTGATGATTTCTGCAATTGCCTTGGCGGCATTTGTCAGTACGTCGTCTGCTTTGGCAAATGCATTGGACATTTCCAAGTCGGGATATATTTTTCGTAATTTTTCGTTATTGATGACAAGAATTGCATCAACATGTTGGCTGAGCTGTGCGACGCCTTCCATGGCTTGGCGTATTTTCTTGGCTCCTTCAAATGCAAACGGAATGGTTACTATGCCGACGGTCAGAATGTTCATTTCGTGTGCTACACGTGCCACGACAGGCGATGCTCCCGTTCCTGTCCCGCCACCCATTCCGGCGGTAATGAACACCATTCGCGTGTTGTCGGAAAGGACTTCTTTGATGCGGTCGATGCTTTCTTCGGCGGCTTCGCGCGCCCTTTCCGGACGGTTTCCTGCACCTAATCCGTCGGTAGTGTTTTTGCCCAACTGGATTTTTGTCGGGATGGGCGATTTTATGAGGGCTTGGTTGTCTGTGTTGCAAACGACAAACGAAACGTCTTTGATTCCTTGACGAAACATGTGGTTGACGGCATTGTTCCCGCCGCCGCCAACACCGATGACTTTGATGATGTTTTCTTCGGCCAACGGCAAATCTAAGGGTAAAGGTTCGTATCCTTCCATAATGCTATTCTATAAGGTATTAATTATCATCTTCAAAAAATTTGAGTACATGCTCGCTCATGCGCTCCATGAAGTTGCCGACTTTTGGAATCTTGGGTTTTTTCTTTTGTTTTTCCTGATGCTCTTTTCTGTATGTGTCCCCCAAAATCAATGTTCCAATCAGTTGGCTGTAATATGGTTTGTAGTATTCGTCCGGCGTGTCATTGCTGAGCCATTCCATGTGTGAACCATATTCCACTGGCATGTTGGTATATTTCTGGACGAAATCAGTGATATTGGCCAACATGCAGCCTCCGCCCGTGAGATACAGGTTGCCTTCCAGTTCGGGTTCCCAGGTTTTGAGCTGGCCGAAGATTTTTGCAGTCATTTCTTCCAGGCGTGCCTCAATGATACATGCAAGTTGCTTGGTCGAAACCCGCACGGGGGCTTCCTGTTGGTTGTTCGATGGAATTACAATGTAAACGGGCTGCACGAGGCTTTCCAAGGCTTGCCCTTTGCTCCGTTTGAGTTTCTCGGCATATTTTTCACTGATGCCGAATGTTGCCTCTATGTCGTTTGTGATATGTTGTGAACCCAACGGAACTACGGTAACGTGTTGCAGGCTGCCATCTTTGAAGATGCTCAGGGTTGTGGTTTCGCCGCCGAAATCAATGATGGCGCAACCGGCCTCGCGTTCTTCTGCGCTTAACAATGCGGTGGCAATGGCTTCCGGCTTGGTGGAACTGCTTTCTATCAGGATTCCCGTCCGGTCAAAACATTTTTGCAGGTTGTTGGCAATCAACGGGTTGCCGATGAGTACACCATAATGTCCTTCTATGTTGGTGGCCTTCTGGTTTAAAGGCTGCAATACCTGTGTCGTTTGGTCCAGGATGAAATAGTGCGGCGTTACGCAGAAAACCGTATGATTCTCGTTGGTGCATTTGGATTCCGCTTCTTTTCGCATGTCTTCCAGCACTTGTGCGGAAACGAATGGTTGTGTGCCGAGATAGCGTTTTGCAGTCGTCTCTACCATTTGCATGGACCGCCCGCCAACACTTACAAAGACGGATTCGATATCATTTTTCAGTCGTATCCGGTTTTGTAGCAGTTTCAGGCATTTGTTGATGTTCATTGCGGCATTGGTCGTTTTGGTAACAATCCCGTATTGGATGTCTTTGACCGGCATGGTTTCGTCCCCCAGGATTTTCAGCGTATTTTCATCCTGGCGTTGTGCGGCAATGGCCGTTATGTGTGTGCTGCCCAAATCTATGGCAATCAATGTGTTGTTCTCGTCCATAAATTGCTCCTATCTTTTACAAACAATTTGGTTTTTATATTGCAAATCTATGACTTTATAAGCCCTCCAGCCGATTGTGCTGAAACCTTCCGTGTATAACTTGTAAAGTTTGTCCAGTTTATGCTCGTATCCGTCCAGTTTCCCGAGCAGGATAATGTGTCCGCCTATGCGTGGTACCAATTCAATTTTTGCATCCTCGCGGATGTATATTTGTTCGATTTGTGCATTCCAGAAATCGTTGTCCTCAATAAATGATACGAAATCGTAAAGTTCGCCACATGCTTGTTTTTTATTGATTCGGTTGCCGCTTACAATAGGGACATAGGCCGCGTATTGCGTGCTTGTCGGCATTATTCTCCGTTCCGTGTCTACATAATAGCTCTCTGTCCTGGTGATGACGCGGAATTTCGGCTCGCGCTGGGTCAGTTCAATGTTTATTTTATGCGACGGCGTTTTGTAACATTCCGCTTCGTTTATCATGGTGTGCGCGGAAATGGCCTCCTCAATTTGGGTCATCTTGATTTTGTCTATATCCCGTCCCAACGGATTGAGGCCTTTCTTGTTCAGCAGCTGCATGATTTCCTGCGCGGAAACGAATTGCCGTTCGGTGCTGTCGTTTATGTATATGTTGACGGCTGTGCAAGTCGCTTCATCGTCTTGCTGGTCGAAAAAGCAAGCGCTCCATGCTAAATAGGCTACTACCAGCAGGGAACTTATGCAAAGCAATATGAAACGGACCGTCTTCATGCAAATGGTTTTTATCTTTTTATGTCAATTCCACTTTTTCTGTACTAACATGTCCTTTATTTTCGGCACGATGGCATCTATGTCGCCGGCACCCAACGTGACGATGACTTCATCGTTGCGGGAAGCCAGCAACTGCACTAAATCTTCCTTGGGACAAAGCATTTTATGCTTGTTGCCTATCTTGTCTAGCAACATTTCGGAACTTACGCCTTTTATGGGCAGTTCGCGCGCGGGATAGATGGGCAACAGGATAATTTCGTCTAACTGCGAAAGTTCCTTGGCAAACCCGTCTGCAAAATCGCGTGTGCGTGTGTACAAATGCGGTTGGAACACGCCGGTGATTTTTTTGTCGGGAAACAAGGCTTTGATGGATGCGATGCTGGCATGTAACTCGGTCGGATGATGCGCGTAGTCATCGACTAATACGACATGTTCGTTCTTCACCAATATATTGAAGCGCCGGTAAATTCCGGCATACGAACTCAAGCCGATGCGCAATTCATTGTTTGAAACGCCGTTGAGCCATGCTATGGCCATGGCGGCAATGCTGTTTTCGATGTTAATCCTGACAGGGACGCCTAATTTCAAGTCTTTTACAGTGTCGTTTGGCGTCACGAAGTCAAAACGTATTTCCCCGTTTTTGATGGTGATGTTTTCGGCATGGAAATCACCTTCATTTTCGGAATAAGTGTATTTTTTCACGCCTGCGGCCAAACGCGGTGTGATGTCCAAGCCCTTATGCATGAGCAGTGCACCGCCCGGCTGTATGAGCGATGTGAAATGCTCGAAGCCTTCACGAAAACCGGCCGCATTGCCGTAAATGTCTAAATGATCGGGGTCGGCGGCGGTGATGATGGCCATGTAGGGCGACAATTGGTGGAACGACCGGTCGAATTCATCTGCCTCGACGACAATCAGATTGCTGTTCGGCGACAGAAGCAAGTTGGTGTTGTAATTGTTGCTTATGCCGCCCAGAAACGCATTGCACTCTATTTCAGACTGGTACAGCAAATGTGCCAGGATGGTGCTGGTCGTGGTCTTGCCGTGTGTTCCTGCGACGCACAGGCTTTTTCCTTGCCGCGTTATGTCTCCCAAAACTTCAGCACGTTTCTTTATCTGGAAACCGTTTTCCCGGAAATAACATAATTGCTCATGGTCGTCGGGAATGGCCGGCGTACGTATGATGAGCGTTTGTGTCTTGTCAAGAAAAGTTTCCGGAATGGAAGCGACATCGGTTTTATAGACGACTTGTATCCCTTCTGTTTCCAATTCCTCGACAAGCATGGAGCGCACGCGGTCATATCCTCCGACAGCACATCCCTTGAACTTGAAATAGCGCGCAATGGCACTCATGCCAATGCCGCCGATTCCGAGAAAATAGTAGTTTGTGTACATAAATTTTATGTTATTGCTGCCCAATTCACGGCAACTTTAATAAAGTCTGCAAAGGTACGAATTTTATGGCAGAAGTATAAGTCCGGTTTCTGTTCTTATTTAGTTTTTAATTAAATTCAATGTTTCTTTTGCAATGCGCATGGCCGAGTCTTTTTGTGCCAGTAAACGGATGTTTTCAGACAGTCCGGCGAGGTGTTGCTTGTCGGCCAGCAGTTCCAGTGCACAACTGATGAGTTTGTCTTCTGCTTCGGCGTCTTTGACCAGGACGGCTGCATTCTTGTTTACAAGTGCCATGGCGTTGTGTGTCTGGTGGTCTTCCGCTACGTTTGGCGATGGTACAAGGATGGCCGGTTTGCCTAAGAGGCACAGTTCGGAAATGCTGCTCGCTCCGGCCCGCGATATGACCAAATCGGCGACGGAGTAGGCGTAATCCATGCGGCTCACAAAATCTTGCACAAGCAAATTCGGGCAAACAACCTGTTCGGAAGCCTTTTTGGCTTGTTCAAAATAGATTTTCCCGGTTTGCCAGATAACTTGGATGCCTGATTTTTGCAGTTCGGGCAGATGCTTGATGACGCTGTTGTTTATGGTACGCGCCCCCAGGCTTCCGCCGATAATCAGGAGCGTCTGCTTGTCCGGTTGCAGTTTGAAGTGTGCGTAGGCTTCCGCAGCCTTCGGCTTGATGTCCGATAGTGATTGGCGTATCGGGTTGCCTGCCAGCACGATTTTCTCGGCAGGGAAGAATTTTTCCATGCCGTCGTAGGCGACGAATATTTTTTGCGCTTCTTTGGCCAATAGCTTGTTGGTTACGCCGGCAAATGAATTTTGCTCTTGTATGACAGTGGGTATGCCAAGGCGGTTGGCTGCCTTCAGCGCGGCTCCGCTTGCGTATCCGCCTACGCCAACGGCCAAATCGGGTTGGAAATCTTTAAGGATTTTGCGTGCCATGCGCAGGCTTTTCCATAAGTCCCAGAGTACGGAAATATTTTTCCACAGTTTTTTGCGGTCGAAACCGCGTATGGGTAGGCCGATGATTTTGTAGCCGGCAGCCGGCACACGTTCCATTTCCATGCGCCCGAGCGCGCCGATAAACAGGATTTCGCAATCGGGGCAAAGTTCTTTCAGCGCATTGGCTATGCCGACAGCGGGAAAAATATGTCCGCCGGTTCCGCCGCCTGATATGACGAAACGTTTGGGTCTTGCATTTGTGTCGTTTATATCCATAATCAAAAAATTTTAAAGGTCTTCTATGTCAATAGTCGGAATGTCTTGTGCACTTTCGTTTTTCACTTCCTCTTGTTTGGCTTCTTCCTTGCGGTATTTGCGTGTAACTCCCAGAATGATACCGAAATACAGACTCGTGATCAATATGGATGTTCCTCCGCGGCTGATAAGCGGTAGCGGCTGCCCCGTGACGGGGCCCAACCCGACGGAAACGCTCATGCTGATAAATGCTTGGATGACAATCATTAGCGAAAGCCCAATGACCAAAAGGGCGGAAAATGTCCCTTCGCATTTCTGGGCGATCTTTCCGGCATGGAAAAGCATGATCAGGTAGAACAGAATGACAAACAAACCGCCAATCAGGCCGGTTTCTTCAATGATGATGGCGTAAATATAGTCGGCGTATGCCAGCGGCAGATAGTCACGTTCCACGCTGTTTCCCGGCAGGACGCCGAAAAATCCTCCGCGTGCAACGGCCATTTTGCCGTGCTGTTCCTGCAAATTGTCATCCGTAATCACGTATTTGTTTTCGGTGTTGCTGCCTTCGACGAATCTGTCTATGCGGGCAACCCATGTGTAGGCGCGTCCCAACATGTCCGGCATTTTCTCCTGCGGAATGGCTTTGACGGCAAAAAAACCGAGCACGCCGCAAAGCAGCAATATCAGAATGGGGGGCAAAATACGTTTGAACGAGATATGCCCGACGAACATCATGATAAACACGACGCCGAACAGCAATATCGCAGTCGATAGGTTTGCTGTTACAATTAATGCGCAAGCAATCAGGCAAATGCCGATAATGTACTTGAAAAAGATCTTTTCTGATTCTTCATCGTGGATACGTGAAATCAAGTCGGCACAGACGATGATGACCGACAGTTTGGCTATTTCCGACGGTTGGAAGCGGATGCCGAACAGTTCTATCCAGCGGGTTGCATCGTTTTCCGTAACCCCAATGAAAGGCGTGAGCACCAGCAGGACAAGCGAAACCAATAGTGCCGGATAGGACAGAATCCGTACTATTTGCGTGGGAACCAAATGAACGGCAAAAACCAGCAGTGTTCCGGCTGCCAGAAATGTTATGTGCGACATGATGGGCGCAGTGTGCTTGGCTGCTTTGTAGGCCAACGTGCTGCTGGCGCTATACATTTCCAGAATGGAAACGGCGCACAGCAGGAAAAATACGATCCATAGTACCGCGTCGCCTTGCAAATATTTTCTGAGAAATGAGTTCATAAGGTCATTGCATTGATTTTTGGATGTTTTGCCGGTTTTGTCTGCAAATTACAGACTCCGGACTAATTGTTTGAATTGCCTGCCGCGGTCTTCGTAGCTTGTGAACAGGTCGAAACTTGCGCAGCAGGGCGATAAAAGCACCGTGTCTCCTTCGTGTGCAGCCTTATAAGCAGCATTCACAGCGTCTTGTATGTTGTCCGTATCAATGATATTTATGCCTTTCCCGTCAAAGAACTGGTGCAATTTTTCGTTGTGCAGTCCCATGAAAACGAGCGTGTGCACTTTTTCCTTGACCAAAGCTTCTATCTCGCTGTAATTATTGCCTTTGTCTTTGCCGCCGAGAATCAGCACCGTGGGCGTTGTCATGCTTTCCAGCGCATACCAACAGGAGTTTACGTTGGTGGCTTTGCTGTCGTTGATGAAACGCACGTTGCGCACGGTTGCGACATATTCCAAGCGATGTTCCACGCCTTGGAAGTTGGACAAGGCCTCGCGGATAGTGTCCTTTTTGATGTTCAGGATTTCCGCGGCAATACCGGCGGCCATGGAGTTGTAGGTGTTGTGTTTGCCTTTCAGCGAAAGCTCTTGCAGCGGCATGACGAATGGTGTTTGCATATCGGCATGAATTACAAAATTGTTGTTTTCGATGTATGCGATGTTGTGTCCGTTCCGTTCCGTCCCGAACGGGTAAAGTGTCGCGCCGGGGTGCAGTTTTTTCAGCTCGGCGTTGATGACGGGGTCTTCGCTCCAATAAATGAAAGCATCGCTTTTTGTCTGGTTCCGGGTTATGCGGAACTTGGCGTTCACATAATTTTGGAACGTATAGTCGTAACGGTCCAAATGGTCGGGTGTGATGTTTAGCAAGATGGCGATGTCGGCCTTGAACTTGTACATGTTGTTCAGTTGGAAACTGCTCAGCTCGATAACGTAATAATCGTGTTGCTCGTGGGCGACTTGCAGCGCAAGGCTGTTGCCGATGTTGCCTGCCAGCCCGACGTTCAGCCCTGCTTTGCGCAGGATTTCATAAACGAGCGTTGTTGTCGTGGTTTTCCCATTCGAGCCGGTTATGCAAATCATTTTGGCCTGCGTGTAGCGTGCCGCAAATTCAATTTCGGAGATAACTGGTGTTCCCTGCGCCTTCAATTGTTGGATGAGTGGGGCACTTTCGGGTATGCCGGGACTTTTGATGACTTCATCGGCGGCTAGAATTTTGGCTGTCGTGTGCCCGCCTTCTTCCCACGCGATGCCATGCTGGTCAAGCATGGCTTTATAGGGCAGTTTGATGCTGCCCATATCCGAAACGAATACATCGAAGCCTTTTTCATGCGCCAGAATGGCGGCTCCTGTCCCGCTTTCGCCGGCGCCAAGCACCGCGATTTTCTTTTGGGGAACGGATTGTGTGTTGGAATTACGATTCATAGCCGATGGATTTTGGAATTGAAATTATATTTTTATCTCATCTTCAAAGTGATAATTGTGATGGCGGCCAAAATAAGGCCGATAATCCAGAAACGTACGACAATACGGCTTTCAGGCATCGCTTGCAAAGGTTTCTGCCACAGGGCGTCGATGCCAGCGTTCCCAGGTTTTTGGAAATGGTGGTGTAGGGGCGCCATCTTGAAAATACGGCGTCCTGTGCCGGTTTTCTTTTTCGTGTATTTGAAATAGAATGTCTGCATGATGACAGACAGGCTTTCCACCAGGAAAATGCCGCATAATATCGGAATGAGCAGTTCTTTGCGGATAATAATGGCGAATACGGCAATGATTCCGCCCAGCGTCAGGCTGCCGGTGTCGCCCATGAATACTTGTGCAGGGAAGCAGTTGAACCACAGGAAACCGACTGTCGCGCCGATGAAGGCGGAAGCGAATATCATCATTTCGCCAATGTTCGGAATGTACATAATGTTCAGGAAACCCGCATAATTGACGTTTCCGGAAACATAGGCCAAGATACCCAAGGCTGTGCCGATAATGGCGGAATTGCCCGTGGCCAGACCGTCCAGACCATCGGTCAGGTTGGCGCCGTTGCTGACGGCCGTAACGATGAAAATACAAATCAGAACGAAGAAAATCCAGCCTAAGGTCTGTTTATGCTCGCCGGCCCAGTTGAATGCGTTTGCATAGTCCATGTTGTTGTTTTTGACGAACGGGATTGTCGTTTTCGTGCATTTTTCGTCCTGGTGGTTGTAATCTACCGACTCAATGCGGTTTTCAACACGTGTCTCCACGTTTTGCCGGATGGTTACATCTGGGCTGAACCACATGACTAATCCGACCAGCAAACCGACGGCCACTTGCCCTACGATTTTGAAACGGCCGTTCAAGCCTTCTTTGTTGTGCTTGAAGACTTTGATATAATCGTCGGCGAAACCCAAAAGCCCCAGCAACAGCGTGGTCGCAATCATAAGCAGGATATAAACATTGGTTAGATTAGCAAACAACAAGGTCGGAATCAGGATGGCCAGGATGATGATAATGCCGCCCATGGTCGGTGTGCCTTTCTTGCTCATTTGTCCTTCCAGTCCGAGGTCACGGATGGTTTCCCCGATTTGTTTGCGTTGCAGAAAGCGGATAATGCGTTTGCCGAAAACCGTAGCGGTTATCAGGGCGAATAGGAAGGCCATGCCTGACCTGAAAGATATGTATTGGAACATTCCCGCTCCCGGAACGTCCAGTTTGTCTAAATATTGAAACAGGTGGTAAAACATAATTGTCTGTTGTTTTTTGGGATTATGAGTTTTATTCTGTTATGTTTGCTTTGATTTCTTCGTGGTCATCAAAATGATGCTTGACACCCTTGATAATCTGGTAGTTCTCGTGCCCTTTCCCGGCCACAAGGATGACATCGTCTTTTTGCGCCATCATGCAGGCCGTTTTTATGGCTTGCCTGCGGTCAATTATCATCAGGGCGGATTGTTGTTCTTCGGCGGTCAGTCCTGCCCACATTTCGTTTAGGATGTCTTGCGGTTCTTCGTCGCGCGGGTTGTCGCTGGTCAAGATTACTTGTGTGGAACCGATCATGGCTTCGTGTGCCATCATCGGGCGTTTGCCTTTGTCGCGGTTTCCGCCGCAGCCGACTACCGTGATCAGCCGGCTGCCCGGTTTCCGTATTTCGTTGATGGTTCCGATTACGTTTGTCAGTGCGTCGGGCGTGTGCGCGTAATCTACAATGGCCGTCCAGCCTTTGGGCGAGCGGATGGTCTCGAAACGCCCGTTCACGGCGGTCAGCGTGCTGAGTATGCGCAGGACCTCGGCCGGCTCTCCGCCGAGATTCACGGCGGCGCCGTAAATGGCCAGCAGGTTGTAGGCATTGAAGCGGCCGACTAACGGCACGAAAACTTCACGGCCGTTTATTTGCAGCAACATGCCTTCAAATCCTTCTTCCAAAATGTCTGCCTTGAAATCGGCCAGGCTCCTGACGGAATAAGTATATTTCCTTGCCTGCGTGTTCTGGAGCATTAGCAGGCCGTTTTTGTCATCTTTGTTTGTAATGGCGAACGCGGTTTTCGGCAGGTCGTCGAAAAATTTCTTTTTCGCATCCCGATAATTGTCAAATGTCTTGTGGTAATCGATATGGTCGCGTGTCAGGTTTGTGAAAATGCCGCCGGCAAAATGCAGTCCGGCAATGCGTTTCTGGTCAATGGCATGTGAGCTGACTTCCATGAACGCGTGCGAGCATCCGGCTTCCACCATTTCCGCCAGCAGTTTGTTGATGGCCAGCGCGTCGGGCGTGGTGTGTGTGGCTTCTACGGCACGGTCGTCCACATAGTTGCACACAGTGCTCAACAAACCGCTTTTGTGTCCCATTGCGCGCAGGGTTTTGTACAACAGTGTGGCAATGGTCGTTTTGCCGTTGGTGCCGGTAACGCCGGTCAAGGTCAGCTTGTGTGATGGGTTGCCGTACCATTGCGCGGCTAAAAATCCCAGACATTCGGCACTGTCGGCAACTTGGATAAAACATACGTTTTCCGGCAGATTGTCCGGCAAGGTTTGGCAGACAATGGCCGTTGCACCGGCTTCAATGGCTTTGCCGATAAACTGGTGTCCATCGACGGCGCTGCCGGTGGTGGCGACAAACAAATCGCCGGAACTTATTTTCCGCGAATCGAATTCGATTTTGGCTATTTCCTTGTCGCAGTTTCCCAGGACCTGTCCGGGTTTTATGCAATTGAGTAATGTTTTTAGGTTCATATTATGTTTGCGTTTTTATTGTAGTTTCAAAACAATTGTAGCTCCTTTGATGGCCTTTCCGCCTTCTGGGATGCTTTGGCTTACGACCCGCCCGCGCCCTTCGAGAACGGCTTTCATGCCGGTCCGTTCAATGGCATAGACCGCGTCTTTTGCTCCCATGCCGACAACGCGCGGAATCAGGTAGGGCGACATTTCCATCTCCACAAATTCCATTTCGCCGTTCACACGCGCCCATTCGGACTGTTCTCCTGACAGCTGCAAACCGACGCCTCTGGCTGCCGTTTTGATGGCGCTCTGCATACCGCGTTTTATGGTCGGCTCTTCCGGCTGGAAATCGTCTGCTGCGGCGATTTGTTCCGGCGTGATGCGTATCCTGCTCGCCATGGTGCGTTCGGCTATTTGCCTGACAACCGTGCCGCACATGGTTCCGCCCGATGGGTAGAAGTTCGGACCTGGTTCCCGAATGACGCACAGGCAGGTGTATTGCGGGTCATCGAACGGGAAGAAACCGCAGAACGAAACCTGATGTGCCTTGCCGCCGCCTTTGTAGCCCAAATGGCCGCGTGAAATCTGTGCCGTGCCGGTCTTGCCCGCTATGTGCACTTTGTCCGAGCGGGCGGCTCCGGCCGTTGCATAATGCTTGCTCCATACGACGCCTTCCAGCGCGGTGCGGATTTGCTCGAGCGTCCGGTCGCTGCAAATGCTGCTGCGTATGGTTTCCGTGCTGAATGTCTTGACTGTATGCCCGTCTTGCCGGATTTCCTTGACGAAAAACGGTTTGACCATTTTCCCGCCGTTGGCGATGGCATTGTAGAATGTAACGGTGTAAATGGGCGGAATCTGCACCTCGTATCCGATGCTCATCCACGGCAACGTCGTGCCGGACCAGTGGCTGTTCTTGTCTTTCGGCGAGCGTATGTTCGGTTTGGCTGTGCCCGGGATTTCGAGTTCTAACGGTTCGTTCAGCCCCATTTCGTACAGTTTGTCCACAAAGTCGGCGGGATTCTTGTCGTATGCGTTTACGATTACCCGCGATATGCCGACGTTGGATGATGCTTCCAGGGCATTCTGCACCGTGATTTTCCCGAAACCGCCTCTGTGCGCATTGTGGTCGCGCATGGGCACGTTGTGGAACATGAATATGCCGTTGCCGGTATCGATGCTGTCCCAGATATTGATTTTGCCGTCATCGATGGCGGCCATGAGCGATGCGGTCTTGAACGTGGAACCCGGCTCCGCCATGTCGGCAACCACGCCGTTGCGCAATTCGTAATAGTTGCCGTCGTTGCCGCGTTGCATGTTCACTATGGCTTTCACTTCGCCGGTATGGGTTTCCAACATGACGACGTAGCCGGAATGTGCCTCGATTTTGTTCAGCATTTCCAGCAACGATTTTTCGGCAATGTCCTGCAAGGTTATGTCGATGGTTGAAATGATGTCCATGCCGTCTTGCGGCTCGACTTCTATGATGTTGACATAACGGTTGGCGGCTTTCTGGCGCGTGCTGATGCCGGGTACGCCTTTCAACTCTTCGTTGAAATATAGTTCCAGGCCGTTTTTCCCGCCTTTCGTTTCATCGGCGTAAATGTCGCCGATAGTCCGGCTTGCCAATGACCCGAACGGTTTTACGCGGCGGTATTGCTGGCGGCTGATTAGTCCGCTTTTGTAACGCCCTTTGTTGAAAAGGGGCATCTGCTGCACGGCTTTAAGTTGTGAAAATGTGATGCGCTTCGGGTAGAGCAGCAGGCTGCCGTCGCCTCGGTTGTAGGCATGCGAAATCATTTTTTTGTATTCGCTTGCCGGGCGGTCTTTGAAAAAATCGGACAATGCGTGCGACACGGAATCGATGTAATCTTTGTATAAAGATCCGTTTTTTTCGTGCAATGCCGGCACGCGCGTGTCCATATATATATAATAGGTAGGAATGCTGCTGGCCATGAGTTGCCCGTCGCATGAATAGATGTTGCCGCGGTTCGGATTGACAATGATGTCCGATTTTGTCTGCCGTTGTGCAAGTTTCAGCCACTGTTCACGTTCCGTTGTCTGGATAATGATGATTTTTGTGACGACGGCGCCGAAAAGTACCAGCACTATGAAATAAATAATGCCAAAACGGATAACGATATTTTTTCTTCTGTCGGACATGCTTTATTGCAAACGTGTCATTATTTTATGATGATTGCCGGTTCTGTACTTTCTTCTATGTTTATGTTGTGTTGTTTCAACAATTTCTGTACGTTACTTTGCCTGCTCATTTCCATTAATTCTGCGGAAATGGTCAGGGCTTCGTATTTGGTCTCCTTCAACTGCTTTTGTAATGCGACAATGCGCGCCTGCTGTTTTTCGCAATAGAACCGGTTGTCTATATAGGCGAAAGCCAGCACGACCAGCAGCAGGAGCAGGCCATATTGCCTGCGTATGAAATCTTTGGTCAGGAAATTCCCGTTCAGGATGTCCTTGATGCTTCCGCGTTTGATTTCCGAAAAATCTTCGTTGTTACGGATTTTATTCCATATTTCATTGATTTTCATTCTTTTTCTCTTTTGTAAACGGCAATTCTCAATTTCGCACTGCGTGCCCGCGGGTTCCGCTCTATTTCCGCTTCGTCGGCTGTGATAACCTTGTTGTTCAGCGGCTTGAGCGGCGAAATGTTGTTGCCATAAAAGTCTTTTTCAATTTTCCCTTCAAAATTTCCGCTCCGGAAAAAGTTTTTCACCAGCCTGTCTTCCAGCGAATGGTAGGTCAGTATGGCGATGCGGCCGTCCGTGTTCAGGACATCGATGGCTTGTTCCAAGAGCCGTTTCAATGCATCCATTTCGTGGTTTACTTCTATGCGAATCGCCTGGAACAAGCGTGCCATGTCTTTTTTTTTTTTGTCGCGCCCGAAAAACGGTTTTAGCAATTCCACAAACTGGAACACGCCGGTTATCGGCTCTTGTTGACGTTGTCTTGCAATTGCCCGCGCAATTTGCCGCGCGTTGCGTAGTTCGCCGTACAGGAAGAAAATGTCGGCCAGTTGTTCTTCACTGTACGTGTTTATTATGTCGGCGGCTGTCATGCCCGCTTTGTTGTTCATGCGCATATCCAATGCACCGTCAAACCGGAATGAAAAGCCGCGTTCTGCTGTGTCGAAGTGGTGGAACGAGACTCCAAGGTCAGCGAGTAACCCGTCTATTTTTTCCACTTCGTGGTAGCGTAAAAAGTTTTTCAGGTATTTGAAATTTCCGTGTATGAATGTAAACCTTGCATCGTCTATCCGGTTTGCATACGCATCCATGTCTTGGTCAAAGGCGAGTAATCTGCCGTTCTTGCCTAATCGGCGTAAAATCTCGCGTGAATGTCCGCCGCCCCCGAAAGTTACATCCACGTACGTCCCGTCGGGTTTAATGCCCAGCCCATCGACCGTTTCGGTAAGCAGGGCAGGTGTGTGATAAGTTTCAGCCATTTTCTTTGCGCATCATTCGTTCTTTCAGTAAAGCCGCGAAATCCGTACTGCTCATGCGCTTGTCGGTAAATGCGGATTTGTTCCAGAGTGCAAACCGGTCAAGCATTCCGACAAAAAGCAGTTCGTTGCTTGCGCCGATAGATTGCAGGTAACGTTTTTGGATAAGTACCCGTCCTTGTGAGTCGATGTCGAGCCATTCTGCATCAGCAACGAATTGCATCAACAGCAACTGGTCGGTCGGATTCCATTCGTCGAGTGTCGCTTTTAGCTCTTCAACCTTGCGGTTCCATACAGGTTCCGGATACAGAATCAGGCACTCGTTGTCGGCATCTTTGCGCATGACAAGACGGCCGGCATATTCGGAAGGAAGCGCCTTCCTGTATGCGGAAGGAATGAATATCCGTCCTTTGGCATCGGCCTTTGCTGCTATGTTTCCGATAAATGTAGGCATGTGCTTGATTTGTTTGTTTTTACGGGTGTAAAAGTATAAATATATTTTCATATTCACCACATTTCCCCACAAAAAAGTTTTCAACACTTTTTCACCAGTTTATAGCTTGTATATTGATGCTTGATTCGCAGTTGTTTTCATTATGTATTATGTTAATTATTAGTGTATTAAATAGATTTTTGCATTTTGGTGGGTAAAAGTGGTTGATATGAAAATCATAAATTCAACTGTTTTCTTGATTATTTATGTGTAATTTTGCATCAAAATAATTTGCTTATTTCGGGAATGGAGTCTGCTTTACGAATAAATGTAGATGCAATTTTGAAAGCCAAAGCACCGAATGTTTCAGTGCCGGGTTTTCTAGTTTCGTATTTGAAAAAAATCGTCCATCAAGATGAAATCAATGATTTTCTGGCATCGGATCCAGGGACCGGTTTTGATTTTATTGATGCAACGTTGAAATTTTTGAATGTGGATGCGGTTGTCGATGGATTGGAACATTTGCCAGTAACGCGTGAGCCGGTGATTTTTGTGAGTAATCACCCGTTGGGCGGCCTTGACGGCATGGTGCTTTCGCTTATGATTGGTCGTCATTATACGCTTGATCTAAAAGTGTTTGTGAATGACTTGCTGATGTATTTGTCGCCGTTGTCAGGTTTATTTGTGCCAATTAATAAAACCGGCGCGCAGACGAAATCATACGCAAAACAAGTCCGGGAAGTGTACGAATCGGAGAGCAGCTTGTTGACTTTTCCTGCCGGGGTTTGTTCGCGGAAGCTGCATGGCGTTGTCCAGGATTTGACTTGGCAGAAAAGTTTTGTTGCGAAAGCGGTGGAATATCGGCGAATGGTTGTTCCAGTTTATTTTGAGGGCCGCAATTCGGCGTTTTTTTATAACTTGGCGCGTATTCGTAAACTATTGGGAATCAGGCTGAATATAGAAATGTTGTATCTTGCGGATGAAATGTTCAAACAACGCGGCAAGCGCTATCTGGTGCGTATCGGACAGCCTGTTTCGTGGCAAACATTCGATCAGTCGCGTACGGCTTGGCAATGGGCGCAATGGATGCGCGACGAAGTTTACAAAATGCGTTGAAGCGGAGATAAGGATTTGGATGTGGATAAAACTTGTCCGAAAAACGTGCGAAAGTTTACAGTTTATCGGTAAATTGCGAAAAAAAACTTATTTTTGCAGGCTCGTTTTGAGTAATATGGGACGTAATGTCATAAATAGGAATAGAAATTAAACCAAATACTAACATGAAAGTTTTAAAATTTGGAGGAACATCCGTCGGTTCCGCTGCGCGTATGAAGCATGTCGCCGGTTTGATTTGCGACGGAGAGCAGAAAATAGTTGTTTTGTCGGCCATGTCCGGCACTACCAATTCATTGGTTGAAATCTCCGATTATTTGTATAAGAAAAATACATCCGGCGCATTGGAGCACTTGAATACGCTGGAACAGAAATATTATGCTGTGGTGGATGAATTGTACGCCACGCAAGCCTATAAAGAGCAAGGTCGGGAACTGATCAAATCTAAGTTTGATTATTTGCGTTCATTCTCCAAATCTGTGTTTACAACTTTTGAAGAAAAAGTGATTCTGGCTCACGGTGAGTTGATTTCTACGGCGTTGGTCAATGCTTATTTGCAGGAATGCGGTGTGAAATCTTGTTTGTTGCCTGCACTTGATTTTATGCGTGTGGATAAAAATGGCGAGCCGGACATGGCGTTTATTACTGAACACATTCATGAGATGTTGCAGGAAAATGCAGGTTATGAATTGTATATTACCCAAGGGTTTATTTGCCGCAACGCATACGGCGATATTGATAATCTGCAGCGCGGCGGAAGTGATTACACAGCTTCCATTTTGGGTGCGGCCATCGAAGCATCAGAAATCCAAATCTGGACAGATATAGACGGCATGCACAACAATGATCCCCGTTTTGTGGAAAATACGAAACCGGTTCCGTCGCTGCATTTCGAGGAGGCGGCCGAGTTGGCATATTTCGGTGCCAAAATCCTGCATCCTACTTGCATTTTGCCGGCCAAACTGCACAACATTCCAGTACGTTTGCTTAACACGATGGAACCGACGGCACCCGGAACGATTATTTGTAACGAGATAGAAAAAGGAAAAATCGTTGCTGTGGCAGCCAAAGACAATATCACCTCCATTAAAATCAAGTCTGGGCGTATGTTGCTGGCCTATGGTTTTTTGCGGAAAGTGTTTGAAATATTCGAGCAGTATCGTACTTCTATTGATATGATTACTACCTCAGAAGTAGGTGTTTCTGTTACCATTGATAATTCGCACCATTTGGTCGACATTGTGGACAATCTGAAAAAATTCGGTACAGTTACAGTGGAGGAAGACATGGTGATTATCTGTGTTGTGGGTGATTTGTTATATGAAAATGTCGGCTTCCAGTCGAAGGTGGTGAATGCTCTACGTGATGTGCCTATCCGTATGATTTCGTATGGCGGAAGCAATTACAACATATCATTTCTTGTTAAAGCTAACGATAAAATCAAGGCACTTAGGAATTTGAGCGCAGAATTGTTTGGATAGAAAACGGATTTTTAAGTATTATTATGATGAAAGGTAATTTTCCTATAACTGCATTCCAATCGCAACAAACTCCGTTTTATTACTATGATTTGGATTTGTTGCAGCGTACTTTGGAAGAAATAAAAGCACAAGCACCGGAACCACATTTTCATGTGCATTATGCCATGAAGGCATGTGTTAATCCAGCCGTATTGAAAACAATATGCGAAGCTGGATTGGGGGCGGATTGTGTGAGTGGTGGCGAAATAGAAGCGGCTTTGGCTGCTGGTATTCCTCCTGAACGTATTGTGTATGCGGGGGTTGGTAAGGCTGACTGGGAAATCAAACTTGGCCTGCACAATGATATTTATTGCTTTAATGCAGAGTCCGAAGCAGAATTGGAAGTGATTAATGCATTGGCAGCCGAAATGGGGAAAACAGCTCGTATAGCTTTACGTGTCAATCCGAATGTGGATGCCCATACGCATCATTATATAACTACCGGTTTGGATGAAAACAAATTTGGTATCGATTTGTCTCAGGTCGGTCAAGTGGCTGTCCTAGTCAAGCGTTTGCCGAACCTGAAACTTGTCGGATTGCATTTCCACATTGGTTCTCAAATTACCGATATGGTACCTTTCCAGAACTTATGCGTCCGCATAAATGAAATTCAGGAACAATTGGCTGATAAGGGTATTCGTGTGAGCGATATTAATGTTGGTGGTGGTTTGGGTATCAATTATGAACATCCTAACCATTGTCCTATTGCCGATTTTGAAGGCTATTTTAAGGTGTTCCGGAAACATTTACAGTTACGTGAAGGTCAAATTCTGCATTTTGAGCTGGGGCGTTCTGTGGTAGCTCCTTGCGGAACCTTGATTACGAAAGTTCTGTATGTGAAAAAAGGACGTTACAAACAATTTGTGATAGTAGATGCTGGTATGACCGATTTGATACGCCCTGCTTTATATCAGGCTTTCCATCGCATTGAGAACCTGACATCCAAGGCACCGGAAGAAATTTACGACGTCGTTGGCCCGATTTGTGAATCAACCGATGTTTTTGTGAAAGATTATCCGATGTCAGGCACTCGCCGTGGTGATTTATTGGCAATCCGTTCGGCTGGTGCATACGGCGAAACCATGGCTTCACGTTATAATTTGCGGAAATTACCAGCCTCATATACTTCTGACGACTTATAATAATCATGGTTGGATTTTTGAGGTCGATTTCAGTAGTGGAGTGGGGGGGCATTGCTATATTGCTGCTCGCATTTGGTGTACAAGTATTCCATTATGTGCGTTACATGTCTGTTGTTCCGCGGAACATAAGGCGTGGAACGCAAGCAAAAACCAACAGCAATGGAGATGTACAGGGGGTTTCTGTCATTATTTGTGCGCGCGACGAAGCAGAAAACTTGAAAGCATATTTGCCGTCTGTATTGGAACAGGACTATCCTTTGTTTGAAGTCATTGTGGTTAATGATGGCTCAGTTGATGATACGGATTTGGTTCTGGAGCAATATGCGGCGATGTATGGCAATTTGAGGACAACCTTTGTGCCACAAGGGGCACATGTGTTAAGCTCGAAAAAGCTTGGTTTGTCACTTGGAATCAAGGCTGCCCACTATGATTATTTGTTATTTACCGATGCTGATTGTCGTCCGGCAAGTCCTCGTTGGCTTGCTACCATGGTGGAGGCTTTTGGGGCGCAAACGGATTTTGTGCTTGGTCTTGGAGTTTATTATGAACAGAATACATGGTTGAATCGATTGATTGGTTATGAAACCTTGTTCAATGGCTTACAATATTTGGGTATGGCTGCTGTCGGTAAGCCATATATGGGTGTAGGTCGAAATCTGGCATATCGAAAACGTTTTTTCTTTGAGAGTGGCGGCTTTGCCGGTATGCTTGGTCTGAAAGCTGGTGACGATGATTTGTTTGTAAATAAGTATGCAACGGGTTGGAATACGCAGATTGTTGCAGTTTCAGATGCGTTGACATGGTCGGTTCCGAAAAAGGACTGGCACAGTTACATTGCCCAGAAAGGAAGGCATTTGTCGGTATCCACGCATTATTCGGGACGTAGTAAACGCCGTTTGCTCGTGGAACCGTTTGCGCGATTGATGTTCTATGTGTCGGTGCTGTTGCTGTTGTGCGTCGGCAATTTTTGGCTGAAAGGCATTGCTGTTTTTCTTTTCATTGTTCGTTGGTTGATGCAAGTCTTGGTGATAAACAAGGCTGCTTGTGTGCTTGGTTTGCGTAGGTATGGGTTGAATGTCGTGGCGTTTGATGTTATTTTGCCGTTGCTGAATTTGTACATGCTTTTTAAAGCGGATAAATATGGCCGCCGCTGGTAATTTATTTTGTTTGCTGGCGTTTTTTTAAATGTGGTTTTGTGCATTTTCTTTTCCGGGTTTTGCCATTCTTGTTTTTATCCTTATTTTTGCAGTCTAAACCCTGAACGCATGAGATTTTTTGCTCTGATCTTTTTATTTTTATCTACTTCATTTATATTTGCTCAGCCGGCTCGGGATGCTGATCGTTTGTTTAATGAACGTAAATACGAACAAGCACAAGTGATTTATAAAAAATTGCTTGGTGGAAGCCCATCCAATGTGTTGTACCAATATCGTTATGCACGTTGCTGTTACGAACTTGGCGATGCGGCAACGGCAATTCGCTATTTTGAAGAGGCAGGTGACCGTTATCCTCTTCGCAATTTCTATTTAGGTAATTTATATTTCGATGCCTATCGTTTTGAGGAAGCGATTGTAGCTTGGCAAGAATATATGAAAAGTCTTGCAGAAGATGACGAACGTTTACCAATATTAGCGCGGCGTATCGAAACGGCGGAATTGGGTGTCCGTTTTTTGGCACGGGTGGAAGACATTACCATAGTGGACAGCATTAAGGCTCCAAAAAAGAATTTCCTGGATTACTACCGCTTGTCGCCTGAAACAGGGAAATTGGAGGCTCGTAATACGTTTCAGGACGGTGTCTTACAACAACTTGTCTCGTACACAAACCAACGCAAGGACCGCACGATTTTTTCCGATGTGAATGATGGCCGTCTGGATATGTTCCGGACTTTGCGTTTGCTGGATGACTGGTCGAGTCCGAAACCGTTGCCTGTACCGCCGAATACGAAATACAATGAAAATTATCCTTTTGTTATGTCCGATGGCATAACGTTCTATTTCGCATCTGATTCGCCGGAGGGCATGGGCGGGTACGACATATACATAACGCGTTACAATTCGGAAACGGAAACTTATCTGCAACCAGAGAACATCGGAATGCCGTTCAATTCGCCGGCCAATGACTACATGTTGGTTTTGGACGAGAGTCGCCATCTGGGGTGGTTTGCTACTGATCGTCGCCAGCATGCCGATACAGTGATGATTTATGTGTTCATCCCGAACGAGGCTACTAAGGTTGTCCGTCACCCAGATGCGCGGCATGTCGCTGATTTGGCTGCCCTGAAAACTTATCGGACGGCGGCACGTCCTGACTTGCCAGACCAGACGGTGATTTCAACTGTGGGGCAGACGGATGCACAAACCGGATTCTCGTTTTTCATCAACGACAATATCGTTTATAGGCATTATGCTGATTTTCAGAGTCGCAAGGCGGAAATGTTGTTCCGGCAATATCAACAAGCTGAAAAGAAATACGAGGAACAAAATGCTCGTTTGGTAGAATTGCGTCGTACCTACGAGCTGGCGCAGGCCGACCAGAAGAAAGCAATGGCGGATAGTATTATTAGTCTGGAACAGCAATTGCAAAAACAACAATATGTACTTGAAAGTCAAATTATTAACGTACGGAATACTGAAATTGAATATTTACAAGTCCAACAAAAATAATTATAGAAAGGCATCTGCATATATTCATGTATGACTTGGTAAGTCCGAAAAAAGTAGTTATCTTTGAAGCCTCTATAGATAGGATATAATTATGGAAATAGCGATTGTAGCTGTGTTGATTGTGGCAGGAGTGCTTTTCCTGTTGGCAGAACTTTTTTTGATACCGGGCTTGTCAATAGCCGGTATTGCGGGTTTTTTGTCAATGGCAGGTGCGGTGTATTATGCTTATGTCAAAATCGGCGCATTTGCTGGTTCGCTGACAGCGTTGGTCATGTTGGCCGTGATGTCGTTGGCGGTCTATTTGTTCCTGAAATCGCGTGCTTTGGAAAAAATGAGCTTGAATACGGATATTTCCGGCAAGGTGGATAATTTGCAGGGGCTGGACATTAAGCAAGGCGACATGGGAACCACCTTGTCGCGGCTGGCGCCGATGGGCAAGGTGGAAATCAACGGGCTTACGGCAGAAGCGAAAACATTGGATGGATTCATTGATGAAAACGTGCCGGTGCGTGTTCTTGACGTGCAGGGCAATACGGTAATTGTGGAAACGGTAAATATCCAGTAAAAATCAATCAATTAATTATTTATAAATCCAGCCGCTGTTCCATGCGGCAAAAATGAAATAAGTTATGCAACTGATTACAATTATTTTGTTCATCCTGTTAGGCATAGTTCTGATTATTTTTTTCTACTATGTTCCTTTCTTACTTTGGATTTCGGCCAAAGTTTCAGGTGTCAGCATTTCGCTGATTCAGCTTTTTTTGATGCGTATCCGTAAAGTGCCGCCCCATAAAATCGTGGCGTGCATGATTGAAGCCCACAAAGCCGGTTTGCACGAAGTCATGCGTGACTCGCTGGAAGCGCATTATCTGGCTGGCGGCCATATCGAACGTGTTATCCATGCCTTGGTGTCAGCCTCGAAAGCCAATATCGACTTGACTTTCCAGATGGCTACGGCCATTGATTTGGCGGGACGCGATGTGTTCGAGGCCGTGCAAATGTCGGTGAACCCCAAAGTGATAGATACGCCTCCTGTTACGGCGGTTGCCAAAGACGGTATCCAGCTTATAGCTAAGGCGCGCGTAACGGTGCGTGCCAACATCAAACAGTTGGTCGGCGGTGCCGGTGAAGACACTGTTTTGGCACGCGTAGGCGAGGGCATTGTGTCGTCAATCGGTTCAAGCGATTCCCATAAATCCGTATTGGAAAATCCGGATTCTATTTCCAAACTGGTGCTGAAAAAAGGTCTGGATGCCGGAACGGCCTTTGAAATCCTGTCCATTGATATTGCTGACATAGATATAGGCAAGAATATCGGCGCGCAACTGCAAATGGACCAGGCCGAGGCCGACAAGAATATTGCACAGGCCAAGGCCGAAGAGCGCCGTGCAATGGCTGTCGCTTTGGAACAGGAAATGCGTGCCAAGGCACAGGAAGCCCGTGCCAAAGTGATAGAGGCTGAAGCTGAAGTGCCGAAAGCTATGGCCGAGGCTTTCCGCAACGGTAATCTGGGCATTATGGATTATTACAAAATGAAAAATATAGAGGCGGATACGGCTATGCGTGATTCGATAGCCAAGCCTACGAAAAAATAAATCTTGCTGGAAATAATTGTAGGCAAAGTTTCTGCTTTTTCTGGCATTTAATCCCTTGAGTGTATGAATTTCAGTGCATTTGTTCTAAAATTATTCGGCTGGAAAGCTGTCATGACAGTTCCGGATGAACCGAAATGCGTGATTTGCATTGCGCCCCATACGAGCAATTGGGATTTTGTTGTCGGTAAGCTCGGAGCTTCCGCAGTAGGTAAAAAGGCAGGCTTCTTAATGAAAAAGGAGTGGTTCTTTTTCCCGTTGGGTGTGATTTTTCGTGCCATGGGCGGCATACCGGTTGACCGTTCCAGGAAAACTTCCGTGACCGACCAAGTGGCAGCGGAATTTGGGAAGTGGGACCGTTTTGAAATCGGCGTAACGCCGGAAGGGACCCGCAAGCCGAATCCTGATTGGAAAAAGGGATTTTACTACATTGCACTGAAAGCCGGCGTGCCTATCCAGCTTGCTTATTTGGATTACGGCAAAAAAGAAGTCGGCATTGCTGCCACATTTCATCCGACCGGAAACGTGGAGGCCGATATGGTGGCGATAAAAAGTTTTTATAAAGATGTCCGGGCAAAAAAGCCGGAAAATTTCAAAATGTAGGATTGGTTTTTAGTGGAATATATGGATTTGAACGATAGAAGGACGATACGCCGTTATACCGACCGTCCTGTTTCAGATGAATTGTTGCGGCATTTGTTGTCGTTGGCTTGCCGTGCATCCAACACGGGCAATATGCAGACTTATTCGGTCGTGGTTACACGTAACGAAGAAAAAAAACGTGCGCTGGCACCTGCGCATTTCAATCAGCCGATGGTCACGGAAGCTCCCGTCGTGCTGACTTTTTGTGCCGATTACAATCGTTTTTCCACATGGTGCGAACAGCGTCAGGCAGTGCCCGGATATGACAATTTCCAATCGTTTATCGGTGCAGCCATCGATGCAATTATATTTGCGCAGACTTTTGCCGTAGCAGCAGAAAGGGAAGGGCTCGGTTTGTGTTATCTTGGCACGACGACTTACAACGCCGGCCAGATAATCGATGTGTTGCAGTTGCCGCGTCTGGTCGTGCCGGTTACGACACTGACGGTCGGTTATCCGGCAGAAATGCCGGAGATGCAGGACCGTTTACCGTTGGAGGCCATTGTGCACAATGAAGTATATACGCCTTTCTCGGCGGATGCCATAGATAAGTTGTACGCAGCCAAAGAGGCTTTGCCGGATACGGCCAAATTTATTGCTGAAAATGGGAAAGAAACTTTGGCGCAAGTGTTCACGGATGTCCGTTATACCAAGGAGAACAATGAATATTTTTCAAAGGTTTTGCTTGATGTATTGTGTAAGCAGGGATATTTGAAATAGGGCAGGTTATTCCGTTATATTGAAACTCAGAGAATATTTTGGATAACAAAAATTGCATAGAGGTTATTGGCGCGCGCGTCCATAACCTCAAAAACATAGATGTATGTATTCCGCGCAATTCCTTGACAGTGATTACCGGTTTGAGTGGTAGCGGAAAATCGTCTTTGGCTTTCGACACGATTTTTGCCGAAGGCCAGCGGCGTTATATCGAAACCTTTTCCGCCTATGCCCGCGGCTTTCTGGGAAGTATGCAGCGGCCGGATGTGGACAAAATTACAGGCTTGAGCCCGGTCATTTCCATTGAGCAGAAAACCACGAACAGGAATCCGCGTTCAACGGTCGGGACCACGACCGAGATTTATGATTTCCTGCGTTTGTTGTTTGCGCGTGCCGGGCAGGCGTACAGTTATGTTACCGGCGAGAAAATGGTCAAATATACAGATGACCAGATTGTGGATTTGATTCTCAAAGATTATGAAGGGCGCAAGGTGTATTTGTTGGCACCGTTAGTGAAGAACAGGAAAGGACATTACAGGGAACTTTTTGAACAAATCCTGCGGAAAGGTTATTTGTACGTGCGTGTCGATGGCGAGCTGCGTGAGATTACGCATGGAATGAAACTTGACCGTTATAAAAACCATACGATTGAGGTCGTTATCGACAAATTGGCTGTCAGTGAAAAAGACCGCCGCCGTTTGCAGGAATCCATGTCGAAAGCCATGCAGCAGGGCAACGGTATCGTGCTGGTTTTCAATCCGGACTCCGGGCAGGTTCGTTATTTCAGCCGTTCGTTGATGTGCCCGACAAGCGGGATTGCTTACAATGATCCGGCGCCACATAATTTTTCATTCAACTCTCCGCAGGGCGCATGTCCGGTTTGCAAAGGTTTGGGAACCATCCAGCAGCCAGACATGGAAAAAATCGTACCTGACAAGAAGCTAAGCATTTATGATGGCGGCATCGCGCCTTTGGGCAAATACAAGCAAACGACAATATTTTGGCAGATTGAGGCTATCTTGGAAAAATATGGTTACGATTTGCGTACACCGATAGGGCAAATATCGGATGAAGCAATGGATGAAATCATGAACGGTACCGAAGAACGTTTGCAGCTGAAAAACCAAGCCTTGGGCAATTCGAACTATTTTTTGCGTTATGAAGGCATTCTGCGCTATCTGGAAATGCAGCAGGAAAATGCCATGTCTGCTTCCGAACAAAAGTGGGCCAACCAGTACAGTGCGCAGGTCGTGTGCCCGGAATGTAAAGGTGCGCGCTTGAAAAAGGAAAGTTTGTATTACCGTATCGGCGATAAAAACATCTATGAATTGGCGTGTATGGATGTGTCCGATTTGTATGATTATTTGAATGGCGTGGAAAACCAACTCTCGGAAAAACAACAGCGCATTGCAACCGAGATATTGAAGGAAGTGCGCACCCGTTTGCAGTTTATGCTCGATGTCGGTTTGAGTTATTTGTCGTTGGCGCGCAGCTCCGATTCGTTGAGCGGCGGCGAAAGCCAGCGTATCCGTCTGGCTACACAAATCGGCTCGCAGCTGGTGAATGTGCTTTATATCCTTGATGAACCGAGTATTGGTTTGCACCAGCGTGACAACATGCGTCTGATAGAATCGTTGAAGCATTTGCGCGATATGGGCAATACGGTCATAGTCGTGGAACACGATGAACAAATGATGCGCGAGGCGGATTACATTATCGATTTGGGGCCTTATGCAGGCCGCCTTGGCGGAAAACTCGTGTTTGCCGGTACACCGCAACAGATGCTCGCCTCCGATACGCTGACTTCATCCTATCTGAATGGAAAACGGAGGATAGAACCACATGCCATTCGTCCAGGGAACGGCCTTTCCATACGTCTGAAAGGTTGTACAGGTAATAATCTGAAAAATGTGGATGTTGAGTTCCCATTGGGAAAAATGATTTGTATAACGGGTGTTTCCGGCAGCGGGAAGAGCACGTTGATAAACGGTACGCTTTATCCGATTCTGAGCCGCCATTTTTACCGTTCCAACCAGGAACCAATGCCTTATGTAGCCATAGAAGGCATAGAAAATATTGACAAGGTCGTTTGTGTGGACCAAAGTCCGATTGGGCGGACACCCCGCAGTAATCCGGCGACCTATACCGGCGTATTTTCCGACATACGGAATTTGTTCACTTCATTGCCGGAGGCGAAAATCAGGGGATATAAACCCGGGCGTTTCTCGTTCAATACGGCTGGCGGGCGTTGTGAGGCTTGTGGCGGTAATGGCTACAAGACCATAGAAATGAATTTTTTGCCGGATGTGTATGTGCCTTGTGAAGTATGCGGCGGGAAACGTTACAACCGTGAAACGCTGGAAGTCCGTTTCAAGGGCAAGTCAATTGCTGACGTGTTGGATATGACCATAAACCAGGCTGTCGAGTTTTTTGAAAATCAGGCATACATATTGCACAAGATAAAAACCTTGCAGGATGTGGGACTTGGTTATATTAAATTGGGACAGAGCAGTACAACATTGAGTGGCGGTGAGAGCCAGCGGGTCAAATTGGCTACGGAACTCAGCAAACGCGATACAGGCAGGACGCTTTATATTCTTGACGAGCCAACCACAGGGTTGCATTTTGAAGACATTCGCGTCTTGCTTGGAGTCCTTGACAAATTGGTGGACAAAGGAAATACGGTGATTGTCATCGAACATAATCTGGATGTCATCCGTGTTGCAGATTATATCATTGATATGGGGCCGGATGGCGGCCGTAATGGCGGGAAAGTCGTTTGTACGGGAACTCCAAAACAAGTGGCGGCCTGCGAGGAAAGTGAAACTGCTAAATTCCTTCAATAAAGAGGGATTGTATAAAACAAAAAATAAGATTAAAATGATCAACAAATTATTTCAGCACAAACCCTATGAAGTTGGGCTTGCCATGAGCGGGGGAGGTATCAAAGGCCTTTGTCACGCGGGAGTTTTAAAAGCCTTGGAAGAGGTTGGTGTAAAACCGAATATCATGTCCGGAGTGAGTGCCGGCAGTATCGTTGCGGCTTTTTATGCCGATGGTTATACACCGGATGAGATAGGAGATTTGTTTGCAGATGTTAGTTTCCGTGAATGGACACAGATACGGAGGCCGACAGGCGGTATCTTTACCATAGAACCTTTCGTTTCGTTTTTGCGGAAACATTTACGTACCAAGCGCTTGGAAGATTTACCCATCCCAGTGCGCATAGTTGCAACCGACTTGGATGCCGGCCGGAGCGTGACATTTAAGTCTGGCGACTTAGTGGAATGTATTGCTGCTTCATGCAGCGTGCCGGTATTGTTCGTCCCGCGGAGAATTGATGGTGTCAATTATGTAGATGGAGGCGTATTTAAAAACTTTCCAGTGAGCACGATACGTGACGAATGTGAGCATTTAATTGGCGTTAATGCCAGCCCATTGGTAGCGGATGAATACAAGTTGACTGTTATTAACGTAGCTTTACGGGCTTATCATTTCATGTTTAAAGCCAATATTATTCATGACAAAGAGTTGTGTGACTGGTTGATTGAACCGACAGATATGGGCGGTTTTGATACTTTTGATACGGAAAAATCCAAGGAAATTTTCAATCTTGGTTATACGACAGCTAAGGAGTTGATAAAAGAGCGCTTGCAAGTTAAGTCGAAGGTGTAATTGTAAATGAAAGTGGGCGACCCATAAGAGCCGCCCACTTGAATCATAATGATGATAAATTGTATTTAAAACCGGGAACTATGAAAAAATTATTCTTTTTGCTATTTGTATTGTCAGGTTTTGTCAATACGATTTTTTCGCAAGATGCGGCTTACCAATTGTCGAGCCATATTTTGGACATTGCCGAGGGAAAACCTGCCCCAAATGTGGAAATCGTCCTTTCCAAACAGGATAAATCAGGAAATTGGCTTGTTGTTGACAAGAAAGTTACCGACGGGAACGGGAGGGTGAAAGATTTTTTGCGTGAAGAGGTTGGGGTGAGCCATATAGGAATATATAAATTGACTTATTACACCGCATCTTACTTTGCAAGACAGAACCAGCAAACTTTTTATCCTTTTGTCGAGGTTGTGTTCGAAATAAGCGATGACAGCCATTATCATGTTCCTATCACGCTTAGTCCGTTCGGATATTCCACTTACAGGGGAAATTAAGCCGGTTAGAAAACTTCTTTCCGCTTTTTTGCCTGCCACCTTGTGGTTGTAAATCTATTCTGTCTTATTTTCGTAGCGCGCCATGGTTTGCCTGAGGCGGTTGCGCATTTCGTTGCGTATGGCTTCCGGCTCAAGCACTTCTAATTGGTCGCCTTGCGCGAGAAGCAATTGGTAAAAGTCGAACGTTGGTTTTATACGATACTCGAAAAGCGTCGCATCGCCTTTTTTGCCTGTCTCTTTTTGTGATTTGTGCAAGGGCAGGGTGCGCAGGTAATTTGCAAATTCGCCATATGCTGCAATGACAACCCTTTCTGCCGGTTCTTCAGAAGGAATGACGCCGCAGCAGCCTTCAAAATAATGTTCAATGTCGAAGTTTTTGTTGAATTCGAATGTTTTGCCGGATTCCACAATTTCCTTGATTCTGTCGAGTGCATAGATGCGGTAAACGTCTGCCGGTTCAATGCCTTCCGCTTTGTTCCGTGCCGAGTAGTAGGGGCTGCGCGCTATCACATACCAGCGTTGTTTTACTATTTTCAGGTAATACGGTTCTATCTCGAAACTGTTCGGTTCGGAGTGCCAGAAACTCTGATAGGTGATATACAGGATCTCGTTTTTCCGCATGGCATTGGTGATGGCAGTGAGCCATGTGCGTCCGGATGGGATATTTTCAAAAATAATCCGGTTCTCAAGTTTGCCGTCTGCCTGGATCTGGTTCAGCGTGGTGTAGGAATCTATCAGCCAACTGCGCAGGGTGTCATGCTCCAGGCTTTCCAGGTCATCTATGTAGTATTTATAGCCGTTTTTATCGCATTCTATGTCGATGTTGAATATGTCCATGATTGCTTTGCGATGGTTGTGGAATGTCCGTAACGGCAAGGAATCCTCATCGCCATAGCTTAGTCCGCTTTCTTTCCAAAGCCGGTTGATTTCTTCGTAGGTGAGCCGTTTGTGTTGGCGGATAATGTCCACAAGCCATACATATCGCCCGAAAAGATTTGCTGCCATAGATTGTTCTGTCTTATTTTTACGGCAAATATACGAATATCTTATGCCAAATTATGGCATAGGATAAAATATTTTTATTTTTCCATGCAAAAAAGAATTCCGGGAGTGGCCGATGCCTTTGTGAAATATAATTATCGCAGGATTACCGGTCGCGGTTTGGCTTTTGTGAAAATGCGTATGATGGAGAACTGCATCTTGTCCTTGAATACATCAAATTCAGAACTTTGCAGGAGTTCGCACCGGTCTATGAAATTCTTGTCGAGTTTGTATGATTGTGCATCTTTGGTGACGAAGAAGGTGTTTATCATATATACCACGTCTCCCGATACATTGGGGAAGTGTTGTTTGCGTATTTCGTCCAAGGTGGTGAACTCGATTTGATTGTTGCACTCCACAACGATTTTTCCATTATACGTTATGCCATTGATAACGAAGGCTCCGGCAGGTCTGTTTTTGTTACGTTTACGAATCCTGCTTCCGGTTTCATGTCAAAGCCAATGAAACTTTTTACGAATGTTTCGTTGATATAGGCTGCGGCCGTTGGATTGTTGAAATCTTCATCCGATACATATTTCTGGCCAAACATCATGGCGCAACAAAAAAACACGGGCAACAGGGTAAAAATCTTTTTCATACAGGTAAATGTTCCAGTAAATTCTTTACTGACAAATTGAAATTAAACCATAGAATTATTGTCTTGAAAACTTTGCAAAGTTATGAATTAAATGATTTTCTGGACAGTGCTCTGAATTTCTTTTTGTTTGTTTCTGAAATTTTGAATGAGCTCTTCTAATTTATTAATAAATTCACCTTCAACAATTTTTGAACCATCTATTGTAAAGTTATTGTTGTTCTCGTTTTCGTTTCCAACCTTATATTTATCACATAATCTATCATTTCCGTCATATATATCAACCCAGTTCCATTTTTGCCATTGGAAAATGTAGTCTTTCCCATCTTTTGTAAACCGAAAACGAATGTCCAGCCCCCAGAAGAAATCACAGCCGCTTATTTTTTGATTAGTGTAAATCTTTTCTGGTTGTTTGGGCTGATCATCAAAACCTCCACCGTATAGTTTGGAAAGTATTTTATTCCGTTTATTTGCTATAATATATTTTTTCCAATCGGCTTTTGCACCACCCGGCGCTAACAAATAATTATAATGTTTCCAGTATAATAAACAACCCGGTTCTATATGTTCCAACAAATCGGTTTTGACAAGATCTTCCTGAATATTTTTCCAATCTTCATTCCCAAAACCGGATACATAATCCGAATAATCACTCTTTACCCCATCTGAACACAGAAGTTTGTGTATTGGCATTTCCCATTCTTTATTTGTCAGAAATTTTCTCCATGAACTGTCTGCATTATCATAAACCAGCTTCCAAAACATATATGCATTATCAAATTGACTGATGAAAAGGCGCAAAAGATTTGAGTTTTTTTTGTATAGACCTTCTTCTTTATCAAAATACTTCTGTGCATTCTGCCACTTCTGATCAAAATTTTCCCAATCCAACTTCCTTTCTCCATTACAGAAAAGAAAGCGTATCGCCCCTTTAAAGAAGGCGAAGTTTTCGGCTTCGATGATAACATCTTCCCATGTTTTATCTTTTAATTTGTCTATATTGCCATTATAGTTTACTTTAAGAATTTGTTTTGCTTTTTCGATTTCTTCGGCCAATTGCTCTTTTGCGGCATCGGACTTAATTTCGGATTTGTCATCTGATAAAAATCCATAAATATCAGTACAATGCGAACTTAGTTCATTGATTAACTTTATACGGGAACGCATTGCATCGGTATCACTGATAGTATTGTTTTCCGTGAGATTACAGACAACACGCATCCATCTTTTAAACTGTACCTTATCAAAAGATCCGCACTCTTCCCAATACCGGCAGATTCCGAAAAAGACCACTCTTTGCGGTAGTGTTAACGTTGTTACTTTATACAGATTGTTACCGAAACTGTCTTTGATAATCTCATACTCGCCGTTTTTATTTTTGTTATATTGGGGAATAAAATCAAATTGGGAGAACCACACCGGCAAATAATTCCTTATTTTACTATTAATCGATGAGATATTATAGCCGGACTCGTCTTTAATTATCTGGTTGAGATTATCAAATAATGCGCTAAGTCTTTCCAATAAGTTTCTTTTCGGTGAATCTTTTTCCTGTGATGTTTCTATTTGTGGGTTTTCCTGCTGTGTATCCTTATTCTCCGACTTATCAATAACATCGGCATACATCTGGAACCCTTTATCGTATGACAAAGCGGAGTCATTCGATTCATTACCGTATAATTTCCATATTGCGGAGTTCTCATTTGCTTCAAGATTGGCAATGGCATAATGCAAAAAATACCTGTTCAAAAATGCAAAATATATTTCATCGATCTTGCCGTCGCCTGTTTTATTTTGCCAGAAAATATCCGTCCACTCCGTATCCAACTTTTTTGATATACCGATATCGGAGCTTGCAAGATTCTTCCATCTTTCATTTTTTTCTTCTTCTGCCTGTTTATTAATATACCCGACTAAGTCTGCTTTGAAGTTCTCAAAGCTTGTCAACTGTTTTCCCCGGGCATTCATTTTGATGTACAAATCATCGGAAAGTCCGAAATCTTTTAATGGCAGATAATAAAAGACAATGGGAGCGTTATCGGATTTCAGCTTTTCCCAATAATCGATAAAATGAGTTTCCTTTCCAAACACCTCTTCAATTCCGTCCGAAATATCGTTTCCGGCTTTGTCTTGTATTTGCGTTCCACCCAACATTCTTATCATGGATTGTATTGTAGGATCCTGCTTCCATGAAGAATAAAACCATGTTTGGGAAGTGATATAAGATGCGATATTGTTGCCGTCAAAGGATTCAAAATTTTCGGCATTGCACAGTTTTCCGCAAAACTCCCGGGAAGAGATGCGGGTTTCGTAAGTGAACTTCTTCAAAGTCTCTCCACCTTCATTTAGTTTCCCAGCTCTCATAGCAATATACCAATGGAGAAGCCAGAGAGTTGTTAGCCGTTGCTGTCCGTCCAAAGGCTGTAGTGCGTTGTTCTCCGTAGAACCGTACACAAAATCCAATTTTAAAACTTTATTTTCATCCAATGCTTTTTTCAGGCTTTCCAGAAAAGTCTGCCGCAAATATTCTTTGCTTTCCCGCCCTTGGGCATAATCACGCTGTATAATGGGGATTTCGATTCTATTTTCTGTAAGTAATTGCCAAAATGTTGTTTTATCCATTGTTATTTCCTTTATTTGTTATTTTTGCTTTTATCGGAACTGCTGTCTGTAACACCGAACTCTTTAAGCGTTTCCAAAATATTATTTTTATAGGCTTTAGCATCTTCCTTTGTCCATTCTTTGAGATTGTTTACATTGGGATTGTAATATTTCAAAAAAACATTTTTGGTAACCGGCGGGATAAATGCAATTTTCCCCGTTGTTTCTTTAACCTCAAGGTTTTCGCCAACCTCATAACGTATTCCCTGATCCTTTCCTATGATTACCCGGCGTTTTACCGGAAATATAGAATTACCGTAACTGCGGTTTGTATGCGCATCCAAAAGAGTAAAATTCCAGACCATATTCTTTTCGTTATCGGAAAGTCTGTTTTGGAAATTATCTTGACCGATTATTTTTTTTATTAAATTTTCAAAATCGGTATTCTGATTATTTTCCGAGTTTTGATCTTCTTCTTCTTCTGTTATAAAATTCTTTATGTTTTCTTTAAGCTCTTTTTCTGTCACTGTAAGAGAGGCACATTTTAACCATTCTTTTTGCTCTTTTATATCGGATAAGTCATTTTCGGTATAGGAATCGATATGTTCTACATCCCAGCTTTCCAGTTTGTATAGATGGAATGGAAATTTATAAAATGTTGCCAAGCCGTATTTATTGTTTTCCATTTGTTTGTTTTGATTGATAACGGTTTGAATATTGTGTAACAGCAGAAGCGGACGGCATTGGGTTTTCGGATTTCCTTGAATTTCATACTCTTTGTTTAAATCCCGGCAATTATTTAACTTCTCTTTTATTTTTTCTTTAACAGCAGATTTGAATTCGCCCTTAGTTATAGGGGGTTTATTATCTCGGTTTTCCCATGTATCTATAAGGGATTGAATTGTTTCACCCTGTTCAATTAGAAACCCCACATAATGATATAGCTCCAAATCGTTGTACCACTCGCAGAATATCCGGAAATATTTCTTGACTTCTTTCCAGCAGGTAGTTGACTTATCAGAAGAACTGGATTCAAAATAGTTGGAAAAATACCGGAAGGTGCGGTACTCATCGGTTCCGATATTTCCGGTTCCGGTTTTGAGGGTATCCCGGTTACAGATTAAATCAAATATAAAATCGATGCGAGTAGGCCTTTTATTACCTGGTTTATTGAGAAAAAGCCAAAACTCTTCGTTTTGCAGGGTGTATTCGATAGTATCCCACTCCGAGGCCATTTCCTGCTGCCGTAACCATAAAGTTTCGTTTTTTTCTTCTCCAGCACCGAAATTGGAACGGTTCAAAAACAGGGCTTTGATAAGTTCCGCATTTGTAAGTGGAATTTTGCCCATATTCAGCCTGGTAAAGACGGTAACAGGATTTTCACCCTCATCAATTTCGTACCAAATGAATTTAACATTGTTAAGAAGTTTGTCTTTATAACTCTTTTTTTCTTCATTGCTTTTCTTTTGCGTAAAGAAGGTTTCAATCGTTTTGTAAGCCTTGTGCATATAGAAGAAATCGATATTTCCTTTAGCTTTATCTTCGATTTTTACAGATATATGCTTTAAAAAATTTTTGCTGTTATTCCGGGTTTCATATTCGATGCTATACGTTTTCGTTTGTTCTGCACTTTCTGCTTTTTTTGTGTCTTTTTCTAAATATGCCAGGATAAGATAAATCGTTGTGAGACGTTGCTGCCCGTCAATCACTTCATATCTGATTTGTTTATTCAACGCATCTGTTATATCCTGCAATTCCGTCTTATCTTGTATATCTGTTTTAAATTGATTTATGTCCAGAATAGTTTTCTTTGTTACCAGAGGTTGTAAACAATACCAACTGTCGTCTTTCGATTCAAATTTGTTAATATCGTTCAGCAAATCTTCTACCTGTTGCTCCGTCCAACGATAGCCCCGCTGATAGCCTGGGATGTAGAATCTTATTCCGAGAAGTTCATTTATTTTACGATTCATAATATAGTGGTCTTGTGATTTTACATTACAAAATTATAAAATAATCTGAGAAAATCTCAGCAAAGTATCGGAAGGTATATTGTAAGATGCTAATAAATTTATTTATCAGATTAAAGTAAAAGAGAAGAATATGCTCCATGGGTTTTTATTGGATAATCATAATTTAAAAAAAGACATGTAGCGGCTTGATACAAGTTTGTTTGGTATTAGTCATCGTAGTGCTTGGTATAGCAAGTGCAGGCTTGATA
Organism: uncultured Bacteroidales bacterium; assembly: GCA_949282265.1. Taxonomy (GTDB): domain Bacteria; phylum Bacteroidota; class Bacteroidia; order Bacteroidales; family Paludibacteraceae; genus CALUNA01. The sequence continues at coordinate 10,145 of CASDOZ010000002.1, read as the reverse complement.
GACAAATGGCAGCTTGTTTTTTTTCTTTGGCTTATGTGCGTGTTTTAGGTGTGGCCTATAAATTCTTTTATTGAATCTAATGTTGTAAATCCTGTGCGTTTGTGTTGCTCCAAAACATACTGCTTTTACAGCAATATCAACACCGCCCCAAATCTTGCATAAATGAAAAACTGCCTTCGGATATAAGTTCTTTTATATCCGGATGCTGTTTTCAAATGCAGTTACAATGGCTTGCATGTCATTAGGCAGTTTTTCCCATACGAAAGTGTAAATTTCATCGGGTATTTCCTTGTAGAAGGCGGCGGCTATGCCGCCTGTGATGGATCCCATAGTATCCGCATCGCCGCCGAGGGATACGGTGAGGCGGATGGCATCTTCATAATTTTTGCTGTCCAGGAAGGCAATGATGGATTGGGGCACTGTTTCCTGGCAACTTTCTTCAAAACGATAGTGTTCGCGAATATCACAGCACGTTTTGTCTAACTCATAGCCGAAAGTGTGGCTTATATAGTTGCGAATGTATTCTTTGGAGCTGCCTGTGCGGGCCAGAAAAATGGCTGCTGCCGTGGCTTGTGCGCCCTTGATGCCTTCCGGATGGTTGTGGGTTATTTCAGCTGACAGTTGAGCTATGCGAAGTGTTTCTTCGAGGGTGTGGCAAACAAAACCTACAGGGGAGACCCGCATGGCAGAACCGTTCCCCCATGAATTGTATGGCCCCATCTCCTCACGGTATAACCATGCAGTGAATGAGCCTCCATATCCGCCCATGGGAAACCTGTATTCGTTCCCCCATTCACGCATTGTTTTTGCCAAAGATATGCGGTCGAGCTTGGGGCAATTCAACAGCCAATCGGCTACAGCTATGGTCATAATGCTGTCGTCGGTGTATTCCATACGCTCATCGAACATGTTGAAATGGTAATCTTTTGTAGGATTAAATTCATAAATGGAGCCAATGACATCACCGGCTATGGCTCCGAGTATGTTTGCATTTTTCATTTGTGGTTTTGCTTTTGGTTGTTATTGTTTATATGGCAAATTGTGATAAATGTTTTTGTAATTTACACATTGTCAATCTGTTCGCATTTTATAATATTTTTCTGGCTATCCATGCGCAGGCTTCCGCATCCGCCAAGGCGTGGTGATGCCGTGTGAGGTCATATCCGCAACGGGCGGCCACGGTTTGTAATTGATGGTTGGGAAGTTCTGTGCCAAAGACACGGCGCGAAGCCCGGCAGGTACAGTGGAATACATATTCGTCTGGGTAATCCATGCCGTATGTGCGGAAAACTGCCCGCAGGCAACCTTCGTCAAACGGGCTGTTGTGTGCCACGAACGGTAATCCTGTTATGTGGGGCGCGATGTCCGCCCACACTTCCGGGAAGGATGGTGCATGGTCTGTGTCGTCGCATGTCAGCCCATGTATCCGCGTGTTCCAATAGCGGTAATAGTCGGGGCATGGGTGTATCAGGCGATATATTTTTTCCCGGATAATTCCGGATTCCACAATCACCACACCTACGCTGCATACGCTGGAGCGTATTTCGTTGGCGGTTTCAAAATCTATGGCGGCAAAGTCGGTCATATTATCTTTATTGAAAAGGTATATTTATTTGCAGGAGAATTGGCTCGTTCATTGTTCCGTCTTCGTTCATGATGGCTGCGTTGACGTATGTGGTATTTTTGGCTATCAGGCGGCCGTAACCGGCATGTACGTGCCCGAACAGGCAGTATGAAGGACGGATGCGCTGGATGTGCAGGAACAGCAATTCGCTTCCGTAATGTATCGGTTTGCCTTCCATGTCCGATTCATCAAGTATGCCCAGGGGTGGCTGGTGCGAGATGAGCACGTCCACGTTGGCTGGGATGGTGTGAACCAGGCTGTCTTCGAAGCCCTCCATGAAGAATGGGAGTCCATAGAAATGCACTCCCTCGATGGTGATGCCCGAGTTGGCAAGTATGTGGCAGTTTGTGTCCAGCCCTTCGACTGTTGCCCCGTGCAGGCATATGTCATGGTTGCCGGGTACAAACAGTTTGTGGCGATAGGGCAACTCACAGAACCACTGCAAAAAGTCCAAAGCTTCCTCTTCCGTACCATATTCGGTGCAGTCGCCGCAATGTTCCAGCACGTCCGCCTCCGGCAGTTGATTCAACTGGCGGTGACAATTGTGTGTATCCGACAGGCAAAGAATAGTTTGTATCATGTTTTGTGATGTTTACATGTGTTTATTGGATATTTTGGTTCTGTCTGCAAATTCATTCCGCTACCTTGAAGTTGAACACGGGTTTGATATTGGCGGCCATCTCCATGGTGTCGTGGATATTCTCCCGTATATTTTCGGTGTTTCCAAAAACTATGGCGGAAAGCAAGGGCATGGCGCATTCTTATGTCACAAAGCTATGAAATAATTTGGATATTTTCAACATGACGCTGGAAGACATACGCAAATTATCGTGTAACGAATTATAATTTCTCATTGGTATGAGATACTCTTTTGGTATGTGGGCTATTGCTTCTCCTTGTTTTATCCGGCTAATGATGTTGGCCTTTGTTTGTAACTGACTCCATAAAAAACATCCCAAAAGTTTTGTGTCTAACTTTTGGGATGCAGTTCATCGTGGATTAGATAGAACTAAAGCCAGACAAGGGAATTTGTTTTCGGAAGTGTCCTTTTAAAATTGGCGCATCATCATTTTGATTCAGCAATAACACCTATAAGCTTATGTAGTTCTTCGTAAGCATGTGAGAAAGAAACGAACTTCAAACAATACCACCATTCATTATTTTTGACAGACATACCTGTTTTATTCATTATCTCTTTGAATTTCTCACTGTCCAGTAGCTGTTGCGAGACTTGTTCTTGCTCGCTTACTTTCTGAATGCCGCAATATGTTTTTTTGCTCTTAGCATCGTATTCCACCGTTACACGGATTTCAATATCCGACAAAGGAAGTTTGACGGACAAATTTTTCCATTGACCTGCAGTTGTCCAGTTTTCCCATGTTCCGGTTGGAATATAACCTTCAGATTTGAGCTTCTCAGCCCAAGAATGGAATGTTTCATGCTCGTTCGAACAATAAGTTTCTTTCTTTAAGGGTAATTTCTCCTCTTCCACATTCTCCACTACAGGAGCGGGTATTGACTTTATTGCTACATTTTCCATATCGGTCTTTTGGAATTGTTTTTCTTTCTTGTCCTTTGGTGTTTTTTTCTTGGGTCTTGGATCATAATGGATATTATATGACTCTACATTTTCCATGTCTACTTGCGGGGGACATTTGTATTTGGTTCTAAAGACAATGGTCGCAACTGCCATCAAAACTGCATACACAATTAATGAAAAGAACACAGCAGTCCACAATATGCCTGCAAATTCGGTCTGAGAATTGTTTTCAACGCTAACTTCTTCGGATGCCTCTCTTGCATCAGTCGGCTGTTCTCCGGAAGAAACAGCAATGGTATCGGAAGAAGAACCAGATGAAAAATCCCACAAATCCAATATTGCTGATATTCCCCATTCCCCTGTTTGACCGATATTGGAAACATATTGTTTGAATCCTGGTATCGGATTGCCGGCTGAAAACACAATGAAAGCCACCCATACAACACACGCCCAACCAGCCCCTTTGTATCTTGCAAAATGTTTTCTTGCCGTTTTCCAACGGTTTTTAGGGGTGTTTTTGAGATGCTCGTAAATCGGCAGATACTCGTCTATTGTTGCATTGGCGTCTTCAAGTGTATTACGCAGGTGTTTCCCTCGATAGCTTTTGGCAGAGATTCTGCCATTCTGATTGATGTGTATTCCCTCGTTTTGAACCGCGGCATGTACATTGTTCTTATTTACCTTGGCATGATATATAATGCTGCCAACGCGTATGAAATCTTCCTTTTCGCTTTCCAAAAGCCAAAATCCATTGAAAATGTGTAACCAATCGGTGTGCCTATAAGTATATCTGTTTACCAGGAACATAATCAGAAACACAATAGGTGTTACAAGTGGGACACATTGTACCAGTATGGATAATATAGTGAGAATCAGTATTAGGACGCTTAGTCCTATCAAAGCAAGACACCCATTTTTTGCGTCTTTTACTGGATTGTTTTCTTTTTTTGACATGATATCTATTTCTTATATTTTTTATATTCGGTGAATGATAATCCTGTTCCTCGCAGGCCGGTCGTAAATCGTACTCCGTTTCTACCAAAAGTGATATTCAACACACGAGAAGCAATAGTTAGCGAGATTCCCGTTTTGCTTATATTGAGAAAAACTTTAGGTAACAAACGTATCCTTCTCCAAAAACGCATGTAAACCATAATTTAAAATTATTTGGCTATTATATCAAATGTCTTGTATTTATGAAAGAACTGGCGGAATGGATGGAGAACTTTTTCGCATATTTTCCATTCAGCTTTTCCCAGTCTTGTTGGATGATAAGAGTTGAAAAGGAGAATGCCTTTTTCCGGGTAATAATACAATTTACAATAAAAACCACATTTTGTGCCGTCTTCTAATTCAAATTCATAATCCCAACGGCAATCTTCATCCGGAATGATGCTATTGAAATAATTCTTGACAAGGCTGTTGAAAATGTCACCATTGTTGTCACAGCAGACAATGATGTTGGGTTTGAGGATGTTTATTTCGTCCATCAGGAATCCACTGTCTTTGTCTAATGCTTTGCGTAATGAAGCAGAAGAACATGTTTTCGTTCCGGCTATTTTCTTGGCTTCAATGTAGGCAAACGGGATTTCGTTGATGGCGCTAACAAGGTTGTCAATATTGTGAACTTGTGTATTAAACTCTTCTCCCTTATTCTCTTCTGTCATATAGTACAATCCATATAAAAGTCTGGCTATATTCTTGAAAAAACCTGTTCGTCCTTTTAAATTCCGGGTTTTCCAAGCATTGTCTTGCGACTTTTCATTATCCTCATAACCTACCAAGAGTCTCCGAGTGTCATGCCCCCAATCATCAGGACAATCTTTAACAATAAACATTATTTTCCTTTTGGATTTCTCCCACTCTTGGTTTATGTCATAACCGCTGTCTTCATCCTTGTACTTGACAACAAGTCCATCAGGACAGAATTTATCCTCTATGTTTCCATCTGGATAAGACGCTTTCCATTTTTTAAATAAGGAGTTGAGTTTTCCATTATACCCTTCGTTTAATTGTTTCTCGTAATAATTCATAATAGTTTTGGAGTTTTTTTGTTTCTGGTGGCTGTGTTTATAATTATCGTGTTGTTATGACAAGAATATCGATTGGCAATATTGCCAATCGATAAAGATTTAATTGTCTTTTTACTTTTTCGGTACAAACGCATAAGTTTTGTTACTGCTGGAGATTACTTTGGCTTCACCACCCAAAGCTCTTGCAGCGTTTTGTAATTCACTTAGACTTGCATAAGTTTGAACGTTGCCGTTCGGAAAATTTAAAGTATACATAAAATTATGGTTTTTATGTCCGTCAGCTCCGGCCGGACGTTAATAAATCAAAGAACGTGGAGCTGCATGCCGTACCTTTATCTTGTTCTGGAAAATCTCAGGTTCTCAAACCAAGGCTGGGCATTACGTTCCTGTGTATGTCATTGATTTTCAGAACTCCATGTCTTCGCCTTCGGGTGAGAACATGTCCGTTTCAAAATACTCCATGGCGAATGTTTCGAACCCTTTTTGGGTGTTTTCGTACATTGCATCTTTGCCGCTGCTTAATCGGCTGAACAAGGCAATTATTTCATCCGTATCAATGTCGTCTAGTATTCCGTATGGGAAATGGCTTTTGAATACTCCCATATAATCTATGCTGGATGTTGGCTGGCTATTTACGCGTACCAGTTTTATCAATCCTTCGTCGGCATTGAAAGACATAATGTCGCCTTCAATTTTCAGTTCAGGATAGCAGCCTCCCTCCTCGTTGTTGGCATTGTCGTTTTCGTAGAGGGTGTACATGGTTTTGTAGGCTTCTTTTCTGATTTCTTCCGCCAGTTCATCGGTGTCGATGAGTTCTTGGCCGAACATGGCAGCTCCTAATGCGCTTTCGAAGTAATCGAGGGCATCGTCATAGCTGATGTTGTCCGATAATTCATAATCTACATCGGTTATGGTGACTTCCAGCGTTGACATGTCGTATGTCGTGTGCAAATCTCCCAGCAGCACTTCCCAGTCGCCTTCGATTGTAGAAATGGCTGTATAGCTTATTATGAAATCATCGGCTTCTTCTTCCAGGCTTTGTGTAATCTGCTCGATGAAGTGGTTGTTGTCTCCTGATTCGCCGCATTTGAATGTGTAAACAAGTTCTTGTTCCAATGGGTTGCCGTATTCATCTTTGTATTGCAGGGTGGTTTGCCAAGTACCTTCGGCGGCTTTTGTCAGTTTGCCGTCATTGCATGAGGGTAACATAAGGCCTGCAAAAAGTAACAAAATGGAATTTCTTGCCATTCTTTCAATTACCTTTCCTTTCATGTGTTTCGTTGTTGCTGTTTGCGTGGCGGACAATTTGTCCGGATGTTCATGGTAAGTTTTCATAATAAAAAAATGAAAGTTATTATTATTGTTATTTCAAAGTGTCTGCAAAAATATGGCGTATACTATGCCAAATCATAGCATAACTAAAACAACATGGATTTTTTTTAGTCTGTGTGGATAGCGTTGTGTTGGTAACGTTAATGTTTTCATGATGTTTTTGATAGTGTTTTCCCCTTAGTTCCTTCCTTATGGGGGTCATATAAAACGAAACGTGGAACTGCAATGCCACATCTTAGTTTGAAGGTCCTGAGAAAACCTGAGATACGGATGTTTGGATAGCAGCCCACGCTGGACATGGGAACCACTATGCTCTCTGTGTATCTCGTTTTGAAAATTTCTCAGGTTCTCAAACTACAAGATAAGCATAACGCTTCTTTTTTCAAATATGTATTCGGATAGTTTCTTCCACTATCCGTTGGCAAAGTTAAATAAAATAATCGGATTTTTTCATCTTGTTGTGGGATTTTGTGCCAATTATATCCATATTCCCCAAAAATCTTATCTTTGCAGCGGAATTTCAATTCTGTTGTATGAATATTTTGCTGAATATCTTGTGGATAATATTGGGCGGCTTGCTGATTTTTCTGGAATACATCGTTGCGAGCCTGATACTTATGATTACGATTATCGGTATCCCGTTCGGGTTGCAGACTCTGAAACTTGCCTTGGTAGCTCTGGTGCCGTTTGGCCGTGAAATACGCAGTACGCCATCTGATGGCGGCTGTCTGTCCGTTTTGATGAATGTCATTTGGATTCTTGTCGGCGGCATCGGCATTTGCCTTTCCCATTTGGTGTTGGGCGCGGTGCTTTGCATCACTATCATTGGCATACCGTTCGGATTGCAGCATTTTAAACTGGCACATTTGGCACTTGTGCCTTTCGGTAAGGAAATCCTATGATTCTTGCCGATAATTCCGACAGAAATTTATACATTTAACCAAACCTTTATATTATGAATCAAGTTCAATTTTGGATTAAAAATGCACGTAGCATAGCGTTGCCACAGAGCGTTTTGCCTGCGTTGTTGGCCATTGCAACGGCGGTGAAACATGATGATTTCAGTTGGTGGCTCGCTTTGGTGTCTTTGTTCGGTATTATTTGCGCCCATTTGGGTATGAATCTGGCCGATGATTTTTTTGATTACCGTGTCAAAAGCGGGGAGAACCGCAACGCGATGGCGTCGGAAGGTATCCGTGCCCGTATTGCCAAATACGATTACCTCACTTCGGGCAAAGCAACTGTCAAACAGTTGGCCTGTGTTATTGTTATCATGTTGGGGATGGCGGCCTTGGCTGGTTTCGTCGTGTTGTGGTTTCGAGGATTACCGGTCGTATATATTGCTTTAGCTGGTTTATTTCTGGGGCTGGAATATTCCGCTCCACCGCTTAAACTGGGCTATCATGGCTTGGGCGAACCGGTTATCGGAATTATGTTCGGTCCGTTGTTGATGTTGGGTATGCATTATGCCGCTTGCGGCTTGTTTGGTAGGGAAATTATTTTGTTGTCGTTTGCCGCCGGCTTATTGGTGGTCAATATTATTTTTGCGCATTCGGTGCTTGACCATGCCGCCGATGAAAAGGTCGGGAAAATGACGTTTGCGCGCCTTCTGGACAAGCCATGGTTGCAACTTGTTTTTGTGGCCTTGTTCAATTTGCTGCCGTTTGCCTGCGTGGTGGCGGGTGTTTGCCTTGGTTGGTTCCATTGGGCTTATTTGTTTGTCTGCCTGTTGCTGCCTATGGCTGTTTATTTGGTCTGGTCGTTGTACGCGTTCTTATACGGCAAGGAAATTTCCTTGGAACCCGCCTTCTGGATGGGGCCTATGGGCAATTGGGAAGGCATGAAAAGTATCGGCATAGACTGGTTCATGATTCGTTGGCTGGTGGCGCGCAATCTGGTTACGTTTTTTTGCCTGATATTGGTTTTTGTTAATCTGATAATCGCATTTTTCTAAAAAATACGCTTCTATGCTGAAACAGTTTTTCTATTTGGGTTGGTGGTTCTTCGGGGCGCGCGTATTGGGACGCCGCAAGCCGTTGCAAACCGTATTGTTCATTTCCGACCGTTGCAACTTGCGGTGCAAGCATTGCAGCGTTTACCAATTGAAGAATCCACATAACATGACTTATGAGCAAGTGCGCGAACATTTGCTGTATTCCTATAACTTAGGTTCGCGCTTTGTCGATTTCGAGGGTGGTGAAACAATGATATGGCGTGATGGCACGCGAAATATCAACGATTTGATAGACTTGGCCAAGGAGATAGGTTTCTTTTCGGCCACCATTACGACCAACGCACAATTGCCGTTTACGGGTTGCCGTGCCGATTCCATTTGGGTGAGTCTCGACGGCATAGGGCCTTATCACGAAGCGGTGCGTGGCAAGGGAACTTTTGCACGTCTGGAACAAAATATCGCGACGGCGAACCACAAGTCCTTGAGCGTTAATATGGTAGTAAATACGCTGAACTATGAGAGCGTGGACGAAACTATTGAATATGTCCGCAACAATCCGCATATCAAATCCATTTCCATCAATTTCCACACGCCTTTCCCTGAGACCGAATACCTGATGATTGACAGGGATTTGCGCAACCGGATAATCGACCGCGTAATCGCCTACAAGAAAAAAGGTTATCCGATTATGAACTCCGTTTCCGGCTTGAAGAAAATGAAACGCAACGACTTCAAACGCCGTTGTTGGGTGACCAACTTTGTCTATCCGGACGGCAGCCACGGCAATTGCATTGGCGAGGGTACGGACATTTGCAACGATTGCGGCTTCTGCATGGCAGGCGAGATGGCCTCCGTCTTCAACTTCTGCCCCGATACCATTCTGGCCGGCCTGAGTTTGAGGATGTAAAATAAAAGAATACTTTCCAAGAGATTTTCAAAGGGGCTGGGAAAACCTTTTGTTTTGTGTGTTTCCGAAAAAAGCAGGATGGCATCTTGTTTTAGATTCGGAAGCATAAGGTTTTGTATTATATTTCAGATAAAAAGCTTAACTTTGCACAAAACAAGTGGTATATATTGACTTAAATTTAGTTATGGCAGATAAAAATGGGAATTGGTTGGCTGAATGACTCGGAAAAGGCTGTTTCACTGTTTTCCCAATGCTGCTCAAATAAAATGCAGCTTTCATTGGAGATGTTGATGTAAATTACAGGAAGCTGGATGTTGATTCCAGAAAATTGATTATAACTACCAAATAATAATGGGAACAAATTTTTTCACTAACGAAAAAGAAAATACGCTACTTGAAAAAATTGAAGGGGTTTTCAAGTATAAGAAAGTGCATTTCTTTGATGCGCTTGTAGGGTATTTCAGAGCTTCCGGATATTTTAGGATCCGAAAGTTCATTCAACAGACTCCACATATTAGAATCTTAGTAGGCATCAATGTAGACAAACTGACTTATCAGGCCAATCAGCAGGGACTGCTTTTTAATCCCAACAACGAGCAGTCGCAAGAGGAATTCTTCAATGACATAAAAAAGAACATCCAAGAGGCTAAGTACGACAAGGAAGTGGAAGACGGAATGTATCAGTTTATCGAAGATATTGTTTCCGGCAGGATTGAAATGCGTATTCATCCCAAACAAAACATACATGCCAAAAT
>CASDOZ010000001.1 GCA_949282265.1 uncultured Bacteroidales bacterium | reverse complement strand
TCTCTTTGCCCTGGCGTAAAACAGGAATGTCGTACTGTTTTAGCCCGCTTAATTGATTTGAAGGGTTGTTTTGCTGTCTGGACATTTTTTTTTAGACTATCCCGCAAACAAGAAAGTCTAAAAAATACATTGTCCCAGTTTTGTCCCGGCTATTCTTAACGACCAACGGTTAACTTACTTGTACAAAGCAAATTAACCGTCATATTGTCGGGATGACAAGACTCGAACCTGCGACCTCTGCGTCCCGAACGCAACGCGCTACCAACTGCGCCACATCCCGATTTTATGTCAAAACCTGCGTGAGGTTTTACTTTTTCGTTGTTTTCCGCGGGGCTTTTTTCTTTGCGCCCGCATTGGGTTGTGCTGCTATGATTTCCTTGCATCTTTCCTCCGTCAACGCGGCAGGATCTTCTTTCTTGGAAATCTTATAGTTTGCTCCCTGATATGCTATGTATGGCCCGAACCGCCCGTTCAGCACCTGAATGTCGCCGAAACTGTGGATTATCTTTTTCCGCTCTGCTTCGCGTTTTTCCTCGATTATCTCAATTGCCCGCTCATGCGTTATGGTCAGCGGGTCATCGGTTTTCGGAATGGAGTAGAAAGTTTTGTCATGCAACACGTACGGTCCGAACCGTCCTGAGCTTACCGTAATTTCCTTTCCTTCGTACTCCCCGACCTTGCGAGGCAGCTTGAACAAATCCAACGCTTCTTCCAGCGTGATCGTTTCCAACGACTGTTCTTTTTTTAGCGGTGCAAAGATAGGCTTTTCTTCTTGATTGGCCTCGCCAATTTGCGCAATTAAACCAAATTTACCTATTTTAACAGACACTGGCTTGCCGGAAACAGGGTCTTTTCCCAAAATCCGCTCCCCGACCTGACGTTCGGAATTTTTCATCGTATTCTCCACTACCGGGTGGAACACTTTGTAGAATTTGTCGATGGCCGATGTCCATTCCATTTTCCCCTCGGCTATCGTGTCAAACTTCTTTTCCACCTCCGCGGTGAAATTGTAGTTCATAATGTCCGGGAAGTATTCCACCAGAAAGTCATTCACCACCATGCCGATGTCGGTAGGCAAGAGTTTGCCTTTGTCCTGCCCGACGGTTTCTTCTTTTGTTTTTTCGGTAATCTTGCCGTTTGCAAGCGTCAGTATCGTGTATGGGCGTTTTGTGCCTTCGCGGTTGCCTTTTTCCACATATTTCCGATGCTGTATGGTGGAAATGGTCGGCGCGTAAGTGCTCGGCCGCCCGATGCCCAGTTCTTCCAGCTTGCGCACCAGGCTTGCTTCCGTATAGCGGTACGGAGGTTGCGAAAAACGTTCCTGCGCCTTGATTTCGTTTGCTGCCAAGCCAGCGCCTTTCGCCAGGTTCGGCAACAGTTTGGCCGTATCGTCTTCGGTTTCGTCGTCCGAACTTTCCAAATAAACTTTCAGAAAACCGTCGAATGTAATGACCTCGCCGGTGGCGGCAAATACGTATGGCGAACCGGAAACAGAAATGTTAATAGTTGTTTTTTCCAACTCGGCATCGCTCATTTGGGAGGCGATGGTACGCTTCCATATCAACTCATACAAGCGCTGTTCCTGCTGCGTTCCCTCTATGCTGTGCGCGCTCATGTAGGTCGGCCTGATGGCTTCGTGCGCTTCCTGCGCGCCCTTGGTCTTGGTCGTGAACTGCCGTGGATGCACGTATTTTTCGCCGGCGGTAGCCAGGATTTCGGCTTTCGCCGTATTAATGGCCAGGCTCGACAGGTTCACCGAATCAGTACGCATGTAGGTGATTTTTCCAGCTTCGTACAAATGCTGTGCTATCAGCATGGTTTGCGAAACGGAAAAGCCCAGTTTGCGTGCGGCTTCCTGTTGCAGCGTCGAAGTGGTGAACGGCGCGGCCGGCGATTTTTTCACGGGACGTTTGTTTATGTCCGTTACCGTAAACGTGGCTTTGGCGCATTGTTCCAAAAAGGCGGTAGCTTCAGCCTTGTCGGCAAACCGGTGTTGCAACTCGGCTTCCAGCTTAATGGGCTTGCCTTGTGCATCCTTGCCGGTGAACTGCGCCACAACGCGGTAGGTTGCTTCCGCAACAAACTGCTGTATTTCGCGTTCGCGTTCCACAATCAGGCGCACAGCCACCGACTGCACACGCCCCGCCGACAACGACGGCTTGATTTTGCGCCACAAGACAGGCGACAGCTCGAAACCAACAATCCGGTCCAGCACGCGCCTTGCCTGCTGCGCATCGACCAAGTTCAGGTCAATGTCGCGCGGATGCTCAATGGCATTCAGGATGGCGTCTTTGGTGATTTCGTGGAAAACGATACGTTTGGTGTTCTGCGGTTGCAGTTTCAACTCATCGTACAAATGCCATGCGATGGATTCCCCTTCGCGGTCCTCATCAGATGCGAGCCATACCGTTTCGGCTTGCTTGGCGGCGGCTTTCAATTCTGCGACCAGTTTTTTCTTGTCGGGCGAAACGACATATTGGGGTTTGTAGTTATGCTCGAAGTCAATGCCGATACCCCGCTCTGACAAGTCGCGCACATGCCCGAAACTCGACATTACGTGGAAATCTTTTCCCAAAAATTTTTCGATTGTTTTGGCTTTTGCAGGAGATTCGACAATGACTAAATTCTTATCCATAATATAAACACGATGAGTTTTTGAAAAATCGGCGCAAAAATAATATTTTTTTTGCATATTGGAATTTTCCATTTTGGCCATCAAGTGGTTTATATTTCCGCGCCAGGTGTTTTGTTAAGTTTATTTATGAAATAATAGCGCATTTATATGTCGTTCCTTTGGTTTTTGTTGTGCTTAAGTCCCGTTTCCAAAACATTGGAACAATTGCCTTTTCAGTTTCCCCGCCTTGTTTTTACGGGTTATTTAATGATACGATACACACCGCCCGGCATAGGTTTTACCAAGCCTTTAAATTCCAGACTCAGCAGGACAGAAGACACCGCACTATACGGCTTTGCCGTCTTGATGGCCAGTTCGTTGACATGCACACCATCCGGATGCGCGCGCAAATAACCGAGCAAAGCGGTTTCATCTTCCGATAATTCCGAAAACAAATGGGTTTGTACATGCACTTCCGGCTTCTTCCTTTCCATGCTCCAATTCATGCAACGCATCAAGTCGCGTGCATTTTCTATCAATGCGGCCTGATTCCGTTTGATGAGGCGGTTACAGCCCGCAAAATTTTCATCCGTCGGCCGTCCTGGAAAAGCAAACACATCGCGGTTGTAGGACTGAGCAATGTCCGCCGTGATAAGCGACCCGCCTTCTTTCTTTGACTCTACGACGACAGTCGCATCGCTCAATCCGGCTATGATACGGTTACGCTGCACAAAATTCGGCCCGTCAGGAAACGTCCCACTCAAAAACTCAGTCAGAATGCCGCCGTTATCCAACATTTTGACAGCCGTGTCCCTATGCCTTGACGGATAAATCCTGTCCAGGCCGTGCCCTACAACGGCTATGGTCGGCAAACCGTTTTCCAAAGCGGCTTTGTGTGCGGTTATGTCTATGCCGTAGGCCAATCCACTCACGATGGTCAAATCAGGACACACGGCAGCCAAGTCGTTTATGAAGCGCGTGCAATATTCCCTGCCGAAATCGGTTGCATTGCGCGTCCCCACAACAGCAACGAACTTGCCGCGGTTCAATTCCAAGTTGCCTTTGCCAAACAGCATGAGCGGCGCATCCGCACAGTCTTTCAGCCGGAACGGATAATCAGTGTCCGTGAAAAAGACTGTCGAAAGGTTGTTTTTCAAGACAAACTCCACCTCTTCATCCGCACGTGCCAGAATATTCTGGTTGGCTATTTCCCGCGCACGCGCTTCGCCTATGGCGGGAATCCTGGACAGATTCTTTTCACTTTCATGAAAGACACCTTCCACGCTGCCCACGTATGCGATTAATTGCTTGGCCAACACGCAGCCAATGCCCGGAATCAGCGTGATGCCAATCTGGTAACGCAGTTGTTTGGGGTCGGTTGTGCAGTTGTCAGGCATGAGGCGTACGGTTTTTATGTTTGTCCATGAACTTCTCCCATAGCCGCCAGGCATACGGAAAAACGATGAATCCGGCCACAGCACCTAATCCATCGGCAAGCCAGTCCCCCCATTCACCGGAACGCGGTTTGAAAAACTGCTCTTGCAGGATTTCAATGGCTCCGCCGTAAACAATTGGAACGATAATGCCGAAAAAATACAGTTTCCAGTCCTTAATTTTAGCGGTATGCAAATCCCAATGTGCCATAAACGCGAGCCCGGCATACATAAGCATGTGCGCCCACTTGTCGGCATTGCTTATGTCCGGCATCCTGAAACTCGGCTGTTTCCACAACGACAAGTACAGAATGACAGCTGCCACAAGCAAGGATTTCCAATACCGTTTCAAAAAATACATTGGTCAAAGTTTTTCGCCGAAAGCCAAGTCACCCGCATCGCCCAGGCCGGGCACAATGTAGGAATGCTCATTCAAATCCGGATCTATGGCGCCGACCCAAACCGTCGTATCGGCCGGCAAATGCTTTTCTATATATCCGATGGCTTGCTGGCTGGCAATAATCGATGCCACATGCAGTTTGGCGGGCGTACCCTTGCTGAGCAGTGCGCCATAAGCCAATTCCATGGAACCGCCTGTCGCCAACATCGGGTCTGTCAGAATAAGCGTCTTGCCGTTCAGATCGGGCGAGGCTATGTACTCCACAAAAATGTCAAATTTAATCGTGTCCTTATATTTCCGATAAGCGGACACGAAAGCATTTTCCGCATAGTCCAGATAATTCAGGAAACCTTGGTGAAAAGGCAACCCCGCGCGCAATATGGTACCAATCACGATACGGTCGGCAATCGTTTCGGCCGTAGCTATACCCAGCGGCGTCTGCACTTGTTCCGTCTGATAAGCCAGCGTCTTGCTGATTTCATACGCCATGATTTCGCCTATGCGGCGGATATTGGTACGGAAACGCAGCCGGTCCGTCTGCATGTGCACTGAACGCATTTCCTTCAAATAATGGTTCAGTACGGAATTCTGTTCCTGGAAGTTGATAAGGTTCATGTCTGCATCTTTTATTTTTGCAAAGATAACAAAAAAACAGAAAAACAAAACATTGATGCATTACCATTTTTCCATACATTTGCATACGGAAAAAACAAATCACCCTTATTTATGGAATTGAGTCTTTCACAACTTTGTGCCGGCATATCCGACAGTATCAGTGCCGACTTTTCGGAAGTTGTCTGGGTGCGCGCCGAAATTTCCGAGTTAGGCATACGCAACGGGCACTGCTACATGGAGCTGATAGAAAAAGACGGATTTTCCAACCGCATTTTGGCCAAAATGCGGGCTGTATGTTGGGCAAACATATTTGCCATGCTGAAATCCTATTTTGAACAGGAAACGGGACAGGCGTTGCACGCCGGACTGCAAATCCTGGTATCCGTCCTGGTCGAGTTCCATCCGGCATACGGGCTGCAGCTGAACATAAACGACATCAACCCGACCTACACCATTGGCGACATGGCACGGCGGCGTCTGGAAGTCATTGCGCAATTGCAAGCCGACGGCGTCATGGACATGAACAAGCAGTTGCCGTTCCCCACCCTGCCGCAACGCCTGGCCGTCATTTCATCGGAAACGGCCGCAGGTTACGGCGATTTCTGCCACCAGTTGCAACAAAATCCTTACGGTTTCGCCTTCCGAACGGAATTGTTCGCTGCCATCATGCAAGGCGAGAATGCCGAAGCAAGCATCATCCATGCGCTGGAGCAGATTTTCAGCCGCACGGATGATTTCGACGCAGTTGTCATCATACGCGGTGGCGGCGCGACAACCGACCTCAGTTGCTTCGACCGCTACGAACTCGCGCTCAACTGTGCCCAGTTCCCGCTGCCTGTCGTTACCGGCATCGGACATTTGCGCGACGTGAGCGTTCTGGATATGGTGGCACACACCTCGCTGAAAACCCCGACAGCCACTGCCGAATTTTTCGTTAACTGCATGATACGGCAGGCCGACACCATCGCGCTACTGAAACAACGCCTACTGCAAACCATCTGCAATCTGTCTGACAAACAGCAACATCATATTGACATGCTGACCATGCGCCTCGCGGCGGCAAACGGACAGTGGCTCGCACGGCAACGGAACAGACTGGAACTCCTGCAAAAAACCATCGAGTTGCATTCGCCCATGCGGATATTGAAACAAGGATACACGCTGACACTGAAAAACGGCAAGCCGGTAACTTCGGCTTCCGCATTGGCCGCCGGCGACCGAATTACGACCGAATTTGCCGATGGAATCGTAACTTCCACCATAAACAACCCAACCGATAAAATATGAAAATCATTCTGACCAACATGCGCTTTTTTGCCTACCACGGCTATTTTCCGGAAGAAAAGAAGAATGGGAACCATTTTTTAGTAAACCTGACAGTCGAGCTGCCCGAATGTGCCGCCTGCCAGACTGACAAATTGGAAGACACGCTGAACTACCAGCAACTTTACGACATTGTAAAGCATGAAATGGAAATACCCTCCAACATGCTGGAACACGTGGCGGCACGCATCAAGACCGAAATAGGCAAACAATTTCCAGAGATTACAAACATAAGCGTCAACGTGGCCAAACGCTATCCGCCATTAGGCGGACAAGTGGAATGGGCAAGCGTGGAACTTTGAAAGACGAAAAAAAAATCCTAACTTTGCATGATTTTGAAAAACACCACTTATGAGCATAATTGATGACAGCCACGATGAAGACGATGTTTTGAATGTCCGGGACGAAGAAACGACCGGGCAAGAACAAAACGATGATGAGGCCATTCCTGTTGAACATTCCACCTATCAGGTACATTTCAGTTCGGATGCGTCTGTAAAATACCACCTGACCGGCATGTACCAGAACTGGTTTCTGGACTATGCGTCCTACGTTATACTGGAACGTGCCGTGCCTGACGTGTACGACGGCCTAAAACCCGTGCAACGCCGCATACTGCACGCCATGAAACGCTTGGACGACGGACGTTACAACAAAGTGGCGAACATTGTGGGACACACCATGCAGTTCCACCCGCACGGCGACGCATCCATTGGCGACGCGCTCGTGCAACTCGGGCAAAAAGACCTGCTCATAGACTGCCAAGGAAACTGGGGCAACATTCTGACTGGGGACAGTGCGGCCGCACCGCGTTACATCGAAGCACGCTTGAGCAAATTCGCGTTGGAGGCCGTATTCAACCCGAAAACGACGGAATGGAAACTGTCATACGACGGACGCAACAAAGAGCCCATCAACCTGCCGGTGAAATTCCCGCTACTATTGGCGCAAGGCGTCGAAGGCATCGCCGTCGGGCTCAACTCGAAAATTCTGCCGCACAACTTCAACGAACTGCTCGATGCCTCTGTCGCCTACCTGAAAGGCGAGCCTTTCGCGCTCTATCCCGACTTCCCGACAGGCGGTTCCATCGACGTGAGCCGTTACAACGACGGCGAACGCGGCGGCGTGGTCAAAATACGCGCAAAAATAACCAAGCAGGACAACAAGACCCTGGTCATAAGCGAGATTCCATACGGTACGAACACGGCCAAACTCATAGACTCCATCATAAAAGCCAACGACAAAGGCAAAATCAAGATACGCAAAGTCGATGACAACACGTCGGCCAACGTGGAGATTTTAGTACACCTGCAACCCGGAAGTTCGTCGGACAAAGCCATTGATGCGCTCTACGCCTTCACGGACTGCGAACTGAGCATTTCGCCGAACTGCTGCGTCATACGCGACAAAAAACCCATGTTCATCACCGTCAGCGAACTGTTACGCATCAGTACTGACCACACCAAATACCTGCTGCAACGTGAATTGGAAATCCAGAAAGGCGAACTGGAAGAACAGTTGTTTTTCATTTCGTTAGAAAAGATTTTCATCGAGGAGCGCATCTACAAGGACAAGGAATTCGAGGACAGCCGCTCGCCGGAGGAAGCCATGGCGCATATCGACAAACGCCTGACCCCGTTCAAACCCTCACTAATACGCGAAGTGCGCACCGAAGACTTGCAAAAATTGCTCGAAATCAAAATGATGCGTATCACCAAATTTGATTCCGACAAGGCAAACGACCAACTGCTGGCCATACGCAAGAAAATCGATGAAATAAACTACCATCTGGAACATTTGGTTGCCTACGCCATCAGCTGGTTTGAAAGCCTGAAGAAAAAATACGGCAGCCGTTACCCGCGCCTGACCGAATTGCGCAACTTCGAAACCATCGTAGCCGCCAAAGTGGCCGAAGCCAACGAAAAACTGTATGTGAACCGCAACGAAGGCTTTATCGGCACCGGCCTGAAAAAAGACGAATTTGTCTGCAACTGCTCCGAGATAGACGACATCATCATCTTCTTCAAGGATGGCAAATACAAAATCGTCAAAGTGGCCGAGAAACTGTTCGTCGGCACGAACATCCTGTATGTCGATGTGTTCAAGAAAAACGATGTGCGCACCATCTACAACGTGGTTTACCGCGATGGCAAAACAGGTCCGTTCTATATCAAACGCTTTGCCATCAAAGGTATCGCCCGCGACAAAGATTACGACTTGACGCAAGGCAAGCCGGGTTCCAAAGTGCTTTATTTCACAGCAAACCCGAACGGCGAAGCCGAGATTATCCGCGTCGTGCTGCGCCCAGGACCGCGTATCAAAAAACTGTCGTTTGAAAAGGATTTCAGCACCATTGCCGTAAAAGGACGCCAAAGCATGGGCAACCTGCTTTCGAAAAACGACATACACAAAATCACCCTGAAACAGAAAGGCGGTTCAACCTTGGGCGGCCGGCAAGTCTGGTTCGACCCCGACGTGCTGCGCCTCAATTACGACGGACGCGGCGACTATCTGGGCGAGTTCCACAGCGATGACCTTGTGCTCGTCACCACCGTCAACGGCGACTTTTACACGACCGATTTCGACCCGACCAACCATTTTGACAACAACATCCTGCGGATTGAAAAATTCCAGGCGGACAAAGTATGGTCATTGGCACTTTGGGATGCCGAACAGAAATATTATTATTTGAAACGTTTCGCCATCGAAGCGAACAAGAAGCCTCAGAACTTCCTCGGCGACAATCCGCACTCACGGCTCACGTTATTGTCCGACCGGAACATGCCACTTTTCAAGATTACATTCGGCGGCGCGGATGCTTTCCGTGAAGCATTGGAAATAGATGTTACCGATTTCATCGGCATAAAAGGATTCAAGGCCAAAGGAAAACGTATCAGCACATACGAGATAGCGCAAATCGAGGATATAACTCCCGAAGAACCGGAACTGCCGGATGAAAATGGAAACAATGAGACCGACAGTGATGAAGAAATAGCCGAAAATACGGTCGAAACAGCCGAAAACGAACAACAGGAAACCGTTGAAAACGCAGAAGCCAAAAGTATCCCGAATGAGAAAAACGCGGAAAATGCGGACACAAACGTAGCTGAAGAAGCCGGAATGGGAAACAGCGTTGCCCAGAAAACCGAAAATACAGAAGAGCAAACGGAGGAAAACGAGGCATCGGAGCCGGACGAAAAGCAGAAAACACAGGAATTGCCGGAACCCATACCGGACGACGACATCCAAATGGAAATCGTGGCCAACATTCCGGATGATTCGCTTCCAGCAGAGAAAACGCCCCGGAAAAGCCGAAAGCCCAAAAAAGACAAAGAGCCGGATGACAGTGAACAAATGTCGTTGTTCTGAATTTCTGACAAAAAGACGCGGTAAAAATAACTTCACCCCGCGTCTTTTTCTTTAACCTGCAAAAAACACATCCGCGTATCCGATTTTATCCTTACCTTTGCAGGCGGATTCCATATCGGTGGAACAAACAACATAAAAAGTTTTGATTATGACAATCAACGAATTGCAAGACGAAATCATTGACGAATTTTCCGTATTGGAAGATTGGATGGACAAATATGGGATGCTTATCGATTTGGGCAACACGCTCGAACCGTTCCCCGAAGAATACCGCATTCCGCAAAACTTGATTGAAGGCTGCCAGAGCCGCGTATGGCTTCACGCCGAGATGCAACAAGGCAATGTTGTTTTTGCCGGCGACAGCGATGCCATTTTAGTCAAAGGAATCGTATCACTGCTTATCAAAGTGCTGAGCGGACACACGCCCGATGAAATCCTGAACACGGAATTGTATTTCATCGACCGCATCGGGCTGAAAGAACATTTGTCGCCAACACGCAGCAACGGGTTGCTTGCCATGGTAAAGCAAATGAAAATGTACGCGCTTGCATTCCAAGCCACCCAACAATAGGGCAATCAATTCAGCATCAATCCCATATAAGCGTCCATACCATCGAAAAGCAGGCGGCTGAGTCCGTTTGCATCCATCGCCTCCGCACCGGCAACTGCTTCGTGCACGACACTGCACATGCCACCGGAAATAATGTACGTAGCCGAATTTTGCGGCAAGTCATCATCGTGCAAAGCATAAACCACCGACAAACCAGGGTGATTTTTCGCATACCAAGCCAGCATTTCATACGGCCGGAGCACACGCGCCATTCCCAATGGCTGTCCCATGCCGGCATCAACAACCGGCTTTTCTGCCGATACTTTTACCTTGCCGTAAAACCGTCCGGCTGTCGCCAACAGACAGTTTTCCACGATTTCATCGGTGAATAATGATTCCGTAACCCGCAAAACATCATCTTGCGGCAAAACAAACAACAGACCTTCTGTTCGTTCCCGCTCCGCAATCCAGACATCACCGCCGGACAACTGCAAATCCATGATAACCGTCTGTAAATTTTCCGGCGTATGCTGTATGCAATACGGCCGCTTCTGCATGGACGACTCAAAAAACGTCGCCACCTGCTGCCAACGCGACGGTTCGTAACGGCTGATGCGCAAACCGGCATCATGAACAGTCGGACAAGGAATCTGCAACGAAGTATGCCAGAAAGCTGTTGCATAACCTGATTTGGCATAGTAATCCCACAACCACGGCTCGGCCGGAATCAAGAAAGAGAACCAAGCACCATCGGCAAACATGCGGCGGTGCGTCTGCGCGAGCAAACTGCGCATCAAACCGCGGTCGCGAAAATCGGGATGCGTACATGCACCGGAAACATAAGACGCAGGAACCGTTTCCGCAGGAAAATTCATGGAATAAGGTAGCATTTGCAAGGCAGCGGCCAAACGGCCATCTTGCCAGATTGCCATCGTATTGGCATCGGTAGCACAACAGTCGAAATAAAGTTTCACAAACGCATCACTATCGCCGAAACAGATTTTCCAAAGTTCCTCGTTGGCCGATCTCATCGTGTTTCTATTTTCAGTTCCGCCACATATTTTTCCAAAATGCAAACCGGCTGGTAGGAAATTTTAGCAGCCCGCAAACCTTCTATGCCCAAATCTTCCTCCCTGTTTATGTAAATATACTGCTCCGGCAAATGTTTGACAAACTCGTTGTTTATCATCGTATATGCACCCTCTATGGCAACATCAGCTTTTTCCACACACACATCGAAAGTAGTCTGGTTGACCGGCGCCCCGAACGTAAAGGCCGCAATGTTTCCCCCGACGCATAAAACACCGCCCGTAATATCAAGCCTGTCAAGATGTTTGAGCGCATAAGTCATCGATTCCTTTTCCGCCAGCAGGGCGCGTTGCTCGTGCTCAGTGTTTGCACGGAACCACTTGCGCTCCAATGCCAGACATTCCGGCACCAAATCCGGCGACAAAGGCAGGTATTCGTAGCGGTACATATTCTTGAAACGATTGATATGGTTGCGCTTGGGCTGCAGTTTCTTGCCTTGCAAAGTGGCAAGGCTTTCACGCGAATAAATGTAATCGGCATAATTCCTGTCAATGGAGAAGCGGAACTTTTCCGGCATAAGCAATTCTATTTCCGGCATGGTATCATCGCAAATGCCAAACATGCGGAACGGGTGCCCGCACTCTTGTGCATCAGCTATCAAATCGACCAAGACTTTTTTCAAATCGCCGTGGCCAACCGGCAACATATATGCCCAGCCATCCTCCGTGCGGAACTTCAAAACAAGAAAACCGTCCATCTCCGTCCAGACAGTATGGTACAGAAAACGCCAACTGCATAAATTGGCAAAAACAAGGTCGCAATTCTGACGGTCGCTGTAAAGGGTGTATGATTGGATTTTATCCTTGTCGGACAACGTCAATTCCTTAAATCGAATCATGGGATGCAAGTCTAAACAACAAGTTGCAAACGTACAAGGTTTTTAGCAGATGGACAAATGATGCACAAAAAAAGTTGGCAGAAATTCCGCCAACTTTTCCGGATTTTCATTTTACAATGCTTATCCATAAATGATTTTCCCGTTTTCATCGGTATATTCTTCCAATCCTTTGCTATATTGGTTCATTGCGCGCAAACTCATACCCATGCTGGAAAAACCACCATCATGGTACAGGTTCTGCATCGTTACCTTACGGGTCAGGTCGGAGAACATTGTGATGCAATAGTCGGCACAGTCATCAGCGTTTGCGTTTCCAAGCGGGCTCATCTTTTCGGCAAAATCCATCAAGTGGTCAATGCCTTTCACACCGCTCCCGGCCGTTGTCATGGTCGGCGACTGCGAAATGGTATTGATACGCACGTTCTTCTCGCGTCCGTAAATGTAACCGAAGCTACGTGCTATTGATTCCAAGAGGCTTTTGGCATCGGCCATATCGTTATAACCGAAGAATGTACGTTGTGCGGCAACATAAGTCAGCGCAACCACCGAACCACCTTCCGCTATGGCATCGAGCTTTTTGGCCGTTTGCAGCATTTTATGAAACGAAACGGCCGAAATATCCAACGTTTTGGCCAGCATGTCGTAATCCAAATCATCGTATGTGCGTTTCTTGCGTACATTCGGGCTCATACCGATGGAATGCAAGACGAAATCGATTTTACCGCCCAGCAATTCCACGGATTTCGTGAATACTTCTTCCAAATCCTGCACGCTCGTCGCATCTGCCGGAATTATTGGAGCATTCAGCTTTTCGGACAAAACCTGCACCTCACCCATGCGTACAGCTATCGGTGTATTGGTCAATGTAATCGTAGCACCTTCTTCTACAGCACGTTCCGCCACTTTCCAAGCAATGGACATGTTGTTCAAGGCACCGAAAACAATGCCTCTTTTACCTTTTAATAGATTGTAACTCATAATAGTCCTTTTAAAATGAGTTGCAAAATTACGCCAAATATTACGATCGGCAAAATTTTCCGCACATTCCAAACAAAAATGTGCAAAAAAAAAGAATGAGAATTCGCTACTACTTAAAACTATCGTGCTATTTTCTTTATATTAAAAATATACCTATCTGATTCGCAGCCATCTTCATCAAAAACAGCAATAACATGCAGAACAGCAAGTGCCGTATCTGCACGACCCAATAAAATAATATCATCGGTCTGGATATTTTGGATCACACTATTTTTAATCGCTTCCTTATATGCAGTTTCAACACTTCGACGGGTCGCCTCACTATAATTAAAATCATTAAATCTGGAAAAAACAACTCCTGTTTTACTTTGCCATTCTCGCGCAAGTACCAAACTATCCGTAATAACATTTTTAGCCGAGAAAATGTCCACGCACGAGTCCGGAGTTACTTTTGTATAAATAGTTTGAGTATTTTCCAAATTAAATCCATCTTTATTATTAGCATATGCAGAAAACATAACAAAATCATCTTGCGATGTTAATAACACTTCATTTCCACAAACAGTCAATACACAAGAAACCTCTATAGAATAATTTCCCGTTGAATATGCCCGAAAAAACAAAGTAACATTTGTTGTATCTGCATATTGAGGCACGCAATAAGTATATGCAAATTTAACTTTTTCTTGATTGACAATCGTATCCAACAAAGATTGATTTCCATTCTGGTTATCACGACTATCTATCGTTATTCTTTGAATAACATTACCATTATTGCCAAAAGCATCTATATAGAAGAATTTATTCGTGCCAGAAGATAATTCATATTGCTCATCCGAATCAACCAATAAAATAATCGGCGATTCACTTTCACATGAGGATAAAGCCATTACAATTATAAACAAAACAAGCACAGAACAGATACGTACAAATAAATTTTTCATATTTAAATAAAAAAGGGCGGCTTTGCAGAAACCGCCCTATAAATTACTTCAATTTATAAGCTTTTATTACTAATAATTCTTTTTCATACCTGCCAAGAAACATACGATCAACTTCTCTTGTCGCATATACCGGCACATAATAATCAGCATCTGGATAATCTTCAACCACTTTGTAGGCTGCTTTTTTCAGATTGCCTTTCAAATTTAATGAGGACCAACCTGTCAAGCTAAGATTTTTGAATTCTCTAAAATTGTAATCTATTTCATTAATCCTATCTATGGTTCTAAATATTCCAAAATAAACCCTGCTTTCAACACTAATTGTCGTTTCTCCCAGAAAATCAAAATCGTCCATACACAAATCCAAACGAATTTCTTTGGGAGTCAAACCAAGTGTCTGACCTGTATTATAAACATACACTCCCCTGCATGAGTTAAAAGCAAGCAACGAAAACAGAACAAGAAGTGTACTATAAAAAACTTTTCTTCTCATAAGAATATATTTTTATTATTTGCTAAAATAGTAGCTAAACGTAATACGGACATCACTTCCAAGAGAACCTTTTGAACTTTTCAGTTTATCATAATAGACCATATTGGCACCACCCTTATCCAAAGTATAATAAACTTGTTTTTCGTTTCCATTAACTATGGTATGTTTATATTTCTGTCCAAAATTTTTCACACCTGAAAATCCATATTCCAAACCAATAGAAAGAGGAAGATCCGCAATAAAACATTGTAAACCAACAAAAGCTCCTAAACCTAACACAAAGGAATTACGGGAAACACTTGTTTCGGTAGCAGTACCACCAATTGCACCTTTATTGATATTCTTATCAGAGTCAAAACCGAATGGAAGATTTGCGCCTACATAAACATCTAAAATATTAGTCGATGAGAAATGGTATGCAACACCAGGTGTTAATCTCACATTTCCTTCTATAACTTTTGTTTTGGTTTCATTTGTATTTGTTAGCTCCTCACCAGGGAATGAACGTCCATTAACACCATTGGTCTTGGTAGCAGTACGATACATTCTTAAACCAAGTCTAAATTCCAAATTATCAGTATAATAGTACTTAATATTTGTCAACGGGAGCCCTAACCATTCCACTCCATTATCACACATATCAATAACTTCTTGAACACTGGGACCAATATACAATCCCCAATCGTTAGCTTGCGGGCGATTTCCCGTCTTAATCGTCCGGGAAAATGTAGTTCCTTCTGACAATTGCCCATTTACAGGAACCGCTAACATTACCAAAAAGAATGATAATGCACATAGTACACGTAAAATTTGCTTTTCCATAAACTTAACACACTCCGTTATATCCCATCGAGTACATCGGTTTTTATGAATTAATTACATATACAACAAGATAAAAATCTTTCTAAAAAACGAAATAAAAAATTTCATCTTGTATACATTGATTTATTTTTGCAAATATAAGAAACATAAAATCAATCAACCCGAATATAAGCGTGTTTTTAATATAAATTTTTATTTATTTACAATTACACACAAACACATAACTCCAAACTCTCCTCTGTTCAGCAAAAAACAAGCAGGGAATGTCCGCATGATACGGACATTCCCCTGCTATCAACACATAACTAACTATTAAATTATTGCTTATACAAAGCAATATCAGCTATATTATACGACCGAATAAAACTATCATGTTTTTCCACTTCAGCCGCGGCATAGTTGACGTAAATCAAAGCAGATTTTTCAAACATTTCAGGTGCACGTGTTGCATCTTGGATAATCAGGTGCGACATGACACATACTGCAGCCATTTCATAGAGACGGCGTGCCATAAAGTCGTGCAATTCCTGGTTTTGACTGTCTTTTACCAGATTAGTGCATACCTCGAACTTGTCGGTCATGGCTTTTACACGCTCCATAAGCGGTTGCATCTTTTCACTGCAAGCCACTTTTTCATAGTCACGCAAAATAGCGCCATAAGCGCCATTGGTTACATAGCGGATAGCTGCCACGGTTTGCAACTGGGTAGTTCCTTCGTAAATGCTGGTAATTCGGGCATCACGATAGATGCGTTGGCAAGCGTATTCCAACATGAAACCAGAACCGCCGTGTACCTGGATACAATCGTAAGCATTTTGGTTGGCATATTCAGAGTTCATACCCTTGGCAAGCGGAGTGAAAGCATCAGCTAATTTAGCATATTGCTTCTGTTCCTGACGTTCTTCCGGAGTAAGTTTGCGTTCACGGGCAATATCATCCAAAGCCTTATAGATATCTACATAACGAGCTGTTTGATAAAGCAATGCACGTCCGGCATCAAGTTTTGCCTTCATAATGGAAAGCATGTCGTAAACAGCCGGGAAGTGGATAATTTCCTTACCGAACTGCTGACGGTCGCGGGCATAAGCCAACGCTTCGTTGTAAGCTGCCTGGCTCAAACCTACCGACTGAGCGGCAATACCCAAACGGGCACCGTTCATCAATGCCATCACATATTTGATAAGACCCAATTTGCGGTCACCGCACAATTCGGCTTTTGCGTTCTTGTAAACCAATTCGCAAGTAGGAGAACCGTGGATACCCAACTTGTTTTCGATGCGGCGCACATTCACACCACCATCACGCTTATCATAGATAAACATGGAAAGACCACGTCCGTCCTTGGTGCCTTCTTCCGAACGGGCCAATACCAAGTGGATATCAGCATCGCCATTGGTGATAAAACGTTTTACACCATTCAAGCGCCAGCAGTTGTTTTCTTCATCGAAAGTGGCCTTGAGCATAACGCTCTGCAAGTCAGAACCGGCATCCGGTTCGGTCAAGTCCATGGACATGGTTTCTCCAGCGCAAATACGAGGAATGAAACGGCTGTGTTGGTCTTCGTTTCCAAATTCGTAAAGTGTTTCAATACAGTCTTGCAAAGACCAGATGTTGCCAAAGCCGGCATCGGCAGCAGCAACGATTTCCGCACACATGGTATAAGGAGTGATAGGGAAATTCAAGCCACCATAGCAACGTGGCATGGTCATACCGTTAAGGCCGGCAGCCACCATGGCGTCGAGGTTTTGTTTGGTTCCGGAAGCATAGTAAACACGTCCGTTTTCACATCTTGGACCTTCTGCATCCACACCTTCTGCATTCGGAGCAATGATTTCACCAGTGATTTCGCCGGTAATTTCAAGCACCTTGTCATAAGAGTCCATTGCATCCGCATAGTCTTGCGGAGCATAGTCAAATTTATCCTTGTCCCTATAATCGCGCTCCTTGAGTTGACAAATGCGCTCCATCATCGGATTGTTCAAATGATATTTGAGTTCCGGTATATCTTTATAGTAATTTGCCATTGTTGTATCTGTTTTAAGGGTTACTTACTATTTGCTTTGTAATATTTAATCATTTTAGGCAACACTTCTTCTACCGTACCCGTAATGACATAGTCGGCTATCGTATTGATAGGAGCATTCGGGTCGCTATTGACAGAAATGATAATGCCGCTTTCCTTCATACCGGCAATGTGCTGAATGGCACCAGAAATACCGCAAGCGATATAGACTTTCGGGCGAACGGTTACACCGGTCTGTCCGATTTGCATGTCATGTTCGCAGAATCCGGCATCAACAGCTGCACGGGAAGCACCCACTTCAGCATGCAATTCCTTGGCCAAATCGTAAAGCAATCCGAAACCTTCACGTGAACCGACACCATAACCACCGGCTACAATGATAGGAGCACCCTTGAGGTTGTTTTTGGCAGCCTCGACATGGCGTTCAATCACTTTTACCACATAATCGGTATCTGGAACAAACTTTGCTACATCATGCACAATTACCTCACCTTTGTAGTTCGGGTCAAGCACTTCCATCTTCATCACGCCGCTACGAACGGTTGCCATTTGCGGACGGTGTTCCGGATTGACAATGGTAGCCACAATGTTACCACCAAATGCTGGACGAATCTGATACAACAGGTTGTCATAGTGCACACCGGCTTTCTTGTCGTCGTGCGGACCGATTTCCAATGCCGTACAGTCGGCTGTCAAACCGCTGGTAAGTGCAGAAGAGACACGCGGTCCGAGATCACGTCCGATAACAGTTGCGCCCATCAGGCATATTTGCGGTTTTTCCTGTTTGAACAAGTTGACCAAAATGGAGGTATGAGGCTTGGATGTATAAGGGAACAAACCTTCTGCATCGAACAAATGAAGTTTATCCACTCCAAAAGGCAAAACCTGTGATTCCACTTTACCTTTAATATTATATCCGGCACAAATCGCTTCGAGGCTAACGCCCAATTGGTTAGCTAACTTGCGTCCTTTTGTGAGCAGCTCCTGACTTACTTCGGCCACTTTTGTGCCTTCTATCTCGCAATATACAAATACATTATTCATAATCTCTATCCTATTGTATGGTTAGCTAACAATTCTTTCATCAGGTTGTCAATATCCTGGTCGGATGCTGTAAGTGTCTTGCTTTCCTTAGCTTGGAATACAATGTTTTCAACCGATTTCACCTTTGTTGGAGAACCGCTCAAACCGCATTGCTGCAAATCGGCATCAATATCGGCGGTACTCCATTGGTTAAGTGTGAGATACGGTTTGTTTTTATATTCTTCTGCATAAGGAAGGCCTTCAGCCGGCATTTCAAGAGGTACAAGGGCTTTCTTGTATTTCATCACTAATTTGGCATTGCGTGGGCGGCAAGGAGCAGCTGAACCATTGACAGTGATAACAATTGGAAGAGGTCCTTCCACGGTTTCCACACCTCCGTCTATGTGACGACGCACTGTGATACGTCCGTTTTCGCATTTGAGGATTTCCTCTGCATAGGTAATCTGTGTCAATCCCAACTTTTCAGCCACCTGTGGACCTACCTGAGCGGTATCACCGTCGATAGCCTGACGGCCACCAATAATGATGTCGGGTTGTCCGATTTTCTTGATAGCTGTAGCCAATGCATAAGAAGTAGCCAAGGTATCGGCTCCTGCAAATGCACGGTCGGTCAACAAATAGCCATTGTCAGCACCACGGAACAAGCCTTCACGGATAATATCCGCCGCGCGGGGAGGTCCCATAGTAAGCATGGTAAC
The DNA here is from genome assembly GCA_949282265.1 of uncultured Bacteroidales bacterium. Classification (GTDB taxonomy): domain Bacteria; phylum Bacteroidota; class Bacteroidia; order Bacteroidales; family Paludibacteraceae; genus CALUNA01. The sequence continues at coordinate 317,167 of CASDOZ010000001.1, read as the reverse complement.
GGTTGAGCCTGGATTAAGGTCTTTCAGGCGGAGCGCCTGTTCAAGGGCATTCAGGTCTTCCGGGTTGAAGATGGCAGGCAAGGCAGAACGGTTGACCGTGCCTTCGGGTGTCATGGCATCTTTTCCCACATTTCGTGTGTCAGGTACTTGTTTGGCAAGCACTACAATTTTCAAAATCATAATTACTTTGTTTTTACGTTATATGCGCCGGGCTGTGTAAATCACGGCACAATCACTTTTGGTATTAATACAAAAACAGCCACAAAGATAAGAAAAATATGTAACAATCAAAGGAAAAATATTTCAGAGGCCGAATGAAAGCCACAAACTGCCGCCATTACCAACAAACATAATAAAAACAAGAAGCCGTTTCCTGTTTTCAGAAAGCGGCTTCTTCTTTATATATCCGAAATCCTATTTGGATTGGTTGCCTCTGGAATGGCGCGGGGCGCGGTCTGGACGCGGACGGCGTTCACGCGGTTCCGGTTCCACATAACCTTCGGGTTTTTCTTTCAACACTTTGGCTGAAAGTTTGAACTTGCCGGTCTTTTCATCAATTTCCAGCAGTTTCACATCGATGGTATCGCCTTCTTTGTAGTTGGTTTCTTCGATAGTTTCGAAGCGTTTCCAGTCTATTTCAGAAATATGCAACAAGCCTTCGCGTCCTGGCAGGAATTCTACGAACATGCCATAAGGCATCAACGATTTCACGGTTGCCTTGTACACTTCGCCCACTTCGGGGATTGCCACAATAGCTTTGATTTTGGCCAATGCACTGTCGATACTTTCCTTGTTGTTAGCTGCAACTTCCACAAGACCAGCATCGTCCACTTCGTCAATAGAAATAACCGCACCGGTTTCGGCCTGTATGCCTTGGATAATCTTCCCGCCAGGGCCGATTACGGCACCGATCATTTCTTTCGGGATGGTCATTGTAACAATGCGGGGAGCATGCGGTTTCAAGTCAGGACGAGGTGCCGGCAAGGTTTCCTGTATCTTGTCCAGAATATACATACGGCCTTCGTGTGCCTGTTTCAAGGCGTTTTCAAGAATTTCGTAGCTCAATCCGTCCACCTTGATATCCATTTGGGTAGCAGTAATGCCATCGCGGGTGCCGGTAACCTTGAAGTCCATGTCGCCGAGGTGGTCTTCATCACCCAGAATATCGGAAAGGACAGCGTAATTTTTGCCTTTGTTTTCGGAAATCAAACCCATGGCAATACCGGAAACGGGTTTCTTCATGGGAACACCGGCATCCATCAGTGCGAGCGTACCGGCACAAACAGTGGCCATACTCGAAGAACCGTTCGATTCCAGAATGTCAGAAACGACGCGGACAACATAAGGATAATCTTCCGGGATCATGGTTTTCAGCGCGCGGCAAGCCAAGTTCCCATGTCCGATCTCGCGGCGTCCTACCCCGCGCTGCGCTTTGGCTTCGCCTGTGGAGAAAGGCGGGAAATTATAGTGCAGCAAGAAACGGTCATTGCCCTGAATCAAGGCTTCATCCACCATTTTTTCATCGCGCTTGGTGCCAAGCGTTACGGTACACAAAGACTGTGTTTCACCACGGGTGAATATGGACGAACCGTGAGGGCCGGGCAGGTATCCAACTTCCGACCAGATAGGACGGATTTCCGTCGTTTTACGGCCATCCAGACGTTTGCCTTCGTCCAATATGCTGCGGCGCATGGCTTCTTTTTCCACATCGTGGTAGTAACGGTCTATCAACGCACCTTTTTCTTCAAGTTCTTCTTCGGTAAAGTTGGCCTTGTATTCCTCCTTCACAGCCTCAAAGTTGGCAGCACGCGAATGTTTGTCGGCATTGCAGGCCGTAGCCAGCGCATACACTTTGGCGTAAGTCTTATCGTGGACATCCTTGCGGAGTTCTTCATCGTTCACTTCGTGGCAATACACGCGTTTTTCCGTCTTGCCGGCAGCTTCCATCAGTTCGAGTTGCACGCGGCAGTGTTCCTTAATGGCCTCGTGCGCCACTTTCATGGCATTGAGCAAGTCCGCTTCGGAAACTTCCTTCATTTCGCCTTCAACCATCATGATGTTGTCCAACGTAGCAGCCACCATGATATCCATATCGGCTCTTTCAAGGTCGGCAAACGTCGGATCTACGACATATTGACCGTCAATACGTGCCACGCGCACTTCGGAAATCGGGCCGTGGAACGGAATGTCCGAAACGGCGATGGCGGCAGAAGCTGCCAGTCCGGCCAATGCATCGGGCATATCCCCACCATCGGCCGAATAGAGGGTTACGTTCACAAACGTTTCTGCGTGATAGTCATCCGGGAAAAGCGGACGCAAGGCGCGGTCTACCAGACGAGAAACAAGAATCTCGTAATCGGACGAACGGCCTTCGCGACGGGTAAAGCCGCCGGGGAAACGACCGTTGGAAGCGAATTTTTCCTTATACTCTACCGTTAACGGCATGAAATCGGTGCCGGGAACGGCATCCTGTGCGGAGCAGACCGTTGCAAGCAACATGGTCTTGCCCATCGTTACCATTACGGCGCCATCGGCCTGTTTGGCCAACTTGCCTGTCTCCAAGGTAATGGTACGTCCATCACCCAATGTGATGGTTTTTGTAACTACATTCATACAAATTATTTTTTGATTCTCTAAAATTTTCGGCCGCAAATGTACGGAAAAATAATGAATTAACAGACACACCGGAAAAGATAATTATCCGGTGCGCAAAAGCGGCTCCATAAACGTAGCTGCAAAGCCGGTTTCCAGTGGAGGACATTTTGCCTGTTCGCCAAAAATATCTTATTTTTGCCGCCATGAAAAAGAACCGGTTGATATTGTCAGTATGCCTTTTTGCCGCATTCTGTCCGCTCCGGGCGGAAACACCGCGTGTCCTTGCCACGGAAAATGACCTGGCTGTCAAGTTCGGCGGCATGTGGATAAGCGACGAGTATTTGTCGGCACTGCCGTATTCGGGTCTGTCATTGCACCTGCAAAACGAATGGTGGAGCTATTTCAAGCCTGAAAGGACGGATTTTTCCTACGTGGACCGTCTGGAAATCACCGGCGCTTTGCTCTACAATCCCGCATACAGCAACCGCATTACGGCTTTCGGCGTGAACGGCTCGTGGGGAGCATATTACAATTACCGCCCCGTGGGCGGACTGACCATCCTGGGCGGCATGCTGGTGGAAATAGACTGGCTCGGCAAATACATGAGCCGTTCGGTGAACAAACCCTACTCCATGGACTTTGCCGCGAACCTGCACCTGTCGGGTGGCGTAAGTTACGACATCAAGCGTCCCAAAACGGCCTACCGCATCCGCTACATGATACGCACGCCCTTTGCCGGCTGCATGTTTGTGCCGGAAATGGGCGGTTCGTACTACGAAATGCTTTTTTCGCTGAAAAACACGGTACACGCTTCGTTCTTCACAAACAAGGCCGGATTGCGGCACGAACTCACGTTCGACATGCGGTTCAAGACAACCACCTGGCGGCTGGGCATTGAGCACGAATACCTGCAATACCACGCGAACAACCTGCGTTTCAGCCGCGAGCAGGTCAGCCTCGTTGCCGGATGCATCTTCAACACATACACATTCGGCGGGCGGCGCAAACCGGATAACATACAAACAGTTTGGTAAATGAAACGTAAAAACATACATATCAAATTCCTGTGCAGGCAATTGCCGTTGCTGTTGCTGCTGTTGCCGCTCGGCAGTTGCTTCGACCCTTCGGAACAGCTGAAACCCGATACGCCGCAAGGCAACTTCGAGGCATTGTGGGAAATCATCGATACGCGCTATTGCTATTTGGACTACAAGGGCATCGACTGGGATGGGGTCAAGGCCGTGTACCAGCCGCGCGTGGACACCATCAGTGCCAACAACTACCGCGGCCTGTTCGACCTGTTCGCGCAAATGCTCGACACGCTGCAGGACGGGCATGTGAACCTCTATTCCGATTTCGACGTGTCGCGTTGCCGCGGCTGGTTCGAGAACTATCCGGCCAATTACAGCTCGTCCATCCTGTACAGCGACCGCTACCTGGGACAAGACTACAAAATGGCCGGCGGACTGTACTATGAACGCATTGCCGATGACAAGGTCGGATATATCCGTTACAACTCGTTCTCGGATGCTTTCAGTTCCAACAACATTGCCTATGCCTTGATGTACTGCGCAGACTGCCCGGGCCTGATTCTGGACGTGCGGGACAACGGCGGCGGTTCCCTGGAATATGCGCGCAAGCTGGCAGCCACGTTTTTCGCTGAAAAGACAACCGTGGGCTACATGCAGCACAAGACTGGAAACGGGCACAACGATTTTTCCGAGATGGTTCCCATGGAGATAGACACCGCCATGATGCCGCACCGCTGGTTGCGGCCGGTCATCGTGCTGTGCAACCGCCAGTCGTACAGCGCGACCAACTTCTTCGTGAACGCCATGCGCTACGCGCCCTACGCGTTTGTTGTCGGCGGTATCACGGGCGGCGGAGGCGGAATGCCGCAATCGTACGAACTGCCCAACGGCTGGCTGATACGCTTGTCGAGTGTACCCATGTACGATCGCGAGAAAAAGCATATAGAAAACGGCATTGAGCCAGACTATGCCATCAACATGACGCAGGAATCCATGGCGGAAGGCAAGGACGACATCATCGAGTTTGCCGTGGAACTGATTGAGAAACTAACCCAACAACCCGAAACGAAGTGACAGACAAGAAAATAAAAATTCTCTTCTGGCTTGCGGTAATCGTGCTGTCGTGTATAGGCACGTGGTTGCTACGTCCCGACCGCGAAATCAAACCCATACGCATCGGCTCGCTGAGCTACAGACGGGACTTCAACGACATGAACGATGCGCACCTGAAAGCCGCAAAGGCCATCGGTCTGGAGCCGTTCGAGAACCGCGAGGAAGCTGCCAGGGCACGCCGCAAGGTGGTGGAAATAAAAAGCAACAAATACTACGACGTACGTCGGCTGGACTATTCCGCACCCTACCTCGTACCGGAAGCCGCCGATTTGCTCGACGAAATCGGGGAACGTTTCCGCGAACGACTCGAAGAACTGAACGCACCCCTGTACAAACTGCAAATTACCAGCATAACGCGCACGCGGGAAGACATACGCAATCTGCGCAAGGTGAACATAAACGCCTCGGCCAACTCGGTGCATGTCTATGCCACTACGGTGGACATATCGTGGTCGAAGTTCACCAAGGTGAGCAAGCGCGACAAACGCGAATTGACACCCGACCAGCTGAAACAAGTGCTCGGCCTCGTGTTGCGCGAACTGAAACAGGAAGGCCGCTGCTACGTAAAACATGAACGCCAACAAGCTTGTTTCCACATAACCGCACGGCCGGAAACGGACTGAACCGCCAGCAAAAACAGACATGATGGAGAAACTGAAAATAACCGAAATGAACCGCCTGAGCGAGGAAGCGTTCAAGGCCGCCGAGAAAATTCCGCTGGTCATGGTGCTCGATAACGTGCGCAGCCTGCACAACGTGGGCGCAGTGTTCCGCACCGCCGATGCTTTCCTGCTGCAAGGCATATACTTGTGCGGCATTTGCAGCACACCGCCCAACGCCGAACTGCACAAAACCGCCCTGGGCGCGGAGTTCACCGTAGACTGGAAATACACGGCCGACACCCTCGACGCCGTGCGCGAACTCAAAGCCGCCGGCTACACCGTCCTGGCCGTGGAACAGGCCAAGGGAAGCACCCTGCTGGCCGACCTGCAGGCAGACCCTGCCGGCAAATATGCCCTGGTCATGGGCAACGAGGTGAAAGGCGTCGCGCAGGAAGTAATCGATGCATGCGACAACTGCATCGAAATCCCGCAATACGGCACCAAGCACTCGCTCAACGTGAGCGTGACGGCGGGCATTGTCATGTACGAACTATCCGAAAGACTACGCAAGAAACCATGAACATAGACTGGAAAGACAAACTGGCGGCCATAGCCGACGAGCATCCCGAGTTGAACCGCGTGCCGGACAACCTGCCCGAACCTGCGCCCGAACCGCAACCCCGTGCGCCCAAACAGACCCTGCGCGTGGAATTAGACAAGCGCAAAGGCAAAACAGCCACGTTGATTACCGGATACGACGCGCCGGACGAGGATGTGAAAAAGATGGCACAGACGCTCAAAATCAAGCTAGCCACCGGCGGCTCCACCCGCGACGGCGAGATACTCATCCAGGGTGACGTGCGCCGCAAGGCCGCCGAGCTGCTCGAGGGCATGGGATTCAAAGTGAAACGCATTAACTTCTGACGACATGAAACAATTGCTTTACAGCCTTATCTGCTTGTGTTGCGCCTGCCAGCCTTCCGGCACGACGCAGACCACAACCCCGCAACAGGATGATGCCGCACCCGCCATCGAGTTTTCGGCCGACTCGGCCTACCGCTTCGTGGAAGAGCAGGTCGCCTTCGGCTGCCGCATACCCAACACGCCCGCCCACAAAGCCTGCGCTGCCTACCTGGCCGGCAAATTGGAGCAATTCGGCGCCGCCGTCAGCCTCCAGGAGGCCGATGTAACAGCCTATGACGGCACGGTGCTGCACGCCACCAACATCATCGGCAGCTACCGCCCCGAACTGCCCGACCGCATACTGCTCTGCGCGCATTGGGACACGCGCCCCTGGGCCGACCACGACCCCGACGAGGCCAACCACCGCAAACCCATTGACGGGGCCAACGACGGCGCAAGCGGTGTCGGCGTGCTGCTCGAAGTGGCGCGCCAATTGTCAGGACGGTTGCCCGCCTGCGGCGTGGACATCGTGCTGTTCGATGCCGAAGACTACGGCACGCCCGAATTCCACACCGGCACGCACAAGCCCGACACCTGGTGCCTCGGCTCGCAACACTGGGCCAAGGAAGCCAAAAAGAACGGATACAACGCCCGTTACGGCATATTGCTCGACATGGTCGGCGCGCCCGACGCCATCTTCCCGCGGGAGTATTACTCCGTCTATTTTGCCGCCGGCGTACTCGACAAGGTGTGGCAGACGGCACGCTCGCTCGGCTTCGGGCAGCTGTTCGTGCAGACAAGCACCTATCCCGTCACCGACGACCACTACTACGTGAACACGCTGGCTGGCATTCCCTGCATAGACATTGTGCACTACAACCCGCACGGCGAAACCGGCTTCGGCGACTATTGGCACACGCTCGACGACAACATGGACAACATAAGCAGGCAGACCCTCTACGCCGTCGGCAAGACGGTGCTGACGGTCATTTACGACGAACAATAAAACCGCGACATTATGAGATACCAAAGAATAGCCGTAAAAATAGGCAGCAACGTACTGACCCGCCCCGACGGGACACTGAACATAACCCGCATGTCCGCCCTGGTGGACCAGGTGGCCGCCCTGCACAAAGCCGGCGTTGAAATCGTGCTCGTGTCATCCGGCGCGGTGGCCTCCGGCAGGAGCGAACTCCACATAGAGCGCAAGCTCGACAGCGTTTACCAGCGGCAACTCTACTCCGCCGTCGGGCAGGCCAAGCTCATAAACCGCTACTACGACCTGTTCCGCGAGCACGGCATTGTCGTCGGGCAGGTGCTCACCACCAAGGAGAACTTCGCCACGCGCAGGCACTACCTGAACCAGCGCGACTGTATGCGCGTCATGCTCGAAAACAACGTCATCCCCATCGTGAACGAGAACGACACCGTGTCCGTGACCGAACTGATGTTCACCGACAACGACGAACTCTCCGGCATGATTGCCAGCATGATGGACATGCAGGCGCTTATCCTGCTCAGCAACATAGACGGCATATACAACGGCGTACCTTCCGACCCTGCCAGCCAGGTCATCCGCCGCATAGAGCACGGCCAGGACCTGGCGGCCTACATACAGCACACCAAGTCATCGTTCGGGCGCGGCGGAATGCTCACCAAGACCAGCATAGCCGGCAAGATAGCCGACGAAGGCATTGAAGTGCTCATCGCCAACGGCACGCGCGACAACATCCTGACCGACCTGCTCGACGAAAACAAAGACACCGTCTGCACCCGCTTCGTGCCGGCCGCCGATGCCGTGTCAAGCGTCAAGAAATGGATTGCCCACAGCGAGGGATTCGCCAAAGGCGCCATCCACATCAGCGACCCAGCCCGCGACGCCCTCAACGCCGAAGCCGCCGTCAGCCTGTTGCCTGTCGGCATAACACGCATAGAAGGCAACTTCGAGAAGGACGACATTGTCAGCATCAAGGACAGCCAAGGCAACACCATCGGCTACGGCCGCGTGCAATACGACAGCCTCACGGCCGAAAAATACATGGGCAGCAAAGGGCACAAGCCCATCATACACTACGACTACCTTTATATGGAATAGCACGCCGGCCTTGCACCCAATCCCCTTTTCCTCCAACGGCATCCCGTTGGAGCCGTCGTAAGCGTATTTTTTCTCCAATGGCATCCCGTTGGAGCCGTCGTAAGCATATTTTTCCTTCAACGGCATCCCGTTGGGGCTGTCGTAAGCGTATTTTTTCTCCAACGGCATCCCGTTGGAGCTGTCGTAAGCATATTTTTCCTTCAACGGCATCCCGTTGGAGCCGTCGGCGTTTGCCGAAAGCTTCGCCGGGCAGTCGTTGGAGCTGTCGGCGTTTGCCGAAGGCTTCGCCGGGTAGTCGTTGGAGCTGTCGGCGTTTGCCGAAAGCTTCGCCGGGCAGTCGTTGGGGCTGTCGGCGTTTGCCGAAGGCTTCGCCGGGTAGTCGTTGGAGCTGTCGGCGTTTGCCGAAAGCTTCACCGGGCAGTCGTTGGAGCCGTCGGCGTTTGCCGAAGGCTTCACCGGGCAGTCGTTGGGGCTGTCGGCGTTTGCCGAAGGCTTCACCGGGTAGTCGTTGGAGCTGTCGGCGTTTGCCGAAGGCTTCGCCGGGTAGTCGTTGGAGCTGTCGGCGTTTGCCGAAGGCTTCACCGGGCGGTGGTTGAAGCCGTCAAACGGATTTGACAACGCCAGCAGGTGCACTCGCCTTGCATGTCCAATGCCGCACAAAAAACAACCCTCCCCGCAGGGAAACCTTGCGGGGAGGGCAAACGGCAAGTGGCCGGGGAAGCGCTATTCGTAGCGCATGACTGTTGCCGGCGATATTTTGGTGATGATGTAAGATGGACCGACCAACATCAGCACGGACACGAACAGCGTGCCTGTATTGAGCAGCACGAAATAGAGCCAGTTAAACGTAATGGGCACGTAGCTGACATAATAGGCGGCAGGGTCGAGCGGTATCAAATGGAAAAAGTATTGCAGGGCACACACCGCCAGGCCGACAACATTGCCCCAGAACATTCCCTTGGTTATCAAGAAAAACGCCTGCCACAGGAAAATCCGGCGTATCGTCCAGTTGGTGCTTCCCAGAGCCTTGAGCGTGCCGACAAGCTGCACGCCGTCCAGAATCAGGATGAGCAGACCGGAAATCATGTTGAAGCCCGCCACGGCCAACATCAGCACGATAATGACCCAGACGTTCATGTCCAGCAGCTCGAGCCACGAAAAAAGCTGCGGGTTCAGGTCCTGCACGGTCTGCGTGTAGTAGGTGTTGCCATCCTCATCAAAGCGGTTTGCCGTGGCAAAATAAACCTCGTCGGCCACGGCGTTGAGGTGTGCAAAGTCGTCAATCCGTATTTCCAGGCCGCTGTACTGCGTGCGCTCCCATCCGTTGAGGCGCTGCACCTGGCGCATGTCGCCAATCAGGAAGAGCTTGTCGTAGTCGGAAAATCCGGTGTCGTATATGCCGCTAACGCGGAACTTGCGTGCGCGTACATTGTCCTGGATAAAATAGGTGTAGAACGCATCGCCCACCTGCAAGCCCATCAGGGCGGCAAGCCGCCGCGACACCAGCACGCGATCGGACACGGTGCTGTCGGACAGGACGGGCACTTCGCCCTCGACCAGGTTGTCCCGGAAAAACGCCCAGTCGAAATCCGTGTCCACGCCTTTCAGGATAATGCCCTGAAAGTCGGTCTCGCTCTTGAGTATGCCGGGTTTGGTGCAGAAGCGGTTCACGCCACACACGCCCTGCAAGGTTTCCAGGCTGTCCACCAACGCGGAATCGACACTGATGGCCTGCATCTCAAAACTGTTGTTGTTTTCGAAATTCGTTACCTGTATGTGCGACCCGAAGCCGATGACTTTGTTGCGTATTTCCTGCTTGAAACCGACCACGACGGCAATGGCGATGAGCATGACCGCCAGCCCGACCCCGATACCGAGCGTGGCCACCCGCACCGCCGGACTGGACACACGGCGTTCCGCCACCTGCGCAAAATGGATGCGCCTTGCTATGAAATACTCGAACGACAAACGACAGTTTTTTTGTTCAGGCCGCCACGGCAACCTGCGGTTCTACTTCTTCTTCATGACTTTCTGATAGGCCTCCAACGCCTTGCCGAGCACAATGAGCGCGTCCTTCAAGTCTTCCTTGCTCAACACGTAGGCAATACGCACCTCGTTGCGTCCTAATTCGCGCTGGGTGTAGAAACCGCTCGCGGGCGCCAGCATGACGGTCTTGCCCTCGTACTCGAAATCGGACAGCAGCCACGCGCAGAACTTGTCGGCATCGTCAATGGGCAGGCGCGCCACGGTGTAGAACGCGCCCATCGGTATGGGCGAATAAACGCCCGGGATACGGTTCAGGCCGTCAATCAGGAACTTGCGCCGCTCCACGTACTCGTTGTACATTTCGAGCATGTACTCCTGCGGCGTGTCCATGCTGGCTTCCGCCACAATCTGCCCGAGCAAAGGAGGGCTCAGGCGCGCCTGGCAGAACTTCATGACGCTCTGGCGCACTTTCTTGTTCTTGGTCACCAGCGCGCCGATACGGATGCCGCACTCGCTGTAACGTTTCGACACGGAATCGACCAGAACGACATTCTCCTCAATGCCATCCAGGTGGAAGGCCGAAATATAGGGCGCGCCCGTGTAGCAGAACTCACGGTAAACCTCGTCGGAGAACAAGTAGAGGTCGTACTTCTTGACCAGGTCGCGTATCTGGTTCATCTCCTTGCGGGTGTACAGGTAGCCGGTCGGGTTGTTCGGGTTGCAAATCAGTATGCCTTTGGTGCGGGGCGAAATCAGGGCCTCGAAACTCTCCACAGGCGGCAGGGCAAAACCGTCCTCAATGCACGACACGACAGGTTTGATAACCGCGCCGGCGGCTATGGCAAAAGCCGTGTAGTTGGCGTATGCAGGCTCCGGCACAATGATTTCATCGCCCGGGTCAAGGCAGGACATAAAGGCGAATTGCACCGCTTCGGAGCCACCCGACGTGACAATGATTTCCTCGGCACCCACTTCTATATTGAAACGCTGGTAGTAAAGCGCCATTTTCTGGCGCAAGGACTTGAAGCCGTTGCTCGGGCTGTATTCCAACACCTCACGGTCGATGTTGCGCACCGCCTGCAAACCGACTTCCGGCGTCTTCAAATCAGGCTGCCCGATGTTCAAATGGTACACTTTCACGCCGCGTGCCTTGGCCTTGTCGGCTAACGGGACCAGCTTGCGGATAGGCGATTCGGGCATCTGCTGCCCGCGCATGGAAATTTGTGGCATAGTTTTATTTCAAATCAACAGTTAAACGTACGTTAAACATAAATTTCGTCAGATAATTGGGGCTGGCAAACTGCTGCCCGTCTATGGTCGTTACCCAATAATAGGAATTGACATTGTCCACATTCAGCAGGTTGAAAATATCGGCATGAATCCAAATGTTCTTGATGTGCTTGGCCCATGCCTTGCGCATGATGGCATCCGTTTCGCTCATCAATACCCGCGACGCGCCTATGTCCACACGCCAATAAGCCGGCATGTGCTTATAGTTACGATAAAGAACACTACGCGGCTGGCCGTAAGGCAAACCATCGGCGAAAATGACCTTCAAATGCAGCTTGTATTTCGGATTATTGGGCAGATAGTCCTGAAAGAACAGCGAAATGTTGTAACGCTGGTCGGTCGGGCTCAATATCCAACCCTTGTTGTCGTAGTCCACATCCTCGCGCGAGCGCATGAACGACATGCTCAACCACGAGTCCGCGCCGGGAACCAACTCGCCGTACAGCTTGAAGTCTATGCCCGCCGTATAGGCCTTGGCATCGTTCCGGCCGGAATAGCGCACCCGCACATTGTCGATGGTATAGGATATGACGCGGTCGGCGTATTTGTAGTAGGCTTCAGTGGTAAACTTGAATGGCCTGCCCCACGCACGGAAATAATAGTCGCCGCCCAAAATCACGTGGTAGGAACGCTGGGCGCGAATGTCATTGTTCAGGCGCACTTCCGTCACGCCGTAGGAATTGACCACCGTGTCGCGCAGCTCCTTGTAGAACGGCGACTGGTAATAAATGCCGGTAGCCAGGCGGAAACCGAAATCGCGCCGCCACCCGGGCAGATAGGAGAACGACACGCGCGGGCTGGCCAGGAACTCGTTGTTGAACGTCCAGTAGTTGAAGCGGACGCCGCCCGTAACGGAAAACGCACCGGCATCCGTGCGCCACTTGTAGGTGTCCTGCACATAACCTTGCGCACGGTAGGAATCCATCGTGTTTTCGCTTTTCATGCTGTAGTACAGGTCCACGGCTTGCGGATTGCCGACGGGAATGGAATAGTCGGCCGAATCGCGCATCTCCCACTCGCTGATATGGTCGTTAATCATTTCGCGTTGCACAGACGCGCCCCACTGGAAAAGGTTGTCGCGGTACTTGTATTCACCCACATGCGCCAAGCTGAACACACCCGCGTTCAGGCGGTTCCGGGCGTGCTCGTGGTAAATGCCCGTCCCGAGCAACGTGCCTTCCTGTGCCGTACCGCTGCTTATATCGACTTCCGATAGCCAATACTCGCCACGGATGTCGTAGGTCTCGGTTTCATCGGTATAAAAGCCGGAAGCCATCAAACCCAGCTTCATGCCGGCAACCGGTTTGTAGTTCAGCGTCAGCGCCCCGAAAAACGTGCGGAACAAATCTTTTTCCTGACCCTCGTAGTAAGTGGTCAGCTTGCGCGGGCTGGTGAACGTCCCCGAGGAAACCGCCGATGAATCCGGCTGGAAAAGGTATGAATTCTGGGAAATATTGCCCAGGAAAGTCAATTCCCATTTGGGGTGGAGCTGGAAAGTCATGTAGGTCTGGTAATCCAGATAGTTGGGTTTGTAAGTTCCTTTGGTGTCGAGCGTGCCGAGCAGATATTGCTGCGTTTTGTAACGTATGCCGTGCATCTGCGTAAACTTGCCGTTTCCCATGCCGACATAAGCGCTCGCGCCAAGCAGGCTGAGCGAGACACTGGACTCGAAGGCTTTGGGCTTCTTGTAGGTGATATCCAGCACGGAAGACATTTTGTCGCCGTACTTGGCATCGAAACCGCCCGCGGAAAACGACACGTTGTCGGCCATGTTCGGGTTTACAAAGCTCAAACCTTCCTGCTGTCCGGCGCGTATCAGCAACGGGCGATACACCTCGACGCCGTTCACGTAAACGCAGTTTTCATCGAAGTTCCCGCCGCGCACCGAATACTGGGAACTCAGCTCGTTGGTCTGGCTCACGCCCGTAAAGGTGATGAGCAGCGACTCGATGCTGCCGCCGGTGGCATCCGGAATCAGCCGGACATTCTCGGCCTTGATATGGTCCATCGTGCCGGTCTGCTTCTGGTGCGCCACAACTTCCACATCGGCCAAGGCGGTCGCATCGTTCTGCAACTCCACCGAAATCTGCATGACGCGCTGGCTCGGCAACAAGGTGTGCTCAATGGCCTTGTAGCCCAGCATGGAATACACCAGCGTTATCGAGTCGGTATATTCCACCTGCAAATCGTAATAACCGTTCCGGTTGGTCGTCGTCCCGTTGGTTGTCCCTTTCACATACACGTTGGCCAGTTCAATGCCGCGGTTGTCCGTGTCAATGACATAGCCGTAAAAACGCACTTTCTGCTGTGCGGGCAATTGTGCCGCGCAGGCAAGCCAAAAAGACAAGGCAAGGAACAGAAACAGGCATTTGCCGGAGCAGGAACATCCACGGTTTGATATGGTGCGTATCGCTTTCAAGTCGTTTTCAAAAAAATGTTTGCAAAAATACGCTTTTTTAGTGCCACGTACAAATGCAATAACGAAGTTTCAAATTAAAAAGTATTGCAGCCTTGCTTTTTAGGGCTTTCCGTGCCCCGGACAATTCGACAATATTTCTTAATTAACCTTACAAACCCCGCCCAATTTATCAAAAAACACGCTGTATCCATTATTTTTTGTACCTTTGCCGTTCGTTTTTCAGCAACCTTGGTTTATGCTTCGACAGCCAATCCATCACAAAGTACCCGAGCCTACTTTGCGGAGGCTTCCGTGGTATCTGGCTTATGCGAAACTCGCCCAGCAACAAGGCGAGAAATATCTGTCATCCACGCAGATTGCGCATAACATCGCCGTCGATGCGTCCATGGTTGCCAAAGACCTGTCCTACGTGAACATCTCCGGCCGGACGCGCGTGGGCTACCACATCAATGACTTGATAAGCGTATTAGACGATTTTTTAGGATTTACAGGGACACACCGGGCGTTTCTGTTCGGGGTAGGAAACCTAGGCGGCGCCTTGCTGCACGACCGAGGATTGGAACAGTTCGGACTGACCATTGTGGCCGGCTTCGATGCCAAATACGAGTTAGCGGGGACGAGCATAAACCGCATCCCCATCCACCACATCAGCCGGTTCGAGGACCTGCAACAGAAAATGCGCGTGAACATAGGCATCCTGACCGTCCCAGTAGATAAGGCACAAGACGTATCCAACACGATGATAGCAGGAGGGATCAAAGCCATCTGGAATTTCACGCCGTTCCGCATCCGCGTGCCGGAAAACATCGTGGTGCAAAACACCTCCATATACGCCCACTTGGCTGTCATGTTTAACCGGTTGAACGAACTGAAATGAAGATTATCGCAGTAGGACTGAACTATGAACGCCATTTGAGCGAATTCAAGGCGGACAAGCCGGCAGAACCGGTCATTTTCATGAAGCCGGACTCGGCATTGCTGAAAAACAACAAGCCGTTTTTCCTGCCGCATTTCTCGGAGGAAATACATTATGAGACGGAAATCGTGGTCCGCATATGCAAATTAGGCAAAAATATTGCTGAGAAATTCGCCTCGCGCTATTACAATGAAGTCGGCCTGGGCATCGACTTCACGGCACGCGACCTGCAAACCCGTGCCCGCCAATTAGGACAACCATGGGAAATAAGCAAAGGATTCGATGGGTCGGCTGTCATCAGCGATTTTTTGCCGCTGGCCGGTTTCGGCGACATACAGCACATCGGCTTCCATTTGGACATAAACGGGAATACGGTGCAAACAGGAAATACACAAGACATGATTTTCAGCGTCAATGAAATCATCGCCTACGTCAGCCGTTTTTTCACGCTGAAAACAGGCGACCTGATTTTCACAGGCACTCCGGCCGGCGTCGGCCCCGTAAAACGGAACGACAAATTAGAAGGTTACATAGAAGACAAACTTATGTTCCGGTTCAATGTGAAATAATACAATAAAAAACACAAACAAAGCGTTTAAAAAAAATGGACATGAAGCGTATGGGTTTCAAACAAAACATATTTGCAATCGGGTTGTTAGTATGCGGCATATCGCTGCAAGCCGCCGAGAAGGCTGCTACCGACCGCACGGTGGAATGGCAAGACGTGCAAACCTGGAAAGCCGACTCGGCAGAGATACCGGTCATTGCATTCCGGGGAGCCGCCTATCCGACGGAAGACCGCCTGCCGCAAATTGAAATCAGCCTGCCATTGACGGATTATATCCCGGATATACGCATTGAAAATGCCGAATTCATCGGGCTAAAAGATGCGGAACGCCAACTCCTGGAAGGCGTGGAAGTGCCGGACTCCTTACAGGTTTACACATTCATAAGCACCGAGCGTTACAACAGCCAGCTGACCGTGCACATAAACCCGTTCGTCCGGCAAGACGGCACGGTGAAAAAGCTGTCGCGCTACCGCCTGGTGCAAGTCCCGACCGCACGCACCAAAGCATCCCTGCGGAGCACACGGCACAGCTATGCCGACAATTCCATCCTGCAAAACGGCACATTTGTCAAAATCCAAGTTTCCCAGACAGGCATTTACAAGCTGACTTATGAAGATTTGGTCTCCATGGGCATTCCCAATCCGACAAACGTGCGGATTTTCGGTTATGGCGGAGGAATCCTGCCGCAATCGTTCACTGCCAGCAAATTGGACGACCTGCCCGAAGCCGCCATTTACATGAACAAAGGGGCTGACAATGTTTTCAACGCCGGCGACTACATCCTGTTCTACGCGCAAGGCCCGGTGAAATGGGCGTATGACAAATCATCGCAGACATTTGCCCATCAGACCAATGTCTATTCCGACTACGGTTACTATTTCGTAAGTTCCGATGCCGGAACAGGGAAAAAAATAAGCATGGAGGACTACCGCGACCTTTCTACGCCAAGGGCAATGAAAATCAATAGCTTCATCGATTACCAATTGCATGAAATAGATGCCATCAACCTGATCGACCCGGACAAAGGAGCGGAAGGCGGCGGACGCGAATTTTACGGCGAAATATTCAGCAATGTTTTATCACGGGATTTCAGTTTTTCATTCCCCAACATTGCATCTTCATCTTCCTATAACAAATTGAGGCTTGCCGTGGCAGCCTCATCAAGTGTGGCATCCAGTTTTGCCATCACGATAAATGGCACTAAGATAGGCACGACACCAATCAGCAAACTTCCGGCCGACACCTATACAAAAGCCGTTGCCAGCAGTTCAATATTCCATTTTACGCCGACGACGGACAACCTGGCCGTAAATTTGAAGTACGAACAATCGACATCTACCAGCAAAGGCTATTTGAACTACATAGAAATCAATGCCGAACGGGCACTGAAAATGAACGGGGATGTCATGTTTTTCAGGAATCCAATGTACGCTGAATCATCGGACACATGCTTGTATAGCCTCAGCGGTGCCAATTCCAGCCTGCAAATTTGGAACATAACCGACCCGCACAACATTCGCCAAGTAAATGCGACCTTGAAAAACGATACCCTCCAATTCTACGAAGATGAGGATAACTTACAGGAATATGTCGTACTTAACCCCGGCAATAGCAGTCCATTTTCCAAACCTGCCATCGTTGGCAAGGTCAGCAACCAGAACCTGCACGCCTTGTCTGACATAGATTTCGTGATTATCACACATCCGACATTCCAAAGTGCAGCCGAACGCCTGGCACAAGCCCACCGCGAAATAGACGGCATGAACGTCGCTGTCGTTACTGCCGAACAGGTATATAACGAATTTTCATCTGGAACACCCGATGCCACCGCCTACCGTTGGATCATGAAAATGCTATATGACCGCGCAAACGACAACCCATCATTGCGCCCGCCACGTTACCTGCTGCTTTTTGGCGACGGCTCGTTCGACAACCGCAAGAAACTTTCCACCTCGCCGCAAAACTGGCTGCTGACATACCAGGCCAGCAACTCCGTGTCTGAAACGAACGCATACGTGATGGATGACTATTTTGGTTTCCTGGATGACAGCGAGGGCAGCTCGGATGCCTCCGACAAAGTGGATATCGGCATCGGACGGTTTTGTGTCAATTCCGCCACGGAGGCCGACAATGTAGTCACCAAAACCATCAACTACATGCAAAACAAATCCAAAGGCATCTGGAAAAACCAGTTGTGTTTCCTTGGCGATGACGGGGATACCGCAGCTGACGGCATAACACACATGCAGCAAGCCGACTCGGTTGCCAATAGTGTTGGCCGAAGCAATAAAGGTTTCCAGATTAACAAAATTCTGCTGGACTCGTACCCGCAAGAAGTGTCCGCCTCCGGTGAAAGCTACCCGATAGCCAAAAACAAACTGGACAACCTGCTCAAAAACGGTATGCTCCTTTGGAACTACACTGGACACGGAGGGGCTTATGAAATTACAAACGAAGGCATGATGAATGTGAACATGGTACGGGCTCTGACTAACCAAAACCTGCCTTTATGGTCGTTTGCCACTTGCAGTTTCAGCAAATTCGATGCCACTACCGTATCGGCAGGCGAGGAAGCTGTACTGAATCCCAACGGCGGCGCAATCGGCATGTATTCAGCCGCACGAACCGTATTTTCCGCACAAAACATGAACCTAATCAAATGTTTTTGCGACAGTTTGTTTGCAACGACTTCCGATGGAGAGCATCTGCGGATTGGAGATGCTGTCCGTATTTCCAAAAACAGCATTCCGGCCGAAACAAACAAACGTGCCTACAACTACATAGGCGATCCTGCCGTCAGATTGAATTATCCAACCCAATACAACATCGTTACGGAAACCATCAACGGGAAACCGGTAAATGAACCAGACACGATGCGTGCCCTGTCCACAGTAACATTGACCGGATACATTGCCGACAAAAACAGCCAGTTGGCCGAATCGTTCAATGGTGTCATCCAGTTGGCCGTTTACGACAAAGAAGCCATATTTTCCTCGTTGAACAACAACGGATTTTCTGCGGGCTTTACGTTTGTGGACCGGCAAAGCACAATTTTTTCCGGCAAAGCAAATGTAGAAAACGGGAAATTCAGCATAACATTCATGGTGCCCAAAGACATCAAATACAATTACGGAACCGGACGCATCAACTATTACGCCTATGACACCAACAATGGCGAAGAAGGGCAAGGCTACTTTGAAGATTTCTACATAGGCGGAGGAAGTGATGATTTCATAGAGGAAACAGATGGTCCCATTGCATCATGTTACCTGAATTCAACCTTGTTCGTTTCGGGGGATAAAGTAAACGAAACGCCCCTTTTCATCGCGTTTTTGGAAGATGAAAACGGAATCAACACATCCGGCGCAGGTATCGGCCATGATTTAATGTTGATGATTGATAATGATCCAACCCAGTATTACATCCTGAACGATGCATTCGAAGCAGACGAAGGCAATTTCCGGAAAGGAAGCGTAAATTACCAGCTTCCGGAATTGACAGAAGGGAAACACACGCTGACATTCCGTGCATGGGACCTGCTGAACAATTCCACGACCCAAACATTGGATTTCGAGGTTGTCAAAGGTTTGAACGTTACTATCTATTCCGTCAAGGGTTATCCAAACCCTGTCATGCAAGGTAACACATTCAACATTGCCATCACGCATGACAGGCCGAACACCCTGCTGGAAACAAACGTGTATTTCTACGACCTGGGCGGACGGCTTGTTTACCAACAAAGTGCCAATTCAAGCTCCTTGGAAAAAATATCCTGCAACCTGGGGCAAGCTGGACTTGCGCCTGGCATGTACCTGTACAGGGTAACCATCAAAACATCGGACAGCGAAATCACCACAAAAAGCAATAAAATTATAATAACCGGACAATAAAAATAAACTAACCGTCGTTTAATGAAACTAAAAACCAAAATGAAAATACAGAAAATGAGAAAAAACTTTTTTTGCATAGCATTGTTTATTTCATGCGTAGCATTGCCTGCTGCCGCCGAAAGTTCCAAAGATGCGCTCAACCCGCTTCTTACCGGCGCACCATCCTTATCCATCACACCTGACGCACGCGGCGGCAGTATGGGTGATATAGGTGCCGCCACTACGCCCGATATAAATTCGCAACACTGGAATCCGGCCAAATATCCGTTTATCGAAAGCAACATGGGACTGGCCGTAAGCTATACGCCGTGGTTAAGTGCCATTGTAAATGACATTGACTTGGGTTATTTGTCCTATTACTACAAATTTGACGATTTGCAAGCCATCAGCACATCGTTCCGCTACTTCTCCTTGGGAAATATTCCTTTGACTACGGCCAACGAAGAATATCTCGGCGACGCCCAGCCGTTCGAATTGGCTGTTGATGTAGCATATTCCCGCAAACTGTCGGAGCATTTTTCGGCAGCCGTTGCCTTCCGCTTCATCTATTCTGACCTGAACAACGGTATTAATACAAGCGCAGGCGGCAGCAGTACGGAAATGTATCCGGGCTGGTCGTTGGCAGCCGACGTGGCGGCCTACTACACCCTGCCGATTACCTTGTCCACCGGCGATGCCAACCTGGCCTTCGGTCTGAACATATCCAACCTGGGTTCCAAAATATCTTACGACCAACGCACGACCAGCAACTTCATTCCGACCAACCTGCGCCTCGGTGCTTCGTTCGATATCCCGTTCGACGATTACAACCGCTTGTCCATCAACGCCGACCTGAACAAGCTGATGGTGCCGACCTCGCAGTCGCGTTTTGCCGAAGGATTCGACCCGAATGATGACACAACTTGGGATTTGGGTGAAGCCTATTACGACATATCGCCCATGCGCGGTTTGTGGATGTCCTTCTGCGATGCTCCGGGCGGTTTCAAGGAAGAATTGCGCGAGATTGCTTGGGGAGCCGGCTTGGAATATGCCTACAACAAACAGTTCTTTGTGCGCGCCGGTTATTTCAACGAACACGAAACCAAAGGTAACCGCCGCTACTTCACCGTCGGTGCCGGTTTCAAACTCAGTGCGTTCAGCCTGGACGCAGGCTATGTAATCGCATTGCACCAGACCAACCCGCTGGACCGCACGTTGCGTTTCACCCTGGCGTTCGACATATTCGGATTGCGGAATTTGGTGAAATAGGATTTGCAAATCAGAAAAATATCGTAACTTTACGGCGGTTTTGGCTTTTGGCCGAAACCGCTTTTCTATAAATTCAGGCCTATGTATCGAATTGGATTTGGTTACGATGTACATGCTTTTGCCGCAGGCAGGGAACTGTGGCTCGGAGGCATACGTGTTGCACATGACAAAGGGCTGGCAGGCCATTCGGATGCCGATGTGCTGATACACGCGCTTTGCGACGCGCTCCTCGGTGCCGCCAACCTGCGCGACATAGGCTTCCACTTCCCCGATACGGCCGATGAATACGAGAACATTGACAGTAAAATCCTGTTGCGGCGCACCATGCAGTTAGTGCGGGAAAAAGGCTACGAATTCGGCAACGCCGACTGCACGATATGCGCGGAAGCACCCAAGCTGAACCCGCACATCCCAACCATGCAGCAATGCCTAGCCGAAGTCATGCAGACCGATGCGGACAATATCAGCATAAAGGCCACAACCACCGAAAAGCTCGGTTTCACCGGACGAAAAGAGGGGATTTCGGCATACGCCACCGTCCTGATAACAAAATAAAATTATAGGAAATATGAAAAAACAACTATTCGGAATTTTGCTGTGGTGCCTCATACCGACAGCCATTTGTGCGGAAACATCCGTTTTGGCTTTCCCTGAAGCGGAAGGTTTTGGAAAATACACCATCGGCGGAAGAGGCGGGCATGTCATCACCGTAACCACCTTGGACGACTACGCCACCGGCGAGGAAGCCATCGAAGGCAGTTTGCGCTGGGCATTGAACCAATATGTCCGTACCGATTCGGCATTTCAGACATACGCATCCAAAGTGGATGGTAGTGATTCACTGGTAAAGAAGCCCATTACCGTTTATGAACCTCTGACCATTGTGTTTAATGTTTCCGGCACCATCTGGCTTAAAGAAGAACTGCGTATAAAACGGGACTATTTGACGATTGCCGGACAATCTGCCCCCGGCGATGGCATTTGTATCGCCGGTAACTCCGTTATCGTGAACGGGGCCACAGGCGGTGAAATGTTCCATTGGGGGCCACGCCGGCGCGACGTGATCATACGTTACCTGCGTTTCCGGCCGGGGCCGCCCAGGGATGCCGACGGCAATATCACCAGCCGGTTCGTGACTTACGGGCTTGACGTGGAAAACTACGAAAACGTCATCGTTGACCACTGCACCATAACCTGGGCAAACGAAGAATGCCTGGCCATTTACGACACCAAGAACACCACCGTGCAATGGTGCATCGTGGCCGAGGGGCTCTATTCGGCGGGACACGCCAAAGGCAACCGCTCCTACGGCGGCGTATGGGGCGGACAGTTCGCCACCTACCACCACAACCTGCTTGCGCACCAGAACAGCCGCGTGGCACGCTTCAACGGCGCACGCGCACACGACACCATCGCGGTAATCGATTACCGCAACAACGTCATTTACAACTGGGGAAGCGGAAACAGCGCCTACGGCGGAGAGGTCGAAATCAAGACACCCGAAACACGCAACGAGCTGAATGTAGTCAACAATTACTACAAACAAGGACCGGCCACCAGCAAGGGACGCACCGTAAAAAGCAGCGAGAAAGCGCACCGCATCGTCATCATCGACCAAGACTCCGCCTCGTGGAACGCAGGCTATCACAGCCGCCACTACATCACAGGCAACTACGTTACCGAGTTCCCGACCGTCAGCAGCAACAACTGGAACTACGGCGTGCAATTCTCAAAAGTCCCCTACAAAAACGATTCGACGCTGGCCAATTCCCTGTTCCGCGCCGCGGATTATTCGCCCGAAGTGGCCGCCATCCAACCCGCTGTGCTGGAAACAGCAGAAGAGAGTTACACGAACGTATTGGCAAACGTCGGTGCCATGCGCCGCGACTGGCAGGATGCGCGCCTGATTGACGAAGTACGCAACGGGACTGCCTCCGGCTCCGGCAAATACGGCGCGGGCAAAGGCATTATCGACACGCCGGACACGATTGGCGGCTGGCCGGAACTGGCCGGCGAACCGTACACCGACACCGATGGCGACGGCATCCCCGACGCATGGGAAACGGAACACGGGCTCAACCCGAACCTGGCATCCGACGGGGCGCAAATCACCGAAAGCGGCTATTCCAACCTGGAAATCTATCTCAATTCGCTGCCGGAACTGCTCACGGGCATACAAACACCCGTGCAAACGGAAAACCAATGTTCATTGCGCCGGAACGGGAACACCTTGCAAATTGTGGCAAGCACACCGGTTACTAACGTAACCTTGTACGACATGCTCGGCCGGACGCTGCACCAACAAACGGGAAACGGCACCGAACTATCGTTGCCCCTGCCGAACAGGAACAGCCTGTACATAGTCAAAATCATGTTCAACGACCGTACAAGCACCGTCCGGAAAATATTCTGAACTTAACGCACGATATATGAAAAATGATATTATCAACGACCTGACAACAGGCGACTACAAATACGGGTTCACGACCGACATAGAAACCGACGTCATCCCGACAGGCATCAACGAGGACGTTATCCGGCTGATTTCGGCCAAGAAGAACGAGCCGGAATGGCTGCTCGACTTCCGGCTGAAAGCGTTCCGCCACTGGCAAACCATGCAAATGCCCACCTGGGCGCACTTAGACATTCCGGAAATAGACTACCAGGCCATTTCCTACTATGCCGCGCCGCGGAAGAACAGCCCGAAGAGCCTGGACGAAGTCGATCCCGAGCTGCTCAAGACCTTCGACAAGTTAGGCATACCGCTCGAAGAGCAGAAAGCCCTGTCTGGCATGGCCGTCGATGCCGTCATGGACAGCATTTCCGTAAAGACGACCTTCCGCGAGAACCTGGCCGAATTAGGCATCATTTTCTGCTCGTTCAGCGAGGCGGTGAAGGACCATCCCGACCTCGTGCAAAAATACCTGGGTTCGGTCGTGCCCTACACCGACAACTTTTTCGCGGCACTGAACTGCGCCGTTTTCTCCGACGGCTCGTTCGTCTATATCCCGAAAGGCGTGCGTTGCCCGATGGAGCTGAGCACCTATTTCCGCATCAACGCGAACAACACCGGCCAGTTCGAGCGCACGCTGATTGTGGCCGATGAGGGCAGCTACGTTTCCTATCTGGAAGGCTGTACGGCACCCATGCGCGACGAAAACCAGTTGCACGCCGCCATCGTGGAAATCGTGGTCATGAAAGACGCGGAGGTCAAGTACAGCACCGTGCAGAACTGGTATCCCGGCGACAAAGACGGCAAAGGCGGAATTTACAACTTCGTTACCAAACGCGGCATTTGCAAGGGCGAGAACGCCAAACTGTCGTGGACACAGGTGGAAACTGGCTCCGCCATTACGTGGAAATATCCGAGCTGCATTCTGAAAGGAAACAACTCCACCGCCGAATTTTATTCGGTAGCCGTGACGAACAACTACCAGCAGGCCGACACCGGCACCAAGATGATTCATTTGGGACGGAACACGCGCAGCCGTATCGTATCCAAAGGCATCTCGGCCGGCAAGAGCCAGAACAGCTACCGCGGATTAGTGCATGTGGCCGCCAACGCCGACGGCTGCCGGAACTTTTCGCAATGCGACAGCCTCCTGCTCGGCAACCAGTGCGGCGCGCACACGTTCCCGGACATGCAAATAGAGAACGAAACCGCCATTGTGGAACACGAAGCCACAACCTCCAAAATCAGTGAAGACCAACTGTTCTACTGCCAGCAACGCGGCATCAACACGGAAGATGCGGTCGGGCTGATTATCAACGGTTACGCCAAAGAAGTCATCAACAAACTGCCGATGGAATTTGCCGTCGAGGCGCAAAAACTATTGCAAATCTCGCTGGAAGGCAGCGTCGGATAAGTCCCAAACATCATGAAAC
This sequence comes from uncultured Bacteroidales bacterium, assembly GCA_949282265.1. Taxonomy (GTDB): domain Bacteria; phylum Bacteroidota; class Bacteroidia; order Bacteroidales; family Paludibacteraceae; genus CALUNA01. Next base: position 292,625 of record CASDOZ010000001.1, on the reverse strand, counting down.
AACAGAAAACTACCCTGCTCCGTGTTTTCGACACCTTGCCGGAAGCCTATCTTGCCAAAGACGCGCTCGAACAGAACGGCGTTCCCTGCTTCCTAAGCAACGAAAGCATCTACCAAATGTATCCCGTTTTCGGCTCGTCGTTCGGAGGCATACACCTGCACATCTTTGAAGATGATATGGAACGCGCCAACGACATTCTGGACAACCTGCCCAATAATAACGCTTGAACACGCCGTTGCGACTTTTGCATTGCCATTGCACCCCTACCATGTCATTCGCTTACGCGCCAATCGGGCGGCGGTTCGGCATTCCGTGCGAGCACGGCTGCGCTCACCTTGCACCAATTGTTCGCACTTGATGCGGCATCCGCAGGAGCGGCCTTATGCGTTCATGTTCGCGAGCATTGGCGCAGTTGCCGGCTCGGCAGTAGAGAGGGTTTCCAATACCCGTTGTTAAGGGTAACAGATACTCGTCGTCAAGGGTAACAGATACCCGTCGTCAAGGGTAACAGATACCCGTCGTCAAGGGTAACAGATACTCGTCGTTAAGGGTAACAGATACCCATAAAAAGGCCTATTCGTAAGGTTCTGACAGGTGCGCGTTTCGTCCGCGCCTGCGCCTCGCTTCTGGATTCGCTTATGCGACAATTGGGCTGCGGTTCGGCAATTCGTGCAAGCACCCCCTCCCGTCATTCCGGGCTTGACCCGGAATCCTGGGCGGCCTTGTGCGGGGTATTGCGCTACCGCCTCGCCATTGTCTATCTTCACCTGCGCCTCCCAGGATCCCGCATCAGGTGCGGGATGACGGCGCAAACGCGCCGTTTGTGCTGTGCCGCGGCCATTGCCGCGTTTGCCCCGGCCAACGCCCCGTGTCGACGCACGGGGTGACGGCGACAGGAGCAAAGCAAACAACCAACGTTAAAAACTCCATTTTATATTTGCCTCTCCGCCCAGCTTTCGCTATCTTTGCCGGACTAATTCAAGACAGAAAATTATGGAAATAAAAGGAAAAATCATTGCCATACCGCCATTAGCAACGGGCGAGGGACGTAACGGCCCCTGGCGTTCACAAGACTACGTTCTGGAAACAATGGAACAATATCCGCGCAAAGTGTGCTTCAACCTTTTCGGCGACAAGATAGACCAATACCCGATGGCTATCGACGACGTCGTTACGGTCAGTTTCGACATTGAAAGCCGCGAATGGAACGGCCGCTGGTTCACTTCCATCCGCGCGTGGAAAGTGGAGAAGGACGCGCCGCAACAGCCTGCCGCCCCCGTTTCCAACATGGAGCCGTTCGATGGCGCAGCCGACAATACCGACGATGGTTCGGGACTTCCTTTCTAAGGGAGTTTCCGGCCATGCCGGTTTATTTCACCTCACCTACAATAGGATAAACACCTTTGTCCATGCCGAGCACCGTGTCCGAGAAAATGGCGCGGGCTTCTTTCAATAAATTTTCCTGGTTGCTGTGGCGGGCGGAGAAATGCCCGATAATCAGTTTTTTCACACCGGCCTTGCGTGCAATGGTTGCCGCCTGCGATGCCGTGCTGTGTTGCGTTTCCTGCGCACGTTTCAGGAACTCTTCTTCAAAAGTCGCCTCGTGGTAGAGGCAGTCCACGCCCTGAATCAGCGGGACAAGGTCTTCGTTGTAGGCCGTATCCGAGCAGTAGGCATAACGGATCGGAGGCGTGGGCGGCGTTGTCAGGCGTCCGTTCGGGATGCGCGTGCCGTCCGGCAACACATAGTCCTCGCCCTTTTTTATGCGCGGGATGTACGCAATCGGGATTTGGTAAGCATCGATCATTTCGCGCAGGATATGCCTGTCCTGCGGTTTCTCCTCGAACAGGAAGCCGCAACAAGGCACGCGGTGTTTCAACGGCAAGGAATAGACGCACACGGTGCGGTCTTCGTACACCAGTCCGTGCCTTGCGGGGTCAATGGCATGGAAAATGACGCTGTACGGCATTTTGTCGCAGAAATAGCGCAACTGCGCACCGAGTAGCGGTTCCAGGTCGCGTTGCGCATGTATGTGCAGTTCGGCGGTACGGCCGAGCATTCCCCACGAGGATATAAGCCCCATCAGGCCGAAGCAATGGTCGCCGTGCAAATGCGATATGAAGATATGCCCGAGGCGCGCCGTCCGGAAGTTCATCTGCCTCATGCGGATTTGTGCACCCTCGCCGCAGTCAATCATAAACTGCTTGTTGCGCAGCTCTAGAACTTGGCAACTCGGAAAGTTGGTGCGCGTGGGCAAGGAGGAGCCGCATCCGAATATGGTAACCGTATTGTTCACGCTGTCAGTCGTCTGTCGGTCTGCTTTTACGTTTCAACTCAAAATCGCGCCCCAAGTAGTTTTTCCGCACAATCGGGTTGGCGGCCAGTTCTTCGGGCGTCCCGTGGAAAAGGATTTTCCCTTCAAACAGCAAATAGGCGCGGTCGGTAATCATCAGCGTTTCGTCCACGTTGTGGTCGGTAATCAGGATGCCAATATTCTTGTCTTTCAGCTTCCAAACGACATCCTGTATTTCCTGCACGGCAATCGGGTCCACACCGGCAAACGGCTCATCCAGCATGATGTAGCGCGGCTCTATGGCCAGGCAGCGCGCAATCTCAGTACGCCGCCTTTCGCCGCCAGACAGGCGGTCGCCAAGGTTCTTGCGCACATGCCCGAGGTTGAACTCCTTGATGAGCTGTTCGAGTTTTTGCGCTTGGTAAGCCTTTGAGAACGAAGTCATTTCAAGCACGGCTTTCAGGTTGTCTTCCACGGACATTTTGCGGAAGACAGATGCTTCCTGCGGCAAATATCCAATCCCGTTCTGGGCGCGCTTGTACATCGGGAAATCGGTAATGTCCGTTTCGTCCAGGAAGATTTTGCCCTCATTGGGCGTTATCAGGCCGGTCGTCATGTAGAACGTAGTCGTTTTGCCGGCACCGTTCGGCCCCAGCAAGCCCACAATTTCACCCTGATGCAACTCGATGCTGACATCATTCACAACGGTACGTTTGCCGTATTTCTTCACCAAATGCTCCGTCCGGAGTACGATATTGTCGTTTCCCATAACTGAAAATTAACCTTTTACTTCCAGGAAACGCAATGCTTTGGTTATATAGCGCGGCAGGGGCTTTTTGTCGTCCTTGCCGTCCAAGTGCAGGTAAATGCCCATTTTTTTCAAAACCGGTATTTTAAAGGTTTCCACAAACTCAATCAGGGTTCCATCCGGGTCTTCCACGTAGGTGAAATGGCCATCTGCTTCGCCCATCTTGAAGTCCGCGCCGCTGTCGCACACGAACGGGTGGCCGAGCGCCTCGGCATCGACTTTCACGGCTTCCATGTTCCGCACATCAAAACACAAGTGGATAAATCCAGGGTCGCCCCACCAGCGACCCTCGTACAGCTTCTTGGGCGTTCCTTCCAATGCTTGCACGAGTTCTATGTGAGCAGTACCCATAATCTCGCTGAGCGGCCCTTGCATGGGTTTGGTGCGGTTCAGCATGACACGGCGCAAGCGTTTGTCGCCGCCTTCAACGCCCTGCAAATCATCAAAAACGCCAGTTTCATCGTATTCCACGCGGTCAAATCCCAGTAGCTTGCCATAAAAAGCCATGGATTTTTCCATATCCGAAACACCGATGAATGCACCATTGGCGCCGCCGGTTGCCTTGTTTTGGTCGATGAAAACGTAATTGTCTTCTTCCACCTGGAACAAATTGCCATACACGTCCAGCAAGAAGAAATGTTTCCTGCCCGACAAGGCCGTTACCGGTTCGCAAAGGATTTTCGCCCCGATAACCTGTTTCAAATGGTTATATGCCCACTGAATATCTTTTGCCTTGATTTTTGCACACAAGATGCCCAAATCGCCCAAACGTACCGGCTCTTGCAGATAACGCAAGGCACGCCCTTGCGGTTGCCATATTTCAAAACCGCCGCCACCGCGCAAGTTGTAGGCCAGAATCGCCCAACGATCCTGCGGCTTGCCTCCCGTGTAGGGCAACATGCGTTCGGCCGTGCCTTCCGCATCCAAAATCTTGGCATTACACCCGAAGGCTTCCATATACCATTTGAAGGCTTCATGCACGTTTTCAACGCCAATGCCTACCTGCTGCATTCCGCAAATAACTTTCTCTTTCATAATTATTATGTTTTTAGAATCTCCAAACTTATCTGGCATCATGTCGCGCTCACCTTGCGTGCCAGCCGGCGGAACAAGGGCGGTATCCATTTTTTGAAATGTACCATCAGCAGTTCCTTGCCGCCAATGAGCTGCCGGTGCTTGCCTTTCTCAATGGCACGGACGGCTATCTCCGCACATTTTCCCACATCAAGGCCATTGGCCTGCCCGCTGTCCATCTGCCCGTATGTTTCGCCGTTGCCCAGAACCGCACTTTTGCTGATAGGCGTGTTAATGCGTCCCGGAATCAGGAAAGTGACGTATATGTTGTCGTTTTCCAGTTCCAAGGTTTCAAAAAAACCGAACAAGGCGTGCTTGGATGCACAATATGCCGAACGCAACGGGAATCCGAACAGCCCGGAAATGGAATTGGTAACGGCAATGGCCGTATAGGGATTACTTTTCAGCATATAACCCAGCTTTTTGGTCAGACAGACAGGCCCGAAGTAATTCGTTTCCATGATTTTGCGGTCCACGCTGAAATCGGTTTCCAATGCCAGCGCGCGCTGCGAGATGCCGGCATTCAGCACCAGGCAGTCAAAAACACGTCCCTGCTCCTTCAATTCATTCACAAAAGTATCGATGGAATCGGGATTTGCCATATCAACTTGACGCCACACGGCTTTCCCGCCCAAGGCGATACACTGCTTTGTAACGGCTTCCAGACGTTCCGCATTGCGCCCAACCAACATCAGACTACTCCCCTGCCTGGCAAAGCGGCAGGCAATGGCTTCACCAATGCCAGAACCGGCACCCGTAATCAATATGGATTGGAATTTTCTCATAACTGCTCCGCAATAAGTTCGGCAATATCTTTAACGGTCGTATACCTGTCACGCTGGAAAGCTTTTTTACACATGGGGCAAGCCGTAGCTATCAAATCCGGATGGTCTGCCTTCAAATTACGCAAAGCCGCATCACGCACCTTGTCCTGCTTTTCCACATCCAAAGCCGTATTGCCAAGGCTGTGGCCGCAACAAATGCTGTGTTCGCGCTCTTTCTGCACGCGAGCCAGTTCGGCCACAGCTTGCAGAACCTCACGCGGCTCATCGTAAATATTGCAACCGCGCCCCAACTCGCACGGATCGTGATAAGCCACTTTCAAGCCAGTCTTGTGCGGTTTCAGCTTGCCCAACCGTATCAAAGCGGCCAGATATTCAGTGTGGTGAATGACCTTTATCGGCAAATTATACTCTTTCTTGAACGACTGGTAACAAATCGGGCAAGAAGTTACCAAGTATTGCGCATGACTTTCCACAATCAAATGGGCATTTTTCCGACGCAATTCGGCAGCCTGCGCTATAAAGCCCTGCTGCAACAACGGACGACCGCAACAAATTGTCTTGTCCTCGTCCATCATCCAATACTTTTGCCCGACCGCATCAAAAATCTTTTTCATCGACTCGGTTACGCCAGGCGTCAAATGCGACATGCAACCGCCAAAATAGGCGATACGCCCGATTGCATTGAAAGACTGTATCGAATCGAGGAAACGGTAATTGTCATGCGTATCCAACGCACCTTTGTTGCGTTCCTGCTTGCGTATCTCCGTAATTTCAATGCCGACCGGACAATCCACAACGCACTGGTCGCACATCAGACAGTTTTCCGTTGCATTACGGTGCGGCAAACCGTGACGCACATCGCGCAACAGATAAACGCCCTGTATATCGTTTATCTTCAACTCCTTGTCGAGCGGACAACCGTCTATGCAAATGCCGCAACGCGAGCAAGCATTCAACTCCATACGCGTGTATCCAGTCGGCTGACTGCTTTCGCGCACACCCAGACTGCGGAACACAATCAAAAGTGGCTCGGTGAAAATGTGCATGTAGCGCGAGAAAGGGAAGAGCACAAAAAATACACACAAACAGGTGGAATAGGCCGTCCAGAACGGCACTTCCATGACTTGGGCAAATTCCGTAGGAAGCATGTCCCCGATTCCCTGCGTCAGGAAACCGCCGTTGCCGGTCAAAGCCGCCGTACAACTTTCTGACAGCAACCGCATAGGGAATATCAGCCACAAAGAATAACGCAGGCAAATGTCGAACCAACGCAACTTAGTATTTTTACGTATGCCGACCACACGTGAATAAATAGACTTAAAAATAGCGATGGAAACGCCAGAAAGTACATAAAGCAATAATAAATCCATCACATCCGCCCAGACGCGGGAAATACCGTAAGTGTAATCACGTACAAAGAAACGGAAAAAAATACCCAACCACGGAAGATGGCCTCCTCCCCTGAAATGGAACAAAGTTTCCACAAATCCAGTAACAATCAACAAAAACCAACCCAAAGCAATACTCCGATGCATGTATCCCATACGCCAATTGTACCTAGTGATATTCACATGCAATAATACCTCCTTAACAATTTCCTTGACTATCCGCCATAAAGCAGGAAAAACGCGAACTGTCAGCAAGGACATCCAGACGTTTTTCTTTTGCTTACGGTCAAGCGTGGTTATCCACCGATAGAACTTTACGGCAATAATCACGAACAAGACCAATGTGCCTATACAAAAAGGTAATATGAAAGGATGAAAATATGATGACATAAATTCTAATTGCTTGTTAATCTTTTTATCGGTTGTTATTCCGTATAAAATGTTGGAAATCGTTGGACAAATGATCCTTATTCAAGGCTTTCCGCAAATGGATAATGAGCGAACGCAAATTAACACCGCGCGGGCACACAAGTGTACACTTGCCGCACAACATGCATTTTTGCAGTTCCTCGTCCAATTCCTTGTACTGCCCCCAGCGGTACAGATTATGTACTTTCCGAATGTTGAAATTAATAAAATGACCCGCGGAACAGGTAGCCGTACAACCACCGCAGTTCATGCATCGCCTGAATGTCGGCACTTGTTCTTCCAACAACCGCAACTGTTCCTTACCGGCTTCCGTCGGTTCGATGGAGCGTGGCTTCGATATAGTAAATCCAAAATCCATACTTATTTCTTATTTGCCGGCACGATTTTTAAATATTCTACAATCTCTGTAGCTGCTGCTCGCGCATCGTTAATTGCATCCGAAATACTCATCGGCCGCTTGCAAGCACCAGCCACAAACAAACCTCGCTGTGCTGTCTGGTTATCAGCCAAATGCGGCTGTTTGCTAAGCGCAAAACCATATTCCCCATCAATTCCGCAACAAGCTGCAAGTTTTTTCGTTCCGCACGAGGCTTCCATACCAACCATCAACACCAGCAAATCGGTACTCATCTTCAAGGGCTGGCCTACCAGCGTATCTTCCGCCTTGATTTGCACACGGTCATCAAAAGTGGAGGCCGCCTCCGAAATCCGCCCCCGCACAAAACGGATACTGTACTTTTCCTGCGCTTCTCGATAAAGTTCCTCAAAACCTTGCCCCCACATGCGCAAATCCATGTAAAAGACAAACACATCTGTCTGCGGAGACATTTTTTTTACTTCTATGGCTTGTTTCACTGCCGTAACACAACAAACCTTGGAACAATAATGGTTGCCTATTTTTTCATCACGCGAACCAACACACTGCAAAAATGTAACACATTGAGGCTGTTCACCCAAAACATTTGTTATTTTGCCAGTTTTCAACATGGCTTCCAAATCAACAGAGGTCATAACACCGTTGTAAATACCATAGCCTAATTCTTCTTTACGCTTGGCATCAAATATGTCATAACCAGTGGCCAACAAAACAGTATCAGCCACATAACTTCTCCCCTGCTCATCGGTCAAAACCCAAGCATTTTTCTGCTTCTCCAGAGCAACTATTTTTGTACTTAAATAAGCAGGAATCTGGTTTTCAACTATTTTTTGAGATAATGTTTGCACTAATTCATCAGCTGATGAGAAATCTGGAAACAATTTGAACTTGTTCCCAATATTATGCGCCCATTTGGATTCCCCTTCAAACAAGGAAACTTGAACGCCATAACGACTTAAAATAGAAGCTGCTTCTATACCAGCAGGGCCTCCACCTATTATGGCAACCTGTATGGATATTATCTTTCCGTCCATTTGTTTTTCTTTTATGTTTTCAGATTAGACCAATAAATTATGCGGTTTTTCTGGTCTTGGCAAGATTTTCCCGGAAACACCTGTAAATTTTTCGTTTGGATTATAAGCTATGCCTATCTTATTCAGCAACGGCTCTGCCTGCACCTGATGCAACTGCAAACCTAACTTCCAAGGGTCATAACCCAGTAGCAAACCTGCCATTTCTTCATATGAAAGCACTGGGATTCCGTAACCATTTTTGTCGTAGGTTTTGTTTTCCATCTCGGCTATCGTGTATTGCCATTTGTCAAGAAACATAGTGCATCCCGGGCAATTTGCCACGATGAAATCGGGCTCATAGGGCTCCATGGATTCAAATTTCTTTTTAGAATTGGCTATCGAATAACCGCGGTTTTCCTGTACTAAATATTGGCGGAAACCGAAACCGCAACAATGGCGGCGTTCAGGATAGTCGATGACTTCGCCTCCCCATGCTTCTATCATGCCGGCCAACACATAAGGGAATTCGGCATTCCCGACACCAGCTTTCGGGAATATCTTGGCATAATGGCATCCGATATGTTCCACCACACGCAACGGCTTGCCCGTAAAACGGTTCACCAACTGGTATTTCATTTTCTGCTTCAACTCATAGCGAAACTTGTAAATAATATCCGATGGATGCGCAATATTTTTCGGGATTTCAAAAGTGCGTCCGGTCGTATCATACAGAATCTTACGTGTTTTTTCCAGCAACTCCGGGTTGTGTTTCCACATTTCCACCATTTCCGTGAACACGCCGAACGAAGTGACGCACGAAGGTACATAGTTTTCATAGCCCGCCTCGGTCATCAGTGCGAAAAGCCGCGCGACAACCGTCATGGTCGTCTGCAAGGGGACAATATCCGAATGATAGCCAATACCAGTACACGTATGCTGGTTTGCTTCATCATAAATATCCTTGCCAAGTTCCTCACGCAACATTTTCAGGAAAGCGGCTTCCGAACCTGGGAAAAAAGTCTGACGGATACAACTCCGTTCATAGAAAAACTTGTCGTCGGCTATTTTTTTCTGATATTCATTCCAGTATCGTTTCATCGTTCAATCAATCTTATGTTTGTGGGATTTGGCAACATCCGGCTCTTCGCGTTTAATTTGCTCCAAAAGCTCGATTCCACCGGTTGCTTCAAAGATTTTGCGTATTTCTTCCAAATTTTCTTTCCGGATAGTGCGCAAGGCACCCGGACCATCGCCATGATAATTGGCACCTAATTTAGGGGCTATTTCCTCGATATTTTCGCGATACCATTTCCATATTGGCCCTTGCTCGACATGCTTTGCCGGATCAATGCGGTCAGGATGGACGCAATAACCTATTTCCAGAATGTTCCGCCCCACCCCATCGACAAGGCTGCATTGCTGGCGGCCCATACGGCTGTCGGCAAAATAGCCCAACTCCTGTGAAACCTTGCGCAATATGTTTATCAATGAGCCGGGTATATTGCCGCGGGGGCAACGTGTCTTGCACGACATGCATTGCCCGCAATACCAAATCGTGTCGGAACGGAGCAAGTTTTCAATCTCCTCCTCGTTCCGGCGTTGTACAATATCGCATATTTTCCGCGGGTCGTACGGATAAAATTCTGCTGCCGGGCAGATGGCCGTACATACACCGCAATTCATGCAGGCTTTCAACGCTTCCTCAAAGCGGACATCCTGCATCAATAAATTATATAAATTTCCCATAAGTTAGTGGTTTCATATCCATTCAATAACAAGAACCCGAACGGGGCCATCAATAAATAGGGGCAGCTTTTTTGGTTTCTTCCACAAAAGCAGATGCGCGTCCGGCACCTTCGCCTATGTTGAGCAACACCGTTTCGCCCGTGCGGATTTTTCCTTCGGCAAGCGCTTGATAAAATCCGGCTATGCACACAATGGATGCCGGACCAAGATAAATGCCCCTTTCATCGAATACTTTCCGTGCATAAGCAGGTAATTCCGCCTCCTTAACGCGCAAGAAATCACCCTGCGTCTTCTTGACGATAGGCGCAATAACAGGAAACATGGCAGGAACGCCGGCCGACAAGATAGAAACTTTCGTCTGCGGATTCGCTATGGTCGGATAGTCGTTTTCAAAGCCTTCCGGAAAGCCTTTGGCACGCGCCATCTCCCAACCTTGCACCATCGGGTCGCATAAATCCTGTTGCGCAAGCAACATGCGCGGTGTTTTCAGGCCAGCAAAATGGCTCTGCAATTCACGCACACCTTTGTCCAACGCTATCGGGCCTGTACCGCCGCCGACAGCTTGCATATACACATCTGGTAACTGCCCCAACTGGCGCATGAAGTCAAAGGCCATCGTTTTTTTAGCCTCCACGCGGATAGGGTCAATGTTGCCGGTGGAGATGAGCACATGGTTTTGTGCGGCAAAATCGGCCGCTTCCTTCTTGGCCTGCGCATAATTCCCTTCTGACAAGACGACTTCCTGCCCCAAAGCACGGATTTCCTCCACCGAATCTGGATTTATATCGGACGGTGCGAAATTGGTAAATTTAATACCGGCGATCGCCAAATATTTGGCAAATGCCGTCGCCGTATTACCGGTAGATGCCACGCAATATTCACGGACACCGTTTTCCTGAAATATCGAAGCCCCAAGTGCACCGGCCACATCCTTGAAAGTCTGCGTGCCGCCATTCAGGTCGTTACGACAAACCACCACCTTGCACTCCACGCCGTAACGCTCCGCCGCAAACTTCTCCAAGAAATCCCATTCTTCCAGATCGGGTGTTCCTTCATTGCAGGTAATTATGTTTTTCCTGTCCATTAAGGGCAAGAAATCAAAATATGCCCAGAAGTTTTCCGGCCGGGTTTTAAAGACATCTTTAAGTTTGGCATAATCGGTAAAATACTCCACCTCCGAATGTTTACTACCGCATTTTGGGCATGTTTGCTCTTGTTTGAACCAAGTTGCAAAGTCCGACGTGATGTAACCGCATTTTTTACATTTGAGTTGATATTTCATAAGTTTTTCTGAATATGATATATTTTATGATACATACAAATACACAAAGACCGGCAACAAAAAAGTTGTGTCGGCTTTGCGGACATGCTGTTTTGCCAAAAAGCGGAACGACATACACATGCACGTCGTTCCGTCTCCTAAAACTTTAACCTTTGTTTATCAAGTTCATATTCGGCATTTCATGATCATAATATCCAGCGGCAAGTTTTTCCTTAACCTCACTGAATACGTTAATGGTACGTTCCACGTGTTCCAACGTATGTGCAGCTGTCGGTATAATGCGGAGCATCAAAACACCTTTCGGTACAACCGGATAAACAACGATAGAACAGAATATGCCATAATTTTCACGCAAATCTACAACAATGTTGGTGCCTTCGCCTACGCCACCTTTGAAATAAACCGGCGTAACAGGTGATTGCGTGTGTCCCAAATCGAATCCTTTGCTACGCAAACCTTCCTGTAAGGTACGTGTAATTGTCCAAAGTTTTTCACGCAGGGAATTTTCTGTTTTCAGCAATTCCAAACGCTTCATGGCTCCAATCACCATTGGCATCGGCAGCGATTTTGCAAAAATCTGGGAACGCATGTTGAAACGCAAATGGTCAACGATTTCACGCTCGGAAGCGATGAAAGCGCCGATACCGGCCATACTTTTTGCAAATGTGCAGAAATGCAAGTCAATTCCATCTTGGCAACCAAAATGCTCGGGGGTTCCGGCACCAGTTTTACCCATAGTTCCGAAACCATGTGCATCATCCACCAAGATACGGAAACTGTGTTTTTTCTTCAAAGCAACAATTTTGTCCAAAGCACCAAGATCGCCAGCCATACCAAACACACCTTCAGTAACAACCAAGATACCGCCTTTTCCGCCTTCCTTGTCAATATAGTTTTCGGCCATCTTCAACATCTTTTCGCAGCGATCGATGTCATTATGTGGATAAACGAAGCTTTTGCCTCCTTTGGCCTTGTGCAAGAAAATTCCGTCCATAATACAAGCATGGGCTTCCGAATCATAGACAATGACATCGAAACGACTACACATTACATCGATAATGGACACCATGCCCTGATAGCCAAAATTCATCAAATAAGCAGCCGGTTTTCCAACAAAATCTGCCAAATCCTGCTCCAATTTCTTGTGATAAACTGTATCACCAGACATCATACGAGCTCCCATCGGAGCTGCCAGGCCAAACTTGGCTGCACCTTCCGCATCGGCTTTCCTCACTTCCGGATGATTCGCTAAGCCCAAATAGTTGTTCAGACTCCAGTTCAGAACTTTTTTCCCGTTAAAAACCATTTCGGGGCCAATCTCACCTTCCAACTTTGGGAACATGAAATAACCATCTGCATTACCTTGATATTGTCCTAACGGACCAGGAATTGATTTGATTGTTTCAAAAATATCTTTCATTTTTTATAATAAAAATTGGTACAAAATTTTATGTTTATACAAGTTATAAATTATTTCATCGGCAAAAGTAACTCATTTATTCCAAAAAACAGTCATTTCCAAAATAAATTAAGCATGTTCTTCTTCAAATTGCACACTTACCACCAAACTGTGCTGCAAAAAATTGACAAAACCACAACGAAAACATCCGACAGAATGTTTTAACGTTGTGGTTTAGGTTTTTATTTTTTAAGTTGTCGTTATACGCCCAAAGACGCACGCACTGCATCTATCTTTTCAGCAGCGGCTTTATCAGCTACCGCATAATCGGCGCGGCTTTTCATGATGCCGCGAACTTCAATATAAAATTTGATTTTAGGTTCCGTACCCGATGGACGCACTGAAATTTTCGTTCCATCTTCCGTAAAGAATTGCAAAACATTGCTAGTACAAGGGAAATTCAATTTGCTTGTCTTGCCTGTTGCTGTTTCAGTTGCAATCAGTGTTTGATAATCTTTAATGAGAGCAACCCGCGAACCAGCTATTTCTTTGGGCGGATTATTGCGATAGTCACGCATCATTTGTTGGATTTCTTCCGCACCAGATTTACCCTTCCGTACTACGGAGATACCTTTTTCCTTACCAAAGCCGACTTCCACATAAATGTCTTGTAACAACTCAAACAGCGTTTTCCCGTTGTCCTTGGCCCAAGCAGCAATTTCCGCCATCAACACACAAGCCGACACAGCATCTTTGTCGCGGACAAAATCTTCTGCCAAATAACCGTAACTTTCTTCACCGCCACCTATGTATTGGCGTTTGCCTTCCAATTCCCGGATAATAGCCGCAATCCATTTGAAACCAGTATAGCAATCAAAAATCTCTACCCCCATTTTATTGGCCACATCCCTCATCACTTCAGTGGTAACGATGGTCTTAACACAAAATTCCTTACCAGTCAATCTGCCCAGCTCTTTCCAGCGACGTAAAATATAATACGTAAACAAAATACAAGTCTGGTTACCATTACAGAGAATCCATTCACCCGCATCGTTCTTTACAGCAATACCCAAACGGTCTGAGTCGGGATCAGAAGCCATAACTATGTCAGCATCCGTCTCCTTTGCTTTGGCTACTGCCATAGATAATGCTGCTGGTTCTTCTGGATTCGGGGAAACTACGGTCGGGAAATCACCGCTCACGACATTTTGTTCCGGCACAGGAATGATATTGGTGAAGCCAAATTCCTTCAAACACATGGGCACAAGACGTACCCCCGTACCATGAATCGGCGTATAAACGATTTTCATATCTTTGTTGCGCGCTATACTGTCCGGCGACAAAGTCAAAGTCTTGATTTTTTCAATATACAACTTGTCAATTTCCGCACCAATAATTTCAATCAACGCCTTGTTTCCCTGGAACTTAATGTCATCTACGGACTGAATTTTGTTTACCTCGTCAATAACAGCCGTATCATGCGGCGCGATCATTTGCGCACCATCGCTCCAATAAGCTTTATAGCCATTGTATTCCTTCGGATTATGACTAGCCGTCAAAATAATACCGCTCTGGCAACCAAGATGCCGAATTGCAAAAGACATTTCTGGCGTCGGACGCAAGTCCTCAAACAAATAAACCTTGATTCCATTAGCCGAAAAAATATCGGCGGATATTTCCGCAAATTTACGGCTGTTATTCCGGCAATCATGTCCGATACATACACTGATTTGAGGCAAATCGGCAAACTGTTTTTTCAAATAGTTACTCAAACCCTGTGTAGCTGCTCCTACCGTGTAAATATTCATGCGGTTTGTACCCACACCCATGATTCCACGAAGCCCACCTGTTCCGAATTCTAGATTCTTGTAAAAAGACTCAATAAGTTCCGTCTTGTCTTCTGCAGACATCAATTCCCGCACAGCAGCTTTTGTTTCTGCATCATAATTGCCATCAAGCCACATTTGGGCTTTTTTCATGACTTCTTGTAATAACTCTTGATCGTTCATAAATATATTAGTATTTAGATTAGTGTCATCTTAAAAAAAGATTCTGCCAACACAAATATCCAAAACTACGACAATTTAAGCTTATCATAAATCGCCATTTTGCAAAGGTAACGGCAAAAATACGTTTTTTTACACCATTATGCAAATACAAACTCCAACAATATAAAAAAAGTCTGCCAACACTATTTTTTCATAACCTATCAAATATATTTTTTGAATATATCAATCCTCCTGATATCCTTTTTCCATTTTTTTGTTTTATCTTTGTTGCAATGTCTGTTTCTGTTGTTGAAAACAAACAATAAAGAAATCAGTTTTATTGCCATTACAGCGGAAAGAGTCTACTGACAAATGGCACACAATAAAGAAGGAGGTTATTTTATGAAAGATCAAGATTTTATGCGCATGGCTATTAATTTGTCATGCGAGAACGTAAAACACGGTGGCGGCCCATTCGGTGCTGTGATCGTAAAAAACGGCCAAGTAGTAGCTACAGGAACCAACCGTGTAACAGCAAATTGCGACCCGACTGCCCATGCGGAAGTTTCCGCCATAAGACAAGCATGTAAACTGTTGAACACATTCGATTTGTCCGGATGTACTATCTACACATCATGCGAACCATGCCCCATGTGCTTGGGTGCGATTTATTGGGCGCACATAGACAAGATTTTTTACGGCAACACCAAAGCTGATGCACGCAATATCGGATTCGACGATTCGTTCATCTATAAAGAAATAGACTTGCCGCTCGCGGAGAGGCGCATCAAAGCCATCCAGTTGCTGCCGGAAGAGGCAATCAAGGCATTTATGGAGTGGGAAAACAACGAAGAAAAAACGCCTTATTAAGCTGTTAAGGGAAAAACAGGAAACGGAACGGGAGTAATTGTCATTCCGTTCCGCTTTTTTTCACATCCTCAACTATCGCCACGGCTGTGTTTCAAACGGTTTTGATATTCAGTCGGACTTTCATTGAAATATTCCTTAAAACATTTGGTAAAATAAGATGGCGATGAAAAACCCGTATCATAAGCAATTTCAGCAACAGTCAATCCGGAACTTATCAATAGCCGCCCGGCTTCCTTCAAACGAATTGCACGCACCAGTTCATTGGGTGCATAGTTTGTGAGAGCTTTAATTTTCCGATAGAGCTGTATGCGCGACATACCCAGATTACGTCCAATTTCATCGACATTCAGTTCGTTGTCCGACAAATTATCCATGACGATTTTCCTGAACTTGTCTATAAAACTCTTGTCCATTTCAGTTATTCGCGTCTTACCATCTCCAAAAGTTAAATTC
The DNA here is from genome assembly GCA_949282265.1 of uncultured Bacteroidales bacterium. Classification (GTDB taxonomy): domain Bacteria; phylum Bacteroidota; class Bacteroidia; order Bacteroidales; family Paludibacteraceae; genus CALUNA01. Next base: position 276,721 of record CASDOZ010000001.1, on the reverse strand, counting down.
CGGTTAAAGTATTCTTTGAGACGCTTCCGGTTGGCTATCATGCTGCGGATGCGGACCTTCAACAAATTCTCATTAAATGGTTTTGGAATATATGCATCCGCTCCATTTTCAAAGCCTTGCGCACGTTGCTCATCAAGCGAGCAAGCCGTCAATAACATAACCGGTATATGGCAAGTCGAAATATCACCTTTCAATTGACGGCACAACTCAAAACCATCCATGCCATCCATCATCACATCGCTTATAATAAGGTCAGGCATGTGCTGCACGGCCTTTTGGAAACCATCTAAACCATCAGCTGCCTCCACCAAATCATAATCGTCCGACAAAAGAGTTTTTACGTACAAACGAACATCTGTATTATCCTCTACAATAAGTATAAGTGGTTTTTCAGAACTTTCGCTGATGGTTTTATCAGAAAGAGGTTCATTCTTTACCAAAACTGTACCTGAAACAGTACTTTCGGCAGGTATTTCCGATATATTCGCCGATTCCATCGGCGAACTATTTTTCGACTGCAAAAACGGAAGCACAACAACAAACGTGCTGCCTTTGCCTAATTCGCTTTGCACCGAAATAGTGCCACCATGAAGTTCGACAAGCATCTTGGTCAAAGCAAGGCCAATGCCCGAACCAGAAGCCACTTCATCCGCTTTATAAAAGCGTTCAAAAATATGTGGTACATGTTCCGCTTTTATGCCAACGCCGGTATCGATAATCCTGACTTGCAGCATAGAGCCATTGTCGCAAAGCCTCTTTTCAAGCTCCACCGTGATCTTACCATTCTCCGGCGTATATTTAAAAGCATTTGACAATAAATTGAAGAATATCTTTTCCACCTTTTCCGCATCATACCAACACAAAAAATCATCATCAGCTGCTATAAAACTCAAATGTAAATGTTTGGTAACTGCCAAATTGCGGAATGATTCGGTTATGCCGCAAAGGAATTGCTTAAAATCGCCCTGTGCAAAAGACATGTTCATCTTTCCGTTTTCAACTTTACGGAAATCAATAATCTGATTGATAAGCCGCTGCAATATTTGCACATTCTTCTGTATCAACAATGCCAGTTGCCGGCCTTCTTGACTCAATTGTTCACGTTCCATCAAAGTGTCAAGCGGGCCGGAAATCAGAGTCAGCGGCGTGCGGAATTCATGCGATATATTGGTAAAAAACACCAGTTTGGCCTGTGTGGCTTCTTCCAGATTTTTGGAAAGCACCATCAGCTGATCACGCTGTTCGGCCAATTCGGCTTTTTGTTTGTTTATGGCTATATTCTGACTCTCAAGCAACTTGTTGGTGCGGTTCGATTTACGATAAGCCCGTACCAGCAAAAGCAACAGTACGCAAATTATCAACAAAACCGCCAACGAGCCGAAAAGCAGAAAACGTTGTACAGAATACTGCATTAGACTTTCGTTCAATATCTCATTCAGACGTTGGAGCTGGTTTTGTTTGGCTGTAACCTGGTCAGTCTGCAACTTCAATACACGAGCATTGGTTTTGTCCACGACTGCAGTATAAAGCTTGTTATCTCGGCTATACGATTCCCCATTCAAAATGCGCAGAGCTGTTTGCACGACACGCTCGCCGCCGGTCGGATAAAAGAATGTGGCATCAATCACATCGTCCAAAACCATTTGTATGCCGCCGCTCGGCCCGGCCAGAGCATCTATGCCGATAATATCCGGACGCTCCAGACCTGCATCGCGGTAGGCTTCATAAGCACCCAGAGCCATCTGGTCGTTATGGGCAAAAATCAAATCGACAGGTTGGTTTCCTGCAAGGAACTGCTCCGTCTTTTTTTTGGCCACATCGCGGAACCAGGCACCATCAACCGACGAAACTACCTCTATTCCAGGATGCATAGCGATAACGTTCATAAAGCCATTATGACGTTCGGTCGCAGGCGTGGAGCCATCCAAGCCCCTGACCTCAAGAATCCGGCCGCCATCTTTCAAACGTTCCGCTATGTAAATACCCGCATCGCGCCCGACTTCATAGTTGTCCGCCCCGACGAACGCCGTATAGCGTTTCGAGGCTATCTTGCGGTCGGCCAACACGACGGGAATACCTGCATCCATCGCCTTTTCCACCACCGAAGTCAACGGAATAGCCTCGTTCGGCGCAAGTACAATCAAATCGACTTTGTCCGCAATGAACTGTTCCACATCGCGGATTTGCTGCTGCGTATCATCCTTGACGCTTTTAATACGTATTTCAACATCAGGATGGAACGAGGCTTCCTGCAAGACCTCATTGTTCATGGCCGTGCGCCATTCATCTTCGCTACACTGTGAAAATGCAATGACTTTTTTGTCGTGCCCGCAATTGCAGGAAAAAAAGCCAAAAAGCAACAGCATGAAAACAACAGCAAACAAATATTTCTTCATAAAAATATAGCCTTCCTTTCCCAACACAAAATTAGATTTGAAAAAACGAGCAGCCAAATGTTTTCTTTTTGTTTAACAACAAATAGGTTAAAACGCAACTATATCACAATCTATTTTTCAAGCTATCAGGCAACACCGGCATGGCACCCCTGCATGTACAGACATAAGCGGAGACATCCACGGCAAGCCGGTGGGCATCTTCCAGACTGCACCCTTGAAGCAATGCAGACACAAAGCCGGCCGTAAACGAATCGCCGGCCCCGACCGTGTCGGCCACTTGCACGACAGGCGTCGGCCTGAACAAGGTTTTATCGGCAGACAACACATAGCTTCCTTGCGTGCCTTTGGTCAGAACAACCATGTCCAAGGCATAATTTTGTCGCAGAAGCTGGCAGATTTCCATTTCCGAACGGCCTTCCCAGCCGAACAAACCAGCAACAATCAGTATTTCATCATCGTTTATTTTCAGGATATTGGCACTGCGCAACGATTCTCCTATCAGTTCCTTGTTGTAAAAATGCTGCCGGATGTTTATATCAAACACTTTCAGTGCATCAGCTGGCAAAGCGGCAATAAACCGCTTAATCGTAGCGTGCGAAACCTGATTCCGCTGTGCCAGCGAACCAAAGCAAACTACCTTGGTCCGGGCAGCCAAGTCCTCCAATTCATCGGTGAAAATGATATTGTCCCAAGCCACGTTTTCACATATTTCATATTGGGGTATTCCGCCGGAATCCAATGTAACCTGGACAGTGCCCGTAGGGAACGGCACATCTTCCAGCACATAATCCATCCTTTTTTCATCCAGGACGCGACGTATTTCCTGCCCCAATCCATCGGTGCCGACGGCACTGACAGCGCAACTCTTAAAACCAAATTGTGAAACATGGTAGGCAAAATTGGCCGGCGCGCCACCCAAGACTTTACCTTCCGGCAATACATCCCACAATATCTCACCAATTCCGACAATCGTATCAGCTTTCATATTAAATTTTCTTTTAAGTTTATGCTTTTTTCAGACGCAAAGAAAAGAAAAACAAATAAATTACGGCCAAGGTTATCACAATTACCGCGCCGAGCTGGGTTTGCATTGCATCGGAAAGCAAGCCCATCAAAAACGGGAATACCGTCCCGCCAAAAAGCCCCATTATCATCAAGCCGGATATTTCATTCTTTTTATCGGGCTTGTACAACATGACTTGCGAAAGGATAATCGGGAAAATATTCGAATTGCCGAAACCGGCCAATGCTATGGCAACATAAAGGACAGCCAATGAGTTCCCGAAAAACAGCCCCAACATGGACAAAATCATCGCGGCAACGCTTAATGCGAAAAACTTCCCTGCCGGCCAACGGCTCAAAATAAACGTGCCGCTGAGGCAACCGACCGTACGGAACAAGAAATAAACGCTGGTGGCGAAACCTGCATCGGCCAACGAAATCCCCAAACGTTCCTGCAAGATTTTCGGTGCCGTAACATTCAGGCCAACATCTATGCCGACATGGCACATTATACCCAGGAACGAAAGCAAGATTATCCCATCGCCGAGCAAGGCAAAACATTGCGCGAAAGTCGATGATTTCTGCTTCTCTTCCCCGTTTTCATCGCTGATTTCAGTAAATCCAAGCCACAATACGGCTATGACAGAAACAGCCATAAATATCGGATATAACAACCGCCAGTTGCCTAAGGACGTTGCCGCCCATGCGGCCAAAATCGGCGCGATAAACGATGCAATGGCTTTGACGAACTGGCCGAACGTAAGCGAACTGGCCAACTTGTCGCCTTTCACGATATTGGACAAAAGCGGATTGACCGAAACTTGCATCAAGGCATTGCCTATGCCAAGCAAGGAGAATGAAACCAACATGGAGGCAAACGAATAACTGAATAACGGCACGACAAGCGACAAAGCAGTTACAACCAAGCTCCAAACGACCGTTTTACGCCGGCCGATACGGTTCATTAGCATCCCCGTCGGCACCGAAAATATCAAAAACCAGAAAAACACCATTGAAGGCAGCAAGTTGGCAAGCGTATCATTCAGGTGAAAATCCGTTTTTACATAATTGGTTGCAATGCCAACCATGTCCACAAACCCCATGCAAAAAAACGCCAGCATCACAGGGGCAATCTTACTTATTTTCCTGTCCATCATAACAAAATCCCTAAAAAAAATCAATATCAAAAATTTACTAATCCAAACCCAACCTATAAACCCGAAGATCCTTTACCGTCCAATTGGAGTCCGGGGAAAAAAATGTCATCCGATTAAATACATCACGCGGAAAAACCAAGGAAGTAACAACCACTTCGCCTTCGTTGACAAACAATTCCGTAGATGCTTTGTCAAACAACAGACGAACCGCATACTCTTCAGCATCCGGCAGCGGAGCTTCCGAAACACAGGCAAACTTGTCGCTAAAATGTGCCAATCCGGCTTCTTGCCGATTAACAGACAAGACCTGCCGCGTCTTGTCGAACATATAGTTCAAATAATCGCCTTTGTTGTTGGTGAACCCGAAGCCAAAAACCGATGCCCCGTTCGGTTTGATGACCATCTCCACCTCGAAACACCCATCGTTGTCCTGAAGCAGCTCATCAATCGCCACATCATCATGCTCAATACGCTGCGTAGGATAAACGGCCGGCTTGCCGCGCAAGGCCAGACATTCCGCCACAGGGCAAGAAGCCAACACAAAATTTTTTCCGTTGTGTTTCAAACTCAACTCGCGCGGCAAAGTCATCCCGTTACGGAAACTATTCGTAGGCACTTGGTTGGCATAATCCCAATTGCTCATCCACCCGATAAACACCCGCCGGCCATCAGGGGCATTGTTCCACGTAACGCCCGCGTAATTGTCACGGCCGTAATCTATCCAAAGCGGATAGGGCAGGTTATCTGCCTTGAACTCCTTTCCATCGAAATCACCGATGAAATATTGCGTGGCACTACCTCCATTCGGGCCTCCCGGATTAACGCTGACCAACAAGACCCATTTTTCCTGTCCATCATCCGTTTTCATCGGGAATAAATCCGGACATTCCCACACTCCGCCATGCTCACCGACCCCTTCTCCAAATGAACTCAATTTCTCCCAATCGGCCAAATTCCGGGAGCCATAGAATGTAATTGTCTGCGATGTGGCTAACGCCATAATCCATTTCCCGGATGCCGTATGCCAAAATACCTTCGGATCGCGGAAATCAACACAAGTTGAATCAACCAGCACCGGATTTCCCGCATATTTGGCAAACGTGCGTCCATTATCCATACTATATGCCAGCGACTGCGTCTGCCGCTTGCCCGCCGAAGTATAAACCGCAACCATGGCATTGCCACCGAAACCTGCCGTATTATTTTCATCAATGACGGCACTGCCGGAAAAGACACTTCCCAACGAATCAGGAGCAAGTGCAACAGGCAAATGTTCCCAATGGAGCAAATCTTTACTTACGGCATGTCCCCAATGCATGTTCCCCCACATGGCACCGTAAGGATTATACTGATAAAACAAATGCCATTCACCATTGCTATAAACCATCCCGTTCGGGTCATTCATCCAGCCATAAGGCGGAGTAAAATGACAAGCCGGACGATAAGGCCCGGACGAGGCCGGAGAAAAAGTGGAAGATTGCTTGATTCGCTTATAGCCAACCGATGACCTTTTTATATGATCAAATCGGAATATTATGCGTTGTCCTATATATTGTTCAACGTTCATCGGTATCCAATAATCTATTTTTGCCTGCGCCATACGGATAAACATATCCTCCATAAATTTTTTACCCTCATGGCAAACAGCAACCCTCAATTCAGGGACATTGTCCTCTACGGGAATCAACACATAAGGCTTTGTAATATCCACAGCCACCTCATAATCAAATAAAAAATCACTCTTGGCACGATTGCCCATTTCTATTTGATCGACAAGGATATGTCCCCATGAACCGCATTGATTATCTACAATGCGTATCATTGCCTTTTGCCCAAGAAAATCCTCCACATTCCACGAATACCATTGCAACGTTTCGCTCTCCGCTATCGGACGGGTTTCGAAAACACGTTTGCCATCCACTTCCAAGGCGATAAAAACACCAGCTCCCATGCCGCCACCCAGCAAAAAGTTAATGTAATCGCGTTCAATAACGAACTCTGGAGAAAGCATCTCGCCCCTCGTGTCATCGCCTCCGTGAAAACTGTTGACCAAATATGTTCCATCATATCCAGAAACAGCGTTTTGCCCATCAAGAGCACCAGCAGAAGGCACTAGACCAAATGCATCGCCATTGACAATCCAACCTGTATAATCACCATTCTCAAAAGTCGCAATCGGGACAACTGATGGTTTACAAGCAATCAAACAAACCAATAAGCAATAAAACCAACAGCCAAACCTTATTACTTTTATGTGTTTAGTTATATACATAAAAAACAAAATATTTATTTACATTGCCTTAATAGAGCATCTATCTGATGTTTGATTACAGGTTCAATTACGGAATATGCTTGTGGGGACAAGTGGACACTATCTCCATTCCCCCTGCAATATTCCGGCCTCAATTTGTTATCATTTGCTCTGAGTAGAGCATGGACATCTACAAAAGTTGCATTATTTGAATCTGCATATTGTTTCAATAAAACATTCAAATCGACAACTTGCTGAGTCGCATCTGGCACAGGAATATTCCAATTCACATTTTGAGCCGGCGGCGTAGAACATATAATAACCTGGATACCATTCTTCTGCGCCAACTCTGCCATAGAAGCAATATTATTCTTGATACCTTCTAATGTCGGAGCAAAACTTGGATTGTGGGCAATATCATTAATTCCTCCCATAATAACCACACATAAAGGCAACAAATCCACAACATCTTGTTGAAAACGATTCAACATTTGCCATGTCGTCTGCCCTCCGACCCCAACATTGACATAATTATTCCGCATAAAAAACTCCGGGTGATCCATTCTCCATATTTCCGTTATAGAATTACCTATGAAAACAGCCTTAATGGTATTCTCCTGATTTGTCGGCCAAGAATCTGCCGGATCTTTTACTTGAGCACAAGCCGTCCAATTAACCAACATAAAGCCTATCAACATTACAATCAATACTTGTTTCATTGGAATAAATTTTATTTAGTTTACTGTTTGCTACCATATAGATTTCATTGTATAAACCTCCAGCTCTTTAACACCGATTTCCAAATGTCCCCAAAAAAGAAAACCTTGATGGTTATTTTTGTTGGGTTCACGTTGCAAACAATATGACATCCCCCCATCATCAAAAAACACTTGAATGGATGTTTTGTCGATCAAAATATCAGCTGAAATCTCTTTGGATTCAAAATCTGTCTGGGAATAAAAGAAACCATTTATCCGGTTAAAATTCAAATCATAATCTATGATATGTTGCCCATATAAATCCAATCCGATAGGCGTACTATGTGTAAATCTTATCGTTGTTTTGATTCGTAAGGTTTCAAAATCTTTATACTCATTCAATAATCGGTTCGCCTCTTCTGCGGAAAGGTCTTTAGCCGCAACAACAAGTTCACTTTGCAAATTATCCAATTCTTTTATCGGATTACAAAATAGACGTACACCAGTTGGAGTTGTCCTTAACGTCAATTCCATAGGAATGCTCATTTGACCCTTAAACGGCATACCTTGATGTTCAATCCGATCCCATCCTATCTGTATGCGCCGTCCATCTGCAGCAGGAATATTATTATAAGTCTGCCCCGCGTAAATTGCCCCGAAACTACATGCTAATTTGCCGGTAACAGGTCTAAACTCTTTACCATCAAAATTTCCCAACATATAAGTTCCAGAGGCACCATACATCACCCATAATTTATCATCGTCATTGCCATCGACGGAAAGCTCAAACAATTCAGGGCACTCCCAAAAACCAACTATATGGCTTTCAAAGTTCCACATCTTCAAATTTTCCGAACTGTAGATAGAATGGCCATCTTTTTCATTCAAAACCATAATCCAGCGTCCACTTGGTTCGAACCAAAACACTTTGGGGTCACGCGTATCCCGGCTATTCCAATTTTCTTTTGTATCCAAAACCGGGTTTCCTGCATATTTGGTCCAAGTGCGCCCCTTATCCATGCTGAAAGCAATACATTGGACCTGACGATCAATACCATCCGCCGTATAAATTGCCACCATAGGCGGATTCTTTTTTGAACCCAATCCAGATGTATTCCCATAATCAATCACAGCCGTCCCAGAGAAAGCCCGGCCTTGTTTATCCGGATATAATGCCGTAGGCAACTCCGTCCAATGAATTAGATCCTCACTAACGGCATGTCCCCAGTGCATATTCTCCCATTCTTTTTCATAGGGATTGTGTTGATAAAACAGATGATACTCGCCATCATAATAAATCAAACCATTGGGGTCATTTGTCCAACCACGTTTTGTCGTAAAATGCAGTTGAGGCCGATTAGATTCCTTATACATGGTCTCTGAGCCTATTGGCTCATCCGTAAGTTGGATTTTAGCTAAAGCGGCAGAATCACCATCATAAACAATTCTAATTTCTTTGTTTTTAAATTCGCTTACATCGGCAAAAACCCAATATTCCGGTTCGGCAGACAAACGAATCACAAATGACCGTTCAAGTTTATCATGCGAATAAAACGACATGGTCTTACGTTCAACCATTTGTGAAATAGGAAAATTCAAATATGATTTTGTTATTTTCAATTTCATTTCACCCGCAAAGCAAAGATTCGTACAAATCAATGCCCCTATTATCAAACCATTCCATTTCATATCATTTATTCCTCCAAATATTTTTCATTTCATAAATTCTGCAATCATTCAACAACACATCCACATCAGAAGCATTGATATTAATACTTATTGAACCCAAATTCACCGGCTGGAATAATGTCCCCACTATCTCACCACCATTCAAAAACAACTCCATAAAACCTATATCAGACAATAATTCCAAGGTAAGCAAACCATTTTCCGGTGCAATAGATAAGTCATGAACAACAGAACCATTATTTGCTATGATCAAATTTTGTTTTCCAATGTCATATTGAAATAACATGTTATTCATCGACAAAGAAATCTTTCCTGTTGCATCAGCTACGGCGAATTGCACTTTCAAGTGACAAGCAGAAGATGGGACAGAATGCGACACCGGAAGATTTCCAAATTGATATTCTGTAGAATGTAATTGGTTTATTTCCCGTACAGGTGAACTGTATAAAATATAATCATCTCCTTTCTTGCGCAATTCCAATTCACGCGGAAAAGTCATTTGATTCCTAAACGGGATATATCCAAACTGCTCTCCGGTATTCCATATTTGAATTATCCTACTGTCCGGCACATTGCCAAATGTCCGTGGCACAAAAGTCATAGCCCCGAAGTCCAAATCTTTAACATTTGTTCCCGGAATAAAATTCCGGCCATTCCATTGACCAACTTGATAATAGCCATGAACACCAGAAAAAACCCATTTGTATTCACTACTCCCCGTTACAGGAATTTTATAAAAATCTGGACATTCAAACTCGCCAGGTAATGTATATGTGCTTATCAATTGCCAATTTACCAAATCCTGAGACTGAAAAAAACCATAACTATTCCCCAACAAGAATAGAACCATAATCCATTGTTGATGTTCATTATCCCAAAACACATGCGGATCCCGGTTTTCAGTACACACTTCTTCCAGCACTGGATTATTTGCATATTTTTTCCAATTATATCCTCCATCTGTGCTGTATGCAATACACTGTGTATGCTTTTTACCTTTAGACATATTGGAAAATCCACCTGCAGCCGTATAAAAAGACACTATTGTATGTTCAGCGTCTTGCTGTAGACCTAATACATTTTTCTCATCAATAACACTCATTCCGGCAAATATTGGCCCCAATGAATCCGGTAAAATAGAATTATCCAGTTCCTGCCAATGCAACAAATCATCGCTCACAGCATGTCCCCAATGCATATTCCCCCAATCTATGCCAAATGGGTTACGTTGGTATTGCAAATGCCATTTACCGTTATAATAAAATATACCACAAACATCAGTTAGCCATGCCCGGGCAACTGTATAATGATAATAGGGACGATATGGTTCTGTATAAAACAAATCTTTTTCTGCTGGTTCATCCGATTGATATATCAAATCAATCGCAGCGGCAGCTACATTCGCCTCACTATGCAATGGATTGCTACTGATTTCCAGCTCAATAGTCTGACCATACCACTGTTCACAATCCAAATACACCCAATAATCTGGTCGTGATGAAATCCGTATATCAAACTCATATACCTTGTTTGAATCACAAAAAATATTTACCTGTTCTGCATCAATATAATAAGCAACCGGAAGATTTAAATACTTCTTTTCTATTTTAATTGATTTACGTTTAATGACCCCTATCGGATTATCAGACAAACAAAAATAATCAGCATCTACAAATCCCCAACCAGAAGTGGAATTATCTACAATACGAATTTGTGCTTTCTGTCCCATGTAAGCAGAAACATCCTTGGAAACCCACGACATTTTACGAGTTTTCAAACCTGCCTCACGAAAAATTTCCTTACCATTTATTATCAACGCCACATATACATCCTCAAAGCCTCCACTAATTAGAAAATTCAGATATTTCCTATTTATCGTAAAAGTAGGAGAGGTCAACGTTCCTGTTCCCTTGTCACCATTCACATAACTGGAAATCATGTAATTCCCCTCAAATCCCACATTGCCCCATTCACGTAAAGTTTGTGTAGGAACAAGATACGGATATTGGCCAAAAGCATCACCGGTCGCAATCCAATTCCGAAACGTTTGCGTTTCAAAGTCCTCTATCAAAACATTTTTGGTTTGTTCTGGGCATGGTTGTGGCGAGAGTTTTTCACTGCAGGTTATAAAAGACAAAATAAAAATCACAAAAAACAACCAACTCCCTATTTTTACGTATCGTTTCATAAAATCATTTTACCAATCTGGATTTTGTACCAAATTATCTATATTCATATTTATCTCATCCTGCGGAATAGGGAACAAATAATGCTTACGCTCAAACACTCTGTCTTCTACTTTTTTCCGTTCATAATAAGCAGGGTCTGTCGCATTTGCACCAGCATAGATATTCATGCTATGTATTTGCCTGTTTTCCGTATTTTCTGCTTCTTTCCAACGCCGGACATCAAAGAAACGATGTGTTTCAAAAGCCAATTCTATCCTACGTTCATGATGTATTTTGGCACGCATTTCCTCCTTACTTAATCCATCTGGCAAATCCGGCAAACCAGCACGTTTCCTAATTTCATTTACATATGTATATACATCGGCTACCGGCCCTTGTGCTTCATTCAAAGCCTCTGCATAATTCAAATACAATTCCCCTACTCGAAAATATACCCAATGATGATTCCTTACTTGAACTGGTGGCGAACTCCGATAACTTGCATCAACCAATTTCCGCATCAAATATCCCGTTTTGCAATAGTCTGAACCTGCACGAGATTTCCCATCTTTACCCGAATAATAAAATTGCAACGTTGACTCTTTCCATTCTTGCAAACAGAAGTTAATACTTGCATAGAAACGAGGTTCACGATTAGCATACATACTCCAGACACCGGCAGGATGATAACCTTGAGGATGCGGTTCTGTTACAAAATGATCCTCAGAATAACCCGATTCGGGATTAATAACCGGTTTATAAACATCACCATCCAACTGATAACCTATAATCGGTGTAGAACCATCTGCCATTTCGTATGCATCTACTATTTCTTGTGTCGGATTAATAATAGATGCTGAATTTCTAAAACTTATTGGATCGGCACATTGGTCAGGATGACGAAAATCTCCACATTGACGCCAAAATATCCATTCTTCATTATAATGAACTTGCCAAACATCAGCATAATTATCATAAGGGTCACCCGTTGAAGAATAATACAATCCATACCCATTTTTCTTGGCTTCCTCCATACAAAACAATGCTGCATCAGCAGCTTTTTGCCATAAAGACAAATCTGGCTCCCCAGATGGTATGAGTTGTTCACCATCTGGATTTTTAAAACCGGCATAATCACTATTACCATTGTATAAAGGACTGGCTGCATATAATAATACACGTGATTTCAATGCAAGAGCAGCTATTGAAGTTGCCCTACCATATTTCGTTGCACCTTTTTTCGGTTCAAGCAATCCAGCCGCCCTATCGCAATCAGTTGCTATAAACGAAGCTACCTTCTGTATAGGAGAACGTTTATAAGTTTTAAAATCGGCATCCGTTTTCACCGTATGATCTAAAATGATTATCGGCCCATGCGTACGCATCAACATGAAATGATAAAAAGCCCTTAAAAAATAAGCCTCTCCCGACCATTCATTCTTTTCTTCCTGCGTCGTAGGAACATCATTTACACGTTCCAAAAAAATATTGCATTCACGAATGGCATTATATGATTCTGTCCAAATAGGAAGTACATTCGTTGAATTCCAACTTCCTTGATTTATCTCATGAGAATATGCCCCTCCAAAAGCTATTTCCATTTCATCGCAACCTCCTACAAACGGATTACCACAAAACCAGATACCTTGATAGATATCGGCAAAATCCGATTCCACCGGCAATCTTGAATATATATTGGACAAAAACCGTTGTGTATATATACGATCAGCAAACACATCATCCAAGGTCATGTCTCCTGTCGGCTGTTTGTCCAACCAATCTTCACACGAAAACAGTGCAAGCACGCACAAGATAGGAAAAACACTTTTAAATATTTTGAGTCTCATAATGCTATCCTTTAAAGATTAAAAATCTATTTGGGCACCACAGTTTAAAGTTATTTGTTTTGGGTAAGTCCCGGTTTGTCCCATTTCCGGATCCATAATTTTGATTTTATCGAACACACACAAATTGCTGCCATTGACAAACAAACGGATATTCCGTATTTTGATTCTTTCCATCCATTTTTGCGGAAATGAATATCCAATTTCCACATTTTGCAAACGCAAATAACCCGCATCACGCATATAAAGTGTAGAAGTCCTGTAATTATTTGAATTTTTACCTGCTATAACAGCCGGATATTTCGCATTGCTATTATCCGCATCTGGGTAAGGGATGTAACGGTTGTCATAATATTCTCTGAAAACATTATAAGCAGGATATTCCAATGCATAAGGCATCATGCCGGCACCATCCAAAAAGACAGAACGATTTGCAGCACCATTGAACAGAATTGTCAGATCCCATCCCTTATAACCGACAGAACCACCAAAACCATACATAATCTCAGGAATGTTTCCATAACCAATAGCCACGCGGTCATCGTCATCTATTTTTCCATCGTTATTCTGGTCTTTATATTTAATGTCACCCGGTTTCACCACGCTTTGGAATGTTTGTACCGGACTTTCCGCAATTTCTTCCTCGCTCTGGAACAACCCAAGAGCCTCAAGACCCCATACTTGTCCCATACGATGTCCACACTCATTCAAATAATCATACTTTTGTGGAGGCATGTCATTTTCCAAAATCTTATTACGCGCAAACGAAAAAGTTCCATGGAACGAATAATATAAACCAGATGCTGTTGTACGTTTAATTTCCAACTTGGCATCAATACCTTTGTTTTCAACTTTTCCTAAATTGGCCCATGGGATAGATTCTGACAAATAACCGCTGAACAGAGGAACACTCTGTCGCTGAAGGAATATATTATCCCGCATTTCATGAAAAACGTCAACAGACAATGCTACCAAATCGTTAAACAATCCCAAATCCAAACCAATGTTAGCCTTATTAGCCGTTTCCCAGGTTACGTTTTCTGTCCCGATCTTATATTCCTGCAATCCACTATCCCACGTTGCAGCACTACCCCATGGATAACCATTTGCAACTTTATTAATAGTTGTCAAATAGGCAAAACGAGTTCCTTGTATCCTGTCATTTCCTACTTGTCCATAAGAACCCCTCAACTTTAAATTACTTATGACATCAACATGCCAAAAAGGTTCATTGGAAACAAGCCAGCCCACAGAAACAGATGGGAAAAAGCCATACCGGCTTCCTTTGGGGAAGTTTTCAGAACCGTTATACCCAAAATTAAATTCAGTAAAATAACGATTATCAAAATTATACGTAAAACGTCCGGCCAAACCTTGCCAACGGTTTGGAATGTTATCCAATTCGCTCGTTGCCAACATATTGACAAATTCCCTTCGATTAAAAATCAAAAGTCCGCTCACCGTATGCCGTCCAAAAGTCCTATTATAATTAAGGCCTGCATCCATATAAATGGAACGATTTGCCAAAGAAGCTGTTGACGAATTCATGATTCCTTGTCCTTCACGCACTTGTACATCCTTATATTGTTCTTCTCCAGTAAGAGGATCCGTACCTAAATACTGTTTCCGAATAAAATCAATATTCCGAATTGTCCATGCTTCATTATAGTTATCAAACGAGAATTTTCCTGAAATAGACAAACCTTCCGTCACTAATCGAGACAAATCCCATTTTGCACTGAATGTCCCTTGTAACGTATTCAAATACATGGTCCTATAACCACTTTGGGTTGCCATACCCCATGGATTATCTACAGTAGCCGTTGCACTTACAGAACCATCTGGATTACGCAACGGCATATCAATCGGTGATGTATATTTAGTTTGATTGTGGATTGTCGTTGCGTCCGTACCGGGATATACGCGATTCTGAATAGAAGAACTTAGTCCCAACGTAACAACCAAATCCTTATACACATTAACATCTATATTCGACAATAAATTGAAATGGTTTAATCTTGTATTTGTGTTGTAATCCAAACTTTTATCACGTTGGTAAAGCCCGCTTTCACTGGTATGTCGTGCGCTAAGATAATACCGAACAACCTCGCTACCTCCGCTTATACTCAATGTATTAATTGTTTGGTTCGCCGTTTTCCGATATACTGCATCCGTCCAATTGACATTGGGATAAAAATACGGTTCAGAGCCATCCTTAAATTTCTGAATTTCTTCTTCTGTCCAAGGATTTGGATTTCCTGAGTTATACGAAGCCTCATTCATTAATGATGCAAATTCCCAACCTTCTATGTAATCAGGAAACCTAGTACCTATCAACTCAGCCACTTCAGTCCTAAATGTAACTTGTGGCTTGCCAGCTTTTCCTTTCTTCGTGTTAATCAAAATGACACCGTTGGCGCCACGAACACCATAAATAGCAGTAGCCGAAGCATCTTTTAATACAGACAAAGACTCCACATCGTGCGGATTTACAAGATTTATATCCCGCTCTATGCCATCAACCAGAACCAAAGGCTGTGAATCACTCCAAGTCCCTTGCCCACGAATAAGTATGCTGGCATTGGAACCCGGTTCCCCCGAACTTTGTTGGGTTACAACACCTTGCAACAAACCTCCAATTGCATTTGACAATGTTACAACAGGAACTGATAATATATTTTTAACAGGAACTGTGGATATAGATCCGGTTATAGAGGCTTTTTTCTGATGTCCATATCCTACAACAACCACATCTTCCAACACTTCTGTCGCTTCACGCAATACGACATTGATAACCTCTCTTCCCTGTATCTCGATTTTCTGTGTTTGATATCCGATATAAGAAAAAGACAAATATCTTTCCTTTTCATCTATATTCAACATATAATGTCCATCCACATCCGTAATTGTACCTTGATCCGTATCAGGTACTGCAATAGTAACCCCTATTAAGGGATCTCCATTTACATCCACGACAATTCCTTTGATGGCTGCTGAAAAGGAGAGCATTGCATGAACAAAAAATAAAAGCAGAAACAAAAACTTCTTTTCCATAACCATGGTATTAGATAAGTAGAAGTTACAATAAAAATAATTTTTCGTTATTTACTACTTAATGAATTTCGCGGTAGCCTTTTCTCCGTCCTTTGTGGTCAAACGAATCAAATACAAGCCTTGATTCAAACCAGTAATATCAATCACAGTCCCTACATTATTCAAGCAATTCAGCATTTGTCCATTCAAATTGAATATTTCAGCCGCCTGTATTCGATCATCAGTGATAACAATCCGATCTTTTTCAATTACAAAAGCAGGTTTTGCTGATATGGTGTTATCCAACCCATTTGGTAATCCACCCAATTCGGTCAAAGCATTTATAGTGAGCCATTCAATATTTGACTGATACATGTTTTCACCAGAATTTTGATTCCATTCATAACCCGTATCCATGATTGTAATTGCCTTGCCTTGGAATTCTCCTTGCGGCCACCAGCGTGCAATAGACATTCTGTGATATCCAAGCGCATATTCATAAGCTGCAACAGCCTCCACATTATATGCTTCCTCAAATAAAGTTAGAAAATCAGGATTGTCTATACCACCATCAATCCCAGCATTCAAATCACAATCCATCGTCCAAGTCACCCTGTGTACTTCCTTTTGCCCCGCACCAATTAAAGGATAAATCAGATACGTGGTTTCACTCAAATCCCAAGTTTCTGTTGTAACCCGGACTTCCGAAATAAGCCCGTCAAACAATCTGTCATTTGAACGGTCAATTACCTGTTTTGTAGGGTGGTTGGCAAAAAACCTTCCGAAAGTGGAAATCGGCCCCCATGCAACTAAATTATCATCCGGGACATTACTCCCATCTTCCCACAATTCACTGAAACTATTGTTACAACGTCCCATGTCAGCCAAATATTTAACGGCATAATTAGTAAGCAACAAATTCCCTCCATTTTTATAAAATTCAGTTATGGCGTTCTGGACATTTCCACCAAGCTCTATGGGAAAGTTTGTAAATCCCCACGGACGCTCAATCGCCAACCAAATTACATTATATTGACTCAAATCCGTCGTTTCAACATCTTTGGTAGAAAGGAAATCCCCACCAAATTCATCTATGAACCAGTTAGCAGCAGCAACTTCATCATCGTCGCCGTTTGCCCTTAAATCAGAGATAGATTCAAAGGTACTCAAAAAAGCCGCCTTGCTTTGGGCATTAACAACACATACTGAAAGGATAAAAAATCCGAAAATAATAACTTTTTTCATGGCAAATCCAATTTTAAACGTTAGCAATAAAGATAAATTTTGTTTTCCACGGTGCAAAAATAGGCGGGAAGAACGATGGAGAAATATAAAAATCGTTTCATCGTATTGCAATTTTGTTGCATTCAACGGAAATTTAGCGGTAATTGCCCGGAAAAACAAAAGAAACCGCCTGCCGGCGTTGAAAACAGGCTGCACCTGCCGCCAAGTTTTATACAAAACACTTGTTTTTTCCTGTGGGCGCGACAAGCAAGCCAAAGGCTGGACAATAAAAAATCAGAAAATAAAAACGCAACTTCTTTATTTTAGTTTTCCCATTTAATGCAAATGTATTAATTTTGCCGTCGGATGTTTCATATAAACAAATTATACATTATGATTAACTACAAAGACTTAGGCTTGGTGAACACACGTGAGATGTTCAAGAAAGCCATTGAAGGCGGCTACGCTATTCCCGCTTTCAACTTCAACAACATGGAGCAATTGCAAGCCATCATCAAGGCTGCGGCCGACACCAAATCGCCTGTAATCCTCCAAGTATCCAAAGGCGCACGCGCATACGCTAACCAGACCTTGCTGCGCTATATGGCTGAAGGTGCTGTGGCATACGCCAAGGAATTGGGCTGGGAACACCCCCAAATCGTTTTGCACTTGGACCACGGCGACACGTTTGAAACATGCAAAAGCTGTATTGACATGGGCTTCTCGTCCGTCATGATTGACGGTTCGCACCTGCCATACGACGAAAACGTCGCTCTGACAAAGAAAGTTGTGGACTATGCACATCAATTCGACGTAACCGTAGAAGGCGAATTGGGCGTGCTGGCCGGCGTGGAAGATGAAGTTTCCTCCGATCACCACACCTACACCAAGCCCGAAGAAGTAATCGATTTCACTTCCAGAACCGGTTGCGATTCATTGGCCATTTCCATCGGGACAAGCCACGGCGCATACAAATTCACGCCGGAACAGTGCACACGCAACGCCGAAGGCAAATTAGTGCCTCCTCCCTTGGCATTTGATGTTTTGGATGCCGTTATGGAAAAACTGCCGGGCTTCCCCATCGTGTTGCATGGCTCTTCATCTGTTCCAGAAGAAGAAGTGGAAACCATCAACAAATACGGCGGCAAATTGCCCGATGCCATCGGTATTCCGGAAGAACAGTTGCGTAAAGCTGCCAAATCGGCTGTTTGCAAAATCAACATTGACTCCGACAGCCGTCTGGCCATGACCGCAGCCATCCGCAAAGTGTTCGCTGAAAAGCCTGCCGAATTCGACCCACGCAAATATCTGGGCCCGGCTCGCGACAACATGGAAAAACTCTACAAGCACAAGATAATCAATGTGCTCGGTAGCGATGGAAAAGCTTTATAAGCAACCATTTCTATCATAAATATGTCAAGCCGCATGGACCAGAAAGTCATGCGGCTTTTTTCATTGTTCCGCCTGGAATCACACCCCGAAAAATGTTTGCCGGTTCATTTGGTTTTTGTACATTTGCAGCCGGTTTCCTAACCACAGCTTTTATAACGTTTATCACACATAAACATCTTATACACAATGGATTTTCTTTCTGAGATATTTGCACAACCCGGAATCGTTTCTACTTTGTTGTATTTATGCCTGGCATCGTTTTTAGGCGTATTAATCGGGAAAATCCGCTTTTTGCATATCAAGTTAGGAGTGGCCGGCGTACTGTTCACTGGGATTATCATCGGACATTGTGGAGCCGTTTTCGACCATGACATTCTGGTCTTCGTGCGCGATTTCGGCCTTATCTTGTTCGTTTACAGCATCGGCGTAGACATGGGACCGCGCTTTTTCACTTCGTTCAAAAAAGACGGGCTGACACTGAACCTGCTGGCGGTAGGCATTGTCCTTGCCGGGTTCGGCATTGCGTTCCTGATATATGCGCTGACGGGATTGCCATCCGAAACAGTTACAGGCATCATGTGCGGAGCCGTAACCAACACACCCGGATTAGGTGCGGCACAACAAGTATTGACCGACATGGGCATCAGTGCGGATGCTGCCGCTACCGGCTATGCAATAGCCTATCCTTTCGGTGTCGTCGGGCTAATCCTGGCCATGTTGCTTGTACGCTGGCTTTTCCGCATCAAGATTGACGAAGAAGAAAAAAACTATTCCAAAAGCCTGGGCGGACAAAACACCAAATTAGAAAGTGTCGAGATCACCATTACCAACCCCAATATCATCGGGCAGAAGATAAGTTACATCCGCGAAGCGGTCGATTCGGAACTTGCCGTATCACGGATTTACAGGGACGGGCATTATATTTTCGCCGAAGAAAACGAAGTCTTGCGGGAAGGCGATGTGCTTTACGGGGTTTCGGCACGCAACTGCATCCGCAACCTGCAAATCAAGATAGGTCCGGTCACCATAGGCGGCCGCAAAGAGATAGAGGGAATGCTCGGCATCCACAACATTTTGCTGACCAACCGCAAACTGGCCGGCAAGACCATTGAACAAGTAGGCATTTACCGCCGTTATCCGGCCAACATCACGCGCATTTACCGTTCCGGCATGGAAATCCTGCCGACTTTGAAAACAACCATCGAATTGGGCGACACGCTGAAAGTGGTAGGAAAACGGGAAATCCTGAACGATGTAAAAAACGAGTTGGGTGATTCCGTAAAGGAACTGGCCGTACCGAATATAGTACCCATTTTCATGGGGATATTTATCGGCATTATCCTTGGAAGTATTCCCATTTTCATTCCCGGCCTGCCGGCACCGGCCAAACTGGGACTTGCAGGCGGCCCGCTTATTGTGGCTATCCTGTTAGGCAACAAGGGACGCATCGGAAAACTGAATTTCTACATGACACCGGGCGCAAACCTGATGTTGCGCGAAATGGGCATTATCATGTTCCTGGCAAGCGTCGGACTAATTGCCGGACGTACTTTCTGGGACACCTTGGTGAATGGAGGCTGGATCTGGCTTGGCTATGGTGCAGCCATAACCTTTATCCCTGTCATGCTGGCCGCTATGATAGCCCGCTTCATGAAAATAAACTATTTGAAAATATGTGGCTGTGTTGCAGGCGCCATGACAGATCCGCCTGCATTGGAATTTGCCAACGGCATAGCGCCTGTACAAGCGCAATCCACTGCCTACGCAACCGTATATCCGCTCACCATGTTCCTGCGCGTCATGCTGGCGCAAATGTTCGTGCTGATGACCATGTAGGATATGGCCGTGACTGGAATTCCGGTAAAAACAAAAATAATATATGAATATCCCTACTGAACTTGGAACCGAGAAAGTCGGTGTATTGCTGCGGCGTTACGCCGTTCCGGCAATCATAGCC
The DNA here is from genome assembly GCA_949282265.1 of uncultured Bacteroidales bacterium. Lineage (GTDB taxonomy): Bacteria > Bacteroidota > Bacteroidia > Bacteroidales > Paludibacteraceae > CALUNA01. The sequence goes on along the minus strand of CASDOZ010000001.1, from coordinate 255,910 downwards.
ATGACGGCTTCGTCGCTTTACAACATTGTCGATAGCATTTTCATTGGACAAGGTGTGGGTGCGCTTGCTATCTCCGCGTTGGCGGTATGTTTTCCATTCCAAAACCTGGCAGCCGCATTCGGCTCTATGGTCGGTGTAGGCGCAAGCACGCTCATTTCCGTCAAGTTGGGACAAAAAGACTATAAAACTGCTCAAATGGTATTGGGAAATGTGGTTCTCCTAAACGTATTGATTGGACTCATTTTCACATTTCTATCGTTAGCTTTCCTGGAACCTATTTTGTTCGTATTCGGAGCAAGCGAACAAACCATAGGCTATGCAAGCCAATACATGGGCATCATTCTGTGCGGTAACATAGTCACCCATTTGTATTTGGGCCTGAACAGTGTGTTACGTTCAGCCGGACATCCGCGCAAATCCATGTACACTACCATATTGACAGTAGTACTTAATTCCATTTTGGATCCACTGTTCATTTTCGGTTTCGGCTGGGGCATACAAGGAGCAGCATGGGCGACGGTATTGGCGCAAATCGTTTCGTTGCTGTGGCAAATCAAGCTTTTCTCGGACAAAAAAGAGTTGCTGCATTTCCAAAAAGGCATTTTCACACTGAAAAAACGTATTGTATCCGCCGCACTCGCCATTGGATTGTCACCGTTCCTAATGAACGTAGCCTCATGCTTCATAGTCATTTTGATAAACAACAGTCTGAAAAAACATGGAGGCGACTTGGCCATAGGTGCCTACGGTATTGTAAACCGCATTATGTTCATGTTTGTCATGTTCGTCATGGGTATCAACCAAGGTATGCAGCCCATTGCAGGCTACAACTACGGCGCACGGCAGATTTCACGGTTGCTGGAAGTCTTGAAGAAAGCCTGCTTTTACGCCACCTTGGTTACAACTAGCGGTTTTCTATTGGCGGAACTTGCACCAGGATTAGTGGCACGCATTTTCACCCATGATGAAGAACTTATCGAACTTGCCAAATACGGTTTGCGCATCAGCTTCCTGGCCTTCCCCATTGTCGGATACCAAATGGTCATATCCAATTTTTTCCAAAGTATCGGACTGGCCAAAAGTGCGATTTTCCTCTCTTTGACACGGCAAGTACTGTTCCTTATACCTTTCTTGATCATATTCCCGAACTTGTTCGGTATCACAGGCGTATGGGCAAGCATGCCAAGTGCAGACATCATAGCCGCCATTACATCGGCCATCATGATTATGCGCCAAATCAAAAAATGGAAAAAAGCCGGCATTATGTCCGAAACACTAACTGCAGCATAACACGAAAACCTTAAAAACATAATACGTATATGATTATCAACATTGGAAGACAATTAGGCAGCGGCGGCCGCGAAATAGGCGAAAAACTGGCAGCAGAACTGAATTATGCCTACTATGACAAGGAACTCCTCCAAATTGCCGCCAAAGAAAGTGGCATTGCACCTGAATTGTTTACAAAAGCTGATGAAAACAGCCAAGGTAAATTTCCCGGAGCATATTGGGGAATGCATATCCCGTACACAAATGGTTTAATGCCTTTTTCCTCCGGATTGGATAACGACAGCCTGTTCCGTATCCAAAGCGATACCATACGCAACCTGGCCGAACAAGGTAATTGCGTTTTTGTAGGAAGATGCGCGGACTATATCCTCCGCGAACGGACCGACTGCCTGAACATATTCATTTCGGCAGACCCGAACATGCGCATAAAAAGGTTAATGGAATACGAAGAAAACCTGAACGTCCGGAAAGCCACTGAAATAATGGAAGACAAAGACAAAGAGCGCGCTGAATATTATAATTTTTATTCCGGCAAGAACTGGGGACGGGCAGACAGTTATCACCTCTGTATCAACTCATCCCTGCTCGGCATAGATGGCACGGTACGGCTACTGAAAACCATTGTCGGGAAATTAGTGGAAGGATAAATACACGGACATTTACAGAAAAACGACCCAAAGAATCAACTTTGCGGTCGTTTTTTATTATGCAAATGCGGCACGGTCAAATCCTCACAAGCAAGTATTTGGCCAGCACTTCCGCCACTACAATGGACAGGATAAGCACCATAGCGAGTTTGCCGCTTTTCAAATCGCAGGACACACGGACTGCATATACCATCCAGACGACAACCCAAACAACAACAAAAACATTCACCAAAAGGAATATGACAAAGCCGACATTGCGGAACAGCATAAACGGATCAGCTGCTATCTCCGCTACGGACGGCAAAGTAACACCTAAACCGGCCAACATGCTGAACAAAAAAGGCACACGCGCAAAAGTCAGCGTTCCAGCCAAATCCAACAAACGGAAATTACGCGTAAAAATCAGCGATATCAAGGCACAAACGACCACGAGACATGCGTGCGACACCAACGGGAACAACATAGCCTTGCGCCATGTCAGGTTGGCCTGATCATCGACAAAGTGCACATCAATAACGCCATCGGACAACGCACCGGCATAATAGCCGACAACCGCCGTCAAAGCCATCACACATAAACCGGCCAACAATGCAGGCCAACCGGCTACACGGCTGAACGGATTCAACAACAAACCGGTAAAATCATTTCGTTTCATAAGCATTGAGTTTAAAAATTATTTCGTTCAACATATTCCGAACAGTGGGATAACTCAACCGGCGCAAAGCGGCCATTTCCTTCAAACTGCCGCTGTTCTTGACAAACTGCAAGACAAACAACTGCTCATCCGGCGACAAAAGAGCCAATTCCGGCAATTCATAATTGCCGGACACTTCCGTTCCGCACTGCTCGCACTGCATCCTACGCACACGGAGTTGCGCATGGCAACTCGGACAATAAACTGGTAACATGATTCAAAATTATTTTAATTAAACAGCCGCAAAGATACAACCAAACATCGAAATACACAAATTTTATTTTAATAAAATGAATATGCGAGTAAATAAAGTTGAACATCCAAGCAAAAGAATCTATCATATCAAAAATCATTTTGCAAAACAGGAAAAAAGAACATATATTTGTCGCGAAAAGACAAATGTTAAATCTTGCCGAAAGGCAATAAAACTACAACACAATGAAAAGATTATTTTTTATAATTGCATTAGCAATTGCAGCAACAACCACCTATGCACAAATGTATTTAGCAGGAACGCTTGGCTTCGGTTTTAATGGGGGCAAACAAACCACAAAAGCACAAGAAACAAGTATTGAAGTAAAAACTCCAAGTACCATATCATTCCAATTCACACCGTCTGTCGGCTATTACATTACCGACAAATTCTTGATTGGGGGTGCGTTCAATATCGGCACCACCGGCGAAACCGATTTTAACAATGACGGAAATATTGCCACCAAAACAACAAGGTTTAGTTGGGCTATTGTACCTTATGCACGTTATAAATGTGTAGGGCTGGAGAAATTCGGCGTTTGGATGGAAGGTGCCATCAATTTGGGCGGTTCTACCGGCAAAACAACGACAGGAAACATCACGACCAAACTACCGTACACGACATCATACGGAATCAACTTCTATCCTGTACTGACTTATGACCTGACCGAGCGTTTGACGCTGGAAACCGGCTTAAGAATCTTGGCACTTGGATTCAATGGCAGTGTTACAACAGAAAAGACAACAGTTGCCGATCAAGCCATAACAAACAAAACAACCCAAAACGGTTTCACTTTTGCAGCAGGGGGAACCAGCGATATCAGCATAGGCATATCGTTCAAACTATAAATATTTCGCAAATAAGAACTTAAAGAGCCGGCATAAAAAACCGGCTTTTTTCGTATTCCATACAAATGGAAATATTTTTCGTACCTTTGCATCGTTTTCTCAACAATTAAATATGGGCATTTTTACTAAAATCTTTGCTACCGGCCTTGGATTTGTATTTGGCGGTTACATCGGGGCACTCCTCGGGTTCGTATTGAGTTCCATGTTCGATGAAATGCCTGAAAAGCAAACCTCATCTGGCAGCTATCGCGTCAACGAAGGGGATTTCAAGATGAGCCTGCTTGTGCTGATGGCTTGTGTCATGAAAGCTGACGGGCGGGTTGTCAAATCGGAATTAGGTATCGTGAAACGCTTCCTGGTCACAAACTTCGGTGAAAACGGCGCGTTGGAAGCCTTGCAGATACTCAAAAAACTGCTTGACCAACCCATCAATGAAACGGAAGTGGCCATGCAAATCAACGAATACATGAACTATTCCACCAAATTGGAATTGACACATTTAATGCTGGAAATAGCCAATGCGGATGGTATCATCGTTCCGGCCGAGTTGGATATTATTGAGCACATTGCCACCATTTTCCGCATTTCACCGGCAGATTTGGCATCGTTGAAGGCACCCTACTTCAAACATACAGACCAGGAATGGATGTACAAGGCACTCGAAATAGAACCGACCGCCACCGACGACGAAGTCAAAAAAGCCTACCGGCGGATGGCCATGAAATATCATCCGGACAAGGTCGCCGGTGCAGGTGAAGAAGCCAAGAAAACAGCGACAGAAAAATTCCGCTCCATAAACGAAGCCTACGAAGCCATAAAAAAACAACGAGGAATCAACTAATAACGTAAAAATATGAGTTTACAAATTTACAACACACTAACCCGTAAAAAAGAAGAATTCGTACCGCTTCATGCACCCCATGTAGGATTGTACGTTTGCGGTCCGACCGTATATGGCGACGCCCATTTGGGACACGCCCGGCCGGCCATCACATTTGACCTGCTGTTCCGCTATCTGACCCACCTCGGCTACAAAGTACGTTATGTGCGCAACATCACCGATGTAGGCCACTTGGAACACGATGCAGATGAAGGCGAGGACAAGATTGCCAAAAAGGCGCGCCTTGAAAAGCTGGAACCGATGGAAGTTGTGCAACGCTACTTGAACAACTACCACAAAGAAATGGAAATGCTGAATGTGCTGCCGCCCAGCATAGAACCGCACGCATCCGGACATATCATCGAACAAATCGAATTTATCAAAAAAATACTTGCCGCCGGCTATGCCTACGAAAGCGAAGGTTCCGTCTATTTTGATGTGGAAAAATACAACCAGAAATTCCACTATGGAAAATTATCAGGCCGTAACATTGACGAACTGCTTGAAACTACCCGCGAACTTGACGGCCAAAGCGAGAAACGCCGCAGCATCGATTTCGCACTTTGGAAAAAAGCCGCGCCGGAACATATTATGCATTGGCCGAGCCCATGGAGCGAAGGTTTTCCCGGATGGCATCTCGAATGTTCCACCATGGGAACAAAATACCTCGGCGAGGAATTCGACATCCACGGAGGCGGCATGGACCTCATGTTCCCGCACCACGAATGTGAAATAGCACAAAGTTGCGCGGCCCTCGGACACGACACCGTGAAATACTGGATGCACAACAACATGATTACCATCAACGGGCAAAAAATGGGCAAGTCGTTGGGCAACTTCATCACGCTGCACGAATTTTTCACGGGCACGAACAAATTGCTGAGCCAGCCGTTCAGCCCCATGACAATACGGTTTTTCATCTTGCAGGCACATTACCGCAGCACCGTCGATTTCAGCGACGAAGCCCTCAAAGCCTCCGAAAAAGGCTTGGCGCGGTTAATGGAAGCCTACCAACGGCTGCAAAAGTTGCAACCGGCGGGAAAAAGTACGGTGGAAACGGCCGGATTGAGTGAATTGTGCGAAAACGCCATGGCCGACGATTTGAACTCGCCCATAGTCATAGCACATTTGTTCGAAAGCGCAAAAGCCATCAACACCGTGTTCGACGGTAACGGCACTATTTCCGCTGCCGACCTTGACGAACTCAAAGCAACCTGGAAACTGTTCGTTGAAGACCTTCTGGGGCTTCGCACCGAAAATGATGACAGCACCAGTAACGAAGCCTATAAGAAAGCTGTGGATTTATTGCTCAACATACGATTGGAAGCTAAACGCAACAAAGATTGGGCAACTTCCGATAAAATCCGCAACGAACTGACTGCCATGGGATTCACCATTAAAGACACCAAAGACGGATTTGAGTGGATGGCTCCCTAAAATTCCAGAAACAAATAAAACTATAAAGACGCCATTGGTTTTTAGACCGGTGGCGTCTTTATTTTACGCCAGAATCATCGGACGAAAGCAGGACTAAAACAACAAATAGTTGCTAATCATAACAAAAAACTCATACCGGATTAGCAGTTTGTTCAACGAATTATCGTACCTTTGTCGGTTAGAACATTAATATTCATTTTATGGAAACTACACGTATGCAAAAAATTGCACGACTGCTGCAAAAAGAATTAGGCGACATTTTCCTAACGTATGCACGAAAATACCAAGGCCTGCTCATTTCGGTCAGCGAGGTCCGCATAAGTCCCGATTTAAGCATCGCGCATGTCTATCTGAGCATTTTTCCCAGTGAACGGGGGTCAGAAATCATCGGGCAAATCAACGCGGACAACAAATCCATCCGTTTTGAGCTCGGCAACCGCGTCCGTTTCCAACTGCGCATCATACCGGAACTAAACTTCCACATAGACGAAACGCTCGACCAGTTGGAACACATTGACCAACTGCTCAAACAATAAATAAAAACAAAATTACTTCCGGGAAACATACTTTTTCCAAACTTTCAAAGTTTATTCAATATAAAAACAGAAAAAAATCACGTGAGCTTTTCAACATCATACCGTTCGTTGCTGTTACTGGCCATATTCATGGTTTGCTCCTGCTCCACGCAAAAAAACACGTGGCTCAGCAGGACACATCACATCATAAACACCAAATACAACGTTTATTACAACGGATATGAAAGTTACAAGAGAGGCTTGCAAAGCATAGCGGACGCCAATAACGACGATTTTTCAGAAGTTTTGCCCATGTATCCCATCAGCAACCACGAAAACGCTTCGGCTGGTACGGGCGACATGGACAAAGCTATTGAGAAATGCCGGAAAAGCATCAAGTTGCATTCCATCAAGAAAAAACCACAACGCAACTACCGCAAAGCCCAAGATCCGAAATACCAAGCTTGGTACAACCAGGAAGAGTTCAACACCGCTTTGGCGGATGCATGGCTGTTGCTGGCGAAATCGGAATTCCACAAAGGCGATTTCCTCGGTTCCATCGGCACTTTCCTGTATATTGCAAAACATTATTATTATGACAAGGATGTCGTAGCACAATGCCAATTATGGATCGCACGCGCCTATGCCGAAACAGGATGGATATACGAAGCGGAAGAGGTCTTGCTTAACATCAAACAAGATGAGCTCAAACAGGAAAATGCTTATTTGTACGCTGCCGTACATGCTGACCTACTGTTAAAAAAGAAACAATACAAGGAAGCAATTCCTTTTCTACAAATAGCCCTTGAATCGGAGAAAAAGAAAGAAGAAAAAACACGACTGCGTTTTATTCTTGGACAACTTTACCAACTGACTGGAAATACTCGTGCGGCAGAAGAAGCCTACACCAAAGTCATTAAAGCCAATCCAGCTTTCGACATGGATTTCAATGCACGTATCAACCAAGCGGAAATGTCTACCAACCACGCTGCGACTTTGAAGTCGCTAGCCAAAATGGCGAAAAAATATAAATACAAGGACAACCTCGAGCAGATTTACGGCGCCATCGGCAATATATACATGGCACAAAAAGATACCGTAAAAGCAATGGAAAATTACGTTACCGCGACTGAAAAAAGCACACAAAATGGCATAGAGAAGGCTGTTGTGCTCATACAACTTGGGGATTTGTATTATGACAAGAACGATTACGTAAAAGCGCAGCCATGTTATGAAGAAGCCAGACAAATTATTTCCAGCGACAACGACGACTACGCACGTATAAGCCAAAGGGCACAAACCTTGGGTGAGTTGATTGTAGAATACAATGTTGTCGTACTCCAAGACAGCCTACAACGCCTTTCCAAAATGACACCCGAAGAGCAAATGGCAGTGGCAGAAAAAATCATCGCAGACCTAGAAGCTGCTGAAAAAGCCGCTGAAGAAGCCGCACGACTCCAAGAAGAAGAGGGACTTACAAGCGTCAATACAGCCAACATGATTGGTGGCGGAAATATGGGGCCTGCCGACTGGTACTTTTACAACGCGAACCTGATGAAAAACGGCAAAATGGAATTTACGCGCAAATGGGGACAACGCAAGTTGGAAGATAACTGGCGGCGTGCAAGTAAAAGCGTAACTACCCTTTTTGCGGATGATACAGGCATTGGAAGCGGAACAACAGAAGGGAATGACAGCATAGCAGGAAATGATGCCATAAGCGATACGAAAAAACCGGAATTTTACCTGAACCAAATCCCGAAGACCGAAGAACAGCTCAAACTGTCTGACGAACTCATCGCAACAGCCTTATTCAACATGGGATTTATATACAAAGACCGCGTGGAAGACATCAACATGTCGCTCAAAACATTCGATGAATTCGAGAAACGCTTCCCAGATGACAGCCGTATGCCGGACGTATATTATACGCGCTACCTGATTTTCCTGCAACAAGACAACAAGGAAGAAGCAGAAACACGACGTATGGCACTATTGACAAAATTCCCGGAAAGCAAATATGCCCAGATGCTTGCCGACCCGAACTATGCCGAACGTATGCAAAAAATGAATGCCGAACAGGACTCGTTATATGTTGCCACATATCAGGCATACTCACAAAGCCGCTATCAAACGGTTTTTGAAAACACACAATATGCCGAAAAGAATTTCCCTTTATCGCCACTGATGCCCAAGTTTTTGTTCTTAAACGCCTTAGCGACGGCAAAAACACAAAACCCACAAGCTTTCGGCGATGCTTTGCGCGACATGATAAGCCGCTTCCCAGACAGCGATGTCAGCGCTATGGCCAAAGACATGCTAGCCTTGATGAACCAAGGGTTAGAATCACAAACGGGTGAATCGCACGGCACGCTGCTGACACGACGCGAAACCGAATTTGCCGACACCGAAACAAACGATGGCATCAACAAGGAATTTACCACGGAAAACAATATGCAGCACGTCGTGCTGATCCTTATTCCAGAAAGCACGGAAAACCTGAACAGACTGCTGTACAACATCGCGCTGTTCAATTTTTCACAATTCCTTATAAAAGATTTCGACTTGACAGCCATTGCAACTTTTGTTGATAATACATCAGCCCTGAAAATAACCTATATGGACTCAGAAAAAGAAACGCAATGGTACATCAACATGTTGCGTAACAACACGGAAATAAACCTATTGCTACACGAACTGGAAGCCAAAACCATCGGCATCGGTGAAGAAAACCTGAATTTGGTTACAAGCGGACTGAAAACACTCGATGAATACGAACTCTGGAAAGCAAGCGGAGCTGGTCAAAATCCAGAAACAGAACACTAAGCGCCACTATTATTGCATGTTTACGACAACAAAATTCAAACTTATAAACTATGAAATCCGACCGCATACTTTGGGCTGATGATGAAATAGATTTGTTGCGCCCCTACATTATTTTTTTGGAAGAAAAAGGTTATGAGGTAGTTACGACCACAAATGGGAAAGATGCCGTGGAACTATGCCAACACGAAAACTTCGATATCGTTTTCCTGGACGAAAATATGCCCGGACTCAGCGGCCTGGAAACACTCTCGGACATCAAAAACATAAATCCGTCCACGCCCATCGTCATGATTACGAAAAGCGAAGAAGAAAACATCATGGACATGGCCATTGGAAACAAAATAGCTGATTACCTAATAAAACCGGTGAATCCAAATCAGATTCTGATGACGCTCAAAAAACACATACACAAAAAAGACATCATCAACGAGCACACCACGACAACGTATCGGCAGGAGTACCAAGACATAAGTTTCGTCATTGATAAAGCAACAACCCTGAACGAATTCATTGGCATACACAAAACCCTTGTTTTCTGGGAACTCGAATTGCAGGAAAGCGACAAAAGTATGCGTGACCTATTGGAATCTCAAAAGGCCGATGCCAACAAGGCATTTACCAAATTTATCCGGAACAACTATGAAAAATGGTTCGAGCAAACAGAACAGCGTCCATTGCTCAGTCCCGATATTTTCAAGAAAAAAATATTTCCACTTTTGGATAACGACGAAAAGATATTTTTCATTCTGATAGACAATTTCCGCTATGACCAATGGAAAATCATACAGACATTATTAAACGATTTCTACAGCGTCGTTGATGATGCCATGTATTGCAGCATCCTGCCTACCGCGACACAATATGCGCGGAATGCCATTTTTTCCGGTCTGATGCCGCTGCAAATCCAGCAAATGTATCCGGACCTCTGGGTGGAAGAAGACGAAGAAGTCGGCAAGAACCTAATGGAGGACCAACTGATCCAGACACAGATAGACCGGTTCAGGAAACATTACAGTTTTTCCTACAATAAAGTCAATGAATCCGACTATTGCGAAAAGTTGATCGGGCGACTACCCCAACTCCGGCAAAAACAACTGAATGTCATTGTACTCAATTTCATAGATATGCTGAGCCATTCGCGCACGGAAAGCAAAATGATGCGTGAATTAGCCAATGACGAACCGGCTTATCTGTCGCTGACAAAATCATGGTTCAAACATTCGCCGACATACGAATTATTCAGGACCATAGCTGAGATGGGCTACAAAGTCATCGTAACCACCGACCACGGCACGGTAAAAATCACCGACCCTGTAAAAGTCATCGGCGACAAGAATACCAACGTGAATTTACGTTACAAAATAGGCAAATCATTGAGCTACAACGCACAAAAAGTCTATGAAGTAACACAACCGAGAAAAATCGGCCTGCCAAGTCCGAACGTCAGCTCAACCTATATTTTTGCAACGCAAAACGATTTTTTTGCTTATCCGAACAATTACAATTACTACGTAAGCTACTACAAAAATACGTTGCAACACGGTGGAGTTTCAATGGAAGAAATGTTGGTACCGCTCGTTACTCTGGCTCCGAAATAAACATTTACAGAGATGAATTTTATCACAATCCTCGATTACATCGGGACTTTTGCATTCGCCATAAGCGGTATCCGGCTCGCATCTGCCAAACATTTCGATTGGTTTGGCGCTTATGTCATAGGATTGGTAACGGCTGTGGGCGGTGGGACCTTGCGCGACCTACTGTTGGGTTACACCCCTTTCTGGATGACACAACCTTCTTATCTGATTGTAACCGGGCTTGCCCTGGTAGCCGTCTTGGTACTTGGGAAAAAAGTGATACACATGCACAACACCATTTTTATTTTCGATGCCATCGGGCTTGCGCTGTTCACAGTTGTAGGCATAGAAAAAAGCGATGCAGCAGGTTTTCCCATGTTTGTCGGCATAATTATGGGAACGCTCACTGGCGCGGCCGGAGGAGTTTTCCGAGATACGCTCATCAATGAAGAACCGCTGATTTTCCGCAAGGACATTTACGCCATAGCTTGTATTTTAGGCGGATTTATTTATTATTTCTGCGATTTCATCGGCCTTCCTACCGCACTGACCGGAACGATAACGGCAATTACTGTCATTTTGATACGCATTATTGCTGTCAAATATCACATAAGCCTCCCTACTCTGAAAGGCGAAGAAGAAAACGAATCTGCCAAAGAAAATAGATAAAGCAGGCCATTTTGTTATTGCATCCACGAACATTTTTTTATAATTTTGCCTACTCAAATTTTTACAGTAGGACCAATGGCAACAAAACAAATCAAACGGGCTTTAGTCTCTGTTTATCACAAGGATAACTTAGACACAATCATCCGGAAACTGCATGAAAATGGTGTTGAATTTCTATCTACGGGTGGAACACAATCATTTATCGAATCTCTTGGAATCCCTTGTCAAGCAGTAGAAGACCTGACAACTTACCCATCCATTCTGGGCGGACGCGTAAAAACATTGCATCCGAAAGTATTCGGCGGCATACTTTGTCGGCGTGACAACGAAGAAGACCAACAACAAATCGCCCAATACGAAATCCCGGAAATAGACCTGGTCATTGTAGATTTATATCCGTTTGAAGAAACAGTTGCTTCCGGCGCCGACGAACAGGCTATTATCGAAAAGATAGATATCGGCGGCATTTCGCTCATACGCGCCGCAGCCAAGAATTACAAAGATGTCGTCATCGTGGCATCCAAAGCACAATATCAACCGCTTTTGGATGTGCTGAACGAACACGGGGCAAACACGACACTGGAAGAACGCCGTTGGTTCGCCAAAGAAGCATTTGCTGTTTCAAGCCACTACGATAGTGCAATTTTCAACTACTTTGATGGAGATGACAAATCGGCGTTCAGAATCGCATTCGACGAATCAAAGCCGTTGCGCTATGGCGAGAACCCGCACCAGAAAGGATTCTTCTTCGGTAATTTCGATGAAATGTTTGAACAAATCCACGGCAAAGAAATTTCCTACAACAACTTGTTGGACATCGATGCGGCCGTGAACCTAATGAACGATTTCGATGACATAACGGTTGCTATTCTAAAACACAACAATGCTTGCGGACTTGCTTCTCGTCCCACACTTTGCGACGCATGGAAAGACGCGCTGGCCGGCGACCCTGTTTCGGCATTCGGAGGCATCATCATTGCCAACGCGGCCATAGACAAAGCCACTGCCGAAGAAATGAACAAAATATTCTTTGAAGTGGTCATTGCGCCCGACTACGACATGGATGCCCTGGAAATACTGACACAAAAGAAAAACAGGATTATCCTGATACAAAAGGGCAATATCGACACGACCAAACAATTCCGTTCCATCCTCAACGGCGTGCTTGTGCAGGACAAAGACCTGAAAGTGGAACAAACATCTGAACTGAAAACCGTTACGGACAAGGATCTGACAGACTTGGAAAAAGAGGATTTGCTCTTTGCCAACAAAATAGTCAAACACTCCAAATCGAACGCCATAGTGCTGGCCAAGAACAAACAGCTTTGCGCAAGCGGCATTGGCCAAACATCGCGTGTGGACGCACTGAAACAAGCCGTGGAAAAAGCGCACAGTTTCAATTTCGATTTGAATGGTGCTGTCATGGCTTCCGATGCCTTCTTCCCGTTCCCCGATTGCGTGGAAATAGCCGCACAAGCCGGCATCACGGCCGTTGTGCAACCTGGCGGCTCCATCAACGACCAAAAATCGATTGACAAATGCAACGAACTGGGCATTGCCATGGCAACAACTGGATTCAGGCACTTCAAACACTAAACAGCAACAGAAAATTTCAAAAAATAACACAATAAAATGGGACTTTTCACTTTCACACAAGAAATAGCAATGGACTTGGGTACAGCCAATACCATTGTGATTTGCAACGACAAAGTCGTTGTTGATGAACCATCTGTCGTTGCGCTGGACAAACGTTCGGACAAGCTACTGGCCATTGGCAAGAAAGCGCACCAAATGCGCGGCCGCGAGAACGAAGGCATACGTACCATACGCCCGCTCCGCGATGGTGTTATCGCCGACTTCTACGCCTGCGAAATGATGATGCGCGGCATGATAAAAATGATTCCGCAAAAAAGTCGTATGTTCACGCCATCGCTGAAAATGGTTGTCTGCATCCCTTCCGGAAGTACGGAAGTTGAAATACGTGCCGTCCGCGACTCGTCGGAACATGCCGGCGGCCGTGAGGTTTACATGATTTACGAGCCAATGGCTGCCGCTATCGGTATCGGAATCGACGTAGAAGCACCGGAAGGTTGCATGATTGTCGATATCGGCGGCGGAACAACCGAAATCGCAGTTATCTCGTTGGGCGGCATCGTGTGCAACAAATCCATCAAAATCGCCGGCGATGACCTGACGGATGACATTATCGAGTACATGGGACGGATGCACAATATGAAAGTAGGAGAATCAACTGCAGAACGCATCAAAATTGAAGTCGGCTCCGCGCTGACGGAATTGGAGGACGCGCCCGAGGACTACATCGTAAGCGGCCCGAACCGAATGACCGCGCTGCCCATGCAAGTGCCCGTTTCATACCAGGAGATAGCCCACTGCTTGGAAAAATCAATTGCAAAAATCGAAAATGCCATTCTCAGCGCGCTGGAACAAACACCACCCGAATTGTATGCGGATATTGTCCAACGCGGCATTTATCTGGCTGGTGGAGGCGCATTGCTCCGCGGACTTGACAGACGTCTGACAACTAAAATAAACATACCGTTCTACGTGGCAGATGACCCGTTGCGTGCTGTCGCCCGCGGTACTGGAATTGCCCTGAAAAATACGGACAAGTTCTCGTTCCTGATTCGGTAAAAAGACGTTTCGATGTCGAATTGCGAGCTGCAAGTTATGCCCCAAAAAGCAACTTGTAGCTCGTAGTATATCATTGACTTATGAAAAATCTGATTCAATTTTTTATTCGTTACAGCATTTTTTTCTTGTTCCTGCTGCTGGAAACAACGGCATTCCTGCTGATTGTGCACAATACAGGATTCCAACGCATCGTATTCCTGTCTTCAGCAAATTCTGTGGCAGCACGTATGTACCAATCAAGCGAAAGTATTTTCGACTTCTTCAAGCTGAAACAGGCTAACATGAAATTAAACGAAGAAAATGCGGATTTGCGTAACCGGATAGTCGGTTTGCAAAATGAACTCATTCGAATCAGAAACATGCAAAACGACACGGCCTATATTCCTGCAGAAAATGACCTGCAATACATACCCGCAAAAATCATAAACAACTCAACCAACAAATACAAAAATTACATAACCATCAACAAAGGAGAACGCGACGGCGTGGCGCCAGGCATGGGTGTCATTGCGACTGATGGTGTTGTAGGCATTGTGAAAACAGTTTCTAACAAATTTGCTGTTATCATACCCATTCTAAACCCAGAAATTTCCATCAATTCCAAATTCAAGTCCAACAACTACATAGGACCGGTAGAATGGCAGGGAGAAGATTACAGATTTGCCAATCTGATGGACATAGCGCGCCATGTGCATGTGTACAAAGGCGACAGCATAGTTACAAGCGGTTTGACATCTACATTCCCCGAAGGTATTCCTGTTGGTACAGTGGAAGAATTTTATTTAGGTGAGAATAATGCTTATTATACAATTCAAATACGGTTGGCCGTTAATTTCCGAACACTTTCCTATGTGCGGATAATTCGAAACAACAATCAGAGTGAGTGGGAGAACACAGAAAAGACAGCTCAAATGCCAACCCCAAACGACTAAAGAAATAACCATGAGAATTATTGCAGAAAACATATTCAGGTTTTTATTATTGGTTATTGTACAGGTCCTATTCCTGAACAACCTGCAATTCACCTATTGCACGCCTTATATTTACATCTTGTTTATTTTGAGCCTACCGGTCGCCTGCCCGCGATGGCTCGACCTAATAGCAGGTTTTGTAATGGGGCTAACCATCGACATGTTCTCGAACACACTGGGAATGCATACATTTGCCTGTGTCCTAATAGCCTATCTGCGCTATTTCACGATCAAATTATTCATTTCCGAAGAAAACCGTATCACAAACAAACCTTCATTCCATTCGTTCGGCGTGATGCCCTATGTCAAGTATGTCATCTTGCTGACTGTCGCACACCACACCGTACTTCTGGCATTGGAAGCCATGACATTCGTAAACTGGTGGATTACGCTTTTGCGGATTATTATCAGCTCTGCCGTTTCCATCGCAATCATAATTGCCCTGCAATTCGTAAAAAGGAATTAAACTTGTATGATCAACGACACGCTATATAAACGCCGATATATCATTGCAGCTATCATGACGGTAGTTGTTGTCGTCTATATCATACGATTATTCTCCCTTCAAATCCTGAATGACAAATATGCGGAACGCGCCGACAGCAACGCTTTGTTACGTAAAACACAATATCCTCCGCGCGGCCTCATTTATGACCGCAACGGCGAACTGCTCGTGTTCAACCAGCCGGCATACGACATTACGCTCATTCTGCGTGAAATGTCCGATAAATTCGATACCATCGGCTTTTGTAATGCTTTGAACATAGACATTGATTTCTTCAATAAACGAATGGCCTATATAAAAGACCGTCGGAAAAACCGGGGGTATTCACGTTATACTCCTCAAATATTCATGACACAGTTGCGGCCAGAAGAAATCGCCACTTTGCAAGAAACACTCTACATGTATCCGGGTGTTTCCATTCAAAATCGTACCTTACGCGATTACACCTATCCAAACGCAGCACATGTTTTAGGAAGTATCGGCGAGGTTTCGCAAAAAATGCTCGATGAAGACCCTTATTACCAGCGTGGGGATTACGCCGGCCGTGATGGAATCGAATATACCTATGAAAAAGCCTTACGCGGAGAAAAAGGAACTGAAATCATGTTGCGTGATGTCCGAGGAAGAATCATAGGCAAATATGAAAATGGGGCACAGGACATAGAACCACATGCCGGTACGGATTTGACGCTTACATTAGACATACAATTGCAAATAGTAGCAGAACAACTGCTGAATGGAAAAATCGGCAGCGTCGTTGCTATACAACCGGCAACTGGCGAAATACTGGCATTGGCTTCCAATCCAACGTGGAATCCGGCATTGCTGGTTGGACGCCCGCGCTCCAAAAATTACGCTGATTTGGTACACGACAAGACCAAACCTTTGATGAACAGGGCTACACAAGCCCAATATTCCCCTGGTTCCACCTTTAAAACCATTCAAGCATTGGTATGCCTGCAAGAAGGCGGAATCACCGAAAACTCCGTTTTCCCCTGCAACGGTCCAAGTTCATCTCCAATAAAATGCACACACCATCACGGTTCAAGCATTACATTGCTCAACGCCATTGAGCAAAGCTGCAATCCTTATTTCTGGGGAGCTTTCCGGGAAACATTGGAGAAAAATGGTTATGGCGAAAAAAACGCACTTTTCAAGGCGCAATATGAACAATGGCGCAAGGACGTAATGAGTTTCGGATTAGGGCAACGTTTCAGCGACACCGACTTATACGAACAATCCAGAGGATATATACCAACCAAGGAATTTTACACTAAATATTACGGTGAGACCGGATGGCGTGCCCTCACAATCCGCTCTTTGTCAATAGGCCAAGGTGAAATCTTGGTTACGCCATTGCAACTCGCCAACGCCATTTCCGCCATTGCCAACGAAGGCTATTACATCACGCCGCACCTGAACAAATGCGACTCGTTGCTGAAACATAAGCATTTCACAAACGTGGAACCACAGCATTTTGCCATCGTCAAGGAAGGCATGTTCCACGTGTTCGAATACGGAACAGGACGTTACTACAAGTTGCAAGACGTTTCCATGTGCGGCAAGACAGGAACGGTGCAAAACAGCCAAGGCAAAGACCATTCGCTTTTTGTCGGATTCGCGCCGAAAGAGGATCCACAAATAGTCCTAGCCGTCGTTGTTGAAAACGCTGGATTCGGTGCAACTTGGGCTGCACCAATTGCAAGTTTATTAATAGAACAATACCTCATGGGTAAAATAGAACGAAAAGATTTATTTAACCGCATATCTACAACCGTAATCAATCCAGATGTCAAGAAACGTTAGAATAAAATATGCACTCGACTGGACCACTGTAATCATGTTTTTAGGCTTGGTCTTATTCGGTTGGCTCAATATTTACGGCGCAAGCTACACATTCGACCAAACCAACATTTTTGATTTTGGCCATAGGGCCGGAAAACAATTCATTTGGATTTTGACAGCTTTTGGACTTGGAGGCATATTACTGCTGATTGACTCCAAAATGTACAATTTATTTGCTTATATAGCTTATGGAGTTGTCGTCGCCCTGCTGATAATAACACCATTTCTAGCGGAAGATGTAAAAGGTTCACGTTCATGGCTTTCATTAGGCCCCGTCAGCCTGCAACCGGCTGAGTTTGCGAAAGTTGCGACAGCTTTGGCTATTGCACGTTTCATGAACACCTATGGTTACAAGGTACGCTCCCTGAAAGACTTGTTCATCCCTGCCCTGCTCATATTTATCCCGTTTTTCCTGATTATGATACCGCAAAAGGAAACAGGTTCCGCTTTGGTTTTCGTTTCTTTCCTGCTGATGTTTTATCGGGAAGGAATGAACGGCATTATCCTTTGGCTGACGTTAGTCGCCATCGTCTTTTTCGTTGTCGTTATCCGTTTTGGGACTGTTCCATTACCAATCGGAACCGGCACTTGGGGATTTTTCAGTTGTATGTTGTTTATTTTGCTCCTGCAAGTTGGAATGCTTTTTTTCAAAGAACGGAAGAAAAAGGAAACAGCATTCCTGAGTGGCGGCATTGTGTTTGCTTTCTTGGCCGGGATAATCATAAACAATTGGTATTCAGTAAATTTCAACTATCTTTCTATTGGTATCATACTTGCCGCAAATATTTATCTTGCTTATATTGCCTTAGTAAGCCGGAAAACCAAATTAGGCTGGGTGATACTATTCTCTATCTGTTCCATAATATATTGCTTTTCAGCAAATTACGCATTTGAAAACATATTACAGCCCCACCAAAAAACACGTATTGAGGTTTTGTTAGGCATTACCGATGACCCGCAAGGCGACGGCTACAATGTAAATCAGTCCAAAATAGCCATTGGTTCAGGAGGTTTTGCCGGCAAAGGTTTTCTGAACGGGACACAAACCAAACTGAAATATGTGCCGGAACAAGACACTGATTTCATTTTCTGCACCGTAGGTGAGGAATGGGGATTTTTAGGAACGGCAGGTGTGCTGATAGTTTACTGGCTGTTCCTGATGCGCCTGCTAAAATTGGCCGAACGCCAGAAAGACACCTTCAGCCGGGTTTACGGCTACTGCGTGGCAAGCATTTTCTTTTTCCATCTGATGATTAACGTCGGCATGGTTTTGGGCGTAATGCCCGTCATCGGAATCCCGTTGCCGTTTTTCAGCTACGGAGGCTCTTCCCTCTGGGGATTCACCATTTTATTGTTCATATTTCTGCGGTTGGATGCCGCACGGTTAGAAAAACTAAGATAATGGATTTCAAATACGACATAATAGTAGTCGGTGCCGGCCATGCCGGTTGTGAGGCAGCCTGTGCGGCAGCAAATCTGGGTTCCAAAACCCTGCTCATAACCATGGACATGAACAAAATCGGCCAAATGAGCTGCAATCCGGCAGTAGGTGGCATTGCCAAAGGACAAATAGTACGTGAAATAGACGCCATGGGCGGACAAATGGGCATCGTTACCGACCGGAGCGCCATCCAGTTCCGCATATTGAACCGCTCGAAAGGGCCGGCCATGTGGAGTCCACGCTCCCAAAGCGACCGAAAACGTTTCATAGAAGAATGGACGAAAACAGTCAGCAACACACCGAACTTGTATCTTTGGCAGGACACTGTTACCGAACTCATCGTAGAAAACGACGAAGTGAAAGGCGTGAAGACCTTGCTTGGCGTTACAATGAAAGCGCAAGCCGTCATCCTGACAAACGGCACATTCCTGAACGGATTACTCCATTTCGGTAAGACTCAGATTATCGGCGGGCGCATTTCCGAACCTGCTTCGTTCGGGCTAACCGAACAGTTGAAATCACTCGGCTTTGCAACCGGGCGCATGAAAACCGGCACTCCCTGCCGTGTCGATGCACGAAGCATAAATTTCGATGCCATGGCAGAACAAAAAGGCGATGATGATTTCCACAAATTTTCATACTTGGACACGGTGAAACGCGAACTCAAACAAATGAGTTGCTGGATTACGTACACTAACGAACAGACCCACGAAGAATTGCGCAAAGGGCTGAAAGATTCGCCGCTTTACAACGGACAAATCAAAAGCATCGGGCCGCGTTATTGCCCGAGTATCGAAACAAAAATCGTTACTTTTGCCGATAAAACAGCGCACCAATTATTCATCGAACCGGAAGGCGTCGATTCACAGGAATATTATATAAACGGTTTTTCGTCTTCCCTACCCCTGCAAATCCAATTGAATGCGCTCAAAACCGTAAAAGGTTTGGAAAACATTCAGCTCTACCGTCCGGGCTATGCCATCGAATACGACTTTTTCGATCCGACGCAACTGTTGCATACGTTGGAAACAAAACGCATTAAAAACCTGTTTTTTGCCGGGCAGATAAACGGGACAACCGGATATGAGGAAGCCGCCGGACAAGGATTGCTTGCCGGCATCAACGCGCACCAGAACTGCCACGGAGGCGCGCCGTTCACTTTCGGACGCAACGAATCCTATATCGGTGTTCTGGTGGATGATTTGGTTACAAAAGGCGTAGATGAACCGTACCGCATGTTCACATCGCGTGCAGAATACCGAATCCTGTTGCGCCAGGATGATGCGGACATGCGCCTGACAGAACGCTCCTATAAGCTCGGGCTTGCAAAAACCGACCGTTACCAGCTATTATTACAGAAGAAGGAAAAACAAGCAGATTTGCTTTCATTCATTCAAAATTATTCTGTCAAGCCGGCACAAATCAACCCGTTTTTGGAATCACGCGGCCTGGCAGAACTGCGGTTTGGCTGCAAGCTGAACGACCTGATTTTACGCCCGCAATTGGGCATATATGATTTGGCCGAAGCAGTCCCGGAATTAAAAACAAAAATCGACAACATTGAGACACAACCCGAAGAAGTTGTCGAAAGCACGGAAATCATCATCAAATACAGCGGTTACATTGACCGTGAAAAACAGATAGCGGAAAAGCTACACCGTCTGGAAGACATTCCGCTCAAAGGTCGAATTGACTACCAGAAAGTAAATTCCATATCGACCGAGGCACGACAAAAACTCATCAAAATAGACCCGGAAACTATCGGACAAGCTGCGCGTATCCCCGGGATTTCGCCCAATGACGTAAATATCCTGATTGTCCTTTTGGGCAGATAATTTTTTAATTGTTCCACGTGAAACATTTTATTTTACATAACAACAACTGAATCTATGACAGCAGAAGACGTTAAAAAAGAAATCAGGGATGTGTATGACTTCCCTATCAAAGGCATTATTTTTCGGGATTTGACCACTGCATTCAAGAATCCGGAATGTATGCGCTTTTTCGAAGATGAATTGTACAGGCTTTACAAAGACAAAGGCATCACAAAAGTGATAGGAATCGAATCACGCGGCTTTATCATGGCTCCCGTTTTAGGACAAAAAATACATGCAGGCTTTGTACCAATCCGCAAAAAAGGAAAACTGCCTGCCGACACGATTGAAATAAGTTACCAAAAAGAATACGGAACAGACACCATCCAAATCCATAAAGACGCTTTATCGGAAGACGATGTCGTGCTCATTCACGACGATTTGTTGGCCACCGGCGGAACAATGGCAGCCGCTGTACAGCTCATCAAAAAAGTCAACGTCAAGAAAATCTATGTCAACTTCTTGGTCGAATTGGATGACTTAAAAGGGCGGGATGCTTTTGAGAACGACATAGAAATTGAGTCGCTTATCCATTACTAAATATCCACAAAGCGAAAACGGATAAACATAGCGCGCTCCAAAGTTTTTCTATTCAAACTTTGGGGCGCGCTTCACTTGTTACATGTAAAAAATCAATCTTTCAAGAAGTAATCAACCCGGGTTACGACACGGACAGTTTTCACGTAAGGCGTATTGTTGTCCCTGTCCATAATAGAGAAAGTCCCTTGATCCGCTGTGCGAATCTTACCCAGTTTGCTCCCGGAATCATCGGCAAATTTCAATGCCGCTTCACGGGCATTTTTTGTCGCCTGCTCTATCATTTCCGGCTTAATATCATTCAAACCATTATACGAGAAAATAGTTTGGTATTGATAATCATCTTGCGTAAGAACAATGCCTTTCTCCATCAATTCCGACTGCTGGGACATCAGCTGGCGCACAAGCTCAACTTTATCCGATGCGACCGTGATTACAGAAGTTACATTATAACGATAAGGGGCTTTTTCAGTCCGATACCGGTCAGCCTCCAAATCAATGACGGCAGGAGCAGAAAAAGAGATTTCATCCGCATTTATGCCCTTTTGTTCCAAGAAAGTACGGACTTCATTATTTTTACGGGTTACATTTTCTATGATTTCCGGCAAATTGTTCCCGACTTCTTTGTAAACCAACGGCCATATCACATAATCAGCGGCGACAGAACGCTCACACAAACCCTTAACAGAAACCACCCGGTCGCGATCCCTATAATTCTCAACAGCACTTTTCAGCACAAAACTCGAAACGACAAGACCTGCCGCTACCGCAAATCCCATCCAAAAACTTTGATTCTTCATATAGATAAATAATTTAGGTTTATGAAAAATTTTCACAGAAAAAACCATGCCAAACAACCATTTGCCCATGTCGGACAAATCCACTAATTTTGTAGCGTAATAAAAAAATCCAAGCCAATGATATAGTAAACATTCCATAAAAAACTAACAACAAAACAATCGGAAAGCGTTTGCTGGATTTATGCCACGGAACCTGAGAAATTTCATTTGCATAAATGCAAAACGACAAACAAGGAAAAATTCTGTCCCCAAGCGTGGATAGAAGTTTACTTCCTTGTTGGGTTTTCTCAGGACCTCGTGGCGTAGATAAATTTCTATCTGCGCTTTTTTATTAATCCATTTTTCAGAAAATGAATACACAAGTCCACAAAACAAAAATCCGGAGAATCATTCTGGTAATTTTCATTGGTTTATTCTGTCTTTGTCCACAAAACAATGTATCTAAAACCTTTCCCAAAATAGAGTTGGAAATTAACGATGGAATCGGAATAAGTTTGAGTTTAGACAGAGATATAGAAGACAAACACAAAAAAGGAAAAGAACCCATAACCGGCGACACAACTACAACAAAACGACAAAACATAGTTGCCATAAAAATAGGCAAAGCAAATATATTTTGCCTATATGGCGAAAAAATAGAAAAAGTTGGTATCTATACATTTAAAAACCTGATTATCAGAGCAAATAAGGAAATGTAAGCGGGAACAGAAAGCAAAAAACACAAAAAATCGGCAGACAGAAACCGGCACAGCCCGAAAAGCAAAATAAAAATGCCTATTTTTGCAGGAACAAACCATTTTAAACAGTGCCCAGCTTTGGATGCCCAATCACATATCAAGCAGATTATTTCCACACTGCCGGAAACTCCGGGCGTGTACCAATATTTCAACAAAGAGGGGACGATTATATACGTTGGAAAGGCCAAAAACCTGAAACGGCGCGTGTCATCCTATTTCAACAAGGAGCACGATTCGATAAAAACCAGAATGTTGGTGAAGCACATACACGACCTGAAATACATTGTGGTGAACACGGAAACGGACGCGCTACTTCTGGAAAACAACCTGATAAAACAATACCAGCCACGTTACAACGTATTACTCAAAGACGGGAAAACATATCCTTGGCTGTGCATCACCAAAGAACCGTTTCCACGTGTATTCCGGACACGGCAAATCATAAAAGGCGCGGAATATTTCGGGCCATACAGTTCCGTATATGTGCTGAACACGCTGCTCGAACTGATACAGGAAATCTACCCTGTCCGGACTTGCCGGCTTCCGCTGACGCCCGACAAAATCGCCGCCGGACAATTCAAAGTCTGCCTGCAATACCACATAAAAAACTGCAAAGGCTGCTGCGAGGGATTGCAAAGCCAGGAAGAATACATGGGCATCATCAATGAAATCAAAGAAATTGCCAAAGGAAACAGCCACAACATTACAGATTACCTGCTCCAGGAAATGCAGCGGTTGGCAACGGAACTGAAATTTGAAGAAGCCCAGTCCTTGAAGGAAAAATACGATGCCATCGTGAAATACCAGGCAAAAACGGTCATCACAACCATACATGATGACAATTTGGATGTGTATGGCTACGAAGAAGACGACAACAGCGCATACATAAACATGCTGCATATTGTCAAAGGTTCAATCGTGAAAGGCTACACCATTGAATACCAGAAAACAATGGATGAGCCGAAAGAGGAATTATTTGCCATGGGCATTCTGGAGCTGCGCAACCTGCTCCAAAGTTCGGCCAAAACAGCGCTTGTCCCTTTCCTGCCCGACATGGAATTGAACGGCGTGGAATTTTACATCCCGAAAATCGGCGACAAACGGAAATTGCTGGATTTATCGCTGCAAAACGTCAAGCAATACAAAATAGACAAATACAAACGGGCCGAGAAACTCAACCCCAACCAGCGGATGGCACGGCTACTCGGCAGCCTGCAAGCCAAACTGCATTTGGAAAAAATGCCCATCCACATCGAGTGTTTCGACAACTCGAACATAAGCGGGAGCGATGCCGTGGCCGCATGTGTGGTTTACAAACAGGCGAGACCTTCCAAAAAGGATTACCGCAAATACATCATAAAAACCGTGGAAGGCCCGGACGACTACGCGAGCATGAAAGAGGTCGTCAAACGGCGATACAGTCGCCTCGTCCAGGAACAGTCTCCCCTACCCGACCTGATCATTGCCGACGGCGGCGCGGGACAAATGGAAATGATACGGCAGGCAACAGAAGAAGTCGGCGTGCAAATACCGATTGCCGGACTGGCAAAAAACGAACACCACCAAACACATGAACTACTGTTCGGATTCCCGCCGCAAGCGGTCGGTCTGAAACCGACAGAAGAGATTTTCAAGTTCCTGGCCGGAATGCAGGAAGAAGTCCACCGCTTCGCCATCAGCTTCCATCGCGACAAGCGCAGCAAGTCACAACTCGCTTCGGAGCTGGACAACATAGCCGGAATAGGCGAAAAAACCAAAAACGAGCTTATCAAGCATTTCAAGAGCCTGAAACGCGCTAAAACAGCCAATTTGGAAGAATTGGAAAAAGTTATCGGAAAACGCAGGGCATCAGTGTTTTACAATCATTTTCACCCCGCCAGAAACGTCTGAGATTCGTTTTTTCAGGAAAAGGCTGTACAAATATCCGGATTTTTTTAATGTCAAAAGCTCAAACGCCCGAATAATATTGACTATTTTTGCAAACAAAAAAAACGAAATGAAATTGACTATTGCATCGCTCGACAGCATAAACGAAACCGCACGGCAATTTATCCAGCAAATCGGCGGCAACCGCGTGTTCGCATTCAACGGCCCGATGGGTGCCGGCAAGACCACGTTCATCAAAGCCATCTGCGAAGAGCTCGGCGTAAACGACACCGTGAACAGCCCGACTTTCGCCATCGTCAATGAATATGAAACCGGCGACCACCGCATCATTTACCATTTCGACTGCTACCGGCTGAAAAATATCCAGGAAGCCTTGGACCTGGGAGCCGAAGAATACCTGTACAGCGGCAACCTTTGTTTTATCGAATGGGCGGAAAACATCTCCCCTATCCTACCCGACAACCTCGTGCAAGTGGACATACAAGTCATGCCCGACAACCAGACACGGGAAATTTGCATACACCGATAAGGGAAAAACTCTTTCTCCCGAAAACAAAAAAGGCCGTTGAAACGAATTCAAACGGCCTCCAACAAGCATGAAAACAAAACTACAATAACGATTCCGGATTCAAGTGGTCTTTCTCAATATCCAGGAAGTATTTGTAAGTACCGACTTTCAGTTCGGCGCAAGCCTCATAGTCGCAAACGATAATCCCTTTCGGGTGCATTTGCAGGGCGCTGATTGTCCACATGTGGTTGATCGGTTCTTCCACGGCGTGACGTAAAGCGCGCGCCTTGTTGTGCCCGTTCACGATAATCAGCACTTCCTTGGCATCCAAAACAGTCCCGACACCGACCGTCAAAGCCGTTTTCGGCACTTTGTTCACATCATTGTCGAAGAAACGCGAGTTGGCAATCAACGTGTCCGTGGTCAGCGTTTTCTGGCGCGTGCGCGATTTCAAAGATGAAGCCGGTTCGTTAAATGCGATATGGCCATCGGGGCCAATGCCTCCAAGGAACAAGTCCACGCCGCCCAATTCTTTCATTTTGGCTTCGTAACGGGCACATTCTGCAAGCAAATCGGGGGCATTGCCGTTCAATATATTCACATTCTCCGCTTTGATGTCAATATGGCTGAAGAAATTGTTCCACATGAATGAATAATAGCTTTCCGGGTGCTCCTTGGGAAGATTCACATATTCATCCATATTGAACGTAATCACATGCTTGAAAGAAACTACACCTTTTTTATGCAATTCTATCAAACAACGATACATTCCCAGTGGGGAGGAACCAGTTGGCAAACCCAAGATAAACGGCTTTTCATCAGTAGGTTGCGCAGCATTGATTTTAGCTGCTACATAATTGGCAGCCCATTGCGATACATTCGCATAATCCGGTTCAATAATTAATCTCATATCTGTTTTGATTAGGGTTAGAATTTGGTTTCAAAAATACGATTTTTTCTTCAAACGAAGAAAATTAATTCCGTTTATACTTTGTTTTCCAAAAAAAATACATATATTTACCCCCAGATATTCATTCAAATTTTACGATTATGTCAGTAAACAAAGTTATTCTAATCGGAAACGTGGGACGCGACCCCGATGTACGCTATTTGGACAAAAATGTGGCTGTTGCCAACTTCACACTGGCAACAACCGAACGAGGATTCACCATGCAAAACGGCACACAAGTGCCTGACCGCACGGAATGGCACACCATTGTGGCCTGGCGCTCTCTGGCTGAGCTTGCCGAAAAATATATCCGCAAAGGAATGCAGCTGTATGTTGAGGGCAAGATACAGACACGAAGCTGGGAAAAAGACGGTGTGAAACGTTATGCAACGGAAATTGTGGCAGACACCATCCAGCTGCTGGGAAAACGCCAGGACAACGAAGCTGCCCAAACCGCAACACCAACTCCGGCCCCGACAGCAGAAAACGCACCCGCCCCAGGAGAAGACGGATTGCCATTCTGAGAAAAACGGGAGGAACAAAAGCGGGACCCAGAACCGGAAAGGTTTTGGTCCCGTCTTTTTATAGGCTTCAAATTCCCTACATAAACACAGTAACAACCATTTCGTATTATGGAAAAACAGGTTTGTTGCTTTTTTTGCCATCATATCAAACTATTTTATAACTGTGTTTTTTATTCTATCTTTGCATAGATAAAAATTGTATCTCATTAAAAAATTCAGAACAATGAAAAAAAATTTTTCCAGGCAAATAACATTGATTTTCGCACTGGGACTGGCGGGTGCCAGCATATTCAGTGCGTGCGAACACAATGAACCAATAATTACGGACCCAGATATAAAAAATCCAAAAGATTCAACAGAACAAACAGATACAACAAAATATCGTGATATTAGTCTATTTTTCTCAAACAAAGGCCATTCTATTGACAGTTTTTTAATAATAGATAGTTATGGGAATCGTTATATCAGTCCAACATTAATACGTTATGATTCAATGCCAGATGTACGATATATATATATGACGGTTGGTGATGATTCTTTTTTAAATATGAGTTCTATCAGAATAAGTAAACTTAAAGAAAATACATTAGAACCTGTTATGAACTTTTCAAAAAAAATGCGTGCCAAGGGAACATTTTATTTCAAGGCAGGCGAACCATCCAAGGTTCCAGAAGATAGTCTGTGGATTGTTCAACAGGGCTGGGAAATAAAAAACCAATATCAACGATAAAAAACCGGCATTTTGCCGGTTTTTTTGTTATCCTGCCCAACCTTCACGGTCAAGATTACGATAGTTAATGGCTTCCGCAATATGCCGTGAGTGGATAGCTTCGGAATGGTCCAAATCGGCAATGGTACGCGACACTTTCAGAATCCGGTCGTATGCACGCGCGGACAAATTCAGACGCGACATGGCGTTTTTCAGCAATTCCAGACCGTTTTTATCCGGATTTGCATAGGTCCGCAACAGCTTGGAACTCATTTGGGCGTTGCAATACACGTTAGGAATGTCCTTAAAACGCATTTCCTGCACTTTCCGCGCTTCCATGACACGTTCCCTGATGGCAGCACTCGGTTCGGCCGGCGCCGCCTCCGACAGTTTTTCAAAAGGCACAGGCACGATTTCAATATGTATGTCAATGCGGTCCAGCAGCGGCCCTGAAATACGGCTCAGGTATTTTTGAACAACCCCGGGAGCACAGACGCAAGGGTGGGTAGGGTGGTTGTAATAACCGCACGGACACGGATTCATGGCCGCGACCAGCATGAAACTTGCCGGATATTCCACAGTAAATTTCGCCCGCGAAATACATATTTTCCGATCTTCGAGCGGCTGTCTCATCACTTCAAGGACAGTCCGCTTATATTCCGGCAATTCGTCCAGAAACAGAACGCCGTTGTGCGCCAGACTGATTTCGCCCGGCTGCGGAAACGTACCGCCACCAACCAGCGCCACATCGCTGATTGTGTGGTGCGGGCTCCGGAACGGGCGTTGGGCTATCAGGGATGTCTGCCCATCCAATTGCCCGGCCACCGAGTGTATTTTGGTCGTTTCCAATGCCTCATGCAAGGTGAGCGGCGGCAAAATCGTAGGCAACCGTTTCGCCAGCATGGACTTGCCGGCTCCAGGCGGGCCAACCATGATGATGTTGTGTCCGCCGGCGGCAGCAACTTCCAATGCCCGTTTGACATTCTCCTGGCCTTTCACATCGGCAAAATCCATGTCCGAAACAGCCACATTCCGGTAAAACTCCGCACGTGTATCAACTTCGGTTTTCTCCAACTGGATTTCACCGTTCAGGAAACGTATCACATCCGTGATATTTTCCACGCCGTACACATCCAGATTGTTCACCACGGCCGCCTCGCGGGCATTCTGCTTAGGCAATATGAAGCCTTTGAAGCCCTCCTCCCTCGCTTTGATGGCAATGGGAAGCACGCCTTTTACGGGTTGCAGGCTGCCGTCAAGCGACAGCTCGCCCATAATCAAATAATCGCCCAGGTTTTCGCTGCGGATTCTTTCGTCTGCCGCCAAAATGCCGATAGCCAACGGCAAATCGTATGCGGAGCCTTCCTTGCGTATGTCGGCGGGCGCCATGTTGATGACAACCTGCTTGCGCGGCATGTGGTAGCCCGTAACGGACAGAGCCGAAGCAATGCGCTCGTGACTTTCCTTGACAGCGTTGTCGGGCAATCCGACCAGCGAGAACTTGATTCCCTTGTCCACATGGACCTCTATCGTGATAATGGTTGCATGAATGCCTTGCACCGCAGCACCGTATATTTTCACCAACATACAGGTATTCGATTAAAGGTTAAAACTTTTCCAAAGGTAATCGGAAAAAGCGAAAAACAAAAACAAAATCCGAAAAAATAAATATTTGCCCAAAAGGGTAGGGGAACATACACCGGGAAGACACGGCCGTACAACAAAAACGGCCTGCCCCAAAAAGGACAGGCCGTTCCCCTAAAAACTACTGACTGATTATGAAATTTAACGGGTCTTCAAACGATATTTTATCGTGCCGGCATTCACCAAATCTTCATGTGAAATGAAGCGGCCTTTGAGCGGCTTTCCACCCACCATGATTTCGTCCACATATATGGCCCCGGCAGACGGTTTTTCAGCCTCTATGACGAGTTTTCCCGCCGGATAATAGTTTTTATCCAAATGGATTGTAATCCGGTCAAAAACGGGCGCTGTAAGCGTGTAACGGGGTATGCCGGGACAATCGGGATAGAAGCCCATCATGCTGAACACGGCCCAAGCCGACATTGTCCCCGTGTCATCATTGCCGGGAATGCCATCGGGACGGTTGCCAAAACAGGTTGCCAGCAAACGCGAAACCTGATAGTCGGTGCGCCATGCTTCCTTGTCCACATAACAGAACAAGTAAGGGTAGGTAATGTCCGGCTCGTTTGCCGGGTCATACAAGTTCTCATCGAAAACTTTCTGCAATTTCTGCACGAACGCTTTTTCACCGCCCATCAAGCGCATCAAGCCTTTGATGTCGTGCGGGACATAAAACGTATAGTTCCATGCATTACCTTCGTGGAAGCCCGGCGATGGTTCAAAATTCAAGCCTTCGAGCGGGTCGAAAGGCCCATAAAAACTGCCATCAGGCATAATCGGGCGCAAAGTCCCGAACTGTTTGCAATAATAGTGCTTGTAGCCTTGCGAGCGTTTGGCAAAATCGGCCGCTTCTTCCTTATGCCCGAGCGCATCGGCAAAACGGGACAAAGCAAAATCGGCAATATAATATTCCAACGCATGGGACACCGAGTTGTCGTACTGTTCGCGCAGCGGGACATATCCCAAAGCCATGTAATCATCATTATCAGTGCGCAGGAAATTGTCTTTCCCCGGCGTGAGTGCCGATTTCAGCATGGCTTGGTATGCCGCCTCCGCATCGAAGTCCTGCAAACCGCGCAGCCACGTATCCGCAAGCATAATGGTGGCAGGGTCGCCCGACATGGTCAAGGTTTCGTTGCCATACAATTCCCAGCGGGGAAGCCAACCCCATTCCTTGTACATATCAACCAACGTGCGCACCATATCAAGCTGTTTGTCGGGGAAAACCAACGACAGGAACGGATGCACATTGCGGTAAGTATCCCAAAGCGAAAAGACGGTGTAACGCACATGATCCGTTTTGCCAATGGCGCTGCTTTCCATCACGGGATATTCACCGTTCACATCCTGCAAGATATTGGGATGAATCATCATGTGATATAAAGCCGTATAAAAAACCGTTTTTTGCTCTTCCGTACCGCCTTCCACCTCTACGCAGGAAAGTACATCATTCCATTGGGCGCGGGCCTGACGGCGGACGGCATCGAAATCAAAACCGTTCTGCTCCTTTTCAAGATTCTCGCGGGCATTCTCAACACTCACGAAGGAAACCCCGATTTGTACCTGTATTTGCTCATCCGGCTGCGTATCAAAGGTAAAATAAACCCCGATATCATCACCCGACATTTCCTTGGCATATTTCGAGTAAATTTTGTATTGCCCGTTATCCGGGTCCCATTCGGCCTCGACACCGGTCATAGGACGTTGTTTTTTCCAATAACCCGACTGCCGCGGCACCTTGTCCGTGCGGATGACAAAATAAACGGGAAAAACGCCCTGCCTGTTGTAATAACAGAACCCTCCCAACAGCTTGCTGCCTTCATATTCCGTTTCGCTGACACGGCGCACCGTAGCACCGCTCTCATTGGTCAGTCCTTCGCCCAAATTCAGCAACACGTGCCCCGTACCGCCCGGATAAGTGAAACGGGCTATGGAGGAACGCAGCGTGGCGCTCACTTCCGCATCAATGCCATACCGCGTCAAATGGCTGGCATAATACCCCGGCTCTGCTTTCTCTTCCGTATAGGTACTGCCGTACTGTTTGTAATCCACATTCAGTTCCCCGGCAGTAGGCATCAACAGAAGCGAGCCCAGGTCCGGACAACCGACACCGCTCAAATTCACGTGCGAAAAACCGGTAAGGAACGAATTATAGTATTCGTACGGAGTTGACCACCAGCGGGCATCCTTGTCGTACTTGTTGTCCGGCGAGCCCATGACATTGAAGGGCGTTACGGACATCAAACCATTCGGGCAAATCGCCCCGGGGTTTGTCGTGCCAAAATTCGTCGTGCCGATAAACGGATTCACATACGAAACCGGTTCAAAAGCGGGCAGGGTAGGGGAAAACAACAATGCCGCACAAACTGACACGCACACAAATATTTTCCTCATAGACATATCAGGCAATGGAAGTCCGTTTTACAAAATCGACAATATCGCGCACATAGCCGAACGCCATCCCGACCACCGTATCGGCTGCGCCGTAATAAACCGCCACACGCTCACCATCAGTCAATGCGGCACACGGGAATACAACGTTAGGCACATCGCCGGCCAATTCGTAAGGAGCAGCCGGAGCAAGAATATAATCGCGGGTACGGTAGAGAACTTTTTCGGGGTTTTCCTTGTCCAAAATAACAGCACCCATGGAATAACGGAAGCCGTTGCAGGTGGTTATCACACCATGATAGAACATCAACCAACCCTCGTCCACCAAGAAAGGCACACTGCCTGCACCTATTTTGGTGCACTGCCAAGCCGATTCCGGGAACGGCGTAACTTTCATGACGCAACGGTGTTCGCCCCAATACTTCATGTCCGGCGAATAGCTGATATAAATATCGCCGAAAGGCGTATGCCCGTTGTCGCTCGGACGGCTCAACATGGCATATTTCCCGTTTATTTTCTGCGGGAACAGGACACCGTTCCTGTTAAAGGGCAGGAAAGCGTTTTCACACTGGAAAAACTCCTTGAAGTCAAACGTATAAGCAATCCCAATTGTCGGTCCGTGGTAACCATTGCACCACGTAACCCAATAGCGGTCTTCTATCCAAGCCACACGCGGGTCATATTTATATTCCGATTCAATCATTTCCGTATTTCCAGCCTTGAATTTTATGGGTTCATGGTTTATTTCCCAGTTGATACCATCTTTACTGAAGCCGGCAAAAATATTCATCTGCACGGCTTTGTTGTCGCAACGAAACACACCGGCAAAACCATCACCGAAAGGAACCACGGCACTGTTGAAAATACTATTGGATGTCGGAATATGGTAACGACCAATCACCGGATTTTTGGAATAACGCCACATTGGGTCGTTGCAGCCAGCGGGACGTTCCTCCCACGGCATTCTGTTTTTTTCTACTTGCATGATTTTAAAAATTATAGTTATTGTTAATCTCTTAGTTTAGCAAAGTTGCCTTGCTGCATTGACAATTTTCTATTCCTCCTGAAAAAATATACCATAAAAATTACTATTCAGACTGTTTGTCAGGATACGAAAATGGTACGAACCAAGTCAGCAGGAATGACGGGATGGCCATCAGCAACGCAATTATGAAAAACATTTCGTAACCTACCAATTGATAAATCTTTCCACTTATCATTCCCGGAATCATGAATCCCAGATTCATAATGCCCGAAGCAAAAGCATAATGAGCCATCGAATGTTTTCCGGGAGCGACTTGTTGCATCATAAACAACGTCAGGCCAACAAAACCGAATCCATAACAGAAATATTCTGCTACCAATCCGCTACCGATAATCCAGATACATTCCGGCTGGAAATGAGCCAACAGGAAATAAACCACAAAGGGGATATTGAAAATGCAGACCAACGAAAACAACACTTTCCGCAAACCAAAATGCGCAATGTAATATCCGCCTAGAATAGAGCCGACAATAAAAGCCAGTGTTCCCAACGTACCATATATCAGCCCTATGGACTGGTTGGTAAGCCCCATCCCGCCAATATCACGTATATCTTTCAGGAACAACGGTACCATCTTGACGGCAAAACCTTCCGTCAGCCGGTAACAAATAATAAAAAGTATGTAATACCAGATATGCTTTTTCGTAAAGAAATCCTTGAAAACCTGCCATAGCGACTGCATGCTCTGCCGGAAAGAATCCGGCGTGTCTTCCGACTTTGAGCCAAGCGGCAATGCTACCCAATGATAAATCGACAAAGCCACCAACAATGCCCCGATAAGTCCCATGATAATCATCCAGGCATAGGTTGCCGCATGTTCGGGCGAATTGGTTTTGAAGTAATCCATCAAAACACCGGCCAAGCCGACCATGCCACCATTGGCCAAGACCTTGGCCAGATTATAGAACGCACCTTGCCAGCCTATGTAGCGAGCCTGCGTTTGTTTATCCAATGCCGTCAAATAAATACCGTCCGTGGCAATATCATGCGTAGCGCCGCTCACGGCTATCACAGCCATCATGGCTATCACGAAAGCAAAAAAATTGGAAACCGGCAACAAAAAAGCTATCAAGCCGAAACAGATGCCGGACAACATTTGGGTTATGACTACAAACTCCTTTTTCGTGCGATAAAGCTCCAACAACGGACTCCACAACGGTTTCAACGAATAAGGAAGAATCAGCAAAGATGTCCAGAAAGTAATTTTCGCTTCATCTATGCCCAAATCGGCAAACATAATGACCGACACCAAGGAAAGAGCCACAAACGGCAGCCCCATGGCAAAATAAACGCTCGGTACCCAACGTATCGGATTTACGTTTTCAGCAGCTTTCATTTTTATTCCAACAAAACAGTCATACGACTAACGTACTACAATTTCATCCGTAAAGAGCCATCCTCCGGCAATCCCGTTCGACAAGGCGCGATAACGCACGTATCGCGCTTCAGTCTCGCCAGCCCAGCCAAAATATTTAAACTGCAATGTTTCTATTTCTGGCGAGATGTCATTATCGACAACAGCAATTTCTTCATAGTTCTCACCGTCTTTCGAGACAGAAATCAACACTTGCTTGGGCAACCACACATACGGGCCTTTCAGCTGCATGAATTCCGCCGTAATTTCCCGGACAGGTTTCACTGCGCCCAAGTCGAGCGTTACATCCAAATCACAATCAATAAAGCCCTGCCAACGGTCATCATTATACATCCAGCCGCCGCGTACACCATCGGTCAAGGCCATGTCGCCGCCGGCTGTATAATGTTTCCCGTAGGTGCAACCATTGTATGTAACCTTGCAACCGCGGGCAACATGCTCTTCCGGCCGGAACGATTCGGGTTTGTCGCCCACTTCCTTGTCCAAGGGGAAAGGATGGTAGCCGTTGTCACGCAAGTGTTCAACAGCCAATAAAGCACGTGTATGGAAACCTTCCCAGTTTTTCCGGCCGGCAGGCGACCAGCCAATTTCGGCCAACGCAAGAATACGCGGATAAATCATATATTCGGCATGTTCCTCGGTCGGAATAAACTCCGTCCAGACATTTCCTTGCACACCCATAATCAACGCCGCTTCGTCCACCGTCAACGAATCGGGCACCGGCTCGTACGAATACACTTTTTCCAAGGTCAGATAGCCACCTATTGCCATAGGTTGCGTATTCGGCGCATCCTGATAAGCATCCAAGTAACAGAATTTTCCAGGTGTCATGATCGTCCGGTTGCCTGCTTTGACGGCTTGTATGCCACCTTCCTCGCCGCGCCAGGACATGACCGTCGCCGTCGGCGACAAGCCGCCTTCGATAATCTCATCCCAACCAATCAATTTGCGGCCATGCTCATTCAGGAAACGTTCGATACGATGTATCATGTAACTCTGCAACTCATTCACATCTGCCAGATTCTCATCAGCCATGCGTTTCTGGCAACGTGGACATTTGCGCCAACTGTTTTTGGCCGCCTCATCGCCGCCGATATGGATATATTCCGATGGGAACATGTCCATCACTTCCAACAGTACGTTTTCCAAGAACTCGAACGTCTTTTCCGTACCGACACAATAATCGGCATCCGCATAAGGAATACCAGAACAGGACAATTCCGGATATGTAGCCAAAACTTCTTCCGAGTGTCCGGGCATTTCTATTTCCGGGACAACGGTTATATGCCTTTCTGCGGCATAAGCCACCACCTCACGAATATCTTCCTGCGTATAATATCCCCCGACTGCGCGCGGGTCATCCTGGTCGCAAAACGTGCGCCCTCCGACCCACCATTCCTGCAAGTCGTCAAAAGGTCGCCATGCCGCAAACGAAGTCAGACGCGGGTATTTCTTGATTTCAATACGCCAGCCGGCTCCATCGACCAAATGCCAATGGAAGCGGTTGAGCTTGAAATAAGCCATGGCATCCAATTGTTTCTTTACAAACTCCTTATCGAAGAAATGGCGCGACACATCGAGATGCAAACCTCGATACGGGAAACGCGGGCTGTCTTCCACCGTCATGGCAGCAAGCGTCTTGCCATCGCCGTTGTCAAGCAATTGCAACACCGTTTGCAAGCCGTAAAACAAACCGGCATCATGACGGGCGCAAATCTCCACCTTATGCCTGTCAATGGTCAGTTTGTAGGCCTCATCACTGTCGAAGCCAACTGGGACCAGATTCAGCAAAATAAGGCCGGATTCTGCGGCATTATCCACAAAAGGCAACAAGCCAAGTGACGTGCCTTCCAGATAGTCGGCAAACGCAATCCGCGATTCTTTCGACACATTCGTGTAAATATTAGTCGATGGCGAAACAACAAACTTGCCGCACCGGTAATCCACCGATGCCGGTTGTGGAATGACAGGCAGTTCGACTTGACGGGTACATCCGCCCGACAAGGCCAACAGCATCAATGCCGACAAAAAAATATTGCAATTGATTTTCATTGTTACCGGTTTTAAAAGTTTAATATACAGCTATCTCGTCCACGAACAACCAGCCTTTTTCGCCATGTGCCCCATGCCATGCAGGAATTTGGGAGGTCGTTTCAACAACAACACGTATTTTTGAAGCCTGCACAGGTTCGAAACTGCAAACATATTCGCGTACACCATCTTCATCTTGTGCAGCAACCACAGGAATATCCAATTTGCCAACTTGCGTCCAACCATCAACTCCATCCGGCACATAAACGATAATTGCCGTCGGCGGGAAGATGTATTCCGAATATTGCACCAAAGAACCCACTTTTACCTGGCTTACCTGGTTTACTTTGCGGATATCAATAACCGCATCAAGCGGCGTATCAATAAATCCAAGCCAGCAACCATTCCCATAATTGAAATCACCACGTATCCCATCGGTCAAAACTGTCGCACCGCCATAAGTGTATTTTTCACTTGGCTGGTTTTTCAGTTGTGCCAAATGGCCGGATGATTTACTAAAACTGAACGGACGCACCAATGTGCGAGTCTCCATGTCATCGCGTACAACGATGGCTTTCAATACACAAGAATCTGCTTTCGGCTCAATCACAAACGGAGCGGAATAGCGTTGACTTTTCTGTGTCGGCTCCGTA
The DNA here is from genome assembly GCA_949282265.1 of uncultured Bacteroidales bacterium. GTDB lineage: Bacteria > Bacteroidota > Bacteroidia > Bacteroidales > Paludibacteraceae > CALUNA01. Next base: position 219,196 of record CASDOZ010000001.1, on the reverse strand, counting down.
CCATCCAAAGTATAGTAAATCGGATAATCGCCTTGTGCACGCAAAGTAACTTCGATGCCATTTTTGGCATCATTGACAACATACTCACCAGAGACCTCAAAAATATGTTTGGCATAATTCAAACCCATGACGTTGTAAATGGCGAGGGTTTTGCCAATTCTGCTCAAGAAACAATCATAATCCTTATTTTCCGGAAGAGTCCACTGTACTTCACTTAAAGCGGCCAAACGTGGCAAAATCATGTATTCCAGATGTTCTGGTGTCGTAATGTATTCTGTCCATACATTTGCCTGCGTCCCAAGAATCAGCGCAGCTTGTTCGGGCGTCAGTTCCTCCGCAACAGGGTCGAATTTATAAACAAATTCCACCGGGTTATGCCCGCCAATGGCCAATGGTTCGTTTTCCGTATCACGTGTCTGATAGTAATCGAAATACAGCGGCCCAGTCGGTGTCATGATGGCATGATGCCCTTGTTTTACCGCTTCAATGCCACCGGCTGTTCCACGCCACGACATAACAGTAGCATTCGTAGCCAATCCGCCTTCCAAGATTTCATCCCAGCCGATAATGCTACGCCCATGTTTGTTCAAGAACTCCTCCACGCGATGGATGGTATAGCTCTGCAAATAATGCTCGGCCTTGCCATGTTCATCATCTTTCAAGCCGAGTTTCTTGATACGTGCCTGGCACGCCGGGCATTTTTCCCAACGTACTTTCGGGCATTCATCACCGCCGATATGGATATATTTGGACGGGAAAATATCAATGACTTCAAGCAGGACGTTTTCAATAAACGTAAACGTTTCTTCCTTGCCCACGCACAACACATCATCGCGTACGCCCCATTGTCCAGAAACTTCATACGGACCGCCGGTGCATCCCAAATTCGGATAAGCGGCCAAAGCGGCCATCATGTGTCCGGGCAAATCCACTTCCGGAATAATAGTGATACCTAAATTGGCTGCATATTTCACCATATCGCGTAACTCATCTTGCGTATAAAAACCTCCGTGCGGAGTCATATCATAATTGTCAAATTCCTTGCGAATCATGGTTTTCTGGCGGACACTACCAACCTCGGTCAGACGCGGATATTTTTTGATTTCAATGCGCCAGCCCTGGTCATCGGTCAAATGCCAATGCAACACATTCAATTTATGCACCGCCATGACGTTCAGGATGCGTTTTACTTCATCCAATGAATAGAAATGGCGTGCCACATCAAGATGCAAACCACGATAACCGAAACGCGGTGCATCGTCTATATTCGTGCATGGCAAAGACCAATCTTCCGATACAGCCGCAGCATCCGCATATATGGCGGCAGGCAACAACTGTTTGACGGTTTGCAAACCGAAACGCAAACCGGCCGGTGTAGCGGCAGCAAGCTGCACTTTGTCGGGAGCAATAGACAAGCGGTAGCCTTCAGCCGGCAAAGAGTCATTTTTCAGGAAAACCAATGCAGCAGCAGTTTCATCGGTTGCCACCGAAAGCGTTTTGCCGGATACCGTATTGAAATGTCCGATAAAATCGGCAACAATCTTGCCCATTTCGTCCCCACATTCTGGTGCAACAAACACTGTCATATCCTCTGCAAACTCAAATCGCCCTGGAAGCGGTTCTAAATGGTTCGGATAAGGGATTAAATCATAACGGTTTTCTTTCACCGAGCACGAAACTATCGTCATACCCAGCATCGCAATCGCAAAAAATTTAAAGAATCTGTTCATAACGTATCAATATTTACAATGAATAATTTTCAAGACTTAACTGGCGTATCACCCATCTCAATGACGAGCGTACCACCTTTCATAATGTCATTATGCATGAAAAACGGAGATTCCAGCTCTACACCATCCAAACGCATACTTTGTATGTATTTGTTTTGCCGCGAATTATTATGGACAATGATTTCAAATGTTTTCTCATTCGGAAGAGGTATGGAAACTTTATCAAAAATAGGACGTCCAATCGAATAAATCGGTGCACCAGGACATACTTGATAAAAGCCCATGGCGTTCATGACATACCAAGCTGACATTTGGCCGCAATCTTCATTTCCAGACAACCCGTTCGGATCGTCAAAGTATTGTGAATACAAAATGGAGTCAACCAACTGTTGAGTTTTCCACGGTTGTTCCACATAATTGTATAAATGCACAATATGATGGCTGGGCTCATTTCCGTGGGCATATTGCCCAATCATACCAGAAATATCAGCTGAAATAAGAGGCCCATCGATAGAAGAGTCCGCTAAAAATAAAGAGTCTAAACGCTCAATGAAGGCTTCACGTCCACCCATTAACTCCATCAAGCCATCTACATCATGAGGAACAAACCACGTCCATTGCCATGCCGTCCCTTCACAATAATCATCATTACGATGGTCTGAATAACGAGGATTGAAAGGTGTATGCCATTCACCAGAGATAGATTTTCCACGCATAAATCCAGTGGAAGCATCAAAATAATGCCTGTACGCACCGGCAAGCGTTTTATAACGCTCGGAAATTTCCGTTTCGCCTAATGATTTTGCCAAAAGGGATATACACCAATCGTTGTAAGCGTATTCCAAACCTTTGGCCACCGATTCGTTTTCCTTGTCATAAGGTATATAACCAATCGTATTTTTATAATACTTAGAAATAGGCATTAATCCGCCTATCATCCGGCGCGATGCGACAATGCCCGTCGTATCATATTCCGCACTGCGTATGCAAGCCTTCAGCAGTTCATGCCCATCGACTGCCTTGCTTCCTTTCATGTATGCATCCACAAGGGTGGACACCGCATGGTAGCCAATCATGGTTGCCGTATAATTACCTGCCAATTCCCACATGGGCAGAATGCCGCCTTCGCGATATTTTTGCATCAACGACAGCATAAAACGATCGTTCAATTCAGGTTGTATAATTGTCATTAATGGATGCAGGGCACGGAATGTGTCCCACAACGAATAAACCGTGTATATGTCCGTATTGTTTTCGGCACGATGTACCAACTGGTCCATGCCACGGTAGCGCCCATCTACATCCGTAAACAAACTGGGATGAACCGCCGTATGATAAAGTGCTGTGTAAAAAATCTTTTTTGCTGTTTCATCAGAACTTTCCACCTGGACAGAGGCCAAATAATCGTTCCAAATATTGCGTGTTTCCATTGCAATACTATCAAAATTCCAAGTAGGAATTTCCATTTCAACATTCCGGCGTGCACCTTCTACATCCACTGCTGAAATACCCACTTTTACAAATATTTCTTCGCCCTCGGTAGTGGCAAATTGCAATAACGCTTTGGACTGCGGCAACATGCGTTTCTCGCCATTCCATTCAACTTCAATAGGTGTATCCACTATTTTGCAAGCAAAAGGTTTGGAGAATTGCATGTAAAAGCCGATTTGCTGGTTTTCGGCCCAGCCTTGCGTCCGTTTCCAGCCGACAATTTCCGTATCGCTAATGGCTTCAAGTTGCATATCCTGGTTTTCTTGTCGTTGCAAACTATAATCCAGATCGATAATAAAGCCAGATTTATCACTCTCCGGAAAACGATAACGATGCAACGCGCCACGTTCTGTAGCCGTCAATTCGGCAAATACATCATAACGTTTCAGCAAAACGCCATAATAACCTGGCGTAGCTACCTCATCCTCATGCGAAAATTCTGATGCATAAGCTGTTTGCTGGCTGTCATAACCCATATAACGATAATCTTGTACACCAACTGTCGGCATAAGCAAAACATCACCATAATCACCTATTCCGGTACCACTTAAATGAGTGTGTGAAAACCCGTTGATAGAGCTATCCGAATAGTGATAACCTGAGCAGGCATCCCATTGATAAATCCGCGTATCAGGACTTGGCTGTATCATACCGTGAGGACGCAATGGCCCGGGAAAGGTATGCCCATGCCCCCCTGTACCGATAAATAGGTTCACATAATCGACATATTCCGATTTCTTATCCGGAACACCACCGCAAGCGGTACAAAAAATAAGGCTTAAGCCACACAATACAGTCGTTGTTTTCATGATAATATATCTCTTAAAAATTTAACATCACTCCCAAACAGGTAATAACTTGAAGGCTTTCTGAATACCATCTTGCCAAATTACATTCACGACAAACATAGCCGAATTACCGGCAATTGGCACAGAAGCCATACACTGCCCAGCAAAATTTTCCTGTATAAGCAATTGCCCATGAATATCAAATACAGAAACAAAAAACATTGGTTTTTCTGAGCAAATATGAACATGACCGTTCTTATAATATATCTTTGCACGATTAGCATGCCCAGACAAATCTGTTCCCAGATTTTCATCTGCCTTAGGTGGATAGCCAAACGCAAGAATTTCATACAATTCTGGTACGTTTTGTGCGTTCCATTCTACTTTAACCGCCGTAACAGAATCCATATCTTGCGTGTCTATAATTGTGCACAATTTATCCAAATGACCAGCAGGCGACCAAACATTCCCAGTGCGTACAAAAATTTCAGGAAGCCCAGCGGCTTCATTAAATTGCGTATAATGGAATATTTCGATACTCTTGACCAACATGTTCTCTATAAACTGATGTTCGATATAACCAGCTCCTGTAGCCTGATAAGAGGTTGACATGTTTTTATCCCATAAGGTGGAAATAAAAGCACCATCCTGATTGATGGTCGGAGCAACGGCTTCTTGAGCATTTGATGAAAATTCCGCCACCTTGAGCCATTCCGACCCCGAAGCGGAACGTAAGATCGCACGCACATATTGTGCGTTATAACCTTGCGCATCACATGTAAACGAATAAGTCTGATCCAAATCATCGGCGGTGAAAGAAGTTATTTCATGCCAATAATTTCCATCAAGTGAAACTTCAATAGCAACTGTGCCCGTCGGTCTGTCAGCCGAACAGAACGTAATGGAAATATCACGCTGCGGAACAGGCATGGAATAATCCAGCAAAATATAATCACCGATTGCCTGTGAACCATTTTTCCAAAAATAAGTGTCCACATTGCCATCCGTGACCAAATCAACACTGTTAAGCAAATAAGTTTCCATATTGGTTGATGCCATCGGCTGCAAATCGACCGTTGTTACAACCTTGTCAACAACCAAATCATCAGAATTGGGCATTAGAACTGAACCAGAACGGTTAATCAACCTCACATAAGCCGCAATTTGTCCATCGACTGGCAATACAACTTCTTTCCATTCTTTACCATTCTGGGAGATTTCCAAAACAATACCAGCCGGCAAATCCGCTTTAATATTGATTCTTTCCAACGTTCCAAAATAGATACCTGCATATCCACCAGAAATAAATTGCACTTGCTGCAAACCTTCCAAGGAAATATTTTCTAATCCAGCCAATAAAGAAAGTGCATTGGAATCCGGCAAATTAGTTATAATTTGTGCCGTATCCGGCTCCGGCCACTGGCCGGGAATATCGATACCGGTTTTTTCTACAATAAAGTCCACAAAAGGCCGCAAATAAGTATCAGCAGGCGACACAGCATAAAATTCTTCACGCAAATTAATGCCTTGATCTTCAAGTGCACTGACAAGATAAGCCGAATCAACATCCAAGCCATTGTACAATTCGTACATGTGCATGTATTTTTCCCAGCCATCGGCACGCTCCATATCCATCCCTTGTTCCAACATATCCAATGCATCGACCACAATAGAACTCATAGCTTTCAATTTGCTATTCCAACAATGTATGTCGGCATACATCAGCCGGAAATCATCTTCCTCGGCGTTCTGGCAATTTTCCAGATAAGTGCAGGCATCGAACAAGGCAGACATCTCTGTGCGCAAAGCGGCCGCCTCTGTTGGCAGCTTACCATTCTGGAACGTAGTCATAAAAATGTCATACAACCTTCTTACGTCATCATCCTCTACCAAAGCATCGGAATAGCGCGCAAAACATTTCAAGGCTTTCGCCATATCCGCATCGCCATTGGCTATATAACCGAATGAAGCTTCCCAATTGGCATCCACATCAAAAGTAGCAGGATTCCAGCAATAGTCGGCTGCCCCAAACAAAATCACTTTGGATGCCTGCCCTTGGTTCATTGGGTTCATAATGATGCCATGCAAGCCATCAACTGGTCCATAAGGAGGTTCTATTGTCCAATGAGTAGTCATTTGACGCATATACAAGCGGTCATCATGGTCATCATTGACCGGATTATTCCACCAGAATAACGGGTCGCGCCCGATACGGCTTTTCATGTCAGTGACAGAAGAGGGACGGAGATTGGAGAAGCAATCGTAGCCAGTAAAAGCAATTACAACCTCACTGTCAACGCTTTGCAAATCCGACAACGTATAAGAACCTCCATAATTCAATGCATATGCCGTAGGCACAAAAAACAAAGGCGAAACATGTCCGGATTTATCCTGGCTGCCGTTGAATGCCGCGCGAAGACGTTTTTGCACCTGGTCGGCCAAATAGGCCTGCATACTGCCGGAAGGTGTATAATTCAAATCATCAATAAAAACACCGAACCCGCGTATGCCCAAATCATGCATGTGCCGAAATTTGTTCATAATAGCTTCCAAGCCGGATTCCATGGCAGTTTCACTACTAAAACTAATACCGTTTTGCATGGCCGGATGAATAGCCCAGACAAAATCCACACCGCACGCCCTGGCTTCAGCCGCCATCAAGCGCAAATCATCCTGCGTAATCATACCGTATTTCCGTTCTTCATCCGTAAGCGAAACCGGATAATCATCACGCCATTTGCCCAAATGATATGGGTCGGATTTAGGCCCATAAACAAACAGATTCAATTTAAAACGCTTGCAGAACTTGAATAAACTGATTCTGTTTTCAACGGAATAAGGATAACCATAAAAACCTTCCACTATGCCGCGATAACGCGTATAGGAATAATCTTCCACCGTAACAGCCTGCAAAGAAGACCCTACGGCCTGCTCCAACATTTGTTCCAGGGTGGCAAAAGCATAAAAAGCGGAACCTTCATCATTACCGGCCACAAAAATATCGCCATGGATGCTGTTGGCGTTCACTTGCAGCAGATAAGGGTCATACTTATAGGGAGCCTCTGCAAAAACCGCAGAAGGCAAATCATGTTCAGTCAGATAAGTATCAGCAGCCTCGCCGGAACCGTAGCAGCCCACATATAAATTGGAAGTCCGTTCCGAAGGAGCAGATGATTCCGTCAGCCGGTAACCGGCAGCCGTGAATACTTCTTCCGCCCGGTTTCGGACAGTTTCATCGATGCCGCTTTCGTATATTACAGTTATTTCTGAAGTCAGGGTTATGGTTTGTGATGACTCCGTTACAGATTGCGGTATGGGATAAATTGTGTAAACACGAGCCGACAGATGCGGACAATCCAAGAACAGAAACAGAATTGCCGGCATGAAAAGATATTTTCGTATCATGTTTACCATAAGGCCATTAAAAGCTATTATACGGTTCGGAAGATGTCCCCCTGCCATCCCATCCGAAACAAAATGGAAAAGAAAAAAAGTACTCCGTGCCAGAACAAATGAACACAAGGTAAAGTTGAAAACAAAATTAATTCCCTTGCTCCTATTGTCATAACAACAAATTCCTCTTCAAGAAGTACTTAAAGGTTATCGGGTCGAGTAGTCAAGCGATGTTACCATTCGCAGTTCCTGCCATAAAGCCGGCAGCCAGCATAATCAGTAATGTTTTTTTTATAAGCATGGTATAAAGATATAAGTATTGCACTGACATTGTATAAAAACTGTTTTGTCTTTCTCCGTTTTGAGGAGAAAGGCAAAACAGCAGATTTTTTATTCAAATTCCGACATATTCAACGTAACCTCACCCAGATTCATGTTATAGGTTGATTTACGCAACATGACCGCATATGTTTCCTCATCGTTCAAGGCTTTTTCCTCAATCAGAATACGGTAAACGTTCGTTTCAGCATCAAAATTCTCTTCACTTATATTATGGGTAAAGCTTTTCTTGTTGTTGTTGTAGCCGACTACAAAACGATCTCCATCAACAGCTTCATCCAGCATGACGTTTATATACCAGTCATCCCCATCTTTCGTAAACACCGGAGTGGCATACTGGTAATAAAAGAAATCAACCGTTCCCAAATCCTGCACCATGGCATAGCCCCAACGCTTGATCTGCAGCAGATATGTTCCTGTTGCGGCAATGGAATCGGGAACAAAGCTCAAGTTTACGACTTTCGTAGAACTCGATTCTGACGTTGCAGAAGCCTGGACGGACAAAACCGGCTCTTTCGTATCCGGCCTGACAATAAGGAAGGTGTCTTCACCTACTTGCCAGCCATCTGCATATACACCGATTATGCCACCGTTGACACGACTGAAGTCAACAGAATCGTTCATCAGCACCTTGCAGTCAAAGGTTCCTATCACTTGCGATTCCGAACCACGGCATACAATCAAGTCCCATTTGCCCATTTTCCACTGGTCTGTTACATTATAGCCTACGGTTATGGTATCCGGCTCATATTTCCGACCGTTGGATATTAACAACTTGGCCGAATCCTCTGCCGTTTCATGTCCGGTAAGAATACCCAAATACTGATATCCCCACGACCACGACATCAATTCGCCCGTCTGTTGGTAGCGTAATTTCACCTCATCAGTGGATTGCATTCCCTTAATACCGTAAGTAAAACTTTCCATGGATTTTACCGTATATTCACCGCCAATGGTAGTCGTTGATTTGTCTACGGTCACCAGATTATCCACATCGGCATAAACCGGCACTTCAACAGGATATTCCGCTTCCTGACAAGCTGCCATAACCATTATGACCAATGGAATAAATAAATTTCTTAACTTCATATCTTTCTTCTTTAGATACGGCCAAAACCGTAAATTTGATTAAAAACAGATTTAATGTACGGGGACGCTGTATCCCCGTACATGCAAATCATTTTATTGGGCAATTACCTTGAACGACTGTACCGGCTTACCGTTTTGCGATACAACCACATAATACATGCCCTTACCGTTGTTAATAGACAAGGTGCATATTGCACCGCTGCGAGCTTCGTATTGCTGTTCAGTTATTACACGTCCCTGAACATCATACACGGCTATATCAAACAGACCGCTGTTTGCAAAGCGCAGATTCACATCCTTTACAAACGGATTCGGATATACATAGAAGTTTTCTACAACATTTTCATTATCCAAATCGGTTGTACCCGTTACCTGTAACAAGTTATCGAAAGTCTTGGTAGTTGTGCCCCATGAATTGGTTACAGACAAAGTCACAGGATATTCGCCCGATTTAGCATAAGTAGCTGTAGCAACTCCATCGCCATCTGTCGTGTGTTCCGCTCCTTCCAGAATCCATTCTATCGATTCCAGCATAATGTTCTGGGTTCCTTCCATCATCGGTACGCCCGGGCCTACGGTCGGGTTGGTCGGTTTTTCTTCTTTTCTGCCGGAAGTTGCATTTTCACCGAAATATGCTACATATGCATATTGCACATCGTTCGAGTTACCATCATTGCGGAATCCCGGGTTTCCATCCGGATCAGCCACAATTTCCTCAAATTTGAAGTAACCCTGCAAACCGGTCGGCGGGAAAGCATAGCCGCTCATGGCTTCTACCACTTCATCTGCGCTCAAAGCCTTGTCCCACAGCTGCACTTCATCTATCCAACCTTTGTAGGTACTGGTATTGGTCATGCTCAGACCTATATAAAAGTTGGCATTCCACTGGGTCGGTCCCTGGCCTCTTGCACGACAATTGATAACTTCCCTGCCATTCAAATAAACTTTAAGGTTATAGCCATCCTCTTTCACAATGGCCAAATGGTTCCATACGCTTGGTGAAACGGAATAACCATTACTGTATCCATCCGACTCATAGTTATGTTCATAGTTCGGAGTTCCTCCAGCCGGTGCATCAAAATTAATGGACAACAGATTGTCTTCAGTCAGTCCATCGTAATCTTTCGGACGGACAACGCACCACATTTCCTGCCATACGTCATAAGTCCATGAAGCTCCCGGATGATCTTTAGAATAGTTTTCATTACGTTTAATGGCAATGGATGTACCCAAAGAACCATGTTCGAATTCATCGGACTTGAACCAGAAACAGAATGTATTGTCCTGGTTTCCTGTCAGTACCTGATAGGGTACATAGAACACATTCGGGTCATTGATATAAATTGCCTGCGAAGCCGTGGCCTGATTTCTGCCATACATGGTTCCGGAGGTGTAAACAGGAGTCAAAACAACTTCCTCACCGGCTTCTGCTGTTGTCGGATTTGCCTTATAGGATTCAATAACCGGCATACGGCCTGTTTCTTCAGGAGAAACCAGAATGCATCCACGGGTCATTGTAACAACGCCATCTACCGTTACTTCCACATCATAGCAGCCGGTTTCCGGCAATGACAAGGTCAGTTCGCTTACATCCGATGCCGTTTTGATTTCCTCACCGGTCAGAGCACTCAATACCCTGATCTGAGAAGGATGGTAATTCGGATCTTCAAAATAAATATCAAATTCTTCATTCGGCTTGATTACAGGCTTGCTTACCAGCAAAGTTGTAATTTTCTGCAATTTGGAAGTTTGGTTTTCACTCCAGGTAATATCCGATTCGCTGCCATCCAAACCGACTGCGCGTACACCTACCTGATAGTAAGTAGCGTTCTCTGTTGGCAACGGGGCATCAATTACATAACCTGCCCAAGACGTTGTGGCAGTCAGCAAGATGGGTTCTTCATCTTCCGATGTGCGGATATAGATTTCATAATACCAGGCATCCACATCTTCGTTGTAATAAGGCGTACCATCTGATTTCAAGTCCTGCACACCGTCATCCAGCATGCTCCAAACCATTTTGAAGTCAACGGCATTGTAAACACGCTTTTCCGGAGTTACATGCAAAATACGCGGTGCACGCGGTGTTTTGTTGTAGGAAGCCGGTATCAACGACATTTCGCCCAAATACAATGCATAGTTCTCGGTAGTATTTTCCACAACTACACCCATTGTGGCAATCACGTCATTAGCTTTCAGACCAAGGTCGGCTGCCGTGAATTCTGCCGTAATCCAGGAATTGGCGGTAAAGCCCGATGTAGGAATGGTATAATATTTATACACGCTTTCACTACCTTCCAGGCTGACTTTGAATTTCAGGTTCGGGGCAGTAGCGTTTTTAACCTTGTAGGTCAGGCTGAATTTGTCGCTTGTGCTTTCTATTTTGAATTTGGTCTTGAACAGGTTCACTTCCGACTTTACCGTTTTACCCGACAGTTTCAGGCTGGAACCTCCATACCATGCTTCATCAAAATCAAAATCGCATGCAATGGCATCGGCCGGAACATTGCGGTCGCCGGTATCAACCCACCAGCGCCATGTCGGCAGGTAATCCTGCATACCCAGGTTATACCATTTCTGCTCAAAGGTTACCTTGCCTTCTTTCTTGAAGTTCAAACCGTTACCCAAATTAAAACGGGTTATGAACGGCAACTCCTGCAACGTACTCTTGGCATTGATAAAGCGTGAATAGCCATGCCAATCGGCAAGGTCTTCATCAGAAGCGGTTACGGTACAATAGTCTTTCAAACCAAGGTTCCGTGCGCTCAATACATTTTTTGTTCCACCCGTGAACAACATCTCCTGGAAATCCTGATAGGTATCCTGTATGGTTTTTTCCGCTGTTCCGCGTGCGCTTGAGTTTGCATACAGCTGACTACGGTCATGAGCGCCCCATACTACAATGGAAACCGGATATTTTGCCAAAACATTCCAACCGGCATTGGAACCGGAAGTACCAGATTGGCCGTATCCGCGTCCCTGCTGGTCAAAACCGGCATATACATCAAACGGATTGCGACCCAGATTTTTTGCCGTGTTGACCGAATTACTCAAACTGCTCTCGCTCCAGTTATAGTTCAGGAAGTACACATCCGTAACCGGGGCACCTATCGAGGTGTTGTGGAACCAGTTCTGGGAATTGCTTGTCAGGGAACAACTGTTATCGCTCAAACCACCACTATTGGTTACATAGGCATACCATGCCACATGGATAGGCCAGTCAATAGCCTCACCTTCCTTGTGCAACTGGGCCAGAAATGCCGGGAAATCTGTTTCCAGACCGCCACTCCACGAACCTTCCGGATTAAATGCCAGACCGTTGATACCATAGTACTTCATCAACTGGGCCAGTTTTTTGGCATATTTGAATGTACTGCCATTCTTGGCACACAAGGCCGCAAGCGGCTTGCCGTCAGCAGATTGCGGGTTAACTGCACGTGCCCAGTCTATAAAATAATAGGCTCCCGTTACAACGCCGTTTTTGTGAGCCACATCATTGAACACACCAGGCGAACGGAACAACTGGGACGATACATTGGAATGTACATCCAGGTATTGCCACATGCCGAAGTTGTCCGACTCAAACGTATAACGGCTCATGCCGCTCCACTGTTTGGACATTTCACCAATAGGTGAGAACCAGCACAGCTTCTTTTCGTTGGCAGATGTAGCTGCCGTCGGATTTTCCGGATCGACTGCCAGCAAATCCGGATTAGCCTGCGTTGCCGTATTGGTGAAACGTTCCTTTACCGGCACACGGGAAATAAAGAAACTCTCATCCCAATAGTCATTATAACCAGGATCCGATTTGGACAAATACTTGTCACCGGGTTCCCATTGATCCAACATTTCCACAAACGCCTCCGTGAAACGCTGGTTGTTATCCGTACCATAATCGATATAGTTCGGATGTGTAGGCACACTCTGTGCCACCAGCAAACCGACGCCGAACGTCGTCAATCCTGCTACCAATAATAATTTCTTTTTCATGATACTGAATTAATTAATTGATTGATTTTTATGACATCTGTTTTTAATCATAACATTTTTATTTGTTCCTGTTGAAAGGTTGTACCTGTATGTCTTCTCCGGATTTCGGAGAAGACATACACCTGCTTATTTGAAATTCGATTTGTCTGCCACATCCCACCACAGGCGAGTTCCCTGCATGTCTCCCTTGAGATCACCAGTGCTTTCCGAATCCAGAGCGGGAATACCGGTTGTGTTAATATCGGTTGTAGCTTCTGCAATTCCACCAGTTGTAAACGGCATCCGGCGCACGGTCAGTTCATCGGAAATTGAACCATCCGCTTCCGCATAGGCACCATACACCGCCGGCAAAAGCCTTGGATAACCAGTGCGACGTATATCTGTCCAAGCCACCACGGACATGGGGAAGATAGCAATCCACTTCTGCGTAATGATCTTCTCCAACTGCTGCTCATACCATTCATTACCACTCACGGAAGTCACCGGATTGGTATCTATGCCGCCCCAGGCGTTATTCAACTTATAATAATAGTCCGAGCTCTCATCATACAGGTTATTGTCCGGATCATAATAATCCACATACAGGTATTTGTCTTTCTCCGAAACCGTATTGTCTCCCAGACCCCTCCAGGACATGTAGGAATCCAAACCGTTGAATGTATTCTTCTCAAACGACACCCGGATGCCCTCTTCATAGAATGTCTGGGCATCACCTCCCATGTTCCAGCCGCGCAAGGCACCTTCCGCACGCAGGAACAGGGCTTCTTCCACCATGAACAGGCACAACGAATGAGCCGAGAAGACCAAATCGTTGAATTTGGAATAGAGAATATAGTTGTATGCCGCATTACCGGACGATTCCAGATATGTTCCGGAACGCATGGACATGATTTCACTGCCGGATGGATAAACAACATTGAACTTACTGGTCAACTGACCGCTATTTTTGGCAAACCATGTTTCCAATGCCGGATGGTTGGTACGCAGCAATATGTTGTGGAATGTTCCATGCAAACGGGCATCAACCCATTGGTTGGCCACAATATACAACGGATGCAGCGCTCCAAACAGTCCGCTTGTGCCGCTCATTAGAGCCACCTGCCGGTCGCCGGCTTCCAATACGCCACGAGCCACAGCTTCCTCAGCCAATGTCTGGACAGTCTTGCCGTTCACGGTGAAGCCATCTACCTTGACACAAGTCATGGCCAAACGCAGAATCATGGAATTGGCAAACTTGCGCCAATGGTTTACAGCTTCCTGGGCAGAAACTTCCACGCCTTCGGTCAAGGCATTCGACTGCACAATAGCGTTATCCAGAACCTGATTGCCGGGCTGGTAAGCTGCCAGTATGGAATCGGCACGGATCAACTCGATAAACAGCTGTTCAAACACATAGGACTGCTCGTTATAAGTCAGCGGACGCTCCGATTTCAACGCACGGAAATCATCATACGGAACAGGACCGTACGTAACCGCACACTGGTAAATTGAATAGGAAAACAATATGCTGGCCAAGGCTGAAATTGGTTCTATGCCTAATTTCTTGCCGGAATTCATTACAGGAACACAGTTCGGAGCCAGATTCTGAAGCTGGGCCATTTGTCCGTTCGCAAAATCATCATAAAAACAGAAACTTGACTTCAGACGGCCATCAAAATTATGCGGATTGCTCATGTAACCAGCAAAATCAATCAGATATTCCGTTTCCTGATTCTGATAGGCATGTACAGGTCCGGAAATAACCTGGGTTTGCACATTCCTTATCATACCCGTGGCTTCCTCTATCGTAGACAAGGAATCGGACGAAACGGAACCGTCTTCTGAATTTATAACTGTTGTATCATCAAATTCCAATACCGTATCATAGCAGGAAGACATTCCGGCCATTACCAGCAGAGACAAGGCTATACCGGCCAATTTGTTTATTATATTTTTCATAGACAACAACGATTTAGAATGTTACTTTTAAGTTAAGACCATAACTGCGGGTAGTAGGAATGGAAAATGCTTCCAAACCTCCGTATGAGTTGGCGGTTGAAACCGAGATATCCGGATCTACCGGTGACTCACGATACAGGAAACACAAGTTCCGGCCAACGGCCGACAAACTCAAATGCTTGCCATCTCCCAGCAAATTGCGGAATGTATATCCGAATGAAACTTCACGCAGGCGGAAATTAGTGGCATCGTATGCATATTCACCCAAAGCCGGCTCACCGCTACCTATGGCAGTATAATAGCCCTGTGCAGGAGCAACATTTCCATCCGGCATAATCACACCCGGAACGGCCACGCCGGCCAATGAACCTCCTACCGACTGGTTGTAAATGTATGTGATACCGGAATCACGGGCATCACCGCTTCGCTTGGAAACACCATAGGCATCCAAGCGTGCTTCCGTATAGGAAATAACCGTGCCACCTATCTTGCCATCTATCAGGAAGTAAAACGAGAAACCTTTGTAAGTAAAGGTATTGTTCCAACCCAAATGATGGGGAGCATTTGCATTACCAAGGTATTCATCATACGTGCTTGTCAGCATGGGCGCACCAAAACGGTCGGTCATTATGTTGCCATTTTCATCTTTCTTAAATCCACGACCATACAGTTCTCCATAAGGCTTGCCCACTTCATAACGAACTTTCAAACCGCCTTGGTAAATAGGAGTCTGCTCAATGACCGAATTCTTATTTTCACCATAAGTTTCCAATACCATATTCGTATTGTATGAATAGTTTATACCAGTACGCCACAACAGATCTTTAGTTATTTGCCAATTATAACCAAATGTCAATTCCACACCTTGGTTACGTATTTTACCGGAGTTCAATGGCAAATTACCGCCTGTTGCTGCCGTTTGCGGTAACCATTGGTTCAACATCATGGTATGGTAATAAGTAACATCAAAATCCAACGCGTTGCGGAACAAACGACCATCCAAACCGGCTTCCGTAGAACGCATCGTTTCCGGACGAGGATCCAGGAACTCGCGGTAAGCGGCCGCCGAAACTATCTGGGAACCCCAGTTGGTAGGCTTGCCGCCATAGTTCAGGTTCGGAATGGAGTTACCTACCTCCGAATAGGAAACACGCAACTTGGAATGATTGAACCAGTCACTCTCTATGCCAAATAGCGGATTCAGCAATACGTTGCCGCCGACACTGTAATAGGTATAATGGTCGGGAGTTCCCAGATAAGCAAACTGCGTGTAGGTACGCGACCAGTCGGTACGTACAGAAGCATCAATATAAGCCAAACCTTTGTAACCTACGGAAGCCGTTGCATACAGCGCATTTTCCCAGTTCTGGTCTTTTGACTTGTAAGTTCCCGTATTGGAAGGACTTTTCACATTGGATGGGTCAAATACGTTCGGTGTGGACGTTGAGTCATTCATCCAATAGTTAATGCCAAAATCCTCGTAATTTTCCAGCATGGTGCTGCCGCCAAAGTTGGCAGACAAATCAAAGTCACCTATTTGTTTGGAATATGATATCAAGAAATCCGAGAACATCTGGTTGTTGGAAATCTTGGCATACTCATAAACCGAATTGTAATAGGTTTTGGCACGCGTTCCTTGCCAGGTCTTGTTTTCATTCGTATCGGTCGTACGGTCTATTTTGAAACGTACCTGAGCAGTCAAACCATCAATGATATTGACCTTCAAGCCAATTGTAGAAAGCAAACGTTCACGCTGCTGCTCACGCGTAATGCGGTTGTTCAGCCAATAAGGTGAGTTACGGTTCTCACTGTCGCTCCAGGGCCATTGCTGAATCGGACCCTTCACCCCGGTCGGCTTATAAGTTCCGCCAACTGAATTAATGTAGTACAAATCACCCTCAACCTCCGAGTTGTTCTCAAAATAACGGATATCCGCATTACGGGGCATCAAATACAGGTCATACAACGGGTTGCCGTAGATACCGGAACCAGGACGGTTTTTGGCGGTCTGCTGAATATAGTTACCGGAAAAATCAATCTGAACACGGTCTTTCCACAGACTCACCGTTTGACGTACAGTGAAATTATGCCGCACGAATTCATTGGACGGCATTATACCGTTTGCAGTCGTATTACCGTAAGAAACGTAAGTTTGTGCCACCTTCGTACCTGCCGTTACGGAAATACTGTTATTGAAGTTCGTTCCAGTCTGCAGATAATTCCCCACGTTATTCAATGCATAATTGCGCATATACGGAATTTCAGCCAAAGCTTCCGAGGAATACGTTCCCAGACGCGGGCCCCATGAATACATGTTCAAACGGCGTTTCTGCACCGGATTGTTCGGATTCAGGGAATTGTCCAGATAACTCTCCACGGATGCACCATAAGAATTCTGGAATTCTGGAGTAAGAAGCGGAGTCTCAACCAGAAGACTGCTCGATATGTCTACGCTTATACGGCCTTCTTCACCTTTCTTGGTCGTGATAATCAACACACCGTTGGCGGCACGGCTACCATACAGAGCGGCGGCATTCGCACCTTTCAGCACCGTAATGGACTCTATGTCATCCGGGTTGATATTCGACAGACCGTCTCCACCGTCAGTAGTATTTCCACCCGACAACAACGCATCGCCAATCTGGGTCGTGCTACGGTCTGCCATCGGAACACCATCAATCACAATCAGAGGTGAGTTGCTACCCAAAATAGATGAATTACCACGCAGCAGCAATTTGGACGAACCGCCGGCACCGCTCGCATTCGGTGTAATCACCAATCCAGAAGTCTTACCTTGCAAGGAATTGATAAAATTGGCATCCTTCGCACGGGTCAATTCTTCACCACCGACTTTTTGTGTTGCATAGGTCAATGAAGTAGCCTTACGCTCAATACCTAAAGCCGTTACTACCACTTCCTCCAATGCTTGCACATCACTCTCCATAACGATATCAATCTTACTGCGCCCATCCACCGAGACCGTCATTGGTTGATAACCAATATAAGTGAATTCTAACTGGTTGCTACCAGACGGAAGGTTGATGGAATAATTCCCATCAAAATCGGTCGTCGTACCAATAGTTGTCCCGACAACACGGATTGCCAATCCGATCAAGGTCTCACCTGATGAGTCAGTTACCGTACCGGTTACAATCCGGTCGTTGGTAGTCCGGCTATTCGTTTTAGGTGTTTCCGTTGCCACCTGAATTGTTGACTGGGAAAGGACTATGTTCGGGTTTTGAATCGAATATGTAACATTAGTTCCTTTGAACATAAGATCCAGCACTTCACTGACCGGCTTGTCTTGCACATCCAAGTTAACTGAACGTTGCGTATCTATCTGCGTATTGAACACAAATAAACACTGGGCTTGCTGTTCGATCTTTTTCAAAACCTCCTCAACTGAAACATTATTTTCTGTGAGGGATATGCGTGAATACGCATCCGCACTGGCCTCCAAACCCGACACCAATGCTAAAGCAATCAAAATTGCCTTGAAACTGTTTCTTGACATACGTGTTTTTACATGCATATTAGCACACGATTAATAAAATAATTTTCCAATAATTTAATTGTTGATTTTTTTCTAAAATGAAAATGCAAAATGTCCCTATGGTCTTTCTACGTCATAAAGTATTAGTTTTTAAGGTTATAAAATTTTATCTTTGTGTTTTCGAAGTAATCAAAATCGTGTTCCTGTCTTTGTCCCAGCTGTAATCAAACTCAAAATCATACTGCAAGGCACGCAAAGCATGTTGCACGCCATTATAACGATAAAACTTACCCGTATATCGTTGCGTTGTCTCAATGGAGTTATCAATATTAATTTTAACCCCGAAACATTTTTCAAAACCAGTCATCAAATCACGAAAAGACTGGTCCTCAAAATAATAAATCCCATCTTTCCACAATTCCGTTTCAAAGGAACGAATAACCGACTGCTTGAACCTACCTTGCTTAAGTTGTGCCCGATAACCTGGCTTCAAAACCACACTTTTGTCACCGGCAGTCAAACAAACGGAACCTTCCATAAGAGACACCATTAATTCTTCTGTCGGAGTCGATGTTACATAAAATTTAGTACCCAAAACTTTAACCTCCCCACCTGGAGTACGCACTATAAATGGTCTCCGCTGGGAAGTGACTTCCAAATAAGCCTCACCTTCCACATCAATGACACGTTTCAATCCAATAAAAGAAGCTGGATACTTTATGGTGGAACCGGCATTCAGCCAGATTTTTGTACCATCCGGCAATAATAAGTTGTTACTATTTCCCGCCGGTACAGTCAAGGAGTAGATAGGAACTATCCTATCGCCAAATAAGCCATAAAATGTTCCAAAACCCGCCATTAGCAACAACAGCATAACGCCGGCAATGCGCAGCAACTGGCGACGATAATAACGGCGGAAACTATACCGGTTACGTACGGAAATGCCACCTGCCGATAAAACAATCGCATTGTATATATTATGCTCACGGCAAAACATGCGCATATTGGCGGGTGATGCAGCAGCCCATTCCCTAACTGCTGCGCGTTCCGCCAGTGTTACATCATTGGAAAAAAATCTGTATAATAATTTCTCGTCCATTCCTTCCACACATAGACGAAAATAAAGACTATCTTAGGAAAATAATTCCCTAAATAAAAAATAATTTTTAACATGTGGATTGGAATGCAGGCCAACTGAGGAGGCATCAGTTACAAATAATCTTTCAAACGTTCACGCAGCACGCGCAAACATTTTGTCATATGGAATTCTACACCTTTTACTGATATGCCAAATGCTTCCGCTATTGACTTATAAGACTTTTGCTCGTAATAACGTTCATAAAAAATTTCGCGCGTCCGGTCCGGCATGTTATCAATAGTTTCTGTAACGATACGCGTAATATCTTTGCTAAAAAGTTCCGAAGGATCACAACACTGCAATGATGTAATATTCAACTCTATCTCACCCACCATTTGGTCGTACATTACCTCCGTATGTTGTAAATGCTGCTTCTTGGCCTCCAATAAATCGATACACTTATTACGCAAAATCATAAAAATGTAAGCTTTCGCATCACGGATCACTTTATCAGTCCTCTGGCTAACCTCCCAATATTGTACATACGATTCCATAACAGCATCTTCAGCCTCCTCCATATTCCCAAGATATGAATAGGCGAATTGGATAAAACCTTCCTTTGAGGTTGTGAAAATGGCTGTGAATGTACTATCCTCGCTATGATTATTCAACATAACAATGATAATTGGTCAAAAATACTCGCTACAATCTGAAAAACCGGTAACTTGCAGAAATCAACTTAACATCTCCAATTACCGGAAAAAGTCATTTCCTCAACAATAAGTTATACAAATCTTTATCATGGATAAATTTTAAAACCTCACCCTGCTTTTCTTTATCTATCTCAATCTGTAATACTATTTTTGCTTCCTGTTCTTTGGCCGAAGGCAAATTGAACTTCTTCAAAAAATCATAACCTAAAAGCTCTGAAATTGTAAACAAGTTCTTTACTGACATATCGTCTCTATTTAACCAACCATTCAAAGTTTGACGCGATATACCAAGTTCTCGTGCAAGGTCAGATAATGTATAATCACTCTGTCTTACAACTTCTTTTATCAATTTCCCAATATGAATTTCTTGTGGTCTCATATTTTTTTAATTTACAACTAATTGCATTATCTATCAAATTTTTATGTAAAATATTTTATTCTATTTTGTACATAAATAAAATACATATAATGTGCATTATTTACAAATAATCAAAATATAATTTCACCAGTCTGCTTAGAGTAGAAAAACGTTGACATAACTTTTTATAAATGAATTTGGCAAAGACAAAAAAATCCCATATTTTTGTTGCCAAACCATCGAAAAATACAACTGCTTATGACAACCTTTCTCTCTTGTCGAAAAACGACCGTAATGGCTCTTGCCACAATGGGTCTCCTTGCTTGTAAATCAGAGAAGGAACAACCCATGAACATTTTGTACATTATGAGTGATGACCATTCTTATCAAACTATTAGTGCTTACGATAACAGACTGATAGAAACACCGAATATTGACCGTATTGCTAATGAAGGAGTGCGTTTCACCAATAGTTTTGTAGCCAATTCCATCAGCGGGCCAAGCCGGGCTTGCATGTTGACAGGAAAGCACAGCCATGCCAACGGATTCACTGACAACGCCAGTGAATTTGATGGAAGCCAGCAGACTTTCCCGAAACTGCTCCAACAAGCAGGTTATGAAACAGCCATAATCGGCAAATGGCATCTGACTTCCGCACCGACAGGTTTTGATTATTCTGAAATCCTAATCGGGCAAGGTGATTATTATAACGCGCCTTTTATAAAAAACGGAGAAAAAATAGCATCGGAAGGTTATGTTACCGACGTTACGACCGACAAAGCTATCGATTGGCTGGAAAACAAACGTGATAAAAACAAACCATTCTGCCTATTGTTGCACCACAAAGCGCCGCACCGCACATGGATGCCCGATTTGCAAGACCTGGAACTATTCAGCGATGCCGAATTCGAATTGCCAGACAATTTTTATGACGATTATGCCGGCCGGCAAGCAGCCGCCGCGCAGGAAATGAGCATAGCCAAAGACATGGATTTGGTCTATGACCTGAAATTAGCTGACAAGGAAAACACAATCCATTCGCGCCTTGAAGAGGCTGGACGCAACATGAACAACCACATGACACCTGAACAACGGGCCGCGTGGGACAAGCATTATGACCCTATTATAAAAGAATTCAAAAAGGCCAATTTATCAGGAAAAGCACTTGCAGAATGGAAATATAGACAATATTTACGTGATTATCTACGCGTTATACACTCTGTTGACCGGAATGTAGGAAGGATTTTACAATATCTGGAAGAAGCCGGTTTATTGGAAAACACCATGGTCGTTTATACTTCCGACCAAGGCTTCTACATGGGTGAACATGGCTGGTTCGACAAACGGTTCATGTATGAAGAATCATTCCGCACACCGCTACTTGTCCGCTTGCCGGGTGGCAAAAAAGGCGATATAAACCAAATGGTGCAAAATATTGATTACGGGCCAACCATCTTGGATTTGGCTAGTGTTGAAATCCCCACAGACATGCATGGCATTTCATTTCTGCCGTTATTGCGTGGTGAAGAAGTACATGATTGGCGAAATTCACTCTATTACCATTATTACGAATATCCGGCAGAACATGCAGTGAAACGCCATTATGGAATCCGTACCGACCGCTACAAATTAATCCATTTTTATAACGACATAGACTGTTGGGAATTATACGACCTGCAAAACGACCCGACGGAAATGAACAATTTATACGGGCAACCTGGCACAAAAGAACTTGCCCAAGGTCTAAAAAAGCGACTTATCGACCTGCAAATACAATATGCAGACACCAATGCCATGCAATACAATAATTAGGACATACACGTTCCAATGATTTAACTATCGACACGGCCTTATGACATTTGTCTTGGCCGTATTGTTTAAAATCAACGAATCAACCGGTCAACGAATGATAATTTGATTTTTTCATCTACCTTTGCAACTGTTTTGAAAGGAATACAAGAACACAAATATTTATGCTACAAGAACAATTTTTCTGGAATAATTCATTGTTGGAATGGCTGATCTCCGGCATCATCATAATCGGCGGCTTCTTAGTTGGAAGGTGTGTATATTGGATTTCAAAAAAAATACTCATCAAGTTCGCAGCCAAGACCAAGAACCAAGTGGATGATTTTCTGGTAAACAAACTACGGGCACCGTTCATTTTCGCCATCATGCTGATATCCATCTGGTGCGCCATCACCCGACTGACACTGCCAGACAAGTTCATGCAGATAATTCATGAAGTTTACACCGTCCTTGTGATTCTGAACGGGACATGGTTTGTCACACGGTTGCTCAGCGCATTGATACAAACTATTTTGATTTCGTATGCTAGTCGCGAAAACAGCAAAGTAGATGCTAATATTTCCATTCTTGTGCAAAGGTCACTAAACTATCTTACATGGTTTGTCGGCATTATTCTGGCGTTGCATAATATCGGTGTGCAGGTGGGTACACTAATTACCGGACTCGGCATCGGAGGTGCCGCCCTCGCCTTGGCGGCACAAGACACGATCAAAAACCTATTCGGTGGGATTACGCTTTTTTTCGACAGGCCATTCCGCATTGGAGATCGTATCAAAATAGATAATGTAGATGGATTTGTCCTGGATATTGGTTTGCGCAGCTTACGCATCCGCACATTGGACAACCGGCTTATTACCATTCCGAATTATAAAGTAGTAGACAGCACGTTGGAAAATATCACATCCGAGCCCAACCGGCGCGTCATAACTGACCTCGGACTTACTTACGACACAACACCTGAACAACTTGAATTGGCCATTGATATCCTAAAAAACCTGCCGAAACATATTACAGACATAAACCTCGAAGTGGATACATGTTTTATGGAATACGGAGACTTTGCACTACAACTCAGGTTTATTTATTATATCAAAAAAGGTAAGGACATTTATAAAACCCGCTCAAAAGTAAATCTGGAAATCCTGCGCCAATTCAACGCAAACAAACTCGAATTTGCTTTCCCGACACAAACTTTATATGTAAAAAAATAGGAAATCCCTGCAAGGCAGGCAAGGTCATTCCTTGTTCCAATACAGATATAGTTGCGGGTCGGTTTTTTCTTCTTCCTGCTGGATAAAAAACAACGGCAAACGCTTGTTCCAGGATTGGTAAGTCGCATTGCGGGTCGTGTCTTCCACAAACAGACGGATATTTTCCGACCATGCCTGCCAGTCATAACGGTCGCGCCAGAAATCACCGCGGAACTGCCGGTAACGTGAACGTCCGACATAGTTATTATGTAAATCCATAACCATGTCGCAAGGTGCGTTACTACCTTGGTTTTCCCAATATACATCCATAATCAGCCATGCCAAAGCATCTGTCGTATAACGTTTCAACAATACATTTGCAAACAAGTGCTTATAAGCATCTCCACGCCGGCCATCCTTGGTTTGGCCAGGATAGTAATAATTGGACACATATTCCGCACGTGCTTTGCTTTGCATAATGCGGTATAACATATATGAACCGGCACCGGCAAACAGGAAAGGAATAGTCAGGTCTTCCTGCAAAAAGAAAGGAATACTGTCGGACAACAACGGTTTATTCAAGTTCCAAGCACTGTCGCGAACAATAACCGTATCGATATCGGATAAAGTAAAAAATGTGCTGTCATCCGCCAAACTGTTCATCAAACAATATACATTGCGTTCCGCATCCGTCATATTCAAAAACTGTATTTCATCTTCATCCGACACAAAGGCATGAAATGCATCATAATCAGAAGTATGATAGGCTGCATCTTCCAATATGGCAAAAGAATCGGAAGTCCCGGAAGGTAATTGTACCGTACGTGATCTTTTTTTCGGAATGGCTTTCCGCGCCGTCCTTCCAAGTTTTTGCATCAAACCTTTATATGAACAAGCAGGATATAGCTCTGACAAACGCATTTCCATATAATGAGGTAATGTAATGCTGTCTTGACGAACCAAAGCAGCCACATCGGTATGATATTTGAGTGTGGTAGAATCATGGATGCTTTCGTACTCACGCGCCAACATGTAAACCACCGGAGCTGATAAGACCGGAGAAGTGGACAAGCTATCCTGGCGAACCTGTAAAGGCGTCTGCTGCACAGGAAGCGGTTCGACAACCACCCGCTTGGATTTACAACCGAGAACACATACCAATAGGAACAATAAAAAATAAGACAATTTTTTCATGACAAAATCCATATTCCAAACAAAAGTACGGTAAAATACCGATTTTATGCCTATCTTTGCAAAAGAAAAAGATGCCTTCACGTTTTTTATCATCAAAAAAATCACTAATTAAAAGAAAATATTATGCAACGTTTTTCATACCTTATCGTCGGGCTTTTATGCCTCTCACTTTCCGGCCGTGCCCAAGTCATGCCAAGCAATTTTCGCACATTTACCAAACTCGCATCAGCCGATTCCATTCCACTGGGTATAATGGTTTCCTTCCCGGAAACAGAGCCGAAAGCCATTGTCCAATTCGTACACGGCATGTGCGAGCATAAGGAACGATATATTCCCGTCATGGCATTTTTGTCCGAACACGGCTATGCATGCATTATCCACGACCATCGCGGACACGGTGCTTCCGTACACGACACTGAAGACCTCGGCTATTTCTACGATGGCGGCTACGAAGCCATGGTCCAGGATGTCCGCATTGTCAGCGAAGAAGCCCGCGCGCTTTTCCCCGGCAAACCTCTGTTCCTGTTCGGGCACAGCATGGGCTCCATGGTAGTACGCGCCTATACCAAACGTTTCGATAACGAAATAAACGGCCTGATCGTATGCGGAAGCCCAAGTTACAATAGTGCTTCCGCCTTCGGCGAAAAATTAGCTGCTGGATACGCACGACGGCATGGAGACCGGTCGCGCCCTGAAAAAATACAAAAAATGGCTTTTGGTTCATTCAACAAAGCTTTCAAAGACGAGCCGTCCGCCAATGCATGGATATGTTCCGACCCGGAAATTGTTGCTGCATACGATGCAAGCCCATTATGCAACTACCAATTCACTGCCAACGGTTTTGAAAACCTGTTCGCGCTCATGCAGGACGCTTACGACAAAGATGGATGGCAAATGGCAAATCCGGAACTGCCCATCTGGTTTATTTCGGGCCAGGACGACCCGTGCCGCATCAACGACCGGAAATTTGAAGCCGCCGTACAACGAATGTCTGATGTTGGTTACCAAAATGTTACCGCAAAAACTTATCCTGCCATGCGGCACGAAATCCTGAATGAAATAAACAAATCCATTGTCTGGGACGACCTGTTGTCCATCCTCGACGCTTGGACGACAAAAGCCGGAACGCCACAATAAAGACACAAAAAAACAAAATCCGGCTATAAACGGCGGTAATTCTACACATTTTTTCTACTTTTGTGGGCAAAAAATAACTTAACGGAAAATCTATGTTCAAAGACCAACCCAAAGGCCTCATCCCTGCTGCCATCGCCAACATGGGCGAACGTTTCGGATACTATATCATGAACGCAGTATTAACATTGTTTCTATGTTCGAAATTCGGCTTAAGCGATGAAACAGGAAGTTTAATCTACTCGTTCTTTTATGCAGGTATTTACGTTCTTAGTCTTGCCGGCGGCTTCATAGCCGATAGAACACAAAATTACAAAGGAACTATCATTAATGGATTGATTATCATGTCTATTGGCTATCTAATCTTATCCATTCCGATTTTATCAACAGCCGACAATATTTCATGGTTGCTCCCAATGACATGCGTTGCCCTGTTTCTCATTGCATTCGGCAATGGCCTTTTCAAAGGGAACCTACAAGCTATTGTAGGACAATTATATGACAATTATGAAGCAGAAGCCGCAAAAGAAAGCCAAGAGGCACTTGCAATTGCCAAAAACAAACGCGATTCCGGATTCCAAATTTTTTACGTGTTCATCAATATCGGCGGGCTCATAGCACCCTTTGTTGCACCCTTGTTGAGAAACTGGTGGTTAAACGCCAATAACATGGTTTACAACGCCGACTTACCAGCCTTATGCCATGCTTATCTAGACGCAGGCGGCAATCTGGCAGCCGACAAAATGGGAAACCTAACCGAACTTATTGAAAAAGCAAGCACAATACCGGTAACAGACACCAGCATTTTCTGCAGCCAATATCTGGATGTTTTCAATACAGGAATCCATTACTCATTCATCGCATCAGTCATAGCAATGCTGATTTCGTTAACCGTATTTATTGCTACAAAGAAAATTTTCCCTACTCCAAGCAAAAAAGAAAGCCAAGCTCTTGTTGAATACACTCCGGAAGAAAAAATGGCAATGGCAACCGAAATCAAACAACGTATGTACGCCTTGTTTGCTGTATTAGGTATTGTAATTTTCTTCTGGTTCTCATTCCATCAGAACGGAACATCTTTGTCGTTGTTCGCACGTGATTTCGTCAATACCTCAGTTATTCCACCAGAAATATGGCAAGCTGTAAACCCATTTTTCGTAATCGTACTCACTCCGGTAATAATGTTGTTATTCAACTCATTAATCCGGAAAGGTAAAGAAATCTCCACCCCGAGAAAAATTGCCTACGGTATGGGCATTGCCGGTATGGCTTATTTATTCCTTGCCATTTATTCATATACAATGGGATATCCATCGGCAGCAGAATTCAAGGATCTGGGAGAAACTACAAAAGAAGCCATGAAAGCTGGACCATGGGTACTTATTGTACTTTATTTTTTCCTGACTGTAGCTGAATTATTTATTTCGCCTCTTGGATTATCTTTCGTTTCAAAAGTGGCTCCAAGGCATTTACAAGGCTTATGTCAAGGACTATGGCTCGGTGCAACTGCTGTTGGAAACTTGCTTTTATGGATTGGCCCGCTTATGTACAACAAAATCCCAATCTGGCAATGTTGGAGTGTATTCCTAGTCGTTTGTTGTATATCAATGGGTGCTATGTTTGGAATGGTCAAATGGCTTGAAAGAGTCGCCAAATAGAAATTACAACTGGTTAATGATAATATGAACAAGGAAATCATTGTCAAATTACTACAAAAAGACATTTCGGAACTTGCGCAATTGACGCAAGGCTTCGATGAAATAGATGTTTTGCCTACCATTTTGTTGCAGCTCGCCCAACAAAAAGCGTCTGCAATTGTAGAAAACCTACAACTGCTTACGGGACAAGATGCACAAGCAACCAAAACCGCGAACAGCAACCAACCTGATGAACCGGCGATACCGGAAACGGAAGCAAAAGATCAAACACCCATAGAAACAGAAAAAAACAAGAAAGAAATACCAACCAAAGAAGAAACAGCGGAGAAACCTGAGCCGGTTTCCGAAAAACAGGAAGAGAACGTTATTCCGGAAATGCCTGCAATTGAGGAAGAAATAACAGAATGCACAGAAATTGTGGAAATTGCTGTTCTTGAAGAAGAGGAAAATGCCGGACATGAGATACAAACCGTAAGCGAAGAAATCGCCGCAGAAGAACCGCAACCACAGCAAATAGCAGACGTTACACCCAGAACAATTTCCGAAGAACCGGCCAAACAACCGGAAAGGCATTTCTTCCAACACGAAGTAATCACGCGGAACGATTCCCTGCAACACAAAGTTGATGATGTCAAGCAAGCCATCAGCATAGGCGACCGCTTCCTGTTCCAGCGCGAACTGTTCGGCGGGAACGGCGAGTTGATGAGCAAAACCATTACCGTTATCAATGCCTGCAAGGACTTGGAGTCTGCCGAGCAATATCTAAGCAAGAAATTCAACTGGAACCCGGATAGTCCGGCCACGGAACGTTTCATGCAAATCGTCCGCAGAAAATTCTGAGCACCATGTCCAAACTGTTTGTGGTTCCGACTCCCATCGGCAACCTGGAAGATATGACATTCCGGGCTATCCGCATACTCAAAGAGGTTGATTTAATCTTGGCGGAAGACACACGCACAAGTGCCGTCCTGCTTAAACATTACGACATCAAGACCCCGCAACAGTCGCACCACAAGTTCAACGAGCATCAAACCGTCCAACATATCGTGGAACGCATCCGCGGCGGCCAAACAGTTGCCCTCATTTCCGATGCCGGCACACCGGCCATTTCCGACCCTGGATTCTTGCTTGTACGGGCATGTACCGAAGCCGGCATTGAAGTGGAATGCCTGCCTGGCGCAACAGCTTTCGTGCCAGCCTTGGTAGCATCCGGCCTGCCCAATGACCGTTTCTGCTTTGAAGGTTTCCTGCCGCAAAAAAAAGGCCGCCAAACCAAATTGAACCAACTTGCGGAGGAAAAACGCACCATGGTCTTTTATGAATCGCCATTCCGGTTAGCCAAAACATTGGCACAGTTGGCAGAATTTTTCGGTACAGAACGCAAGGCAAGCGTTTCACGGGAAATCAGCAAAATACACGAAGAAACGCAACGCGGCACACTGACCGAACTTGCTACCTATTACACGGAAAACCCGCCCAAAGGAGAAATTGTAATTTGCATCGCCGGTAAAGAAAACTAGAAAAATGAAAAAATACAGTTGTGTTTTTATTGATTTAGACGACACCCTATGGGATTTCAGGACTAATGCCTACCTTTCCCTACAAGACATGTACGCAAAATATGAATTGAAACGTTATTTCGGTTCATTTGAACATTTTTTCCGGCTTTATACATTCCGCAATAAACAATTGTGGGAACGTTATAACCGCAACGAAATCACCAAAGAATATTTGCACAAAGAACGTTTCTTATATCCATTCAGACAAGTACAAGCCAAAACTTCCGAAGAATTTTCCGAAGAAATAGGGCATGATTTTTTGATGACGACAACAACCAAGCCACATTTGATACCTTTTGCAAAAGAATTGTTAGAATATTTGCAACCCAAATACCGGCTCTCTTTGCTATCGAACGGATTCAGCGAAGTCCAATACCGCAAAATCAACAATTCACATTTAGGTAACTATTTTGACCATGTCATCCTGTCGGAAGATGTCGGATTCCAGAAGCCGGACAAACGCTTTTTCGATTTTGCCTTGCAACAAAACAACATATCGGCAAATGAAGCCATCATGATAGGCGACAATCCAGAAACTGACATTGCCGGTGCCAAAAATTGCGGTATTGATCAAATCTTATATCACCCAAATACACTTAAAACTGAAATACAAGCAACATTTACCGTCAAATCGCTGGAAGAGATAACAAAAATCTTGTAAAAGCGACAAGTTGATACACTACTGTGCAGATAAATCAAAAATAAACAGTAACTTTGCGGCCGATTCCAGAAAACGCATGGTAATAATTGACGACATAATCAAACCTATCCAACAGGAATTCGGACAATACGAACAACAGCTCGCGCAGACATTCGAATCAGAAAACCCGTTGCTGAAAGAAATTTTACATTACCTGGCACAAAAAAAAGGCAAACAGCTCCGCCCAATGATTATCCTGCTGGCGGCAAAACTTTGCGGGAAAATAACGGAAAATACGCTTTTGAGTGCAGTATCGCTCGAACTGTTGCATACGGCAAGCCTCGTGCACGATGATGTGGTAGACACGACTATGGAGAGGCGCGGAAAACCATCCATTAATGCGCAATGGGATAACAAAGTGGCCATCCTAACTGGTGATTACATTCTGTCAACATCATTGGAAAACGCCATACGTACACAAGACGTGAAATTGCTCTCAGTTATCGCCAATATAGGGAAATCACTATCAGGAGGCGAGTTGCTGCAACTGTCAGGTGCACAATCCGGAACATTGAGCGAACAAGATTACTTCAAAATAATCCGGCAAAAAACAGCACAATTATTCATTGTATGCGTGGAAGCCGGCGCCATCTCCGCACAAGGCACAGAAAAACAAAAGCAGGCTTTGAAACAATTCGGTGAACATTTAGGTATTTGTTTCCAAATCAAGGATGACATTTTCGATTTTTCGGACAATACGGAAATCGGTAAACCGACCATGAACGACATTCGGGAAGGAAAAATGACACTACCACTTATCAAGGCCTTGCAAAATGCGCCAGAAAATCGCCGCAAACAAATTGAAGCCATTATCAAAAACAAGGATTTTTCATCTGAAAACCTAATGGATATCAAAAAGTTCGTACATACGTTCAACGGCATTGAACAAAGTATCGAAGTCATGCACGAACAAAAAAATCAAGCGCAACTAGCACTTGATTTCTTTTCTGAATCCGAAGCAAAAACCGCTTTGCTCCGTATATTAGATTATACCATCGAACGGGTAAAATAAATTTAAATTATTTCGTAGCATTTGCTATCTCAGAAGCAATGCGTGACATTTCTTCACTCGGCAATGACAATTTTTCCTTCCGGAAATCCATGTCGGACTCTTTGCACAACGGCACCAGATGGATATGTACATGAGGTACTTCCATGCCCAAAACAGCCACCCCGATACGTTTGCAGTCAATAACCTGCTTAATACCCTGCGCAACTTTTTTTGCAAAAACCATCATATCTGCCAAAGTCCTGTCGTCCAAATTGAAAATGTAATCTTCTTCCGGCTCCGCCAATTTCGGTACGACCAATGTATGCCCTTTGGCCATAGGATTGATATCCAAGAACGCAAAAAAGCGTTCATCTTCCGCTACCTTGTAGCAAGGAATTTCTCCGGCAATGATTCTGCTGAAAATCGTCATAATACTTTAATTTATCGGTTACAAAGATATTTCCAAAATTTCGAACTGCATTTTGCCGCTCGGGACAGACACTTCGGCCACCTCACCTACTTTCTTGCCAAGCAAACCTTTTGCAATCGGCGTCGTAACTGAAAGTTTTCCCTCTTTGAAATTAGCCTCACTTTCAGAAACAATCATGTACGACATGATTTGCCCGTTTTTGACGTTCTTGATTTTTACGCGGGTCAAAATCTGCACTTCATCCGTACTGATTTTTGATTCATCAATTAGCCGCACGGATGCAATTGTATCCTTCAGCAAAGCGATTTTCATTTCCAACATACCTTGAGCTTCCTTCGCCGCATCATACTCTGCATTCTCACTCAAATCGCCTTTGTCACGTGCCTCTGCAATCTGTTTAGAAATAGCCGGACGTTGAACCGTTTCCAGCTCGTTCAATTCATCCATCAATTTTTTATAACCTTCTTCGGTCATATAAGTTACTGCCATAATTCCTAAAATTAAAATTATATCTTTTGTTTATTTTGTTTTCTACTTTACCATAAAAACAACAAGAATTTCGACGTGCGAAACTCCTGCTCAAATTCTTTATGCTAGTCAGCAAATAAAAATAATTTGCCTTAATACTTTCTATTGAATATCTCACTATATACAAATGCACGACGCGCATCTTCCACTGTTGCCATGGTCCAACACTCATCCGTTAGCAACTCTTCCGTTTCTGCCAACAGTTGAGATTGAAGCTTGGAAGAGGTCGGCACAATATGTATTTGTGTAGGCTGCAATATGCTCTCTTTCGGGGCAACCTTGGAAACAGCCGGTATAACCTCCTTTTCCGGCATTTTATATTCAAACTCCTCCGGCTCCACCATAGTGCCCGTTTCTTCCGGTTCTTCATCTTTGGCTATTGGCTTTCTGCTCAAATCACGCATTCGCTCTTCCCAGCTCTTTTCGGACAAAACAACCGGTCGTTGCTTCCTTGCTTCCGATTTCTTGCGCTTGCCCAATAAACTGGTCAAACCGGCAATCACCAAAAGGACTAAATAAATATAATCGCCTAAATTATCCATTATTCGTTAGCAAAATTCCAATAAGCAAAGATAAGATTTTCATTTGACATTCATCACAAGAATGATTCCTAAAAAAGCAAAAAGAAAACAACGAGTAACTTCCCAGCTACCCGTCGCCAAATTAACCTAAACCTTAACTATGAAAAATTTATCTATTTTTTACATCGGCAAAGGTAGGATATTTATTTGATACAACAAAATAGTCTACAACATTTTTTTGTTTTAAATTCCCAGCTTTTCGTTTCAATAATTTAAATATATATGATGTGTTTATCATATAAACAGTTGATTATTAACAATATAAAACATGCAAACAAGCATAGGAAACATTACTCATGCCTAAGATAAATCAGTTTATTTTAAGAAAATAAAATCATTGCCATAACTGCATGTAAAAATTAAAACGAGCGAAAACAAATGAAGAAACGCTTTTCCAAATGATAATTTCGTATTTTTGCCGGTAATTTTATGCTAAACAAATGGACTCAAAGTTTTACATAGAAACATACGGCTGCCAAATGAATGTGGCAGACAGCGAAGTGGTCGCCGCCATTATGCAAACAGCAGGTTTTAACTTGACCGAAGAACTTGCGGAAGCTAATATTGCAATCATCAACACATGTTCAATCAGGGACAACGCCGAGCAGAAAGTCATCCAACGGCTAAAATTCCTCCAATCGCAAAAGAAAAAAAACAAACATTTGCATATCGGGGTCATCGGTTGCATGGCAGAACGTATCAAAGACAGTCTAATAACTGAACATGGTGTTGATTTTGTAGTAGGTCCAGATGCTTATTTAGACATTCCGCACCTGATTGGCAGCGTGGAAAGGGGAGAGAAAGCCATCAATATTGAATTATCCACGACGGAAACGTATAAGGATATCATTCCGCGCCGCATCGGAAAAAGTATTTCCGGTTTCGTATCCATCATGCGGGGCTGCAACAACTTCTGTTCATATTGCATTGTTCCCTACACACGCGGCAGGGAACGCAGCCGTGATGTAACAAGCATTTTGAATGAATTACACGATCTGCAACAACGCGGCTTCAAAGAAGCCACCTTGCTTGGGCAAAATGTAAATTCCTATCGTTATGAACAAAGCGGGCAAGTTGTGGAATTCCCCGATCTATTGGAAATTGTCGCCAATGATGTACCGGATATGCGTATACGTTTCACCACATCGCATCCGAAAGACATGAGCGACCGTACACTGGAGGTCATTGCCGCACACAAGAATTTATGCAAATTTATCCATCTCCCCGTACAAAGCGGCAGCAACAAAATACTGAAAGCCATGAATAGAAAATATACCCGTGAATGGTATCTGGATCGTATCGCCGCCATAAAACGTATATTGCCGGATGCAAGCATAGGTACCGACATTTTTTGCGGCTTTCACGATGAAACGGAAGAAGACCATCAAGAAACATTATCGCTCATGCGGGAAGTAGGCTTCGACATGTCTTTTAATTTCAAGTATTCAGAACGGCCAGGGACGTATGCCGCAAAACATCTACCGGATAATATCGACGAAGACACCAAGCTCCGCCGGTTAAACGAGATCATAACCCTGCAAAACGAGCTTTCTTACAAAAGCAACCAACGTGATATCGGAAAAATCACGGAGGTTCTGGTCGAAGGATTTTCCAAACGCAGCCGCGAAGAATTGTATGGGCGCAACTCGCAAAACAAGGTTGTAATTTTCCCACGGCAAGACCGCAAAATAGGAGAAACCATACAAGTCCGAATAAACGAAGCCACAGCCGCCACACTGAAAGGGGAGGTGGTGGAATAAACAGACCAAGCCTGTTTTAAACAGCTTATTAATCATAAAATCCGATGTGCTTTCCCGTATATCGGATTTTTTCAATGCATTTTGAAACAATACAATAATTATTAACCTATCAAAACAAGTTCAATTCCACATCAAACTCCAAAGCAACATTTAGACATCGCTACACAAAAAAATCAAAATTCCCAACATCTGAGCTTGACAATAAAACAACTAATAATCAAAGTATTACAACTCAAAAAAACACAATTATTATAAAGTGTCCAATACATAGAAAACTATGTAATTCGCATGTCCGTATTTCAAAACCTTAAAATAATCGTTGTCATTGCTTTCGAGAAAAACGAATCGTAACGCATAACCGAGCGTGCAATTCCACTCATTTTTTTGGAATTACCTGTTTTTCGGAAAAAAAACACTATATTTGCACGCTTTTTCAGAAGGAATACTGAAAAAGCATTGTCGCAAAATTAAATTTAACTTTAAAATAACGATCAAAAATGCAAAACAAAGGACTTGTCAGAATTCTGGCTGTAGCACTTACGTTGGTATGTTTGTTTTATTTATCGTTTAGCGTTGTTACTTCATATTACAACAGAAAAGCTAAAGAATACGCCAACGGAGACAAAGCAAAAGAGTATTATTATCTGGATTCCATTTCAGGGAAAAACGTGTATTTCAACTGGTACACCCTGAAAGAATGCCGCGAGAAAGAAATCAATTTAGGTCTTGACCTAAAAGGAGGTATGAACGTAACATTGGAAATATCCGTAGAAGATATTTTGCGGGCACTTTCCGGCTACAATACCACAGAAAATTTCAATAAAGCATTGGAATTGGCATCAGAACGGCAGCAAAAAGGACAGACTGACTTTTTGACACTCTTTGTGCAAGCATACTCCGAAATAGATCCACAGGCCCAATTGGCAACTATTTTCAGCACATTCGAATTGAAAGATAAAATCTCATTGAACTCGACAAACGATGAAGTCGTAAAAGTGCTGAGAGAAGAAATTGAGAGTGCCATAGACAACTCATTCAATGTATTGCGTATGCGTATTGACCGCTTCGGCGTTGTACAACCCAATATACAGAAATTGGATCAAGCCGGCCGTATCCTGATTGAGCTGCCTGGGATAAAAGAACCAGAACGTGTCCGCAAACTTTTGCAGGGAACCGCCAATCTGGAATTTTGGGAAACCTATGAATTAAGTGAGATTTTCAACAATGTTGTACAAGCAAACAGCATTCTGGCCTCCATGCAGGAAGCAACTGAAAATGCTGAAAACACTACCGAAGCTGAAAAAGAAGTAGCAGCAGATGACAATATAGCAAACACAACAGAAGACATAACCACTACGGTTGATAGTTTGGCAGCACAATTAGGGACGACAGAAGATACTGATACAGACAATGAGGCAGCCCGTCTGGCATGGGAAAAAGAAAACCCATTGTTTTCTGTTATGCAATTGAGCGTTGACCAAAGCGGACGTCCTTATGCCGGCCCGGTCGTAGGTACCGTACACTATAACGACACTGCCAAAGTAAACGCTTTCTTCGCAACCAAACAAGTAAAGGAAATATTGCCGCGCGATTTGCGTTTGATGTGGACAGTAAAAGCCATTGACGCAAACGAAACTTACTATCAACTGATTGCTATCAAAGTAAGTAACCGCGATGGCCGTGCTCCTCTGGAAGGAGGCGTTATAACCAATGCCCGTGCCGACTTCTCACAAACATCCAGCTATGCAAAAGTCGACATGACCATGAACGCAGAAGGCGCGAAAGTATGGGCACGTCTGACAAAAGACAATATCGGTAAATCCATTGCGGTAGTTTTGGATGGTTACGTATATTCGTTCCCAACCGTAAGAAGCGAAATCACTGGCGGACGCTCGGAAATCAGCGGAAATTTCACTGTAGAAGAAGCCAAAGACTTGGCCAACACGTTGAACTCCGGTAAAATGCCGGCTCCCGCACGTATCGTACAGGAAGATATTGTCGGCCCATCGCTCGGCCAAGAAGCTATCACAAGCGGTCTGATTTCATTTGTCATCGCATTCTGCCTCGTACTGATTTACATGATGCTTTATTATGGACTCATACCTGGTTTGATTGCTGATACGGCCTTGTTCGCTAACGTATTCTTCTTATTGGGTATCTTGGCATCATTCTCTGCCGTATTGACTTTACCTGGTATTGCTGGTATTGTGTTGACTTTAGGTATGGCCGTAGATACAAACGTACTTATCTACGAACGTATCCGTGAGGAAATGAATGCTGGTAAAAACATGAAAAAGGCTATCGTTGATGGTTATAGCAACGCTATTTCCGCAATTGTGGATGCCAATTTGACAACCATGATTACGGGTATTGTATTGGCTATATTCGGAACAGGGCCTATTAAAGGTTTTGCCGTTACATTGATTATTGGTTTGATTACATCATTTATAACCGGTGTATTCCTGACACGCTTGTTGCTGGAAAATTATGCTAACCGAAAAAATGCCAAGGAACTACCTTTCACTACCAATGTAACCAAGAATTGGTTCCAGAATTTGAACATTGATTTCATTGGAAAACGTAAAGTCGGTTATATCATATCTTCCATTTTAATCATATTTAGTATCATAGGTTTGATTCCACAATTCTTTGGAAATTTGAACTATGGTATTGACTTCAGCGGTGGCCGTAATTATATTATCCGTTTCCAAGAACCGGTTGAAACAGAAGAAATACGCCAATTATTGGAAGATGAGTTTGACGGTGTCAATGTACAAGTAATTACCATCGGTTCAGATGAACAAGTGCGCGTTTCTACCAAATTCGGTATCGATGACCACTCCGATACTATTGATGACGAAATCGAAGCACGTTTGTACAAGGGCCTGAAAGAAAAAATCGGCGAGGACGTAACCCTCGAACAATTCAAGGACGTTTATATCCAGAGTTCGCAGAAAGTCGGCCCGACCATTGCAGATGACATTAAGACAGCTGCCGTTTGGGCTATCATATTCTCGTTGATTGCCATGGGCTTGTATATCTTTATCCGATTCAGGAACGTAGCCTTCTCGCTCGGCACATTAGCCTCCTTGGTACATGATACGATTATCATTTTAGGTATGTACGCCTTGCTGTGGCGCGTAATGCCATTCTCCATGGAAATTGACCAGTCGTTTATTGCAGCCATATTGACCATTATCGGTTATTCCGTAAACGACACGGTGGTTATTTTCGACCGTATCCGCGAAAACGTATCTTTATATCCGAAACGCGACCGGAAACAAACCATAAATGATTCATTGAACCAAACATTGAGCCGTACTTTCAGTACTTCAATGAGTACGTTTGTTGTATTGATTGCCATCTTCTGCTTCGGCGGCGAAACTATCCGCGGATTCGTATTCGCCATGTTGCTCGGTGTTGTTTTAGGAACCTATTCGACCTTGTTCGTGGCTGTACCACTTGCTTATGACAGTTTGAAAAATAAACTGAAAAAGGAAGAGGAAAGCGTTGAAAAGAAATAATTCAAAGTACAACACAATAATTTTTGTAAAAGCAAGAAAATCCCCTCGGCCATAAAGAACCGGAGGGGATTTTTTTATGCCTTTTTTAGTATATTTGCAGCAGTTGTTCCATAGGCTTTACAT
The DNA here is from genome assembly GCA_949282265.1 of uncultured Bacteroidales bacterium. Lineage (GTDB taxonomy): Bacteria > Bacteroidota > Bacteroidia > Bacteroidales > Paludibacteraceae > CALUNA01. The sequence goes on along the minus strand of CASDOZ010000001.1, from coordinate 181,615 downwards.
ACATGAAAAAAATCCATTTTATCGCCATAGGAGGTGCCGCCATGCACAATTTGGCATTGGCCGTCGCAGAAAAGAAAGATTACCAGATAACCGGTTCGGATGACGAAATTTTTGAACCATCACGCTCACGGCTGGCACGCAAAGGACTGTTACCGGAAAAAGCGGGCTGGTTTCCGGAAAAAATAACGCCCGATTTGGATGCCGTCATTGTCGGCATGCATGCTACCAAAGACAATCCGGAGTTGTTGCGCGCACAGGAACTTGGCCTGAAGATTTATTCTTTTCCCGAATACCTGTACGAACAGACACGTGACAAGGTTCGGGTTGTAGTAGGTGGAAGCCATGGCAAAACGACCACAACAGCCATGATTCTGTATGTGCTGAACAAAATGGGAATTGAAGCCGACTACATGGTCGGCGCACAAATAGAAGGCTTTGAAAACATGGTCCACTTGAGCCACAATGCCAAAATTGCTGTTTTTGAAGGCGATGAGTACCTCACATCGCCATTGGATCCGCGTTCCAAGTTCCATCTCTACAAACCGGACATTGCGATACTGACCGGCATTGCGTGGGACCATATCAACGTGTTCCCGACTTTCGAGAAGTATGTCGAGCAATTCAGAATTTTCACTGACCTGATTGAGCCGGAAGGCCATCTCATCTACTTTGAAGGCGACCCGGAATTATGCAAAATAGCCGGTCAATTGAGGTCTGACATAGGGAAACATCCGTATAATACGCCCGCAGCGGAAATCAAGGATGGAATAACCTGCATATTGTCCGGCAATGAAGAAATCACGTTGAAAATATTCGGCAACCACAACCTGCAAAACTTGCAGGCCGCACGCTTGGCATGTTCGCTGTTGGGCGTTTCTGAACATGATTTCTACCATGCCATAGCCGATTTTACTGGCGCGAGCAACCGATTAGAGAAAATATATGAAACAAAAAACAGCATTGCATTCAAGGATTTTGCCCACTCGCCATCCAAACTGAAAGCGACTGTTTCGGCCGTACGTAACCAATACCCGCAACGCAAGCTGGTCGCTTGCATGGAACTGCATACATTCAGCAGCCTGACGGCTGATTTTTTGCCACAATACCGCTCCTGCATGGATGAGGCCGACATGGCTTTCGTTTATTTCAATCCGGAAGTCATTAAGCACAAACGGTTGGCCCCCATTGCCACATCCGACATCCAGCAAGCATTCGGAAAACCCAACCTGCAAGTATTTACCGATTCTGCAAAGTTGCAGCAGACACTACGTAACATAGATTATACAAATACAGCATTGCTCATGATGACTTCCGGAAATTTCGACGGCATAGACATCAAGGCTTTTGCCAAAGAACTTTTAAGCAAAACAAGTGACAAATAATAAAAAACGGCATATCATGGACAAAACAGACAAACAACTGAAATTGGACCAACGCTACATGCGCATGGCACGTATTTGGGCAGAAAATTCCTATTGTGAACGACGCAAAGTAGGCGCCTTGCTTGTAAAAAACCAAATGATTATTTCCGATGGATACAACGGGACGCCATCAGGTTTCGAAAATATATGCGAAGACGAAAACAACGTGTCCAAACCATACGTGCTCCATGCAGAAGCCAATGCGATAACCAAAATAGCCCGCTCGCACAACAGCAGCGATGGAGCCACATTGTACGTAACCGCCTCGCCTTGCATGGAATGTTCAAAACTGATTATCCAGGCCGGTATAAAACGGGTCGTATACGGCGAAAAATACCGCATTATGGATGGCGTGGAATTGCTCGAACGCGCCGGAATCGAAGTTATATTCTTAGATAGCACATTAGACGCATGAAATACTTAAAGACACCCCTGATTATCACTTTCTCGCTTATCATTGGGCTATTGGCCGGCAACCTGATTGCCCGTCGCGCCGACATGTCCGTGATTGCCAAAATTGGAAAATCGCACAGCAAAATAGACGAACTGTTGCAATACGCCGACCAAAACTATGTAGATACATTGGATGTACAAGAACTGACCGAAGAAATCATGACCGACTTTGTCAGCAAATTGGATCCGCATTCAGCCTATATCCCGCTGGAAGACCTGGAAATAGTCAACAGCGAACTGACGGGAAGTTTCAGCGGAATCGGCGTACAATTCAATATCCAGAACGACACGATTATGATTATCAGCGTCATCAGCGGAGGGCCGAGCCAAAAAGTAGGCTTAATGGCAGGAGACCGCATCGTAACCGTGAACGATTCCGCATTCACAGGCAAGACCATCAACAACGAAAAAGTGATGCATACCTTGCGTGGCCCGAAAGGGACTGATGTAAAAATCGGCGTAAAGCGGAACGGCACGCCCGAAATACTCGAATACACAATTACGCGCGGGGACATTCCTGTAAAATCGGTAGATATAGCCTACATGGTAACACCCGAAACCGGGCTTATCCGCATCAGCAAATTTGGCGAAACAACCTATTCCGAATTTCTGAACGCACTGGCCAGCCTACGTAATTCCGGCGCTGAACGCTATATCATCGACCTGCGCGAAAACACCGGAGGCTACATGGACCAAGCCATAAATATGGCCAACGAATTTTTACCGGCCGGAAAGCTTATCGTCTATTCTGAAGGAAAATCATATCCACGTTTTGAAGCACGCGCAAACGGCATAGGCAGCTTCCAGCAAGTACCTTTGGTTGTCCTCATAGACGAATTTTCCGCCTCAGCGAGCGAGATTTTCGCCGGAGCCATGCAAGACAACGACCGCGGACTTATTGTCGGCCGGCGTTCGTTCGGGAAAGGCCTCGTACAGCAGCAACTCCCATTTTCCGATGGTTCCGCCATACGGCTGACAGTCGCACGCTACTATACTCCGGCAGGACGCTGCATCCAAAAACCCTATGAAATGGGCAAAGGTGAAGAATACGAAATGGATTTGATAAACCGCTACACACACGGGGAGTTCATCAACCAGGACAGCATACAGATTGCCGACTCGACACATTACCAGACCACCAACGGCCGTACCGTTTACGGCGGAGGCGGCATAACGCCCGATGTGTTCGTTCCACGCGATACTGCCGGTTACACGCCTTATCTGATGCAAGTCACCAATTATGCCTACACCTATCAGTTCGCATTCCGCTATACGGACAAGCATAGGGAAGAACTGAACAAAATAAAAACATGGCAAGAAATGCAAACCTATCTGGATAAGCAAGATTTATTATCCCAATTCGTTGCATTTGCAGCGGAAAAAGGCATCAAGCCCAACCGACAGGAAATAGCCATTTCGGAAAAATGGTTGAAAAAAAGCATACAAGCCTATATCATCCGCAACATATTGGATGATGAAGGATTCTATCCAGTCTTTTTCCAAGATGACACCATGGTGCTTGAAGCTATCCGTACCGTCGAATCATTGCATGGAAATATCATAGAACCGACAAATTAGAAAGCATGTTGCTCAAAATCTACAACAATCAACTGACGCCCAAAGATATGGACATGATCGTCCGTACTTTCCGTGAGGGAGGCATTATCATTTATCCAACTGATTCCGTATATGCATTCGGCTGTGATGCAAACAACCGGAAAGCCGTGGAGCGTATTTGCATGTTGCGTAACAAAGATCTGAAACACCCTATGCTTTCCATCGTGTGCGGGAATATCGCGCAGATACGTGAATATACGCTGTTTTCCGATGACACGTATAAAATATTGAAACAGTATTTGCCAGGTCCCTACACTTTCATACTGGAAGGCAACAGCCGCCTGCCCAAGCTTTTTCGCAACAACCGGAAAACAGTAGGCGTACGGATACCCAACCATCCTGTTCCAATGCAAATCATTGAGAACTATGGAACACCTCTTATGACCGCGTCGTTACGTGCAGACCTGAGTGATGACATTGAATACATGACCGATCCGGAACTGATGGAGGAAAAATACGGTGATACCGTGGACATTATAATCGATGCCGGAATAGGGAACATCACGCCAAGCACGATTATTGATTGTACTGGCGATGAACCAGAACTGGTCAGACAGGGAATGGGACAATTATAAAACTATTTCAAGAGTAAAACTTCTATACAAGAAAAATTAAAAACGAGAGTTGTCGTTTGATTAACTCTCGTTTTTAAGGGTGGAAAATGGGGCTCGAACCCACGACCTACGGAACCACAATCCGTCGCTCTAACCAACTGAGCTATATCCACCGTTTTGCGCTGCAAAGATAATACTTACGCAAATTCCCTGCAAATTTTTTCAAAGATAAAATTACCGGATCTCAACTTTTTATATGACAATCGTGTCAATCCGGCAATACTTCATTTTCCCATTAGCATATCTATCGGGAGTATGAAACCCATTGTTTAAATACCAGAAAACACAAAAAACAAAGATTTCTATCCAATTTTTGCACAAAAAACATTTTTTTTATGTACTTTTGCAACGCCCATGCCGAATCCTTACCTATGATAAGGAGGTAGGGTGGGATAACATATATGAAGAAAGGCGTTTACTTGACGCTTTGTCTTTGGCAACTCGAAAACTTCGCAACTTTTCAGATCACAGTCAAAGAACAGGGCAACAGTAGATGCTTACGGGATATGTTTATAAATAGCAGTATGCTTTTGGCATACTGTATGCGTATGTATATATACACATATCGGCGTGGGCTTCTGCGTTGCTCGTTCTACTGTGGTGGGCAATGCGAAGGCCTCGAGTTGCGGGACGAGTAACAGGTACAGACTCCCGCGCTTTCTTTTTATATATCTCTGGATAAATTATTATTTAAAAAATCGTCCGGTTCGGGAGTCTGCCGGGCAATAAATAAAACAATATGAAAAAACTGTTTTATTCGTTGCTCTTCCTACTCACGAGCACTGTTTTCATGCAGGCACAGGATGTGATTACCAAACACGACGGTGAAGACATCCAAGCCAAAATTCTGGAAGTAAACCAGAATGAAATCAAGTACAAACGCAGTAACAATCCCGATGGTCCAACCTTCACCATCTCCAAAAGCGAAGTATTGATGGTAAGGTATGCCGATGGGAGCAAAGACCTGTTCAACACTACGCCGCAACAGCCAGTCGTACAACAGCAACCCGCCACCCAACCACGGCAACAACAAACGTATCAACCGGCCCAACAACAAGCCTACCAACAGCCGGCAGCGCAGCCACGGAACAACACCGCCCAGCCAGATGGCACTTTCGCGGGGGAAATGCGCAACATGTTCCGCAAAGACCCCAATGCTTCCATCAGCTATGGCATCCGTGCCGGATTTAACTTGTCAAGTTTCAGAGGAACATTTGTAAACTCTTATATAGATGAAATGGACGGAGATAATTCTGCCAAATTCAAAACTCGTCCTGGCTTCCAAATTGGCGCAATAGTAGATATCCCTGTTACCTACGGTTTTTATATCCAGCCGGGATTGTATTTTACAACACGTGGGGCAAGATTTGTAGCAAAAGAAAGCGAAACACTATATGAAATAGAATATAGTGCCTCTTATAAAGAAATATACCGTCCTTTCTATTTGCAAGTACCGATATTAGCATCTTTCCGTGCAAACGTAACCAAATCACTACAAGTGCAATTAAATACGGGTCCATATCTGGCAATCGGGCTTGGTGGCAAAGAAGTGGACATTGAAGATTATACAGACAGTGCTGGAAACGAAGAGCATGAGAAAGATAAATATAAGTTTTTCGGAGAGTCAAAAGAAGATGAATATCATTTCGGAGCGAAACGTTTCGACTTCGGCTGGTGCTTCGGCGCAGGCCTAACTATATCGGGCGGTTTCTATGTTGGCATACAATACGACTTGGGATGTGTCAACATGCTTCTTGAGAAAGAATGGGGCAACGGTTGGGGAAATCTTTACAACGGCAACTTCGCCATCCAGGCAGGATATAACTTCTAAAACAACAAATTCAACATAACACAAAACCTTTTTCATTTCATTTTTCTATTTACTAACAATTTATTTTTAAGACAGTATGAAAAAAATCATTTCTGCATTAACAATGCTGCTTGCTTTCACTGTATGTGTGCAAGCCCAGGACTTAATTACGAAACGTGATGGCGAAGACATCAAAGCCAAAATCACGGAAGTGAACCAGAACGAAATCAAGTACAAACGTTTCGACAACCAAGACGGACCGACTTTTGTCATTTCAAAAAGCGAAGTGTTGATGGTACGCTATGAGAACGGCACGAACGAAGTATTCAACCAACAGCCGGCCACCGCTCCCACCAACAACTATGTTCCCCAGCAACAACAAACCATGACCCAAGCCAATTACAACGCACAGCAACAACCTGCTGCTTACGGCAATAATTACGGTAGGCCAATGGACTACGGAACTGCTGGAAAAGTTTATCCTGGTATGCGCTACAAACACTACAAAAACTTTTATGAACCATCGGCCTATATTCCACAGCCGGGCGACAAATATAGCCCTGCATTAGGAGGCGTATGCTCATGGATTATTCCTGGTTTGGGACAGATGATTTGCGGTGAAGTAGGACGCGGATGCGGTTATCTGGGCGGAACAATCATAAGCGGTGTCGTTATGGGAGTAGGAACAGGACTGCTGTATGATTATCCAATACTTGGCAGCATATTTGCCATTGCCGGCTCGGTTTCCTTGCTTACAGTGGACATTTGTGCTATTGTAGATGGCGTGCGCGTGGCCAAGGTAAAAAACATGTACAACCAGGATATGCGCAACATGTCTTCATCCATCGACATGCACTTGTACCCCTATCTTTCCACCATCAACACCGGCACCGTACGGACACCGGTAGCCGGAGTTTCGTTGGGAATAAACTTCTAATGCTTTTTAGGTGATATAAAAAATGAAAATCCATACATGCCATTCCGCCCGAACATGGAATGGCATGTATGATTAAACAATTCCCATAATTCTGTGTATATGAAAAAGATCATAACAAAAATAATGATATGCATAGCATTCCTGTGCATATTCTGCGCCTGCGACAAGGAAGACACAACAATAAATGGACAAGGTTTCAATTGGACATATGACCCATCATCTGCTACTCTTATTATATCGGGAAAAGGTTCTATGCCTGATTATAGTTTTGATGGTGAAAATGATTATAGCCACCCATGGAATGAATACAGAACAGAAATTAAAAACATAGTTATCGAAAATGGCATAACACGCATTGGAGAATGGGCATTTGGAGGCTGTGAAAAAGCTACAAATATTTCCATAGCCAACAGCGTAACACATATAGGAAGTGTTGCATTTGATCATTGCATTTCACTTGAAAGCATTAACATTCCTAATAGCGTAACATATATAGAGAGTGAAGCATTTTGTTTTTGCTTCTCACTCAAAGAGATTACTGTACCTAATAGCGTTACTGTTATAGAAGGCGGAACATTTGCCCAATGTACTGCCATGGAAAAAATTGTCATTGGTAGTGGCGTAACAAGTATAGGTTCTTCCACATTTTATGGTTGTTCCAAACTGGCAGAAATAACAGTATTGGCCATTATACCCCCGAAAGCAAATGATGCGTTTTCATACCAAGTCGATCTGTCCCTACCAGTCTACGTGCCACAAGAATCTGTAGATGCATATAAAACAGCAGAAGATTGGAAAGAATTTACCAATATACAAGCCATATCATAATATGAAAACAATATCACTACTAAAAACAACTATTTTGGCTATATGCCTGTGCATATTTTGCGCCTGCGACAAGGAAGACACGACAAATGCCAAGGGAATATTAAATTACGATGGGCAAGACTACAAAGTGGACAACGTTTATATGGAGATTCAAAATAGCTCGGATTATAAATGCCTTGTCAATCTGACAATTCCTACGGAAGGGATTAATTGGGATCAGGAAACAAACGATTTTGCCGATGACCCGGGAAGCGGTTTCATCATGTATCTGCAAATTCCTTTGTCGGAGGCAAGCGATTTTTTGCCGGCCGGAACTTATCATTACGAGGGTGATTATTGGGATGAATTAGTTGCATTTCCTACGGAAGATGTATGGTCGTTCGGATATGAAACCTTGAACGTGGAACGCAACGGCAACTACTACACTTTCCATTTTGAAGGAACACTCGACAATGGCAAACAGGTAACGATGGACTGGTCCGGCGAACCGGAAATATCCAATGAATAAACAAACCATACAAGAAAATACGTATGCAAACTTAATGAGGTTGGAATGAAATTCCGGCCTCGTTTCGTTTTCCCTCAACCCACAATTTTGGCCCAATCGGGACAATTCTGTCAAAAAACATCTATCTTTGTGCTGCTATTCATAACACACAACAGAATTTAGATAACAATGACTGACATAATTGCTCCTGTTGACCGTTCCTTGCTCAAACAAGAACTTACTGGAAACCACATGGTGCGTCCAACCAACAAGGCGCACAACCTTATTTATGACATCACAGCGCACGAAGCACCCCATGTGATGCAGGAAATAGGGCGACTGCGCGAACTTTCGTACCGGAACAGCGGCGGCGGCAGTGGAAACGCGACCGACACAGACGAATTTGATTTTATGGAAAAACCATACCACCAACTTATTGTATGGAATCCAGAAGCCGAAGAAATCATAGGCGGATACCGCTATATAGATGGCCGCGATGTCGTCATACAAGACAACGGACAACCGCATTTGGCCACAGAATCGCTGTTCGACTATTCCGAAAATTTCATCAAAAACTATTTGCCGCATACCATTGAACTCGGGCGAGCATTCGTGCAACCACATTACCAGACCCAGGAAATGGGTGCTAAAAGCCTGTTTGCGCTCGACAATTTGTGGGATGCTATCGGCGCAATCGTTTACCAGTACCAAACCTCTTATTTGATAGGCAAGGTAACCATGTATAACACGTACAACCCAATTGCCCGCGACCTGATTTATATCTTCCTGGAACGCTTTTTTCCTGATAACATGGATTTGGCCAGACCCAAAATTGCGCTGGAATTATCGGCTGAATCACACCGGATTGCCGACCGGATTTTTTCCGGAACAGACCAATTTGAAAACTATAAAATCCTGCAACGGGAAGTACGCAAATTCAACGAAACCATTCCGCCCATGATGAGCGCCTATATCGGCATAAGCTCCACCATGAAAACTTTCAAATCATGCGCAAACAAGGAGTTCGGTGACATTTATGAAACCGGCATTATGGTAACTATCAACGATCTGTTTGAAGAAAAACGCAAACGTTACATTGAGCCGTATCTCCAATACTTGGGAGAGAAAAGATAATTATTGGTATAATATTGTGTCAAACATTATTTACCAAAACAGACATAAAACATTATAAAAACCACATAAAACGAATTATTTGACAAATAAAATTTGTCAAATCTTGAACTTCTTCATAAGGAATTATTGGCACAACACCCAAGCGCGGTCATGCTTCGGATTGGTCCTGCGGAGCTGCTGCATTTCCTTCAACGCCTCTCTTTTAGACTGGAAAGACTGCACAGCAACATAATACAAACCATTCTTGAACGGAAAAGTATGTGCGCACGGAAAGCCCTCATCAAGCAACGACATACAATAATCATTCGCAGCCTGCTTCTCCAAAGCTGCTACAATGATATGGTATTTATCCCGTTCTTGATGTAAAACTTCTTGTGTTTCTGTACATTCCGCTTGAAAAATGCTGTCGGCAATAGCGGCTTCCCGTTCAGCCTGTTCAGCTCTCTCTTTTTCTGCAAGCACAACAGACCAATTCACCGGATTCAGTCCGGCATAATCAAGTGTTGCAGTTTCTTTCATTTTAGGCGAAACCATTAAAAACACCGCCAATGCACAGGCTGCCGCATATTTGTACCACATCGGACGCAAAGGAACAGAAAGTGTAATTTGACGGTGGCGCGTCACCGGAAGCGGTTTGAAATACAAAGGTGCCAAACCAAAATTGTCGGGCAAGAAAGAATTGTCGCCAGGCATAAAATCCAGAATGCCATCGGCGTTGGCCGCCAAAGTGCCCAAACGTCCTAAACGCACAATGCCCTCCTGCTGCAAAGTTGCCTGCAAACGCGCTACCGCATGTTGCACACAGACTGCCGCCTGACGGTAAGACATGTCATTGGCCACGGCATATTCCGACACCAACAAACCATCCGCATGGGTCAGTTTGCTGTTAAATCCTATCGTTGCATGGGGGGGAATAATGCGGCCTTCCTGGATTTGCGCCGGTTCGTGCTGCAGCACAAAACCACCCAAATCCGGCACGACGACACAATCGTGCTCTATCAATAATTTTTCAATATATGTCACCAACAATTCCATGGCTGCAAAATTAATGGAATTAAAACTGCCATGCTAATTTGAAAAAGGAAAATTATAAACATTTTTTCAAATGCCGCCCAATGCCCATATACAAAAAAAGGATACCCCGCGCGGGGTATCCTTCGCTATATCAGTTACCTGTAATCGATTAGTTAATCGATATAACACGTTTTGCTTTCTGCTGTTGTTCAACTGACAATTTCGGCAAATTGATATGCAAAACGCCATTCTCCATTTTGGCTTCGATTTTTTCCTTATCCACATCATCCGGCAAAATCATCGTTTGTTGGAATTGAGAATAAGAAAATTCGCGACGTAAGAAACGGGTTTCTTTTTTCTCTTCTTTGCTTTCATTCTTCTTTTCCATGCAGATAACCAACGCATCATCTCCTTCAATGTGTACATTGAAATCATCCTTCGTCATGCCAGGAGCAGCAACTTCAATCAAATATTCATCTTTCGATTCCTTTACGTTGATAGCTGGCGCGGTAGCACTGGTACGTTCCATCCAATCATTGTCGAAAAAGTCATTGAAAATCGACGGTAACCAATTTTGATTTCTTCTTGCGAGTGTCATAGTTAAATCCTCCTATAATTAAGTTCAACATTTCTATTTTTTGAATACGACCCTTTTCAGAACCGTCTTCGACACCCGCTTTTGCAAATTACATGCAACAAGCATTTTTATGACAAAATGACACTTTTTCTCGTATAAATGGAATTTTTTGGCTGAATTTCTGACAAAATGTCGTTTTACTCGGCATCCTTGTCTATTTCTTCATAGTCCACATATTCGCCTTCATCCTCCTTGAAGAACTTTTCACGGCGGCGGACAGGTTCCTGCGAAACAGTCGTCTTGCGGACAGCATTCTTCTGCCGGTTGCCGGTAAACAGGGAACGGAATATGCCAAATATACCTGCCACGATGAAAATAAAGAAAAACAGCAGCAGGAGCAGGAACAATATGGAAAATAACAAATGCATAATCAATGGATTTTCCCGTCCTCACGAACGGAACATAATTCAAAAATCAAAATACAGCCTGCGCAACACGTTTCACGCTCTGCGTTGCCATTAATGTATAAAAATGAAGGCTCGGCGCACCTCTGGAAATCAGTTCCCTTGCTTGCTCCGTCAGCCATTCGACACCCACCTCGACAACTTCGGCATCTGTCTTGCATTTGCGCAACTCGATGGCAAATGCCTCCGGTATGTCCGTGTGGAAGATTTTCGGCAAAACCGTAAGCTGGTTCATCAGCGTAAGCGGTTTAAGCCCGGGAATAATCGGCACGGTAATGCCTGTTTCGCGGCATTTGTCCACAAAATCGAAATATTTCCGGTTATCAAAGAACATTTGCGTAACCAAATATTCCGCACCGGCATCTACCTTTTGTTTGGCATAAAACAAATCCGACTCCATGTTTGGCGCTTCTTCATGCTTTTCCGGATAGCAGGCCATGCCATAGCTGAATTTCTGCCCGATGTTTCCCGCCATGGGCGTACCATCCTGGAAAAAACCTTCGTTGAACCGATTCACTTGTTCCTGCAAATCCGTAGCATGCGTGTTTCCCAACGATACAAAAGTTTTTTCATGCTTGCCTTTGTCGCCACGCAGCAGCAACAAATCGGTTATACCCAGAAACTGCAAATCAATCAGCACATATTCCGTTTCCTCGCGCGTAAAACCGCTGCACAGAATATGCGGAACCACCGGAATGCCATATTTATGCTGGATGGCCGCCGCGACAGCTACGGTTCCGGGCCGATGACGTTCCGGCACACATTTGTACAAACCGCTTTCCGTCGGCTTGTAAACCATTTCGCTGCGATGGGTTGTAATGTTGATGTATTTCGGGTCAAATTCGCGCAAGGCATCTATTGTCCGTATGACCGAATCCATTCCCTTGCCTTTCAGGGGAGGAAGCAATTCAAACGAAAATGTCGTGGAAGCGGATGATTTTATCTTTTCTACTATACTCATATCCAAATATTTGGCAAATTCCAAGGTCCGGTTTAAAGAACCTAAGCAAGATTTATATGCGGACAAAAGTACGCATTTTTTTGTTAATAAGCCGCCGCATTTGCGGCTTTTCACCATATTTGTCACATATTTGTTTGATTTACAAAGATTTGTACAAGATTTCCATAATCAATGACAAATAACGCGGAAAGTAAATGCCTTGGCAATTAAAATCAGACAGATTTTTCTAACTTTGTAGACAAGAAACAAATGAATACGGAGATTGGAGAAACTCTCTTTATAGATGCCAATACCGTCAAATTTCACAAGAAGAAACTCGTCGAGAAACTACGTGCAGAAAACATCACTGAGGCCGTGGGCATCGCAGCCAATCTGAAGCTGATATAACAACATCAATAATACACATTCAACTTAAATGGAGATACATTTATTATCCGGATTAGGAGATTGATCGATAATTAATGAAAAATAGACAATAATTTGGCATAACGAAAAAAAAGTATTACTTTTAGACAATAATTTCCGCCACGCTTCTTTAAATGCATACTAGGACGGAACTTGTAAATAATCCTCAAAAGGCTTGAATGAATAACCTAAAAAATACAAATATATGGAAATAAATCAGATTATTCAATTCACAACAGACTTGCTTGCAGAAAATAACAAATGGGAGGAACAATATCAGCGATACATTCAAAACATTGCCAACAACAGCGCTCAAATAGAAGTGCGTTCTTTTAGAAAGCCAGAAGGTTTATCCTTATATAGCTCAATAGGGAGAAAAGGAAAATCTTATGATTTACGTTTTAGAGGTCAAAGTATAGCAACGGTTTTGGAAACTGCAACTAAAGAAGTGTTGCTTTGTCCTAAATCAGAAACAAACCAAAAGTATTTCAATTTTGATTTCCGCAAAAAAATAAATTGGGATAGCATAGAAGCGAGTAACTTCCGAAGTTTTTTCAAAAAGGAATCTTTAAAGTTTACTACTGAATTCAATGTTACTGATAGAAAATATCCTAAAAGCGAGGAACATCGTGTTGAGAACTGTCTTCTAAAAGAATTCAGTAAAAGGTCAAGTAAAGAAAAAGCCCTTTGTTATATTCAACCAATCAGACTTTATAAACTATTTTTCCAGATGCCAACGCCGCTCAAGGCAAGTACGCATTACCCGAAATACACAGATAAGGGGGGAGGCATTGATATTCTGGCACGTGTAAAATCGATCGAAGGTGATTCACGTATCTGTGTAATGGAGGTTAAAGACGAAAATAAACCGGCAGAAAGTCAAAAAATGGCCATGGGACAGGCTATAACGTATGCCATTTTTATCGCACACTTACTTCGGAGCAAATCAGGTCAGCATTGGTGGGATTTCTTTATGGGAAGGCCTTTAAGAGTAATAGGTGAAAAAAAACAGATTCGTGTAATTAAAGAAATGCCAAAGACATTAGACATTGATGTTGTGACTATTATGCCTAAAGGAACGACAGAGGAATTTTGTAATGTTAACATACCATTAAAAGGACTTGACGTTATTCTTCATTGTCACTCATTATATTATGATAATGAAGCATTCCAAAAGGATGAAACATTTATATTTTTTGGAACTTATCCAAATCAACTTAGAATGTGAAAATAACTATCCATCGCGGAGCAAATCAGATTGGTGGCTCAGTAACAGAGTATGAGCATAAAGGTTGGCGACTGTTTGTCGATTTCGGCGAACAGTTACCAGGTATGCCTGCACCCGAACCACTCAACATTGACGGACTGACAAAAGGAGATACTTCAAAAAGTGCTGTACTTATCACTCACTATCATGGCGACCATATAGGTAACATTCATCAGATTCCCAATGACGTTCCTGTTTTTATGGGTAATTTAAGTCTTGAGATTCAAAAGATAACATCAAATCAACTGAAATATGCTGACAGTAAACATTCTAATTTACTTAAGCGTCTTGAGAAAACAGTTCCTTTTGAAGCCGGTAAAGCTTTTGAATTTGGTTTGTTCAAAATAACACCAATAAACATAGACCACTCTGCTTTTGATGCCTACGCTTTCAAGATTGAGACTAATGAGATTAAGGTATTTCATACTGGTGATTTTCGCACACACGGATTCCGCGGCAAAAAATTACCTGATGTAATTGATAAATTCATAGGAAAGGTTGATTATGTGGTTTGCGAGGGAACAAATGTAAAGCGTTCAGAAGCAACCTTACAAACAGAGCATGAATTACAACAACAGTTTGAGAAAGATTTCCAGCAGCATAAATTCAACATTGTATATTTGTCCTCAACTAATATTGACCGCTTGTTCTCACTGTATCATGCGGCATTGCGAACCAAACTCCCTTTTATAGTGGACTCTTATCAAAAGCATATCATGGATACGATTGTCAGCAATAATCATATTTGGTCAGAGGCCGAACTCTATAATTATGGGAAATATAAACCGTTGGTTTTAATGTATGACAAAAATAATATAGGCAAGTATCTTGTCAGTGATAAGTTTATTGATTTTCTTAAAGAAAAAGGATATGTATTGATAGCCAGAAGTAATCCACGACTGGACCATCTTGTTAATAACTTGCCAGGTGAGCCTAAACAATTCTATCTCTCTATGTGGAATGGATATGTAAATAACCCATCATCACCATCATATAACGGACATCTTGCAACATCACTCGGAAAAGGATATTTATATAGACATACCAGTGGACACTGTGACATGGAAAGCCTTCAGAATCTCTTCACGCAGCTTTCTCCCAAAGCTATAATTCCTATGCATACTGATGCACCGGAAATATTTGCTAAACTATTCTGCAATCAATGGTCGGTTACTCCTATGCAAGATGGTGATTCTATAATGTTACACTAAAATTTCTCTATTGCTGATTTATGTTTTAAATACGGCCAAATTATTGTTGTCTTGCAGAAGATTCTCTATTTTCCAATGTGAGACAATTGTTGAGTGTTTCATTTATTTTAAGTTATATTAGTAGTGCAGGCATTGTAAATTAAAAAAAAGTAATCGGTAGTGTAACAAAGAAACTCGTCGAGAAACTACGTGCAGAAAACATCACTGAGGCCGTGGGTATCGCAGCCAATATGAGGCTGATTTAGAAACACAATGTAGAACTTCGGCAAAGTAGCAATAGGAGGATGCGAGGTGATGTATTCCTCCAGTTTCTTCCGTTTAAATTCGATGACCTTTTCATCGTCACATCTGTCCATCTTTTCTTTATCAATATAGGCAATATGCCAGAAGACCAGATAACCGATAACATACCTTTCGATAGTAACTTCTATCGGTTCGTCGAGACGCTTCATGGATTGAAGACAGTTGCGGACGTTCTTGCCGATGATGCCCACAACTGTCCATGAAAAACTTATAAATTAACTACTTTTCCTCAAACTGCTCTAGCAGTTCCCTGCACCTTCTCACATGTTTTTTATATTGCCACAGGGTTATCACAATGGCAACAGTGATGGAAATAATGCCCGAAATAGTGATAAGTCGTACAGCAGTAGCGTTATCCGCTTGGGCATACAGCCGCATAAAAATATAAGTGAACATGGCAGTCACGGGAACTATGGCGGCAATGAGCGATCCCGCATAGAATTTGCGATAACCAGCAATCTTGCCTGTAACCGTCCGCACATCGTCGTCCAGCAGATGGTTCATGCCCAGCTTGCGGCTGACCCACAGGGTAATACCCAAATCAACCAAAGCCCACAACGACACTAATATGCCAAACAGCAAGGACCAGTCTATATGAATACAAATCACAATAATCGTGGGTATCGTCACGACATCACCCAATATTCGATCCCTGATTTCCTTGTTGATGGCCATCGCGGGCCGTTTCCTCAGCGACTTGAAGAACTTTTCGTTCAGCGTTTCCTGCTTTTCCAGCCCTTCCTTAAACACGTTATACTCCGATTTCAGTGCCTGAATTTCTTTTTCGATATTAATTTCCATACGATTCGTTTGTTAAATGTTAGACATTTTTTTGAGTTGTTCCTTGATGCGGACCAGCTTGAACGAGACATTCTTGACAGAAATACCCAGGATAGCGCCGATTTCGTCGTAGCTCAGGCCTTCGAGCCACAACAGAACCACGCTTCTGTCCACCAGTCCCAATGCATTGATCCGCTTATAAAGCTGCTTTATCTGCAAATTTTTTTCAAGACTTCTCCCTTCCGAAGGAAAACCCGTGCCTAAGTCCAGTCGTTCGCGCTGCTTCTTCTGCCGTTTACTGAAGTTGATGCAATAGTTCAGGCTAACGCGATAGATCCACGTTCGGATATCGCTCTTCCCCTCAAAGGTATCGAAGCCTTGCCACAAGCGGACGAGAATGTCCTGATAGAGGTCGTTCACCTCGTCCGTATTGCTCGAAAACATATAGCAGACGGTATAGATAGTCCGCTCATGCTCCCGGATGATATTTGTGAATTGTTGTTCTTTCGCATTCATTTCACATGCTGTTTTTACTTGTTAGACCACAAAGCGACCCGAAAACTATACATAGCCAAAATTTTTTCCGTATTCTTTTTCAATAAAACCACAGACTTGTTTCCACAACAAAGTTACCGACATCCCGGAAATTTTACAGTATCCAACGGAATAATTTTACATTCAGCATAAATACCAGATTTTTAAATCCCTGTATGCCGGCAACTGCTTTTCTCCAGATTCCTTGAAATGCACAGGCTGTAATTTGATTAATTATCAATCATTTGCATTATTCTTTTTGAATTTATCCGTATTTAGGCGAGTTTTTGTATCTTTGCAAAATATGAAATTTTCCGATATCATAGGGCAAGAAACCATCAAAAAAAGGCTGATACAAACCGTGTGCGAACAACGGATTCCGCACGCGCAACTGCTTTGCGGGCCGGCCGGTGTCGGAAAACTGCAATTAGCCATTGCCTATGCGCAATATATTTCATGCACGAACCGTACGGAAACCGATTCATGCGGACAATGCCCTTCGTGCATCAAATACGCCAAATTGCAACATCCCGACCTGCATTTTGTGTTCCCGATTGTAAAACCGGGCGATTCCAAATCAGTCGTGTGCGATGACTTCGGCGCCGATTTCCGTAAAATCATTTTGGAAAAAAAATATTTCAGCGAAAACGAATGGTACGGTTTCATTGGCGCGGACAGCAAGTCCGGCACCATTTATGCCAACGAAAGCTCGGAAATCCTGCGTAAATTGAGCTTGAAAACTTATGAATCGGAATACAAGGTCATGATTATCTGGCTGCCAGAAAAAATGAATCCGGTTTGTGCCAACAAGTTGCTGAAAATTTTGGAAGAACCTCCCGAAAAAACAGTCTTCTTGCTGGTCAGCAACCAGCCGGAAAACCTGCTGGCTACCATTCTGTCGCGGACGCAACGCATAAATGTGCCACGTATAGAACAAAATGAAATAGCCGCAGCATTGTGCACACACAACGTTTCCCTAGCCCAAGAAGCGGCTGAAAATCTGGCACATATAGCCAACGGAAGCTATTTGAACGCCCTTCGGCTCGAAGAAAACGACGATGAAAACAGGCTTAATTTTGAACGTTTCGTGCAACTTATGCGGTGGGCATGGCTGGTCGGAAACAAGCGCGATTATGCCGCCTTGATGAGCCTGCGGAAATGGAGCGAGGACATGGCCGCCAGCGGAGTAGGCCGCGAACGCCAAAAATATTTTTTACAATACTCACAACGGCTTGTACGCGAAAATTTTATATACAACGTGCATCAGCCGGCATTGAATTACATGACAAGCGACGAAGAACAGTTCTCACAAAAATTTGCCGCATTCATTAACGAACGCAATGTGGAAGATTTGATGAACGAACTGGAGGTTGCTGAAAAACAGATAGAACAAAATACGAACGCAAAAATGGTTTTCTTCGATATTTCTCTGAAAATTATTATGTTGCTGAAAAGATAAACTTATTTTCATTATGAACGATTTCACACTGAACGACGGCAGATGCCAAATAAATAAAAAAGGATATTGCAGGAACACCGCACTCAAATTGAGTGTCACGGACTGGATGTGCGACTTGCCGGAAACCGTAAAAGAAACTGACCTTGTAGAAGTGCAGTTCAAAAACACACGCAAGGGCTATTTCTTGAACAGCGAACATTTGCCCCTGGAAAAAGGCGTTATCGTCACAGTGGAAGCCAACCCCGGCCACGATGTGGGTGAAGTGACATTGACCGGCAAACTTGTGCCGCTTCAAATGAAAAAAAACCATATCGACACAAACCGTTACGAAATACGCAAGATATACCGCATAGCCAAAGAGGCCGATTTGCAGAAATGGAAAGAAGCCAAGGCAAAAGAGCAGGACACCATGATCCGTGCCCGGCAGCTTGCCAACAATCTGGGATTGAAAATGAAAATCGGTGATGTGGAATATCAAGGCGACGGCAACAAAGCCATATTTTACTATATAGCCGACGAACGCGTCGATTTCAGGCAACTAATCAAGGTGCTGGCCGAGACTTTCCGCGTCCGCATAGAAATGAAACAGATAGGCGCACGCCAGGAAGCCGGACGCATTGGCGGAATCGGACCATGCGGACGCGAAATGTGTTGCACAACCTGGATGTCAAGTTTCTGCTCCGTGGCAACAAGCGCTGCGCGCATCCAGGACATGTCGCTTAACCCGCAAAAACTGGCCGGACAATGCGCCAAACTGAAATGCTGCATGAACTATGAGCTGGACACCTATCTGGATGCCCAAAAGGATTTCCCGCGTCGGGACACCCAACTGGAAACACAAGATGGCACATACTACCATTTCAAAACGGATACGCTCAAAAATGAACTAACGTATTCGACCGCACCGAATATGCCGGCGAATCTGGTAACCATCAGTTCCGAGCGGGCAAAAGAAATCATTGCCATGAACAAACGCGGAGAAAAACCAGTCGGCCTGAGTACGCAAAAAAATACCGTCGCACCAAGCGGAATCGACTACAAAAATGTTGTAGGACAAGATGACCTGACCCGCTTTGACAAGAAAAAAAGCCGTTCCAAACGCAAACGGAACAACAAAAAGAAAACAAATACGAACAAAGGCGAAGAACAACCATCATGAAACCGATACATTGGATAACCGGAATCATACTGATGTTGGCATGTCCGGCATGTAAAAACAGCATAGCGTTTTCTGACGTAAAAACCATACCTGTCCATGGCTGGGAAGTAGCCAATCCGGCAGAATTTACTTTCATCGCAACAGATACAACCAGTACTTACAATGTCCTGCTTTATATAAGGCACCGTAAAAACTACCCGTACCAGAACCTGTGGCTTTTTATTGATAAGAAATTGCCTGATAACACCATAGTGTCCGACACGATTGAATGCTACTTGTCCGACCAGCGTGGACGATGGTTGGGAAACGGCATAGGAAGCATATTGGAAATGCCTGTCCTGTATGAACAAAACACCCGTTTCCCAAGAAGCGGAGAATACACTTACCGCATTTTCCAAGGTATGCGTGAAGACACGCTGACAGGGATTAACGACATAGGAATGTCTATCGAAAAAAACAAATAACCGGCTCGTTCTCAAAAAAAACTATCGTGGGAAAAAACAAATTAGCCAAATTTGCCGAAATGGAAACATTCCCGAATGTTTACCAATTTCCGGCCAAAGACATAGAAACAGGGAAACAAAACGGACTGAAAGGCAACTGGGCCAGGCAGGTTTTCCACAACGACAACCCGATTGTCTTGGAGCTGGGGTGCGGAAAAGGAGAATATACCGTCGGCTTGGCACAGCTCTATCCGGACAAAAATTTCATCGGCATCGACATAAAAGGCGCACGTATTTGGAGCGGAGCCAAACAAGCGTTGGCAATGAACCTTGCCAACGCTGCATTCTTGCGCACTAACATTGAAATCACTGACTTGTTTTTTGCTGAAAACGAGGTCAGCGAAATATGGCTTACTTTCCCGGATCCGCAAATGAAAAAAGTGAACAAACGCCTCACTTCCACCAATTTCATGCGCCGATACCAGCGTTTCCTGAAACCGGAAGGCATAATACATTTGAAAACCGACAGCAATTTCATGTTCACATACACCTGCGAGATGGTGAAAGCCAACGGTTACCCGGTCTTGTTTTGCAGCGATGATTTATACCATTCGGATTGTGCTGACAACATCTTGTCGCTCAAGACTTTTTACGAACAATTATGGCTCAGCCGCGGCTTGAACATCAAATATATAAAATTTGCATTGCAACCGCTCGATACGTTTATTGAACCTGATGTGGAAATAGAGCGCGACAATTACACAAGCAAATTGGAAAAAATCCACTAAACAAAATTTCCCGAACATAAAGGAATTTCTCTATTCCGGCAATTATCCGTACTTTTGTACATGGAATTTGTAGGGAAAACCCCGTGGAATATAACTTCCTTGCAGATTTTCACACATGGATTCCTTTTGCCAATAGCATTTGGAAGGGAATATGGTTAATTTTCAAAATTTGGATTATCATGGCTTTTTATCCTCAATTAATTATTGATGCCTTGCGCCATGTGCGCTATCCGGGTACTGGCAAGGACATTGTAGAAAGCGGAATGCTTGAAGACGACATACGCATTGATGGCAACAAAATCAGTTTTTCACTTATTTTCGACAAACAAAACGACCCTTTCCAGAAATCTGTCGTGCGGGCTGCCGAACAAGCTGTTTTGGCCTATGCCGGTGAAACGGCCGAAATCAAAGGAAACATCCGGATAAAATACCGCAAGGAACAACCGCAACCGGTTGAAGAAAAACCACTGAAAAGCGTAAAAAACATCATAGCCGTTTCATCCGGCAAGGGTGGGGTTGGCAAATCGACTGTCGCCTGCAACCTGGCAATTGCCTTGGCGCAACTCGGCTACAAAGTCGGCCTGCTGGATGCCGACATCCACGGCCCGAGTATGCCAAAAATGTTTGCCGAAGAAGACTTCCGTCCCATACTCGCGCCCGTGGAAGGCAAGGAACTGATAGAACCCCTGCAAAAATACGACGTTAAAATGCTGTCCATTGGTTTTTTCGTTGATCCGGAAAATGCCCTGATTTGGCGCGGGGGAATTGCCAGCAACGCCTTGAAACAGCTGATAAATGAAGGAAACTGGGGTGAATTGGATTATTTCCTGATTGACCTTCCGCCCGGAACAAGCGATATCCACCTCACATTGGTGCAAACCGTGGACTTGACTGGCGCGATAGTCGTAACCACACCGCAACCCGTAGCTCTGGCCGATGCCCGGAAAGGCGTAAACATGTTCCAAAACCCGAAAATCAACGTCCCTGTTTTAGGCATTATAGAAAACATGGCATGGTTCACACCTGCCGAATTGCCCCAGAACAAATATTACATATTCGGAAAAGATGGCGGGAAAAACCTGGCAGAAGAACTGAACGTGCCGCTGTTGGGGCAAATCCCGCTTGTGCAAAGCATACGGGAAGGAGGCGACGATGGCCTGCCCATCGCCATGCAAACGGACCATCCGGCAAGCAGGTTCTTCATGGAAATTGCGCAAAAAATATCGGAATAAATTATTTTTCCCGACTGGAATTGCCAAGACTTTTTCTGCCCGCAATTGAAAATAAGTTATAAAAAATCGCATTTATTTTCATATCTGGATTTGTTATACTATTTTTGTGTGGTCTTTGAGTTATTATGGATAACAAGTATGAGAAACTTGCCGTTCGGTTCGAATCAAAATTGAAACATTTGATTGCCAATTACAAATCCTTGAAAAATGAAAATGAGAAGTTGGCGGTTGAAGTTACAAATTTGAAAAACGAACTGATGCAAACACACAAATCCATTATAGAACTCCAAGAAAAATGCAACCATTTACGCATGGCGAACACTTTGGCTACGACCGAGGAAGAAAAAATGATAGTCAAAGACCAGTTAGGCAAAATGGTGCGCGAAATTGATAAGTGCATTGCTCTGCTGACAGAATAGATGAGCTTATGGATGATGAAAAGTTCAACATAAATATGCGTATCGATGGTTATCCAATTCGGTTGCATATTGCCAGAAAAGATGAGGAAATTTATCGGAATGCAGAAAAGGACATTAAAGACATTTACAACAAACTGAATCAGAGATACCCTGACAAATCCGTTGTAGAACTTTGGTTGTTGACTGCGTTTCAAATTGCCGTAGCGATTAATCGCCAGCAAAAAGTTGAAAATATAAATCCTTTGGCCCAAAAGATAGAAGAGTTGGAAGAACAAATAGATCAACTGCTGTAAGCAGTACTTATTCCAGACTTAGACAGGCAGCATTTATTGGTTTACGCATACGCATTTCTCTTGAAATAAGATTTGCGAATGCGTATTTTGCTTTTTATGAACACAATAAACAAAAATATATTATTATGGAAACAATATTTATCATACTAATTTCCGTTGCAGCTTTCATTGTCGGGGCTGGTGGATGTTTGATTCTTTTGAATGCAATCGGAAAGAATAAAATCAAAGAAGCAGAGGCAGAAGCAGAACTTATCAAGAAAAATAAAATCATAGAATCCAAAGAAAAGTTCATTGCTTTGAAAATGGAACACGAAAACATGGTCCAAAATAGCAAAGCAAAACTGCAACAAACAGAAGCACGCCAACAACAACGTGAATTGCAACTGAACCAACGGCAAAGCGAATTGCAACGCGCACAGAATGAGGTCAACACTATCCGCGAGAACTTGGATAACCAGATACAAGCCATAGAACACAAGAACAAAGAACTGGAAAAATTGCAAAAACAGGCCCAAGACCAATTGGAAACTATTTCTGGATTGTCAGCAGCAGAAGCAAAAAAACAGTTGGTGGAATCGCTCAAAGATGAGGCAAAAACAAATGCCATGGCTTACATCAACGAAGTAATGGAAGAAGCGAAAATGACCGCCAACAAAGAAGCGAAAAAAATCGTTATCCAAACCATTCAGCGCATTGCTACTGAAACGGCCATAGAAAATTCCGTTACCGTGTTCCACATAGATTCTGACGAAGTAAAGGGACGTATCATCGGACGCGAAGGACGAAATATCCGTGCATTGGAAGCTGCTACCGGCGTGGAAATTATCGTTGATGACACACCAGAGGCCATCGTGCTTTCGGCATTTGACCCCGTGCGCCGTGAAATAGCACGTTTGTCCCTGCACCAACTGGTAACAGATGGGCGTATCCATCCGGCACGCATAGAAGAAGTAGTAAACAAAGTGCGCAAACAAGTAGAAGAAGAAATTATCGAAACCGGTAAACGCACAACCATTGATTTGGGCATACATGGACTTCACCCGGAACTTATCCGTATGGTCGGTCGTATGAAATACCGTTCTTCATACGGTCAAAACTTGTTACAACATGCCCGTGAAACAGCAAATTTATGTGCCGCAATGGCATCCGAGTTAGGACTGAACCCGAAAAAAGCCAAACGGGCAGGATTATTACACGATATTGGCAAAGTGCCAGATGAAGAACCTGAATTGCCACACGCAATTTATGGTATGCAATTGGCAGAAAAATACAAGGAAAAACCCGATATTTGTAATGCAATAGGTGCCCATCATGATGAAGTGGAAATGGAAACATTGCTGGCTCCTATCGTACAGGCTTGTGATGCCATATCGGGAGCACGTCCGGGTGCACGCCGCGAAATAGTGGAAGCATATATCAAACGTTTGAACGATTTGGAAAACTTAGCTTTGTCATATCCTGGTGTCATAAAAACGTATGCCATTCAGGCAGGCCGTGAATTGCGTGTCATTGTAGGAGCGGATAAAGTAGATGATAAAGAAGCGGAATTGCTTTCGTTTGACATTGCAAAGAAAATACAGGATGAAATGACTTATCCGGGACAAGTCAAGATAACAGTCATCCGTGAAACACGGGCGATAAGTTATGCAAAATAAAATGTAGGGGCTGTTTGGTTTTGACAGCAGGTAGAATGGATTTGTAAGCATGTCGAGCACTGTGGTAACAGCTCGTTAATCTCGAACCTCAAAACTATAACTGGCGAAACAAATTACGCTCTCGCTGCTTGATTGAATCACAGTAAATCAGCTTAATTCCGGCACAAGGTGCTGGAACGGGACATCTCCCATAAGCCCTCTTCCCGAGGCATTATGAAACGGAGGTGCAGCAAATCGGGAATAGTTCCTGTTTGCTTCGAAACAGGAATGAAAAATTAGAAGATAAGGTGTCGGTTGGTGGCTTCGGTCTTGCCGGCACACGAAAACCAAAGCGAAGATAAACATGTAGAAAGCAAGTTTGTTCCTTGTTTGGACGAGGGTTCGACTCCCTCCAGCTCCACATAAAAACAAATGCCATGGGATTTATGTTCATAATCCATGACATTTGTTTTTTGTATATCCATCTATTTTTTTCAGGGTTTTCTTATTTGTCCGTTCCCTTTTATAAACCACTTGTAAGTAGTTATTTCAGCCAAAGCCATTGGGCCACGCGCGTGCATTTTCTGGGTACTTATGCCTATTTCAGCACCCATGCCAAATTGCGCTCCATCCGTAAAAGCCGTTGATACGTTTGTATAAACACAGGCTGCATCGACCATCTTGTCAAACAAGGCTATATTCTCTGAGGATTCACTGATGATACATTCACTATGCTTTGAACCGAAACGTGTAATATGGTCTATGGCTTCACGGACATCAGAAACTGTTTTCACAGCCATTTTATAAGACAAAAATTCTGTCCCGAAACTTTCTTCCGTAGCATGTTGCAATAGTCCAGACGGGTAATTTATAGATAATTCATTATATGATTTGTCATCAGCATAAATTAAAACGCCACTCTTTTCCAGAGGTGCACATAAGGCAGGCAAATCAGACAAGCGTTTTTCATGAATTATCAGACAATCCAATGCATTGCATACACTTACACGTCTTGTTTTGGCATTATTCACTATCAATTTCCCTTTTTCCAAATCACCGAATTCATCAAAATAAGTATGGCAAATCCCAGCACCCGTTTCTATAACCGGTACCTTGGAATTTTCCCTTACAAAATTAATAAGTCCTTTACCTCCACGTGGAATAATAAGATCAACATAATTCACCGCATTCAGCAATTCTGTAGTAGCTTCACGACCTGCCGGCAACAAAGTAATTATATTTTTATCCAAACCTGCTTTTCCCAGCACGGATTGAATTATATGGACTATACAACAATTGGAATTGTATGCATCAGTACCCCCTTTCAAGATACAAGCACTTCCAGCTTTTATACATAATGAGAAAACATCAAAAGTTACATTCGGACGTGCTTCATAAATAATTCCTATTACTCCAAACGGTACACTCCGTTTAGTCAATATCATTCCATTCGGCAAAGTACGTTGTTCCAATTTCTTGTCCAACGGAGAAGACAAAGAAGCTACATTACGGATACCAGAAGCAATATTTTTTATACGGTCAGCGGTAAGCAGTAATCTGTCATACATAGGATTTTCCCTATCCATGACAGCCAGATCTTTCTTATTCGCTTCCAAAATAACATCTATTTGGCTTTCAGCTTCATCGGCCAATTTCATTAAAACTTTATTGATAGTAAAATTATCTACCAAATTCAAACTACGGAATGCTTTTACTGAATTTTCAAAAAGATTTTTCATAATTGTCATCTGAATAACACAGTACAAAGATGCAAATAAATATGGAAAAACAAAAGACAGAAAAATGTTTATTTCTACTGTTGAAAAGTGTTGATAACTCACTAAAAAGAATTGATATTATTATTTTGGAATTCCTGCCAAAAATCCAATTATAATTTTTTTCCAGATGACAAAATTTCATCCCATTATTTTATATGGAAAAAATCAACTGCTTTTATACCATTCCAACATTGTGTATATTCTTTTTTTTTCTAACTTTGCAACTTTCAACAGTATGTTCATAAAGTTCATTATTCATTGATTATCAAAAACAAATGATTTTTTTATCAGTTGAAAAGAAGATAGTCAAACTTGAAAACGATTACATCCAAATTTTCATACTTTAATTTATCAACCTTATCAACAAACAATAATATTCAGCATAATTTTTCCTTTAAAGAAAAAAGAATATAAATATAATTTGTCAGTTGAAACGCTAATTGTTCATTTATGGATAAACAAACTTTGATTTCTGAAATTAACCGGTTGCGGAAAGAAAAAAATGCTGTCATCATGGCGCATTATTACCAGAATTCTGATATTCAAGACATAGCCGATGTTATAGGTGATAGTCTGGCTTTAGCGCAAAAAGCAGCAAAGACCCAGGCGGACATAATTGTACTTTGCGGTGTCCATTTTATGGGAGAAACTGCCAAAATTCTCTGTCCAGATAAAAAAGTGCTTGTTCCCGATTTGAATGCAGGTTGTTCATTAGCTGACAGCTGTCCGGCTGATGAATTTGAGTTTTTTGTAAAACAGCATCCTGGTTATACAGTCATATCGTATGTAAATACTTCTGCTGCCGTAAAAGCCTGTACCGATGTGGTAGTAACCAGTACGAATGCGAAAGATATAGTGGAAACTTTTGATAAAGATGAAAAAATAATTTTTGGACCCGACAGGAATCTTGGAAATTATATAAATAGTATTACAGACAGGAACATGTTGTTATGGAACGGAGCATGTCATGTTCATGAACAATTTTCGGTTGAAAAATTAGTGCAGTTGAAAAAGGAATATCCGGAAGCAAAAGTGCTGGCACATCCTGAATGTAAAAGTGTTATTTTAAAATTGGCTGATGTTGTAGGTTCTACGCAGGCTTTATTGAATTTTGCTACAAAAAGTACATGCAATCAATTTTTAGTAGCTACTGAAAGTGGTATTTTACATGAAATGCGCAAGAATAATCCTTCTAAAACTTTTATTCCTGTTCCACCTAACGATAGTACATGTGCATGTAATGAATGTAATTTCATGCGTTTGAATACGCTTGAAAAGTTATATGATTGCTTGAAAAATGAATCCAATGAAATTCATGTAGATGAGAAAATAAGGGAAAAAGCTGTGAAACCTATTCTGCGGATGTTGGAATTGAGTAAATAATAAATTAGGATAAATAGAAATATTTCAATTGATAAATTGTCACCCCATTTCGATATAAAGATTTTCTATACTAAATACAAATTAGGAATATAGATATGAAAAAAATGGCAGGAAAAAATATTGTACGGTTTATTTTGCCGTGTTTTGTAGTTTTTGTATTTGTTTGTTGTGGTAATAATCAGAAAGACAGGCTTCAAGTTGATTATGCAGCTAAAGCTGATGCTATAGTGTTGCCACAGGATAATGCCCGTGTATATGTGTCCAATCGTCCGGCAGAAGCAGATCGTTTGTTTGTTTCGCAGGCCATAGAGAATGAAATTGCGCGCATTTCGGCTATGCTGACAAATCCGCAGTTGCGTTGGATGTTTGAGAATTGCTTTCCAAATACGGTAGATACAACGGTGCGTTACTACACTTTGGAAGATGGAGATGACGACACGTTAGTTTATACCGGTGATATTCATGCAATGTGGCTCCGTGATTCGGGTGCACAGATATGGCCTTATGTACCGCTTGCCACACAAGACGAAGCCTTGCGAAAAATGTTGCGTGGTACAATTTTACGTCAATTCCGTTGCATTATCCTTGATCCGTATGCCAATGCTTTTTTGGATCCGCATGATCCGAACCCTGCGCATAATTGGATGAGTGATCTTACGGACATGAAACCGGAATTACATGAACGCAAATGGGAAATAGATTCGTTGTGCTATCCCTTGCGCCTGGCTTATCAGTATTGGAAAATAACTGGCGATGCAAGTATTTTCCAAGAAGAATGGTTGGCTGCCATGCGAAATATTCTACAGACATTCCGTGAACAACAGAAGAAAGACGGGCATGGTCCTTATACTTTCAGGAGGCGTACGGAAAGACAAATGGATACTATGTCAAATAGCGGTTTGGGTAATCCAGTAAAGCCTGTTGGACTTATTGCATCTGCTTTCCGTCCATCGGATGATGCTACGATATTTCAATTTTTGATACCATCCAATTTTTTTGCAGTCGTTTCGTTGCGCAAGGCTGCTGAAATATTGTCTGTCGTAAATGGGGAAACCAGTATGGCTAATGAGTGTACTGCACTGGCCGATGAAGTGGAGCAGGCATTGAAAAAATATGCCATATACGATCATCCGAAATATGGCAAAATTTATGCATACGAAGTGGATGGTTTTGGTAATCAGTTGTTAATGGATGATGCTAATGTACCAAGTTTGTTGGCGTTGCCTTATTTGGAGGCAGTCGATATTAATGATCCAATTTATCAGAACACGCGCGATTTCGTGTGGAGCGAGGACAATCCGTATTTTTTCCGTGGCAAGGCAGGTGAAGGTATAGGCGGGCCGCATATTGGTTATGACATGGTTTGGCCTATGAGCATTATGATGAAAGCGTTTACAAGTCAAAATGATGATGAAATCAGGTTTTGTTTGAAAATGTTGATGACAACGGATGCCGGTACTGGATTTATGCACGAATCATTCCATAAGGATAACCCGAATGTGTTTACCCGTCATTGGTTTGCTTGGCAAAACAGTTTGTTTGGTGAGCTGATTATCAAACTTATTGATGATGGCAAATTGGATTTGCTCAATAATCTGTAAGTTTTTGATATAAAAAGAGTATTGTGTGTTTGAATAGCAATACTTGTGTTTATAAAAAGCAAAGAAGATGGTTTACAGCCATCTTCTTTTGTGTAGTGCGTCCGGGAATCGAACCCGGGTTTCCGGCGTGAGAGGCCAGCGTCCTAGGCCACTAGACGAATGCACCCTGTTTGTCCGGATTAATCCGAACCGGCTGCAAAAGTAGTAAAAAAAATGCTATCTTTGCAAATCCTGCATGATTAATTTTTTATTCGTGTTTTTAAAGGGCTGGACAGATAATTTATACAATATAATATGTACGGTTTTATACGTGTAGCAGCAGCAACTCCGCAAATTCGGGTGGCTGATTGTAGTTTTAATGCCGCGGAAGTGTGTTCGTTGATTTCTGAGGCATCTTCGGCTGGTGTGCAGGCGGTTTGTTTCCCTGAGTTGTGCCTGACAGGCTATACTTGTGCTGATTTGTTTTTCACACAGCGCTTGCAGCGCAATGCGTTGGCTGCTTTGGAGCAGGTGTGCCGTCATACGGCTTCTTTGTCTCCGGTTGTCGTGGTTGGTTTGCCGTTGTCGGTTGGCGGACGGCTTTATAATGTGGCGGCTGTTTTGCAAGGTGGCCGTGTGCATGGTTTTGTACCGAAAACACATATTCCGAACAACGGGGAGTTTTATGAAAAACGTTGGTTTGTCCCCGGTCGTACGGCAGTTGAAACGACAGTCCGTTTTATGGGTAATGAAGTGCCTTTTGGCACGGATTTGTTGTTCCGCACGCCACAATGCACGTTTGGTGTGGAAATTTGTGAAGATTTGTGGGCACCCATTCCGCCGGCCAGCCAGTTGGCCATACAGGGTGCGGAATTGTTGTTCAACTTGTCCGCCAGCAACGAGGCCATTGGCAAAAATGCCTACCGGCGGCAACTGGTTTGCCAGCTATCGGCGCGTTGCCATGCCGGTTATGTATATGCTTCGGCCGGAACCGGCGAATCGACAACCGACCTGGTGTTCGGCGGCAGTGCGTTCATAGCTGAAAACGGTACGTTGCTTGCGGAGGGCGAACGGTTTGTGGAAAACTCGCGGTTGCTTGTGCATGAAATAGATGTGGAGCGACTCGCGGCTGACCGTATGCGTAATACAAATTTTTCTGCCGACAGGCAAGGCATTTATCGCACGGTGGAAATGGACATGCCGGAACTTCCGGCAGACAAGCCGCTGCGGCGTACTTTCGGGCGTGAGCCTTTCGTGCCCCGTGAAGCCGACAGGCAGCAGAGTTGCAACGAGATTTTCAGCATACAAGTGGCCGGTCTTGCCAAACGGTGGCGGCATACGCACGCGCAGACTGTGGTTATTGGCATTTCGGGCGGATTGGATTCCACGTTGGCTTTGCTTGTCAGCGTCAAAACGGCTGATGCTCTCGGTTACGACCGGAAACGTGTGGTGGGCATAACCATGCCGGGTTTCGGCACCACGGGACGCACTTATCGAAACGCTGTGGATTTGATGAAATCGTTAGGCATTACATGCCGTGAAATATCTATTAAAGAAGCTTGTTTGCAACATTTTGAGGCCATCGGACATGACTCTTCCAAACATGATGTAACTTATGAGAATACGCAGGCACGCGAGCGTACACAGATATTAATGGATGTAGCCAACCAACAGAACGGCCTGGTCGTTGGTACCGGTGATTTGTCCGAGCTTGCCTTAGGTTGGGCTACTTACAACGGTGATCAGATGAGCATGTATGGTGTCAATGCAGGTGTGCCCAAAACCTTGGTACGTTATCTTGTACAGACAGCTGCCATGCAGTTAGACGACGCCTCACGGCACATTTTGTTCGATATACTTGATACGCCTGTCAGTCCAGAGCTGCTCCCTGCTGATGACAAAGGGAATATAGCCCAGAAGACCGAAGATTTGGTCGGGCCTTATGAACTACATGACTTTTTTCTGTATTATTTTATTCGTTTCGGCTTTACGTCGGAAAAGATTTTCTTCATGGCTCGCCAGGCATTTGCCGGTGTGTATACGGATGAGATTATCGGTAAATGGCTGCGTACCTTCATGCGCCGTTTTTATCAACAACAGTTCAAACGTTCCTGTATGCCTGATGGGCCGAAAGTCGGTTCTATCAACTTATCGCCCCGCGGCGATTGGCGTATGCCTAGTGATGCCTGCTTGCCTGATATCCAGCTATAATATCAGGCTTCTGGTTCGTTTTCCTTGCGGACAAGCAGTTTGTCTATGCGCACGCCGTCCATGTCCGCTATTTCAATACGCCAGCCTTGCCAGTGGATGAATTCTCCTTCTTTTGGGATACGTTCCATTTGGTCAAGCACAAGGCCGCTCATTGTATTGTATTGTGCCGCATCGATATCTTCTATGTCGAAGTGAAGCAAGAAGTCATGGAAAGGACATTGGCCATCCACGTACCATTCGTTTTCGGAGTGTTGTATAATGTCATTGTGATTGGCATCGTCTGATACTGTACCAACAAGAGCTTCCAGAATATCGCGCAACGTAATGATGCCGACAAATATTCCAAATTCATCGCATACAAAAGCGCGATTTAACTTGCGTTCTTTCATGGAGCCAAGAGCACGGTAAACCGACATGTTTTCAGGGAAGAATACAGGTGTGTTCATTACATCGCGTGGAAATTTTGTTTGATCCAGCGATAACTCCGCAAAGTTTTTTAATGACATGGAACCTATAATTTGTCCATTTTCAGGATTTTCGACAGGATAAACTTCAAAAGGTGTTTCGGAAATGATACGGGCTACCTCAGCGTAAGGCATGTCTGCTTTTAAGTTTACAGTGTCTTTCCTTCGTGTCATAATAGATTTGATATCCATGTCGCCCAGCATAAAGGTACGTTCTACGATGTCTTGTTCCACTTCTTGTACGACACCAGATGCCGTACCTTCTTCAATTAAAGTTTTTATTTCTTCTTCGGTTACTTGATTTTCTTCAGCTTGCAATCCAAACAAACGTACCAACAGCCCTGTACTTTTAGACAAAATCCAGACAAAAGGTGTAGCAATAATAGACAATATGTACATGGGAATAGAAACGGTACGTGCAGCACGGTCAGCCATGTTCAAACCAATGCGTTTGGGTACCAATTCACCCAATACAATGGATAGGTAAGTAACACAGACAACGATAATCCCTTGTGCCAATTGGTAGGCATAAGAGTCTTTCAATCCTTTGGAGATCAGGAAGTCTCCAAAATCTTTTGCCAGCATGTCACTTGAAAATATACCGGTCAATATACCGATGAGCGTGATTCCAATTTGTATGGTCGATAGGAATTTATCGGGTTGTTCAGCGAGTTTTAATGCAATACGCGCGGAGCGGTTACCTTTGTCGCTTTGTTTTTGGAGTTTGACTTTTTTGGCTGAAATAAGTGCCATTTCCGACATGGCGAATATCCCATTCAACAGAATGAGAATAATAATAGCGAGTAAATCGTTCATATATGAAGTTAAATTGTTAAATGCAAAAGTAGTGTATATCATTCTGTTTTGTTGAGTATATTTAGTGATTTTGACTTATATTTCGATTCGTTGGTCTTTTGTTCTATTTTATTTTGTGAAATAAACTGGTATACATTGAAGCATTTTGAGACATTTTGGCCGCGTAAATGCGATTAAGGAAATTTTACAGAATTAATAAGACTTGGGAAAAAGGTGTTTTTGGCCTTTCTGCTCGCATTTTAGCAAAAATTTAGCATTGAGTTAACATTATATTGTTGCCAGCATGAGCGATTTTTCTTAAATTTGTCTGATTTTATGGTCAAGATGCATCAGTTGCATAACCCCATATTGTTATTTTGTCAATAAGTTTATTTTTTAAAAATATGAGTGAAGAAAAGAAGCTACAGGATAGCGCCGAATATGGTGCAAGTAGTATCCAGGTTCTGGAAGGTTTGGAAGCCGTACGTAAACGTCCGGCCATGTATATAGGCGACATAGGTTTGAAAGGATTGCACCATTTGGTGTATGAGGTAGTTGACAACTCCATTGACGAAGCCTTGGCGGGCTATTGTGATAAAATCGAGGTAACAATTAATGAAGATAATTCGATAACAGTCAAAGATAATGGGCGTGGTATTCCGGTAGACATGCACGAAAAGGAAAAGCGTTCCGCGCTGGAAGTAGTTATGACAGTATTGCATGCAGGCGGAAAATTTAACAAGGACAGCTATAAAGTGTCCGGAGGTTTGCATGGCGTGGGTGTTTCGTGTGTTAATGCGTTGTCCACGCTGTTGCATGTGGAAGTTGCCCGTAACGGCAAATTGTACATGCAGGAATATACCTGCGGCCATCCGAAGTGCAGCGTGACCGAAATTGGTACATCCGATTCAACAGGAACTAACATCACATTCTGGCCGGATGCCTCCATTTTCATCGAAACAGTATATCATTACGATATTTTGGCTAATCGTATGCGTGAGTTGGCTTATTTGAATGCAGGCATACACATCACATTGACCGACATGCGCGAAAAGGATGAAAACGGTCAGCCCAAACAGGAAGTTTTCTATTCGGAAAAAGGCTTGAGCGAATTTGTGCAATATCTGGAAGGTACTCGCGAACAACTTATCGAAGATGTTATCCATATCAATACCGACAAGTTTGGCACGCCGGTGGAGATCGCCATGACCTATAACACGACATTCAACGAGAATACGCACTCCTACGTGAACAATATCAACACGATAGAAGGCGGCACGCATGTAGCCGGTTTCCGCAGGGGATTGACGCGCACGCTGAAAAAATATGCCGATGACAACAAGATGTTGGAAAAGGCCAAGGTGGAAATCAGCGGCGATGACTTCCGCGAAGGCCTAACGGCCATCATTTCCGTTAAGGTGGCTGAGCCGCAATTTGAAGGACAGACTAAAACCAAGCTCGGTAATAACGAGGTCATGGGTATTGTGGACCAGGCCGTTGGCGAAGCGTTGGGCATTTATTTGGAAGAACATCCGCGCGAAGCCAAAACTATTGTGGAAAAAGTCATTCTGGCTGCAACTGCCCGTGCGGCAGCGCGCAAAGCGCGCGAGATGGTGCAACGGAAATCACCGCTTTCGGGCGGCGGGCTGCCTGGCAAACTGGCCGACTGTATCAGCAAAGACCCCGAAAAATGCGAATTGTTCCTTGTCGAGGGAGATTCTGCTGGCGGAACAGCCAAAACTGGCCGTGACCGTTCCATACAGGCTATTTTGCCCTTGCGCGGTAAAATCCTGAATGTGGAAAAAGCCATGCATCACAAAGTGCTGGAAAGTGAAGAAATACGCAATATCTATACGGCATTGGGCGTGACAATCGGCACCACAGATGACAGCAAGGCGCTGAACACGGAGAAATTGCGCTACCACAAAATCATTATCATGACTGATGCGGATGTCGATGGAAGCCATATTGCCACGTTGATCATGACTTTCTTCTTCCGCCACATGAAGGAATTGATAGAACAAGGCTATTTGTACATTGCCACGCCGCCATTATACCTTTGCAAGAAAGGCAAGGTGCAAGAATATTGTTGGACCGACCAACAGCGGCAAGCGTTTATCGAAAAGTACGGTGGCGGCGACGAAAAGCAAATCAGCACGCAGCGTTACAAAGGTTTGGGTGAAATGAACGACCACCAGTTGTGGGATACGACCATGAACCCGGAAACGCGCACGTTGCGGCAGGTAACGATAGAAAATGCGGCGAGTGCAGACCGCGTATTCAGCATGTTGATGGGCGACGATGTGGCTCCGCGCCGTGAGTTTATCGAGCAGAATGCTACTTATGCCAATATTGACGCATAATTAATTGAATCCAATCCGTCCGGGCAGGAAAAGCCGGGGCGGGTTTATCATATTACAGGGCGTATGAAAATTTGCGTTTATTGTTCGGCCAGCAATTCCATTCCGGTGCAATACAAGGAGCTTGCCCGCACCTTGGGACGTTGGATTGCCCGGAACGGCCACACGCTCTTGTTTGGCGGCGCGACGGGCGGCTTGATGTCCGAAGTGTCCGAAGGGGCGGCGGAATGTGGCGGTGCGGTGGTCGGTGTCGTACCGAAGCGTATTTTGGCTGCCGGCCGGAAGTCCGATTGCGTCACGGAATTGCATATTGTGGACACAATGAATGAGCGGAAAGCCTTGATGAAATCGCTTGCCGATGTGTTTGTTGTGTTGCCTGGCAGTTACGGAACGATGGACGAATTGTTCGATGTAGTTGCATCTGGTACTGTTGGCGAGCATAAAAAACCGTTGGTCATGGTGAACTACAATGGTTTTTATGATCTTTTGTTGAAACAAGTCGAACATATGCGACTGGAAGGTTTTATCCCGCAAATGGAAAATTACAAACCGTTGGTGTGCGTGGATATTGAGTCGTGTATCGAATTATTGAAATCATTGAATATCAACTTGTAATAAAATCGTTTTATGAATTTATTCTGGAAAATTCTGTTTGGAAGCCTGATTAGAACAACCAAACTTGAGAAAAAAGAAATTTTGTTGCAAAGAGCCATGCAGCGTTACGAACGTATCGGCAAATCACTTGAATTGACTGAATACAAGGATTTGAAACAAATTGTAAAGTCTGCTGGTTTTCAGGAAAAGAAAGAAACCTTGCTAAACCGTAAGTATAAAGATACGGAAGAATACCGCAATCTGAAAAAATTCAATAAAATCATTAGTAAAAAATCATTCAAATTGTATTTGGAAGTATCAAAATCAGGTGAATTAGCCAATTTTTTGGAATTTCAAAAAACGGATCAATATAATTTACTTTCGGATAGAAAAGCTGTAAAAAATTCCGAGTTATTACAGCAAATGCGCAAATATGAACATTCAAAGGCTTATAAAATATATATGCGCTATCATAATTCCTTTATTGAAAAGGAATATCTTGCGTTACAAGAGCAAGTTTCTGCACCTGATTTTGAGCAGCGTAATGCTTTTTGGGCGAACCCGAAGCGCTGGGAAACAACAGAAGAGTATAAAATGGACATGCGCTACCAGCAATTGAAGAAAAATCCGGACATTATATTTTATAACAAAACAAATCCGACACGTTTTGAACCTTTCAGTCATTTTGAGAGGTCATTCGAAGACATGTTTAATGGTAATAGCCTGCTTATGTCGCGATGGAATTTTGGATTTTATTATAAAAATCCAAAGTTGATCCGTAATCATTCGTTTGCCAATGAGAAACAAGCTAATAATGCAGGAAATAATGTGTCTGTATCAAATGGGTATTTAACTTTGCATACAAAAAAAGAGCATGTATTAGCACCGGCTTGGAATGTTAAGAAAGGCTTTGTGGAGCAGGAGTTTGAATATACGTCGGACGTGATGCAGACGGCTGAAACATTCCGGCAGACTTATGGCTTGTTCCGCGCCAAACTTCGTTGCAAAGGCAAATTGCATCATGCTTTCTGGTTGGGCGGTGATGAAAAATTGCCTTTGATTAATATTTTCCATTTCGATGGGAAACATGTAACCGTGGGTAATGCAACGGCGCGTTTGTTTGATCAAGCGGTGGTTACTGGTATTAATCCTAGTAAATTTTATATTTATTCATTGCTTTGGACACCCAAGGAATTGGTTTGGTACATCAATAATGTGGAAGTATTCCGGACGGCCGCCAATGTCCCGACCGAGCAATTGTATCTGGCTTTCAATTCATTTATTTCAGAGAAGCAGAAAGGCACGACCGGTGTACTGGAAGTCGATTGGGTAAGGGTGTACAGCGTTAAACAATAAGAATATGCAGCCGGTAAGGACAGTGGATATTCAGGGGCATTTCGCCGTCGGGGGTAACCGGCGGTTTGCTTTTTTTGCAGGTCCGTGCGCTATCGAAAGCCGCGAAATGGTCTTGGAAACAGCTTCAAGGTTGAAAGAAATCTGTGCAGAATTGGATGTGGACTTGGTTTTCAAGGCTTCATTCGATAAGGCTAATCGCTCATCTTCTAAAAATGCGCGTGGAGTAGGCATGGAAGCGGGATTATGCATTTTACAAGAAGTCAAGGATACGTTCGGTTTACCTATTTTAACCGATGTCCATGAAGCATGGCAATGTGCCCCTGTGGCCGAGGTTGTGGATATTCTGCAGATTCCAGCTTTCCTCTGCCGGCAGACTGATTTGCTGGTGGCTGCCGCTCAAACAGGCAAAGCCGTTAATGTAAAAAAAGGTCAGTTCTTGGCGCCTTGGGATATGCGGAATGTCATTGACAAGTTGCGTAATGCCGGCAATGAACGGATTTTGCTATGTGAACGTGGTACGACTTTCGGTTACAACAATTTGGTGGTGGATATGACCGGTTTGGTAGAAATGCGCCGTTTGGGCTATCCTGTTGTTTTCGATGCTACACATTCCGTGCAGAAACCAGGCGGACAAGGCACATCAACGGGTGGCAACCGTGCCATGGTGCCCTATCTAATGCGTGCAGCGTTGGCAGTCGGTGTGGATGCCATTTTTGCAGAAGTGCATCCCAATCCGGAAGTTGCCATTTCGGATGCGGCAAACCAACTGTATTTGTCGCAGGTAAAGGAAATATTGTCGCAAGCCATCGCTATCGATGATTTGGTCAAGCAATCTTTTGGGGATTTGGATGCATCTGAACCTGTGATTGTTAATGCACCGGAAATATCGCAACCTGATTTCTTTGGTATCAAACTCTTTTTGTCCGATGTGGATGGTGTACTGACTGATGCTGGCATGTATTATGCCGAAAGCGGAGACGAATTGAAAAAATTCAATGCCCACGACGGAATGGGAATGCAATTGTTGCGGAAACGT
Source organism: uncultured Bacteroidales bacterium (assembly GCA_949282265.1). Classification (GTDB taxonomy): domain Bacteria; phylum Bacteroidota; class Bacteroidia; order Bacteroidales; family Paludibacteraceae; genus CALUNA01. The sequence continues at coordinate 143,814 of CASDOZ010000001.1, read as the reverse complement.
GGCATAAAGACAGGTATCGTAACTTCTGAAAATACGCATCTGGTAGAAAAACGGGCAAAAAAGCTGGATTTGGACTATTGGGTACAAGGACAGCGTAACGAAGGCAAGCTGGAGGCTGTACGCAAAATATGTGCGCAGGAAAACATCACACTTTCCGAGGTTGCCTATGTCGGCGACGATGTGAATTGTCTGGAAATCCTTTCAGCTGTGGGTATAGCGGCCTGTCCGGCCGATGCCGTTGCTTCAGTGAAAGCTTTGCCAAACATTATCCGGCTATCAAAAAAGGGTGGGCAAGGTTGTGTACGTGAATTTACAGATATGATTTTAAGCAGATTATGACATACAAGGAACGCAGTAAGGAAATATTCCGGTCGGAAATTGCCGAACTTGAGAAAGTGGCCGCGCATATTGGTGACGAAATGGACCGTGTGGTGGACATGATATTTGCCTGCCAAGGTAAATTGGTGATTATGGGTATTGGAAAGACAGGTATCATTGGCCATAAAATTGCTTCTTCATTGGCTTCGACTGGCACGCAAGCCATTTTTGTGAATGCCGCGGAAGCCATGCACGGTGATTTGGGTATGATTGCGCGGAAGGACATTGTGATGCTGATTTCCAATAGCGGTGCCACTGCTGAGATTCTGAATGTGATTGCACCGCTGAAAAATATTGGTTGTACGTTGATTGCCATGACCGGAAATACAGCTTCCCCGCTTGCCAAAGAAGTTTCCGTCGTACTCAACACTGGCGTGGAACAAGAGGCTTGCCCATTGAACTTGGCACCGACTACTTCAACAACTGCAGCATTGGTCATGGGCGATGCACTGACAATCTGCCTTATGGAAAAACGGCAATTCAAAGCTGAAAATTTTGCCGTCTATCATCCAGGTGGAGCATTGGGCAGGCAGTTGCTGAATCGTGTAAAGCACCGCATGACAGCAGATTTACCCAAAGTGTATGAAGACACGCCATTCAAGGATATCATTTATGAAGTCAGCAACAAACGTTTGGGAACCACGCTTGTTTTTGACCGGCAGGAACATGCCGTCGGCATTATTACCGATGGGGATATCCGTCGTGCCATTCAAAAGTACGATGACGTAAAGCACTTGCAGGCGGCTGATTTCATGACACCCGGTTTCAAGAAAATCGACCAGGAGGCCATGCTGACAGAGGCTCTGGCTGTGATGGATGTGAACAATATCACGACTTTGGCAGTTACCGCATCAGCACAGTCAGAACAGATCGTAGGAATTATTTCCATCCATCATATTATTGATTTCAACTGATTCTGGTTGGTTTTCTGTCCGGCCATTGTGTTGTCCATTTGCGTTACCCGCATGGGTTCATTGGTTGTCGCCGAACAGACTTTGCTGCGTGCCGTTGATTGTGTTTTTGCTGACTTCGATACGTTCGTTTTGCTCAATATAATATAAATAGCCCCGTACCATATAACCCATTTGTTCAACCAAGCGCATGTAGGTTCTGACTTGGCGGACATGTTCCGGCCTCTTGACATCGCCGAATTTGTAATCGATGATAATGGCCTCTTTGCCGTTTATCATTAGGCGGTCGGGGCGATAAACAGAACCTTCGGGTGTCAGGATTTCCGCTTCATGAAGCACTTGGTATTTTGTACTGAACCATTCGGCCGTATCTTCCATCTGCCAGAATTTGGCCAATTGCCCGCGTACTATACAAGCTTCGTTCCGGTTGATGCGTCCGTTGTCCACCATGTCCTCGATGGCTTTTTCTTGATCCGATAGTTGTTTTATGTTGCACAGGATTTCGTGCATGACTACACCTAAATCCAACCGGTTTTCTTCCGATAGTTCTTCATCGGAAGTGCGGGCAGGCGATGTTACACGTAATTTGACAGTTTTGCCTGTATCGCCATGTCTGTATCGGTCCAGGTTTTTTAGCAGTTTGTCATCCGCGGGCGGAATATTGTCTTTGTTTTCTTCTTTGCATTTGCTTTGGATACCTTTCCGGTAATTGCCTTGCTCGTCTATATCCGCCGACAGGCATTTCCATAGCAAATGTGATATCTGTTTATTTCCCAAATTCTCATCCTTCTTTAAAGGCTTCGGGCAAAAGGCATATAATTCCTGTTCAGGCCGCGTGAAGGCGACATACAAGATATTCAAGTTGTCGATATAGATCTGCATACGTTCCTCCTGATATTCTGTTGCAAAAATAGTGTTCTGCAATTGTGAAGAATATGGCACAGGTACGGGACTCAGGTGGTCAAACGGTTCCACATTAGGTATGCACCACAGCGTGTCGCGGTTACGATTGTCTGTATTCCATTCGCAGAATGGGATGAACACATTTCTGAATTCCAGTCCTTTGGCCTTGTGGATGGTCATTATTTGGATGGCATCCTTTACTTCCGGCATGGCAATGGTGGCTTTTTGCTGGTCTTTTTCCCAAGATTCAATGAAATTGCGCAGGTCGGAAGTCTGGTTGGTAATGTAGTCGAACACATAATCCGAGAATGCCTGCACGAAAACGGCCGCGTTTTCCCATTCATAAACGTTGAAAAGGCTGATAGTTTGCTGCACGATGTCGAATAGGGGAGCGTGGCTGATTTGTTTTATCTTTTCTTGTTCATCTTGGCTGAATAGCAGATCATCGGTAGTTGTTGCCATGAGGATGGCTTCGTTGTACGGCAGTTTCCGTTTGCCGCGCGCGTACTCAAAATTGACGATAGTGCGGTGTATGGCATCGGACGGATCGGCCAGTATATATAATATTCCGGTCAGGAAGCGCACAGCCGGTGAGTTGGCTACCAACATTCCTTCGGATGAAATGACAGCGATTTTTTGCGTAAGCAGGAATTGAGTGATGCGTTGCGCTTCGGCTCTGGTACGTGTCAGGATGGCCATTTCGTGCAATGCGATCCCGCGTTCCTGTGCGTTTCTGATTTCGTCCAGCAGCTTGTCCTGCGCTATTTCTTCCCACTTGGAATCTTTGTCCGTTTTTTCAATGAAGCTGATTTGCACGTATCCATTGTCTTGTTGGTGCGGTTGCTGCACGAGATTTTCGTAAGCATGTGCCAGCCGTGCCGCGTAGTCGTCGTCTAATTCGTTTTGCAACATTGCGGGCAATTGCTGGAACAATGTGTTGTTGAACTCCACAATATCGCGCTTGCTGCGCCAGTTCGTGTCCAGGACTTCTATTCGCGGTTCCAGTGCCTTGTCGTTCGGAACGATGTTATCCAGCAAAGTCCAGTCGGAGTTCCGCCAGCGGTAAATGCTTTGTTTGACATCGCCTACCACCAGATTCTCGTTGCGTGCCGAAACGCTGTTGGCTATCAGAGGCCGGAAATTCTGCCATTGCATGGCACTTGTGTCCTGAAATTCGTCAATCATGTAGTGCCGGATGCGGACGCCGATTTTTTCGTATATGAACGGTGTGTCGCTGCCGTCGATGATATGGTGCAGCAACAAGGGGGTGTCGGCCAGCGGCATGATGTTTTGTTCTTCGGTCACTTTGCGTATGTAAGCCGACAAGTCGGACATAATGCCGAGCACATCGAGGTTGCCGGCAATGATTTTTGCAGACAAGTAATTTTTATAATCCTTGCCGAACAATTCTATGACTTGATGCATCAACTGGCTGAGTCCGTTGGCGTGCAGTTCCATTATGGTATTTTGTAAACTGGATGGGTCGGAGGTTTTGTAACACGATTGCACATCGGTGGCGTATTCCACGAATTTATCTCCGGGTATGGATATTTCGCCGGCAGCCAGTTTGTCGAACAGTCTCATGGGGCTTCGGCTTCCATTCTTGAAGGATGAGGTTTCCAGACCATATTTTTGAATCAATTGTAAACCTTCTATTCCCAGTTGTTTGGCCTGCTGTTCAAATGTTGTCCTGATGTTTTTCAACGTTTTTTGGTAATTGGCCAGGAATGCTTTTTCATGCAATTGCTTGTTTGTGGCAGCCAGAATGTTCTGGTAGTTTTCCTTGAAAATTTCGGCTCCAAAATTTTCCATTTCTTTTTGCGGGTTCCATGATTTCCCCTCATTGATATTGTGCTCCGCAAAATAGGTAAGCCATTGCAACAAAGTCTGGTTTTTGGTTTCGCCCAGCTCGAAAAACATTTGGTCGATGGCTTGCGCCAGCAAATCATTGGAATCCAAGCCAACATTATATGAGCCAGGCAAGCCGATTTCACGCGCGAATGAACGGACTACTTGTTGAAAAAAACTGTCGATAGTACTGATGGCAAAACTCGGATAGTCTTGTAAAATATCAATTAATGCCTCTTGGGCGCGCCGGTCTATTTCCGCCGCATTGCAATGGTTTTCCTGCATCAGATCCTGCCTGTAAGCCGATGGCGCGCCGTTACCCAAAGCGTGCAATTCTTTGATGATGCGGCTTTTCATTTCATTCGTTGCCTTGTGTGTGAATGTTACGGCCAGAATGCTTCTGTGTGCGTGCGGTTGCCGTTGCGACAATAGCAGGCTGATATATCGTTTTGCCAGCGTATAGGTTTTGCCGGAGCCGGCAGATGCCTGGTAAATGGTAAGCATGGTTTTCCTTAATTTTCCTACCGGCAAATATACGAACAAATAAGCGGATGAGTGGAATGGCAGATGAAAAAATAAGGATAGAAACGACTTACCATCCACATCCAGAATCCCAATAGTTTGTTTTTATACAATGTTTTTTGTCCGGTTGTTAGGATTACACCCGAAATTTTGTATATTTGCCCGTTAATTATTCGGCATAGCCGTTATTTTACCTGAAAAAACATGATTATGAAAACATTTCCAGCCTCTCAATTGATTATAAATGCAGATGGCAGTATTTTCCATTTGCATGTAAAGCCGGAGCAACTTGCAGACCGTGTTATTTTGGTTGGCGATCCTGGCCGTGTGCCATTGGTAGCCTCGTTTTTTGATGAAGGCAGTCTTGAATGTGATATTGCAAGTCGTGAGTTTCGGACGATGACTGGGAAATACCGCGGAAAACGTATTACAGCCCTTTCTACGGGCATTGGGACGGACAATATAGATATTGTGATGAACGAATTAGATGCTTTGGCGAATATTGATTTGCCTACAAGGACAGAGAAAGCGCAGTTGCGTTCCCTGACCGTGGTACGTATTGGTACATGCGGTGCCATGCAGCCCGATATTCCGCTTGGCAGTTTCCTCGCTTCTGAAAAATCAATTGGATTTGATGGTGTTTTGGCATTTTATGCCGGACGCGATGATGTTTCCGAATCTGATTTTGAAGAGGCTCTGAAAGCACATTTAAAATGGCACTTGAAATCAGGTTCTCCGTATGTGGTGAGCGCTGATGCCGGTTTGTTGGAACGTATTGCCGGCACGGACATGTTGCGTGGATGCACCATTTCCGCTAACGGTTTTTACGGACCGCAAGGACGGGTGTTGCGTTGTGCCGTTGCCGATCCGGATATGAATGAAAAACTGGAAACGTTCCAGTTTGGCCGGCATAAAATCACGAATTACGAAATGGAAGGTTCTGCCATTGCCGGCCTTTCAAAGTTGATGGGACACAAAGCGCTGACTGTTTGTTGCGTGATTGCCAATCGGCGCATCGAATCGGCCAACACTGATTACCAACCCTATATCCGCAAACTTATTGAAACGGTTTTGGAACGGATTTGAGCATGATTACTGATAAGGCCACATATAAATATTATGTCCAACAAGACTTAAAAGCTCATCAGTTAGAACAGATTTCTTTCTACAATTACTGGTGGATGGATTGCTTACGTTTTCAATTGCGGCTGCGGAAGGTCGAATATTTGTATAATGTGAAACGGAAAAATCCTTTTTGCTGGCTTTATTGGTTTTTTCTGGAGTTCCTTAACCATCGTTTGGCTACCCGTTTAGGTTTTTCAATACCTAAAAATGTATTCGGCCCGGGGCTGTGTATTGTGCACTATGGGACAATAGTCGTCAATCCGGCTGCCAAAATAGGAGCAAACTGCCGGATACATCCTTCAACTTCTATCGGAGATTATAACGGTGTCCCGGAGATTGGGAATAATGTATATATTGGCCCGGGTGCAAAAATATATGGTAATATAGTTGTCGGAAATAATGTTGCGATAGGTGCTAACGCGGTAGTCAACAAATCGGTACCGGATAATGTGATTGTTGGAGGTATTCCGGCAAAAATTCTGTCACAAAAAACATCCATTGAAATTGGAGTTTATCCATCGGGATTATTTACAAAATAAATTTTAAATGAAACGAATCTTATTTTTTATGGCATTGTTCTCGTCGTTTGTGGCTTGTAAAGACAACCGTCAGGCTCAGCAAACACCAGAGATAGAAAATTTTGAGTATATGGTAGACAAATTTTACGATTTGCAGATTTTGCGTTATCGTGTTCCCGGCTTCGAGTCGTTGACGCCGCAACAAAAAGAGTTGTTATACTATTTGACAGAAGCGGCATTGGAAGGGCGCGATATTTTGTATGACCAAAACTGCAAATACAATTTGTGTATCCGGCGCACGTTGGAGGCTATTTATGAAAATTATCCGGGCGATAAGTCATCGGAAGATTTCCTGAATTTGGAAAAATATTTGAAACGTGTCTGGTTTTCCAACGGCATCCACCACCATTATTCGGGTGATAAATTCATACCTGATTTTTCGGCAAGTTTCTTTGCGGATGCAGTTAGGAGCATTGATGCCGGCTTGCTGCCTTTGCAGGATGGAGAAACTGCGGATGACTTGATTGCGAAGTTGACGCCGGTCATGTTCGATCCGGCAGTATTGGCCAAGCGCACTAACCAGGCACCGGATGTGGATTTGATTGTAACGTCGGCTAACAATTATTACGAAGGAGTGACCCAGGCCGAAGCGGAGGCATTTTATAACAACATGAAAGACCTGACCGATGAAACGCCTGTTTCCTATGGTTTGAATTCCAAATTGGTGAAAGAAAACGGCGTGTTGGTAGAAAAGACATACAAGGTCGGTGGCTTGTACACGGAAGCATTGGAACGTGTGGTCGGCTGGTTGGAAAAAGCTGCTGCCGTTGCGGAAAACGACAAGCAGAAGGAAGTCATAGAAACGCTGATAGCTTTCAATAAAACCGGCGATTTGGAAAAATTCGATGAATATTGCATCAAATGGGTTTATGATGTGGATTCCCGCATCGATTTTGTAAACGGTTTCACGGAAACCTATGGTGACCCGCTGGGCATGAAGGCAAGTTGGGAATCGTTGGTGAATTTCAAGAATTTGGAAGCGACGGAACGGACGGTCAAAATCAGTTCCAATGCACAGTGGTTTGAAGATCATTCGCCGGTAGCGCCAGAATTCAAGAAAACTGATGTCAAAGGTGTTACGGCCAAAGTGATTACGGCCGCAATCTTGGGCGGGGACTGTTATCCGGCTACTCCAATCGGTATCAACCTGCCCAATTCAAACTGGATCCGCCACGACCATGGTTCCAAGTCCGTAACTATTGAAAACATTACGGAAGCCTATGCGCAGGCAGCTTTGGGCAATGGTTTTGCGGAAGAATTCATGTGGAGCGATACGGAAATAGCCCGCCACAACAAGTACGGTTATCTGACCGATAACCTGCATACAGACTTGCACGAATGCCTGGGACACGGTTCCGGCAAATTGCTGCCAGGTGTGGATGGCGATGCGCTGAAAGCCTACGGGGCAACTATTGAGGAAGCTCGTGCGGATTTGTTCGGTTTGTACTATGTGGCTGACCCGAAATTGCTGGAGCTTGGCCTTGTGCCTGACATGGAAGCCTATAAAGCGCAATACTACGATTACATGATGAACGGTGCTATGACCCAGTTGGTACGCATTGAAAAGGGGAAAACCATTGAAGAATCGCACATGCGCAACCGTCAGCTTATTGCCCAGTGGTGCCTTGAAAAAGGTGCAGCCGACAAAGTCATGGAATTGCGAAAACGTGACGGGAAAACCTATTTGGTGGTAAACGATTACGAAAAATTGCGCACGCTTTTCGGGCAATTGCTTGCCGAAATACAACGCATAAAATCCACAGGTGATTTTGAAGCAGCCAAGCAGTTGGTTGAGACCTATGCCGTGCAGGTAAATCCCGAATTGCATGAAGAAGTCCTGGCGCGTTATGCCGAATTACATCTGGCGCCTTATTCCGGTTTTGTGAATCCGGTGTATGAACCGGTAGTCAAAGATGGGAAAATCGTTGATGTGCTGATTGATTATTCCGAAGGCTATGTAGAGCAGCACTTGCGTTATTCCAAGGATTATTCCGTATTGCCTACTTTTTAATTAAGCCGTATAGCTTATGAAACATAAAGATTTGACAGCAGCTTTGCAGCAACAGACCGGTTTGCCGGAAAAGCAGGTCGATGATTTGTTACAGGCCACTATCGACACCATGATTGATTTGTTGGGAGAAGACAAAGTCGTATCGGTACAAAGTTTTGGAACGCTGGAAGTGCGCAAGAAAAATGAACGTATTTCCGTGCATCCCGGAACAGGCATACGGATGCTTGTTCCGCCAAAATTAGTGCTCAATTTCAAGCAAAGCCCGGTTTTGAAAGAAAAACTTAAAAACGTACGGTTATGAAAAATGCGGACAAGACAAATATGAACGAGTTGGTTCAGTTGGTGGCCGAAAAAACAGGATTGAGCCGTAATGTAGCTGATGGTTTCTTGAAAAAACTGTTTGCTGTCATAGAAGATGGCTTGCGTGCCGATGGTGCTGTGAAAATCAACAATTTCGGTACATTCCGCTTGCAATGGAACGAGCCGCGCAAAAGTGTTGATGTCAATACGGGTGAGGAAATCTTGATAGAAGGTTACAACAAAGTGGTTTTTTTGCCTGAAAATTTCTTGAAAGAAAAAGTGAACGAACCTTTTGCTTATTTGGAAACAGTGGTTTTGGATGGCGACAAGTTGCCCGAACAGCAAAAAACAGAAGACATTCCGTTGCAGAAATTGGACATGCAGGCCGAAGAAATCAAAGATATTTTGGCCGATATCCAGGAACTGGATGCTGGCCGCGAGCCGGAGGTGGAAGTGCCTGCTTCGGAACATGTGCCGGAAGCGGGTGGTACAACCGAAGGAATCCCGGAACCTGTGGCGCAAGATGAGCCGGTGCATGTGGAATCCGGCAATGTGGAACCGGTTGAGGACAAGCAACCGGAATCAGCGGTTACGGCTGCTCCCGCGCAGGAAAAAGGCGGTACGGATATTGCAGAAGAAAACAATCGACAAGAAAAAACTCAACAAACAGAAATTATTATGGATAACGATTTGAAAGAAAACGGGAGTGTATATCCCCAGCCAGCAGAGAAACCTGCCACAAAGAAACCTGTAAAATCCAACCGAGGTTGGAAAGTAGCAAGTTGGGTGATTATTGGTGTGGTGTGTGTATTGGTGATTTTATATTTTGCCTTGCAGCACAAAATTGAACAGTGGGCGGATAACTACTTGAACAAGCAACAAGAAACAGAAATAGTTGTTGAGCCGGAGGTTGCTCCTGCGCCAGTTTCTATTTTCGACCAGCCGCGTATTTATACGGAATTCATCACGACCGAACGTTTGACACCGGGTAGCCGTTTGGCATGGTTGTCCACCAAATACTATGGTTCCCCTTATTTCTGGGTATATATTTATGAAGCAAACAAGGATTATATCCTGAACCCGAACCATGTCCTGATCGGGACGCCGGTCAAGGTTCCGAAATTAGATCCGGCTTTGATAGACACCAATAATCCGGAATGTCTGGAATATGCCCGCAAATTGCATGAGCAATATGTAAAATAGTTATACGTTGACATAGAAAAACGGTTATCTTGTAAATTTTTAGGATAACCGTTTTTTTTGTTGTACGGAATTTTATATGTCTTTTCCTTGTCCTTGTCTGGCTGCCAGTAAATCACGTATTTCTGTCAATAATTTTTCTTCGTTGGTCGGTTGTGGAGGTATCGTAGCCTGTTTTTCTTTCTTTTTCCGGGTCAGCCTGTTCAGACCACGCACCATTAGGAACACGCAAAAAGCAATAATGACAAAATCGAAAGCGGTTTGTATGAAATTCCCGTAATTGATGGTAGAAGGCTCCATGGCCTCCAACCCGGCAATTTCTACTGAAGGCAATGTTATCTTGAGATCGGAGAACTTGACTCCGCCAATAAGCCAACCGATGGGCGGCATAATAATGTCGTTCACGATGGAGGAAATGATTTTTCCGAATGCCCCGCCGATAATGACACCTACGGCCATATCCAAGGCATTGCCTTTGATGGCAAATTCTTTGAATTCATTAAAAAATTGATTCATGGTTCAGCATTGTTTGTGTGGTAAAAAACGGAGGTGTGCCAGATTTTTATTTTGACACACCTCCGCCGTTTATAAAAAAATGAAAAGAACTTGTTTTTGAAAAAAAATTATGCGGCAATCAGAATTTGGCATTGTGCATGTCGCCAGTTTCGGCAAATGCTTTGTGCATGGCAAAACATGTGTCGATATTCATGGGCGTATGTGCTTTGGGTGCCGATTTCAAATAAGTCTTCAACGCATCCCTATAATCAGGTGCAACGCAATTATTGATAATAGTTTCCGCACGCTGGATAGGTGATTTCCCGCGCAAGTCTGCTACGCCGTGTTCAGTAATCAGCACTTTGACGGAATGTTCTGAGTGGTCAAGGTGTGAAACCATGGGTACAATGGAACTGATTTTACCACCTTTGGCCGTGCTTGGCGTGGTGAAGATGGAAATATAGGCGTTACGCGTAAAGTCGCCTGAGCCGCCTATGCCGTTCATCATCTTGGTGCCCAGCACGTGCGTGCTGTTGATATTGCCGAAGATGTCCGCTTCGAGTGCCGTGTTGATGGTAATCAGGCCAAGGCGGCGGGCTACTTCCGGGCTGTTCGATATTTCTTGTGGGCGCAACACGATGTGTTTTTTGAAGAAATCGATATCGGCATAAATTTCGTCCAGTTTCTCAGCGGAAACAGTCAGTGAGCAGCCGCTGGCATATTTCACGCGCCCTTCTTTCATCAAGGTGATGACTGCATCCTGTATCACTTCGGTGTACATTTCAAATGCCGGAATATGTGGGTTTTCGCCCAATGCGCCCAATACGGCATTGGCTATATTGCCTACGCCTGATTGTATGGGCAGGAACGTGGACGGAATACGGCCTGCTTTCATTTCCGTTTCCAGGAATGCGGCAACGTTGGCACCGATTTTTTCCGTTACGGGATCGGTCGGAGCGAAACCTCCCACTTCATTGGGGCGGTTGGTTTCGACAATGCACAAAATTTTGGCCGGATCGACTTTCACGCAATCGCTTCCAATGCGGTCTGAAACGTGGTAGACCGGAATGGCTTCACGGCAGGGCGGGTCGAGCGGTTCGTAAATATCGTGCATGCCGCGCATTGTTTCAGGGCAGGCATGATTTAATTCTATAATGATATGGTCGGCCATTTTGCAAATGGTTGGCAGGATACCTACGCCAGAAGTTGGAACTATTTCACCATCGGCAGTTACTTGGCATGCTTCTACTATGGCAAATTTTGGTTTGGGCAGGAAACCGTAACGCAGTTCTTGTGCCAGATGCGACAGATGCATGTCGAAATAGTGGGCATCTTGTGCGTTCAGAACGCTGCGCAAGTCTTTGTTCGACTGGTAAGGCGTGCGGAACAGAATAGCGTTGGCGCGCGCCAGCTCGCCATCAAGCGAGTCACCGGTGGAGGCTCCCGTATAAATACCGATTTTAAATTCCTGGCCTGCCGCATGCAGGGCTTTGGCGCGTTCGGCAATGGCTGTCGGAACTACTTTGGGTGCACCAGCGGGCGTAAAGCCGCTGAATCCGACCACATCGCCGTCGTGGATGTAACTCGCCGCTTCTTCGGCGGATACGAATTTGTACTGATTTTTCATTTTTCTAATACTTATATGTCTTGTATGTTCTTGTCAGTCAAATGGGTTTGCAAAAGTACTATTTTTTAAAACGTTGTGCAATAAATTTGTCACATGTTTTTACTACTTTTGTGTCGTATTCAAGGATTGAGTGTATGTTAACATTTCGTACAAGTATTTTCAGCATAATTCCGATGATCCTGTTGGCTGTTTCATGCAGCCGTTCTCCCCAGCGGGCCATGCAGGCGGTTTCCATGGCCATGCCTGTCGACAGCACATACGACAATGTATCCGACTCGGCATACATACGCATCCTGGAACCGGTCAAATCTGACCTGGACCGGCAAATGAGCACAGTAATCGGTTGCGCAGCAGTACCACTGACGGTCGGACAGCCGGAAAGCACGCTCTCGAACTGGGCAAGCGACGTGTTGCGTCTTTCGGCCAGGCCCTATTGCGGTGGGCAGGAAGCCGATGTTGCCATAGTCAACGTAGGAGGCCTGCGTTGCGACATTCCGGCCGGACCTGTCACCTTGCGCAAGATTTATGAACTGATGCCTTTCGACAACGAACTCGTCATCCTGACCCTGCCCGGTTCGGAATTGATGGAACTGTGCAATCTGTTTGCCGCTGCAGGCGGACAAGGCATGTCCGGACTGAGGCTCGAAATAAAGCATGGCAAAGCACAAAACATGACCGTAAACGGCCGGAACATACGGCCGGAGCAAAATTACACCATTGCCACCAGCGATTATCTGGCCGGAGGCAATGACAACATGATGCCGCTGGCACGCCACACATCGCGGCAGGAAACAGGCATGAAAATACGCGATATCTTCATTGACTTTGTGCGGCAGGAAACAGCGGCCGGACGGCAACTGACGGCAGCCCTCGATGGCCGGACCGTTTTTCTATAACAGGACAGGACTATATTTGACATAAAAACAAACAACTATGAAACGTAAACTGACAATCGCCCTGGTTGCACACGACCAACGCAAGGCAGACATGGTGGAATGGGCCTTGTTCAATGCACCGATGCTGTCGCAACACAACATTGTTGGAACCGGTACGACCGGAAACCTGATAAAAAAAGCATTTGAAGAACGCGGCCTCAACCTCAATATCCGATGCATGCACTCCGGACCGTTAGGCGGAGATGCGGAAATTGCCGCCATGGTTGTGCGCCACGAAATAGACCTGGCCGTATTCCTCATTGACGACCTGAACCCGCAACCACACGAAGCGGACATACAAATGTTGCTCCGACAGTGCCGCATACACAACGTGCCCATTGCATGCAACCGCTACAGCGCCGACCTGATGATAACAAGCACCCTTTGGGACGACGAGACATACGTGCCGCAAGAACCTAAATACGTTCATTTTGAACGCTAAGCCCGCCAAAATGACATTTGCTATGAAACGGATATGTTTGCCAGTGTGTATGGTTGCCGGTCTGGTTGCATGCACGCCCCGCAGCAGGGAATTGACCATTCTGCACACCAACGACACACACAGCCAGGTGGAACCCCTCGATGCAAAGGGAACCAACGGAAACCTGGGAGGCTATGTGCGGCGGATGGAAATAATCGGGCGTTACCGCCAAACGGACAATGTCCTGCTGGTCGATGCCGGCGATTTCTGCCAGGGAACACCCTACTTCAACCTGTATCACGGCCGTGTCGAAGTGGATGCCATGAACAGAATGGGCTACGATGCCGCCACACTCGGAAACCATGAATTTGACAACGGTGTGGACACACTGGCCGTCATCCTGAAACAAGCCACATTCCCGATTGTCTGCACCAACTATGACGTAAAGGGAACCGCACTCGAAGGATTGGTAAAACCATACTGCATCGTAAAAAAACAAGGATTGAAAATAGGAATTATCGGCTTGACGGTCGATTTGAACGGCCTGACAATGGCAAAAAACTATGCCGGCCTGACCTATCGCGAGCCGGTAAAGGCAGCCAACGACATGGCGGATTTCCTGAAACATACGGAAAAATGCGACCTGGTTGTGTGCCTGTCGCATTTGGGCTACGATGAACCTCCGGTATGTGACCTCGACTTGGCACGCAACAGCAAGGACATTGATGTGATTGTGGGCGGACACTCGCACACCATGGTTGTCAACGAAAAAGTGCCCAACCTGCCTGGTGACACGGTAATTATTGCGCAAATGGGCAAAAGCGGAGCCTATCTGGGTTGCATGAAACTGAAATTCGAATAGAATTTGTACGAAATATTGTATTTATTGAAAAGTTTTTTATATATTTACCGCCCATAACCAGCAGCCAACCGGCCTCGCAAGCAAAGGCAGCCGATTATGGAACGCGGAAAACAGGGTACCCTGTTTTGTTCCGGAGCTTCGCACCGGAACAGAAAAGCACCCGCATTCGCAAACATATATTGGACATCAAATTTTTTGCCTATGGAAAAAAACTACTTCTTGAAAGCCGGACTGGTTTTTCTGTCTGCGATATTCGCAAACATTGTCTCCGGCACAATATCCGCCCAGAATGAGGCTCCGGATATGAAAGCCGAACCAGCCGGAACACCCCGGGTTATCATAACCGAAGTGTACGGAGGCGGCGGAAATTCCAATGCTCCTTACACCAACGATTATGTAGTGCTCTACAACACGACATCCGAGGCCGTTGCGCTGGATGGCTGGAGCATACAGTATAAAGCCAAGGCCGGAAAAGGCACCGTTTCGGCAAGCGACATTACCGCCTTGACGGGCACCATCCAACCGCACGCCTATTATCTGGTACAATTGGCCGGCGGTGAAACTGGCGTTGCTTTGCCGGCGCCGGATGCGACAGGAACAAGCGCCATGTCAAGCACTTCGGGCAAGGTCATGTTGTGCAACAACCAGACCGCACTTGATTTCGGCGAAAACGGCGACATTTCCATTGCAGACCTGTGGGCGCAAGAGCAACTGGCCGATTATGTGCCTTTCGGCAAGGATGCCGTGCCCGTATGGGGCAGCCCCATTGCCACAAATCCAAGTGCTACGAAAGCGGCAGCCCGCAAAATAGCAAACGGCAGTTATGCTTATACGCGCAATATCGGCGACGATTTTGAAACGGCCGCTCCCAACCCCAAAAATTCCGCTTCTGAACCTCTCACGGCCTTGCCGGCTGTTATGCAGGAAGCGCAAATCAGTTTTGACGGGAAAGTGATACGCAATGCGGCAGGTGTAACCGTAAACGTGTTTGCCATAAACGGCGTACGCATGGCCACGGCAAAAACCGACATAGATATGGCTGACATGCCAGCCGGCATGTATATCGTGCGGACTGACAATCAAGCAATCAAAATTATAAAAAGACAAGATTAATAAAAACTCCCGGTTCTCCGGGAAATCAAATTACTATTATTTTTCTAACAATCTAAAATCAACACGAAAATGAAAACGATTACTAAAATTTTTCTTAGCTTGTTTACAGCTATGATCGCATTCGGTTTTACCAATGCACAGACAGTGGCTACCATTGCGGAATTTCTTGCTGCCTCTGAATCAGAGTCTGTTTATTATGAATTGACAGGTACAATGAGTAATATTACTAATACTACTTATGGAAACTTTGATTTGACAGACGGAACAGGAACTGTTTATGTATATGGATTAACCAAAACGCAACAAACCGAAAATGACAAATCATTTGCTTCTATTGGTCTTGTTGAAGGTGATATTATCACGATTCGTGGTACACGTGCTTCATATAAGGGAGATCCACAAGTGGGGGGACCCGCATATTTCGTAAGTAAGGTAGAGGCATCTGTTTTATCTACGCCCGTTGCTATAGATGCTACTGAAGTACAAAATACTGGTTTTACCGCCAATTGGGAAGCTGTTGAGAACGCTGCAAGCTACGAATTGAATGTTTGGTCAAAAGGAGAAGTGGAAGTTGGTGTAGTAAATCCCGGTTTTGAAAATGGACTTGACGATTGGTACGCAGAAGCAGCCTATTCACTAAGTACAGAAAAAGCACATACTGGTACGCAGTCATTAAGTTTTAATGCGACTAATACCCAGGATTTACGCCAAACCGTTAATTATGTAACCCCTGGAAAAACCATTACTATTTCTTATTGGTACTACTTGAATGAATCCACCACAGGAAACGGCACACGTTTATGGTGCTCTTGGGAAGGGAGTGCTGACACATCCCTCCAACTAGAAGAATATGCCAAAACCAAAGGCGCATGGACACAAGCAACTGCTACCACAACAGTTCCAGAAGGAGCAACTGCATTAAAATTGGAAATACGTGCATATAAAAATTCAAACGGTTATATAGATGATATCGCTGTTGTGCAGGATGGAATGGGTATAAAAGATACTCCTGTGGCAGGAGCTCCTTTTGTTGTGACCGAAGGGACAAGCAAGGAAGTCACGGGATTGAATAGTGGAACCACTTATTATTATAATGTTATTGCAAAGGCTGATGGCTACAAAGATTCTGACTTGTCAAATACAATAACTGTTAAAACAACAGGTACAGATGCTTTATTTAACAATACGTTGGAATCCATCCGTTTTGATGGCCAGACCATTTACAATCCTGCAAAAGAAAATCTTATGGTTTACAACCTGACAGGTGCGTTGGTTGCCAGCGGAAACGGCAATATCGATATGGGTAACGAGGCCGCAGGCATATATATCGTGCGCGCACAAAATGCAACCTTGAAAATCGTAAAACAATAAACGTAAATTAAATTTCCTTGTTCAGCCCAATTATAGGGTTGGGCAAGGAAATAGTAATAGACAAAACTTTTTTATAACTTAATTTTTATTTTATGAAAGCAAATTATTTCTTTAAAAGTGCCCTATTGGCGGCAATTTTGCTGATAGGAGGAAATGCGTGGGGGCAAGAAGTTTATGCTTCTGTTGATTTTACTACTAAAAGTGTAAGTCATGCGAATTATACAGATACATGGGACTATGCTGGATGGAGTATTTATGGTGCGGCGAATAATAATGCAGGTTGGGCATATGTACGCGTTGGAGGAAAAAGTACAGCCTCTGTTAAAACAAGTTCTTTTACTTCTCCTATTATCAATGCAGAAATTTCGTCCATAACCTTGACTGCTATAAACACGGCGAGTGGTTCTAGTTTTACAATGGATAATATAACCCTAAAAGTTGCTTCCGATGCTAATTTTACTACTATTGTGGATGAGGTCTCTAATGTTGCAGTCGCAACAGCTATGACTTTTGTCCCGACTAGTGGAACTAGTTGGGCGGCAAATTCCTATTATAAATTGGAATTTAATTGGTCTTCTACAACTACTTCAAATCGAGGAATGGATGTTGAAAAAGTAGAACTTTTTGCCGCAACCACTTCTTCTGTTGCTACTCCTGAGTTCTCTCTTTCTTCCGGTACATACACAGAAGCTCAAAATGTAGAAATCACATGTGCTACAGAAGGAGCTACTATTTATTATACAACTAATGGAGATGATCCGACAGCCACATCAACCGAATATTCAGGTGCAATTCCGGTTTCCACAACAACGACTTTGAAAGCAATTGCTATAAAAGGTGGCGAATCAAGCAACATAGCAAGTGCAACTTATACAATACTTACTATCCAGCAAGCAACGATTGAGGATTTTCTTGCAGCTTCTGAGTCAGAAGACGTTTACTACGAACTGACAGGAAGAATGAGTAATATTACTAATACGACTTATGGTAATTTTGATTTGACAGACGCAACAGGAACTGTTTATGTTTATGGCCTGACAGCCACCATGCAAATAAGCAACGACAAATCATTCGCTTCTTTGGGGCTTGCAGAAGGTGATGTTATTACCATTCGTGGTACACGTGCTTCATATAGTGGAACAGCACAAGTAGGTGGACCTGCATATTTTGTAAGCAAGACGATATTACCTGTTTTGACTACTCCGGTAGCCAATGAAGCAACAAGTATCACTCCGAATAGTTTTGTTGCCAATTGGGCTGCCGTTGATAATGCGACAAGCTATGAATTAAATGTTTGGACAGAAGAGTCAGTGGAATTTGGTGTTGCCAATTCCAGCTTTGAAAACGGACTTGAAAATTGGGTTGCGGAGGATGCTTATTCATTGAGTACAGATAATGCACATACAGGCACACAATCGCTGTATTTTAGTGCTAGTAAAACCAAAGATTTACGCCAAACCATTAATAATGTAACTCCCGGAGAAACTATTACTGTTTCTTATTGGTATTACCTTGATCCAACAATGACAGGTAATGGTCTTCGTTTATGGTGTACCTGGGAAGGGAGTGATGACACATCTCTTCAGGTGCAAGAATATTCAAATGTAAAAGGAGCATGGACGGAAGCTACTATCAGTACAACAGTTCCTGCTGGAGCTACGGCATTAAATTTGGAAATTCGTGTTTACAACAATTCAAATGGTTATTTGGACGATATAACGGTAACCCAAACAAATACAAGTACAATACAAGTTCAAACTCCTATCACCGGTTCTCCATTCACTGTTACCGAAACCAGCAAGGCTATTACCGGTTTGACAGCTGAAACTACTTACCATTACAGTGTAGTTGCCAAAGCCGAAAGCTATACCGACTCGGAAGCATCGAATATTATTGATGTTACGACTTCGAAAGGTAGTGGTACTGGTCTTTGCCATCCTGCAACCTTGGAAGGTGTTTCGTTCGATGGCCAGGTAATCCGCAATGCTGCCGGTCTGGAATTGTCCGTTTACACGGTTAGCGGCGTTTGCGTGAAGACTGCTGCTGGTGATATTGACATGAGCGCCATGCCTCACGGCATTTATCTGGTTCGCTCCGCCAATGCTGTTTTGAAGATTACGAAGTAATACTTTTAGGGTAAATAATGTTTTTCTTTTCATGGCGGCTGTCCTTGCGAAAGGACGGCCGCTTTTTTGTTATGTTACACCAGCCCTTCCATGCCATTTGCCTGTTTCGCTACTTGATTTTGGTTAGCGTCGTATGGATATTCCGGCCTCGCTACGTGGTTTTGGTCGCTGTTGTATGTATACGACGGCTCCGCTACTTGATTTTGGTCGCTGTTGTATGCATACGACGGCCTCGCTACGTGGTTTTGGTTGCTGTTGTATGCATACGACGGCTTCGCTACGTGATTTAGGTCGCTGTTGTATGTATACGACGGCCTCGCTACGCGGTTTTGGTTGCTGTTGTATGCATACGACGGCTCCGCTACGTGGTTTTGGTCGCTGTTGTATGTATACGATGGCCTCGCTACCTGATTTTGGTTGCTGGTGTATGCATACGACGGCCTCGCTACGCGGTTTTGGTCGCTGGTGTATGCATACGACGGCTTCGCTACCTGATTTTGGCTGTCGTTGTATGGATACGACGGCCTCGCTACGTGGTTTTGGTCGCTGTTGTATGTATACGATGGCCTCGCTACCTGATTTTGGTTGCTGGTGTATGGGTTTGCCTGCCTTGCATCAAATGTCCGTGCTGAAGCACCGTTGTGCGTTTTGATAACCGCTTCTTGGCATGTCATTCCGGCCTCCGAGCCGGAATCCTGTGTGGCATTATGCGCGGTTTGTGTTCCAACGCCACAGCATTATCATTCCCGACATCGTCGTGCTGTTGTGCCGTCAAACAAAAGAGGATCGTTCCGTATGTTGCGGAACAGTCCTCTTTATGTTACCAGTTTTGTCCGGGTTTATTTCACTAATTTCTGCGCGATATGTTCCGGAATGGCATCCTTGTGCACTAAAATGTTCATGGTTTTGTAAGCCACGAATGCTTCGGAGGCGTACCAAGTCCCTTTGTAGGTATTGTCCGTGCCCCACGAGTTCTTGACCATGAAATATTTCTTGCCGTTCTGGTCTTGTGCTATGCCGTAGATAAGCATGCCGTGGTCGTCGGTTGTTTCCCAGTTGTCGAATGCGGTCTGGCGCATTTCCTGCGTAACCTGCACTTCCGGCCGCGGTTTGGAGGTCAGTTCCTTTTGGCGGTCTTCCTTGCTGAGCCCGAGCCAGCGTGCCATGTCCGAACCTTTCAGTTCCTGTTCTTGGGCGGCATCGGGCATGACGGCTATGCCTTGCCGCGTAAATCCGGTTTCGCTTACATCAGAGCCCCATGCTACGGTAAAACCGTTTTCAACCGCATTGCGGATAACTTCCATCATTTCCTCTAGTGGCAGGTTGTACGATTCGCCCATGCGCCAGTTATCCTGTATTTCGAGTGCAAACGAGGTGTAGAACGGATGGTGCGTATAGGAAGTGATGGACACGTAATCGTCCATGTCCAGTCCCAAATGTTCGGCAAAAGTCTGCGGCGTATAGCTCTGCCCTTCATACTGGAATGTTTCGGGACATTCGCCGAGGTACGTGTCGTAGATGGCTCCCAGGCCTTTCTGCCATACAGGGGTCAAGCTTTTCAGGTTGCCTTTTGCGATGGCATTCGTATAGGCTCCTGCTACGGCATCCAGCTCGTTGTGCACGTGCAGGCTGTCGCCGTACATGATGCCGGGCATGGCTTGTTGGGGCACAATGCCGTAGTTTTTCCAGCAATAGGCCACATCGTAGAAACTGCCGCCGGGCGAAAACGATGCATCGCCGTGCAGCCGCACATAGCGTTCGGCGCGGTCGAGCATGGTGTGGTGCACGACGAACATTTCCGAAAGGTCATATTCGCCCTTGCCCGTGCGAAGCAATTCCGCCTCGAACAACGCCAAGCCGGAAAAGCTCCAGCAGGTGCTGCTGCGGTTCTGGTTCTTGATGCTGGTTATCGGATTTTCCACGATGGTGGTAAACTGGAATCCGTCCGTTTTGTCAGCCTCTTTCTGAGGCTTCTTTGCCCACAGCATAAACGGCATAAAAGCGGCGAGCAACATTATTTTTTTCGTCATGATGATGTTAATTAGGGATTTCTGCCTGCAAAAATACATGATAATTTTGAAATAACTTTGCTTTTTGTAAACGCTTATGCTGTTTTTGGTGGCAATACGTGCCGTTTTTGGATAAAAATATGTATCTTCGCATGGTTTTTAGGTATTATTTTGGAATTATGTATCAGATACGTCAGGCAACTTTACAGGATATTCCGTTAATCCACGCCATGGCCAATGTGGCGTTTACGGCCACTTACCGCGATATTTTGTCCGCTGGGCAACTTGAATATATGTTGGATTGGATGTATTCGCCCGAAAGCCTGCACAAGCAAATGGCAGAAGAGGGTCATGTTTATTATATAGCTGAAAAAGAAGGTGTTCCTGCCGGTTATGTTTCCATTCAGCCGGAGGCGGAAAATGTTTATCACTTGCAGAAAATCTATGTCTTGCCGGTCTATCAGGGCAGCGGTTTGGGCAAACTGTTGTTCGTCAGGGCAATGGAAGCCATTCGTGAGCAACATCCCGATGGCTCGTGCGAAATGCGCCTGAACGTGAACCGTGAAAATGAAAAGGCTTTGCGTTTCTACGAACACATGGGCATGCACAAGCTGACCGAGGGTGATTTCCCGATAGGGAACGGCTATTTTATGAGTGATTACATCATGTGCATGGATTTGTAGGCTATGCTTCGTTATCGGCTTCCTGATATAGTGCAGCAATGTTACCGCGGTGTTACGTGGCGGCGTAATCCGGCCGAGAAGGCCGTTTACCTCACTTTTGACGATGGCTGCATTCCGGAAGTAACGCCCCGCGTGCTTGATATGCTGGATAGTTTCGGGGTGAAAGCCACGTTTTTTTGTGTCGGCGACAATGTGCGCAAATATCCCGATTTGTTCACAGAACTCAAACGGCGCGGGCATCGTGTCGGCAACCATACGTTCCACCATTTGCGCGGCAGCCGCACGCCAGATGTGGCCTATTTGGCCGATGTGCAGGCCGCCCAGGAGCTTATCGGTTCCAACTTGTTCAGGCCGCCCCACGGGCGTATGAAATGGTCGCAGAAAAGGCAGTTGCAGCGCGATTTCGAGATTATCATGTGGGATGTGCTGACCAACGATTTCGATGCGCGCCTCCAGCCCGATGAAATTTTACGCCAGACCAAGCGGCACACGCGCAACGGCTCCATTGTTGTTTTCCACGACTCGCTCAAAGCGCAGCGCAACATGTTTGCTGTCTTGCCCGAAATCATTGCCTGGTGGCAGGAGCAGGGCTACGAGCTGAAATTGCTTTGATTCAGCCGAGGCGGAGGCTTAGGTAGGCACGGTCATCGAACGAACAGTTTCCGGGCAACATGCCTTTGGTGCTTTTGAATTTGCGGAAACAGAGCGGGTCTTCTTCCAAAATTTTTTGCAGGTAATTTTCCGATTCGGCTAAGGTTGGCCGCAGTTGCGGGTATCCGTCACTGGCAAGCACAATATGCGTGGCCATGCCTGTCGGCAATATCGCTATGCGGTCGCGGAGCACCGGCGTGCCATCGAACACGGCATAGGCTTGCGGCGAATCCAGCCGGTTCTGGAGCATGGTTTGCCGGCGCAGGGCGGGCAGGATAAATTCGCGGCCCGGGTCATGTTGCCGTAGTTCGTCCAGGGTTTTCCCGTCTAGCAGTTCCAATTCCAATATCAATGCTCTTGTGTCGGCCAGAATGCGGTCGGCTGTTTTTTTGCAGCAATGGATCTGGCCGTCAATCAGGCATTGGCAGTCGCCTACGAGCCATATTTCCTGCCGGAAGCGGCTGAAGATGGCAGCGGATGCGGTCAGGCGGTGTTCGGGATGTAGCCGGATGTTTTCCCACCAACCGTGCTGCTCGCAAAAACAGGCTATATGTGCCGTGATGGCATCAATGGCAGTGTAGGCATCTGCATCGTACGGTAGCAACCGGATGGCTTCTGATACCAGTTCCATGGCAATGCGTCCCGGCGTTTTGCCGTCCGGACGGAAACCGGTTTTCGGAGTAGCACCATCGATGACGGCGGCAAACCACGGCGTCAGGCACAAGCCGTCTTCGTTGGTTGTTTCGTCCCTTTTGCCTTTCAGGAACGATTCCACGACCATAAACGGGCGTGTTTTCGGCATTTGCCGGCTGGTTGTCGTGCTGTTGTCCATGATTTGAATTAACAGAGGTTTCCAAGGCAAAAATAGCGGAAATTCTGTATTTTTTGAAATGCTTTTTTTGCAGTTTCGATTCTAATGTTTTTCTTTGTGGTGGAAAACTGTTTTTCAGGCACATGGAGCAACTCTTGCATTATATTTGGCAGCAGAAGCGTTTTTTGGCGTTCCCGCAATCTACGACGGATGGTCGGCCGGTGGAAGTAATCGATACCGGTCGCCTCAACACGGACGGTGGGCCCGATTTTTTCAACGCGAAAATCAGGATAGGCGATACGCTTTGGGCCGGGAATGTGGAAATCCATGTGCGCTCCTCGGACTGGAACCGGCACGGGCACAACAAGGACCGGGCTTATGACAATGTGATATTGCATGTTGTCAAGGAGGCCGATTGTGCGGTGTACCGCACGGACGGCAAGGCGATTCCGCAATGTGAATTGCGCTATCCCGAACCGATTGCGGAGAAATTCCAGCAGTGGCATCAACAGCCACAACGCATAGCATGTGCCGATGACCTTGGCAAAGTGCCCGACATTGTCATATCGTCGTGGAAAAACGCGCTGCTGGTAGAACGGTTGGAACAGAAAACGGGGTTCATAACCGGCATGTTGGCACAAAACAACGGGTTTTGGGAAGAAGCGTTTTATGTTGGCCTGGCGCGCAATTTCGGTTTTCATGTCAATGGGCAGGCTTTTGAATTGCTGGCGCGTTCGTTGCCTGTGTCATGTTTGGGCAAGCACCGGGATGATTTGTTCCAGTTGGAGGCCTTGTTGTTTGGCCAGTCGGGGCTGTTGTCCGGCGAAACGGATGAGTATGCCTGCCGTTTGCAGAAAGAATATGCGTTTTTGGGGCATAAGTTTGGTTTGCAGCCTTTGGACGGCTCGTTGTGGAAAATGTTGCGTTTGCGGCCGGTTAATTTCCCGCATGTGCGCATAGCGCAGTTTGCTGCGCTGGTTCACCGTTCAGACAAGTTGTTTTCGCGGATTCTGGAAACGGATACGGTGCCAGCGTTGCAAAAACTATTCGATGTGCAGGCCGGTGCTTATTGGGACACGCACTATCGTTTCGGTAAAGCCACCCGTTTGCAACCCAAACATTTGGGTGTTTCGGCGGTGAATATTTTGTTGATAAATACGGTTGTGCCGTTTGTTTTTGCATACGGAAAAAGCAAAAACAATTTCACACTCCAAGAAAAAGCAGTAGATTTGCTGTCGCAAATTCCGGCGGAACAAAACAGCCAGATAAACCGCTGGCGGGAGCTGGGTCTGAAAGTTGAGAATGCGTTTGACAGCCAAGCTTTGTTGCAGCTCCGTCAGCAGTATTGCAACGAAAAAAAATGCCTGCATTGCCGGATTGCCCATAAAATACTCGAATGAAACGAATAGAACGAATAAATCTTTTTTTGACCATTTTGGGTGCGGTGCTGTTGGTGGCGTGCGCCAACAAGGCATCCGGCCCGCAAGGTGGCCCGAAAGACGAAACGCCGCCCGTCGTACTGAAAGAAACGCCGCTGAATGGTGCGCTGAATTATAAGAACAAGGAAATCATCGTCGAGTTCGATGAGATTATCCAGTTGGAAAATATCCAGGAAAACGTGCTTATTTCGCCACCGCAGCAGAAACAGCCGGACATCAAATCCTATAACAGGAAACTGTCTGTCGTGTTCCAGGAAGATTTGCAGGACAGCACGACTTATACCATCCAGTTCGGCAATGCCATTGTGGACAACAACGAAAAAAATCCGTTGGAAAATTACACGTTTTCCTTTGCGACCGGCGACCGCATTGATACCCTGGAGATTTCCGGCACAATGATTAACGCGGCCGATTTGAACCCTATTTCCGGCATTCTGGTCGGCATACATGCCGAGCTGGACGATTCCTTGTTTACTACAAAACCGTTTCTACGCATTGCTAAAACCGATGAAAACGGCCGGTTTACAATCAAGAATATCCGGGAGGGAAAATATCGTATTTTCGGCCTGAACGATGCGAGCCGTGACTACATGTTCCAGCCCGGTGAAGGCTTGGCCATGACGGATTCGATTTTTATCCCGACTGTTCGGCTCGAAGAGCAATGCGATACAATCTGGCGCGATTCGGTAACTATTGATAGCATACATACCTATATTGGTCCGACATATTATCCGAACAATGTGTTGCTGCGTTACTTTAAGGAGAACAAGGTGCGACAGTATTTTGTCAAGAATGAGCGTAAGGAACCATATTGTTTCCGCCTGTATTTTGGTGCGCCGGCTGATAGCTTGCCAGTCATAAAGCCTTTGGGCGAGACCGATTGGACAAAGCAGCTTTTGTTACAGTCTAATGCAACTCTGGACACGCTGACTTATTGGATTACAGATACGTTGGTTTCGCAAATGGACACGTTGCGGTTTGAAATGACTTACCAGAAGACTGATTCGGTGTATGAATTGCATCCGCAAACCGACACGGTTACGGTTATTTACCGCAAGCCGCGTATTGGTTCAAAAGTCAAAAAAGAAGAGCCGGCAATTGTCTTTATGAATTTCAAGACAAATATAGCTAGTGCTTTTGAGTTATATAATCCGATTGTTTTGAATATGGGTACGCCGTTGCAAAGCTATGATACCGCCAAAATCCGGCTGCTGGAAATTGTTGATACAATACAAACACCTTTGACATTGAATTTTGAACCCCTTGATTCTATTGGAATGGTCTTCCATATTCCATATAAATGGGAACCAGAACACCAATATGAGTTGCAAGTGGATTCTACGGCGTTGGTAGATATTTATGGCAACCATAACGATACTTATACGGGCAAATTCAAAATCCGTTCGCTGGAAGAGTATTCCAAAATCGTGGTGAAACTTGAAAATTACAATCCGAAGGCGGTCATCCAGATGCTGGACACCAAGGATGCCGTGGTGCGTACACTGCCGGCAAGCCCCGAGGGTGCTGTGTTCGAATATCTGAAGCCTACCGATTATTATTTGCGCTTGTTCATTGACGAGAATGGCGATGGCAAATGGACAACCGGCGATTTCTCGAAAAAATTGCAGCCGGAGGAGGTTTATTATTATCCAAGCAAGCTGACACTCCGTGCCAATTGGGATTTTGAAGAGAACTGGAATTACCTGGACAAGCCGCTACTCGAACAGAAGCCGGCGGATATCCGGCAGGATGCTTCCAAAAAGAAATAAAATGTGTAATTAGAAAAAAACAGAAAATATGAAGAATCAGAAAAATGCAATTATCATTGGCATTGTCGTGTTGGCTGTATTGGCCGTTGCACTTGTATTCAGCTTGCGGCGTACAGCCCAGACTAAAACGGAAATGGCTGAAATGGTGGAAATGATGAATTTCGAGAAAGAGCAGCTGGAAGATGAATACGAGGAGTTGGCCGTGCAGTTCGATGGTTACCAATTGAATGTGGGCAACGATTCGTTGGTGCAACTGTTGGCGCAGGAAAAAGAGCGCGTAAACCAATTGCTGGAAGAGTTGCGCACCACCAAAGCGACCAATGCGCGCCGTATTGCGGAATTGAAAAAGGAACTGGCCACGGTACGTGCCGTCATGGTGCAATATGTACATCAAATCGACTCGTTGAACCGTATCAATGCCGTGCTGGTTACGGAAAACCGCGAGGTGAAACAACGTTATCAAGAAGTCAGCCGGCAGGCTGAACAGCTGGAACAGGAAAAACAGGAGTTGAGCCAGGTTGTTACGCGCGCCGCCATGATGGAAGTTACCAATTGCACCGTAACCCTGCTGAACAGCCGCGATCGCAAGACGACCCGTTACAACCAGATTGCCAAGATGCAGTTTGATTTTACCATCCTGAAAAATATTACGACCGACCCGGGCAACAAAACGGTGTACTTGCGTATTATCCGTCCTGACGGCGAAGTCATGGTCAAATCGGACAGGAATATGTTCGCATACGAAAACCGGCAGATTCCTTATTCATTGTCCAAGAATTTTGAATATGCAGGTGAGGCCCTGACGGAAACGCTTTACTGGCCGGTGGAGGAAATCCTGCAAATCGGCACCTATGCCGCCGAATATTTCATTGATGGGAATTTGGTGGGGCAGTTCGCGTTTAAAATCGAGAAATAAGATTTTTGCGGCGGTCAATCCACCCGTTCCAGTTTGGCAAATTTGAGCAATAGGTGTTTCTTGCCCTTGCCGGCAAAATCCACTTCGATTTTGTCGCTGTCGTTTTCGCGGTAACATTGGATGACAGTCCCGATGCCGAAAACCCCATGTCTGACCGTGCATCCTTCCGGAAAATCCGGGTGGGGCACGGTTTGTTTTTCGTCCGTTTTCAAATAGCTTGTCCCAAGTTTGGTTACGTTTCGGGGCGGTGTTGCAGGTACGACAGGTTCGTCGAATTTAGGACGGTTCCACCACTGCCGTTCTTCTTCTTCATCCCTGAAAAATGTATTGCCAGACAGGCTCTGTTGTTTGTGCGGCGTGTCGTCCAAATAACGCTCGTCAATGTCGCTTATGAAGCGGCTGGCTGACGAAAAGTTCGTTTTCCCGTTGCGGAAACGCGATTTGGCAAAACTGATATAGCAACGTTCTTCCGCGCGGGTAACCGCCACATAAAACAGCCGTCGTTCTTCTTCTATCTCGAATGCGCTCTCGGAAAATGAGGAAGGGAACAGGCCTTCTTCCATGCCGACAATAAACACCGTATTGAATTCCAGACCTTTGGCGGCATGGATGGTCATCAGCGTTACCTTTTCTTCCGTGCCGTTGTCTTCATCCTGGTCGGTTATGAGGGCAACCTCGCCCAAAAAGTCTTCCAACGTGATTTGTTCGATGCCGTCGCGCAACTGGCGTTCGGTAAATTCGTGTACGCTGTTCAGCAATTCCTGCAAGTTTTCATAGCGGTCCAAACCTTCCGTGCTTTTGTCTTTCATGGTATCGGCGGCCATGCCGGACAATTTGATGACGCTTTCTACCAACTCGTAAGCGTCCAAAGTGCCGTGCATTTCCTGGAAACCGCAAATGAGTTTCCTGAACCCATCCAGTTTTTTGGCCGTACCGCTATTTATGGGCACGTTGTATTTCAATGGGTCGCTCAACACATCCCACAATCCGGTTTCGTGTTGCCGTGCGCTTTCTTCCAGCTTGGCGACGGTCGTTTCGCCTATGCCGCGGGCCGGTACGTTGATAATGCGTTTCAGTGCTTCCTCGTCCTGGGTGTTGACAAGCAGCCGCAGGTAGGCAAGTGCGTCCTTGATTTCCTTGCGTTGGTAAAATGCCTGTCCGCCGTAAATGCGGTATGGGATGCCGTATTTGCGCATACTGTCTTCCAATACGCGCGATTGGGAGTTGGTGCGGTACAGAATGGCCATTTGGTTGTAGGCGATGTCTTTCCGGCGGTGCAGTTGTACAATGTTTTGCCCGACAAGGCTGGCTTCTTCCAAATCCGTAAAGCAGCTGGACAGATGTAACAATTCTCCTTTTTCCTTTTCGGAAAAAATGTGCTTCGGTATTTGCGCCTTGTTGGCGGCAATGATGCTGTTGGCCGCATTCACAATATTCTGTGTGCTGCGGTAATTCTGTTCCAGTTTGAATATCCGTGAATTGGGATAGGTTTCCTGGAAGTTCAGGATATTCTGGATATTCGCGCCGCGAAACGAATATATGCTTTGTGCGTCGTCGCCGACAACACAGATGTGTTGGTGTTTCTCCGCAAGTTTCTTGATAATCAAGTATTGCGCAAAATTCGTGTCCTGGTATTCATCTACCAGGATATAGTTGAATGTTTCCTGGTACTTGCGGAGCGTGTCTGGGTAATCGCGGAACAGCAGGTTCGTATTGTAAAGCAGGTCGTCGAAGTCCATGGCGTTGGCCTGCTTGCACCGGCGTGCGTATTCGGCATACAGTTCACCCATAAGGTAGGTGCGTTGTTGCCGGTCGTATTTTTGCAAATCGGGATTCTGGCTGTATGCCTTGGGCGAAATCAAGCTGTTTTTGGCAGCCGATATACGCCCCAGGACGGCTCCTGTGGTATATACTTTCGTATCCAGCTGTCTTTCCTTGATAATGCTTTTGATCAGGTTCTTGCTGTCGTTCGTGTCATATATGGAAAAACTGTGCGTATAGCCGAGCTTATCGGCTTCCGCCTGCAAAATATGCCGGAAAATGGAGTGGAACGTCCCCATCCACAAATAACGCGCCGTCTGGTAACCGACCAGACAGGCAATTCGCTCTTTCATTTCGCGCGCCGCCTTGTTGGTGAAGGTCAAAGCCAGAATCGTCTGCGCCGGAAGACCCATTTGCAGCAAGTAGGCGATTTTGTAGGTTAGCACGCGCGTCTTGCCCGAACCGGCACCTGCAATGACTAAAGAAGGCCCGTCGTTATAGGCGACAGCAGCCTGCTGGCTCGGATTTAGGTCGTCCAGAAATGAAATCTTGTTTGCCATGTGCGTCAAAGTGATAATTCAATGGATTCCAAATTGCCGGAATAGGCTTCGATGATTAGTTTGACGCCAGAAACGGTTGCGACATAGTTGCCTTGCGTCTTCGTTTTTTCAAAAATGATTTCTGGAATGGCTTTCAGTTCTTCTATGCTCGAATTAGGTGTGATGATGTGGTCGAAAATCTTGATAATGTTCGGATAGCACGAGGTGGGGGCATAGTCGAATTGCGTTGGCTTGTAGCACAGGATGACGGAAAAGTCCGAGTTGTCCTGGTCCACATAGACCATGATGCCCTGTTCATTGTAAGTCCATACGTGCTGGTATTTGTGCGTGATTTTGTCCGGCTGTCCCAGAATCATTTTCAGTTTGGCCGGTGTAGTCCGGTCGGTTATCCGCACGGAGTTTATTTTGAGTCCCTTGTCGTTGATTTCTATGCGTTGTGCAGAGGCGATTCCCATCCCGCAAAGCAGGAAAAGCATGATGAGTAATTGTTTTTTCATATCCATGTCGCTTGTGAAAGTACTTGTCCCGGTCCTTTTTTCCGGGTTTTATTCCGGACAAAAGTAATATTTTTTGGCAGTGCTTCAAAATGGATTTTGCAGGAAAATGCTTGGCGGTTTCCAGAAAATCATTTCACTTTCATGTTATTCCGTAAAACAAAATCAGGAAAGGACATTTGCCCTTTCCTGATTTATTTGCGGTTGATTGGAACCTTATTCGGCTACTACTTCAAAAGCAACCTCAACGGAAACTTCTTTGTGCAGTTTCAACGTGCAGGTGTATTTGCCGATTTCTTTTACCGGTTCTTTCAACGAAATAATCTTGCGGTCGATTTGGAATCCGGCTTTTTCAAGCGCTTCGGCCAGTTGGATTGGGCCTACGGCACCGAAAATCTTGCCGGTCGAGCTTGTTTTGGCTCCTACGGTCAGCGAAACGCCTTCCAGTTTGCCGGCCAATTCGATGGCTGCATTCTTGATGGCTTCCAATTTGTGGGCGCGTTGTTTCAAGTCTTCTGCCAACATTTTGCGGGCTGATTCGGTGGCAACAACGGCTTTTTTCTGAGGAATCAGATAGTTTCTTCCGTAACCATCGCGTACTTTCACGATGTCGTTCTTGTAACCCAAGTTGATTACATCTTCTTTCAAAATGACTTCCATACTAATTTCCTCCTTTTTATTTCATCAAATCGGTTACATAAGGAAGCAAAGCCAAATGGCGTGCTCTTTTAACTGCTTGGGCAACTTTGCGTTGGTATTTCAACGAAGTGCCGGTCAGACGGCGTGGCAATATCTTGCCTTGCTCGTTCAGGAACTTTTTCAGGAATTCAGGATCCTTGTAGTCAATATACTTGATTCCGCTTTTTTTGAAACGGCAGTATTTTTTCTTTTTCGTATCCACAGCCTGCGGGGTCAGATAACGAATGTCTTGTTGTTGTGCAGTTGCCATAGCTTAATCCTCCTTTTTTTGTTCAGATTTGACATGTTTTCTCTTTTCGGCATACTCGTATGCGTATTTGTCCAGACGGAAAGTCAGGAAACGCAAGATACGTTCGTCACGACGATAGGCCGTTTCCAAGGTAGCGATAACGCTGGGTTCGGCATCAAATTGCAACAAGGCATAGAAACCCGTCGATTTCTTTTGGATGGGGTAGGCCAGTTTGCGCAAGCCCCACTCTTCTTCGTTCAGGATGGTTGCGCCGTTATCAACCAGAAGAGTCTTGAATTTTGCTACTGCTTCCTTCATCTGTACGTCAGATAAAACGGGAGTCAAAATGAAAGCAGTTTCATAATGGTTTAACATACTGTTTTTTGCTTTAAAATGTTATTGTTAATAAATTGATTTTTTAGCGGGCGCAAAGATAAAGCAAATATTCGGATTGTGCAAGATTTTATTTTGTTATGTGGAACCAGTCTATGTCCAACCAGCCGCCATCGTTCGTTTCTATGGCAGGGCGTGTGCAGAAAAATCCAGTTTTGGCGCCTATCCATTTGCCTTCACGGGCTTGGAACGGCTCGCCGATGGCAGTGAACTTTTTGCCGTCGTTGCTGTAACTGAACGTGCAGCGTGCATCTTTGTTGAAACTGATGCGCAGGTAGAGGTCGACGCAAACCGTGGCTGCCACTTCGGCGTGCACGGTTTCGGGCTTGCCCTTGTCGGCCTTGCGGCAACTGGTTTGCGACAAAGTGAGTCCGTTTTCCGTGTTTTCCAATATCAAGCCGGCATAGTCAAGCCCCATGCAAACCAAGCCGGCACGTTCGCCGCTGTATTTGGGGCTGGGCGTGAATTTGACTTTGGCCGTCACGGTGAATTTGTCGGCCGGTGTTTTTTGGAGCAACAGGTTGGGTATATTCCACAGGTTTTTGCAAAAATCGTCATAATTCCTGAAATAAGCAATAAGTGGCGCAATTTTCAGCAGGTTGCGTGAATGGCTTGCTGCCCTTGCCGCTGTTTTGCCGTGTTGTAAACTTATCCGACAGAGGTGTAAATATTTTTTACATGTGCGTGTACCTTGCAAAATTACAAGTTATTGTTTCATAGTGTTTTATGTTTTTGGCATGGCTCGTGGTAAAACGGAGCAAATGCTTATTAAGATATGAAAAAGTCAGTATTGATCGGATTTTTTGCAGCTTTGTTTGTCGGTGCGGTCGTACACGCGGAACAACGTGTGTATTCGTTGAAAGACTGTATGCGTTACGCCGTGGACAATTCCATGGACATGAAAGTGCAGGCTGCCAACATGGATGATGACCGGATTGCACGCCGTGATGCTATCTTGGCGGCATTCACACCGTCCGTCAGCGGGGCGGCGCACGCCTATTCCAATTTTGGCCGCGCCATTGACCCGGAAACAAACACCTACGTTTCCATCGCTTCGTTCAACAATGCCTATTCGGTGTCAGCCGGAATCGACTTGTTCAACGGCTTTTCAGCAGTGAACAATCTGAAAATAACCAAAATGGCACGCGATATGGGTTTCAGCGAACGGCAGCAGACGGAGGATAAAATCTGTCTGGCCACCATGGAGGCCTATTACAACGTGGTCTATTATACGCAACTGGCCAAGATACTGGAATCGCAAGTGCAGACGGCTTCCGATGCCTTGCATCTGGCCAGAAGGCAGGAGGAACTTGGGCAGAAAGGTTATGCGGATGTGGTGCAGATGGAAGCTGACCTGGCGGACAAGGAATATCAGCGGCAAACCGCAGAAAACAGCCTGCTCGATGCCTATATCACCTTGAAAGACATTATGTTCTGGCCGATAGACGAGGAATTGCTTATAGACGATTCGTTTGCGGAAGATACGGCTGAAGTCGATTTGCCGGACAACAGCGACGCAACGGCTGAAATTACGGAGCAAGCCAAGAAATGGCTGCCCGAAGCATTCATTGCCAAAGGCAACATGGACAATGCGTTGTGTGAACTGCGTACGGCCAAATGGCAGCTTGCGCCTTCGTTACACCTGTATGCCGGATGGTCGTCAAGTTACTACACCTATCCCGGGCAGCCGGATTATGTGACAACGCCTTTCTGGAAACAGATTTCGAGCAACAGCGGCGAGTATGTCCAGCTGACGCTGAGTATTCCGGTGTTCGACCGGCTTTCGCGCTATTCCACGATAGCCCGCAAAAAAAATGAATGGAAACGTTACGAGGCTGAATATGACCGCACCATGCGGAATGTGGAAGCCGAGGTGAAACGCGCCGTGCAGGACCGCAACGGGGCATCGGCGGCTTATGTGCAGGCCGAACGGCGTGCTGCCGTGCAGGAAGAGGCTTTCCGCCTGAACGCGAAGAAATTTGAACAGGGGCTGATTTCATCCATCGAATACAAAACCGCTTCGAACGATTACCTGAACGCCAAGGCCGAACGCCTGAACGCCCTGTTGAAGTATTATTTGAAAAAACGGGTGGTTACCTATTACAGCGGAATACCATATATGAATCAGGAATAAAATCAGAAAAACTATGGATAGGATTATTGAAAAGAAAAAGGGAATTGCAAGGGCATTCACGAAAAAGGCATTGCCGTATTGGGGCGGCGGCGTGTTGTTGGTTTTTATTGTCTGGCTGATTTTCAGGGACAACGTTTCCACACTGCGCGTGGACAGAAACATGCTTGTTACCGGCGAGGTGATGAAAAGCGAGTTCAGCGACTATATCCGCGTGAGCGGGCAGGTGCAGCCCATGACGACCATTCAAATCAGTCCGCTGGAAGGCGGCGTCGTGCAGGAAATACGGATTGAAGAAGGCAGCCAGGTGAAAAAAGGCGATGTCATTTTGTGCCTGAGCAACGAAAACCTCGATTTGCAGATACTGAATTCCGAGGCCGAACTGGCCGAGAAGGAGAATATTTTGCGCAACACGATGATTTCCATGGAACAGCAAAAACTCAGTGTGCAGCAGGACAGGCTGCAGCTGGAAATGGAAGTGCGCCGCACCAGTCGTGCCTACGAGCAGCAAAAAAGCCTTTACGAAGAAAAACTGATTGCCCGTGAAGAATGGCTGAAAGCGCAGGAAGATTACGAGCTTGCCGCGGACAAACTGCAGCTTGTCAGGAACCGCGAGGTGCAGGACAGCCTGTACCGCACCGTGCAGATTGAGCAAATGGAAGAGAGCCTGCGCAACATGCGGCTGAACATGCAAATGATACGCAAACGCAAGGAAAACCTGACCATTAAGGCGCCGATTGACGGGGAACTTGGTTTGCTGGATGTCGTGTTGGGACAGTCCGTGCAGTCGGGTGCGAAAATCGGGCAAATCAACGACCTGACCAGCTACAAGATAGAAGCGCAGATAGATGAACATTACATCGACCGCGTGCTGCCCGGCCTTGATGCCACTTTTGAACGGCAAAACGAATCCTATGGCGCGGTCATCCGCAAGGTATATCCCGAAGTGCGCAACGGCAAGTTCAAGGCCGACTTCAAGTTTTCCGGCGTCCAGCCGGAAAATATCCGCACCGGACAGACCTATTACATGAATCTGCAACTCGGCCAGCCGGAAGAAGCCGTTATCATTCCGCGCGGCACGTTCTACCAGAACACGGGCGGCAAATGGATTTACGTCATCAGTCCTGACGGTACGCGCGCGACCCGCCGCGAGATACGCATCGGGCGGCAGAACCCGCAGTATTACGAAGTGCTCGAAGGCCTCGAACCCGGCGAGAAAGTCATTATTTCCGGTTATGGCAATTTCGGGGAAAACGAAGTGTTGGTGTTTTAAAGGACTGGTTTTCAAGAATAAAACAGGAAAGCGAATAAATCAAAAAACGAATTTATATGAAACGTATATTTAACCGCAGACGCATTTTTTCAACCATTCTGAATTTGTTCGGAATGGCGGTAGCCATGACGGCTTTCATGGCAATAATGAAGCAGGTAACTTATGATTGGAATTATGACAGGAATTATCCGGATTGGGAACGGATTTACCGGCTGGAGTTGAGGCCGATGGATTATGACCCGGATGCCACTACCCGGTTCAGCCAGCCTATCATCGAGTCGTTCAAGGGACTGACTCCGGAAATAGAAGCACTCGGGAGCTATCGGTGCGGCAGCTCGACTAATTTTTCGGAACAGGGGAAACCGGATGTGAGGTACAGGTTTGAAATAGCCTCTGCGGATGCTGATTTTCTGAAAGTATTTCCGTTTGAGTTTGTGGAAGGGAATGCGGCTGATTTTGCCTTGGAAGGGAGCTGTATAATCAGCCGGAGTGCGGCTGAAAAAATGTTCCCCGGGCAGTCGGCTGTCGGCAAGCTGGTCGATACTTCCGATTTTGGAGGAGGGCTGGAAATTGTTGCCGTTTACAAGGATTTTCCCGAAAATTCATCCATCCCGAACGGGGTAATCACGCAGTTGGATCAGGAACTACTGGAAAATTGGAGCGAATGGTCCACCATGTGCTATTTGAAAATCACCCGGTCGGCCGACAAACAGTCAGTGGTGAACAGCCTGGCTGACAAATTTGTCGAATTTATCAAATGGTTCGATTCGACTGCTTCGGAAGAGGGAATCAGTGCCTTGAAGGAAAGTGTCAATATGGTTAATGTCCACGACATCTATTTCCAGAAAGATACCGATGATTTCATGCAAAAGGGAAATCTTGCCATTACCAACACGCTTTTTGCCGTCAGCCTGCTGATTCTGTTTATTGCCATTATTAATTTTATCAATTTTTCGATGGCCTCGGTGCCTTTTGACATAAAATCCATCAACACCCGGAAAGTGCTGGGCTCCTCGCGGGCTTCCTTGGTAGGAGGCTTGCTTGCCGATTCGCTGTTTGTTACGTTGCTGGCTTATCTGCTGGCGCTGTTGTTGTTGCATGTTATTTCCGGTACATCGCTGGCATCCTACATTTCCGGTTCGTTACGTCTGGCCGACAATGCGGTTGTTCTTCTCATAGGCTTGGCTGCAGCCGTCGGGATGTCGGTGGTTGCTGGAATTTATCCGGCTTTGTACAGCACTTCGTTCCAGCCGGCTTTGGTGCTTAAAGGTTCTTTTTCGCTTTCGGCCAAAGGGCGTATCTTACGGAATTCGCTGGTCGGCTTTCAGTATGTGGTCACTTTTGTGCTGTCGGCGTTCGCGCTGTTCATTTTCGTGCAGACGCGCTACATGAAAAAATACGACATGGGATTCACTTCGGAACAAGTGCTTGTGGCGCCTGTCGGCTATAAAATAGGTACACAAGCGGAAAGTTTCAGGCAGCGGCTGATGCAGAATCCGAATATTTTGGATGTCACGTATGCCGGCGGCAATCTGGTTTCGAGCGGCAAAATGGGCTGGGGCCGCGATTATGACGGCAACCGTGTACAGCTGGATGTGCTACCTGTTTCCAGCAATTTCCTGGACTTTTTCGGCATGGAAATAAAAGAGGGGCGCAACTTCATGCCTTCGGACGAGCAGGAGACAAACGGCACGTTTATCCTGAACGAAACGGCTGTAGCCAAATTTCCGTTCCTGCATGTCGGTTCCCGGATGACCGGGCATGCGGATGATGAGCATCCGGCTGAAATTGTCGGAATCGTGAAAGATTTCAACTTCAAGCCCATGCAGTACAGCATAGAACCGTTTGCGCTCTACAATTTCGGTGCCTACCCGTGGTGGCCGCTCTACACTGCTTACGTGAAAGCCGCTCCGCAGGATATTTCCGCCACCATGCAATACATCAAGGATGCGATGAAGGAAACCAATCCGAACATCGACGAAGAATATCTGGACGTATGGTTCCTCGACGAGAGCATCGGCAATTTGTACCAGAAGGAGGAAAAACTCAACCGGATTATCATTGTGGCCGCTCTGGTTTCGTTCCTGATTTCGTTGGTCGGCATTCTCGGGCTGGTTTATTTTGAAACGCAGTTCCGCCGCAAGGAAATAGCCCTGAAAAAAGTGTACGGGGCTTCCGTGAAAAACATTCTGGAAATGATAAACATGCGGTATATCTGCATGGCACTGATCAGTTTTGCCGTGTCGCTGCCGTTGTCGGTTGCCGTCATCAAACTGTGGGTGAAAAGTTTTCCGTACCAGTCGCCTGTGCCGCTCTGGATTTTCATTGTGTCGCTTGCGGCAACATTGGCGGTTACAGTCATCACCGTTACCATAAGGAGTTACAGCGCAGCCGTGACCAATCCGGTCAAATCCATTAAAGATGAATAATTGAAACTGTACAAATTGGACAATCACAATGAAGACATTTTTTAGATTTTTAGGCAGGAACAAGCTCTACACATTTATTGAGGTGGCCGGCATGGCGGTGGCAATAGCTTTCGTGCTGTTTATCGGTACATTCCTTATCAATCAATTTACCGCCGACTCGCAGGTCAAGAAACAGGGAAATATCTATGTCGGGCATTTTGAGCGGCTGTTCATTTGCAGCGGAACCGTCAGGGGGCAGCTGGAAGGCAAATTCCCGGAAGTGCAGGACATGTGCAGGCTTATGGGCACGCACTATTTGAGCGGCATACCTTTCGACATGGCTTACGGCGACCATACGGAAAGACAACATGCTTTGATGGCGGACAAAAATTTCTTTGAATTTTTCCCGTTTCCGTTGCTGGAAGGCACCCATGAGGCCGCATTGCAGGAGAAAAACTCCATTTTGCTTTCGCAAAGCTGCGCCGCGCGGCTGTTTGGGGACAGAAGTCCGTTGGGCGAAATGATCAAAATCTCCGTTGGCGAGGATGAACACATTATGAATGTTACGGGCGTGTTCAAGGATTTTACGAACACCGCTTTTCATGCGCCTGACATAATTTACAGGATAGATATTTTGGAGGACCACCTTCTCATGTCCAATGGGAACGGGTGCACGGCTTTGTTTTTCCGTCTGGCCGATGGTACGGACGTCGGACAACTCGGGGAAAAAATAGAAGCCGTGTTGCAGGAAAATGATTTTCTCTATATGACCAAACTGCTCGTTGCTTTTGATTTGGTCCCGTTTGCTGAAATCAACCGTGTGGCATACGATGTTTCCAGTCCGTTTGAGGAAATCATCGACCCTGATTTTATCCGTTTGTTTCTGGGGGCAGGCGTGCTTTTGCTGCTGTTTGCCGTACTCAACTACGTTTCCTTGACGGTTGCACAAACCGGATTCCGCGCCCGTGAAATGGCTTCGCGCCGCCTGCTGGGAGCGCAGAAAAACGCCATTGTGGGCCGATATATCCTGGAATCGTTTATCCTGACTGCCATATCTTTCGGCTTTGGCCTGCTGTTGGCTTGGGCATGTGCGCCTTATTTCAGCGAACTTGTCGGCAAGCAAATAGACCCGTTGGGCAACTTTGGTTGGCTGGAAGGTCTTTTCATGGCGGCTGTGGTGTTGCTGCTTTCGGTTTGTTCGGGCATTGTTCCCGCGCTTATCGTTTCCAAATTCAAGCCCATTGATGTGGTTCGGGGCAATTTTGCCAAGACAAGCAAAATGACTTTGAGCAAAATACTGATTACCTGCCAGAGCGTAATTGCTTTGGTCACGTTGTCGGTTGCGGCCGTGATGCTGCTGCAAGTCAGACACATGGTGTCGAAACCGATGGGCTACGAACGCGACGGCAGAATCATGATTGCCAAAGCGAACAAACCTTCCGACTATTATCTGGAAGAACTCAAGTCGCTGGCTTGTGTGGAAAAGGTAGGCTGGCTCCAGTTTGCGCCTTCCACCGTGTCCACATGCGGGGTCACTCTTCCGAGAAACGGTGTGGACTGTCATTTGAGCGTGTTTTTTGGCGACCAGGCCGCGTTCGACATATTGGGATTTGAGGTGTTGCGGCAAAATACGGAGTCGCTCAATATGTCCATGTGGCTTACGGAATCGGCCATGACGGCTTTGGGCGTGGGTTATGATTGCACGCAACTGGAATTTGACAACGCCGGTTTTCCGGTGTGCGGGGTAATCCGGGATTTTTACCGTGGGGATGCAAACGAAACATCTGGCACGCGGTCGGACTTTATTTCCGTGCTGTGGGTTATGGAAATGGAGTCCGAGAATGATTTCCGGACGCTGCGCGAGCTTGTCGTCAAGGTGGCCGGCGATGAAAACGAGGCCGTCGTGAAAATCCGGGAATTTTACCGCAGCAAGGGTTTTGCCGAGGATGAAATCCAGGTGGAAAGCTACAACCAGTTGAACCACGATTTGTATCATACCGAAAACAAGAACCTGAAACTGATAACCTTGTTTACGTTTTTGACCCTGCTGCTTTCGTCTTTGGCCATGCTGGCCATGAGTGCCTATTATGCACGCCAACATTCCAAGGAAGCGGCCGTGCGCAAAGTGATGGGTTGCAGCCGTGGCCGGATTTATCTGGAAACGGCGGCCGGATTCATGAAATCGGTGCTTGTGGCTGTGGTCATAGCCTTGCCGGTGGCCTGGCTGATTGCTGCAAAATGGCTGGAAAGCTACAACTACCGCATAGAAAACCGTTTGTGGGTTTATCTGCTGGCGGCTGTGGTCATGCTGGCCGTGGCGGTGGTTTCCGTCAGCTGGCAAACCATCCGGCTGATGAACACAAATCCGGCGGATGCACTGAAATCCGAATAAAGAACAAAATGCAAACAATAAAATCAAATAATTGTCAACCTGTTAAATTGTTAGAATTATGATTACTGTAAAAGATTTGACTAAAATTTTCCGTACGGAAGAAGTTGAAACCTTGGCATTGGACGGCGTGTCCTTTGAAGTGAACGATGGCGAATTTGTGGCGATTATGGGGCCGTCCGGTTGCGGCAAGTCCACTTTGCTGAACATTCTCGGCCTGCTGGACAACCCGACTTCGGGTAGCTACGAACTGCTCGGTCACGAAGTAGCGACGCTCAAGGAGCGCGAGCGTACCCGTTTCCGCAAGGGAAATATCGGCTTCGTGTTCCAGAGCTTCAACCTGATAGATGAACTGAACGTTTATGAAAACGTGGAATTGCCGTTGCGTTATCTCAACATCAGCGCGTCGGAGCGCAAAAAACGTGTGACTGAAATTTTGAAACGCATGAACATCAGCCACCGCTCGCAGCACTTCCCGCAACAGTTGTCTGGCGGTCAGCAGCAGCGTGTGGCCATTGCCCGTGCCGTCGTTTCCAACCCGAAATTGATATTGGCCGACGAGCCGACAGGTAACCTGGATTCCAGAAACGGCAAGGAAGTGATGGATTTGCTTTCGGAACTCAACCAGGAAGGCACGACCATCGTAATGGTTACGCACTCGCAAAAGGATGCGTCGGTCGCGCAGCGCACGATAGACCTGTTCGACGGCAAAATCGTCAGCGACGTAAAAAACGAGCTATAACCCTCTGCCCTCTACGGGCTTAGGCTGCGGGAATGTGCCGGAACGCGGATTTTGGCACATTCCCTTGCGGAATATTTCAATGACATACATGGGTGGTTTTGTAAAATTTTATATGATGAATTCTAATATGGACTTCAAGTCTTTCCTAAAATTCATGGGAAGGAATAAATTCTATACGGCGATAAATATTTTCGGATTTTCCGTGTCGCTTATGTTTGTTATCCTGATTGCCGTTTATGCGGAGCGGGAACTGAATATAGACAAACGGCAGGCAAATGGAGACAGGATTGCAGTATTGGCTAATGAGGAAAGTATGGGTACTGCCGTTCCTGTGGCGTATTGGTTGGAAGAACGCTATCCGGAAATAGAAAAAGTGTGTCCTGCCATTTTTGATCGGGACGAACAACAAATTATATTCAATGACAAGAAATATGTTGCGAAAACAGCTTATGTGGATTCCACTTTTTTTGAGATATTTTCTTTTGAGCTTTTGGATGGCGGCAGGGAGCAGGCTTTGCAGGATAGTTATGGCGCAGTTATTTCCGAAAGTTTCGCGCATAAGTTGTTCGGGAATGAGAATCCCATGGGCAGAACCTTGAATATAAGCGATTCCACCGGTGTAACCATTACGGGTGTCATGCGTGATATCGACCGTTCGGTAATTCCTTATGTCGATGTGTTGCTACGCATCGAGAGGGTGGCCGAGTTCAATCCTTCGCTTTCCAGGGATAATGCGGGCAATGCAGGTTCTTGCGTGGCGTTCATACTTCAGAAACCGGGGACGGATTTGAGCGTGAGGGCTGGTGAAATGCTGGAATTTTTCAAAGAGCGATTCTGGGTTTATAAAATGGATTTTCTGCATGATGTCAGGATTTTGCCTTTTTCCGAGATTTATTTCAGCGAATTGTACAAAACGGGCATGGAAGGAGGCGACCGCCGCTTCGTGCTTGTATTGCTGTCTGTCGGCATACTTGTGTTGCTTTTTGCCATAATCAATTACATAAACCTTACTTCCGCCCAGGCAGGGCAGCGTGCCAAGGAAATGGCCATGCGCAGGTTGCTCGGTTCGTCGCGCGAGTCATTGCTTTTCCGGCTTATTGCAGAAACAACCTTGATGACTTTGGTTTCGTTTGTCATAGGGATGTTGCTGGCACAGCTCGCGTTGCCTTATGCCTGCAACTTGTTGCAGGTTCGTTTCACCTTGGCGACGCTTGTTTCACCTGCATGGTTTGTTGCCATTCTGCTGTTGATTTTGCTTGTCGGGGGCTTGTCCGGCTTGTTGCCCGCCTTGCTGATTTCGTCAGTCAAGCCCATTGATGTGGTGCGCGGGACTTTCCGCCGCCGGACAAAAATGGTTTTCAGCAAAGTGTTTATCGTTTTCCAGAATGTGATAACCATAGTCATGATAGCGGCTTCGCTGACAATGTATTTGCAAATCAATCATTTGATTAAAGCTCCGTTGGGTTACAACACGGCCAATATCATTGAGGCGGATAATGTTTTCCGTTCGCACAATGAGATGGCGATGGCGGAAGATTTGTTGCGCCAACTGCCTTGCGTCAAGGAAATAGGCCGGACAAACGGCACTCCGTCGAGCGGCACCAATAACCTTAGCGCCACTTACGAGGGCAAATCCCTCAGTTTCCAGCAAATGGTGGTGGACAGTGCGGCGTTCCGGATTTTCGGGCTGCAAATCAAGCAGGATAACCATGTGGCGGCCTCTTCCGGCGGATGGTATCTGAACGAACTGGCGTTCAAACAAATGGAACTTCCGGAAAATACTGTTACATTCAAGGTGTATGACACCGCACTGCCTATTCTGGGTGTGCTGAAAGATTTCCGTTTGTGGGACATTTCCCGTGACAATTCACCGTTAATGTTGCGCTTCCGCAATGATTCCGAATGGTGGCCTTGGAACTACATTATCGAGGTTCAAGGCAACCCGGCAGAGGCTTATGATGCCGTGCGCAAAGTGTTTGAGGAGGTTTCCGGCCTGCCGTTTGAAGGACAATTTATCGACGATGGCATACAAAAGCATTTTGAAACGCAGGTCCGTATGTCGGTAATCGTGTCGATTTTTGCTGCCATCGCGGTTTTGATTTCGCTGCTCGGGATGGTGGCCATGGCCACATACTTCAACCGGCAGCGGGCACAGGAAATGGCTGTGCGCAAAATTTTCGGTTCGGACAATTTTGGCATCCTTAACCGGCTTGTAGGGACTTTCCTTTCTTATGTGGGAATTGCATTTGTGATAGCCGTACCGCTGATATGGTATTTTATGAATGGTTGGCTGTCGGATTATTCGTACCGTATTTCGCTCAGCCCGTTGATTTTCATTGCAGCGGGATTGTTCTGCCTGCTGATTGCATTGCTTGCGGTATTCTTCCAGAGTTGGCGCGCCGCCAATGTGAATCCGGTGGAACACCTGAGAACAGAATGACAATGGCGGAATAAACATGTATATTTATCCAATTCGTTTTGACAATGAACACTTTACGAAATATTTTTGTCCTTTTCCGGCGTTACGGAAGCGCCATGTTCCTGAACATGGCCGGCCTGGTGTTGGCGTTTTGTGCTTTTGTGTTGATAATGGACCGGGTGCGTTACGAAAACAGTTTTGACAAATTCCATCCGGCGCATGAGAATATTTTCCGGGTGGACCAGTCTGGCAAGACCATATTCCGCTCCATATTTCCCCCAGGTTTTGCCGAAACGGTTATCCGTTCATCGCCACACATTGAGGTGGGTACGGTTTATTGCCCTTTTGTCGGCCAGGAATACATGCTCGTCAAGGACAGTTTGGGGCAGAAACACGGTTTCAAGTTTGAAGTCAATCTTGTCAGCGAAGGTTTCTTCGATGTGTTCGGCATGGAGATGGTCGAGGGCAGCCGCGATGCCTTGTCCTCGCCCGATTGCCTGGCTTTGCCGGAAAGCACGGCGCGGAAAATGTTCGGCAACGAAGCTGCTATCGGAAAAAGCATTGAAATAGCCTCCGCTTCCGGTTTCCTGAACGAGACGGATTGGAAAGTTGGTGCGGTTTACAAGGATTTGCCGGAAAATTCGCAAATCAGGAACAACGTGTTCGCGCCTCTGCCCGATTTCTTTCTGCAAAATTTCAAGGCCAGCAATTTCCTGTGCTACTTGCGTTTGGACGACAAAGCCAATGCGCCCGCCGTGGCTGCTGGTTTCAACGCGGTTTTCGATTTTGAGGCACATCCCTGGTTGTCCGATATAGAACTTGTTCCGCTGGAAGTTGTGTATTTTATGGAGGAAAATTCCGACGGGAATATCTTCCGTAATGGGAGCCGCTCCCAAATGTTGATTCTCGTTGCCATTGCGGTGCTGATTCTGCTGACGGGCACGTTCAATTTCACCAATTTCTATACGGCCATGGTTCCCGTGCGGCTCAGGAGCATTAACACGCGGAAAGTGTTCGGTGCTTCGGTGTTGCGTTTGCGCCTCGAACTGCTTGCGGAAACGGTGCTGTTGAGCCTTTTCGCGTGCGCGTTGTCATGGCTTGTGTTGTGCCTCGGCTTTTCCGTTGCCGCAGATGCAGGGCTGATGCTGTTTTGTCTGGCCGTGGCTGTCCTGAGCGGACTTCTGGCCGGCGTTTATCCCGGAATTTATACCACATCGTTCCAGCCGGCTTTGGTGCTGAAAGGCAATTATGGGCTGACCTCGGCAGGCAAGCGGCTCAAAAACGTATTGTTGGGTGTCCAATATGCCGTTTCGGGCGCGTTGCTGGTGTTTGTGGCTGTTATTTTTCTGCAAAACAGGCTTTTGAGCAAATACAACACAGGTTTTGATAAAGACAGGGTTGCGGTCGTGGAGCTGACCTCGGACATGATTGCCGCCAAAGGCGAATGGCTTCGGCAGGAATTGCGGAAATTCGGCGAGGTCGAAGATGTGGCTTATGCCATGGAAATGGTCGGCGGCAAGGATACGTATTGCACGGAAGGTATTGATTGGCAGGGAAATACTTTATCTACTTATTGGATTTACTGTTCCAATAATTTCCTGGATGTCATGGGCATTAATGTGGTTGATGGACGGAATTTTACTGAAAGCGAAAATCCGGGCATCATCATGAGCATGAGTGCCAGGCGCGATTATGGCATCAAGACCGGAAAACTGCCGGACAAACAAGTTGATGTGATTGGTTTCACGGAAGATGTGCGTTTTTCTTCTTTGCGGAAAGACAATGTGCCGATATGTTTTGTACCTGTGCCAATAGAAGATGGCTATTTTTCAGTGGCTTACATCAGGCTTAAAGCGGGCTTTGATGCCATGACGGCGGTGTCGCATATTTCCGAAACCATTGCGGGGATTGACCCAGCTTTCCCTTTTGAAGTACGTTTTTACGATGGTATATTGGATGATTTGTATCGTAAGGAACTGGATTTCAGGAATGTGATATTTCTGTTTTCGTTGCTTGCTGTTGTGCTTTCGCTGACCGGCATTTTCGCCATGGTCATGTTTGACACGCAATACAAGCGTAGGGAAATAGCTGTGCGGAAAGTGTTCGGGGCTTCCGCTGCCGATATTGTCGGCCGGGGCAACAGGGCTTATGCGCTGATGGCGACTGTTAGTTTCCTTGTGTCTGTACCACTGGCTTGGTGGGCGGCAAATATCTGGCTCGAAACTTTTACGGTGCGTGTCCACATTGCCTGGTGGATTTTCCTGTCGGTTTA
The DNA here is from genome assembly GCA_949282265.1 of uncultured Bacteroidales bacterium. GTDB lineage: Bacteria > Bacteroidota > Bacteroidia > Bacteroidales > Paludibacteraceae > CALUNA01. The sequence goes on along the minus strand of CASDOZ010000001.1, from coordinate 99,040 downwards.
TGCGGTTCTTTTGCTACTTACGGTTGTGGTGGTTACGTTGCGTTTTTTCAAGGCGGCAACTGCGCCGCCCGAAAATGGTTTGCGCTGTGAATAAATTCCTGTAATTTTGCATCTGATTTGTATTATGAAAGCCTTATGACAAAAAAATCAGGGAAAATACTGGTGGTGGATGACAACGTCGGAATCCGTTCAGCGTTAAAAATATTGTTGCCGGTCTATTTTGAGGAGGTGGAATTATTGCCTTCGCCTGTTGGGCTGATGTCAAAAATGTCCTCATTTCGTCCGGATGTGGTTTTGTTGGATATGAATTTTGAACGGAACATCAATACTGGAAACGAAGGGTTGTTTTGGCTTTCTGAGTTGAAAAAGAGTTTTAAGGATACGCCGGTAGTTTTGTTCACGGCCTATGCAGATGTTTCGTTGGCTGTGGAAGGAATGAAGCGCGGTGCTTTCGATTTCATTGTCAAGCCTTGGGAAAACGAAAAACTTTTACAGGTATTGGGCGATGCTTGTCGGAAGCACAGAAACGTGGTCGCTCCCCCTGCGGTTGCGCGGCAGCAGCTTGGGGAGAACTTCATGCGTTGGGGCGAAGGCGCCGCGATGAGTTCCGTGCGCCGGATGGTGGAAAAAGTGGCGCCGACGGATGCCAACGTGCTGATAACCGGTGAAAACGGTACGGGAAAAGACTTGCTGGCAGCGGAAATACACCGTATGTCGGGCAGGGCGGCTTCTCCTATGGTATGCGTTGATTTGGGTGCTGTAACCGAAACATTGTTCGAGAGCGAGCTGTTCGGGCATGTCAGGGGTGCGTTTACCGATGCAAAGTCCGACCATGCCGGTAAGTTCGAGCAGGCAAACGGTGGTACGCTTTTCTTGGATGAAATCGGGAATATCCCGCTACATTTGCAGGCCAAATTGCTGCGCGTGCTACAAAACAGGGCGGTTATGCCTGTGGGCGGTTCGCGCCTTGTGCCTGTCGATATACGGCTGATTTGCGCAACGAATATGGATTTGGCAAAAATGGTCGGCGAAGGTACTTTCCGCGAGGACTTGTATTATCGTGTGAACACCATGCAGATTCATTTGCCGCCGTTGCGCGAAAGGCAGGATGAGATTTTGCCGTTGGCGGAAATGTTCCTGAAAGAATTTGCTCGTATCTATCATCGGCGAGCCGAATGTTTTAGCGTGAAAGCTGCGGAAGCCTTGTTACAGAACAAATGGAATGGCAACATTCGGGAGTTGCGTAATATGGTTGAAAAAGCGGTCATAATTTCGGAAGGCGAAACCTTGACTGAAAACGATTTGTCTTTTTCCGGTAATCGTTTGTACCAGTCGCAGACGGATAATGCTGAAATTGTCATTGGTGATACATTGGACATGGTTGAGGAAAAAGCTATCCGTGCTGCCATGCGCCAATATGACGGCAATTTGTCGGCAGTTGCCAAATCGTTGAATATCAGCCGTCCTACCTTGTACAATAAATTGAGAAAATATAATATCTGATAGCCGCCATGGATGATATTGTTCAAATGCTTGTATGCCTGGCTTTGCTTGTTGTCGTGGCTTTGCTGTCCGGCTGGTTCTTTTCGCACAGGACACGCCGGAAAGTTTCATACATGCTTGATGCCTTGGAGGATAATGAAACGAATTTCCGCTTTCGGGAAGACCGTTTCATAGACCGCCGTATCAACAAGACCTTGAACCGGATGAAGCGGATTTTCGACAAGGAAAAGGCTGAACTTCGGGAACGTGAGGTTTATTACGGCATCATGCTGGACAATGTCAATACGGGTATTGTGGTGGTTGATGATGACAAAGGGCACGTGGCTTATTCCAATGTTGCCGCGCTCGAATTGTTGGGGATTTCTTCCTTGCTGAACCTCAGGCAGCTGAATATCATCAGCCCCTCGCTGACGGAAGCGTTTTTCCGGGTCACGCAAGGGCACGAGGAAAAAGCGAATTTTGTCAATGAGGTATCCCAAAAGGCCATTGCGCTCACATCTTCGGAGGCATCCATCGGGCGGAAAAAGGTGAAAATCATCGCGTTCAACGACATCAGCAGCGAAATGGAAGAAACGGAAGCCGATTCCTGGTCAAAATTGATCCGTGTCATTACGCACGAAATCATGAATACGGTTACGCCGATTGCTTCGTTGAGCGACGCCTTGGCCGGTTATGCAGCCAGCCATACTCCGGCGGAAGTGCTTTCTTCCGGCCAAAACGGCGGGCTTGATTTCAAGGATGGCTTGGAAACAATTGCGGCTTCATCAAAAGGTTTGATTAAATTCGTCGAATCCTACCGCAATTTGACACATTTGCCGGCCCCGTTGAAAAAAGTGCTGTATCTGAAAGATGTTGTTGCCCGCGTGTTCAAATTGAGCCGGCAGCAAATGTTTATGTCCGGCATTTCTTGTTCTTATGAAGAAAATCCGGCGGATGTCATGATTTATGCCGATGAGGATTTGATCTTCCAGATTCTGATCAACATGCTGAAAAACGCCGTGCAGGCCGAAGCGACAGACATAAAGGTTTCTGCTCGGGTGGATGCCTCGGACAACGTTATTGTGGACATTGCCAACAACGGGCAACCGATTCCCAAAGAAAGTTGCGAGGAAATATTCGTCCCTTTCTTTACCACCAAATCAAGCGGCTCGGGCATTGGTTTGAACATTTCCCGCCAAATTATGCGGCGGCACAACGGCAGCTTGATTTTGTCCAAAAGTACAGAGACCGAAACGGTTTTTTCCCTGATTTTCAGGTAATCCGTCGCGGCAGGGCATCGGGTGGTACGCCCAAGGTGCAATAAAATAGCCTCGAATTTCCTAAAACATTTTATATTCTGTTGCCTGATTTCCTTAACCTATTGTTTTTTCGTATCTTTGCAAGCTATATTTGTAAAGTCGTGAAACGGAATATATTCATAGGTCTAATGTTGGGCATGGTGTCAATGGTTTGTGCGCAACAGCAGCAGACGGTGGTCAAGCGCATGAAAACATGGCGCCTGTCTGAACGTTTGGCCATTGCCGATACGATTCCGCCGGACACATCGTTCCTGAATTACCCGCAAAACAACCTTGTTGACCGTTATTCCGTGGCGAATGCCTATAATGGCAATTTGGTTTCACCGATTGAGCCGAAGATATTTTTCGACCGTTATACGGAAACCGATTTCCTGTTCGCCAATCCGTACAACCCCTATATCATTACGCCGACCGATGTCACGTATTACAACACGACGACGCCGTACAGCAATATAACATACCGTTCGGGCGGAAGTACATACCGCGATGAAGACCATGTGAATTTCATTTTTACGGGTAATGCAAACAAACGCACGAATTTTGGCGTTACGTTGGATTACTTGTATCCGCGTGGCGAGTATGCCAACCAATCAGCCAGCAGGTTTGCCGGCACTTTGTTCGGCTCGTACAACGGCAAGCATTACGAAGCGCACGGCTCGTTGGTGTACAACAAGTTGAAAAACTTTGAAAACGGCGGAATCACCGATCCAGATGGAATTAATACACCGGTTGCAACTTACGACATTCCAGTAAATTTGAATGCCATGTCGGCTTACAATTATTTGGCAGGTTATTACGCGCACCAATACAGCATTGGCATAGAACGCGATGTCCAAGTTTCGGAAGATTCGGTGGCGCAGGTTTTTGTACCGGTAACGTCTTTCAAGCATACGTTGAAAATAGACCGTGCCGCCAAGCGGTATGTGGAACAGGAAGCCAATACGTTTTATCCGAACACGTACAAGGATTCCGTAACGGCTAACACGGATACGGCGGCCGTGTTCACAATAAAAAATGTATTGGCAGTTACGTTTGAGGAAGAATTCAACAAGTGGCTTGGTTTCGGGTTGACAGTGTTTGCTGAAAATGAAGTGCAGCGTTTTACAAATGAACAATTGGATCAGGATTCAATTATGGCCGAGGAATGGAAAAGTAATACGCGCGTCGGGGGAATTTTGTCGCGAGAGCGCGGCAAATATATCCGTTATAGTTTTGGGGGAGATGTGTGTTTGATTGGCTACAAATTGGGGGAATTTAACCTGAACGGCGAACTGGAAGGGCGTTTCCGGTTGTTCAAGGATACGTTCTCGCTGAATGCCAATGCTTATATCCGCAATGAGGAACCGAGTTATTATTTGCAGCATTACGTCTCCAACCATTTCCGGTGGGACAATGATTTTGCAAAGACTTATCGGACGTATGTTGGCGGAAGCATTAATTATCCGACCAAATACGTTTCGACAAATCTGAAAGTGGGTGTCGAAAATTTGACGAAGTATATTTATTTCAACGAAGAAGGCCTTCCAACCCAGCACGATGGCAATATCCAGGTGCTGGCGGCAGATTTGCAACTTGATTTGCGGTATGGAAAATTTGCGTTGGAAAACCATGCGGTTTACCAGTTGAGTTCGAGTAGCTTGTTGCCGTTGCCTACATTGTCCTTGTATCACAATTTGTATTATTACGACTTGTGGTTTAAGGTGTTGAGTGTCCAACTTGGGGTGGATATGCGGTATCACACTGCATATTATGCACCTGTTCTGGTGCCTGCAACGGGCCAGTTCCGTGTGCAGAACACGACGCGCGTTGGCAATTATCCGTTCATGAACGTGTATGCGAATTTCCACTTGAAAACCGTGCGCTTTTTCGTGGAATACACTAATTTGGGCGAGTTGTTTTTGGACAGGAATTATTTTTCAATGCCGAATTACCCACTTAATCCGGCGGTGCTTAAATTCGGCATTTCATGGAATTTCTATGACTAATTAAAAACGGGGAATATGCAGTTTCAACTAAAAAACATGACAAAAAGGCAGAAAACCGCTACCATTATCAGTGGTTCTATTCTGGCGTTATTCCTATGTTTTGCCGGAATCAATTGGGGTTTGCTCAGAAACAATGAGTTGCGGCATATCCTTCAGGCAGGAAAAGTGACGGTAGTCATGGATGAATGTTCTTGGAGCATGGTGGAGACTGACAGCGTGCCGGCCGGTTTTCATTATGAATTGGCCAAGGCGTTTGCCGATTCGTTGGGAGTAGAGTTGGATGTTCGTGTCATTAACGGTTTGGATGCTCAAATCAAAGCATTGCAAGATGGGCAATGTAGTTTTGTTGCCCAGTTCGTTCCCAAAACTACATGTTACGGCCGGAATATCGCTTACATGGAACCGTTCGAATTGAGCCGTTTGATGTTGGTGCAGCGCCGCGATACGGGTGAGCTGATTATATCGCAGCGGCAATTGGATGGTAAGACTTTGACAATCCCTCAAAATAAGACCATGCGGATGCGCGTTGAACATTTGTCGGACGAAGTAGTGGTAAATATCGCATACGTGGAAGTGCCTGATGCGACAATTGAGGATTTAGTGCGTCTTGTTGCGGAAGGGGAATGTCAATATACTGTTTGTTCGGCCATGCAGGCGCGTATTTTGAAGCAACGCTACGGCCAACGGCTGGATTTTTCGTTGCCATTGGGATTTACGCAACAGTATGCATGGGTGTTGAACCGCGATGCACGCGATTTGTATGCGGCATTGAGTGATTTCCTACAGGCTTTCATGCAAACACCTGAATACAGGGATATATATGTACGCTATTTCCATGCGGGTGCCTCCGATTGATATAGTTTTGTTTTTTGATGGATTAAACAGCAACAGGATATGCCACTTAATATACCTAAACAATTGCCGGCGGTTGAAAAACTTCGCGAAGAAAACATTTTCGTGATGGATACGGAACGTGCTTCGACGCAGGAAATAAGGCCGCTGAAATTGGTGATACTGAATTTGATGCCGTTGAAAATAACGACAGAAACGGATCTGATCCGTTTATTGTCCAACTCGCCGTTGCAGATAGAAATTGATTTTTTGAAATTGAAGTCGCATACGTCCAAAAATACGCCGGTTGAGCACATGCAGATGTTTTACAAGTCATTTGATGTGATCGGGCGGCAGAATTATGACGGCATGATAATCACAGGTGCGCCGGTGGAACAATTCGATTTTGAGCAAGTCAATTATTGGCAGGAACTGACGCAAATTTTCGATTGGGCACGGACGCACGTAACCTCGACCATGTATATCTGCTGGGCGGCACAGGCGGGTTTGTATTATTATTATGGCATACCGAAATATCCGTTGGATAAAAAAATGTTCGGTATTTTCGAACATCGGAAATTGGTTGATAAAAACCCGATTTTCCGTGGTTTTGATGATATTTTTTACGTGCCTCACAGTCGGCATACCGAAGTTCGCGCTGAAGATATTGCCAAGGTAAAGGATTTGGTGTTGATGTCAGAATCCCCGGATGCCGGTGTGTATATGGTCATGGGACGGAATGGGCGTGAGTTTTTTGTTACCGGGCATTCCGAGTACTCGCCTTATACGCTTGACACGGAATATAAACGGGATTTGGAAAAAGGCTTGCTCATAGAAATGCCACGGAATTATTATCGGGACAATGATCCAGCAAACGAGCCGTTGGTCAGGTGGCGGGCTCACGCCAATTTGTTGTTCACGAACTGGCTTAATTATTTTGTCTATCAGGAAACCCCGTACGATTTGAATGCAATACATTAGAATGCATTGGAATACAGATTGGGAAAAATGGTATTATTATTGATTATGTGTGTCTTACTGAATTTTATGACATTATGACTTATACGGACAATCTCTATAAAGTATTTATGTATAGTAAACAAGAAGCGGAACGGCTTGGCAATGATTTGGTTGAGCCAGAGCATTTCTTGTTGGGAATTTTACGGCTTGGCGAAGGCGGGGCTATGGAAGTACTGGCTAAATCCAATGTCGATTTGAGAGAACTGAAAACCAAGATAGAACGGCAAATCCGGACAGATATGGAGCCGACCGGGCTTGTTATTCCAACTTCTCAAACAGCCGAACGCGTCAAAAAGTTTATGGAATTGGAAACGCGCTTGCTGAAAGCGGATGCAAGCGATACGGAACATTTGTTGCTGGGAATTTTGAAAGAAAACAATAACCTCGCATCACAAACTCTGAACCAGATGAACGTTACTTATGAACGTGTGTTGCAGTTGTTGCATAAACCGAATGATATGCCGACAATGGGTCCAAGTTTCACCGATGACGATGAGGATGAGGATGAAGGTGAGTTGCGGAGTATGCACGGTTCGCCAAAGGGTGGCGGTAGTCCGACGACTTCCACGCAGCGCAAAGATGGCACGCCGGCTCTGGATAACTTCGGGACGGATATAACAAAGGCGGCCGAAGAAAACCGTTTGGATCCTATTGTTGGTCGAGAAAAGGAGATTGAACGCATTGTCCAGATTTTGAGTAGGCGTAAAAAGAACAATCCGGTGCTGATAGGTGAACCGGGTGTCGGAAAGTCCGCTATTGTGGAGGGGCTGGCTATGCGTATTGTCCAGAAGCGCGTCTCACGTGTGCTGTATAACAAACGCGTCATTTCGCTGGATATGGCGAGCATCGTGGCCGGAACCAAATACCGCGGGCAGTTTGAGGAACGTATTAAAGCCATTCTGAACGAATTGCAGAAGAATCCGGATGTGATTCTATTCATCGATGAGATACATACGATTGTCGGCGCAGGAGGTGCACCGGGTTCGTTGGATGCGGCTAACATGCTCAAACCGGCGTTGGCGCGTGGCGAAATCCAGTGTGTCGGCGCAACAACGCTGGATGAATACCGCAACAGTATCGAAAAGGACGGTGCATTGGAGCGCCGTTTCCAGAAAGTATTGGTAGAGCCGACATCGGCTGCCGAAACTTTGCAGATTCTGCAGAATATCAGCGACCGTTACGAATATCATCACAATGTGCGCTATACTCCGGAGGCCTTGCAGGCTTGCGTGCGTTTGACTGAACGCTATATCAGTGACCGCTGCTTCCCGGACAAGGCTATTGATGCCCTGGACGAAGCCGGCTCGCGTGTACATGTCAAAACAGTGGGCGTACCGCCGATGATAGAGCAGATGGAAAAGGAAATAGAGACAGTACGTGCGGAAAAAATGCGTATCTTGTCGGAGCAGAAATATGAAATTGCTGTTGCCTTGCGCGACCGTGAACATGGCTTGCAGGCCAAACTGGATGAAGAAATGCAGCGCTGGGAAACGGAAATCCAGAAATGTCCGGAAACGGTAACTGAGGAACATGTCGCCGAGGTTGTCGCACTAATGTCCGGCGTACCGGTTCAGCGCATAGCACAAGCGGAAGGCGTACGCCTGCGCAACATGAAAGATGCCCTGAAAGGAAAGGTAATCGGTCAGGATGACGCAGTTGAAAAGGTTGTACGCTCCATTCAGCGGAACCGTATCGGCCTGAAAGACCCGAATAAACCGATAGGAACCTTTATCTTCTTGGGGCCGACCGGTGTGGGAAAAACGCATCTGGCCAAATGCCTGGCCGAATTCATGTTCGACAGTACGGATGCCATTATCCGTGTGGACATGAGTGAATTTATGGAAAAATTCAGCGTGTCGCGTCTGATTGGCGCACCTCCGGGATATGTCGGTTATGAAGAGGGCGGACAGCTGACGGAAAAGGTACGCCGGAAACCCTATTCCATCGTGCTGCTGGACGAAATCGAAAAAGCGCATCACGATGTGTTCAATCTGTTGCTGCAGGTAATGGATGAAGGCCGTCTGACCGACAGTCTGGGACGCCGTATCGATTTCAAGAACACAATTATCATCATGACATCCAACGTCGGAACCAGGCAGTTGAAGGAATTTGGCCGCGGCATAGGATTTACGGTGCCTGACAATACGGCTGCCGATGCCGAACATGCGCGCAGCGTAATTCAGAAAGCATTGAACAAGACATTTGCGCCGGAGTTCCTGAACCGTGTGGATGAAATCATAACCTTTGACCAGTTGAGCCGTCAGACCATTCATCAAATTATTGATTTGGAACTCAAAACTTTGTTTGAACGCATATTGGAAATGGGCTACCGGATAGAACTGACTGATGCGGCCAAGGATTTCATTGCCGACAAGGGATATGATGTGCAATATGGTGCCCGTCCGTTGAAGCGTGCCATACAGCGTTATCTGGAAGACCCGATGGCGGATATGATTCTTTCCGAGGAAGTGAAACCCGGCGATACTGTCGTTTTTGACCTGGAAAACGACCGTATTGTAACAAAAATACGTCCAAAATTGGTGGATTGAAGAATGATTCCGGCTAAAAAACCTATGGGAAATTACTTTGTCTGGACTGTTAAAGCACTGAAAACCAGTATGATTATGGTGCTGACGAACTAATTAAAGAAAAATTTCTTTAATTCCTTTCGTGTTTGTGTTTTTTGTCGTATTTTTGTCCCCCGATAAACAAGGTGAATTTAATAACGTTCACCTCTGAAAATTGGCAAGAAAAAAAGGAAGTATAAACCACTTAAATTTTTAAACAAAATGGCAAAATTAGATTTAAGCAAGTATGGTATTCACGACGTGAAGGAGATTCTCCACAATCCGTCTTATGAAGTGTTGTTCGAAGAAGAAACCAAAGCCGGTTTGGAAGGCTATGAAAAAGGTCAGGTAACTGAACTGGACGCAGTAAACGTAATGACCGGTATCTACACCGGCCGTTCGCCTAAAGATAAATTCTTTGTAAAGAACGAAGCCAGCGAAAACTCCGTATGGTGGACTTCCGATGCTTACAAGAACGACAACAAGCCTTGTTCTGAAGCAGCTTGGGCCGACCTGAAGGCTAAAGCCGTTAAGCAGTTGAGCGGCAAGCGTCTGTTCGTAATGGATACATTCTGCGGTGCCAACCCCGCAACCCGTCTGAAAGTACGTTTCATCATGGAAGTTGCATGGCAGGCTCATTTTGTAAAGAACATGTTCATCCGTCCGACAGAAGAAGAACTGGAAAACTACGGCGAACCCGATTTCGTATCGTTCAATGCAGCCAAGGCCAAAGTTGACAACTACAAGGAACTCGGCCTGAACTCGGAAACGGCTACCGTATTCAACCTGAAAACCAACGAACAGGTTATCCTGAACACATGGTATGGCGGTGAAATGAAAAAAGGTATCTTCTCAATCATGAACTACCTGAACCCGTTGCGCGGTATCGCTTCCATGCACTGCTCCGCCAATACCGACAAGGAAGGCAAAAGCACCGCTATCTTCTTCGGATTGTCCGGAACCGGAAAAACCACTTTGTCAACCGACCCGAAACGTCTGTTGATCGGTGACGATGAACACGGTTGGGACGACGAAGGCGTATTCAACTACGAAGGCGGTTGCTATGCCAAAGTTATCAACCTGGACAAGGAATCCGAACCCGATATTTACAATGCTATCAAACGCGATGCCTTGCTGGAAAATGTTACGGTTGATGCAAACGGCAAAATCGATTTTGCTGACAAGAGCGTAACCGAAAACACCCGTGTTTCCTATCCTATTTATCACATTGAGAACATTGTTAAGCCGGTTTCCAAAGGCCCGCACGCAAAACAGGTTATTTTCTTGTCGGCTGATGCATTCGGTGTACTGCCTCCCGTATCTATCCTGACACCGGAACAGACCAAATACTATTTCTTGTCCGGATTTACGGCAAAACTGGCCGGAACGGAACGCGGTATTACGGAACCGACCCCGACATTCTCCGCTTGCTTTGGTGCAGCATTCCTGAGCCTGCATCCGACCAAATACGGCGAAGAACTCGTTAAGAAAATGGAAATGGCTGGTGCAAAGGCCTATTTGGTAAATACCGGATGGAACGGAACAGGAAAACGTATTTCCATTAAGGATACGCGCGGCATTATTGATGCTATTCTGGATGGTTCCATCAACTCGGCTCCTACCAAAAAAATCCCGTATTTCGACTTTGAAGTACCAACGGAATTGCCAGGTGTAGATCCGAAAATTCTTGACCCGCGTGATACTTACGCCGATGCTGCTCAGTGGGAAGAAAAAGCCAAAGATTTGGCAGGCCGCTTTATCAAGAACTTCGAGAAGTTCACAGGCAATGAAGCTGGTAAGGCTTTGGTTGCCGCCGGCCCGAAATTGTAATGAAATTGTCTATTATGTGTGTAAGCGGCTTCCTTGCGGGGAAGCCGCTTGTATTTCCAGAAACAGCAACTTGTTAAATTATAGAGCAAATGAAAATTTCACGTGTTATATTGTTAGTAGCTGGTGTTTGTGTTTTGGGTAGTTGTGCGCCTGAACAGAATTGCCAGGAAGAAAATAAGGAGAATGCGGTCATAGAGACTATCATGTCCCGCCGGAGTGTACGACGCTATCAGCCGCAGGCTGTCGGTCGCGATACGATGGAGGTGATTCTGGACTGTGGTATCAACGCCCCAAATGGCATGAACCGCCAATCTTGGGAAATCCGTGTGGTGGACAATCCTGAGTATATCAATGGATTGACGGAACTCTATAAGGCAAAGAACCCGAAGGTGGCAGAAGATCCTAATTTTAAAAATATGTTCCGCAATGCGCCGACAGTTGTATTCATAGCCAATGACAAGGCTTATGGTATGTCCCAGATAGATTGTGGCTTGTTAGGCGAAAATATGATTTTGGCAGCATGGTCCATGGGTATCGGTTCGTGCTGTTTGGGTGGTTCGGTAGGCTTTTTGAAAACAGCACCGGAAGCAGCTGCTTACCTTGAACAGTTGGATTTTTCGGAAGGCTATGAATTGCTTTATTGCATAGGTTTCGGTTATCCGGATGAAACGCCGACTGCAAAACCGAGAATCAGGGAAAAGGTTCGTTTTTTAGACTAAAAACGGGTAACGATAATATTTATAAATTATTACTGTCCGATAAAATTTTGCGATAGGTAAAAATGGGCTGGCTTCATTTGCGAAGTCAGCCCATTTTTGTTAGACTGCCATCGCCCCGAAATCATATCCAGCCATGGAACAAATAAGCGTTTTATAGGATGACAATAATCGTGATTACATCGTTTTCTCAAAAAAATCATGTTTTTTTGTAACAAAATCGAAGGCAGTTCGTCTTATAATTGAAGTCTTCCGTAGCGCGCACGACAAGACAGTTAATAAGGATAAGAAAACAGTTTAATTTGAAAGGGGAATAAAATGAGGAAATATGTGTTTTTATTTGCGTTGATTTGTTGTTGCAGTTTCGGTTATGCAGAAAATATGGAACATTTTCTGAACAGTTTTTCAAGCAAAGCCGGTGTGGAACGGGTAAAAATAGGCCCATTGGTGATGAAACTCTCGAGCATGTTCACGGAAACCATGGGTGTCAGCAGCATTGAAGTGCTTGATTTGTCAGAATGCCGTGAAGAGGTCAAGGAAAAGTTCCGGAACGGTCTGCGTACGATTAAGGATCCTGAATACGAGCCTTTGGTTACTGTGAACGAGGACGATGAAACGGTGCGTATCCTTGTGCGGATAGATGAGGATTTGATTCGGGAGCTGGTGATAGCCACAAGCGATGATGAAGACCAGGCATTGATACGCATAAAAGGCAAAATAAAACCAGAAGATCTTGAAAAAATCATAGAAGAAAATCAGTAATGGATGCGGAATGTTTTAAACGCAAGTTTTTGCCTTTTCACGCCAAGTTATTCCGTATAGCTTATATCCTGGTGGAGAGCAAGGAAGATGCAGAGGATATTTTACAAGATGTTTATTTCAAGCTATGGACAAGACGGGAGGAGCTGGAAGACATTAAAACTCCGGAAGCGTTCTGTGTTACATTGGTGAAAAATGCGTGCCTTGATTTCATGCGTTCTGCACGTCAGTCTGGCAATACGGTCGATGTCAGCGAAGCTGATGTGCTTGTTGCCGGCACGACGCCGGAACGGGAAACCGAGATGCAGGATGAGGTCCGGCTGGTGCAAAAATTGATAAACCGCTTGCCCGAAAACCAAAGGCAGGTGTTGCGGTTGCGGAGCATGGATGATTGCACAATGGAAGAAATAGAACAGATAACCGGATTGACGGCAGTGAATATACGCGTGTTGCTCACGCGGGCACGAAAAACACTGCGGGAACAAATAAGGATATTGTATGGAAAAAGGTAAGAAAAATTTGGATGAACTGCTTGAACAGGCACTTGCGGCAGAGCAGGAATTGCCGGATGGCTTGTCTGAACGTTTGGAAAGGCAAATCGATACTTGGGAGGCTGCGGAGAAACGGCCAAAACGTTTGCCTGGCCGCCAATGGATATATTGGGCTGGCGGGATTGCAGCGAGTGCACTTCTAACTATCGGGATATTCCGTTATAATGCTTATATGGAAGAGCAGAAAATCAATGCCCGTGAATTGGCTGAGGCTCAAGTAGCGGCGCAAGATGCGTTGCAAATGTTTTTCCAAAATCTGAACAAAGGGGTTACGCAAATGGATAATGTAGCTCAAAATATCAATAAAGTAAACGAAGTGTTGAACAAACAAAAAATAACCAATAAGAAATGAAAACTTTTAGTAAAATGAAATTGCAAGTTGCAATGCTGTTTCTGGTGCTTGGAACGGCAATGTGCCCGGCACAGGATAAATTCCTTGAGAAATATGGGGCGATGAATGGCGTAACGGTAGTATCCATTTCTCCGAAAATGTTCCAGTTGATGCCCGATATGGAAACTGAGGGTCTGGATTTGGGAAAGCTGAAAGGTAAGATTACGGGGTTGCAGATTATTTCCACAGAACGTAAAGAAATACGCGACCAAATGAAGGCGGATATCTCTAAAATGGTTGATGTTTCGGCTTTTGAGGAATTGATGCGCGTCAAGGATGGAGAGTCGAATGTGATTTTTTATATTTCCCAAGATGGTGACTCCATAAAGAAAATGATTATGTTGGCGGATGAACCGGCAGAATTCACATTTATCTGTTTATCTGGCAGCTTTACGATGCAAGAAATCATGCAGACGGTAGAAACTATGTCTGCTTCGGATTAAGTTTCTGAATTGCAAAATAAGCGAGCGGAGAGGTTCCCTAAAAAAGGCGGATTTCTCCGTTTTTTGTGCCATATTCTTTTTTTCAAGAAGTTCTTGTGTTACAGAGTTGTATTCAGGCACAAGGAAAAATTGCCATGAAACAGTCGTTATATTGACGCGGGATATTTTGATATGCTGTTCAAAATCTGTATTTTTTGTTTTTAATTGTGCAGTATTTGCCATAAAATCAAACAGCTATTTTTTGTTTTTGGATTAGAATTTATTTTTGCCATACCCAAATGAATAAAAGTACCTGAAAAGCAAAGCATAAAAGCATAAGCAAAATACTTAATCAACAATTATTCTAATCAATTTTAAACTCCAAAAACATGAAAAACAAAGTCGTTTTATTATTGGTGCTGGTGACATGTTGTTTTTTTGCGCATGGACAAGTTTCTATCAAGCAAACCAAAGGTTGGTTTGAAAGTGCATGCATTACATGGGATCTTTATAACGGGGCAGACATGTATAATGTGTATGTGAAAAAATCAGGGGCAGCTTCTTGGATCCAACTTGATGAAGAATTAATTCGTAACTATGGCTGGTATGGTCGTGCTGATGCATTGGGACTCGCTGCGGGCAATTATCAGTTCAAGGTGGAAGCGGTCAAGTCCGGCAACGTTATTGCTGGAAGTTCAGCAGAAAGCGGAACGGTTACCGTGGTTTCTTATGACCGTGCAGGTTTTGCTCACAAAGATGGTGATGCGGTCGGTGCTTATAACAATGATGGCACATTGAAAGCAAACGCGCGTGTTCTTTATATTACCAACGAAAACATTGATAATGTCACTTTGACGGTGATGCAAGACAAGGAGGACACGGAATTTACGGGATTGGGAAATATTCTGAAAGCTTTTGAGAAAGGCAAGGAAACACGTCCGTTGGCAGTTCGTTTTATTGGTGACATACAGGGTAGTAGCCAACTTTACGGCGATGCCGGTGCCATGCAGCTGAAAGGCAAAAATAATACTATTGCACAACAAGTTACATTTGAAGGAGTCGGTGAGGATGCTACGTTAAGTGATTTCGGTTTGATTCTTTACAAGGCCAACAGCGTGGAAATACGTAATCTCGGTGTCATGAATTTCAATGATGATGGTATTTCCATTAAAAGTTCTGTGAAACTTTGGGTTCACAATTGTGATATTTTCTATGGTAAAAAAGGTAGCGCGAGTGACCAAGCCAAAGGCGATGGCTCGTTGGATGTGAAAGATGATTCGCAGTACTGTACATTTTCTTATCTGCATTTCTGGGATTCCGGCAAAATGTCGTTGTGCGGTATGAAGTCGGAAAGCGGGCCGAATTACATCAGCTATCATCACAATTGGTTCGACCATTCCGATTCGCGCCATCCGCGCGTGCGTACCATGACTGTGCATGTTTGGAATAACTATTATGATGGCGTTTCCAAATATGGTGTCGGTGTAACGACCGGATCAAGCGTATTTGTTGAGAATAACTATTTCCGTAATACGAACCGTCCGATGATGTCATCTTTGCAAGGCACGGATGCCACAGGTGATGGCACTTTCAGCGGTGAGAGTGGTGGTATGATTAAATCTTACGGTAATTTGTTTGTGGAAACTGGCAGTAATTTCAGTTATATTACAGCTAATGCCGTTGAAGGTTCCGGTGCAACGGAAGTGAACGCTACAAGTTTTGATGCTTACCATGCGACCACACGAGACGAAAAAGTGCCGGACACTTACGAAACCCTTTCGGGTGGAACCCCGTACAATAATTTCGATACGGATGCATCGCTGATGTACACTTACACGCCTGATGCCGCTATTGATGTCCCGGCCAAGGTACAAAGCTCTGCCGGCCGTATGTTCGGCGGTGATTTCTCGTGGTCAAATTTCGATAATTCGACCGATGATGCTGACTATGATGTAAATACGGCTTTGCAGTCGGCCATTAATAATTATGAGACTAGTCTGGTTGAAATAGCCGCGTTTACGAAAATATTCTCTGCGCCGGCGACTTATACGGTTACATATTACGCAGATACTGAAGGTACGGTTGTGTTTGAAACCATGACAGGACAAACCAAAATCGTTTATCCGCAGAATACGCCCACCAAAGATGGTTATACATTTGTTGGATGGTCGGTTATACAGGGCACGGTGCTTACATCTGACATGATTGTATTTCCATCTTTCGCAGATGGTGTGAATAGTACGGGCGGTTCCACTTCCGGTGGCGGAACGGTTGAAGCCAGAAAATGGGACTTTACTTCATGGAGCTCGGAATCCCAGAATGCGATAACAGCCAACACAGCCGTGTGGACTATAAAAGGTGATGGTACGCAGCGTTATAATGGCAGTTTCAGCAGTGAGACAGATTTAGGCTTTGCTGAAACGGAAGATTTGCTCTTTAAAGGCAGTGTGCTTGTTAGCTTCGATAGCAGCAAGGGGCAATATATCCAAGGCTCATGTGCCATAACAGTACCAGTTACAGCCGGACAAACTATAACAGTGCAGTTCTCCAACACGGGCAGCAGCAATGGTAGTCGTGATTTGACCATTGATGGAGCAGTAATCGCTTCTTCTTCAAATACGACTAAAACAACAGGTAACTATACGGTTCCGGCGGGCGTAACATCCGTGGTTTTGAAAGGTTCCGGTAGTTTGAACTATTATACCATTCGCCTTACGGAAGAAGCAGGTGCATTGGAAAAGCCTGAATTTGCATACAGTGCAGTGGCTTATCAGGCCGATATGGCGGCAGGTGCAACCAATGTGTGGCCTACTTTGACGAATAATTCCGATGGTGAAGTAACATATCGTAGCTCTAACCGTGCGGTGGCAACTGTTTCTGCCGCAGGTGCAATTACTCTGCAAGGAATGGGAACGACCACGATAACCGCATCTGTTGCGGCTACTGGAAATTTTGCGGCAGCCACAGCTTCTTATTTACTTACGGTTATTAACTCCGATATTCAGTCTTATACTGTAACATTTATGAACGGTGAAGAAGTCTTTGCCGTTATGGAAAATCAATATACGGTAGTTTATCCGACAGACGAGCCGCAGAAAGATGGTTACTTGTTCATGGGTTGGGATGTTCCTGCAGGAACGGCACTTTCTTCTGATTTGACCGTAAATGCTGTTTGGAAAGCTATTCCAACATACACGGTGACCTTTATGGTCGATGGAGTTGTGTATGAAACAATGTACAACCAGACGGTGGTTGTTTATCCTGCGACGAATCCGGCTAAGGATGGCTTCGTATTTGATGGATGGGATGTCGAAGAAAGCACTGTCCTTACCAAGGATTTGACAGTAAACGGTTCTTTCTCAGAAACTGTATCCGGCGACATTGTTATAGAGGCCGGTACATTCCCAAGTGGTTATACGCTGGATGGTATGACAAGTGGTTCGTTATATACTTATAACGAAAATACACAGGCGGCTAAACTGATTTCGTTAGAGGAAGGTGTGCATACGGTGTCATTGCCAGCGGGTATCAAGGTTACTCAGGTGGTTCTTGAAGGTTGTACACAGAATAATGAACCCAAAGGCAATTTGACGAACTTCAACGGAACAACGGTTTCGTATAGCTTTGTCAGCCGGAAAACTACTCCATTCACTCAAGCCAAGTTCGATGATTTGGATATCACAGGCAGTTTCACTTTTGAGGTAGATTATAAGGTGGCATTGAGGATATTGCTGACGGTTCAGCCGCTTTCCTTGTCACAGGCCACTATTCAGCCATTTACTGATGTGGAAAATGCAATTCATTTCAATGGGCATGAAGTTGTGTCTGATGGTTTGTTATATCTCTATAATGTTCAAGGTATGTTGCTCAAAACTGGACGAGAAAGCATAAATGTGGATAATCTGCCAGCAGGTGTTTACCTTGTCCGTTGCGGCGAGTATTCATTGAAGATTGGTAAGTAAGTTCATATCATGTGTTAGTGTTTTAATTGGTTTTGGAGTCGGGCGTGTCTAAGACACGCCCGATTGTGTATTATATCGCTTTGTAAAGCCACAAACACCTGAAAAACAAAAACCTCCGAAATCACTTCGAAGGTTTTTGTGGCTCACAAAAAAATTTTTAACGTTGCCGTTAAGTCTTGATTAAAAGTTTTAAGTATTACGGTTGCAAAGATAAAGCAACCAGTAAGACGCTGCAATCCCTAAAAACGGTGAATATTGCAAGCCGCACTACTTACAAATAAGTATTATTCTTCGGAATAGATGGTGTCCTTTATCTCGTCGATGGTTACCAGTTTGTTCACAATCGCATAAATGGTCAGGCCGGATGAACTGTGGATTTGCAGTTTGTTCACTATATTCCGGCGGTGCGTCATGACCGTGTAAGTGGACAGGCACAGGGTGTCGGCAATCTGCTTGTTCGACATGCCTTTCACGATGCAGACAATGACCTCTTTTTCGCGGTCGCTGAGTTCTTTTTTGTCTTCATCCTGCTTGCCTATGCTTAACAACTCAACTAATTTTGTCTTTATTGTCCCGGCCGTATCATAAATGGAGATGACAGCATCGTAGTTTTTCAGAACGGCATCGCTGGTCAGCGTATTCTGCAAAGCAACCGACTTGAAAACACAGCCTTCCAATTTACCCTTCAAATCTACAATGCTGAAAACTCCCAAATGCATCGGATTAACAACCAATATATCTGGCTGGAATTTTTCCAATTGGCTGGCCAAGGCCGGAATATCGGTTATTTCGCCTATATCGACCGGCAAATCAGCCATTTGCTTCAAGATATGCACCAAACCGTTCCTGATGATGTCCGAAGGCTCTGCAATAACTATGTGTATCCGGTTGCTCATGGCTTTCAGTTTTGGGTTTCCAGTTTACGCACTATCGGAATCAGCAGCTTGTCTTCTATTTCGTTATGCGATGCCAAATCTTCCGAACAGGAAAAAAGGTCGAAAAGCATGTTGTTCAATTCATTGCTGCTTTGCGTCGGGCAATATTTTATGATAATATTTTTCAACTCGCGCAATTTGCTTTCCACATTGTCGTGGTGGCGGCTGAACGTATCGATGTCATAATCGGCCGGACGCTCCCCGCGCAATAGTTTCTCCACATACGGGAAAACTACCTGTTCCTCGTGCATCATGTGCTTGTGCACCTCGGCGGAATACTCGTCATAGTATTTGATAATGGCTACCGTCAGGCCATTGTCTCCACCGAAGGCTTCCAACAACTTCTGGCGAATCTGGGGCAAACGGAAATCCAGGAAATAACTGTGCGAATTGCGCAGGTATTTGATGATTGCAGGAAGCGCAATGTCCGTATTGACATGCCCCAATTCTATGCTATTGCCAATCAACAGATTAACGACATTCAGAAAGGTATGTGTATCGACATGGTTTTCCCGGCAGACTTCGTCTATGGACTTGTCGCCAAAGCCAAGCGGAATGCCGAACCGGTGGACAACCAGGAGCATCTGATAATTTTCGCATATCAACGTGCTCATGTCGTCATTCGGGCCATATTGTCCTATTTGATACATAGTTTTCTATTAAGGGTTCGCCGCAAAGGTAGCGATTTTTTGCAAAGAAATATCAATGGCGCAAGGCAACAGACTATTTCAAGACATGAAAGCCCCCATTTTTTGGACAAATTAAATTATTTATGTACTTTTGCAGTCAAATTGCAAAGTGGAGATGGCAAAACGAGAGAAACTTATTGAACATGAGGGAATTATACAAAGTATTTCCGGAAATTCAGTTCAAGTATTGATTGTCCAGAACTCTGCATGTGCAGGCTGCCACGCACAAGGTGTATGCACAGCCGCGGACAAAACGGAAAAAATCATCAACGCACAAGCCATGGAAACACTCCAAGCCGGCGACAAGGTGAAAGTATATGCACAGCAGCGATTGGGGCTGAAAGCCGTATTGCTCGCTTTTGTCATTCCCTTTCTGCTAATTCTCATAACATTGGCGGTCGCAGGAGTATTTATTGACAAAGAAGCGGTTACGGGAACAATCGCGTTGGCGGTATTGATTCCGTACTACATAATCCTATCATTTTTCAAAGGCAAGCTGCAAAAAGAATTTGTCTTTTATGCCGTGAAAGAAACATGACAGGAACTCACGATGTGTGAAGTTTGAAGGAAAGTTGCAAAACTGTTGAAAATGACAAACTAATTTCTATCAATTCTATACATAAAAAAATGAATTTAATAGTTGTATCATTAATTACTTTGGGCGTGATCGGCTGCCTGGCTGCCGTCATTCTGTTTTTTGTTGCCCAAAAATTCAAAGTGTATGAAGATCCGCGTATCGATGAAGTGGAAGCCGTGCTTCCGGGTGCCAACTGCGGTGGTTGCGGATTCCCTGGTTGCAGAGGATTTGCCGAAGGCTGTGTGAAAGCGGAAACTATGGATGGCCTGCTTTGTCCGGTCGGCGGTGCTCCTACTATGGCAAAAGTGGCTGATATTCTCGGCCGTACCGTTGCAGCTGCCGACCCGATGGTAGCTGTCGTACGTTGCAACGGCACATGTGCCAACCGTCCGCGCAACAACCGCTACGATGGTGCTTCTTCCTGCCAAATTGTTGCTAACCTCTACGGCGGCGAAACCGGTTGCTCGTTCGGTTGCCTTGGTTATGGCGACTGCGTTGCCGCATGTCAGTTCGGCGCTATCAAAATCAATCCGGACACCCTGCTGCCCGAAGTGGACGATGAAAAATGTACGGCGTGCGGTGCTTGTGTCAAGGCTTGCCCGAAAAACGTCATCGAACTGCGCAAAAAAGGGCCGAAATCGCGCCGCATATTCGTCAGCTGCGTAAACAAGGACAAAGGAGCCATGGCACGTAAAGCCTGTACGGCTGCTTGTATCGGTTGCGGCAAATGTGCCAAGGAATGCCCGTTCGGCGCCATCACCGTGGAAAACAACCTGGCCTACATCGACTTTACCAAATGCCGCTTGTGCCGCAAGTGCGTAGCCGTTTGCCCGACAGGCGCCATCCACGAGCTGAATTTCCCGCCACGTGCACCACAAGCCCCGAAACCCGAAGCCCCAAAAACGGAAATTCCCAAACAGGAAACCGTAAAGGCAGAGCCGGTAAAAACGGAAGCACCGAAGCCAGAAGTAGCAAAGGCAGAAGTGAAAACTGAACCGGTAAAAACAGAAGTAATTGCGAATACTGCTCCGGAAAAAACAGACAATCAACAAGCATAATCCAAACTGACAAAATCAAACTTCTATAACTAAGATGAAAACATTTAGAATAGGTGGTGTCCATCCGAAAGAAAACAAACTCTCGGCCGGACAAAAAATCCAAGTAGTCCCGCTGCCCAAGCAGGCTATAATCCCGCTTTCGCAACACTTGGGTGCGCCTGCTGTCCCTGTTGTGGAAAAAGGCGCGGAAGTGAAAGTCGGACAACTAATCGCCCAAGCAGGCGGATTTGTATCGGCAAACGTGCACTCGCCGGTTTCCGGCAAAGTAGCCAAAATCGATACGGCCATCGATGCCTGGGGAATGAAAATGCCCGCTATCTTCATTGACGTGGAAGGCGATGAATGGCTGCCGGAAATAGACCGTAGCGAGAAACTTTTGACGAGTTGCACATACACCCCGGAAGAAATCGTAAAAAAGATTGCCGATGCTGGTATTGTCGGTTTGGGAGGCGCCTGCTTCCCGACGCAGGTAAAACTGACACCGCCCCCGGGCAAGGTTGCCGAGGTGTTGATTGTGAATGCCGTAGAGTGCGAGCCTTACCTGACCTGCGACCACCAGTTAATGATGGAACACGCGGAAGAAATTGTTATCGGCGTCACCATCCTGATGAAGGCACTGAAAATACAACGTGCCATTATCGGCATAGAAAACAACAAACCCGATGCCATTGAATTGATGCAGAAAACTGTTTCGCGCCAAATGGGCATCGAGGTTCAGCCGCTTAAACTGAAATATCCGCAAGGAGGTGAAAAACAATTGATTGACGCATGTATCGGCCGTCAAGTTCCGAGCGGTGCACTGCCTATTGAGGTCGGTGCCGTCGTGCAAAACGTGGCCACCGTATATGCCGTTTACCAGGCCGTGCAGAAAAACAGGCCGTTGATTGACCGCGTCATTACCGTTACGGGAAAAAGCGTGAACAAGCCCGGCAACTTCCAAGTCCGTTTCGGCACGCCGCTGAACGATGTAATCGCCATGGCCGGAGGTATTCCTGAAAATACCGGTAAAATCATTGCCGGAGGCCCGATGATGGGACGCGCCATGAGCAGCACCGACATGCCTGCCAACAAGCGCATATCAGGTGTGTTGATCATGCAGGAATCCGAATCAACGCGCCCGGAACCCCAAAACTGCATACGTTGCGCCAAATGCGTTTCCGTCTGCCCCATGGGACTTGAACCCTACCTGCTGGCAAGATTGGCCGGCAAGAACATGTGGGACGAAATGGAAAAGCACAACGTTATGGACTGTATCGAATGTGGTTGCTGCCTGTTCACTTGTCCAAGCAATCGGCCATTGCTCGATTACATCCGTATGGGGAAAAATAAAGTGGGCGGCATAATCCGTGCACGGAACATGAAAAAATAATTTGAAAATCAAGGAAATATATGAATAAATTAATTGTTTCGCCATCTCCGCACGTACATAGCGGCGATTCGGTCAAGAAAAACATGCTGAACGTCATATACGCCCTCATTCCGGCCTATCTGGTGTCATTGTTCTATTTCGGTTTGGGCGCGTTCATTGTCAGCCTGACAGCTATTGTAGCTTGTGTGCTGTTCGAATATTTGATTCAACGGTTCTTACTCAAACAAAAACCGACCATAGGCGACTGCTCCGCCATCCTGACCGGTTTGCTGTTAGGCTTCAACCTGCCATCCAACCTGCCTGTATGGATGGTTGTCATCGGTGCATTGGTTGCCATCGGTATAGGCAAAATGTCGTTCGGCGGCTTGGGACAAAACCCGTTCAACCCGGCTTTGGTTGGCCGCGTGTTCTTACTTATCTCATTCCCAGCAGCCATGACAACCTGGCCGCGTCCGATTACATGGAACATGCAATATCTGGATGCAGAGACTGCCGCAACGCCGCTTTCACTGATCAAGGAAAAAGGCGCGGAAGCCATGCCGCAACTGCTGGACATGTTCATCGGCAACATGGGCGGTTCATTGGGTGAAGTCTCCGCCATTGCATTGCTGTTGGGCGGTATTTACCTGATTTATACACGAACCATTACCTGGCACATTCCTGTCAGCATTCTGGCCACCGTGTTTGTATTTACGGGCATTATCTGGCTGGTAGATCCGGCAATGTCCATGAACCCGCTGATGCACTTATTGACCGGCGGTCTGATGTTAGGTTCCATTTTCATGGCAACGGATTACGTGACCTCGCCCATGACTCCGTTAGGACAAATCATTTACGGTATCGGAATCGGTATCATAACCGTTGTAATCCGCGTATGGGGTTCCTATCCGGAAGGCATGTCATTCGCCATTCTGATTATGAATGCGGTTACACCGTTGTTGAACACTTATATCCGCCCGAAACGTTTCGGCGAAAATAAAACGAAATGAAAGGAGACAAAAATATGAAACTGGAATCGAATTTTAAAAATATGGTGCTGGTGCTCACAATCATTTCGTTGATTGCCGCCGGCGTATTGGGAGCCGTATATACGGTAACCGAAGAACCCATTGCGATAGCCAAAGCCGAAAAACAACAAGCTGCCATCCAGCAGGTATTGAATGGTTTTGACCGCCTGGAAGATGAAACAGTGAACGGCCTTCTAGTGCACAAGGCCT
The DNA here is from genome assembly GCA_949282265.1 of uncultured Bacteroidales bacterium. Taxonomy (GTDB): domain Bacteria; phylum Bacteroidota; class Bacteroidia; order Bacteroidales; family Paludibacteraceae; genus CALUNA01. The sequence continues at coordinate 75,360 of CASDOZ010000001.1, read as the reverse complement.
ACCAAGGCGATGCATTTGTAGGTGCAGCCGTCGAGTCGGAAACAAACGGTTTCGGAGGCAAAATCAAAATCATGGTCGGTTTCGACAAGGAAGGCAACATCATCGACTACGCTATCCTGCAACAAGCAGAAACCCCGGGGCTCGGCACAAAAATGGTGGACTGGTTCAAAACAGACAAGAACAACCAGAACATCAAAGGTAAAAATCCGGAAAAGAACAAGCTGACCGTAACCAAAGACGGCGGCGAAGTGGATGCCATCACGGCCGCAACCATCAGTTCACGCGCATTTTTGGCTGCTGTGAATCTGGCCTATAATGCCTATGCCGCTAACAGCGGCGCACCGGCAGTCAATGTCGTAAGCGGTGCAACACAGCATATTGCAACCGATAGCGTAGCATCGGCTGTTGCAGACACCGTACAAGTTCCAACTGATAGTATTAACGCATTAAATGAATAAGATATGAAAAGTTTAAAAGTCATATTGAACGGACTGGTCACAGAAAACCCGACATTCGTTTTGCTGTTAGGCATGTGTCCTACGTTGGGAACAACTTCGTCTGCCATTAACGGCATGAGCATGGGTCTTGCCACGACTTTCGTGCTGATTTGCTCCAACGTGGTGATTTCGTTAATCAAAAATCTGGTTCCCGACAAAGTGCGTATCCCTGCCTATGTGGTAGTCATAGCCGCATTTGTATCGGTTTTGCAAATGTGCATGGAAGCCTACGTTCCGGCCATTTATGAAACGTTGGGATTGTTTATCCCGCTGATCGTAGTGAACTGTATCGTTCTGGGACGTGCGGAAGCATTTGCCGCCAAGAACAATGCCTGGTATTCCGCCCTCGACGGCGTGGGAATCGGACTCGGATTCACCTTTGCGTTGACACTGTTGGGCGCTATCCGCGAATTGTTGGGCACAGGAAAAGTGTTCTCGATGACCGTGTTCTCGGAAAACTACGGTGCGCTTGTTTTCGTATTGGCTCCCGGCGCATTTATCGCTCTGGGCTATCTGATTGCCATTGTAAACAAAATACGCAAGGCATAAATATCTCAAATTAAGTATCTACTAAAAACATTTTGATATGGTTTATTTATTGATTATTGTAAGCGCCGTATTGGTAAACAATATCGTGTTATCGCAATTTTTGGGAATCTGTCCTTTCTTGGGTGTTTCCAAAAAAATAGATACGGCATTAGGAATGAGCGCAGCCGTAACGTTCGTACTTACGTTGGCTACCATAATTACTTACCTGCTACAAAAACACGTGCTTGAAGCCTTCGGCATACAATATTTGCAAACTCTGGTATTCATTCTGGTTATAGCCGCTTTGGTGCAATTGGTGGAAATCATTCTGAAAAAGGTTTCACCGTCGCTTTATCAAGCCTTGGGTGTGTTCCTGCCGCTGATTACAACCAACTGCTGTATCCTCGGTGTTGCCATTCTGGTAGCAGACGGCACGTATAAATTGCCGGAAGGCATGGAACCGAACCTGTTGGCTGGCGTCGTATTCGCCATTGCGACAGCTATCGGTTTCGGGCTCGCGTTGGTACTGTTTGCCGGCATCCGTGAACAATTGCGTTTCTCCAATATCCCGAAAGGCCTGGAAGGAACTCCGATTGCCCTGATTGTAGCCGGCTTGCTGGCCATGGCGTTCATGGGCTTCTCCGGCGTTGTGTAAGAAAACATGACGGTTAAATAATGCTTAAAAGCCGATATGGAAACTGTTCTGTATCGGCTTTTATTGTTCACTACCCGAACTTTCCAACTTTTGTACTGTTATGACATCTGTAAAAATGCCTTTATTGATTTCTATTCCGGATAAAAACAGTATATTTGTCGGACATGAAAAAAGATATTGAAATATTATCCTCCATAAACAACAGCGACGATATATTCAAAGATGTACAAAACATCATTGAACAGACACGTAATTATGCGTATCAGGCTGTCAACGTGGCAATGATCCAACGCAACTGGTTGTTGGGAAAACGTATTGCCGAAGAGGAATTGCAAGGTGAGAACCGGGCTGAATATGGAAAAGAGATTGTCAAACGGCTGGCGGAATTCTTAACCCTGAAATATGGAAAAGGATTCGATTTCAGCTCTTTATATAAGTTCGTCCGTTTTTATAAAGCATTCCCAGACATTTTGGACTCAGTGAGTACAAAATTTCATTTGCTTTCTTGGACACACTATCGTTCATTGCTGCGGGTAACCGACAAGACCGCACGCGACTGGTATTTGCAAGAAGCTATGAACGAATGCTGGAGCGTCCGGACGCTTGACAGGAATATTGCTTCCCAATACTATTATCGATTGTTGCAATCACAAAACAAACAAGCGGTAGAAAATGAAATGCAACAATTAACCGCAACATTCCAGCAGGACAAACTGGAGTTTATCAAAAATCCAATTGTAGCAGAATTTTTGGGACTTTCTTCCAATCCGGATTTCTCTGAAACCAAACTTGAATCTGCAATTATCACCCATCTGCAAAAATTCGTATTGGAATTAGGAAAAGGATACGCATTTGTAGCACGTCAACAACATATAAAGACAGACATGGGTGATTATTTCATCGATTTGGTGTTCTACAATTACATTCTCAAATGTTTTTTGCTGATCGACCTCAAGACCTCAAGGATATCCCACCAAGATGTCGGGCAAATGGACATGTATGTAAGAATGTACGATGACTTGAAACGTACTGAAGGCGATAATCCGACAATCGGGCTTATACTATGTTCGGAAACCAGCGAAGATATGGCCCGCTATTCTGTCTTACATGATAATGAGCGTTTATTCCAGGCTAAATACTTGACCTACCTGCCCACTGTCGAACAGCTACGGGAGGAAATAGAACAACAAAAGGAAATATTCAGGCAACAACAAGAAAGTCCGGAAGAATAAAGAATCTGCCAGACACAGGCAGATTATAACAATCAATGAAATAATACAAACTGGATTTATTCCGAAAAAATCATATCGTACATCTGTTGGAGCCGAAACTGGAAACAATAAAACACATGAATAAAAACCTGCCATATATAATTTGCATTATTCTCTGTCTAGGATTTCACTACCGCACCAACGGGCAGATTACCGATTTGGTTTATCAATCGGAATACCGCATTGACACGACACGTGTACGCCAATTATTGTTTGAATTAGACAACCTCAATTTTGCCAAAAACAACGAATATCAAGGTGCTTACCAGAAAGGTTATTCTTTACCCGGGTTATGGCTGCAGCCTAAACTGGTTTATTATCCGCTGAAAAATATAAAATTGGAACTTGGTGGACATTTTTTGTTTTACCATGGTGCCAACAAATATCCTTCCATGGCTTATCTGGACATTGCCACATGGAAAGGCAATCAATACCAGAGAGGTAGTCATATTCTACCGTTTTTCAGGGCTCAAGCTGATTTCTCGGAACATTTTACCATTGTGTTTGGTAATTTGTACGGTGGAGCGAACCATCGTTTGATAGAACCTTTGTACAATCCGGAACTGAACTTGACTTGCGATCCTGAAACCGGACTGCAGTTGCTTTTCGATTGGAACATGTTTGATATGGATCTGTGGGCTAATTGGCAAAGTTTTATTTTTAAGGATGATACGCACCAAGAAGCATTTACTGTTGGATTATCATCACGTTTTAAGGTAAATCCGCCGAATTCACGTTTCCACTTGTATTTTCCAATTCAGGCATTGGTGCAACATAGAGGCGGCGAAATTGATACGATTTACACCAACTCCGTACAAACCCTCATGAACGGAGCGGCAGGAATTGCAGGCGTTTGGAATATCAACAGAAACTGGCTGAAACGGATAGAAGTAGAAGCAGACTACGCTGTCTATTACCAACAGGTCGGACATATATGGCCATTCGATAGCGGCTATGCCTTGTATGCGCGCGTAGCCGCTGATATTCGCCAATTCAGGCTGAAAGCCGGATATTACCATTGCAACCGTTTCATATCCATGTTTGGAAATCCTTTTTATGGTTCCGTATCCACAAGATATGAAGGAACAGTTTTCGAGCAGCCGGATTTGCTTTATTACGGCGTAGAGTATTCCCGTTCATTGGGCAAAGGATTCGCATTAGGCGTCGATGTGGATATTTTCCAGCCACTGGCTTCCGACATGATCGATGCTTCCGGCATACGGCAAAGTATCAATAACGGCATCAGCTTCTCGGCTGGCGTTTATTTGCGCATAAATCCGACTATTTTGATCAAACACAATAGTAAGCAATAAAAAATCCCTCGGAAAAACTCCGAGGGATAAAATTGTAGAAATTATAAAATCAGGTTTATTGGTTTTTTAATCTCTGCGCCCTCCTAAAAAAATCAGGATATAATAAATTAGCGTAGCTAATGAACCAAGTGCAGCAACTACATAAGTATAAGCTGCCGATTTCAAGGCGTCTTTGGCTTGCTCATGGCTGCTGTAATCGGTTATGCCCGCACTTTCAAGCCATATAAGCGCGCGTTTGCTGGCATTGATTTCCACCGGCAAGGTGATAAAACTGAACAAAGTAGTAGTGGCAAACAAAACAATGCCCGCCAGCAAAAGACCCGGAAACGAATTTACTAGGATAATGCCCGCCAGCAAAATCCACTGAACCCATTGTGAAGCAAAGCTGACTACGGGAACCAATGCTGAACGCATGGCCAATGGTTTATAGGCATAAGCATGTTGCACGGCATGGCCGCATTCATGCGCAGCCACGGCGGCTGCAGCCACGCTGTTTGAACCGTACACGCTCTCGCTCAAATTGACAGTTTTGGTTGCCGGATTATAATGGTCGGTCAGATGCCCCGGCGTGCAGGTAACCAGCACATCGGTTATGCCACTGTCACGCAACATTTTTTCGGCAATTTGCTTGCCCGTATAGCCAACGGGAATTTGAGAATATTTCTTGAACTTATGATTCAAGCGAGCAGAAATAATCCAACTCAACAGGGCAAAAACCCCGAAAATGACGTATATCATATACATATGATTCATAACAATTTGATTTTTAAATTAAACAATATTTTACGCTCCAAAGCTATTTCTTACGATTGTCTGTTCGCGGTCTGGCCCGACGGAAACAATGGCTACCGGCGTTTCCAGATAATCTTCCAGGAATTTCACGTAATCCGTAAATGCCTTCGGAAATTCCGCTTCAGAAGACATTCCAGTCATGTCGGTTTTCCAGCCGGGAAGCTCTTTGTAAACCGGTTCCGCACCATCTGTCAAATCGAACGGGAAATCCGTAACCGTTTCGCCATCAATCCGATAAGCGACACATGCCTTGATTGTATCGAACGTATCCAGCACATCGCTTTTCATCATAATCAGTTTGTTCACGCCGTTAATCATGACCGCATATTTCAGTGCAACCAAATCAATCCAACCGCAACGGCGGCGACGGCCTGTAACCGAACCGAACTCGTGCCCTATCTCGCACATTTTATCGCCCGTTTCATCAAACAGCTCCGTCGGGAAAGGCCCGGCGCCCACACGGGTGCAATACGCTTTGAAAATGCCGAACACATTGCCGATGTTACGCGGAGCCACGCCCAAACCTGTGCACGCACCCGCGCAAATCGTATTGGACGAAGTCACGAACGGATAGGAACCGAAATCTACATCAAGCATCGTGCCTTGAGCGCCTTCGGCCAGAATTTTTTTACCGGCCCGCAAACTTTTGTTTATCACGTGTTCGCTGTCCACGATATGGAACTTTTTCAAGTATTCGATTCCTTCGAGCCATTCTTTTTCAATGGCGGGCAGGTCATATTCAAACTGGTAAGATGCTAGAATCCGTTTGTGCCGGTCGATGGCGTTCTGGTATTTTTCCTCGAAATTATGCAGGATATCGCCGACGCGCAATCCGTTCCGGCTGACCTTATCCGTATAGGTCGGGCCAATGCCCTTGCCGGTCGTGCCGATTTTGCCGCTTCCCTTGGCCGATTCGTAAGCCGCATCCAAAAAACGGTGTGTCGGCAAAATCAAATGCGCCTTTTTGGAAATATAGAGCCGGTCAGTCAGCTTATGCCCTGCGGCTTCGAGCGCTTCCGCCTCGGCCTTGAACAAGGCAGGGTCAAGCACCACGCCGTTGCCGATGATATTTATCTTGTCGCCCTGGAAAATTCCGGACGGAATGGAACGCAACACAAACTTGTGGTTTTCAAACTCCAACGTATGTCCTGCATTCGGGCCGCCCTGAAAACGGCAAACCAATTCATATTTCGGTGTCAAAACATCGACAACCTTGCCTTTGCCTTCATCTCCCCACTGGAGCCCAAGCAATACATCTACCTTTTCCATTCTATTTTTTGCTAAATAAGATTCCTTAAAACAAACTGATTACAAACATATTATGCTACAGTAACCTGTCTTTTACAGACAAACCTGCCACGCAAACATACGCGGCCAAAGATACGAAAAATGTGTGATTCGATTTGCGAAAAAAAACTTACAAATTTTATTTAGTCCTATACTACTGAATTGGCAGGCTGTTTTTTATGCACAGGGATAGGTTGGAAAGGGGGTAAAAAAGGCGTTATGTAAGTTTTTATCCAATAATAAAAAGAATATATCAAATCAAGTATTTATTGCTCCAAAAAAGTAATAACTTAGCAACAACCACAAAATCCGTAAATAACAGTTATTCTATCAAAACAACTTTTGTTCTATAACAGGTAATACAATTTATCGAATAAAAAGCACCATATGTTTTTATTTTTGTTTGCTTTCCAATCTTCCTAATCGCATTACAATAGAGGTTTGGCTTCTTCCCATTTTTTCTGCAATGTATTTTATGCTTTTTCCTTCACGGTAAAGGGTCAATAAGAACTTGTCGGCATTGTGTGTCCATCTTTTATTGGCATTTGGATGTATAACAAAACTTTCTTCTGTTACCTTTTCGGGGTGTAAAAACTCATCAACAAAAACAGATGGAAATCGTCTGTCATAAAATACAAACGTTTTTATTTTTGCCCTGGTAATAGCTACATAAAACAATCTGCGTTCTTCTGCATAGGGATATTGGTCACTTTTAGTCAAAACATAATTAAGTACGGGGTCATCATTTACCATCGATGGGAATCCGTAAATATCTTTATTACATTGAAGTATTATCACATAATCCGCTTCCAACCCTTTGGATTTATGGACAGTCAAGAATTCAATTTTTCTATCTCTAATAAAATAATAAAAGTGATTGCCTTCTTTTACGGATTTGTATAGGAACGACAAATAATAATCATCGAAAGAATATCGTCCTAACAGGAAAATGGATTTATCCGCTGGAATAGACGCTATCAATTGTCCAATAGCATTACAATAGTCACCCCGTTCATAGGCGTAGAATTGCAAATCAGTTTGGGCTTGCAAATTAGATGGATGTATATCTTTTTCTATCTGTGCTTTATTTCGTTGGATAAATTTTGAAGACAAGCTTATTAAAGGTTCTCCAAAACGGTATGTTGTCTCTATTTTATTGATTTCTGTTGAACCAAAATATTCTGAAAATTGATTGAAAAGAGCCATGTCGCTTCCTGAAAAGCGATATATGGATTGCCAATCATCGCCCACACAATACAATTTTGCCGGAGGATTACCCTCTCGGAGTACTTTTAGAAAATTATAGCGGTCAATTGATATATCTTGGAATTCATCAACGATTATATAATCATACTTGACCGGATGAGAAGAACGACATATTTCTGTAGCTTGCAAAATAGCATCAGTAAAATCTATTTGACCACTGCTTTTCAATTCTTCAATATACCGTTCATAAATAGGCAGAAAAATATTCTTGATAATAAATGTGCTGCGCTCATCTCTTTTACTTTTAGTTTGTCTCAAAACTTCTTGTATAGATTTGCTGCTTGATTTAATCAATGTCACAAAAGTTACAATAAGACGAATGAAAGCCTTTTCCTGTTTACTATTCGGAGGAAGAACCATATCGTATAATTCGGCATCTGTTTTTTCTTGAACAGGAACACCAACCTTTTCCAACGAAGCTTTTAATGTATGCCGAATATCTGAATAATGGAAATCAGCACTTGACGTTATCAATAATTCTGTTCCAAACTTTTCATGGGCAGCTTTCTTCCATGTTATCCCATCGTTGTATTTCTGGTTTGCTTCTTCATAGGTAATACCCTTGTCTTTTGCAAACCATGTGGGAACAAGCCCATGCTCGTCCACACCAAAATGCTCTAAATAAATACGTTTTGTCTTGCCGTCCTGCTCAAAATAAATAGAAAAATCGGGCTTGTATTGTGAGTGCATTTCATCTGCCAACGGATATTCATAAGGCTCTTCATATCTGAATTTCACACCCAAAGAAGACAACGCAAAACAGATTTTCTGTTCCTGCTCACTCCGAACATAAATAGCTTTCCCGTCCATGTCTGGGAATTGGGCTTTCAAGCGTACTTCTTTCAATTCTGAGAGTTGTTGCCTGCGTTCATTCTTACGATGTTCCCAATCCGCTTCTTGCGCCTGATAGTCAACAAAGTATTCTACGATACTCTTTTTGAAATCCTCATCTTCCAATAACTTATGATAGATTTTCACAAACAGTGCGTCTGTGTTATCATAGATAGAGGGCTTTTGTCCTGTCGCTTTTCCAATGATGTCAATGGCAAGTTTATGAAAGGTGTATCCTCTTAACCCCGCAATATTCATTCTTTCCGTCAGTTCGGCAGCAGCCTTGTTTGTATAGCTGATAAGAAGAATGTTTTGAGGATTGATGTGTTTGATGTCAATCAGATACCTTACCTTGCCTACGATGGACGACGTTTTCCCACTTCCTGCACTACTAACCACCAAACAATTATCTTCCTCGGACACGATTGAACGCCTTTGCTGTGTGTCTAATGGGTATTTAAGGCAATGGTCGAAAAAGTCTTTGTTGGTATCAAGGGTATTTTGGATAACCTGCTCATTATGTCTTTTGACAATTGATTGGATGTTTCCGAAATCTTGTGTAAATTTTGAGATTGTCTCGGACGGTTCTATATGGAATGCTTCAAGACTTTTCTGTAAGGAAATGACTTCATGGAAGAACTTTGCATAATATTTCGTAAATTGTTCTTCTTCCGAAGAAGATATTATATGCCCATTAAAACTGTTCTTTAAATCAGTTTCAATATCAATGAAGAAACTTTTATTGCTTTGCTTTAATTCTTTTTCTCTGCTTTCTTGTATATCCTTATAAGAAGTAATGGTTGCAATTCGTTTCGATAATTCTTTGGACTTGTTTTTTAGGCGTACTCGTACTGTAACTATTACAACAAGTGAAATAGCAATAATACAAATAGCCAAAATAAACAATGACTGCATATCTGGAAAAGATTTGCTGTTGACAATACTTACACTGCATAAAATCAGCGTGCCGTGAAATACTCTAACTTTCTATAAAAATGAGAAATCAGAGCAAAAAGCTATTGTCCTTAAAATAGTCCATTATATCTTCATTAGAAGTCGCTTCATCTACAGTTTTCAAGATTTTTGCAAACTCATCGAATTTACCAACTTCATAACCGACACAATTTGTAAACTCTTTATCGCAAAAGAAAATCATTTCTCCCGGAACGGTCATAGAACCTGCACCATTAAGACTTCTAAATCTATGACTTACTGCCCAACCTGTAAATTCTCCTTTGTGATATTTTGCAACATGTTCTTTTAAGGAATCAATTTCTCCTGAAAGTTTTTTCGTATATTTTTCCAAATCTGATTGAGCATCCTCTTTTTCTTTTTTTGCCCGTGCATACTCTCCACGGGTGAATCGAGAAGAATAGCCATCAGGAGCATAAATATTCATAGAGGTTTCAGCAGATTCAATATCCATTTCACATTTGTCTATTTTGGATATTAAATCGTTGATTTCACCGCTAATTTTCATAATTGGCTCGATAGTAGTTACATCAATGAACATACTATCAACTCTTGTTGATATTGGCTCATAAGAATCTGGGTGATAGAGATAATCTTTAAGCGTCTCTTTAACCAATTTCTCTGCTTTTCCCTCATTGGAGAGTGTGCAAGAAGCCATAATTAATGCAACTGCACAGAGTGATAAGGTTACAATAGCTTTCTTCATAAATTTACTATAATTAATAATTAGTACTATCCAAAACCACGAAGCGTGGCACTGCAATGCTACGTCTTAGCTCGGAGGTCCAGAGAAAACCCTGTGTACAGATGTAGTAATAGCAGCCCACGCTAAGCGTGAGAACCACTATGCTACCCTTGTACACAATTCAGAAATTTCTCAGGTTTCCGTTCTACAAGATAAGCATACCGCTTCTTCTTTTTTTCGTATGTCTTGGAAAGAGTTTCCTCAATCCGCTGCAAAATTACAAAAAATCTGTGATAATACACTCAATATGTGAATACTATTACAATCCCTCTTTGACATTTCATTTTCTTTTTTGAGGGAAACTCTGTTTTTCCTACTAAAAACCATCATAACATTCCTCGCATATTAAATCCTCCATCTCAAAAAATAGCCCTAAAAATTCAGGACTGTCATTACCTAACAACTTATCATCGGCCATTCCGTCTTATATTCCGGAGTTTTTCGTACATTTGCCGTCAAAACAGGTGCAAGTGAAGGAAGAAAACACATACAGCCTTGCCAAGCAGATTTTTACCGAATATCTGGAAGCGAACCGTTGCCGCAAAACCGTGGAACGCTATGCCATTCTGGAGCGGGTTTATGCCTATCGCACGCATTTCGATGCGGAAACCTTGTTCAACGACATGAAGGACAACTTCCGCGTCAGCTTAGCCACGGTTTACAACACATTGGAGTTGCTGCTGAAATGCAAACTGGTTGTCAAACACCAATTCGGAACCCAACCCGCGCAATACGAAAAGGCCTGCAACAACAACGTCCACCAACACTTGATTTGCACCAACTGCGGGAAAATATCCGAATTTACGGACAAACGCATCAAGGAAGCCATCCTTGCAAAAAAATTCCCGAATTTCCAGGCTGCACAATATTCGTTATATGTGTATGGGCGATGTAAAAAATGCAGAAGAAAGTAAGCTGTTTAGCAGTTAATTGTTAAGCATTTTTTCAATCCCTGTCATTTTTCGTATCTTTGGCGCGTTTTTTAACAGAATGCGCGTTCCGCATATATTCCAACGGAAAAACAATTGGCAATCTATTCAAAATATGAAGAACTTTAAACTTTGGGACAACCTGATCGGGTGGCTCACATTTATCGTAGCTGCGGTTACGTATCTGCTTACCATAGAACCGACTGCAAGTTTCTGGGACTGTGGCGAATTTATCAGTACAGCTTACAAACTGGATGTAGGCCATCCGCCCGGAGCGCCGTTCTTCATGCTGACTGGGCGTTTCTTCTCGCTCTTCGCATCCGACCCGACCAAGGTAGCTGCCATGATTAACTCCATGTCTGCGCTGTGCAGTGCCTTTACCATTTTGTTCCTGTTCTGGACAATCACGCTGTTGGCGCGCAAAATGTTCGTTACGGAAGGCAAGGAAATCAGTTTGGGCACAGGCATCGGCATTCTGGGCGCCGGATTAGTTGGTTCGCTGGCTTACACTTTCTCCGATACTTTCTGGTTCTCCGCCGTGGAAGGTGAAGTTTATGCTTATTCGTCATTGTTTACAGCAGTCGTTTTCTGGCTGATTCTGAAATGGGATGCCGCTTCCGACAAGGCTGGCTCCGACCGCTGGTTAATCCTGATTGCCTACTTGATGGGCTTGTCCATCGGCGTGCACCTGCTGAACTTGCTGGCCATTCCTGCCATTGTGCTGGTATATTATTTCAACAAGTTCAAACCGACGCTTCTGGGCTTTTGCATAGCCATGGTTACTTCCGCCGCCATTCTGGGCGTTGTCCTTTACGGTCTGATTCCGGGATTTGTGGAAGTCGCCTGCTGGTTCGAACTGTTCTTTGTCAATACGCTCGGATGTTCATATAACACCGGCGTATTCGTCTATATCATAATTGTCATAGCTTCGTTGGTTTGGGCAATTTGGGAAACCCACACGGGACGTAACTATTGGCGCATGGCCATTTCGTTTATTCTGGCTGTTACAGCCGTCGGAATTCCGTTCTTCGGCGAAAGCGTCATTATCGGATTACTCGTTATCGCCGCCTTGGCGGGATTCTTCTATTGGAAAAAGGACATCATCAGTTCACGCTGGCTGAACACGGCTATACTCATGATTGCTGTCATGCTGATAGGATATTCCTCCTACACGCTGATTGTGGTACGTTCGGCTGCACAGCCGCCCATGGACCAGAACTCGCCGGACAATGTGTTTGCGTTGAAATATTACTTGAATCGCGAACAGTATGGCGACCGCCCGCTGTTTTTCGGCCCGACCTACAACGCGCCGGTCAAACTGCGCGTAGAAGGTAATATGTGCATTCCTGTGGAAAAAGTTGGTGCGGCACAGTATGCACCTAAACCTAAATCATCACTGGATGAAAAAGACGAATATATCATAACAGGGCACAAGACAACCTACAAAATGGACGACAGGTTCAACATGCTTTTCCCGCGTCTGTACAGCACACAGCCCAGCCATATTGATGCCTATAAAAGCTGGGCGGACATAAAAGGTAAAAAAGTGACTTACGACTATTGTGGTCAAATGAAAAGCGAAATGAAACCGACGTTCCTGGAAAACCTGCGGTTCTTTGTCCGCTACCAATGCAATTTCATGTATTGGCGTTACTTTATGTGGAATTTCAGTGGACGCCAAAATGACATACAAAGCCACGGCGAAATCGACCACGGGAACTGGATTACCGGCATTCCGTTCATCGACAACGCCCGTTTGGGCGACCAAAGCACCATGCCGGATGAGCTGAAAAACAACAAAGGCCACAACAAATACTACATGTTGCCGCTGTTGTTGGGTATCATCGGCATCATTTTCCAATTGACCAAAGGCGAAAAAGGCAAACAGAACTTCGTCATCACATTCCTGTTGTTTTTCCTGACCGGCTTGGCCATTGTCATTTACCTGAACCAGACGCCCTACCAGCCGCGCGAACGTGATTACGCCTATGCCGGCTCCTTCTATGCCTACTGCATCTGGATTGGCCTGGGTGTGCTGGGATTGCTCAAAATAGCGGAGAAATACATTCCAAAACCATTGGCAGCAGCCATACTCACTGTTTTGTGCTTGGGAGTTCCCGTATTGATGGCTGCGGAAAACTGGGACGACCATGACCGCAGCAACCGCTATGTAGCCCGCGACTTCGGCGGCAACTACCTGGCTTCGTGCGGCCCGAACGCCATTATTTTCTGCAACGGGGACAACGATACTTTCCCGCTCTGGTACAACCAGGAAGTGGAAGGCTACCGCACCGACGTGCGTTCCTGCAATTTGAGTTATTTGCAGACAGATTGGTACATCGGCCAAATGAAACGCTCCTATTATGAATCGGCCGGATTGCCCATAACATGGGAAGAGCCGGATTTCATTTCCGGTACCAACGAAGTCGTATGGGTTGAAGACAGGATGAAGCAACCGGCCGATTTGAAAATGATATTCGATTTTATCCGTTCGGACAATCCGCAAACAAAATTACGCGGTGAACCTTATTTCCCGACAAATCAGGTATATATACCTATCGACAAGGAAAAGGTGCTCAACAGCCCGGCATTCGCAAACCCAGTAATGACGGATTCAACGCCGTTGGCTTCGATGGGAATTGACACGATGCGCTGCCGCTACACTCCGGATGAAATTGCACCGCAGATAGACATCAACTTGAAACGGCGCGCCACCAAAAGCGAAATGATGGTCATGGAAATGCTGTTGAGCAACGAATGGCAACGTCCTGTCTATTTCGCCGTAACCGTCGGGAATGATTACTACCTCGGATTGGAAAAATATTTCGAACTCGTCGGTATGGCCTATCAGGTTACTCCCAAAGCAAGCGAAGACGGACAACCACGCACCAATACGGAAATCATGTACGACAACATGATGAACAAATTCCGCTATGGCAACGTATCGGCAGAACGCATCTATTTGGATGAAAATACGTTACGCATGTGCCGGACACACCGTCTGATGTTCGCCCAATTGGTAGAGGCCCTGATTAACGAAGGAAAAGATGAAAAAGCATTGGCCGCGCTGGATTACTGCATGGAAGTATTGCCGGGACGCAATGTACCGCATGACTACACAAGTGCCAACCTGGCTGCCGCTTATTATCATCTGGGCGAGTTTGAAAAAGGCAACGAAATCATGGATGATGTTGCCAACAAATGCGTACAATACATTAACTGGGGATTATCTCTTCGCCCAGCATTCCGCAAATCTTTATCCGGTCGGATTGGTAACCAAATGGCTATATTTAATTATATTATGCAAACCTGCAATGCTTTTGAACAAAACGAAATAGTCAATAAATATAAGGCTGATTATGAGAATATTGTTGCAAGTATGTCCATAAGGTAGCAGAAAGTTAAGCAAAGTAATTCCGGCCTGCTGGATGTGTTGTCCGACAGGCCGGATTTTTTTTACGCAGACAACAAGTTTAGCCTGCTTATTCCAACAAATGTTGGCTATACCGAATATTTCAAGCCACCAATATCATATTCAAAATTGCCAAACTGCTTAGGGATTATCTTCCGTATCCTGCCGCATTTGCAATCTTGACTGGGATTTCCGCATTGTCCATACGTCCTTGGAAATGTTCCGCGCCGGCACCGACAGCATATACAGGCACATAGCCACCCGAATGTCCGCCGCTTGTCCAACCGACAAGTGCAATTTCGTTAAGGATTTGTTTTGCTGCCGTCGCTAACGGATTATCCCACTGATATTCGCTTTTTATCAAATCAACAGACCCGGAGGCCAACTCGCTACAAACTTCTTTTAAACGGGCTTCTTGCTCTGCTGTCAGTTGAATGGTCTTCCAAAACCCGAAATTAACGGCCAGAGATTCTTTAACCACCTCCCAAGGTAACTGAACGCCATATTGATCCAACAACCGGTTGACGACCAACGTATATCCGGCCTCGCTTATTTTCTGGAACTGTAAAGCCTGCAAATTCAATTTGTATTCCCCCGTTCCGAGCACAATGCCACCAGTTTCGTGGTCGGCTGTAACGACAATCAACGTTTCGTCCGGATGTTGTTCGTAAAACTCGTAGGCAATCCTGATGGCGTTGTCCATATCCATGATTTCATGGAAAACCGTGGCCGCATCGTTGCTATGGCAAGCCCAATCTATTTTTCCGCCCTCAATCATAAAGAAAAATCCTTTTTCTTTGTCTTTCGACAAAAAATCTATGCCTGCACGTGTAATCTCAGCCAATGTCATGTCTTTTTGTTTACGGTCAATGGCGTATGGTAGAGAATATATGTCGGTAGCCGTTTCTGGTTGCAGCAGTATCAGTTTATCCGATTTCTTGGCTTTTTTACAATAGTCCTCATAACCTCGGGCAACGGTATATCCGGCATTGTCCGCCAACTTGTAAAGGCTTTCAAAATTGCCTTCAACTTCCTTATTGGTAGGGTCGCAGAAATCCGAACCGGCATAAAAATCGAAATTTGCCGCAATCATGTCCTTCCCGATGTCATAGTAACTGCCCCGTCCGCCCTGATGGGCATAAAACGCAGCCGGCGTGGCATGATCGACGGAAACACTCGTGCCTATGCCGACCCGAAAGCCGCTTTTCTGTGCCCACACAGCCACACTGTTCACTTCCGTTTCCAAATCGGCAAGCAATCCTAATGTGCCATTCCGGGTTTTATGTCCCGTTGCCAAGGCCGTTCCGGAAGCGGCAGAATCCGTTACCCCGCTGCTTGCAGAAAAAGTGGTAGCCATCGTCACATACGGGAATTGGGTAAACAACAACGGCTTTATGCCGATTTTTCCTTCCAGTTCGCCACGATATAATTCCGTGCCCAAAACTTGATTAACACCCATTCCATCGCCAATAAAATAAAACACGTATTTTGCCTGTTGTGCTTGCACAAAAAACACAAACAAAAATACATATACCAAGGTAAACGCTACTTTTTTCATGATGGTTGTCTATTATTCTGGTTACTTTCGTGGCAAAGATACAAAAAAATCAATCCTGCCGATTTTAAAAAACCATGATTTTTTGTGCTTGTCTTGGCATGTTTTTATGAACACTCCGAATTTTCCTACCTTTGCAATTGGTTTTATTCAAATATCCGGATAGCATGGAATTGCACAAAATCATACTTGCGCTTGATTCTTTCAAAGGCAGTTTGACTTCCTTGCAGGCAGCCGATGCCTGCGAACAAGGTATCAGGAACGTTTTTCCCACATGTGAGATTGTAAAATTGCCAATAGCCGATGGCGGCGAAGGAACCTTGGACGCATTGGTTTCCGCGACAAGCGGCCGTTACAACACATGCAGGGTGCACGACCCATTGATGCGCCCAATCCAGGCAAAATACGGGATTTCCGGCGATGGGAAAACGGCATTTGTCGAATTGGTGCAGGCCAGCGGCCTGACTTTGTTGCTGCCGAATGAACGCAATCCCATGAAAACGACGACTTACGGAACCGGTGAGTTGATTCGCTCTGCCATTGTGCAAGGACACCGCAATTTTTTGGTAGGCATTGGTGGAAGCGCCACAAACGATGCTGGCACAGGCTTATTGCAGGCGCTCGGATTTCGCTTTTTTGATACAAATGGGAACATGTTGCACGGTTGCGGCGAGAACCTGCATAAAATCGCTAAAATTGACACGCAAACCGTCATGCTCGAACTGCAAGAATGCTGCTTCCGGGTGGCATGTGATGTTACAAATCCTTTTGCCGGCACAATGGGCGCCGCTTTTGTATATGCCCCGCAAAAAGGGGCTACGCCCGCAATGATATACCAGTTAGATAACGGTTTGCAGCATTTCGCATCACTCGTGAAACAGACATGCAAATTCGACTTGAATGCCATGCAGGGTGCCGGAGCGGCCGGAGGTGTTGGCGGAACAATGGCCGCGTTCCTGCACGCGGATTTGGCATCCGGCATCCGTTTGCTCGCGGATGTGCTGCATATTGCCGGACACGCCCAAAATGCGGATTTGATAATTACCGGCGAAGGAAAAATAGACCGGCAAAGTTTCATGGGAAAGACCTTGCAGGGAATCACGGAGATAGGGCGGACAGCAAACGTGCCTGTCATTGCCATAGCAGGACAAACGAATTGCCCGGATGAACCACACAAGCACGGGATAGCAGGAATCTATGCCACGACACCGCCCGATATGCCTATCGGACAAGCCCTGCAATCCGATGTGGCAATGCGCAACATTGCCGACACCGTCCGGCAAATCATGGAAAGAATACGGGTAAACGGATTGCCGGCAACAGGATAAACTGTTTTATTGGTTTCCCTTCAATTGTTCTATGGCCGCCAACGGGTCGGGGGCGCGGAAAACGGCACTGCCGGCCACTAACACGTCAGCACCTAATTCAAACAAACCGGCCGCATTGTCCACTGTTACGCCGCCATCCAATTCAATAAGCGTGGAAAGGCCGCGGGCACGGATCATGGCAGACAACTGGCGCAGACGTTCCGGCGTTTCCGGCACGATTTTCTGGCCGCCGTAACCGGCATACACCGACATCAGCAACACCATGTCCACCTGGTCTAAATAAGGTTCCAAACGGCTGACCGGAATGTTAGGGTTTATTGTCAGACAAGTCTTTACACCATGTTTTTTTATCAGATTCAGAGCCGGCATCGGATCTTCCACGGCTTCCAGATGGAAACCGACCGAATAGGCTCCGGCCTCGGCAAAACGTTCAACATACTTTTCCGGGTTGACAATCATCAAATGAACATCGAGCGGCTTGACACAATGCTTGCGGACGGCCTCCATAACCGGAAATCCGAATGAGATATTCGGCACAAACACGCCATCCATGACATCAATATGCAACCACTCGGCCGAGCTGCGGTTAATCATTTCACAAGCACCTTTCAAATCGCCGAAATCGGCAGCCAACAAGGAAGGGGAAATATAACGCATAATTGCAGGTAAAAAAGGTTATTTCAAAGTTTTGAGCAGTATGTTTTCCATGACGGCATATCCTTCCGCTGTCGGATGGACACCATCGGCGGCATATTCGGCGGGCAGTCCTCCCTGGTCATCGACCAACGCGCTGTAAAAATCAACATAAGGGATGCGTTTTTCCGCGGCATAAGCCTTTATGGCAACATTCAAGGCTTTTATGTCCTCCGCTGGCTGCAAAGCTGGATTCCAAGAAAAACGGGCGGCCGGAAGGACGGAACAAAGCACCGGTTTTATGCGATGTGCCATTGCAAGTTCGCACATGGAACGAATATTTTCCATAATATGTTCCTGGCTTATCGTGCCGTTGTTTTGGGCTATGTCATTCGTACCCGCCAGGATAACCACATATTTAGGTTTCAATGCGATTACATCCGCTTGGAAGCGCACCAGCATGTGTGATGACGTCTGCCCGCTTATGCCCCGGCCGACAAAATCATGTGTAGCAAAGAAGTCTGGACGTTTTTTAGCCCAACCTTCGGTTATGGAGTTGCCCATGAATACCGCTTTGGGCGCACTTGAAACATTCCGGTTAGCTTCCGCATAACGATCAAACTGCGCCCAGTCGGCGTGCCGCTGCCTTTCTTTTTGTTTTTGTGCAAAATGCTGCTCCATTTGCCCGTATTGTTCGGGAGAAAGTGTCAGTGTCAGATTTTCCGTTGATTGTGCTGTTGCAAAACAAACAAACCCGAATGCAATGCACGAAAAAATAACTTGTTTCATATCAAAATGATTTATTCCCAATTGAGAGTTGTTCTTTCATGGAACAGGCAATGCCCATTTCCAAACCGCGCAACTCAGCCAAGCCGCGCATCCGTCCTATGCAGGAATAGCCGGGGTTCGTGCGTTTATGCAAATCGTCCAGCATCTGATGCCCGTGATCCGGCCGGACGGGAATGGAAACCTGCCTACGTTGCTGGAGCAACAACAGGTTTTTCATGACATGGTACATGTCCGCATCGCCTTCCAAATGGTTCGCTTCGTAAAAATTGCCGTCTTTATCACGCTGGGTGCTGCGCAGATGCACAAAATTGATGCGGTCTCCGAAGCGTTCCATCATGCCTGCCAAATCGTTGGCAGGCGACACGCCCAAGGAACCCGTGCACAAGCACAATCCATTCGATGGATTAGGCACAGCTTCCACAATACGTGCAAAATCACTTTCAGTGCTCATGATGCGCGGCAAACCGAGGATGGGAAACGGCGGATCATCCGGGTGAATGACGAGTTTTATGCCTACTTCATCGGCAACAGGTGCAATTTCCTGCAAAAACAAAATCAAGTGTTGCCTTAACTGCTCTGCATCAATGTCGGCATAGCGTTGCAATTCATTGCGGAAACTGTCCAGCGTAAAACTCTCTTCCGCACCCGGCAAACCGGCTATCATATTGCGTGTCAAGGTCTTTTTCTCTTCTTCATCCATACGTTCGTAACGCTCGCGTGCCAATGCTTTTTCCTGCTCATTATATTCCGCCTTGGCGGCCGGACGTTCCAGGATGAACAAGTCCCAAGCCATAAAAGCCGCGCGTTCAAAACGCAAGGCACGCGAACCATCTGGTAACTGATAAGCCAAATCAGTCCGTGTCCAGTCCAAAACCGGCATGAAGTTGTATGTTACAATCCGGATACCACATGCAGCCAAGTTGCGCAACGATTGTTTGTAGTTTTCTATATAAAGCTGGAAATTGCCCGTCCTCGTTTTGATATGTTCATGTACAGGCACACTTTCCACAACCGACCAACGCAAACCTGCCTGTTCAATCATGGTTTTGCGTTTTTCTATTTCATCAACGCTCCACACTTCACCGTTCGGTATGTGATGCAAAGCCGTAACCACGCCGGTTGCGCCGGTTTGCTTTACATCGGCCAACGTAATCGGGTCATTAGGCCCGTACCAGCGCCATGTTTGTTCACATAAATACATAATCCTGTTTTTTAAATGGAAAATGAATCAAAACCGCCATCGACCACCACGACTGCACCAGTTACAAATCTTGAAGCGTCGCTAATCAAATAGTGAATCGTACCGCAAAGTTCCTCTGCACGGCCGAAACGGCCAAAAGGAGTATGCGCAATAACGCTTTTTGCACGGTCGGTATAACTCCCATCGGGCTGCAACATCAGATTCCGGTTCTGTTCAGTCAGGAAAAAGCCGGGTGCAATGGCATTCATACGGAAATTTTCGCCGAATTTGATGGCCAGTTCGTTAGCCATGTGCTTGGTGTAATTGGTAACCGCCGCCTTGGCGACACCGTAACCGGCAACACGTGTCAGCGGACGCAACGCCGATTCCGAAGAGAAATTGACAAACACGCCTTTGCCTTGCTTGTGCATGGCTTCCAAAAAGATTTGCGTAGGCAACACCGTACCGAACAAATTCAAATCGACAACACTGCGCATGGCGTCCAAATCCAAATCAAGGCAGGTCTTGTCCGGCGGGATGACCGCGCCGGGCATGTTGCCGCCGGCACCGTTGAGCAAAACATCGATACGTCCGTAACGGGCAATAATTGCATCGCACACTGATCTCAATGCTTCGGCATCTGTCACATCGCAAGCCAAAAACATGGCTTCGCCGCCATCGCGGCAAATATTATCTACAAGGGCATCGCCTTTTGCCTTGTTACGCGCCAAAATCACGATTTTGGCACCTTGTCCGGCCAAATAAGTGGCTATGGTACTCCCCAAAACACCAGTCCCTCCCGTAATGGCAACTACCAAATTTTGAATGTCGAATAAGTTTTGTCTCATGTCTGTCAGATTTTATGAATCATGGAATAAATCCCGAAAGTCCCGGAGCTTGATTGTAATTTTTAGGACGGGCAAAAATACACATATTTCCGGAAGAAAAAAATAAAAATAGTGTATGCAACCAACTGCTGAGTTGGAACAGCATACACTATTTTGTGTCGAATGTCTTTTGCGAACAGGTTTTCTATTGCCCTTCGTCCGGTTGGTCATCCCAACCGATACCTTTGTATTTGCTCAAATCCCATTCTTCATCCACTTCGTTTTCGTAAATGGTTTCTATTTCTTCGTCTTGTTCATCTTGTTCCTCTTCAAAGTCGGAAGACAATTGGACAATGTCCAACGGACGATGCGAAATTTCAATAACCTTGTTGCTTTCCTTGTTCAGTTCCTCCCAAATCAGATCTTTCAGTTCGGCAATGCCCAAACCGGAGACTGACGAAATGAATACCGATTTTATATCTTCGGGCAGTTCGTTCCGAAGTTCTTCCAGCAATTCTGCATCAAGCATGTCGCATTTGGTAATGGCCAAGATACGCTGCTTGTCAAGCAATTCCGGGTTATATTTCTCCAACTCGTTCAGCAAAATGCCGTATTCTTCCCGAATGTCCTTACTGTCGGCCGGAATCATGAACAATAAAATGGCGTTCCGCTCAATATGCCGCAAAAAACGCAATCCCAAGCCTTTCCCTTCGCTCGCTCCTTCTATGATTCCGGGAATATCGGCCATGCAAAACGATTTGTTGTCGCGGTAGCTGACAATGCCCAGATTAGGCACCAAGGTTGTGAACGGATAATCCGCAATTTCCGGCTTTGCCGCAGAAACGACCGAAAGCAACGTGGATTTTCCTGCGTTCGGGAAGCCGACGAGTCCCACATCGGCGAGCACTTTCAATTGCATGATAATATTGCGTTCTATGCGCGGTTCGCCGGGTTGCGCATAACGCGGAGCCTGGTTTGTGGCCGTGCGGAAATGCCAGTTGCCCAAACCGCCACGGCCGCCGCGCAACAAAATAACCTCCTGCCCGTCTTCCGTTACATCGCACAGAAATTCGCCTGTGTCGGCATCATACACGACCGTCCCGCAAGGCACTTCGATGATTTTGTCCTCGCCGTCCCGGCCGAAACTACGGCTGCTGCTGCCATCACCGCCATCACCGGCAAAAATATGGCGTGCATACCGCAAATGAATCAGCGTCCACAAGTTCTTGTTGGCACGTAAGATAATGTGGCCGCCACGACCGCCATCACCGCCATCCGGACCGCCTTTTGGCACAAATTTTTCACGATGGAAATGTGTAGAACCACGGCCGCCTTTGCCGGAACGGCAAAAGATTTTCACATAATCTACAAAATTAGTCGCTGCCACAATAATATCGCTGTTTGTTTTTTATTGAATACGGTCTATCGCCTGGCAAATACGGCCAAAAATTTCCTGCAAATCGCCCATCCCGTCTATGGCGGCGTATTTGCCGAGTTTCTGGTAGAAATCGCTGACAGGCCGTGTTTTTTCTTCGTAAACTTCCAAGCGTTTGGTTATGGTTACCAGGTTGTCGTCACTGCGGCCGGATGTTTCCCCGCGCTTCAAAAGCCGGTTGACCAGTTCATCACGTTCTACCTTCAAATCAATGAGCAAATCCGTCTTATGCCCTTGTTCCGCCATGATCCGCTCAAAAGCCTCGGCTTGCGCAACTGTACGCGGAAAACCATCCAAAATAAAACCGTTTGTTTCCGGTTCGTTTTTGATTTTCTGCATCAGCAATTCAATCATCATGTCGTCCGGAATCAGATTCCCTTCGGAAATGTAAGCATTGATCGTCTTGCCCAGTTCGCTGCCCGATGCCGTTTCGGCACGTAGCAAATCACCCGTCGAAAGATGTGTCAGTTTATATTTTTCGACTATAAAATCACTCTGGGTTCCTTTTCCTGAACCGGGCGCTCCGCAAATAATCAGGTTCATGTTCTTATTTTTAAATTTGTTTGTTATTTACTTGACTATGGTATAAATGTCTTTCAGGTTACGTCCATAACCATCATAGTCCAGACCGTAACCGACGATAAAATCGTTCGGGATTTTCATGGCTACATAATCGACCTGTATGTTGCATTTCAAGGCATCCGGCTTTTGCAGGAACGTGCAGACCTTGATGCTGGCAGCGCCTTTGGCCGAAAGCGAATCCATAATCCGCTGCATGGTATAGCCCGTGTCCACGATGTCTTCCACGACAACCACATTGCGACCTACCACGCTTTCGCTCAAACCGATTACTTCCTTTACGACACCTGTCGTTGTAAGTCCTTGGTAGGAAGATAGTTTTACAAAAGTCAATTCGCTAGGAATATCCACAACTTTCATCAAATCGCCAGCAAACATGAACGCCCCGTTCAGGACGCAAATGAACAGCGGATTTTTGCCGGCCATATCTTTGTTGATTTGTTGCCCGACTTTGGCTACTGCCTCCTGAATCTGGTCAGAAGAAATAAAAACCTTGAAATTTTTGTCTTTGATGGTAATCTGGTCCATAATTTTCGATATGCAAAGGATAAAACACCGCAAATGTACATAAAAATTTCAATACTTGCAGCGTCATCATGGCCTGATTTGGCATAATGTTGTCTAATCTGCCGGAATCTTACTTTTTCGGGAGTTTTCTGCTTCCGGAGCAAGGATAAAAAATAATTTTTGTACATTTGCAGATTATTTGTGGACTTGTTTTTCCCACGATTACTTGCATGGAACCTAACTTGGAAAAAAACGGAAAATTTATGCCGGATGATTTACGGGCGGCAGTAAGCACTTTGCAAAAAGGCGGCGTCATTTTGTACCCGACCGATACGGTTTGGGGATTGGGTTGCGATGCAACAAACGCAGAGGCCGTAAAACGTATTTTTGAAATAAAAAAACGGGCAGACCACAAATCGATGCTGGTCTTGCTGGACACACCGGGCAAACTCCAAAACTATGTTTCCGAGATTCCAGACATGGCGTGGGAGTTGATAGAGCTGACAACCAAGCCGCTGACAATTATTTATCCGAAAGCGAAAAACTTGGCTGAAAACTTGGTGGCTGAAGATGGGAGTATAGGTATTCGGATTACATCGGAAAATTTTTCCAAAGCCTTGTGCCAGCAATTCAGGAAACCGATTGTTTCGACATCCGCCAATATCAGCGGAATGCCGAATGCACGTTGTTTCAACGAAATATCGAATGAAATAAAATCTGCCGTCGATTATATCGTACAATTCAGGCAAAACGAAACAGAATTGCCGCCTCCATCATCCATCATTAAATTGGACATAGGCAACGTCATTAAAATAATCAGGCCATAACAACCAGACATGGAACATAAACAACATAATATGAACAAACAACGGCAACGGATAAAATACATTGTAGCTGACATTTTATCCTCCTTGCTGGTATGGTTGTGTTTTCTGATGTTCAGGTGGCTGGTTAACGACGGCAGGGTATTCGGCTATGAAACCGTACTCGTACCGGCATTCAATTTTTATATACCGCTTTTTGTTTATCCGCTTGCGTGTTTTGTTGTCCACTATTTGTCAGGATACTACGTCAGGCCATACAAAAAAACGATGGCACAAGAATTTTTGACTACACTTACTGCATCCGTTATCATATCCGTAGGTGCTTTTTTCGCCATTATTTTGGATGACCAAGTATCCAGTTACCAACGTTACTATGTTTCATTATTGACGTTGTTCTTATTGCAGTTTACCATTTCTTATGTTTTCCGGCTTGTCATTACTCTGAATACACAAAAACTGATACGCAAAGGAATCATCAAACAAAATACCGTACTTGTAGGTACAGGAAAAAATGCCAGGCGGATTGCTTCCGAACTTGGTAAAGTCAAAGACGGGACACAAGTTGTCGGATTTATTGCGGTTGACCACACATTAAATGAGCAAAAAGCTGATGTTATCGGCAATTTGGAAAACTTTGCCGAATTAAAAAACGAATATAACATAGATTCAACAGTCATTGCTTTGGATAACGATGTTCCAGAAAATAGATTATTCCAGATAATCAACCAATTATATCCTTACGGAGTAGAAATACAATTCACTCCGCGCATATACGAAATTTTGACAGGAGCAGCGCGTATTCACAATTTGGACATCGGCCCGTTGGTAAATATTACCAAAGCCCCCATGGCGGATTGGGAAACCAGTGTAAAACGAGCAATGGATATTGTCCTGTCTATCATTGCGTTGATAATAACTTTACCGCTTCTGTGTTTTTGCGTCATAGGCATCAAACGTGGCTCGCCAGGTCCTGTTTTTTATAGGCAGGAACGTATCGGACTGTATGGAAAACCATTCGATATCATAAAACTTCGCACCATGTATGTCGGTTCTGAACAGGAACATCCCATGCTGAGCAATCCGAACGACAAACGCATAACGCCGTTTGGACGATGGCTTCGCAAGTATCGTATTGATGAACTTCCGCAATTCATCAATGTCTTGTACGGGGAAATGAGTTTGGTTGGGCCACGCCCGGAACGGAGATATTACATCGAACAAATTGTAAAAGAAGCACCGTATTATTGCTTGATTTATAAAATCAGGCCGGGACTGACTTCTTGGGGACCGATAAAAATCGGTTATTCGGACACGGTGGAAAAAATGATTGAACGGTTGAACTATGATATTATCTATATGGACAGCATGAGCTTGAAAACGGATTTGAAAATTTTGTTGTACACCATAGAAGTCATCATCAAAGGAAAAGGACAATAAAAAAATACCACTTTGGGAAACGATTTTTATAATAAAATGATTGCGTGGCGTGAAAGCCACATCAAGGAAAAGCAATTTATACTTATTCTCAGTTTCGTCGTGGGCATTATGAGTGCCATCGCTGCGTTCCTGCTGAAAAGTATCATACATATTATACAACATTTGCTGACAGCCGGTTTAGCCAAAAGCGAAGTCAGCTATTGGTATCTTGTTTTTCCGGCAATCGGTATTTGCCTTACTTCGCTTTTCGTGAAGTATATAGTCAAGGACAATATCAGCCATGGTATTACACGCATCCTGTTCGCGATTTCGCAACGCAAAAGCATCTTGAAACTGCACAACACATGGACTTCCTTGGTAGGCAGTTCCGTAACCATTGGTTTCGGAGGTTCGGTCGGAGCAGAGGCGCCTATTGTACTGACTGGTGCAGCCATTGGTTCCAATCTGGCCAAGTTTTTTCAGATGAACCAAAAAACCATGATGTTAATGATTGGCTGCGGAGCAGCTGGAGCTATCGGTGGCATTTTTAAGGCTCCTATTGCAGGTCTGGTTTTCACGCTGGAAGTATTGATGCTCGATTTGACCATGACATCTGTAGCACCTTTGCTAATATCCTCAGTTACAGCTACTTCTTTGGCCTATATCCTGACTGGTAGCGCATCTATGTTCCAATTTTCCGTTTATGAACCATTTGCAGTGGAACGAATTCCTTACCTGATATTGTTAGGTGTTATTTGTGGATTAGTTTCGCTCTATTTTACCCGTGGCATGAATTACTTGGAAAACATTTTCAAGAAAATCAAACACAGCCGGTACAAAATAATGCTTGGAGGTGGAATGTTGAGCATACTTATCTTTATTTTTCCACCGTTGTATGGTGAAGGTTATAACATCATCGAACAATTATTGAATAACCAAGCCGATGCCACATTGGATAGGAGTATGTTTCTGCAATTCGGCGACAATCCGTGGATATTAATCGTTTACTTGCTGTTGATTGTATTCTTCAAAATTTTTGCCAGCGCGGCAACCAATGGCGGGGGCGGAGTCGGTGGAATTTTCGCACCTTCATTGTTTGTTGGATGTATAACCGGCTTTATCGTATCGCGTACCATGAATTTGTTTGGCTTTGATATACCGGAAGCGAATTTTGCCTTGGCTGGCATGAGTGGGCTTATGTCGGGCGTGATGCATGCACCGTTGACCGGCATTTTCCTGATTGCGGAACTGACCGGAGGTTACAACCTGTTCATGACGTTAATGATCGTTTCCGTGGTTTCTTATCTGACAATCATTATTTTTGAACCGCATAGTTTGTATGCCATGCGGTTAGCCCAGAAAGGCGAATTATTGACGCATCATAAAGACCGCGCCGTTTTGACATTGCTGAAAATGGACAATGTCATTGAAACCGATTTGACTATCCTGTATCCGGAAATGACTTTGGGACAACTTGTAAAAATCATTTCACATTCCAAGCGCAATATCTTTCCTGTGGTCAGCCATAAGGACGAGAAATTGCTCGGGGTCCTGCTGTTGGACGAAGTGCGCAATATCATGTTCCGCCCCGAACTTTACGAACGTTTTACGGTGGGGCAGTTGATGATTTCGCCGCCTGCCGTAATTAACAAAGACATGCCCATGGAAAAAGTCATGGAGGTTTTTGAAGACACGAACGCTTGGAATTTGCCTGTTGTCGATGACGGAAAGCGTTATGTCGGTTATGTATCGAAGTCGAAAATTTTCAACTCATACAGGCACGTATTAGTGCATTTTTCGGATGAATAATGCCTGTCAGTAAATCAACACGCCTGCAACACCGGCCAGCACAATCAGCAGAATAGGGTGGATGTTGAAAAACAATGTACCCACAAAAACACCGCCGAACAACAGGAAACTTTTGTAGTCGATAAAATTTTCCTTGTTCATCAGCAGCAAGGCTGCTGCGGCTATCAGCCCTATCACCGTGGGGCGCAGCCCACGGAAAGCCGCCTCGATATATTTGTTATCACGGAGTTTCAAATACAATTTGCACAAAACAAGCATGATGATGAACGATGGCAGAACAATGGCAAAAGTAGCTACAATAGCCCCTAAAACGCCGCCAGATGCCGTATAGCCAACATAAGTTGCACTGTTTATCCCTATCGGGCCCGGGGTCATTTGCGAAATGGCTATGATGTCCGTAAACTCTTGTTGCGTCATCCAACCGTAACGGTCTATTTCATGTTGGATGAGTGATATGATTGCATAACCGCCTCCGAAACCGAACAAGCCTATTTTAAAAAACGCTATAAACAATTGAAGGTAAACCATACTACTTTTTCAAATCTGTTTTTTTATGTTTCAAGGGGAAATACAGTGTAGCGATACCGCCAGCAATGGCAACTCCTATGATTAACACGGGCGAAACACCAGCCAACCAAATCAACAAGGCAGCCGCCACAGGAATTATTGCGGTTTTCCAGGTTATATTGGCCGATTTGGCCATTTTCCACAATGGGGCGGCAATCAGCGCGACAACGGCCGGACGTATGCCTTTAAACATGCGTTCTATGAATTGGTTCCCGCTGAATTCCGTGAAAAAAGCCGCCAATGCCAGAATAATCAGAAAAGACGGCAATGCACAACCAAGCGCAGTGACTAAACTGCCTTTGATGCCCTTTAATTTATAACCGACAAAAACCGATGTGTTGATAGCCATAACGCCCGGAACGGACTGTGCCATAGCGAGCATGTCAATAAATTCCTGGCTCGGTATCCATTTCCTTTTTTCCACAATTTCACGCTGGATAAGCGGAATCATGGCATAACCGCCACCAATAGTAAAAGCACCTATCCTGAAAAAAGTTATAAAAAGCTGCCAATACATGGTCTTTATTTATTAAGCAATTTCTCTATTTTAGCAGGCAGTTGGTCAAATGGGACATCGCGTTCCAATATATCGCCGTTTTTGTCAATAAGGAATGTGGTCGGTATTTTTTGCACATTATACAATGTAAAACAAGGTTCATAAACACTGTTTCCGCGAACGCATATCCAAGGTAGATTTTCCACAGATTGTTCCCAAAGCAGTTTGCTTCGGTCGGCAGAAACCTGAAAGATTTCGAAACCGCGCGGTGCGAATTTATTGTACAGCTCGCGCAATTCAAATGTATAAGCAATGCTGTTTTCCGCCTCATAAGCCGAGAAATCAAGCAAAACGACCTGCCCTTTCAAATCGGACAGTTTACGCACGTTTCCAAATTGGTTCGGCAGTTCTATGTCAATCGTTGCGGATTCCGCATTGTCAATCATGGTTTGCAATACGGCCTCATTCTGCAACTGGCGTTCGGCGCGTATGACCTCCATCACTAGATTATACAAATTGATGCTACGTTCATATTTTGGCATAAACGTATGGAAAGATGTCGCTACTGCTGAATAATAAGGCCTGTCTTCCTTGCCGTAGGGTGAAAACATAAAATATCCTTCCATTTTCTGGAACAAGGCATAATAGGCCACAATGGAACGCGGATTGGCAAGAATGATTTGTTGTGCCATTTTTTTATGTTCCGCAATTTTTGCCGTCAACGTATCAAAACCTATTTCTTCATTCAAGACACCATTATAGATTCTCTGTAATCCGGCAAGCGATATACGCAGTCTGGTAATCTGTTCCGTGTTTTCCGAACCCTCTATCTTTGCAGGAAACGAAAGGCTGTCGGCCGAAGCCATAATGGTGATATGTTCACAGGAATCTACCGAAAAAACAAATTGCTGGTTTCCCATACGCAAACGATATAAATCAGGATAATCGGGACGCGGCGCACGGAATTTGAAATGGCCATTGTTTTTGATAACAGCCGAATCCATAACCACGGTTTTCGTCAATCCCAAATTTTCCAAATAAACGGTTTCTTGTCCGGAATTTTCGATCGTACCATCAATGGTAAATTTGTTTTTTCCGCAAGATGACAGCAAAATCAGTACACATGCAAAAAGGAAATGCTTGATTTTCATCGACATATATTTTTCTTAAAATCCGCTGCAAAGATAGGGATTAAAACTGAAAGTCATACAAAAGTGGAACGATTGTTTTATTTCTGGATTTCAAAATTCCGTAATCTAAAAATCGAACTATCTATTGTGAATTGTTATTCACCAAATATCCGCTTGATTACGCGCAACTGGTGTGTGTATTGCCCGGTTTCTTCACTAATAATCCCCTGCGAATCTATTTGGTTGATTTTTACACGTCCCGAACAATGCATAATCCGGTTGCTGTCCAGCAGAATGCCTACATGAATGATTTTCTTGTCTGCATTTTCAAAAAACGCCAAATCGCCGGTTTTGGCTTCCACCAGAAAATCAACCACTTTACCATCTTGCACCTGCATGGAAGCATCACGCGGCAACTGGACACCGAAAATGCTGTATATAATCTGTGTAAAACCAGAACAATCCATGCCCAATGCATTTTTCCCGCCCCACAAATAAGGTGTATTCAAATAGAAAAAAGCTATCCGCATGAAATTTTCCGTCGTAAATTCCAAGGTGGTCTCGACCGTGGAGGCGTCTATATTGAATTTGACACCTAACAGTTCAAATATCCCTGCGTTGTAATTGGGCAAACGTGTACCGCCAGTCAATAAAATGGATGTTTTATTTTCCAAGCTTACGGCCAATGAAACAGGAAAACTTACGACAGCTTTGGGTGCGGATTGCAATTGTTCGAATTGCTTGTCGCCCAATTGGGAAAGCATTTTTCTGTCTGCCCAGCCTTCATAACCATCCGCGTCCAATTTTATTTTTGTCCAACGTTCCGTCTGTTCCAGCACAGTTGCTGTTTCCGCGAACAGCATTTGCGTGACCATTTCTGCGCTTTCTGCAGCTTCTGCCCTGACAGGGACAACACTGTTCAATGTAATAACTTTCATATAAAAATACTTTTCTAAAAGCTCAAATATCAACTATTTTGTTGCAAAGCTACAAATAATTTACGTACATTTGCAACAAAATTCTATTAATCATGAAATTCCGGATTACACAAGAACATCTGAAAAACATAACCAAAATAGGGTTGTTTGCATGCGTTGTCGCTATTATAATCAAACTATATCCATCGGAAAAGCATTTCAAATACAATTTCGAAATAGGGAAACCCTGGAAATATGAACTTGTAACTGCTTCATTCGATTTTCCCATTTATAAAGATCCTGCCCAGATACAACAAGAAAAAGACGAGATCTTAAAAAACTATACTCCGTTTTTCTATATAGACAACCACATTGGTGCTAAACAAGTACAAGAACTAATTCTAAAAAATAAACAACAAAATATACTGACACAGAATAACTTAAACTATCTCATAAAAAGAATCAACGAAATTTACGGAACTGGTATTTTGTCCATTGAACAATACAACAATTTAATTGCTGAAAAAAGGGAAAGAATATCCGTTATAGATGAAAAAAGGGTTACACATACCATAGATATTACCGACTTGTACACTCCGAAAACGGCCTATGAAAATATTCTCGAAAATGCACCTTTCGGTTCGGAAGACAATATCAAAAACATAAAATTGAATTATTTTTTGGAAAGCAATCTGACATTTGACTCCATAACTTCAGCTGTTACCCAACAGGAGCTTCTCAAAAATCTGTCCCAGACTTCTGGAATTATCCAGACGGGAGAACGTATTATCGATAAAGGAGAAATAGTTTCCAAGGAAACATATCAAATCCTGAAATCGCTAAAAATAGCCACAGAACAAAAGCAAGACCAAATAGAACAATCTGTATTGGTAATTATAGGAAAAGTATTAATTGTTTCCTTATTTATTGTATTACTGGCTTTGTATTTTTATTTGTTCCGTCCACGTATCTTTGAAAATTTTTCCAATCTGCTTTTCATAGCCTTGCTAATTATACTAATGGCACTGTTGGTGTCAATAACTTTGCGATATACGGAATTGAGTATTTATATAGTCCCTTTTGCTTGGTTGCCTGTCATCATACGCGTATTTTTTGATTCACGTACGGCTTTGTTCGCGCATCTGGTTTCTACCATGATCATTTCTTTTATGGTCCCGAATCCGTTTGAATTTGTCATTTTGCAGACAGCAATAGGCATGACTGCCGTTTCTACCTTAAAAGACATGACACAACGGGCACAATTGGCACAAACAGCATTGTGGGTCTTTCTTACATACATTGTGGGTTATATTGCCTTTATGCTTATCAGCGAAGGAGCGATTGCACAAATTCCATGGCAACCTTTCTTGTACTTTGCGTTAAGCAGTCTTATTTTATTGTTCGCTTATGGATTAATCTATATTTTTGAAAAAATATTCGGTCTGGTGTCAAGTATCACATTGGTGGAACTGACTAATGTTAACAGTGACTTGATGATGCGTTTTGCCGAAACCGCACCCGGAACTTTCCAACATTCGCTGCAAGTTTCCAATTTAGCGACAGAAGCTGCTAAAAAGATAAATGCAAACAGTCTTTTAGTCCGTACAGGAGCTTTGTATCATGATATAGGAAAAATGAAAAATCCACAAATGTTCACAGAAAACCAGCAAGGAGGTAAAAACCCGTTGCTGGAAATGGATTTGGAAGCAGCAGCAGCAGTGATTATCGGACACGTGGAAGAAGGCGTGCGGATTGCACGGAAAAAAGGTTTGCCGGATACAATTATCAATTTTATACAGACACATCATGGAAACAGCAAAGTGCGCTATTTCTATAATACGTTTGTTAACAAAAACCCCGGCGTTACACCTAATGAAGCGGCTTTTTGTTATCCGGGGCCATTACCCAATACAAAAGAGACTGCGATACTTATGATGGCTGATGCTGTGGAAGCATGTTCACGTAGCCTGAAAGAATACACGGAAGAAAGTATTGATAAAATGGTGGAAAACATGATCAACATGCAAATATCTGATGGTATGTTTAAAGATACGCCTATTACATTCCATGATGTGGAAATTGTAAAAAGTGTTTTTAAGGAAAAAATCAAAAATATTTTCCATCATCGGATTACATATCCGGAAATCAAAAAACAACCGGAAAATAATGTAACTGGAAACGGTGAAAATCAATGAAATAAAAACAGAATAAGGAAAAATCCGAATCCTATATAGAATAATACTAAACAGCAGGAGGGTATGTGCCAAATCGCGGACATACCCTCCTTGTTTTAATATATTTGTTTCGTTTTCCTATTCTTTGTTGAGCGTAACATTCATGGGTTTCGGAATATGCAATTTACGGCATCCGGGAAATCCATCTTTTATCAGGCTGTTCAATTCACTAATTTCATCCGTGAAATGGTTGCGTTTGCCACAATCATACATTTCCATTAACGGATAGCGTTCCATGATTTTGCTTTCCAGCAGTTGCATGTCCGGAGCCGCTCCTAATTGGCTATATTCTTCATAAGTATAACTCAAAAATGCCACATGTTCGTTTATGCCACGGTTATCCAGCCAATATCCATTTTCCAGGGCAGTGGGTTTGGCCAACTGTCCCTTGTAATAGACATCAGTGGGGGCAGGATAAGACACAATATGTTTGTGCTGTGCGTCCAGAATGACAGGAACGTAGTTGCTGAAATCCTTTGTTGTTTTATAAACAATGGCAACAGGTGTACTATTGGTTGGAGTTGGCATCCGGAGCTCACGCTCCGGTGCTTTCTCGACTTGATTTGCAGACGTTTGCTGTGTACTCCGGCATCCCATGCTGGCTATCAACATTGTGCAACAAAGAAAGGCAAATGATTTCATAAGGTTTTATTGCTTGATGATTTTGGTGGTTTTTACAGCTTGGCCAGTACGTATCATTAGCATGTAAGTGCCTGCCTGTAATCCATTCATGGGTATTTGTATTTCGCCGTTGGTTTCTGGCTGCAAATGGATAAGTTGCCTGCCTGACAGGTCATATACGGAAATGTCATTTGCCTTGTCCGTTGTGCGCAGATACATGATGTCTTGCACAGGATTCGGATAAACGGCAGCATCAATCATTTCGGTAGAGTTCAACGCGGTCGGTGCAACTAAGGTAAACTGCAATTCGCTATTGGTTGTCGGGGTAAATTGAATCCAATCGTTGGTGTAATAATACAGGGCTACAAGATAGGTCCCTTCTGCCAAACCAACAGCGCCGCTGAATGTGATATCACGTGTTTCGTTGGCATCAATGCTGATTGTTTGGTAACCGAAAGATCCTACTGGGTTATTTCCTATCCTTGGGAAAATAAACGCGACAACATCACCCGAAAAATAAGTACCCTTATTTATGACACTAACTGTCATATTCATATTGCTCCTGTCTACTTTGTTATTGTCATCGAATGAAATGGGAGCCAATACCTGTAGGTCAGGGGAACCTGTGGGCGTAGCAAGGATATTTACTTTTTGAGTATTGCCTATTTGATATACATAATCCACATTTTCGTAGGAATTCCCTTTGTCACAAAAAACGGAAAGATTGTATTCACCAGGTACCAATTTAATGGTTTCGCTAATCTCAAATGTTTGAGTTTCGCCATTAGCGATGGATACGGGATTGAATGTTCCCCATTGGGCGTTATTGCTGTTCGTTGTGGATTCCAGGCGTATAACCAAGCCCGAAACGTATTCGACCCCGTTATTGGTGATAGTATATTTAAACCGTCCTTGTTTGTTTTGGTATAAATTACCTATGGTTTCCAATGCATCCAGCTGTAAATCCACATCAAACCCAGTAGCATTCGTAAAAACAATTTTATCGCTGCTTACGGTAACTTGTACATAGTTAGGCGTACCTGTTGGAGTGCGGACGATGTGATAGTCCGATTGGCCTGTGGCTTGATATACCAAATAAAGGCGATAATTTCCGTTTTGTACGGCATTGGGGATGCTGTTTTCTGTATAAGAGTTTGACTTCCACCCTATTCGACTTTCTAAAGAGATGGGATCCATGTTTAATGTACAAATAATGTTTCCAGACTCGTCGTATAGCGCTGGCCCAACTTTTCCATTAAAGGTTTTTGTACCCATGTTCCAGAAACCCTTCACAAAAACATTAAATTTGCTTGTTCTGTTTATCTGGTTGCTGGATATGGTCATGGTTGTGTCTAAGCAGAGCTGGTAAACGTCGCTATTAGCTGTAGCTTCTGGCTGTATGCCAATGATGATTCCTTGGGCAAAGTTGTAACCACCACTACTCCCGCCTATGCCTTGTGAACTTGGAGTCAGGCTGGACAAAGCGAAATAACCGTTTGATAGGCCGCTCCAGCCCCAATTAAAATGGAATAGACCGTTTGCATCATAACCATCACAAACAAAAGCATGTCCGCCGTTTATACTGGAACCGCTATAATATACAGGGCGTTTATCATTCAATTCTTTCCTTACTATGGAATCCCATTCTGCTTTAGTATAATAATCGCGATATAGCATTTCCATATTTGGGTTGTAGTTGAAATAAGTTGTTAATGCATTCGGTACATCGCTGGAATAGGCTCCACTGGATAGTCCGTAATCCATTTCCACAGAAACGCCGCAATGAAACATTAATGTCGCAACAGCCATTTTCTCTCCTCTGGAGCTTGAATTTGTGCAGACAGATGGCATATTAGCCCAATCATAAGTGGTATTGGCGAAATTTACACCATCTACTTTTAGTCCATTGCTTTTTGTAGTATAATTAGGTTTTGAGCCAGTTCCTTTTTCTGGCCAACGATAGTAGCGCATAATTTGAGCCATGGCTGTCGCAACGCAACCAACGGCTGTTTTTTGCCCGTTTATAGATGGGCAAAAAGAATTATATGGGTCGTTTTGATCCCACATGATGTCGCCAAGTAATGGCGATAATGCACTGTCTGTTCCTTGCGTTCGAGTTTGGACTGGCTTATTTGTAATTTCCAAATCCTGTTCCGTTTGGGAATACAAGGTTTCCAATTCTGTTTCATATACACCCAACCATGAACGGAAATTGTCAGGCAAATTGTTTATGTCAAACGAACCGGCATCAGAATAACCCAAGATTTCTGTGGCACGGTCATCTGCCGATACAATCACAAAGCCAGTTCCTTTGTTGAATACATAGTATAATGGTTGTGATGAACCGTTTTTTGTGTAAGCAAGTTGTACGGTCGTTTTTGTCCCTTTTGGGGTTATACCGGTGTTACCGTTGAATTCAGTTGCGATTTGTTGTGCGTCTTGGTATGTGCGCGGTTTTGCATGCAAGCATACACACGCCCATGTGCATAAAACGAGTACGAAAATTCTTTTCATAGTGTGTTATTATTAATGGATTTTTACATTGTTTACGCTGATAAGATATTCTGCTATTTGCACAGCATTCAGTGCAGCACCTTTTTTGATTTGGTCGCTGACGCACCAGAAGGTGATTCCATTCGGGTTAGATAAATCTTT
The DNA here is from genome assembly GCA_949282265.1 of uncultured Bacteroidales bacterium. GTDB lineage: Bacteria > Bacteroidota > Bacteroidia > Bacteroidales > Paludibacteraceae > CALUNA01. The sequence goes on along the minus strand of CASDOZ010000001.1, from coordinate 39,360 downwards.
CCTGATACGTCCAATATGTACAGGATCTTTTCCAGCCAAGAACAATGGCATGGGATAGATTTTTTCATCAGGGTTGTCCATGACTACGCAACCTGGAGCAGCTTCGAATGCGGCTTTGGCTTCTTCTACAGAAACCGGTTTTTCCAATTCTGCCCATACGCTTTCTGAATGGGCACGCAAGGAAGGTACACGTACACACATGGCACTCACTTCTATGTCTGAATGCATGATTTTGCGCGTTTCATTATACATTTTCATTTCTTCCTTGGTATAGCCGTTGTCGGTGAACACATCAACTTGCGGAATCAGATTATAAGCTAACTGGTAGGCAAATTTGTTGACGGTAACGGGCTTGCCGTCCAGAACTTCGCGGTATTGCTGTTCCAATTCGGCCATGGCGGCGGCTCCGGCTCCGCTTGCAGCCTGATAGGTAGCCACATGTACACGCTTGATATGTGACAGGTTTTCCAAGGCCTGCAGGGCAACAACCATTTGAATAGTTGTACAATTCGGGTTGGCGATTATTCCGCGCGGGCGAACCAATGCGTCTGAGGCGTTTACTTCAGGAACAACCAGAGGTACATCTTCATCCATGCGGAATGCGCTTGAATTGTCAATCATTATTGCGCCAAATTTTGTTATATCGGCAGCAAATTCTTTCGATGTGCTAGCACCAGCTGATGTAAAAGCTATATCAATCCCTTTGAAATCATCGCCGTGTTTCAATTCTTTGACAGTATATTTTTTGCCTTTGAATTCATATTTTCTACCGGCACTTCTTGAAGAACCGAATAGTAATAAGTCTGTAACGGGAAAGTTGCGTTCTGCCAATACCCGTAAAAATTCTTGGCCAACGGCACCGCTGGCACCAACAATAGCTATTTTCATAATCAATGCTTTTAGAGTCGGTAACCGGTATATTTCCGGTCCGCTTTCATGTGTAATTTGTTTTTTTTCTTATATTTGCGGCTGCAAAAATAATTCATTTTCATCTAATTACCATACATAATGCGGAAAAAGCTGCTATTTTTCTTCCTTTTAGTTATTGTCAGAATGCCCGCTCAAGTACAAGAAGATTTTTCTGATGGCGATTTTCTGGTTAATCCGTCGTGGAGTGGAACGATAGACAATTTTATTGTCAATCCCGAATTTCAGTTGCAAAGCAATATGGAAGATGCGAGTACTTCTTATCTGAGTACGCCATCTGAAGCGTTTGATGATGCTAAATGGGAAATTTATGTCCGTATTGCTTATAATCCTTCTTCGAGCAATTACGCTCTTTTTTATTTAGCTGCTGTTCAACCTGATTTGTCATTAATGCCAGATGGTTATTATGTGCAGATTGGGAACACGGCCGATGAGGTATCGCTTTATGTGCAGAAAAACGGTAAAAAAGAAAAAATTATAGATGGGCGTGACAAAATTTTGGATACGTCGGACAACCGGGTTCATGTGAAAGTAACTCGCAGTGCATCGGGTGATTGGGAATTGTTTTCCCGTTTGGATTCTGAGTTGGAATATGTACAGGAAGGGGCTGTGGCCAATAATCAAGTACGTATGTCAAAATATACGGGTGTTTTGGTCAAAAATACCAAGACGACCGGCAAGGATTATTATTTTGATGACATACGGGTTACCGGTGAGCCTGCAAAAGACACGGAAGCTCCTCAATGGTCTGCTCTGTCGATAGTTGGTTCTTATCGTTTACAGTTGGCGTTTACGGAACCTGTCGAATTGGATAATGCTCTGTTTTCGTTGATTTATCTGAATGAAAGACGTGCGGTGGAAATTACCGGTATATCGCAATCAGAAACAGGGGAAACCGTTTGGCTCGATGTAGCAGAAGAATTGTTGCCTTCTGGATTATATGAATTGACCGTGCACAACATAACTGACCTTGCCGGTAATCCGTTGGAAGGAGATGTGACGAAACGGATTGGCCAACCGGGAGAGATAGAGGCAGGCAATTTGGTGTTCAATGAAATCATGTTCAACCCGGCCGATAATGGAGCTGAGTATGTTGAGTTGTTTAATGTGAGTGATAAATTGCTGGATTTGCAAAATCTTGTCATAACGACACGGAAGAGTGATGGAAGTTTCAATACAGGAAATGTTTTTCCAGAAAACAGTTTTGTGTTGCCTTATTCTGAAATTGCCTTGTGTGGCGAGCCGGTTGTGTTGGCTGAATGTCATGCCTGTCCGGCAGAGGCTAATATTATGGGTACGGCATGGCGGCAAACTTTGAATAATGATGGCACGACACTTTATTTGCTTGCAGATACGCTTGTTCTTGATTCCATTACGTATTCTTCCAAGTGGCACCACGTATTGATTAAAAACAAAAAAGGAGTTGCATTAGAAAAGATAAATCCGGCCTTGCCGGCTTGGGATCCGACATCGTGGCATTCGGCCAGTTCGGAAACAAATTTCGGTACGCCTGGCTATCGGAATTCACAATACCGCAGCCTTGGACAGGCAGAGGAAACGAAGCGGATATGGCTTGAACCAGAGGCATTCACACCCGATGGAGATGGGTTTGAGGATGTTTGTTTTATTCGTTATGCGATGCCGGGAAATGGCTTTACGGCCAATGTGGATATTTATACACCGACAGGCTTGTTACTCAGGACAATTGGGCATAACCAATTGCTGTCGGCAGAAGGTTTCTTCATTTGGGATGGATCGACCAAAAACGGGACTAATGCAAATGTCGGGGTTTACGTCCTTGTCTTCGATGCAGTGAATGCAGAAACAGGTGAAGTCATCCGTGAAAAATTACCGGTGGTTGTCGGGGCGAGGTAGGCTGTTTTTTTGTTCCAGAATCCATGCGCCCTGCACATTTGTATCCCAAAAACTAATTTCATTTTCTTGACAAAGAAATTTCAGTTCATCCGTTTTCCAGAACGGGCACGTGTTCAGCACGATAAGATGTTTCGGTTGGACATGCTGGAATATTTCTGCCGGACGCGTTTTGCCAATGTCCCCAACGAGGACATAATCCACTTGCAAGGGTTGTTGACTTGTTTTGCGGTAGAGCAATGTGTCACGCAGCAGCAAAAATCGTTGGTTATCAAAGATGAATCCGTGGAGTCTGGCTGAACCAAGCTGATTATCCAATAGAAATATTTGCGGATTCTCCAGATTGTATTTCAATCTGAAACTTTTGCTCTGGTACAACGCTTGTTCGACACTGTCGGTGTAAATGTCGGTTTCCCGATAGTGTGTCGATTGGATTATGTCGCTTCGGTTGTCTGCATAGACAATCAATCTGTTTGTGGTAAAGTTTTCGCATTGACGGTATAGGCTGGATATGAAAAACAATAATATGCAACTTAATGCACTTATCAGGAAAGCAGCTTTTTTACGATAAAAATAGGCTGTTATCAGCGTAATACCCCCAAAAAGCAGGGCAATTTGCAGTGAGCTGATCCAAATTTCGCTTGTCGCGTATGGCAATTTCTCTATGAAGCGGATTCCGGTATTTAAAAATGTAAGTTCCGCATTCAGCAAGCCGGCTATGATTTTTCCAAGGATTTCAATCGGTGAAACAACCAACAGGGTTACTGCCGTGTAAATAATGATACTTGCCATAGGTATGGCCAGGATGTTTGTCAGCAAAAAGTAGTTTGAGAACTGGTGGAAATAATGCAATGTCCAAGGTGCCGTACCGATTTGGGCCGCGACGGAAACGCAAAGCAAATCCCACAGCCAGCGCAATGGTTTGTTTTTTATGTAAAGCAAGCGTGCCATCGGGGGTTGGAACATGATGATGGCGATTACGGCGCTGTAACTGAGTTGGAATCCGACATTGAACAACAAAAAAGGATTGTGTAGCAATAGCAGAAAGGCGGAAACGGCTATGGTATTGTAAATTTGCGAACTGCGTTTCAGGCTCATGCCTATGCGCACAAAGCTGAACATAATGGTCGCCCGTAGTACGGACGGTGAAAGTCCGGTGATAAAGGCATAACTCCATAAGCAGGTGATAATCAATATGGTTTGTAAACCTTGTAATTGCTTAAATCGTCCAATGAGGAGAGAAAATATCCAATTCAACACGACGAAAATAATGCCTGTATGTAATCCGCTGACAGCCAGAATATGCATTGCGCCGGTGGCGGAGAAACTCTGGCGAATATCTGGACTTAAAGATTCTTTGTAGCCTAAAGTCAATGCCGCCAATACGCCAAAATTGTCTTTGTAGATGTCGTATTTTTTGTAAATTGACAATAGATATTGTTGGCAGCGTTCGGCCAAATCCATGATGGAAAAACGGTCATTGCGGCCTGCCGTTTTCCATTTCCCGTTTGGCACGTATGCTGTGGCGGCAATGCCTTGCCTTTGCAGGTATTGCGGATAGTTGAAACCTTCCGGGTTGTTGTTGGACACAGGAACTTCAAAAGTTGTAGATACAAGCAGGCGGTCGCCACGGCGCAGTGCAAGGCTTGCACTGTCTTTTTGCAAGTATGCAATTGCCTGACCCTTTGTTGGATATGCAATAGCACTGTCGTACATGCAAATCACATTGAACCGGCACAAAACGGAACGTGGCTTTTCTTCCGGCCTGTCTGTAATTTCCACGTAAAAAGTCCGCTCGACATTTAAAAAATCGACTTTTGTCTGTCGTTTTGCCTGATCTGTGAGCACTATCCCCAATCCGCTGAAAAACAAAAATATGGCGCATCCGAACAACCAACGGAACCGGTAGAACGGTATTTTACGGACAATCACAATGCAGTGAGCCAGCAAAAGAAGAATTATTGCAACGGCAAGAAACCACAAAAACCATTTGGGCAATGCAAGGGAATTGCCCGCCAGAATGCCTGCCATAAACGGTAATAGCAGTCGCACAAAAGGATTCCTGTGTAAAAACTCCATGGCCGGTTCAAGGTAGATGTTTGCAAATATACATGTAAAAATCCGTTTTTTATGTATGTTCGCAAATCAAGTTTGCCGTGTGGTGTTTTTTTTGTTCCTTTTTGGCAAGAAGAACTCCTGCTTTGCCATGTTTCCGTACTTGTGGCACGTTGGGCAGGGAAGCATCAGTCGGATAGGGATTTTCCCTTTATTTTTCGTCCATCTCGAAGTTTGACGAATCCATTGTTATAGCTACCTATTATACGGTATTGGCTGTCGTATATATAACCGTTTGAATAATGGTATTTTACATTCTTTTCTGCATCAAATATGTACCCATTGGCATAGTTGCCTATGATTTCTCCTTCTTTGTTCTGTATATATCCGTTGTTGTAGGTAATATCCGTTGTGATAGCGCATGAACACAGCAAAGCAGAAATAACCAATAAAATATGTTTCATGTCTGGACGGTTTTTCCAAATATTTTTTGCAGCCCGTTTTCCGGGATTTTTGTCAGGAAGAGATATTTGTTCCCCTAATCATAAGATAACTCTTTCCGCTTTGTTTGTTAGAATTTCAGCAAATCTTTCATGCCGAAAAATCCTTGTTTGCCGCATGTGAATTCGGCGGCCAATACGGCACCCAGGGCAAAGCCTTCGCGGCTTTTGGCTTCGTGGCTGATAGTGAGCGTGTCCACGGTGCTGTCATAGCGTACAATGTGTGTGCCGGGAACTTGTCCTTCGCGGATGGCTTCTATGGACAGTTCATTGGCTGCGGCGGATTTTCCTAATACCCATTTATCTTTCCGGTCGATGTTTGCCAGAATGTCTTCAGCCAAAGTTACGGCCGTTCCGCTTGGCGCATCGAGTTTCTGGATATGATGTATTTCCGTCATGTCCACTTCGTAGTCAGGCATCTGGTTCATGATTTTTGCCAAATGCCGGTTCAGTTCAAAAAAGATGTTCACACCCAGACTGAAATTGGATGCCCAGAACAAGGTATAGCCTTTTTCGGCAATCTCCTGACGGATTTCGGACATGCGGTCGGTCCAGCCGGTTGTTCCGGATACGACCGGTACGCCAGCCTCCCATGCGCGTTTGTAATTGGCTACGGCAACTTGCGGAGCAGTGAATTCAATGGCCACATCCGCACTGCGGAATGCTTCAGACCCGAAATCATCCTGATTATTGACATCTATTTTGCAAACAATTTCGTGTCCGCGCTCCAAGGCTATCCTTTCTATGATTTTGCCCATTTTCCCATAACCAATCAATGCTATTTTCATATCAACAATATTTATGTCAAACTTTCGACAAAGATAGGGATAAAATATGAAAATCGGGAAGATTTTTTTGTTGGCAGAAATAGCGAATGGATATACCTAGGAATGGCATTATCTTTTTAGTCGTTCTTTTTCAGTGATTTTTCTTCAAATGCCATTTTGGAACTTCAAAAAATGTTCGTATCTTCGTGGGCGCACACGGAAATACGTCTTTTTAGTGTAAAATAATTTTTATCTTGTTGATATACAGTTTGTTGTTTGCTCTTTTGGGATGTGCCTGTTTGCTCGTTTTTTTGATAAGTGTACATTGATTCTATTATAGTTAAATTGAAATGCGTATGAAAACCTTTTTGGACAAAGACTTTTTGCTGCAAACGGATGCGGCAAAAGAACTTTATCATGAACATGCGGCTAAAATGCCGATTATAGATTATCATTGCCACCTTATCCCGGCTATGGTTGCCAATGACTACCAGTTTAAATCACTGACAGAAATTTGGCTTGGCGGAGATCATTACAAATGGCGTGCGATGCGGACTAACGGTGTGGATGAACGTTATTGCACCGGTACGGATACAACGGATTGGGAAAAATTTGAAAAATGGGCGGAAACGGTTCCATATACCATGCGTAACCCGTTGTATCATTGGACACACTTGGAGCTGAAAACAGCTTTTGGCATAGAAAAACTTTTGTCGCCGAAAACTGCCCGTGAAATTTACGATGAATGTACGGCCAAATTGCAGACGCCGGAATACTCCGCACGTAACTTGATGCGTCGCTATCATGTAGAGGTTGTTTGTACGACCGATGATCCGATTGATTCGTTGGAATATCACAAAAAGTGCAAGGACGATGGTTTTGAAATCAAGGTCTTGCCAGCATGGCGTCCTGATAAGGCGATGGCAGTGGAAGTCCCGGCCGATTTTCGTGCGTATGTAGAGAAGCTGTCCGATGTTTCTGGCTTGACTATCAGTCGTTTTGACGATATGATTGCAGCTTTGCGCAAACGTCAGGATTTCTTTGCTTCCATGGGTTGCAAGTTGTCTGACCACGGTATTGAGGAATTTTATGCAGAAGATTATACGTCAGCCGAAATTGATGCCATATTTAATAAAGTATATGGTGGTCAAATGTTGACGCAAAGTGAAATTTTGAAATTCAAATCGGCCATGTTGATTGTTTTTGCGGAGATGGATGCCGAAAAAGGCTGGACACAGCAATTCCATTATGGAGCTATCCGTAATAACAATACCAAGATGTTCAAGCAATTGGGGCCAGATACTGGCTTTGACTCGATAGGCGAGTTCAATACGGCAAAAGTTATGGCAAAATTCTTGGACAAACTCAATTCGGAAGGAAAACTTGCTAAGACGATTTTGTACAACTTGAATCCGTGTGCCAACGAAGTGATTGCTACCATGCTTGGTAATTTCCAGGATGGCACGGTACCCGGAAAAATCCAGTTCGGTTCCGGCTGGTGGTTCCTTGACCAGAAAGATGGCATGGAAAAGCAGATGAATGCGCTTTCCGTACTGGGATTGCTGAGCCGTTTTGTGGGTATGCTTACCGACTCGCGTTCTTTCCTTTCATACCCGCGGCATGAATATTTCCGCCGTACATTATGTAATTTGATCGGGAATGATGTTGAAAATGGCTTGCTCCCTGCTTCGGAAATGGATTTCCTTGGGCAAATGGTTGAGAATATCAGTTATTACAATGCCAAAAATTTCTTCCAGTTCTGAAAATAGGTACAAAAATCCACGTTTTCGGGACAAAATTAAACTTTGGGAATGATTTCTTTTTGTATTTTTGTCCCGGTTTCGGTGTTTTTTCAAACACATAAATCCAACATTATAAAAAACATAATAGAAATGAGTAAGATTGTAACATTAGGCGAAATCATGTTGCGGCTTTCCACGCCGGGCAACACGCGTTTCGTCCAGTCGGATGTATTCGACGTTGTGTATGGAGGCGGCGAGGCAAATGTAGCTGTAAGCTGTGCCAATTATGGGCATGATGCCTATTTCGTAACGAAATTGCCCAAGCATGAAATCGGCCAGTCGGCCGTGAATGCTTTGCGCAAATATGGTGTTAAGACGGATTTCATCGCACGCGGAGGAGACCGTGTGGGTATTTATTATTTGGAAACAGGTGCTTCCATGCGTCCGAGCAAGGTTATTTATGACCGTGCACATTCTGCCATTGCTGAGGCAAATCCGGAAGATTTCGATTTTGATGCCATTATGGAAGGTGCCGATTGGTTCCATTGGTCGGGCATTACGCCGGCAATTTCTGACAAGGCCGCAGAATTGACCCGACTTGCTTGTGAAGCGGCTAAACGCCATGGCGTTACGGTTTCTGTGGATTTGAATTTCCGCAAAAAGTTGTGGACCAAGGAGAAAGCCCAGAGTATTATGCGTCCGTTGATGCAATACGTCGATGTCTGCATAGGCAATGAGGAAGATGCCGAACTTTGCCTTGGCTTTAAGCCGGATGCCAATGTGGAAGCCGGACAGACCGATGCAGAAGGTTACAAGGGCATATTCAAGCAAATGAGCGAAACGTTCGGTTTCAAATATGTCATTTCTACATTGCGTGAATCATTCTCGGCTACCCACAACGGTTGGAAAGCCATGATTTACAACGGCAGCGAATTTTATACCAGCAAACGTTATGACATTAACCCGATTATCGACCGTGTGGGCGGAGGTGATTCGTTCTCTGGCGGCATTATACACGGTTTGCTGACTAAATCAAGCCAAGGCGAGGCTTTGGAATTTGCCGTGGCTGCTTCCGCGCTGAAACATACCATTAATGGGGATTTCAATCTCGTTTCCGTGGAAGAAGTAGAAGCATTGGCCGGAGGCGATGCAAGCGGGCGTGTTCAACGCTAATTCAATGGATAAAAATAAAAACGACAGATTATGGCAAAGTACAATAAAATAGAAGTTTTGACTACCATGAAGGAAACCGGCATGGTGCCGGTATTCTACCATGCCGATTTGGAAACGGCCAAGCAGGTGTTGAAAGCCTGTTATGAAGGTGGTGTACGCGCTTTTGAGTTTACGAACCGCGGTGATTTTGCGCAGGAAGTTTTTGGTGAATTGGTCAAGTTTGCAAATAAGGAACTGCCTGGCATGATTCTGGGTGTTGGTTCCGTTGTTGATCCGGCTACGGCCGCCCTTTATATCCAGTTGGGCGCGAATTTTGTCGTAGGGCCGTTGTTCAATCCGGAAATAGCCAAGGTTTGCAACCGTCGTCTGATACCTTACACGCCTGGTTGCGGTTCAGTGTCCGAAGTCGGTTTTGCACAGGAATGTGGTTGCGATTTGTGCAAAGTATTCCCTGGTGATGTGCTTGGAACAGCCTTTGTCAAAGGCCTGAAAGCTCCGCTCCCTTGGAGTCAGCTCATGGTTACGGGTGGTGTGAAACCGACTCGCGAAAATTTGGAAGGCTGGTTCAAGGCCGGTGTGATGTGTGTCGGCATGGGCAGCAACCTGTTCCCGAAGGAAGTGATTGCCGCCAAAGAATGGAGCAAAATCACGGCTTTGTGCAAGGATGCCCTCGCCATTATTGAAACAATAAGGCAATAAAAAACAATCATGGAAATTGCAGAAACGTTTTCTGTTCCTGCAATTTCTCTTTTTAATAATAACCCTGTCTAATCTCAATGTTAGGCATAAATTAAATTTTTAAATGACAAATTCAACCTCAACAACCACGAAATTAATGACTAATTGGCGGTGGTGGATGTGCGTACTTTTGTTTGTCGCCACTACCGTAAACTATTTGGACCGTCAGGTCTTGTCGCTGACTTGGAAAGATTTTATCGCACCGGAGTTCCATTGGACTGATAGTAATTATGCTGATATCACATCTATTTTCTCACTTGTATATGCTGTTTGCATGTTGTTTGCCGGCAAATTCATTGACTGGATGGGAACCCGTAAAGGCTATTTATGGTCTATCGGAATCTGGTCTGCCGGTGCATGTTTGCATGCTATATGCGGCTGGCTTACCGTACATATCGAAGGTTTTGAATCTGCTGCTGCTATGACAGCTGTAAATAGCGGAACAGCTGTAGCAACGGCAATAGCTACTACAAGTGTATGGCTTTTTGTGGCGGCACGTTGTGTCTTAGCCTTGGGTGAGGCTGGTAATTTTCCTGCTGCAATTAAGGTTACTGCCGAATACTTTCCCAAAAAAGACCGTGCATTCGCTACTTCCATTTTCAATGCTGGTGCTTCGATTGGTGCTTTGGTAGCTCCCGTGACGATACCTTTGCTTGCCAGATATTTCAAATCCATTGGTGTTGGCGGTGGATGGGAAATGGCATTTGTCATCATTGGTGCGCTTGGCTTTATTTGGATGGGATTCTGGGTATTCATGTATGACAAGCCGGAAGAATCCAAACATGTGAATAGTGCCGAACTGGAATACATTCATCAAGATAATACGGAAGATGTAGGAGTAGAGATTGATGCAAAAGAAGAAAAAAAAGCTATTCCATTATGGAAATGTTTTACCTATCGTCAGACATGGTCGTTTATTGTAGGTAAATTCTTTACTGATGGTGTATGGTGGTTCTATTTGTTTTGGGCACCGGCCTATTTCTCCGACCAATATGGTTACCGTTCCGACTCCGGAATGGGTATGGCACTGATCTTTACACTTTATGCAATTGTTACGGTATTATCCATTTTCGGAGGATATTTACCACGCCTTTTTGTGGACAAGAAGGGCATGAATCCGTATGCAGGCCGTATGTTGGCCATGTTGATATTCGCGTTCTTGCCGCTTCCGGCCTTGTTTGCACAAGGAGCAGGTGAGTTATCCGTATGGTGGCCGGCCATTATTATCGGTATTGCAGGTGCCGGGCATCAGGCATGGAGTGCCAACCTGTTTTCCACCATTGGCGATATGTTCCCGAAATCTGCTATCGCAACTATTACTGGTATAGGTGGCATGGCAGGTGGTATAGGCTCATATTTAATCAATAAGGGAGCAGGTACTTTATTTGATAAATTTGCAGGTACATTTATTTATCCTGGTTCAGAAAAACCGGTAGTTATTTCGATTGAGAAAATTTCAGAAGCTATTGATAAAATAGGAAACCCTGCGATTAGTGCTTTAGAACGTGGTGCTACTTCTAATGAAACAACGCACTTAATGCTTGAAAAAATAAATGAAATAGGTGGGACTGTTATAGAAGAACCTATGTCTATGTTTGGATATGATGGAAAGCCTGCTGCATACATGATTATTTTCTGTATTTGTGCGGTTGCTTATTTAGTAGCTTGGTGCATTATGAAAACTTTGGTTCCCAAGTACAAACCAATCGAAGCATAATCAATTGCAATATGTTATAATTGAAAAGGCCGGAGTTTGTTTTCCGGCCTTTTCGGTTATAAATACCACATAAACAATTAATTCAATATGACTTCTACAATGTGGCCATCATGCGTCTTGGTGGCATTGTAGGCAGCAGAGAATTGTAAAATTCTTTCTATGGTAGCTGTTTTTGGACGCATCGGAGCACTGGTCATTTTGGAAATGCACTCCGCATTACAATTCAGAGTAGAGTTTTCGTGCATAGGCATACGTATTTATGGGAAATAGGATGAATTATTTTTCCTTTTAAACGTAGATTTTGCCAATATAGTATGCACATTCCTGTTTTTTTTATAGTTTCTATTTATTTTGTCGTATTATTTTATTTCCAGAGTCAGATTATGTTCTTCTGCCAAACGGCGAATATTGAGTAGTGCATAACGCATACGTCCCAAAGCTGTATTAATGCTGACACCAGTCAAATCGGCGATTTCTTTGAAACTGAGATCCTGAAATATACGCATACGGACAACCTCTTGTTGGTTTTCTGGTAAAAAATAAATAAGCCGTACAACATCGCTCAGAATTTGTTCATTTATCATGTTTTCTTCGATGCTCTGTTCATATAAATTGCTGTTGTTCAATACATCGTATTCTGCTGCATCGACCGAAATATTGTTCTCGTTTTTTTGCCTTCGGAAATGGTCTATGATCAAATTGTGGGCAATACGGTTTATCCACGGCAAAAATTTGCCGCTTTCCACGTAGTTACCTTGTTTCAGGTTTATGATCGCCTTGAAGAAAGTGTCTTGGAAGATGTCTTCCGTGAGTTCGCGTTGCCTTACAATCAAGAAAATGTGGTTGTAAACCTTTTCTTGATATCTGTATAACAATACTTCAAATGCTTTGTTATTGCCGTTTTCGTACAATTTGACCAACTCGGTATCGGTCAAGTTCACGAGTTGTTTCATTACTTCAATTTTATCGGGTTATTGAGTAATTGTGTACAATAGGCAATTATTTTTGAGGTTAATATTTGATTTGACGGCTGCAAATGTAGTAAAGTTTTTGAAAGCCCAAAATATTTTTAACATTGCCAACGTGTTATTTTTCGTAAAATAGCTTATTCCACCCACAAAACAAGTCCTTTCAAGTATTCACTTTCAGGGTGGTATATGTTCACTGGATGGTCAGCTGGTTGTGTCAGTTGGTGCAATATGCGCACTTTGCGGCCCGTTTGCGCTGCTGCGCTGAATACGGCCAGGCGGAACTGGTCTTTGCTGACAGCCTGCGAGCAGGAAAAGGTGAACAGCAGCCCGTTGCTTTTTATTTGCTCGAATGACTTTGCATTCAGCCGTTTGTATCCTTGTAGGGCATTGCGCAGAGCGTCCCTGTGCTTGGCAAATGCAGGAGGGTCGAGTATGATAAGGTCGTAGGTGTCATGTGATTGTTCCATATATTTGAAAGCATCCATGGCAAATGCCTCGTGGTTATTGCATTGCGGGAAATTCAACATTACGTTTTCGTTGGTTAGCTCTATGGCTTTTGCAGAACTGTCCACCGAATGCACTGATTTGGCTCCACCACGTAATGCGTATACAGAAAAACCACCTGTGTAGCAGAACATATTCAATACGTTCCCCCCGCGGGCGTATTGTTCCAATAGTGCGCGGTTTTGGCGTTGGTCCACAAAAAATCCGGTTTTCTGGCCTCGTAGCCAGTCTATACGGAATCGCAGGCCATTTTCTATGGCAGTGTCGTTGCCGTTTCCGCCTATCAGGTAGCCGTCTTGTTTTTCAGCAGTATCGATTGGGGCTTTGTAGGGTAATGTCCCCTCCGACTTGTAATAGACGTTTTTGACAGTTGGTATTATTTCGGCAACTGTTTGTGCTATGCGTTGCCGTTCCTTGTGCATGCCGACCGAGTGAGCTTGCATCACTGCTGTATCGCCATATATGTCAATGACAAGTCCAGGTAGGAAATCCCCTTCGCCATGTATGAGGCGGTAAGTGTTGTTTTGCATAGGCACATCCAACCCCAGTTCGTGCCTCATTTCATAACTTTGGCTTATGCGTTTTTTCCAGAAATCGCTGTTTATGGCTTCATCGTGGAATGAAAGTATGCGTACTGCAATGCTTCCTATCTGGTAGTGTCCGACACCGAGAATATTATCCCGGCTGTCGCGTACTTGTACGATATCGCCTTCTTGTGGCTGTCCATCTATTGTTTGGATGGCGCCGGAAAATACCCACGGGTGGAAACGGAGCAGGCTTTCTTCCTTATGCGGTTTTAAATGAACGGTTATCATGGATTTGCTGGATTTTGCTGTTGTATAAGTTCTTCAATTTCCTTTTTGGAGAGGCGCGGCATGTGCTCCAATTCTTTGTATATCATTAATGTAGCCCAAGCGTCGGTGGCTGCATAACGTTGTTGTTGTTCGGTCAGTGTTTCGTTTTCCCAATTGGTCAGTTGTTGTGATTTGGATATGCGTTGCCCGAATACAATACCGAAAATTTTTTGCAGCCCCATGTCCAGAATGCCGTATTGTTGCACGATGGTTTGCAGGTCTATGCAATTGGTTGGGGTGAACCGGTGGCGTCTGGCTAATGCATTGAAATCGTCACGCAGGGCAAGTCCTATTTTCTTTATGTTTTTGTCACTTAAAAATTCGGCAATTTCGGCTGTCAGTCCTGTTTTGTTTAACCGGAACAGGAAGCATTGTTCTTGTGTCGCGATTTGGAGCAGCGCGACGGAAAATCGTATGCCTTTGGCAAACGATGGCCTTGTCTCAGTGTCTATTCCGACGGTGTCGTGTTGTCGTAGAAAATTGATGGCAGTTGCAATTTGTTCGGTTTTGTCTATGATGACAATTTTGCCTGGGAAACTGGCAGGCGGTAGTGTGTTCAGTTCTGTTTTTGTTATTTTGTGTTGGTACATATTCATCCGCAATAATCCTCCTCTTCTGTGTTCCTGTTCCGTTTTATGGCGTGTAATGCTTGTAATGCACTTAACGTTTTTTGTCCCCAATGTTCCCAAAACGCTTCCATGCAGTCGGCCAAGGCATCGTTCATGACCTCCGTTTCTCCTGTCTGGTAATTGCCGGCCAGATTTTTGATTTCCTGGTAAATGTCGGTAAGGTTCTCCGAAATGGTGGCAGCCACGGGCATTTCGCTGTATTGCATTTCCGTATGGAAAGTGTCCAAATAAGTGTCATCCGAACCTAAAACATTCTGTATCTGGTTGTTTACGTAATTGTAATCTTCTTCGCTGACGAATTGTTCTGTAAATCCGTCAAGCAAGTGCTGTGGCTGTTCCAATAATACGGTTTTCAAGTACAGTAACGGCAGTATTTTGGTCGCCTTGTCAACAAACTCTGTTTTTGTGCTTTGTCCCGCCCGTTCCAAAAAGAGGCAGGTTTCCGCCACCACGGTGACAAACTCAATGACTTCCTGGCTATACACGTAATGGTCGGGAAGCTGGTCATAATTTATTTCCATATATCAATTGACGCAGTATGAAATACCGTGCAAAAGTAAAAAAATAATCTTACTTTTGTTGTGTTTTAAACCTTTTGGCCTTAGAAAAGTCTTATTCAAAAACAAAAATACTTGCTCGGGTTGGTATGGAATTGGCAGAAGATGAGTTGGTCCGGCAACTGAAAGAACCTGGATTGCGCCCAGCTATTTTTAGCAAGATAGTACGGCTTTATCAAGAGCCGCTTTATTGGCACATCCGCAAAATGGTGCTGGTGCATGAAGATGCCAACGATTTGCTGCAAAACACGTTTTTGAAAGCATGGAACAATGTGGACAATTTCCGGGGGGAATCGAAACTGGGTACGTGGCTTTTCCGTATCGCGACAAACGAGACTTTGACGTTTTTGGCGCAGCAGCGGCAGCGTAACATGCTTCCATTGGGTGATTTTGAAGAAATGTTATTTCAGAGGATGGAAGCGGATCCTTATTTTGATGGCGACGAAACGGAAAAGAAGTTGCAGCAAGCTATACTTTCTTTGCCGGAAAAGCAACGTTTGGTGTTTAATATGAAGTATTTCGATAATATGAAGTATGAGGACATGGCTGCTGTCCTTGGGACATCGGTCGGGGCGTTGAAGGCTTCTTATCATCACGCAGTGAAGAAAATAACTGATTTTATGAAAAACCATTAAACCGTTACAAATACTATGGATATGAAGAAACAGCATGAAAACAGGCTTCCTTTTACTGTGCCGGAGAACTATTTCGAGGATTTTTCTGCGCGGTTTGATGACATTGTCCGACAAAAGTCACCAAAACCACGACGTATCAGACTTTGGATTTCCATAGCGGCGGCCGTGGTCGGGCTTGTGCTGCTGGTGCAAATTTCCGTGTTGTTGTATGACCATTATCTGGAACGTAACAATGCGGAATATGAATTGTTTTTGCTGTCCCAGTTAGAGGAGGATGTGTATTATGGTTATTTTGTCAACTCATACGAATAGGTAAGATTATGAAAAATTGCAAGTTATATTTTGCTGTCGGCTTGATGTTATGTCTTTCCGCGCAAATTTATGCCCAGCCGGGTTGCAGGCATCCGCGTCCCACGGTCGAAGAAATGTTGGCGGGGAAATGGCGCTATATAGTGGAAAAAGCGCAGCTTACGCCCGAAGAACAGCAAAAAGTAGAACCTGTTTATAGGGAATACGAACAGGGTAGTTGGAGATTGCAAAAGGATTATTTTTCGGAACGCCGCAAACAGGATATAAGCAATTTTACGGAAGATGATTTCCGTGCAGCCAATGCGGCGTTGGTACGTAAGGATGAAGAAGAAGCCCGCTTGCTTGCTGATTACCGGAAAAAACTTGAGCATTTGCTAAGTCCGAAAAAACTTTTCTTTTATTACGATGCAGAACGTAAATTCCGCAGGGATTTGATGCGTGGAATGCCTAAGTAATGCAATTTCTGGGGAATTGCCGATAGGCTTTTATGGCAATATGTTTCCGGAATCCGGTTATTATGTTACCTTTGCCGAAAAAATATGCGTAATATCGTCATTGTTTTTTCATTGTTGTTTGTGGCCGGCACTGTTTGTCCGCAAAATAAGGATGCGCAAATTCTGCACTATTTTAATGGACAGTCCGCCATGTATGATTGCAGCCGGGTCCTTTCAACCAGCATGTACGTTGTTTCTGTCGGTGTTCCTGTTGTCCAGGGGATTACTGCCCTTGCAACGCATAATGACCAGTTGCTTAAAGATGCGTTATGTACAGGCGTAAGCCTTGGTGTGGCAACTGCTTTGACTTATGGCTTGAAATATACGGTTCGTCGTCCACGGCCTTATGAGGCTTATCCTGATTATATTCGTAATGTGGAAACGGAAGGTTCGCCGAGTTTCCCTTCCGGGCACACTTCAATTGCTTTTAGCACGGCCACTTCGTTGACTCTGCAATATCCCAAGTGGTATGTTATTGTGCCGAGTTATTTATGGGCGGGCGGAGTTGCCTATTCGCGCTTGAATTTGGGTGTGCATTATCCGACAGATGTCCTGGCGGGTGCGGTGCTCGGTGCCGGCAGTGCTTTCCTGACTTACAAACTGAACCAATTGCTGTGGCGTAAATTGGATGACAAAAAGCTCATAGGACTGCAAGTGTATGCAAATCCTTTCTCCAACGCAGATATCCGACAATTGCCATGATGGTATATACAGCGAACAAACCCGTGGTAAAATATAATTCTTTGTGCCAATAAAGCAAGGCGGAGAAAGCATCTACAAAAATCCAGATAAGCCAGTGTTCCAGCATCTTGCGGGCGAGCATCCATGTTGCTATGATGCTTAATGCGGTGGTTATGCTGTCAGGAAAAGCGACATCCGAATCTGTAAAGTTGCTAAGGACAAAGTAATAGACGGCCCAAATCGCGACAGCGGACAATGATAGCATGATGATTTGTTTTCCGTTTACGGATACGACAGGCAGGTCGTTCCCGCCGGATTCTTGTTTTTTCAGCGTCCAATGCAAAAAACCGTAAACACTGACTACCAGATAATATACTTGCAAGCTCATGTCAGCATAAAACTTGCTTTGGAAAAATACCGCAATGTACAAAGCGGAGCTGGCGAATCCGAAAATCCAAAGCCATACATTTTGCTTTACGGATAAATAAAGATAAACAAGGCTCAGAATCGTTCCTGCAATTTCTACCCAGTTGGAAATCAGATAATTGTACATGCTTCCTGCTTTTACTGTCTTATTTCCCGAGGATACTTGCGTATAGATTTTTGTCTTTCATGATTTCAATGGCTTTTTGCAATGGATTATTCAGTTCGTTTATTACTCTGTAATATTCCTGCATACTCCATATATCCCTTGCAATCAAGGCTTTTATCTGTATGGAAAACAGACGTTTTGACCGTTGGAATTCCGATTCCGAATACTCGATATTCGCTTCGTTTCCCATGGAAACAAGTTCATCCAGCATGTCGTCTGATACGGAAAAGCCGGACAGAAAATCTTCAAAGGCAGGAAATTGCGTTTTGAGTTCCGTGCGATGCATATCCACGTATTGCACGCAGAATTTGTTGAGTACGCCTTTGGCAATTATGTTTCGGTGATAAGTTGTTGTCATTGTGGTATCTACCGGCACAAATACGTCTGGCATGATACCTCCTCCGCCGTAAACAGTGCGTTCGCTTGTCAAGGTCGCATATTTTAATGAGTCCGGAAAATGGATGCTGTCTTTATGCATTAGCTCCCCGTGTTTGTAACGTGTTTCCAAATCTTTCTGATAATCAATGCCTTTATAGGGTTTTTGAATGCAACGCCCTGTCGGGGTATAATAACGTGCGGTCGTGAGCCGGATGGCGGAACCGTCTGGCAGAATGAACTGTCTTTGTACCAAGCCTTTGCCAAATGTACGTCTGCCGACCAGCACACCTCTATCCCAATCTTGTACGGCCCCGCTGACAATTTCGCTGGCAGAGGCGGAAGTTTCGTCTATCAATACAATCAGGTTTCCTTGCTCAAAATCTCCTTGGTTGGTTGCGGTGGCCGTGGTTTTGGGTTGATGTATTCCTTGCGTATAAACAATCAACTTGTTTTTCCCCAAGAATTCATCCGCCAAGTTTATGGCGGCATTCAAGTAGCCTCCGCCATTGCCTTGCAAATCCAGAATCAGGCTTTTCATCCCTTCTTTCTTTAAAGTGGACAAGGCTTTTTGGAATTCGTCTAACGTGGTTGCGCCGAAATTGTTTATTTTGATGTAGCCGATTGTTTTATCCACCATGTAGGCTGCATCCAGGCTGTAAATCGGTATTTTGTCACGGACAACATGAAATTCTATAAGCTCGGGGACGCCGGCACGTAGCATTTTTACTCTGACCGTTGTGCCTTTTTTGCCACGTAGGCGGCGCATGATATCAGAATTCTGGATTTTTACGCCCGCAATAATCGAATCTTCAATTTCAATCATGCGGTCTCCTGCCCGGATGCCGACCCGTTCTGCCGGGCAACCCGCTATGGTTTGAATGACAAACAAAGTGTCTTCCAGCATTTGGAATTGTATGCCTATTCCTTCAAAACTGCCTTCTAAGGGTTCGTTGGCTTGTTGCAGCTCCTTTTGTGGAATATATACCGAATGAGGATCAAGTTCTTCCAGCACGCTGACAATAGCATTTTCCGTGACTTTGTTTATATCGACCGTGTCAACGTACAGCCTGTCGATGGCTCCTAAAACATATTGAAGTTTTCGTGTGTTGACCGAAAAATCTTGTTGTGCTTTTGTTGGCCAACAGTTTATCATCGTCAATATCAATGCTATTAATCTTGTTTTTTTCATTTTGTCCAAAGAATTTTTGATTGAAACTACAAAGGTACAAAGAATAATCGAAATACGGTATTGTTTAAAAACGACTCAAATAGCGTTAACAGTAACTATAAAATCGTTAGAAATCATTATCTTTGCCCCTTTAATACAGAAAACAAGGAGTAGAATGGATTTGGTTTTTGCAACGAATAACGCTCATAAGTTGGAAGAAATCCGCGCCATGTTACATGGCAAGATAAATATATTGAGTTTGTCCGATATAGGTTGTCAGGTGGATATACCGGAGACGGCAGACACTTTGGAGGGTAATGCTCAGATAAAGGCGGAATATATTTTTAATACTTACGGGGTTGATTGTTTTGCCGATGATACGGGTTTGGAAGTAGATGCATTGAATGGTGCGCCTGGCGTCCGTTCGGCCCGTTACGCAGGAGAGCAGCACGATTCGCTGGCAAATCGGAAGAAATTGCTGGCTGATATGTCCGGCAAGCCAAATCGTTCGGCTCGTTTCAGGACTGTTGTCGTCTTGATTATGAAAGGGAATAAATACATGTTTGATGGCACTGTCAATGGCCAGATAACAGAAACGGAGCGAGGTGTGCAAGGTTTTGGTTATGACTCGATTTTTATGCCGTCCGGTTACACCCAGACATTTGCTGAGTTGTCCTTGGAACAAAAGAACAAAATTAGCCATCGTGCTAATGCTATCAAAAAATTGGTTCATTTTTTAACAAGTAATTCAATATGATTCTCATAATGGATAGATTGAAAGATATCAGGTGTTTGCTGTTGTCCATATTTTGCATGGTAATATTTTCCCCAGATGTGTCGGCACAACTTGCTATGGGGCAATGGCGGACACATTTTGCTTATACCAGTGTTTCACGGATTGCACAATCAGAGAACAAGGTTTTCGGATTAAGCGAAGGTTCGCTCTTTTCTGTGGACAAGCGTGATGAAAATGTGGAGTATTATAGTAAAATATCCGGTTTGAGTGGTACGCAGGTTTCTTGCATGGAATATGACTATGAAACGGAAACATTGGTGATTGTGTATAGCAATGGCAATATTGATTTGTTGCGTTCCGGTGGTGTGGAAAATATTCCTGATTTGTACAACAAGTCGATGACGGCGAGTAAAGAAGTCAATTCCATTTATTTTTATGGAGGGAAAGCATATTTGGCCTGTAAGTTTGGCATTGTGGTATTGAATCTATCCAAGAAGGAAATAGCTGAGACTTACTATATTGGTGATTTCGCGGCAGAGGTAGATGTGCAAACTATTACTGTAGTAGGTAATTCTATTTATGCCAATACGATAACGGACGTATATCAGGCAGATATTACCAGCGCTCATTTGATTAATTATGAAAATTGGCATAAGATTTCTTTGCCGGGTTCTGGAACTGTCGTTCAGGTACATGCTTTCAATAATGAGCTTTTGTTACTTCGGGGGAATTATTTGTATAGGCTGACAAACGGCGCATGGCAGCGGGTTTCGGATGCGGTCTTTACGAAAGTCCATTCCAATGACAATATTTTGTTGGCGTACTCGGATGTAGTATATCGGTTTGATGTTACGTATGCTTATAGTTATTTGCCAGGTACATCAGGAGTCCAAGATGCGGAATATGATAGCGCTGCTGATTTATATTGGTTTGCAGCTGGGGAGCAAGGTATTGTTTGTTATAATGCCCAAACACAATCACAGAATAAATACATTCCTAATGGACCGCAAGTAAATGTGCCTTACCGGCTGCAATTTTCCGGCAAGAAATTATTTATGGTTCAAGGGGGGCGTTGGGCTTCCCAATATAATCTTCCTGGTTATGTCATGATGTACGAGAATGGAGAATGGACAAATATCTGGGATGGTGTATGGAGTGCACAAAGAGGGAAATATATACATACTAAGACGGAACTTCCAATTGTTGACTTTATGGATATTGCTGTTGCCCCGAACGATAATTCGCATTTTTATATTACCAGCTATGGAGCTGGACTTTATGAATATCGGAATAACCAGTTTCATGCCCAATACACGCATGATAATAGTAGTTTAGAAACTATTTTTCCTGGTGAAATATGGTCAAAACAATATGGTTATATACGTTTGGACGGAATTACCTATGATGCGGAAGGAAATCTTTGGATAGCAAATTCTAATATCAATAAGGCCTTGAAAGTGCTATCTTCAAATGGGGAATGGTTAAGTTTGGGAGTTGGAGATTTAATGAATAAACCAACACTTGGTTCGGTATTGATTTCTTCACAAAATAAAAATCATAAATGGATTAATTCGGTTCGGTCAAGTCCGGGTATTTTGGTTTTTGATGATAACGGTACTTTGGAAGAAACATCGGATGACAAAGCTGTATTTATAGCAGAATTTTTTGACCAAGATAATAATTCTATAATTCCTGCGAGTATTTATTGTATGGCACAAGATAATGATGGTGCTATTTGGGTAGGTACGGATGTCGGTCCTCTTGTCTTTTCCAATCCGAACAATATATTTGATGGCACCAATAGTTGTACTCGGATTAAGATCCCGCGTAATGATGGTACTAATTTAGCTGACTTCTTGTTGGAGAAGGAAGAAATTAAAGCTATTGCTATAGACGGTGCAAATCGTAAATGGATAGGCACGGGAGCCTCGGGTGTATATTTAATGTCGGCTGATGGACAGGAAACAATCCAACATTTCACGACAGCTAATAGTCCTTTGACATCTAATGACATATTGTCTATTGCGATTAATCCTGTTACGGGTGAGGTTTTTATCGGTACGGGAAGTGGTCTGCTTTCATATCAGAGCGATGCGGCAAAAGGGGGTGATGGTTTTGACTATATATACGCTTATCCTAATCCAGTACGGGAAACTTATACGGGTGTGATAACAATAACAGGCTTGGTTGATAATACTACAGTTAAAATTACAGATGTTGCAGGTAATTTGGTTTATGAAACTAAATCAAATGGTAGCTTGGCAATTTGGGATGGGAAAAATAAATCAGGCAAAAAAGTGAGTACGGGTGTGTATCTTGCAATTTGTTTGACAGAAGATGGTTCTGAACGTGGAATAACCAAAATATTGGTGATTAATTAATACCAGACTTTATATTTTTATGTTAAGCTTCTAAATTGTGAATTTAGCATCCGTGCCCCATAAATTGTTTTGTTATTTATTGTATTTTATGATAAACGTATGTTTTATTGTAAAATATGGTTCGCGTGTCACTTCTTATTATTTGTTGTTTGTATTCTTATACGGTTTTGGAGTGATGTTGTTGTCGTTTCTTAAAATGGAATCAAGTAAAAAATGGTACGTAGTGTTGCTTGCTGTAATAGGTATAATTGGAATGTTCGTTTTGCAGCAGAGTATAGATCCTATGTCTATAAATGTAGACCGTTGGTCGGCGATTCATAATTTTCTTGACAAATTGTTGCAAGGGGAATATCCTTATGCTGCAAAAACCCATTTGGATGGTTATGGTTCTCCTTTCCCAGTCTGGCAAGTGTTTCATTTACCGTTTTATTTTTTAGGAAATGTAGGACTTTCTATTATATTTGTATTTGTCCTTTTTTTACTATCCGTTTGGAACATGAATAATAAAGCATGTTTTAGGGTCCTAGTCTTTTTGTTTATGTCTCCCGCTTTTTGGTATGAAGTAGCAGTTCGTAGTGATATATTGACGAATTTCTTATTTTGTTGTACCATAATGAATTTATTGTATTTAAGGCAGATTACTTTAGAAAAAAATACATATTTTATTGCAATTATTTGTGGATTGCTTTTATCAACACGTATCAGTGTTGCAGTCCCTTTGGCTGTAATGTTCTTTAAATCTTTTTGCTCATTGCCGTGGTTAAAAAAGTTCGGTTTCTTATTGACAGCTTTATTGGTATTTGCCCTGACTTTTGTTCCTTTTTTGTTTTATGAACAAGGGGAAATGTTGTTCTTTTTCCAATACAATCCTTTCATTTTACAAACGCGCCAAGGTAATTTAATAATGTTTATATTGCTTATTCCTATTGGAATATATTTTTCTATGAATTGGACAAATTATGTTAGATGTATGGAATATTCTGCATATATGCTTGGTCTATTAGTGTTGTTGACATATATAAGTACATTTATAAATAATAAAGATTGGACTTTTCAAGGATTTTATGATATAACATATCTTAATATGATGCTGCCTTTTCTTGTTATGGCATTGCAAGAAAAGTTAATGCCCGGGAAGATGTATAGACACACAGGGAATAATCTCGTAAAGATTATAAAAAAATGACAGGTGTAATAAATATTTTGAACTTGGGACGTAAGTAATTTGTTTGCATCAATTTTATTTTTTATTATGGGTATAAACAACAAATTACATAATTTATTTTTCATATTGTGTGCGGCAGTATGGTTAACTTTGTTCATCATACCGGATTTTTTGAATTACCCCATAGGTGATGTTTATGACTTGATACGTCTTATTTTTTTCAATATAGGTCTACAAGCATTTTCTATCTTTTTGTTATTATGTGCGTTGAATGGTAATAAATATGTTTTTGCCGTATGCTTTCCATTATTGTCTTTGTTGGGATGTATAGTGGCGTTTTATAGATATGCTTATAAAGCTATCCTTACTCCGATGCTGATTGATGTGGCACTTCATACAGATTTAGGAACTTCGCTTGATGTGATTCCTGTTTCATTGCTATTGTTTGCGATAGTTGCATTAATGGTCTCATTTTTATTTGTTTGGTATAGATTTAAAAGGCTGACTCCGATCCGGCCCGTTCTATATAGCGTGATTTCGTTACTTTTATTATTGTCTATGTTTGGGTTTTATCCAGCATGTAGAGATTTTATGAGGCAACATTTTCCTTACAGTATTTCTCATACGCTAATACAATATCATCAACTTCAAACTAAGATAGCTAAAGAACGGATAGATCCAGATCCTACATTGCAAAGTTCGCAAAATGATTCGTTGGTAGTAGTATTTATTTTGGGTGAATCATTGCGGGCAGACCATTTATCACTTAACGGCTACCATCGGACGACAACACCGAATCTGGATAGAAGAGATAATATTGTGTCTTTACCCAATGTTTATTCATTGTATGCTTATACAGGAGCAAGTGTCGCTCATATATTAACTCGTGCCGACACTGCACATGTCGATCGGGCAAATACGGAAATTTCTTTTATTCGTTTGTTCAACAAATGTAATTTTAATAGTTATTGGATTGCTAATCAGGAGAAGGAGGAACATTATGCTTCTTTCATGGAAGAGTGTGACACACTTATTTTTGCTCATCCAGAACGTAATTATCTTGGGTATGATCTTTTACTTGATGGTGATTTGTTGCCCCATTTTGAAACTATATTACGTGAATCTGTTCCACGTAAATTAATCATACTTCATACGATTGGAAGTCATTGGTATTACAATGCGCATTTTCCTGATTCGATGTCTTATTTTATGCCTATAACCACGAATAAGATAGTCCAGCGATGTTCACCGGAAGAAATGATAAACTCGTATGATAACACGATACGTTATACAGATTGGTTTATTGACCAGCTTCTAACTCAACTGGAACAAAAAAATGCGATAGTCATCTATTTGTCTGACCATGGTGAAGCATTGGGCGAGAATGGAAGATGGTTGCATGCGAACGATATAGTGGAAGCCCGAAATTCAGCATGTTTTGTGTGGTATTCTGAAATATATGGTAAAAATAATGCTGAAAAAATAACGGCATTGCAGCATAATAAGGATAAATACTATGTTTCGGATTTTTTGTATCATAGCATATTGAGTGCGGCCAATATACCGACTTCTGTAATTGTTCCGGAATTGGATATTTTCACAGTGGTTGGGCCTTGACTCTTGTCTCCTATCCTTTAATCAAATTGATGAATTCTTCACGGGTTTTTTGTTGCTGGAAAGCACCTGTAAAGTCCGAGGTGGTTGTGATGGAGTGTTGTTTCTGGATGCCGCGCATTTGCATACACAGATGTTGTGCTTCAATGACAACCATGACCCCCAAGGGCTGCAATGTGTTCTGGATACATTCTTTTATTTGTGTCGTCATGCGTTCCTGCACCTGCATACGGCGGGCAAAGACTTCCACCACGCGGGCAATTTTGCTCAACCCTGTAATCTGTCCGTTGGGTATGTAGGCCACATGGGCTTTCCCGAAGAATGGCAACAAGTGATGTTCGCACATGGAGTAGAAATCAATGTCTTTTACAATAACCATTTGGCGGTAGTCTTCCTTGAACAAGGCGGAACGTAATATCTCCTCCGGGTCTTGCGAATAGCCCTGCATTAGGAACTGGTAGGATTTTGCCACGCGTTCTGGGGTTTTCAGCAATCCTTCGCGTTCTGGATTCTCGCCCAATATGGAAATGATTTCTTTCATGTGTTGGGCTATCTTTTCCGTTTTTTCCTTGTCGAACTGGAAATTATGTTGGGAACTGCTCATGTGTTATATGTCGTTGTGTAAAAGGACTAATTTTCGGCTACTTGTATCATGTCTTTGACGATATAAATGTCGCCTTGCATGTTAGGATATGTTTTCAGCAAATCGTCGCGCAAGATACCGGCTTCCTCTTGTGTCCGGAAGTTTCCCAAACGTACTTTCCAAAAAGGCGGTTGGTATAAAACATAAATATCGATGTCGGTATAGTCCTGTTTTACTTTTTTTTCGACCTTGAAAGCTTCCGATTTGGCAGTTTTTTGTGTATTGCTAGAAAAAACCTGCACGCGATAGCCTTGTATATGGGTCGTGCAACGTTCTTGCCGGCCATGGATTTTTCCTTGTATCATGTCTTCTATACGTTGGTCCTGCCGAATAATTACCATAGGGGCACACGTGTCCGCGACGGATTGGATGGAGTCGAAAATCAATGGCCTGCCGTGGTATTTTGTCATGTGTTCATGTGTAGCATTTTGATCCATGTTTACAGCTATGGAATCGTTCGCTGTACTGTATAGGCAGGGAAGCAGGAGCAGGAGGCAACCTATGAGCCCTTTGTATGTTACATTTGCCATATTTGTATATGTTTGTTTGATTGTGCAAAGGTACAATTTTTTTTATTATAGTCTCAATATCTGAAACTGCTGCCACCGACGAATTCGCGCAGAAGGGATGTCGGTGGAATTTCCCGCTCCGGAATAGACACGAAATAATTCAGGAATTTTAGAAGCCGATGGGCTTCCGTGTATTCATCGCAATATTTGGGCACTTCCGCCAATATCGGTTCGGCATGGCGTTTCAGCACGGCCAGTTCAAAGAGCAGGGCCGAGTTGAACATGACATCCGCGTTTTCCTGGTACGGGAAAATCCATTTTTCTTCGCCGCGGCGTATGCTTGGAACCCTTGCGATTGTTTCGCGGGCTGAATAATTGCGGTAACGGTAGTCGCGGATGATACGGCGCAATAGGCGGATGTCGGTAGTCGGAATCCAGTTGTGGTTGTCGATGTTGATGGTTGTCAGTGCTGAGACGTAGATTTTGAATGTCGCTTTGCTGGGAATGTCGGGCATCAGTTCCGGGTTCAAGGCATGTATTCCTTCCAGAATGATAATGTTGTTTTCGCTCAGTTTGATTTTTTCCCCGTTGAAGCTGCGTTTCCCGACTTCGAAATTGAACGTTGGTACCTGTACTTCTTTTCCTGCCAGCAAATCCTGTAATTGCTGATTGAACAAAGGTAAATCAAGGGCATGCAGGTCTTCGAAATCCCACTCGCCGTTCTCGTCACGGGGCGTATCCTCTCTGTTTACAAAATAATTATCCATGGAGATGGAAACGGGATTCAGTCCGTTGACCATTAGTTGGATTGCCAACCTTTTGCTGAAAGTTGTTTTGCCGGATGATGAGGGACCTGATATCAGAATGAATTTCGGGCAGCCGTCGGGATGATGTGAAATCATGTCGGCAATTTGTGCGATTTTTTTCTCGTGCAGTGCCTCGGCCAGTTTTATCAGATTGAACATCTTGTTGTTCTTGCAGGCGATATTGAATTCGCCTACATTGCTGATATTCATCAGCTTGTTCCAACCAACAAATTCGTTGAATATGCCGAACATTTTGTCTTGTGCAATCCGGTCTTCTATTTTTATGGGATTGACCCGGTTTGGAATCTGCAATAACATGCCATCATAGTACGGAATCAGGTCGAAGACAGACAAATATCCCGTGCTTGGCATGAGGACTCCGTTGTAATAATCAACAAAGTCGCCCATACGGAAATAACGACAATAGGGATTGCCTAACGTTTCAAATAATGTTGTTTCACCATCGGTGCGGGAGCGGAATATTTTTTTGACTTCTTTGGTCTGTTTTTCCTCACAAATAATTTTTCTGTCTTCCTGAATTATTTGGCTCATACGCTCTTTGATTTTCAGGACGATGTCCGGCGTAAGGATTTGCCCTAATTTGTCGATTATGCAGTAGTATCCTTTGGATATGGGATGTTCTATGCGTAGGTCTGCATGTGGGTATAGTTCATTAATGGCGCATGAAAGGACCATGCTCAATGTCCGTACATAGCACCGCATTCCGGATGGTGTGCTTGCATCGATAAACTCTATGTCTTTGGGTTTATAGACCAGGAAGTTCAGGTCTTCCACTTTATAATTGACACGTGCGGCAACAACCTGATACGGGAGTTGTATTTGCAAGGCATTGTAAATTTCCAATAAAGAACTTCCGATGGGGAAGTCATAGTATTGTTTTGTGTTTTTACAATAAATCGTGACAGTCTTAGTTTCCATAGATTAAAATTTTAAATTGTTATATTCATCAGCAAGCGTAAGTCGGCGAATCCGTTTCAGCCCCATTTTCCACAGCAGGATGTCAAAAATATAGAATCCTACCATGGTCAGGCTCGACATGACGGGGCTCAGGTTGCTTATGGCTTCCGCAAACATAAGCAGTACATCATACATGCCGTGCGCCAGAACAGCCATTAGCAGGCTCAAGGTTAGGTAATAGTTCCTGCGTTCAGTCGAAAACCGCGCCATGGAAAAATAGTAGCCCATGATGACAGCAAACAGGAAATGGGCGGGAACAGCCCAAATGGCACGTTGGAAGCCGGTTTCCAATGCGGCTTCCGGCACATATACGAACAAGTATAACAGGTTTTCCACGACGGCAAACCCGAGCGAAACAAATACGGCATATATGATTCCGTCAAACCGTTCGTCGAAATGCGGGTCGTTCCAGATGAGTTTCTTCAAGAAATAGAATTTCGCGCTTTCCTCAATGAGCGCGGCGGAAACAAATGCGCTCAAGAATACGTTCCGTTGCACATCAATTCCCAATATCTCCAAGCAAAAATGAATGGCGAAAACCAATAGAACGGAATAAGTGCCATATAAAAATCCTTTCAGCAGCAGCCTTAACGGCTCTTTTTTTGTTTTTTCCTGCCGGTAAATGAATATCATCAGCAGCAGGGCCGGCAATATGGCGAGCGATAAGATTATCAGCGGATTGTTCATAAATATGTTTTTTGTATGTTTATCTTTTCTGTTTGAAAAAGTCCTTCATCAGTTGGGCACATTCTTCTTGCAGGATACCGGCTTCCACCGTACATTTCGGGTGCAATGCCTGCGGGGCAAACGTCTGGAAGCCGCGTTTCTCGTCGCATGCCCCGAACACCACACGCCCGATTTGCGCCCAACCGATGGCGCCTGCGCACATGATGCACGGCTCGACGGTAACATATAGCGTGCATTCGTTCAGGTATTTCCCGCCCAGCGTTTGGGCTGCCGCCGTGATGGCCTGCATTTCCGCGTGGGCGGTTACGTCTTGCAGAGTTTCCGTCAGGTTGTGGCCGCGCCCGACGATTTGCTGCTGGCAGGTGATGACGCATCCGATAGGGACTTCGTTCCTTTCCAAGGCTTTCCGGGCTTCTTCCAAGGCCAGTTGCATGTAACGTATGTCGTCGTTGTTCATGTCTGTCATTTTTCCATTAGGAATAAATATTCATGGTATTTGCCATCGCTGTTTATCCATTCGTTTGTCCAGCGCATGTTTCCCATGACGTTTTTTTTGTAGTCGATTTCGACCAGTTTCAGCAGCTTGCCGGAACTGGAAATAATATCGTACAGTTCTTTTTTCGTGGCTCGCCCGCCAGAACTGTACGACAAAAGTATGTAATGCGCTTTTGTGCTTTTTATCAACTCGTTCAACGCATTCATGGCAATGAAATGTCCCGATTCGTCGCGCCGGAATTCTTCAAATACGGAACTTGTGATATGGTCGCGCGTGTCTTCCCGGCGGTTCGCTTTCCCGAAAAGGGGCGGTTTGTCGTTCAGTATCACTGTTGTCCAAATATGGTAATAGGATGCGTACCTGACCCTGCTGGGCGGCATTTTTTCGTTGTTTGAGCCATAGGGAGGGTCGAAATAGGCAAAGTCATATTCGTTTTGCTTGACCGTGTTGAAAATGTCGTCCCTGATGATGGTGTTGTTGCTGTGTACATTGAACAAATGGGGCAGTTTCAGTGCCAGGTCGTTGTATGAGCGCGGGGACCAACGGGACAGATAGGCCACGTAGTGTCCTAATGTGCTGTCAACCGAGTCGAGGGCGTGGATCAGGCTGGTCAATATGACGCATTTGTCGTCCCAATCAAGGTTCAGCCGGTCTATTTCGTCCCGTATGGCATCCAATTTCCGGGTGTTTTTGCGTTGGAACGGGCGTTTTTGGTTGGCTTCGTCTGCGCCGTAATGTTCCGTGAACCAGCCATCGTAGCCTTCCAGATGGTTCAGATGGTCGATGATGTCCTGGTAATATCGTTCGTTTTTGTGCTGTTTCAGATAGCAGGTTGCAAAAACTTCCGACCAGATGGATACATCGTTTGCGGTCGTGTCGTAGCCCAGTTGGGCAAACGCCTGCGAAACCCGCGTGGTTCCGCTGAAACCGTCCAAAACGGTTTTGATGCCCTGAAGGTCCGATATGGTATCAAGAATATATGGAATGATTTTCAATTTTGAGCCGGCATATTTGATGCCTTCCGTTGTGATACGGTCTGCATACGTATTTCCCATAATATCTGGATGGCTCTCATTCATGGTTCCATATCGTTTCGTTTATTCTCGGATGCCGGTACCGTTATTCGGTCTTGTCTTCCTCCACAACTAAGTTGTCAATGATAAATCCCTGCCGTTCGGCCGTGTTCTTGCCCATGTAGAAAGAGAGCAGGTCGGCCACTGCGTCTTCCTTGTTCAGTGTGACCTGGTCCAGCCGGATGTCCTTGCCGATAAAGTGCTTGAACTCTTCCGGCGAGATTTCGCCCAAGCCTTTGAAGCGCGTGATTTCCGGGTTCGGCCCCAAACGTTCAATGGCCGACAAGCGTTCTTCCTCGGTGTAGCAATAGGCCGTTTCCTTTTTGTTGCGTACGCGGAACAGGGGCGTTTGCAGGATGTAAACATGCCCTTTTTTTACAAGGTTCGGGAAGAATTGTAGGAAGAACGTGATGAGCAGCAGGCGGATATGCATTCCGTCCACGTCGGCATCGGTGGCGACAATCACTTTGTTGTAGCGCAGCCCGTCCAGCCCGTCTTCTATGTTCAGCGCGGCTTGCAGCAGGTTGAACTCTTCGTTCTCGTACACGATTTTTTTGCTCAGCCCGTAGCTGTTCAACGGTTTTCCGCGCAAGCTGAACACGGCCTGTGTGTTCACATCGCGGCTTTTGGTGATGGAGCCGCTGGCCGAGTCGCCCTCCGTGATGAAGATGGACGATGCCTCCGTGTCGCCTTTGGTGTCGTTGTAGTGGATGCGGCAGTCGCGCAATTTGCGGTTGTGCAGGTTCACTTTCTTGGCACGCTCGCGGGCCAGTTTGGTTACGCCGGCAATGGCTTTGCGCTCGCGTTCGGATTCGGAAATCTTCTGCTGCATGATTTCCGCCACATCCAAATGGCGGTGCAGGTAGTTGTCCAGTTCCTTTTTGACAAAGTCGTTGATGAACTTGTTTACAGAGATGCTGTCTTCGGCGGGTGTCATGCCGCGCGAGCCCAATTTGGTTTTGGTCTGGCTCTCGAACACGGGTTCTTCCACGTTGATGGCGATGGCGCCGACAACCCCGTTGCGGATATCGGCCAAATCCTGGTTCTTGTTGAAAAATTCCTTGATTGTCCGCCCGATGGCTTCCCTGTAAGCAGCTTGGTGCGTACCGCCGTGCGTGGTGTGCTGCCCGTTCACGAACGAGTAATACTCGTCGTTGTTCTGGTTGGTGTGCGTCAGGGCTATTTCTATGTCGTCACCTTTCAGGTGGATAATCGGGTAGAGCGGTTCGGCAGTCATGTTCTCCGTCAGCAGGTCGAGCAGGCCGTTTTTCGACTGGAATTTCCGCCCGTTGTAGATGATGGTCAGCCCGGTGTTCAGGTAGGTGTAGTTCCGCAGCATCGGTTCGATGAAGTCATCGCGGAAGGTGTAGTTTATGAACAGCGTGTTGTCCGGCTCAAAGGTGATGCGTGTGCCGTTCGGCTCGTTGGCCGTGTTGTCCACGATGCCCGTGTCGGCAAACAGCTGCCCCTGGTGGAACTCGGCGCGGCGCGTTTTGCCTTCGCGGAACGACTCCACTGAGAATTTCCACGACAGCGCGTTCACGGCCTTGGTGCCCACGCCGTTCAGGCCGACCGATTTTTTGAACACGGACGAGTCGTATTTGGCACCCGTGTTGAGCACTGAAACGGCTTCAATCATCTTGCCCAGCGGAATGCCGCGCCCGTAGTCGCGGATGGTTGCCACGCCGTTCTCCACCGTTACGTCAATCGTCTTTCCGTAAGCCATGCGGAATTCATCTATGGCGTTGTCTATAATCTCCTTGATAAGCACATATACACCGTCGTCGGAATGGGTGCCATCGCCTAACTTGCCGATGTACATACCCGGGCGCAGCCGGATATGGTCCATGTCTTCCAAATGCACGATATTGTCGTCGCCATAAGCTATTTCCTGTTTTTCCAGTTCTTCCATATAGATTGCGGGCTTACAAAAATGAATAAAATCGCTACTTTCCTGCAAAAGTAACAAATAAAATTCAAATAGGCGTGTTTTTCGGAATCATAAAAACGGTGAATTTGTAAACAACGGGCGGTGTCGCCGCCCTATGCACATGTGCCGGTGCGTTTCCTGCACATCCGCTTGCCCTTTTCACGGTGTCATTCGCTTGCGCGCCAATCGGGCTGCGGTTCGGCAACCCGTGCAAGCCCCCCCACCGTGTCATTCCCGCCTCCGAGCGGGAATCCTGGGCTGCCTTGTGCGGGGTATTGGGCTACCCTAATCGCCATACCGGTGTCCATCCTCGCCATCGCCTCGCAGGCTGCCGGCTCGGCGGCCGGCATGACGGCGCAAAGGGGACACGCGGGGGAGAAAGGGCAGTGCGTGCGCGGTGCATTCTTTTGCGCTGTCGCTCGTATTACTACTGTGTCATTCCGGGCTCCGGCTGCCTTGTGCGGGGTATTGCGCTACCGCATCGCCGGTGCCCATTCTCGCACTTGCCCCCCAAGACCCCGTGTCGGAGCACGGGGTGACCGGCAGAGAGGAAAACGCGGGGACAAAGGGTTACCATACACAAAAACCGCCGGAAACGGAAACGTTTCCATTTCCGGCGGGATAAGAGCCTTT
Source organism: uncultured Bacteroidales bacterium (assembly GCA_949282265.1). GTDB lineage: Bacteria > Bacteroidota > Bacteroidia > Bacteroidales > Paludibacteraceae > CALUNA01. Next base: position 6,446 of record CASDOZ010000001.1, on the reverse strand, counting down.
GGTTTGCGGCTGTTTAGAACAGCACCTTGCCGCTGGCGCCTGCGCAGCGCACTACATATACGCCTGCGGGCTGGCTTACGGTGGCGGCGGTGCCGTTGTACACCTGGCGTCCCTGCATGTCGTAGAGGGTCAGGTGCAACCCTTGCGGGTTGTGCAGCGTGCCGCCCTGCATGCGTATGCTCGCCGGCAGGGAGGGCATGTGCAGGCCGGTGGTGCCTATGGCTTGCAGCTTGATGAACTCTTTCCATACCTCGGCCGCCCCGTAGGCCGCCAGTGATGCGGCCGGCACGAGCACCGGTATGTCGCGGCTCACGCCGTCGAACGTATTCCCCGTTACGGCCGGCGGGGTAGTGGGCAGCACGGTCATTTTGGCAAGTGCCGTGCAGTTGGCAAAGGCCATGTCGCCCAGGCCGGCCACGCCCTCGGGCAGGATCACTTGCGTGAGCTTGTCCATGCCGTAGCAGCTGTAAGCGGGAATATGTTCCACCTTGTCGCCCCAGGTGAACTCGCTGACAGACGTGTTGTAAAAAGGAGGATAGAACTTGCCGGAGCTGTTGTTTGCAAAGTCCCTGCAATGTATGGCGTTCCAGTTCACCCGCGTGAGTGCCGTGCAGTGGGCAAAGGCCATGTCGCCCATGCCGGCCACGCCCTCGGGAATGGTCACTTGCGTGAGCTTGTCCATGCCGTAGCAGCTATAAGCAGGAATGTGTTCCACCTTGTCGCCCCAGGTGAACTCGCTGACTGGGCTGTTGTTAAAAGGCGGGTAGGTCATGGTGGAGCTGTCATAAACAAAGTCCCCGCAACGTATGGCGTTCCAGTTCACCCGCGTGAGGGCCGTGCAGTTGGCAAAGGCCCTGCTTCCCATGCTGGTCACGCCCTCGGGAATGGTCACTTGCGTGAGGGCGGTGCACTTGTAGAACGCTTCCTTGCCTATGCTGGTCACGCTTTCGGGTATGCTGATGGCAGGGATGGAGCAACGCAGGAACGCCCAGACGGGTATGGCCGTAAGTTGCGAGGGCAAATCAACCTGCAACAGGGTGGTGTTTACGGCAAAGACTTCATCGGGCAGCGTGGTGTTGGTGATGCCGGAAATGTCCAAGGCATACAGACGGGTCATGTCGTTGTTGATAAGGCTGAAATCCGTCCCGTTGAGCGTGCCGGTAATGGTCAGCCTGGTTATTTTCGACGGGCTGTGCCCGTTCAGTGCCGCTTCCAGCCCGCCCGGTGTCTCCACATGCACGGTCAGTTCCCATTCTTCTATGTAGGTATAGCCGTTGCCCCATGCGCTGGTATAGGCTTCCAGCGTGCCGGCCGGGATGAACACGGTGGTGATGCCGGAGCTTTTAAAGCAATTGCTTCCCAAGGCGGGCGGTGTTGCCGTTCCGCAATGCAGCGTAAGGAGGCTGGAACAGCCGTAAAACGCCTCCGTGCCCAAGCGTGTCACGCCGCCGGGGATGGCATAAGTGGTTTCCGCCTTGCCGGCGGGATATTGCACGAGCGTGCTCTTGTCCTTGCTGAACAGCACGCCGTCTTCGGCGCAAAAGGCCGTGTTCCCGCTTGCCACCTCGAAACGGGCAAGCTCCTTGCAGTTGGCGAACGCACCGTCTCCCATGCCCGCCAGGCCGTTGCCTATGCTTACCTGCGCCAGGGCGGAGCAGCTTTTGAACGCATTGCTTCCAATGTGCGTCACATTGTCCGGAATGGTCACTTCCGCGAGGGAAGAGCAGATATAGAACGCATATTCGCCGATGGTGCCCACGCCGCTGCCTATGTTCACTTGTGCAAGGGCGGAGCAGTTCTGGAACGTTCCGTAGCCTATGGCAGCCACCCCGTCGGGGATGGTGATGTGCGTGAGGGCGGCACATTCGTTGAATGCCCAGTTGCCTATGCCGGTCACGCTGGCGGGAATGTTTGCCTGCGCAAGGGCGGAGCATTCGCGGAAAGCACTCTCCCCTATGCTTGTAACGCTGTTAGGAAGGGTCACCTGCGTGAGCGCGGGGCATTTGCGGAAGGCTTCCTTTCCGATGCCGGTTACCTTATATTCCACTTCGTTGTAGGTTACGGTAGCAGGAATGACCAGCACGCCCGGAAGGGAGCTGTAATTGCTGCCGGAGGATTTTGCTTCATAGCTCACCTCTACCGTCTGGGCGGTTTCGTCGGTAATGTTGAAATACAGGCCTGCGCTCTGGAAGCGTTGTGCCCGTGCGCCCACCATCGCCAGCAGCGTAAAAGTGATGGTAAAAATGGTTCTCCTCATATCGATTGTCGTTATTGTTTCATGCCTTGTTGGCTTGTCGGCTTCAAAAGTACGGTTTTTCTGCCGAATCATTTGCAGCAGACGGTAAAATTATTCTCACTCTCCCCCCCGGATGCATGGGAGGAAGAGTGAGAATAATATTGTCCGCAGGCTTTTCACCTTTGCAAACCGGTGGCGGTGCAGGCCTTGCCTCGCAGGGTGCCGGCTCGGCGGCCGGCATGACGGTGCTGTTGCACCGTCCGTCCTGTGTCAGAACAGCACCTTTCCGCTTGCGCCGTTGCAGCGTACTACATATACGCCTGCGGGCTGGCTCACGGTGTTGTCATTGCCGCTATACACTTGGCGTCCCTGCATGTCGTAGAGGCTCAGGTGCAGCCCTTGCGGGTTGTGCAGCAGGCCGCCCTTCATGCTGATGCTCTCCGGCATGGACGGTGTGTTCAGGGCAGTCTTTATGGCTTGCAGGTTGAAGTCCTTCCAAACCTCGGCTGCCTGGTAGGCTGTCAGCGATGCAGCGGGTACATATACGGGTATGTCGGTGTTGACGCTATAGAATACATCTGCGTCTGCTACTGTAGGCGGCACAGTGGCGAGTACGGTCATTTCCGCGAGTGCTGTGCAGAAGTAGAATGCAAAACTTCCAATGGTCGTTACGCCGGCCGGTATGGTCAGTGTGGTGATAGCGGTGCAGTTGGAGAAGGCATTCTCTTCAATGACGGTCACGCTACTTGGAATGGTATAGTCGGTTTCCGGCTTTCCGGCAGGATAGCATATCAATGTGGTCTTGTCCTTGTTGAAGAGGATGCCGTTTTCAGAGCAATAGGCGGTGTTGCCGCTGGCCACATTGATTTGAGTGAGTGCTGTGCATGCGTCGAACACCCAATCGCCCATATTGGTTAGGCTGGCCGGTATGTTCGCAGTGGTGAGTGCGTAACACTGGCCGAACGTATTGTCTCCAATGGATGTTATGCCTTCGGAGATGGTTATTTCCGTTATGGTTTTATTTTGAGAAAATGCTTCCGATGCAATGGCGGTTACGGTGTAGTTTTTGCTTTCGTAGCTTACGGTAGCCGGAATCGTTGCTGTGTTTGGCAGTTCATTGGTGAAGTTTATCACTTCCACTGTTTTGGCAGTCTGGTCAATTACTTCGTATGTCAGTCCACCGACGGTAAATTCTGTTACTATGGCTTGCAGCTTGGTAAACTCTTTCCAGCCCTCGGCTGTCTTGTAGGCATTCAGACTTTTGGCGGGCACATATACGGGTATGTCGAGTCCGACATTGAAAAAGGCATCGGTTCCCAATGTCGGCGGAGTGGTGGCGAGCACGGTCAGCTCCGTCAGGGCAGAACAATCGTAGAAAGCACTATTGCCAATTTTTGTCACGCCGGCAGGGATACAGACCTTAGCGAGCTTGTTGCAAGATTCAAATGCGCTGTTTTCAATTACAGTCACTCCTTTCGGAATGTTCACTTGCGTGATGGAAGTGATGCTGAACGCATAATTTCCAATTCTTGTCAGGCCGTCAGGGAGATCCACCGTTGACAGGGCATGGCATCCGTATAAAGCATAATTTGCAATTCTTGTCACTGTGCCCGGAATGGTATAGGCGGTTTCGGTTTTCCCGATAGGATATGCCAGCAGGGCTGTTTTGTCCTTGTTGAACAATACGCCGTTTTCCGCGCTCAAAATGGCATGGTCATCGTCAACAGTGAATCCGGTCAGCTTATAGCAGAGAATGAACGGATTTTCCGCTATGTCTGTTATGGTGTATGTCGTGCCTTTGTAAGTTACGGCAGACGGAATGTTCAGCAGTCCGGTATGCGTGTAGCTGGAAAAGCCGACCAGTTTCACCTCCTTGCCAATCAGGTTGATAATCTCATACGTGAAATTGTCTACGACAAATTGGTTGTCCAGGACTTGAATGGCGGTAAACTCTTTCCAGACATCGGCCGTTTTGTAGTCTTCCAGCGATTCTTGGGGCACATACACGGGTATGTCGCGGCTCACACTCGTAAAGGCGTCACTTGCGACGGTGGGCGGTGTGGTGGCCAGTATGTTTATTTCCTCAAGGGCGGAGCAACCGTCGAACGCATTGGCTCCGATGGTTTCCAGGTTGTTTCCTATCCTCAGTTTGTTCAACTGCGTGCAATTGCTAAACGCATTTCTATCAATGATTGTTACGTTGTTGGGTATGTTTATTTCCGTGAGGGCGGTACAATGGTTGAACGCATGTATTCCGATGCGTGTCAGGCCTTCGGGTAAAATCACTTCCGTGATTTTGGGGTACGTGTTAAACGTATCGTCTCCGATGCTGGTCACGATGTACTTCGTGCCTTCATAGCTTACGATGGTAGGAATTGTGATCACGCCTTCCGGCTCGCCCATGTAGGCGTCTATTTCCACCGTGTTGGTGATAAAGTCGGTTACCGTGTAGTGCATGTTGTCCACGGTGAAGTGGCTGTGCAGGGCTTGCAGGTTGAAGTCTTTCCATACCTCGGCTGCCTTGTAGTCTTCCAGATTTTCGGCGGGCACATATACCGCGAGGTCGCTGTGTGTGCCCGTAAACGAATTGCTTTTAACACTGGGTGGGGTAAGGCCCCATACAATCACTCTCTTGAGGGCAGAGCAATACCTAAACGCCCCGTTGCCGATGTTGGTCACGCTGGCGGGGATAGCCACACACGTGAGTGAGCTGCAATTTTCAAGCGCGTAGTCTCCGATGCTGGTCACGGTGTAGTCGTCGTAGTCGTCAGAGACGGTGGTGGGAATTATGAGCGTGCCTGTCGGCTTGCTGATGTTATAGTTGATGAGTTCCACCGTCATGGCGGTTTCGTCGGTCACCATGTAGTACAGCCCGTCGAAGCTGAATTCATTTTGTGCCCATGCGCCTGTGGCGGCCAGGAGGGCAACAATGAGAGTAAATAATGTCTTTTTCATATCGATTTCATTTTAATGGTTTGTAATTTGTCTTTTGCGGCTTTCGCCGCGGTTGTTTGCCTTAATGGGGAAGGACATCCCCGCAACCGTTCTCCATGATATTATTATGTGCTTATTTTTTTTCTTTTTTCCGGTTGCGGGGCGTCCGTCCCTAATGGTTTAGAACAGTACCTTGCCGCTTGCGCCGTTGCAGCGCAGCACATATACGCCGGCGGGCTGGCTCACGGTGTTGTCATTGCCGCTATACACCTGGCGTCCCTGCATGTCGTAGAGGGTCAGGTGCAGCCCTTGCGGGTTGTGCAGCAGGCCGCCCTTCATGCTGATGCTCTCCGGCATGGACGGCGTGTTCAGGGCAGTCTTTATGGCTTGCAGGTTGGTGAATCCTTTCCAAACACTTGCCTTGTAGTCTTCCAACGATTCAGCAGGTACATATACAGGTGTCTTGTAAGTCCGGAACAGTTGTAGAGGGCATACGTTTCAATACTTGTCAGGCTGGCCGGCAGGGTTAAACTTGTCAGTCCGGTGCAGTCATAGAAGGCTTCTTTCCCGATTGAGATCACGCTGTAGGTGGTGCCTTTATGTTCAACGGTGGATGGAATTTCCAGTGCGCCTTCGGGCGTGTTTACATAGCCGGTGACAGTCACCGTTTTGGCAGTCTGGTCGGTCACTTTGTATGTCAGTCCACCGACGGTAAAAGCACTCCCTATGGCTTGCAGGTTGAAGTCCTTCCAAACCTCGGCTGCCTGGTAAGCTGCCAACGATTCAGCGGGTACATATACGGGTATGTCGCGGTTGACGCCTCCAAATGCGTCATCTCCTAAAGTAGGCGGCATGGTGGCGAGTACGGTCATTTCCGTGAGGCCTTCGCATAGGGCAAACGCACCTGCTCCTATGCTCGTCACTCCGCTTCCAATAGTTACTTTCGTCATGTAGTAGCAAGCCCAGAACACATTTTCCCCTATGGTGGTGATGCTGTTTGGAATACTTACCTCTGTGAGGTCATCGATACCCCAGATTGCATCCGCTCCGATGCTGGTTACGTTGTAGTTTATACCATTGTTGGTTACGGTAGCCGGAATGTCCAGTACATCAGGCAATCCCGTTGTATAGCCGATTATTTCCACTGTTTTGGCAATCTGGTCGGTCACTTTGTATGTCAGTCCACCGACGGTAAATTCTGTTACGATGGCTTGCAGGTTGGTGAATACGCTCCAATCTGCATGGTTTTGGTAGCTGCTCAGTGCTTCAGCGGGTA